>NZ_JAGEQS010000001.1:1118075-1467676 GCF_017572235.1 Salmonella sp. 32010601201800023SM
AGGAGACTGCCCGAAGGGCGAGCGCAGCGAGTCAATCCCCCCTCACCGCCATATTTAAGAAAGAGCTCGTACGAATGTACGGGCTTTTTTTTACATAATGACCCGTCCATTGCCGGATGGCGGCACAGTTCACGGGCGCCTTATCCGGTCTACATAAGCGCAGCGCCACCGGCCAATAACACCACCATCCGGCTTTCAATTTTAGCCAAGAATTTCAGTGAGTTTTACTTTGCGCCCCTCGTTTGAGGAAAGCGTCGCAGCATCAGCGGTAGCAATGGCATTTGTCGCCGCTTCTCCCGTTAGCAATTTAGCAAACTCCTCGCCTGGCTCCAGACCGTTTATCACATCATGCAAGTACTGCATCTCCAGTTTCATAATTGATGTGAGCCACATCGGCGTACGTTTACCGGGTTTACCATAAGCGATTGCGCCATCCATCTCGCTGGATATGTTACCGTTGCGACGATCATCATCCTCCGCCTGGCTTTCATGCACAAGAAAGTGTGTTTTTTTGCCCGCTTTTATTAGATAACCAGCCGTGTTTTGCATATCAATGAGAATTGCACCTGTCGTGCCCTCAATTAATACATAGTGCTCAGGGTAGTGGAACGATGATCCCCACTGAAGTGTCGCGAAACGACCGCTTTCAAACTCAAGGGTGATTAGGACAACATCATCTTCATCACCAAATTTTTCACCTTTGTGCGCAACATTCCCCGCCGCCATTGAAACCAGGGATGGGGTTTCATCCATGATGAACAGTGTACAATCTAGCTCGTGAATGTGATGATACAGATGCCCACCTGACTTTGCGCGAATCTTCTTCCATGAGATCTCATCCTGCACGTCTTCAAAACCATTACGTTTAGTGTGAACTTGTGTAACTTCACCAATTTCACCAGCTTTGATGAGCGCTTTAGCGTGGCGAACCCCGTGAAAAAAGTTCATAACGTGACCCGCCATAAAGGTAACACCAGCTTCTTTGCAGGCATCAACCATATCCTTACAATCCTGGTAATTTAAGGCGATAGGTTTTTCACAAAACACGTGTTTACCCGCTTTAGCCGCCGCAATGACTGGCGCTTTATGTAAGTAATTTGGTGAAGCAATAATTACGCAATCCACATCAGGATGGGAACAAAGCGCCTCCATCGTTGCAGTGGCGACACAGTTCAACTCTTTCGCTATCGGAGCCGCATTTACCGGATCGTAAATCGCAGTGATTTTCGCCCCTTCAACCTTAGACATAAATCGCGCCAGTTCAGCGCCAAAATAACCTGTACCTACAACACCGTATTTCGTCATCATTTATCCTCTATTAAAATTCTTTTGTTGATTGAAAACTTTCACGACGTGCTTTTAGTCTATCCGGAATGGATAGGCCAATAATGAGTAGAATTGTTGCGGTCCAGAAAGCAACAATGAACGTTAGCGCAGCGCCTAGCCCCATTGTTATTCCAAGCCAGGTCGCCGCCATTGAATTGAATGTGCCTGATGTCGCAGCAAGATTATAAATCAGCCCGGTACCCAAACCACGAACCTCAAGAGGAAAGTAGTCGTAGAGAAATTTGGGAACCAACCCGCCAACACCTACGTTAGTCGCCATTAAACCGAATAAACATGCGCCCAGCAGTAAATAATTATCTTGCGGAATTCTGAATAACGGGAAAATGAATAAAAAGGACATGAGAAGACCAATGCTGAACGTTTTCTTCAAACCAATTCTATCTGCGCACAGCCCCCAAACGATATTTCCCAATACAGTGCCGAATGCCGCCGCCGTCATTAAATTAGAGACCACGCCCGTATCAAAGCCCTCTCCCGCCAAATATGTAGGCAGTAGACCAAAGATCGGCCAGTTTGCGCCGAAAATAGAGAACAGAACAATAAATACACATAATGTCAGTGGAAATTGAGCTCGATTAAATAGCCCTTTCATTGACAAAGAGAAAACTGACCAGGCACTTTGTGAATGCTTTCCGGGACCACTGAGTTTGGCTTCTTCCCACTCTTTAGATTCAGGAGCCCTGGCCCGGATGTAGATTACTAAAAGAACGGGTAGCAAACCGACAAAAAAAGCAGCACGCCAACCATACGCTTCGGCAAATGACGGCATAAAATAGGCTGCTATGATGTTACCAATACCGAAACCTGAAACCAGAAATGCGCTCGCTTTAGATTTTAAATGCTTTGGCCAACTTTCCACGGCATAAGTAGAAGCGCAAGCATACTCCCCCGCCATCCCCATACCGACAATGAAGCGACTAAGCGTCAGCATAATTACACCGGAAGCCAGGCCACTTAACCCTGTACCTACAGAATAGGCAACTATCGACCACATCATTAACGGCTTACGGCCAAATTTGTCTGCCAGCAGACCAAATAGCGCCCCGCCAAATGGTCGCCCAATAAAGGCCGCTGTGGCAAGGAATGCGCCCTCCATATCTGTCAATCCTAAGTCAGCCTTGATCAGATACATAATGTAGAAAATCAGCATAAAGTCGAAGCCATCAAAAACGTAACCCAGCCATGCTGAAAATAAAGCATTTTTTTGTGGACGTGTTATCTCGCTATACCACGGGAAGAATTTTGCTATCACAATAAAACCCTTATTTGCTGTTACCGTCTGAAATGCTTACGGAATTAATTTTTAAGTCATATCAATTGCCGAATAAGACACAATCAACCGGCACTTTCCGACAACCGCCTGAGATCGTAGCTATGTAAGACGTATATTCATTGTTTATCATCCTTATTCGTAGCTACGTTAAGGACGTGAATACTCAAGACAAAGTCTAACGTTCTGTAACGTAGCTACGGGCTATAAGATTATCGATATGAATACTAAGCAAAGATTAGTACAGTAACTCTTTAACCTTTCTCAAAAGTGGTATTGTAATCCAACGCGATAACGGGTCTGTCTCTCATCGGTATTATTTCTCACCGCTACATTTCCGACCTCAACGTATGGTGTAAATGACTTATTCAGTTTCCAGGCTAAAGCCACATTATGTTCATAGTTTGTTTTTTTGTTATCAAATTTAATTTGATCGCTATCCATCCAGGTAAAGTTATATTCTAATTTCAACTCATCAAAAACATAACCTATATAAGTATCAAATCTATTCGTTTTCTCATCATCACTATAGTTAGCTGTCTTCCTTGCATAGTCATAACGGTAACGACCAGCCATATAAACACCAGAATCAAAATTATATTGCCCCCTTAAATAAGGCTTATAAATTGAAGTGTCTGGACCGCTTTCAAATATAAATCCAGGCTGCAAAACAAAATTGTCCGTAACTTTATAATTATAACTTACGCCCAGTTCTATAGCGTTTGCGACGAGATCGCTTAAATGCTTATCCTGCTCACCATCTACTCCTCCCGATTTAACGCTGGCATCGACATAAAAACCAATGCCGTTAGGAAGCTTTTCAATTATAGCAATACGGTCTTTATTAATTCTGGTTCTATCAGCATATTCATGCCGATAATCAAGGGTTGCCGCTTGTAGATATGATGAAAATGCTATAAACGAAACCATACCCAGAAGATATTTGTTGATTTTCATAAAATACTCCGCTCATCAATTAACTTTATTTTTGTATTTAAAAAATTATTTTATTAATAAATTACCATCACGCATGGTAAAGGAGGTTACAGACGAAACAGGTTTCCCTTTAGCATTTTCACCACCAATAAGGAAAACTTCATCACCATAACTTACTGATACACCATAGCCGAGAGGTTGTTTCATTTTACCCATATATTGCCAATGGCCATTAACCAAACCATAGACTTCATCTCGCCATTTTTTATTTATTCCTTCGTGGGAATAAAACTTTCCATTGGTATAATTTTGTTTTGCTCCCGGAAAATTCGCGCCACCACCGACAAGCAGGACACCGTGACTATAGCCCGAAAATGCTCCGGCCAACCCTTCTTGCTGTTGTTCTCCAGGCGATGGCGGTAACTGGCTGTTCTTCAACCATGTTAGCTTGTCGTTATCCCACATGGCGCGGTAAATCACATCGGTACGTAAACCCGGTTTGAGCTCACCATTAATCAGCATCAGGAAATTATTTTCCATTACCGATGACGATCCTGCCGTCCCCGCGTCTGGCAGCTCACCGGCATTCTTCCATGTGTTCTCTTTAGCATTGTAGATAAATACGATTTTATTAAAAAAATAATCTTTGGCAGGTTTATTAAAATAATTATAGATGACTTTATTTTTTTCACTTTCATCCGCAGCCGCAGCCGCTATATCAATAAAATACTTATCAAAGATATGCTCATTAACCCCTCCGGTAATAAGTACCATCGTTTCGTTTAATTTTACTCCCGTATGCCCTGTTAATCCAACTGGAGATATAGTGTCAACTTTTTGCCATGTATTTTTCACCGGTGAGTATTTGTACACATCGCTATAAACCTGCAACGGTGATTCACTGTTTTTTTTCCCTACGCCACCAAAAACATAAAGCTCATCATTTAAAAATACCGACACGGATTGCTCACGAGCTCCACCAGGAAACGACTTTATACGCTCCCAGTCTTTATGTTGCTTTTTAAGATCAATTTTATACCAGGATGTCCCTGCGGTACCTAAGCCGACATAAATCACGCCATTATTATCAATAGCGCCAGTACCATTTTTCAGTGGTTCTGGTATATCAGGAAGCGTCGTTGCATATCCTGATGTGGTGATAGCGACTGATAAACATAGCGCCATTAGCGTCATCATTTTCTTAAAATTTTTCATCTGCATCCCCATGCGAAGAAATACAATTGGAGTAAAGCTTCATCATTAGTGATCTTATGGTGCACAATTTCAACAATGATAATGACAAAATGTGACCAAGCGCTAAAAATAATTACATGGGGTTATCATGTGCGAGGTAAAAGCACACCATGGTGATGTTAGAAGTGATTATGGGTGACCTGTTATGGTCAAACTCATTAGTGATAGCATTCGAATAAATACAACAAGAATTATGTGATGCATTTCATACTGGCTATCCCGTGGCGTATAAGCTCCTTCTGAGCATTTTATCTTTATGCCGGAAGCAGTTAATAAAATACAGCATGCTGTCGTCAGAGTGAATTGTATTTGTCTTGTAGCTTCAGGTTATAGCCTCAAATCCGCTGGCGCAGTAATTGAATAACAAACATACCTTATGACTGTGTTCACATTTTTTTATCTTTTTGCTTGATGCAGCAACACTCCACAACATAACATAAAACGGAGCAAAACTTCAAAATATATAAGGCGGAACTGGATGTCACTATTAGCCAGGCTGGAACAAAGTGTACACGAAAACGGTGGGCTGATTGTCTCATGCCAACCGGTACCAGGCAGCCCTATGGATAAACCTGAAATTGTGGCTGCAATGGCACAGGCAGCGGCTTCGGCGGGTGCGGTCGCTGTGCGCATTGAAGGCATTGAGAATCTGCGGGCTGTTCGTCCCCATCTTTCTGTTCCTATTATTGGGATAATTAAACGTGACCTTACAGGGTCGCCAGTCCGTATCACTCCCTATTTACAGGATGTTGACGCCCTGGCGCAGGCAGGTGCCGATATTATCGCTTTTGATGCCTCATTCCGCTCTCGCCCGGTTGATATTGATAGTTTACTGACACGTATTCGCCTGCATGGATTACTGGCGATGGCAGACTGTTCAACCGTGAATGAAGGCATAAGTTGCCATCAGAAAGGAATCGAATTCATTGGTACAACACTGTCTGGCTATACCGGCCCCATCACGCCGGTTGAGCCAGATTTGGCAATGGTGACACAACTGAGCCATGCAGGTTGTCGTGTTATTGCCGAGGGGCGCTATAACACGCCTGCACTGGCGGCCAATGCTATTGAGCATGGTGCCTGGGCAGTTACCGTTGGTTCCGCTATCACCCGTATCGAGCATATCTGTCAGTGGTTCAGTCACGCAGTAAAACGCTGAACAGGAAAAGAAAATGAACACGCTTACTATTGATATTTATGTCTCAGATAATAATCCGACGTTAATAATGCTATCGGCAAATACGATCCCCAGGCCTGAAGCCTGTTTGAACGCAATATCGGATATCTGCTATTTCAGGTATCCGGCAGGACATACGTCTGGGCATCACCATTGGTGGAGCATAAATGCTCTGCCTTTTACATCTCATGATTACCGTCATTGAGATTAACAAAAACTATTACTTGATCTGAATATCGTATCGTATCGTCTGAATGATGGGAAGATAAAAATACACAGACGATGACCGCAACTCTACTCAAAACCATAAGCAGGAAAGAACTATGATTACACATTCTTTCGGCATCGTTAATTATCTTGTATTATTTGGCTACCTCCTGGCCATGATGTTAGTCGGTGTCTATTTTTCCAGACGGCAAAAAACAGCAGACGATTATTTTCGCGGTGGTGGCCGGGTTCCTGGTTGGGCGGCTGGGGTCAGTGTATTTGCTACTACGTTAAGCTCAATTACATTTATGTCAATTCCTGCCAAAGCGTTTACTTCCAACTGGACGTTTATCATTGGTCAGTATCTGGCTATCGCAATTTTACCGCTGGTTTTTTATTTCTATATTCCGTTTTTTCGGAAATTGAAAGTCACATCAGCCTATGAATATCTCGAAGCACGGTTCGATGTGCGCTGCCGTCTATTCGCCAGCATGTCATTTATGTTGTTTCATATCGGACGTATCGCCATTATCACTTTCCTCACCGTGCTGGCCTTGCGCCCCTTCATCGCTATAGACCCGGTGATTTTGGTACTGTTGATTAGCGTGATGTGTATCATTTATACCTGGATGGGTGGAATTGAAGGAGTAATATGGACTGATGTTATTCAAGGCCTCTTACTTTCTGGCAGCGCGATACTGATTTTTATAGTGATATGTCTCAAAGTCCAGGGCGGCATTGGTGAAATTTTTACGGTGACGCAGCAGGCGGATAAATTCTTTCCGGCTACGCAGTTCCACTGGAGCTGGACGGAAAGCACAGTACCTGTATTGATGATTGGTTTTCTGTTTGCCAATATTCAGCAATTTACTGCCAGTCAGGATGTGGTCCAACGCTATATCGTGACTGACTCCATAGAGGAAACGAAGAAAACATTACTTACAAATGCCAAACTGGTTGCTGTGATCCCTGTTTTCTTTTTTGCTATCGGCTCGGCATTGTTTGTCTACTATCAGCAACATCCACAATTATTACCGGCGGGATTCAACACTGGCGGCATTTTACCCTTATTCGTGGTCACCGAAATGCCAGTCGGCATTGCAGGGTTGATAATCGCCGCTATTTTCGCTGCCGCGCAGTCCAGCATCTCCAGCAGCTTAAACAGCATTTCCAGTTGTTTTAATTCCGATATCTATCAGCGTTTGAGTCATAAAAAAAGAACGCCAGAAAACCGTATGAAAATAGCTAAGTTAGTTATTCTGGTCGCGGGCCTGATAAGTAGCGCGGCCTCGGTATGGCTGGTCATGGCCGATGAATCAGAAATCTGGGATGCATTTAATAGTCTGATAGGTCTGATGGGAGGGCCAATGACCGGTCTGTTCATGCTGGGCATTTTCTTTAAACGAGCAAATGCCGGGAGTGCGGTTTTAGGAATTATTATCAGCGTCATTACCGTGCTGGGCGCACGCTATGCCACTGACCTTAACTTCTTCTTTTATGGGGTCATTGGCTCGCTAAGCGTGGTGATCAGCGGCGTTATTTTCGCCCCGTTATTTGCCCCGGCACCGCCATTGACGCTGGATGAAAAACCTGAGCCAAAGGTGACATTATGATTTCATGATACCACGCTATACCGACACAGCACACGGTGACGCCAACGCCCGGGGCGACAATACCGGGCCAGATATAAACCATCCGACAGATGGCGCGCTATAAACACCGTAAGAGCAAACAGATTACTCTCCAGTGATGTTCTGTCATAAGTTGGCAACGCGATGTAAATATTCCCCCTCCTTTACTTACATCGCGCTTTTTTTCATGCCGCAGACTTGATAGGCTCTGCTCTGTTCGATATTGCAGGCTTTGTGCCGCAATCAGCCCTCAAGAGCAGGAACTATATGGAGCCTCAACCCCCACGTCTTAAACCCGGAAAAATCCTTGACACTCTGGGTGCTATGCAAAAAAGCCTGACACGTGCCTCCCAGCGTATTGCGCAATATATTTTAGCCTTCCCCAGACAGGTGACACAGTCATCTATTGCCGATTTGTCGCGCGACACACAGGCCGGAGAAGCCACGGTTATTCGCTTTTGTCGCACCCTGGGCTATAAAGGTTTTCAGGATTTTAAAATGGACCTGGCCATTGAACTTGCCACTACCGAGTCTGATGACAGTAGTCCTCTACTGGATGCCGAAGTTAGCGAATCCGACGATGCCCACGCCATTGGTTTAAAATTGCAGAACACCATTAGTAATGTATTATCTGAAACGCTAAATCTGCTTGATATGCAACAGGTTCTCGGTGTCGTGGACGCCCTACGTCACTGTCACTCAGTTTATATCTTTGGTGTGGGCTCATCGGGGATCACGGCGCTGGATATGAAACACAAGCTAATGCGTATTGGTTTACGGGGCGATGCGGTAAGCAATAACCATTTTATGTACATGCAGGCTACGCTATTAAAAGCAGGCGATGTCGCGATGGGTGTCAGTCACTCGGGCACATCGCCAGAAACAGTGCATTCACTCCGATTGGCCCGACAGGCTGGCGCCACCACAGTCGCCATTACCCATAATCTGGGTTCTCCATTATGTGAAGAGGCCGATTTTTGCCTGATCAATGGTAATCGGCAAGGAATGTTGCAGGGTGACTCGATCGGTACGAAAGCCGCGCAGCTTTTCGTCTTTGACCTGCTCTATACCCTTCTTGTACAGTCCTCGCCGGAACAGGCCCGAGAAAGCAAATTACGGACAATGAATGCCCTGGACATGACAAAATAATTCCCTTCACGTACAGGCGTCATTTTCCTTTTTTGTCCATGAGTCTGCTGGACGCTTTATAGACAACAAAGCCCGGTCTCCCGGGCTCTGAAAATCAATGCTATATTAGCTGTATGCGTGGAGCGTTCGCTGACAAAGCGCCGAGCGCACGCAGTCGTCTTTGTTGAAATGCACAATCCCTACCATTTCATCTTCTTCAAAGCGTTCCAACGCATCGCTCAATCCGGAACGCACGCCGCGCGGCAGGTCGCATTGCGTAATATCGCCATTGACAATGACCGTGACATTTTCGCCTAGTCGCGTCAAAAACATTTTCATTTGCGCCGCAGTCACATTTTGCGCCTCGTCGAGGATCACGACCGCATTTTCAAAAGTACGCCCACGCATATAGGCGAACGGGGCAATTTCTACCTTACCGATTTCCGGGCGCAAACAATATTGCATAAAGGACGCGCCCAACCGTTTAAGCAGGACATCGTAGACGGGACGAAAATAAGGCGCGAATTTTTCAGCGATATCACCGGGCAAAAAACCAAGATCTTCATCAGCCTGCAATACCGGACGCGTCACAATGATCCTCTCGACGTCCTTATGAATCAATGCTTCTGCCGCCTTTGCCGCACTGATCCATGTTTTTCCGCAGCCGGCTTCGCCGGTCGCAAAAATAAGCTGTTTACTGTCGATAGCGTTCAGATAATGCGCCTGTGCTTCATTTCGCGCCTTAACAGGAGAGGTATCGCGACTATCGCGCGCCATGCCAATGGCTTCTACTCCGCCCATCTGTACCAGTGACGTGACCGATTCTTCTTCACGTTGCTTATGACTACGCGAATCTCGTCTCAACACACGCTTTGCTTCACGACGAGCTTTGATCACTGCTTTTTGTCTTCCCATGGATAGCACCTTGAGTTGTAGGTATACATCACCCGCGTTCTCTTGAACGCGATTATGCGCACACACATCTGAGGGTTGGCTTCCTTGTAAGCCTTAGCTTGCTTTTTGAAACGACGCCACACACGGCTACGCGCACCACATATGACGTCATGGGTATGGACAGTAAGAGAAATGATGAGAGCTTTTAAGGTGACAAGACCACCACCGGAGAGAGAATGTCCGTACAGGGTGTTGTAACTACTGTAAACAATGTGTCCTGGTGCGGACATTACCATTCGCGATCTCCATAGTGAGTGACCATCACTGCCGGGGAACTACCGCTATTACTACTAAGTACAACACAAAACATCAATAATGCAACAATATATTCACCAAGTATTAACCAAACATTATTGCGTCATTGTCAGTCTCTTACAGAAAGATTACACGATTATTTCATCGGCAGGAGACTAAAAAAGATAATCATTAGCTACTGCGGGTATTAATGGTGAAACCACCCATAACCCATTGAATATTCAACATATAAAAGGTTAAAATGGAGTAATTAACGTGTCCTCTCTCCCATCGCTAAAACGGCATTATTTATGCAAAATTTTGTGCGGCATACTTACGCCAGTAACGCTGACTCGTTTTAATTTTTGTCATTACTCTATTGCGTCAAGGCTATTGGTACCATTAACAGGCGATTTCATATATGGCCAGTTAGTGATTACTCGAGACGTATTACGGCCGCGTTAACGGCGCTCAAGGGCTAAAAATAGTTTGAGAGAGCGTCCTCATTTACCTGAACATCTTCAGTCAATCGGTCCGGGACTTATCAGAGGACCAGGCAGGCGTATAACGCCGCCTGGTAAAATATGTCCGATGGCAATAATGCTATCGGACATGTCGGTTATTCCGCCTGTAGCTTCGACGGCGGCGCGGAATGATAATGCGCGTCCGCTTTTGCAAAGCGTTCCTGCATCGCTGCTGTCGGCGCTTTGCCAAGCAGGCTAAAGATTACGATCCCCAGGCTGCCGAAAATGAAGCCAGGGATAATCTCATACAGATCCAGCCAGCCATATTGTTTCCAGACGATAACCGTCACCGCGCCAATAATCATTCCCGCCAGCGCGCCGTTACGTGTCATACGCGACCACATCACAGAAAACAGGACAACAGGTCCAAATGCCGCGCCGAATCCAGCCCAGGCGTAGCTCACCAGTCCCAGCACACGGTTATCGGGATTCGCCGCCAGCGCAATGGCGATCAGCGCTACCACCAGCACCATCACTCGCCCTACCCATACCAGCTCTTGCTGGCTGGCGCTTTTACGCAGAAAAGCCTTATATAAATCTTCCGTAATCGCGCTGGAGCATACCAGCAACTGACAGCTCAACGTCGACATCACCGCCGCCAGGATAGCAGACAGCAAAATACCGGCAATCCACGGGTTAAACAGGATCTGCGCCAGTTCAATAAATACGCGTTCTGAGTTTTGGTTCACCGCCCCGGCCAGCGCGGGGTTATTGTTAAAGTACGCAATGCCAAAGAAGCCCACCGCCACCGCGCCCGCCAGACACAGAATCATCCAGGTCATACTGATACGACGCGCATGAACAATACTGTGATGGGAATCCGCCGCCATAAAGCGCGCCAGGATATGCGGCTGACCGAAGTAACCCAGTCCCCAGCCCATCAGAGAAATAATAGCGACAAAATTCAGCCCCTTGAGCATGTCGACATTCTCGATGCTCTTTTGCTTGATCACTTCCAGCGACTCGCTAAAACCGCCTACGCCGACAATAACCATCACCGGCGTCAGGATTAACGCAAAAATCATCAGGCTGGCCTGAACGGTATCCGTCCAGCTAACGGCAAGAAACCCGCCGATAAAGGTATAAATAATGGTTGCCGCGGCCCCCGCCCACAGTGCGGTTTCATAGCTCATACCGAAGGTGCTTTCGAACAGTCGTGCCCCAGCGACAATACCTGATGCGCAATAGATAGTGAAAAACAGCAGAATGACCAGCGCGGAAATAATACGCAGGACTCGGCTCTTATCTTCAAACCGACCGGTAAAATAGTCCGGTAGCGTGAGCGCGTTATTGTTAAATTCGGTATGCACGCGCAGGCGCCCGGCCACCAGCTTCCAGTTAATCCATGCGCCTAACGTCAGGCCAATGGCGATCCAGCTTTCAGAGATCCCCGACAGAAAGATAGCGCCAGGCAGCCCCATTAACAGCCAGCCGCTCATATCCGACGCGCCGGCTGATAAAGCCGTAACAAACGGCCCCAGGCTGCGACCGCCAAGAATATAGTCATCAAAGTTTTTGGTTGAGCGCCAGGCGATAAACCCAATCAATATCATGCCAAAAATATAGACACAGAATGTCACCAACATCGGTGTGCTAATAGCCATCAAGGTTCTCCAAATTTATTTATTGGCACTACCGTAGCGTGCCGTTTTGTACCCTGCCGGAACGTGGCAAGGGTGTTATGTTTACCAGGGCGACCGTATCCTGCCGGAAGCGGTGGTTATTCACAATCGATTTAACACACCATTTACATCAAATTTGATTGCAGAGGGATACTATTTTTCTCCAGGTTGCACTCTCTCACATTTTTTGCGGTTGCACCTTTTAAAAGTGTTAACTACCGCAGAGAAAATAAATCCAGATGGTTTTCCCAGTCAGACTCCCTCTTTCTTTTTTTAACAATTTATTCATTTTTAAGCTTGCAACGCAGGTCACATTTAACGCGGTTGCACAAAGTTGCAACATAGTGGATATTTTCCGCTAACTATTGGTTAGCAGATAGAGCGAATAACAGGAGTAGAGGGTATGGGAACCACCACGATGGGGGTTAAGCTGGACGACGCCACGCGCGAACGGATCAAAATGGCCGCGTCGCGTATCGATCGCACGCCGCACTGGTTAATAAAACAGGCAATCTTTAGCTATCTGGACAAGGTGGAAAATAGCGATACGCTACCGGAGCTACCTGCGCTGTTTGCCGGCGCGGCAAATGAAAGCGAGGAGCCGGTCGCGCCGCAGGATGAGCCGCATCAGCCCTTTCTGGAGTTTGCCGAACAGATTCTTCCCCAATCCGTCTCTCGCGCCGCCATCACCGCCGCCTGGCGCCGCCCGGAAACCGATGCAGTGTCAATGCTAATGGAACAGGCGCGCCTGTCGCCGCCTGTCGCTGAGCAGGCGCATAAACTGGCGTATCAACTGGCGGAGAAATTGCGCAATCAAAAATCCGCCAGCGGTCGCGCGGGTATGGTGCAAGGCCTGTTGCAGGAGTTTTCCCTCTCTTCGCAAGAAGGCGTTGCGCTGATGTGTCTGGCGGAAGCGCTGCTGCGTATTCCCGACAAAGCTACGCGCGATGCGTTAATTCGCGACAAAATCAGTAATGGCAACTGGCAGTCGCATATTGGCCGTAGCCCGTCGCTGTTTGTAAACGCCGCTACCTGGGGGCTGCTCTTTACCGGCCGACTGGTCTCAACGCATAACGAAGCCAATCTTTCGCGCTCGCTGAACCGCATTATCGGCAAGAGCGGCGAACCGTTAATCCGCAAAGGCGTCGACATGGCGATGCGTTTAATGGGCGAGCAGTTCGTGACTGGCGAAACCATTGCTCAAGCGCTGGCGAATGCCCGAAAACTGGAAGAGAAAGGGTTCCGCTATTCTTACGATATGCTGGGCGAAGCCGCGTTAACCGCCGCCGATGCGCAGGCCTATATGGTCTCTTACCAGCAAGCGATTCATGCCATCGGCAAAGCGTCTAACGGTCGCGGTATTTACGAAGGGCCAGGCATCTCGATTAAGCTGTCCGCCCTGCATCCACGCTATAGTCGCGCGCAATACGATCGGGTAATGGAGGAGCTTTATCCGCGCCTGAAATCACTGACGCTGCTGGCGCGCCAGTATGATATCGGTCTCAATATCGACGCCGAAGAGGCGGATCGTCTGGAGATCTCGCTCGATCTGCTGGAAAAACTCTGCTTCGAACCCGAACTGGCGGGCTGGAACGGCATTGGCTTTGTGATCCAGGCTTACCAGAAACGCTGTCCGCTGGTCATTGATTATTTAGTCGAACTGGCCTCCCGTAGCCGCCGGCGGCTGATGATTCGTCTGGTGAAAGGCGCCTACTGGGATAGCGAAATCAAACGCGCGCAAATGGAAGGGCTGGAGGGCTATCCGGTTTATACTCGCAAAGTGTATACCGATGTCTCTTATCTGGCCTGCGCGAAAAAACTGCTCGCCGTCCCTAATCTGATCTACCCGCAGTTCGCGACCCATAACGCTCACACACTGGCGGCGATTTATCATCTGGCCGGGCAAAATTACTATCCGGGTCAGTACGAATTCCAGTGCCTGCACGGCATGGGCGAACCGCTGTATGAACAGGTCACCGGTAAAGTGGCGGACGGAAAACTTAACCGTCCCTGCCGTATTTACGCGCCGGTGGGAACACACGAAACCCTGCTGGCCTATCTGGTACGACGCCTGCTGGAAAACGGCGCCAACACCTCTTTTGTCAACCGTATCGCCGATGCCACCCTACCGCTCGATGAACTGGTGGCGGACCCGGTCGAGGCCGTGGAAAAACTGGCGCAGCAGGAAGGTCAGGCTGGCATACCGCATCCGAAAATTCCGCTGCCGCGCGATCTGTACGGCGAAGGTCGGATAAACTCCGCCGGACTTGATTTAGCGAATGAACATCGCCTCGCCTCGCTTTCTTCTGCCCTGTTAAGCAACGCCATGCAGAAATGGCAGGCCAAACCTGTGCTGGAACAACCGGTGGCCGACGGTGAGATGACGCCGGTTATCAACCCGGCGGAACCGAAAGATATTGTTGGCTGGGGACGCGAAGCGACAGAAAGCGAGGTTGAACAGGCATTGCAAAACGCGGTCAATCAGGCGCCGGTTTGGTTTGCGACGCCGCCGCAAGAACGCGCCGCTATTTTGCAGCGGGCGGCGGTATTAATGGAAGACCAAATGCAGCAGTTGATTGGCCTGTTGGTGCGTGAAGCGGGGAAAACGTTCAGCAACGCCATTGCCGAAGTGCGCGAAGCGGTAGACTTCCTCCATTATTATGCCGGTCAAGTGCGTGACGATTTCGATAACGAAACGCATCGCCCGTTAGGGCCGGTAGTCTGCATCAGTCCGTGGAACTTCCCGCTGGCCATTTTCACCGGCCAAATCGCCGCCGCGCTGGCGGCAGGTAACAGCGTTCTGGCGAAACCGGCAGAGCAGACATCGCTGATTGCCGCCCAGGGCATTGCCATTTTGCTGGAAGCGGGCGTACCGCCGGGCGTCGTGCAACTGTTGCCGGGACGGGGAGAAACCGTCGGCGCCCAGCTTACCGCCGATACGCGTGTACGCGGCGTGATGTTTACCGGCTCCACGGAGGTCGCGACGTTGTTGCAGCGCAACATCGCCACGCGTCTTGACGCCCAGGGCCGCCCTATTCCGTTGATTGCGGAAACCGGCGGTATGAACGCTATGATTGTCGACTCTTCCGCGCTCACCGAGCAGGTGGTCGTGGATGTGCTGGCTTCCGCTTTCGACAGCGCCGGACAACGCTGTTCCGCGCTCCGCGTGCTGTGTTTGCAGGACGATATCGCCGAACATACGCTGAAAATGTTACGCGGCGCGATGGCGGAGTGTCGGATGGGGAATCCAGGCCGTCTGACGACCGATATCGGGCCGGTGATCGATAGCGAGGCCAAAGCCAACATTGAACGTCACATCCAGACGATGCGCGCCAAAGGCCGCCCGGTTTTCCAGGCCGCACGTGAAAACAGCGATGATGCGCAGGAATGGCAGACCGGTACGTTTGTTATGCCCACGCTTATTGAGCTGGAAAACTTCGCAGAACTGGAAAAAGAGGTCTTCGGGCCCGTGCTGCACGTCGTGCGTTATAACCGTAACCAACTGGCGGAGCTTATCGAACAGATTAACGCTTCCGGCTACGGGCTAACGCTGGGCGTACATACCCGTATTGATGAAACCATTGCGCAAGTCACCGGTTCCGCCCATGTCGGCAACCTGTACGTTAACCGTAATATGGTGGGCGCGGTCGTCGGCGTCCAGCCGTTTGGCGGCGAAGGCCTGTCCGGCACCGGGCCAAAAGCGGGAGGACCGCTCTATCTCTACCGCCTGCTGGCACACCGCCCGCCCAATGCGCTCAATACGACGCTGACTCGTCAGGATGCGCGTTACCCGGTAGATGCGCAGCTTAAAACCACGCTACTCGCGCCGTTGACCGCCCTGACGCAATGGGCGGCGGATCGCCCGGCGCTACAGACGCTCTGCCGACAATTCGCCGATCTGGCGCAGGCCGGCACGCAGCGCCTGCTACCGGGGCCGACCGGCGAGCGCAATACCTGGACGCTGTTGCCGCGTGAACGGGTATTATGCCTGGCTGATGACGAACAGGACGCGTTGACGCAGCTTGCCGCTGTTCTCGCCGTCGGCAGTCAGGCGCTATGGTCAGACGACGCCTTCCACCGCGATCTGGCGAAACGTCTCCCCGCCGCCGTCGCGGCGCGTGTCCAGTTTGCGAAAGCGGAAACGCTGATGGCGCAGCCGTTTGACGCGGTGATTTTCCACGGCGACTCCGACAAGCTGCGAACCGTGTGCGAAGCCGTCGCCGCCCGCGAAGGCGCGATAGTGTCGGTACAGGGTTTCGCCCGCGGCGAAAGCAATATGCTGCTGGAACGGCTCTATATTGAACGTTCGCTGAGCGTAAACACTGCCGCCGCTGGCGGTAATGCCAGCCTGATGACAATTGGCTAATACTGTGGTTAATTAAGGCTCCGTCAATGGAGCCTTTTTACTCGCGTCAGAGGAGCTTATGAAACGAATTTTCCTTACCTGCGCGGCGTTGTTGTTCAGCAGTCAGGCGTTGGCCGATGAGTGTGCCAGCGCCAGTACGCAGCTGGAAATGAACCGCTGCGCCGCCGCGCAATACCAGGCGGCAGATAAAAAGCTGAACGAAACCTATCAAAGCGCGCTTAAGCGTGCGCAACCGCCGCAGCGCGAGCTGTTGCAAAAAGCGCAGGTGGCATGGATTGCCCTGCGGGACGCCGATTGCGCTCTGATTCGCTCAGGTACGGAGGGCGGCAGCGTGCAACCCATGATCGCCAGCCAGTGCCTGACCGATAAAACGAACGAACGCGAAGCGTTTTTAGCCTCGCTGCTGCAATGTGAAGAGGGTGATTTGAGCTGCCCACTGCCGCCAGCCGGTTAACGCACGCGAATCCCTTCAATAATAATGCGCTGAACGCTTTCGACCGTTTGGTTAAAAAAGGCTTCATCGCGAAGCGTCGCGCCGGTTACCGCCTCAACCTGAGGGGCAAAATCGGCGTAATGTTGCGTGGCGGCCCAAATCATGAAGATCAAATGGTGCGGGGAAATGGGCGCCAGTTTCCCGCTGTGCACCCATCCGGCAATCAGCGCGGATTTTTCATCTATCAACGCTTTTAGATCGCCGGTCAGTTCCTCCATTAAGAGCGGCGCGCCCGCCAGCATCTCCATGCAGAAGAGCCGCGACGCCTGCGGATAATCACGCGAAACCTCCAGCTTGAGACAGATATACTCTTTGATGGCCTCCAGAGGGGAAGATTCTGCGCGAAACGCCTTGAGCGGCGCCAACCAGACATCCAGAATCTGTCGCATTACCGCGACATACAGCGCCTCTTTCGAGGGATAATAATAAAGCAGATTGGTTTTGGAGACGCCTGCCCGCTCGGCAACCTGTTCAAGACGCGCGCCATGAATGCCATACTGGGAAAAAACGGCAAGCGCGGCGGTTAAGATAAGCTGCCGTTTTGCACCGGTGGCCTGCGAACGTTTCCCGATTTTTTTCTCTGTGCGTTGCGACATGCGCCCTCTCCTTTTCGTCAGGACGCAAGCATACCAAATCCGGCTTATAAACAAAAAAACCGCCGGAAATCCGGCGGCGGTGGCGCATGACGCTTTTTAGCGCGAAACGCTCAGCGTCTTGCTGTTGTGACGCAGGCTAGCTATTACGGTTACTGCTTTTGCCCCCTTTTTTGCCTGCTTCGGATGCACGCTGCGGGTCATTCTTAAAATTGCCCCCGCTGTGCTGACCACCTTTACGACCTGCTTCTGATGCTCTTTCGCGGTCTTCCGCAAAATTACCGGAACCGCCACGATGGTTTGCCATTACTGACCTCCGTCATAGATTAGACATCATATTGCATAGGTAATGAGGAGTATCTCCTCGCGCCGCGTATGGACGATATCATCAGTAACGCCGCGTAACATTAAGCATAGTGAAAAACGCCGTGGTAGGCCGCTTACCGAAATATTCTGCAACATCAGAAGCCGAATATGCAGAATAATAACAATGAGAAATAAATAAGTTATTCTTATACTTGGAAAAATCAAAGCGCTTAAAAATGTATCATTTTGCAACAAAGGTCGCCAAATTAATTATTGTTATAAATCAAAGAAATGGCGCTGAAATTTGCACTCTTCACAGGAGGGCATATCTTTAAATAGACGTAGCGAATCGCTACACACCTGATTAATCTGAGGAGTAGTACAAATGGCAAAGATTCTGGTGCTCTATTATTCCATGTACGGACACATTGAAACCATGGCGCACGCGGTGGCGGAAGGGGCAAAGAAAGTCGACGGCGCAGAGGTCATTATAAAGCGTGTGCCAGAAACAATGCCGCCTGAAATCTTCGCAAAAGCTGGCGGTAAAACGCAAAACGCACCGGTTGCCACCCCACAGGAGCTGGCGGATTACGATGCCATTATTTTTGGTACGCCAACCCGGTTTGGCAATATGTCAGGCCAGATGCGTACCTTCCTGGATCAAACCGGTGGACTGTGGGCATCCGGCGCGCTATACGGCAAGCTCGGCAGCGTGTTCAGTTCTACCGGAACGGGCGGCGGCCAGGAGCAGACCATCACCTCGACCTGGACTACGCTTGCCCATCATGGGATGGTGATTGTCCCGATAGGCTATGCCGCACAGGAACTGTTTGACGTCTCCCAGGTTCGCGGCGGCACGCCTTACGGCGCAACGACTATCGCCGGAGGCGACGGTTCACGTCAACCAAGCCAGGAGGAACTCTCTATCGCTCGCTATCAGGGGGAATACGTCGCCGGTCTGGCAGTCAAACTCAACGGCTAATCTTCAACAGGAGGATTCGAATGCCAACTCAAGAAGCAAAAGCGCACCGCGTCGGCGAATGGGCAAGCCTGCGTAATACGTCGCCGGAAATTGCCGAAGCCATTTTTGAAGTCGCTCACTATGACGAGAAACTGGCAGAAAAAATATGGGAAGAAGGTAGCGATGAGGTGCTGATCAAAGCCTTTGAGAAAACGGACAAAGACTCGCTCTTCTGGGGCGAACAAATCATCGAACGTAAAAACGTATAACACAAACGCCCCCGCCTGCGCGGGGGCATATGGCTATTTTGCGGCAGTGTTCATGACGTTATCGAACTTATCCAGCGGACAGAAGCCGTTCGCATCCACCGGACATCCTTTCAGTTCCAGGGTTACCCTTTGCGCGGGCGATTTGAGCGTTAACGCTTCCGCGTTACGTAACTGCCGGGAGCTCTGGTAGACATACTCGATTTTCATCAAATCCCGGTTAGCGTTGCCGTCATGCCAGCGTTGGAAGACAAGCTGACCGCCAATCGGCGTTCTCTCATACTGGTCATGGAGCTGATAGGGTTTAAAATCCAACGCCGTCAGCAGCGACGCGATATTGGAATCATGCCCCACCAGCACGGTAACCTTCGGCGCGCTAACGCGATCGGCAACCAGCACCTTATCGATATATTTCACCAGCGGCGCAGCGACATTGCGCGCCACCTTGGGTGAGGTAAACAGGCTGTCCTGATAGCCGTTTTTCAGTTTTGACAGCACCTTCCACTGCCGATCGGTGTGGATCCCGCCCCAGGCGACCTGATCCATCGGAAACCCTTCGTAATATTGCAGGGTAAACGCATCCACCAGCGAGTTCCCTACTTTAAGCGGCCCCTGCACGCCAGGCTCTTGCTGATAGTTCGCGCTGAAGGTATCTTTCGCGTCGATTAGCGAACACTGATGCTTCTCTTTGCAGGACGGCGAGTCCTGATAATGCGTTATCTGCTCAAGCAGTTTATAACTCTCATCAAGATGTAGCTGACTACGCGCCTTTTCCATCGCCTGTACGGCCTGTTGCCGGAACGCGGCGGAATCATCGGTAATTACCGGATTGAAGGTAGGGTCCATAGTGCCCATTTTTTCCTGATGATGAACAGGAATATCACAGCCGGGGAAAGCGCCGGTAATGAAAAATTGCGCGGTGGCGACGGTGCGCTGCAAACTATTCGCATAGGCATATACCGTGTCGGGCGCCGGACATTCTCCCGACGGTATCAGCCCCTGCGCGACCAGCCATTCACGTGTGTAGTGTCCCATATAGACTTCCAGCACGCCGCCTTTCGTCGTCAGTTGCCCGCCGGGAACGTCCCACGCCGGCCAGGCGTTCGGCGTCGACTGCGCCAGTACGCTGCCATTATTCGCCAGCGGCGCCCGCAGATTATGGCGGCTCATCATCAGCACCTGTTGTAATTGATAACCCTCCGGCGTTGTCTGCGCCTGTACGGCGGATGACAACAAAACAGCCCCTGCCACAGCAACAGCGAGTAATGATTTTTTCATCCCTATGACCTCTTGTTGTTATCAAATCGTTCTGAGTGTGACAGAAATGGATCATTTTTCCGGGAACGATTTCGCAAAACGGGGGTTTTTCTTACAGTAAACGCGTTAGCGCCGGGAAACCCCGGCGCATATTCAAAACGTTTTTGCCCACCACAGTCGAAGCTTCATGCCCCAGTAGCTGGTCCAGCCGCTGGTGGTGAACACAACCCGACCTTGTGAAACCACCACCAGCGTTGGCGTCACGCTGATTTCCCATCCAGCGGATAAGGCGCCGTTAGCATCATTGATGACCGGGAAGTCAACGCCCTTGCGCGCCAGCCAGCGGGCAACCTCAGCGTCATCGCCGGAGCGGAGCGCAACGGTCATGACGTTTTCCCCTTCCGCCGCCAGGCGAGCGACCGCAGGCGTAGTAAAGCGGCATACCCCGCACCAGCTGGCCCAAAAATAGAGCAGTACGGGGCGTTCTTCGCTCAATGTCGCCAGAGTTGTCGACTCTCCCGTCAGCGTACGTAATGGTGTCGCGGCAAACGCCGGAGGCGCCTGCGGCGCGCGCCAGACGTCCATGACCACCATTATCGCGATGAGGAGCGCCAGAAAAACCGCGGCTTCACGCAGCCAACGCCGCAGTTTAGCCGCCATTGGCAGCCGCCAGTTTTTCTTTCACCACCGCTTCCAGCGTATCCCAGGGCACCGCGCCCGGAATCAGCTCGTCGCCAATGATCGTCGCTGGCGTTCCTTGCACGCCGACCAGCCTTGCCAACTGCAAATTAGTGCGTATCGTTTCCATGCTTTTTTCATCCAGCGTCACTGGCGTAGCCCCTGCTTTCTGCTGGGCCTGTTTAATACTGTCATCCGTATGGTAACCGCGCTTTTGCATGAGTTTTTCATGTAGCGCGAGGAACTGTTGCGGATGCTCGCGCCAGGTGGTCAGCGCAATACGCGCCGCCAGTACGGAACTCTCTCCTTTGAATGGCAGCGGTTTAATAATGACCGCAACGTCAGGATATTTCTGCACAATCTTTTCCAGCATCGGATCGAGCTGTTTGCAGTACGGGCAGTTGTAATCCGTAAAGTTCACCAGCGTCAGCTTAGGGTGTTTAGCGCCTATCCGCGGGCTGGCAGGATCGTTAAACAACGCCGCATGGATCAGATTTTCAATCTGCTTTTCCTGATCGGGCGTAAAAGGAGCGGTTTCTTGCGCGATGCTCAGCGTTGAAAACAGCGCCAGCAGTAAAACAATCATGTATTTCATTGGGTTATTCCTTTCGCTTTTTTCAACGTTTGTAATACCGCATCGCGGGTCAGCAAAGTGGGCAGTGCCTCCCCTTCCGGCAAGCCGGGGCCATATACCTGATTAAACGGCACGGCGACCTGGCCACGCGTTTTCAGAAAATCTGTAATGGCATCGGACGGCAGCGTCCAGTCTCCCCGCAGCGCCACAACATCCGGCTGTTGCAAGGCGGCCTGCACATCCTCTTTTTGCAGGACGTTGTATTTATTCACTTTACAGGTAATACACCAGTCCGCAGTGACATCGACAAATACCCGCTTATGCTGCGCCAGCGCCGACTGGATTGCCTGTTCACTCAACGGTTGCCACTGAACCGTGTCTTGCGCGCTCTTTGACGCAGTGAAGCCGAAATGCGGCAGGAGTAACGTCGCCAGCCAGATAGCCGACCCCAGCATCATCAGACCGAGGATCCTACGCAGGACATTCATCCAACGCCCGGGGCGCGGTAAACGTAGCGCAAGCCCTGGTCGTATCGCGACCAGTAGCCACGGCGCGCTCATTCCCAGGCCAAGCGCAAGGAACAACCCCCACAGCGTCGGCAACGACGCCGTGAGCGCCACCGCGACCGCCGTGCCCAGAAACGGCGCGCTACAAGGCGTCGCCAGCAGCGTGGCGAATGCCCCCTGCCAGAAATGTCCCGACATACCGTTACCGCCGTAAGTGGCCAGTTTCGTGGTCATAGATGAGGGAAGCCTGAACTCAAAAAGCCCGAACAGGCTGGCGCTAAACAACAACATCACCAGCGCCATAAAACCAATAAACCATGCATTCTGGAACTGGACTCCCCAGGCCAGCGCATGGTTTGACAGGCGAAGGAGGGTCATAAACGCCGCCAGCGCCATAAATGACGCAATGATACCGGCGACCGAAGCCAAAAATTGTCGCCTGATGTGAGAGCGGCTTTTTTCCTCTACCAATAAAATAGAGCCAAGTTTCATGCCCAGAACCGGCAGTACGCAGGGCATTAAATTAAGAATCAGTCCGCCGATCAGCGCCATCATTACAACTTGCCAGAAAGGTAGCGCCGCATTGTCCGGCGTTTGCGCTGGCGCAGCGCCAATGGTTTGCGTGCTCTCCTGGGCGATAGCGCCATCGGCTAACACGAGGGTCAGCGATTTGTTGCGCAAATCGGGCGCCTTTTCGCCCCAACTGTCCGTCACCGGCACCGTCGCCTGTAACCTGTCGCCCTCTACGCGCAGGCGAGGCTTCGCAAAATCGACGTCATCTATGGTGTCAAGATAGAGCCCGGGCGATGACCAGCCCGCCGCTCGCGTAGCAGTGACCACCAGTTCTCCCGGGCGATAGCCGACGTCAAGCGAGTCCGTTAGCCCACTGCGGAGCGGAACTTTACCCATCGCCCGCGCATAGTCATGGGCAAAATCGGCATTCTGCACCGTGGGCGTCACGGAAAAGGGGTAATCGGTCAACAGACAAACATTGCTGCAGGTTGATAACGTCAACACGCCGCTCAAGGTCGCCGGCGGCGTACCGCGCACGATCATCGGAAAGGTCACCTCGTCGTGATATCCCTGGGTGGTGATATTCGCCACATCAAAGCGCGAGGGGGTTGGCCAGAACCAGCTTACCTCAGGCATGTCGCCTTTCCAGGCGATAGAGGGCGCCACGCCCCCTTCCCCCGGCGCGCGCCAGTAGGTTTTCCAGCCGTTTTCCAGTTTGACATCCAGCAACAGCCGGGTCTCACCGTTAGCGGACGTATCGGCACGTAGCCGTATGCTGGCATGGTCGTTATCGGGCGAACGCAGCCAGCCGCTTTCCGCCGCCCAGGAGACGGGCAGCCAAAGCCATAACAGGCAGAACAGTATCCGCCTGAATAAAATCATCATATTTTTTCTCCGTGAATGAGTAATTAACCGTTAGCAATAACCGGTCTGTCATTCACGGAAGACACAAAATCGTAGATGTACCCGTAATGTGGGCGGCGAAATAGCCCGTGGAGGCGAAAACGGCAGGCGCATGACCCGGACAGGCGCCAGTAAGGAAAGCAGTAGACAAAGCGCAAGGATAGCGCCTTCAAAGAGTACCGGAGGCGCCGCCAGCAGCGACTTGGCGCTTAATTCGCAGGGGGTGACCGGCGAGCCGTCATCTGTCGAGGAGGGAGCGCTGATCACCGCAGCAGAGGGCGTCGCCTGCATCTGCAAGGCGTGCAGGCCCGCCATGCGTTGCGCGGTACAAACCATTACCACGACACATGCAAGGCAAAGAAACCACCAGCCCATCCGTTGTTGTTTCGCCATTGCGCCCTCACTGTTTAACGCGAGTTATCTTAGCCACTGGCGCGGTTTTGGCAACCTTTCCCCTGTAAAGTTATGTCGGCGCGCTGCGCAACCTTCTGATAGTCGAACAACGTAATTTATTCTTACTAATGATATAACTGGTGTTTTCATACGCACTTTTCAGGTTTACCCTACACTTAGTGGAGAAACCTTTTTGGGGTCCCTTCTGTATGTATTGATTTAGCGAGATGATGCTATGGAACTTAAGGATTATTACGCCATTATGGGCGTGAAACCGACGGACGATCTCAAGACGATTAAGACCGCCTATCGCCGACTGGCCCGCAAGTACCATCCAGATGTCAGCAAAGAACCCGATGCCGAAGCCCGTTTCAAAGAGGTTGCTGAAGCATGGGAAGTGCTGAGTGATGAGCAACGGCGCGCCGAGTATGACCAGTTATGGCAACACCGTAACGATCCACAATTTAATCGCCAGTTCCAGCAACACGAAGGCCAGCCGTATAACGCCGAAGATTTTGATGATATTTTCTCGTCTATTTTTGGTCAGCACGGTCGCCATTCGCACCACCGCCACGCCGCACGCGGTCATGATATCGAAATTGAAGTGGCGGTATTCCTGGAAGAAACGCTGGAAGAGCACCAGCGTACGATTAGCTATTCCGTCCCCGTTTATAACGCGTTCGGCCTGGTGGAGCGGGAAATTCCCAAAACATTGAATGTGAAAATCCCGGCTGGCGTCAGCAACGGGCAACGAATCAGACTGAAAGGCCAGGGCACGCCGGGGGAAAACGGCGGACCTAATGGCGATTTATGGCTCGTTATCCATATTGCCCCGCATCCGCTCTTTGATATTGTCAATCAGGATCTGGAAGTCGTCCTTCCGCTTGCCCCATGGGAGGCGGCGCTCGGCGCTAAGGTGTCTGTGCCAACGCTTAAAGAGCGTATTTTGCTGACCATTCCCCCCGGTAGCCAGGCAGGTCAGCGGCTGCGTATCAAAGGAAAAGGATTAGCCAGTAAAAAGCACACTGGCGATCTCTATGCCATCATCAAAATCGTTATGCCGCCGAAACCTGACGAGAAAACAGCTGCCCTGTGGCAACAACTGGCGGACGCGCAGTCGTCCTTTGACCCACGCCAGCAATGGGGGAAAGCATAATGGCTAACATCACTGTCACCTTTACCATCACCGAATTTTGTTTGCACACCGGCGTGACGGAAGAGGAGCTAAACGAAATCGTCGGACTTGGCGTAATTGAGCCTTACGAAGACGATAACGCCGACTGGCAATTCGACGATCGCGCAGCGAGCGTGGTACAACGCGCGCTACGCTTACGTGAGGAGCTGGCGCTCGACTGGCCTGGGATCGCGGTCGCGTTAACGCTGCTGGAAGAGAATTCACGGCTGCGCGAAGAAAACCGGTTACTACTGCAACGCCTTTCTCGCTTTATCTCGCATCCCTAATCCACGATAAAGGCAATAAACCGAGGGTGGGCTTTCTGCCCACCCCGGATTTACATGCACCCGGTATAATACCAGAATGCCTCTGACATACTTCCCCCAACGGAAGAAATATAGCCTTTCACCGCGCACAACCCGATCAACGAACCGCCAATGTCAGCCATTAATGCGCCATTGCGAAGATCATCGTTTAAATAAAGACCAGCCACACGTTCACATTTTTTAGATACGTCGGTTATTTTTACACGTTAGCGATCATTTATTGCCTGAAGAATATATTCTTTCACTGTTTTGTACTCTCTGGTTGATACGTACCTTCTCCCTGTCAATGCCGGGTAAAATGTACCGCTGCGCTTACAGGTTGCGGTATTTATAAATAAGAAATACAACAGTCACTTACAGTTTAATAATTGAGCGTTATAACATCCACTACCGCCCAATATTTACACCACGCCTAAAATACAAAAATGTAATAGAATGTAAACAAAATAAGAGCATAAAATAAATAACTTATTAAAAAATCAATATAAATAGAGTGGTCAATAAAAAACGATCGTTTTCAACGAGTTATGTTTCTCAGATTTTCATCTATCCTGAATAGGCTTGCGGAAAATGTAATTTACACCATTGACTATTTCACTTAAAAGGTTTCTGTAATGGAATGGAAGGTCGTTGATACAGTTATAAGTCCCTCTACCGGAGTGTCGTTCTCATGCATACATAGCCTAAAAAATCTTAGATTGACCTTATGGTATCAGGCAGATGTTTACATGCCTCCAGGTAGCATTATCATCCCCTTTAATAAGGGGGTCTTAATAAACGATAAACTTTATCCCGTTACTGTTTACAACGTTACCAGGTTTAATCCTGTTCTATGGAAATCGCTTAAAGAAAATAGCCACTGTCCTGGTAACTGCAATCCTAAACCAGAAGCCTGCAGTTATCCTTTCGAGTGTCTGGTATCCGTTTGTCCATTTGGTTTAACCAGAAATATTCAAATAGATAATAAGAAAGTTTAGGAAATAAAGTATGCATTAGCCATGCTACTGATTAAGTGTATTCGCGCACGTTTGCAGTATTTTGCAGTTAAATATGTTTGATATAAAAATTGTACAGTTCGGATATTTTTTGACTCGTTTAATCTAACCTTCACTTTGGCAACGAGGAGCCGGTACAGAGGATATTACTGATGGCCGGCAGACAAAGAAACGCATTGCTTTTAACACTGTATAAATTCCATCCGTGACATTCTTATTTAGTGATATTTCACCAGAGCAATCATCTTACCTTTATTGTGCATAAAAATCAGCAAGTAGTGTTTAGAAAAAATAATGTTTTAGACAAAAGCTCTGCGCGTCATGCTGATCGCCAAAAGCATAACGGGCTGACATCATGTCAGCCCGTGGGTTTATCCCTGCTCTGATACCTACGGTACGCTTATCGTCATATTGTCATGACCGACAATGACAGGGCCCGGGTAATTTTTCATGGCTTCCTGTTGCCAGACGTCATCCGCAACCGTCGCAGGCACCAGATGACTTAACACCAGTTTTTTCACGTGGGACTCGCGAGCAATCTTACCGACATCTTCAATCGTGGTGTGATGCGACGCAATCGCTTCAGCCAGCGTTTTTCCGTTGCCAATACTATTAGCCAGTTTTGCTACCGAGGGGACATGTACCGCCTCATGTACCAGGATATCCGCCCCCTGGGCAAACGTTGCAAGCGGCGGAAACCAGGACGTATCGCCAGAGAAGACGATTCGCTTACCCTGGGTATCAAAACGGTAAGCAAACGCTTCACCGTCCGGGAAAGGGGAATGAGGCACTTTCAGCGCGCTTATTGTAACCAGTTCATCTTTATAGATGACGCCCTGACCAATATCGGTCGCCTTAACCAGGTTGCGCGGATCGGGTTTCCCCTCTTCTTCCATGCGTAGCGTGATATCCCTGTCAAAGACCTTCCAGCTAGCCTTCGTCATCGCCTGGGTTCCCGGCGGGCCATACACCTGTATGGTATGGTCTTTCAGACCACTTGCCCAGGCATTCATCAGCAAGGAAGGATAATCCAGTATGTGGTCGCTGTGCAGATGGGTGAGCAAAATAGTATTGATGTTGCGCAGTGGAATGCCGTTTTTCACCAGTTGCAGACTGGCGCCGTAGCCGGCATCTATCAGCCATATTTTATCGCCGATAGTGAGCGCCGTCGCTTGCGGTAGTCTGGCTGTATTGAGCAAAGAAGGCCCGCCTTTGGTGCCCAGTAAAACAATGTTGATCTCTTGAGGCGCAGGAGTACCGGCAGCAATGGCAAGGTGGCTTTGCGCCAGCATACAAACCGCCAGCATAGCGACGCTTTTTTTCATCATGTTTTTACTCTTCTTAGTTGAGAAAAGAGGGAACTTCACGTTGGCGAAACTGCGAAGGAGAACAGCCAGCAAGGCGATTAAAGAAACGGGCGAAATAAGCCGGATCTTTAAAACCTAATTGCCAGGCGATCTCGTTGACAGCATTGTCGGAAAAAAGCAGCAGTCGTTTCGCCTCGCGTAATTGCCGATCAAAAATCAGGCGTTTAGGCGGGCGATTAGCAAAACGTCGGCAAATATCGGTCAAACGAGATTCGGTAATATGCAGCTCGCAGGCATAATCGGGCACCGTCCAGTGCTGATGGAAGTGGTTGTCAATTAACAGGGTAAAGCGCTGAAAAAGTTTCAGTTCACCGCGCATCCCGGTTGCGGCGTGATCGTCCAGCTTCGCATTACGCAACAGCAAGGTAAATACCGCCTGCGCCAGTAGCACCAGGGTATGTTCGCAGCCAGCCAGTTGTTCCGTGGACTCCCGCTCAATTAGCTGCCAGTAATGTTTGAGCGCCGCCAGCTCGTTGGGTTTATCCGCCAGCGACAGGCAGATTCCCGGCAGGCCAAAGGCCTCTCTGGTGCCGGGATAAAGCACTTCCAGCAGCGGCCAAACCAGCTCTTCGCGTACCGTCAGAACATGGCCATCGCTATCCGATTCGGTAATAAAAGCATGCGGCACCGAGGGCGGCGTAAGCACAAATAGCGGCGCCTGCACCGAATAGCGATGATCGTCGAGCTGTAGCTCAATCTGCCCGGTATCAAGAAAGTGCATTTGAAAAAACTGGTCGTGGCGATGCGCCTGCATATCACGACCAAAGAAATCCGCCATACGAGCAAACGACTGATAATGCACATCGTTACTGCCCATGCTTTCGTCATACTCTTTGCTGATATCAATATTGGCGATCGCACGTTGGCACATAGTTTCTCCTCAAGGGGTGGCGCGCGGACGCGATGCTTTCATGGGAATAAGCCAGATAATGGCGGCGCCGACGACTAACAGAGAAGCGACAAACCAGAGGCCGCTATTGAAGCTACCGGTGATATCTTTTAGCCAGCCAATCATAAACGGGCTGAGCGCGGAGCCAATATTGCCGGTGGCATTGATGACCGCAATGCCTATCGCCCTGGCGCGTAAACTGATCGACTGATCCGGCGTGGTCCAGAAGATCGCCATCGCGCTAAAGGAACCCGTGGATGCCATCACGATCCCCAGGAGCTGGATCAGGTTATGGTCGGTCGCCGACGCCAGCAGCCAGCCCGCGGCGGCAAACAGGAACGGCAACGCCGTGTGATGTTTACGCTCCTGATGTTTGTCCGAATGGCGGCTCCAGTAAATCATGCCCAGAATAGTACAAATCTGCGGGATCGCCGCCAGCAGGCCGATGGTGATATTGCTGCTGCCTTCATTAAAACTTTTCAGGATTTGCGGCGTCCAGATACTAATGGCGCTAAGCGTATTGGTAAGGCAAAAATAGGCCAGCGTATACATCAGTACAATTGGCGTGAATACTTCGCGCCACAGACTACGCTGCTGCATGGCGTTATGGCTGATGGCCCCCTCCGGCTGAACCAGCGTCAGGCGGTCATTATCCATCATCTCCTGCAAACATTTTTTATCCTCTGCCGTCAGCCATTTGGCTTTTGCCGGGGTATCATCCAGGTAAAACCAGACCATAATGCCTAACAAAACTGACGGAAATCCTTCCAACAGGAATAACCACTGCCATCCATGCAGATTGAATATGCCGTCCAGCGATAAAATATAGCCGGAGACAATCGACCCCAACGCGGTAGTGGCCGGCATGGCAATCATAAATAATGCGTTGGCGCGGGCGCGGAAAAATGCCGGAAACCAGTAAGTTAAATAGAGCAATATTCCTGGCAAAAAGCCCGCTTCGGTAATGCCCACCAGCATTCGCAGCACATACAGGCTTTTCGGTCCCACCGCGAACATCGTGGCGGTAGATGCAATGCCCCATAGCACCATAATGGTCGCAATCCAGCGGCGGGCGCCGACGATGCTCAACATCACGTTGCTGGGAATGCCGAAAATGACGTAGGTGGCGTAAAACAGCGTCGTGGCAAGGCCAAACATGGTGGCGCTTAACCCCAGATCCTGCCCCATCGTCAACCCGGCAAAACCGATGTTGATACGGTCTAAAAACGAGAAGATAAACAACACGAATAAAAATACGATCAGTCGGCGGAACAGTTTATTTATGACGGTTTGTTGACCCGTGCTGAGCGCGTTGTGCGAACGGACAGACTCGGGGCTTTCCGGAAGTGCAGATGATGTGTCGCTCATTTTTTTTCCTCTGATGGGAATTTTGTAGGGTACTACGGTTGCTCGGTAGCGCTACGCTTACCGGGCCAGGCTTAATAGACGCCGGACGCACCGGACAGCTTTTTTTCTGCGCCAAAGCGCGCCGCCAGCGCCTCCGCGCCGCGCGCCAGCAGCGTGGTGTCAACGCCGACGGCGACAAATAGCGCCCCCAGTTCCAGATAACGTTTCGCCAGTGCTTCATTGGCCATCAGAATCCCCGGCGCTTTCCCCGCCGCGCGTATCTGCACGATGGCGTTCTCAATCGCCGCCTGCACTTCCGGGTGCTGCGGATTGCCGGCAAAGCCCATATCGGCGCTGAGGTCCGCCGGACCAATAAACACGCCGTCAATGCCATCCACGTCGAGAATTGACGCCAGATTGCTCATCGCCTCACGCGTTTCAATCTGCACCAGTACGCACATGGCGTCGTTGGCCTGGTGGAGATAGTCCGGAATGCGGTTCCAGCGCGATGCCCGCGCCAGCGCGCTGCCCACGCCGCGAATACCGGCAGGCGGATAACGCGTAGCCGCTACGGCGTTTCGCGCTTCATCGGCATTCTGCACCATCGGTATCAGCAGCGTTTGCGCGCCGACGTCGAGCAGTTGCTTAATCTGTACCGGATCGTTCCACGACGGACGCACCACCGGCTGGCTGGGATAGGGCGCAATCGCCAGCAACTGGGTCAACACCGTCTGCACGTTGTTTGGCGCGTGTTCACCGTCAATCAGTAGCCAGTCGAAGCCGGCGCCCGCTAACAGTTCAGCGCTGTAACTGTTGGCAAGCCCCAGCCACAAACCGATTTGCGGACGCCCCGCTTTTAACGCGTCTTTGAAAGCATTTTTCATCGTTTTTTCCTTACACAAACCGGCAACTGATCGCGCCCATGTTGCCGTAGTCGACATGGAAGGTGTCGCCCTTGCGCGCCGGCACCGGGCGGGTGAACGAGCCGCCGAGGATGATCTGCCCGGCTTCAAGCTGGACATCGTAGGGGGCAAGCTTGTTTGCCAGCCACGCCACGCCGTTGGCCGGATGATTCAGCACGCCTGCGGCGACGCCGGTTTCTTCGATCACGCCGTTGCGATAGAGCAGCGCGGAGATCCAGCGCAGATCCAGCTCGTCTGGTTTGATGGGACGACCACCGAGGATCACCCCGGCGTTGGCGGCGTTGTCGGAAATGGTGTCGAACACTTTGCGCGGGCGCTGGGTTTCCGGGTCGATGTTGTGGCTGCGGGCGTCAATCAGTTCCAGCGCCGGAATCACATAATCCGTGGCGTTGTAGACGTCGAACAGCGTGCAGTGAGGGCCGCGCAGCGGTTTCGCCAGCACAAACGCCAGCTCCACTTCAATACGCGGGACGATAAAACGGTCGGTGGGGATATCGCCGCCGTCATGGAAGAACATATCGTCAAGCAGCGCGCCGTAATCCGGTTCGCTGATTTGCGAGCTGGCCTGCATCGCTTTTGAGGTCAGGCCGATTTTGTGGCCTTTGAGCGTGCGCCCTTCGGCGATCTTGATATTGACCCATTCACGCTGTACGGCATATGCATCTTCAATAGTGATGTTGGGATAATCCAGCGACACTGCGCGAATCTGTTCACGCTGTTTTTCAGCCTGATTAAGTCGCTGAGCGATCAGGGTATGGGTCTGTTTATCGAGCATAGTTGCTTCCTGTTACGTCATTCGGTGCTGCTGCGCCGGGTGGCGACGCGGGTGCGTCTTACCCGGCCTACGGTTCGGTATTGCTTCGTGCATCGTTTTTTTTGTAGGCCCGGTAAGCGCAGCGCCACCGGGCGAAAGAGTGTGCTATTTAAATAACGCGTGTACGTTGTTTTGTTTGTAATTGAGCGTCGGATGTAGCTCGGCAATCTCAAACGACAGCGCCAGATAGCGGTTCTCCATCAGGTCGGCGAAGTGGGCTTTAATCAGCCCAAACAGCATTTCGCCGACTTCCTGACGGCTCTCCAGGCTGCGCCCGGCACCGATTTTCAGCGTCATATGCACAAACGCGTAATCATGCTTACCGTCAGCCATCTGCCAGGTATCCAGCCAGTGGGCGCGACTGCGGATACCGCCGATGGGGAAAATCCCGCTGGCGGCCAGCGCCTCGTTTACCTTGCTGAACAGGCCGGGTAAATCAGCCTGCTCGCGAATATTTTCAGTACATTCAGCAATAAAGTGCGGCATAAACACCCCTTACGCAGGCAGCGGGAAAACAGCGTTCACCTGGCCAGTACCGGAGCTGGCGAACAGGTCGGTGATGAACTCCACCTTGCCGTCGTATTTGTCCCAACCCAGCATTCCCAGCAGCATGACCGTGTCGTGCATGTTGCCTTCGCCGTAGCAGTAGTCGGCGTACTCCGGCAACATGGTGCAAAACTCCTTGAATTTTCCTTCGCGCCACAGCTTGACCACACGCTCGTCCATTTGATGATCGAACTCGCGGGTGTAGCTGTTCATCCCCTCTTCCGCCCGTTGGTCGTCAATAAAACGGTGCGACAGAGAACCACTGGCGAATACCGCTACGGTACCGTCATATTTCTCAATCGCCTTGAGAATGGCTTCGCCCAGTCTGCGGCTGTCGGCAAAATCATGCACAGTGCAGAACGCCGAGATGGAGACCACTTTGAAGTGCTTGTCGCTGTTCATGTAGCGCATCGGTACCAGCGTGCCATACTCCAGCTTCAGGCTCGGGATGTTATGCGCTTTAGCGCGCACGCCCAGTTTGACCGCCTCGTCGGCGATCAGATGGCCGAGCTCCGGATTACCGTCATAGTCATAGGTCATGTCGCGAATAAAGTGCGGCAATTCGTTGCTGGTATAGACGCCCTGGAAATGGTCGGCACAATTAATGTGGTAAGCGCTATTCACCAGCCAGTGGGTGTCGAATACGATAATGGTGTCAACGCCCATTTCGCGGCAACGCTTGCCAATTTCAATATGCCCATCAATGGCTGCCTGACGACAACCGTGATTTTTTCCCGGCAGTTCAGAAAGATACATCGACGGCACGTGGGTAATTTTTGCTGCTAACGCTAACTTGCCCATATCAAACTCCCCATTTTGGGATAGGATGGTCGCCCATTGAGATGCAGACGTTTTTCATTTCCGCAAACACTTCGAAGCTATATTCGCCGCCTTCGCGCCCGGTACCGGAGGCTTTCACGCCGCCGAACGGCTGGCGCAGGTCGCGGACGTTCTGGGTGTTGACGAAGACCATGCCGGCTTCAATCCCACGCGCCAGGCGCAACACTTTGCTCACGTCCTGGGTCCAGATATAAGAGGCCAGACCGTATTCCACGTCGTTCGCCAGGCGTAACCCTTCCGCTTCGTCTTTGAATGGCAGCAGACAAGCGACCGGCCCAAAGATCTCTTCCTGCGCGACGCGCATACGGTTGTCGACATCGGCCAGCACGGTTGGGCGCAGGAAGTTACCGCCTTTCAGATGCGCAGGCAGGTCAGTGGGTTTTTCCGCACCGCCCGCCAGCAGCGTTGCGCCCTCTTCAATGCCGAGGCGAATATAACCGGAGACTTTTTCCCAGTGCTGTTGGCTAATCAGCGCGCCGACCTGGGTATTCGGGTCGGTCGGATCGCCGACACGCAGGCGATTCGCGCGTTCGGCAAAGCGCTTCACGAACTCAGGGTAAATGCTCTGCTGGATAAAGATGCGCGACCCGGCGGTGCAGCGTTCGCCATTGATCGAGAAGATGGTGAACAGCGCGGCGTCCAGCGCGCGCTCAATGTCGGCATCTTCAAAAATCAGCACCGGCGATTTGCCGCCCAGCTCCATCGAGTATTTTTTCAGGCCGGCATTTTTCATGATATTGCGACCGGTGGCGGTACCGCCGGTAAACGACACCGCACGCACGTCATGGTGGCGTACCAGCGCATCGCCCGCCGTCGCGCCGTAGCCCTGCACCACGTTCAGCACGCCTGCCGGAATTCCTGCCTCCAGCGCCAGCTCGCCCAACCTGTCGGCAGTCAACGGCGACAGCTCGGACATTTTGAGCACCGCGGTGTTGCCCAGCGCCAGGCACGGCGCGACTTTCCAGGTCGCGGTCATAAACGGCACGTTCCACGGCGACACCAGCGCGCAGACGCCGACGGGCTGCACCAGCGTATAATTGAGCATTTTATCGTCAACAGGATAGGTCTTGCCGTTCATCTGCTGGCACACTTCGGCGAAGAATTCGAAGTTATGCGAGGCGCGCGGGATCAGCACGTTTTTAGTTTGGTGAATAGGCAGGCCGGTGTCAGCGGTTTCCATCGCCGCGATTTCCGGCACATGCTGGTCAATCAGGTCACCCAAACGACGCATCAGGCGCGCGCGCTCTTTCATCGGTAGGTTGGCCCATTTCGGGAACGCCTCTTTTGCCGCCGCGACAGCCTGGTTCACTTCTGCTTCACCGCCGGAGGCTACTTCCGCCAGCACGTCACCGGTCGCCGGGTTAGTGGTCTGGAAGTAGTCATTACCTGCAACGTTTTTGCCGTTAATCCAATGATTTATTTTCTTCATTTTGCGCTCTCCTCACTGACGATTCGGTTAACCAGGCGGCCCACGCCTTCTACTTCCACGACAACTTCATCCCCCGGCACCACATCGGAAAGCCCTTTCGGCGTACCGGTGGCAATCATGTCGCCCGGTTGCAACGTCATAAATTCGCTCAGATAAGAAATCAGGAACGGGATGCTGAAGATCAGATCGGCGGTCGTCCCTTCCTGCCGCAGCTCACCGTTAACAAAGGTGCGTAACGTCAAGTTGTGCGGATCAGAAACCGCCTCTTTATCCACAATCCACGGGCCTATCGGCGTCAGGCCGTCGCGGCTTTTTACCCGCAGATTCGGACGGTAGTAGTTTTCCAGATAGTCGCGGATCGCGTAGTCGTTACAGACGGTGTAACCGGCCACATACTCCATGGCTTCGGCTTCGCTCACCTTACGCGCCGTTTTGCCAATCACCACGACCAACTCGGCTTCGTAGTGCATATATTCGACGTTGTTCGGGCGCACCGACGTTTGGTGATGTTCGGTAAAGGTGTTTGGCGCTTTGATAAATACCAGCGGCTCTTTCGGCGGCGTAAATGCCAGCTCGCTGGCGTGATCGGCGTAGTTCAACCCCAGCGCAAATAACGTACCCGTCGCTGACAGCGGCCACGTAAACGTCTGGTGGCGGGCGAATTCATCTTCTGCGACAACCGGATTTTCCAGCGCGGGTAAACCTTTCGCCAGAATACGCACCCGATCGCCGGGACGCAGCGCAACGCGATTCTGCGGCGTACCGAGTAAGATCGCATCGCCAGGGTTAAGCGTAGCGAACTCACTTAACGCGCTAAGTAGTTGTGCGGCGCTACGCTGTAAATCGGCAGTATTCCAGTGGTCCGCTTCTCGTCCGTTGATTTCCGTGATAATGGTGAGGTTATCCACATCACTCAGCGGTGCCATTTCACCCAGCGGGCAAAAGCCATCGCGACATTTCGCTTTAATCGCCGGGCGATAAAAGCTCTCTTCCGGCAGGCTGACCTCGTTAGCCAGCGCATACCCGGCGATATAGTCCGCCGCCGCTTCAGGGCGTATCCGGCTGGCGGTTTTCCCCACAATGAGCGCCACTGTCGCGCCGCTCAGTACCTTTTCTCCCTGCGGATAAGGAATGGGTTCGCCGTGACGAATCACCGTATTACGCGGTTTGATGAACCACACTGCGGTTTTAGGCGGCGCATTATAGGGAGGCTGAGAGAAAGCCTCTTGCCAGGCATCAAGCTGACTGCGATGGTTTAACGCAACGGCGAAAACAGTACCCTTCATACATAAACTCCTCAGGCCGATTCAACGGGCTGTGATTTCATTAATATATTAATGATTAGATTTATGCTTTCGCTGTACATTTAGCAAGCTGAAGTAAAGTATTTGTGATGTGATTAACAATATTTTCACAAATTTATTATTAAATGCATACATATCAAAGAGTTAAATAAAACCCCTTGTTTCTGTTAAACTTTGGACATAAAACAGATGTCATAGCTCACATCGGTAAACACGATTATTCAGGTATTAATAATTCTGCAAAAGAGAAACGCTTATGCATGATTCATTAACCATCGCATTGCTTCAGGCGCGCGAAGCGGCAATGACCTATTTCCGCCCCATCGTTAAAAGCCACAATCTGACCGACCAGCAATGGCGCATTGTGCGAATCCTGGCCGATAGCCCCTCTATGGATTTTCACGAGCTGGCCTTTCGTTCCTGCATTTTGCGTCCAAGTCTGACCGGAATATTGACGCGCATGGAGCGAGACGGACTGGTGTTGCGACTCAAGCCGGTTAACGATCAGCGTAAGTTATATGTCATGTTGACGGAGCAGGGACAAACGTTGTACGCCCGTGCCCGAAGCCAGGTAGAAGAGGCTTATCGAAAAATTGAGGCCGATTTCACGCCCGAAAAAACACAGCAATTGATGCTGCTGCTGGACGATCTTATTGCTCTGGGGCGCCAGCATCCTGATAGCGAAGCGGAAGCATAGTATTCTTACCTTCCCACGCCGCCGACACGGGAATCCCCTCCCGCTTACAACGTTGACGGCGATCGCATTTTACTCTTCTTCTTCGACGTTCATCTGAAAAGTACCCGCCGTTGTCCTGAAAGTCTCTTCACAGTTTACGCTTCTGCCTATTCAATTAAACAACAAATAAGAAACATATTATTAACAAAACATTCCGATTAACGAGGAAGAGGCCGCAATGAAACCTGAAGATTTTCGTACTGATAACAAGCGTCCGTTAACGGGCGAAGAGTATTTAAAAAGCCTGCAGGACGGGCGGGAAATTTATATTTACGGCGAACGCGTTAAAGATGTTACGACACATCCGGCATTCCGCAATGCCGCAGCCTCTGTCGCACAACTGTATGACGCATTACATAAACCGTCGATGCAAGATACCCTGTGCTGGAATACCGATACCGGCAGCGGCGGTTATACGCATAAATTTTTCCGCGTGGCGAAAAGCGCAGACGATCTGCGCCAACAGCGTGATGCTATCGCCGAGTGGTCACGCCTGAGTTACGGCTGGATGGGACGCACACCGGATTACAAAGCCGCCTTTGGCTGCGCTCTGGGCGCTAACCCAGCCTTCTACGGCCAGTTTGAGCAGAACGCCCGCAACTGGTACACCCGCATTCAGGAGACCGGCCTGTACTTTAACCATGCTATCGTCAACCCGCCCATTGATCGCCACAAACCTGCCGACGAAGTGAAAGACGTCTATATCAAGCTGGAGAAAGAGACGGACGCCGGGATTATTGTCAGCGGGGCGAAAGTTGTCGCCACTAACTCCGCCCTGACTCACTACAACATGATTGGTTTCGGCTCAGCCCAGGTGATGGGCGAAAACCCGGATTTCGCTCTGATGTTTGTCGCGCCAATGGATGCCGAAGGCGTAAAACTTATTTCGCGCGCCTCGTATGAAATGGTCGCGGGCGCGACGGGCTCGCCGTTTGATTATCCACTCTCCAGCCGCTTTGATGAAAACGATGCCATTCTGGTGATGGACAAGGTGTTGATCCCGTGGGAAAACGTGTTGATTTACCGTGATTTCGATCGTTGCCGTCGCTGGACGATGGAAGGCGGCTTTGCCCGTATGTATCCACTGCAAGCCTGTGTTCGTCTGGCGGTTAAACTTGATTTCATTACCGCGCTGCTGAAAAAATCGCTCGAATGTACGGGTACCGTAGAGTTCCGGGGCGTGCAGGCCGATCTCGGAGAAGTCGTGGCGTGGCGCAATATGTTCTGGGCATTGAGCGATTCTATGTGTTCTGAAGCAACCCCGTGGGTAAACGGCGCCTGGCTACCGGACCACGCCGCGCTGCAAACCTACCGTGTGATGGCCCCAATGGCCTACGCGAAAATTAAAAATATTATTGAACGTAACGTTACCAGCGGCCTGATTTACCTGCCTTCCAGCGCCCGCGATTTGAATAATCCGCAAATCGACCAGTACCTGGCGAAATACGTACGCGGCTCTAACGGAATGGACCATGTTGAACGTATCAAAATTCTTAAATTGATGTGGGATGCCATCGGCAGCGAGTTTGGCGGTCGCCATGAGCTGTACGAGATTAACTACTCGGGCAGCCAGGATGAAATTCGTCTGCAGTGCCTGCGTCAGGCCCAGAGCTCCGGCAATATGGATAAGATGATGGCAATGGTCGATCGCTGCCTCTCCGAATACGATCAGAATGGCTGGACGGTTTCGCATTTGCACAATAACGACGACATCAATCAACTGGATAAGCTGCTGAAATAACGCGGCAGGAGGTTCTCATGCAAGTAGATGAACAACGTCTGCGTTTTCGCGATGCGATGGCAAGTCTGGCGGCAGCGGTCAACATCGTAACCACTGCGGGTCACGCCGGACGCTGCGGTATCACCGCAACAGCGGTCTGCTCCGTCACCGATACGCCGCCCTCCGTAATGGTATGTATTAATGCCAATAGCGCCATGAACCCCGTTTTTCAGGGTAACGGCAGGCTGTGCATTAATGTACTTAACCATGAGCAGGAGCTGATGGCGCGCCACTTTGCCGGTATGACGGGGATGGCGATGGAGGAGCGTTTTCACCAGCCATGTTGGCAAAACGGGCCGCTGGGCCAGCCGGTACTTAACGGCGCGCTGGCCGGTCTTGAAGGCGAGATCAGCGAGGTACAAACCATTGGCACGCATCTGGTGTATCTGGTGGCGATCAAAAATATTATCCTTAGCCAGGATGGGCATGGCCTGATTTATTTCAAACGCCGTTTTCATCCGGTCAGACTTGAGATGGAAGCGCCTGTTTAACCGTCACTCATGCCCACAAGCGGGATAACCACCGCTTGTGGGAGGAGAGTCGATACGCTGAAGATTTTTATTCCCGCCGCGATGTCTGCTCGCCATAAATCGCGGCGATTAATAAAATCTAAGAGCCTGTCCCACCAGGCGTTATTGGCGCTGCCTGTTTGGACACGGACAGCGCGCAAAAACCGGAGCGTACACGTTGTACGTGAGGTTTGACTCGCTACGCTCGCCCTTCGGGCCGCCGCAAGCGGCGTTCAAAACGCTAACGCGTTTTGGCGAGCACTGCCCAGGACCAAAATGGCAAGCAAAATAGCCCTAATGGGATAGGCTCTAAATTAGCTCCCGCGATAGGTTGAATAACCATACTGACTTAATAACAGCGGCACATGATAGTGCTCATTCGTTTTGCTGATATGAAACTCGACGGGAATCTCCGGGAAAAACGTGTCCAGTTTTTTACTTTCAAAATACTGGCCGGTTTTAAAAATAACGCGATAATCCCCCGGCGCGGCAGCTTTTTCGGGCCACAGTGCTTTAATACGTCCATCCTGGTCGGTATGCCCGGTGTTTAATTGCGTCCATCCGTTATCCTTTTTCTGCTCCAGTACCACCTCCACGCCGGGCGCTGGTTTGCCTGTTTGCTGATCGAGAATATGTACGCTGAGAATATTGTTGCCAGCGGCCAGCGCCATTGCCGGGGCTGCAACAAGAGATGCTATCGCGGTAGCCAGTATATATCGTTTCATGCTTCACTCCTTTACGGTATTGATGCAGGAAAATATATCTGGCGCGTCCAGGATTAACCTTACACGGACATGACAATTATGTCATCTTGTTGGAGATTTACGGATTCGCTACCAAGCCTATGGCATACTGCGTTGATGAAGATTTTATTGATTGAAGATAACCAGAAAACCATTGAGTGGGTACGTCAGGGACTCACGGAGGCAGGCTATGTGGTTGATTATGCCTGTGATGGACGAGACGGATTACACCTGGCCCTTCAGGAACATTATTCATTGATTATTCTTGATATTATGTTGCCAGGGCTTGATGGATGGCAGGTTTTACGCGCGTTACGCACTGCGCATCAGTCCCCTGTTATTTGCCTGACGGCGCGCGACTCGGTTGAGGATCGCGTCAAAGGTCTTGAGGCGGGCGCTAATGATTACCTTGTTAAGCCTTTTTCCTTCGCCGAACTGCTGGCCCGGGTGAGAGCTCAACTCAGACAGCATGTCCCTGCCTTTACCCGACTGACGATCAATGGTCTGGACATGGATGCCACAAAGCAATCGGTGTCACGAAATGGCAAACCGATTTCCCTGACCCGCAAAGAATTCCTGCTCCTCTGGTTACTGGCGTCCCGGGCAGGAGAAATCGTGCCCCGAACCGCGATCGCCAGCGAAGTTTGGGGAATTAACTTTGATAGTGAAACCAACACCGTTGATGTCGCGATTCGTCGGCTGCGCGCCAAAGTAGACGATCCATTTGAAAAGAAGCTCATTATGACCGTCCGGGGGATGGGTTATCGATTACAGGCGGAAACGTCGCAGAATGGTTAAGTTATCAATGACGCTGCGCCTGACAATTTCTTTTATCGCCATCCTTATCCTCGCCTGTACCGGCATTAGCTGGACGCTCTATAACGCGCTGAGCAAAGAATTAACGTATCGTGATGATATGACGCTAATAAATCGGGCGGCGCAAATGCAGCAACTGTTACTGGATGGCGCCAAGCCGGAAAATCTGCCGCTCTATTTCAATCGGATGGTGGATACGAAGCAGGATATCTTATTGATCCATTCAGCAACAGGCCACAATGTTGCGATTAATCATAGCGGCATCCCCGACCAACGCTTTAACGAGATTCCGCTGGCTAAAAACATCACCCGCGAAACCTTATTTCGCCAGGCGGTACAAGGCACGGAACTGACCGCGGTACGAGTAAACGCCAGAAGCGGCGATGACCCGCTGACCCTTACTATTGCCAGGCTGGCGACGGAAAGGCGGCAAATGCTGACGCAATATCGCCGCAACAGTTTGCTGATTAGCCTTATCGCGATCCTCGTCTGTTCGGCGCTCAGTCCATTAGTCATCAGAAACGGGCTGCGGGCCATTACGTCGCTCAGCCGACTCACCGCGGCGACAGATAGCGGCACACTTCGCCAGCCGTTGGCGGAACAGGCGTTACCCGTCGAGCTCAGGCCGCTTGGACAAGCGCTAAATACTATGCGCCAGAAGCTTTCCGACGATTTTGAACGCCTGAACCAATTTGCCGACGATCTGGCGCATGAGCTGCGCACGCCGGTTAATATTTTACTGGGGAAGAATCAGGTGATGCTGAGTCAGGAACGCAGCGCCGAAGAGTATCAACAAGCCCTTGTCGATAATATTGAAGAGCTGGAGGGACTGTCGCGACTGACAGAAAATATTCTCTTTCTGGCACGCGCGGAGCACCAGAATATAGCGGTAAAAAAACAGCCTGTTTCGCTCAATGCGTTGGTTGAAAATATGCTGGATTATCTTAGCCTCCTTGCCGAGGAGAAGCGCATCTGTTTTATAAATCAATGTCAGGGAACGGTATGGGCTGACGAAATATTATTACAAAGAGTGCTCTCAAACCTGCTGACGAATGCCATCCGTTATTCTGATGAAAACGCCGTGATACGTATTGAAAGCGCTTATGATGATAACGTTGCAGAAATTCGGGTCGCTAATCCAGGCAGCCACCCCGCCGATGCGGATAAGCTTTTCCGGCGTTTTTGGCGAGGAGATAATGCCCGCCACACTGCCGGTTTCGGCCTGGGGTTATCGTTAGTTAACGCGATTGCTCTATTACACGGTGGCTCGGCATCTTACCGCTATGCCGATGAACATAATATCTTTTCGGTTCGTCTGCCTGATAGTGGTGATAGCTAAGGTCAGGACAGGTTCTGTTCCCCTTCCCTGCCACAGGGCTGTGGTTATCAATACAACCTCAATAAAGAGAAAATAAAGGATGCCGGCAAAGAATATTGCTGGCTCGATCACTTTCTCGGTTTCCAATCCAGGGTCAATTCATCCCATAACGCGTTATTCAGTGGGAACCTTTATGAAAAAGTATCTTGCATTCGCCGTTACGCTGCTGGGTATGGGTAAAGTCATCGCCTGTACTACCCTTTTGGTAGGCAATCAGGCTTCGGCTGACGGCTCCTTCATTATCGCGCGCAACGAAGATGGCTCGGCAAATAACGCCAAGCATAAGGTTATTCATCCCGTCGCGTTTCATCAACAAGGCGAGTATAAAGCACATCGCAACAATTTTAGCTGGCCGCTTCCGGAGACAGCGATGCGCTATACGGCGATTCATGACTTTGATACTAACGATAACGCCATGGGTGAAGCCGGTTTCAATTCGGCGGGCGTCGGAATGAGCGCAACGGAAACCATTTATAACGGCAGAGCGGCGCTGGCTGCCGATCCTTACGTGACAAAAACAGGAATCACGGAAGACGCCATTGAGTCCGTGATCCTGCCAGTGGCGCAATCGGCGCGTCAGGGCGCCAAATTACTGGGAGACATTATTGAACAAAAAGGCGCGGGCGAAGGTTTCGGCGTCGCGTTTATTGATAGCAAAGAGATATGGTATCTGGAGACGGGAAGCGGTCATCAATGGCTGGCAGTACGACTTCCGGCAGATAGCTATTTCGTTTCCGCCAATCAGGGACGTTTACGCCATTACGATCCGAATGATAACGCGAATTATATGGCGTCACCAACGTTAGTAAGCTTTGCGAAAAAGCAGGGATTATATGATCCGGCCCGCGGCGAATTCGACTTTCATCAAGCCTATTCGCAGGATAACAAAAACGATACCACCTATAATTATCCGCGCGTCTGGACGCTACAACACCAGTTTAATCCGCATCTGGATACGGTCGTTAGCGAAGGGGAAACATTTCCTGTTTTTTTAACGCCAATAAAGAAGATCAGCGTGGCGGCAGTAAAAAACGCGTTACGCAATCACTATCAGGGAACGTCGCACGACCCTTATGCCAGTCATAATCCACAAGAACCATGGCGACCTATATCCGTTTTTCGTACCCAGGAGTCACATATTTTACAGGTCAGACCGAAATTACCGCAGGCTATCGGCAACGTAGAATACATCGCCTATGGAATGCCATCTCTTAGCGTCTATCTCCCCTATTATCAGGGGATGCGTCATTATCAACCCGGAGATGATAAAGGAACCGATCGGGCGAGCAACGACTCTACCTACTGGACATTCCGCACGCTGCAAACGCTGGTTATGCAGGACTACAATGCGTTTGCGCCAGATGTGCAACACGCCTGGAAAACATTTGAACAGCAAACAGCTAAGCAGCAGTATAAGATGGAGCAGAGCTATCTGAGATTATATGCGTCGCATCCGAAAGAAGCACAACGCTTACTGCAAAATTTTGAAGATAAAACGATGCAAAATGCGCAGACGCTCGCCCGTCGCCTGACCAATAATATTATTACGACAATGACTTACCGCACAGATATGAAATATCACTTTTCAAGTACGCAACCATAAATTTAATGACAATCTATTAGCCACTCATACACAATAAGATAAAGCGGTACCAGAATTAGCCAGATATAAAAGACAATAATTATTATGGATTCATAGAGAGGATAGTTTATGACACTCCAGGCAAATATCAGCAGAGAGACAAAAGCGGCAAAAACCCAGGAGGTATATAAGCACGTTGTTCTTTTCAAAATGGCCGCCCCCTCTTACATAAGACGATAACTACAGCTTATGTCCCGTGTTACATAACTTTTCCCGACAGGCCTCTTTTACCCATGCTGAAAAATTCCGCGTCTTTTCAGATTTCAACGCGAATTCTATCTGTTCAAGCATGGAATAGGAAAAACGAATATTCTTCGTCACGGTCTTACTTGTCCGGGGCTTTGCTGGCATACACACACCTGTATAACATTTGATGTAACGCCGTTACTTTACGCAGGAGTAAATCGGTGAATTTGATCTGAGTCAAGAAGGTGGGTTTTCAATAAAAGTTGTGCCATAAATTGTGAAGTTTGTAGATTTTATGAACATTTGATGTACCGATCTCCCCCATGATCGCCACTACGTATGGACGTCAGGATACCTCCCCGCCTGATCAGAAGCGTTTCCTCATTAAAAAGGACATTTTTTTAAAGTTCCTGGTGCATAAAAGTCACATCCTTTTAAAGGGTTGTTAACCCTGTTGAATGTTCCCACTCCCCTATTCAGGAATATTAAAAACGCTATGCAAATACAGAGCTTCTATCACTCAGCTTCACTAAAAACCCAGGAGGCTTTTAAAAGCCTACAAAAAACCTTATACAACGGAATGCAGATTCTCTCAGGCCAGGGCAAAGCGCCGGCTAAAGCGCCCGACGCTCGCCCGGAAATTATTGTCCTGCGAGAACCCGGCGCGACATGGGGGAATTATCTACAGCATCAGAAGGCGTCTAACCACTCGCTGCATAACCTCTATAACTTACAGCGCGATCTTCTTACCGTCGCGGCAACCGTTCTGGGTAAACAAGACCCGGTTCTAACGTCAATGGCAAACCAAATGGAGTTAGCCAAAGTTAAAGCGGACCGGCCAGCAACAAAACAAGAAGAAGCCGCGGCAAAAGCATTGAAGAAAAATCTTATCGAACTTATTGCAGCACGCACTCAGCAGCAGGATGGCTTACCTGCAAAAGAAGCTCATCGCTTTGCGGCAGTAGCGTTTAGAGATGCTCAGGTCAAGCAGCTTAATAACCAGCCCTGGCAAACCATAAAAAATACACTCACGCATAACGGGCATCACTATACCAACACGCAGCTCCCTGCAGCAGAGATGAAAATCGGCGCAAAAGATATCTTTCCCAGTGCTTATGAGGGAAAGGGCGTATGCAGTTGGGATACCAAGAATATTCATCACGCCAATAATTTGTGGATGTCCACGGTGAGTGTGCATGAGGACGGTAAAGATAAAACGCTTTTTTGCGGGATACGTCATGGCGTGCTTTCCCCCTATCATGAAAAAGATCCGCTTCTGCGTCACGTCGGCGCTGAAAACAAAGCCAAAGAAGTATTAACTGCGGCACTTTTTAGTAAACCTGAGTTGCTTAACAAAGCCTTAGCGGGCGAGGCGGTAAGCCTGAAACTGGTATCCGTCGGGTTACTCACCGCGTCGAATATTTTCGGCAAAGAGGGAACGATGGTCGAGGACCAAATGCGCGCATGGCAATCGTTGACCCAGCCGGGAAAAATGATTCATTTAAAAATCCGCAATAAAGATGGCGATCTACAGACGGTAAAAATAAAACCGGACGTCGCCGCATTTAATGTGGGTGTTAATGAGCTGGCGCTCAAGCTCGGCTTTGGCCTTAAGGCATCGGATAGCTATAATGCCGAGGCGCTACATCAGTTATTAGGCAATGATTTACGCCCTGAAGCCAGACCAGGTGGCTGGGTTGGCGAATGGCTGGCGCAATACCCGGATAATTATGAGGTCGTCAATACATTAGCGCGCCAGATTAAGGATATATGGAAAAATAACCAACATCATAAAGATGGCGGCGAACCCTATAAACTCGCACAACGCCTTGCCATGTTAGCCCATGAAATTGACGCGGTACCCGCCTGGAATTGTAAAAGCGGCAAAGATCGTACAGGGATGATGGATTCAGAAATCAAGCGAGAGATCATTTCCTTACATCAGACCCATATGTTAAGTGCGCCTGGTAGTCTTCCGGATAGCGGTGGACAGAAAATTTTCCAAAAAGTATTACTGAATAGCGGTAACCTGGAGATTCAGAAACAAAATACGGGCGGGGCGGGAAACAAAGTAATGAAAAATTTATCGCCAGAGGTGCTCAATCTTTCCTATCAAAAACGAGTTGGGGATGAAAATATTTGGCAGTCAGTAAAAGGCATTTCTTCATTAATCACATCTTGAGTCTTGAGGTAACTATATGGAAAGTCTATTAAATCGTTTATATGACGCGTTAGGCCTGGATGCGCCAGAAGATGAGCCACTGCTTATCATTGATGATGGGATACAGGTTTATTTTAATGAATCCGATCATACACTGGAAATGTGCTGTCCCTTTATGCCATTGCCTGACGACATCCTGACTTTGCAGCATTTTTTACGTCTGAACTACACCAGCGCCGTCACTATCGGCGCTGACGCAGACAATACTGCTTTAGTGGCGCTTTATCGCTTGCCGCAAACCAGTACCGAAGAAGAGGCGCTCACTGGTTTTGAATTATTCATTTCAAACGTGAAGCAATTGAAAGAGCATTATGCATAATTTAATACGTCAACATACTTTCTTAATGAGATAAAACGCGATACGTATGCCCTTTACAAGAGACAAGACCAGAATCTTTGGTGGAAATGTAAGGGGCAAACGTTCATCTCTCTCATTTTGCTCTGTTTGCGGGAGCATTTTTAGTGTGTAAGTATTCCTGCTCATCAGGTTTTTACGCCATCTACGCGCATTTATTCTGGTATAAGTTGAAATACTGCAAAAAATATTAGTGCTTATTATTTTTTCTTTAAGTAAATTTTCGCTCAACAAACTTAATTGTTTATTCAATGATGATGAAGCGTAAGCTATGCTGGAAATGAAGGAAGTCAATAGCAAGGATAATCTTATTATTCACGGGTGATATTACTTCTGCTTCACCGTTATGGCAGATATCATCGCCTCTTGTCAGATGCCAGACACCTACTCATACTCAACCAAAGCTCTAAATACAAAAATCACCTTATATCTTTTTTTATTATTCCTTGTATAAATGTGACTTGACTCACACCTATAAGGAGTCGGCTCACTTCCATAAGAAGGAATCAAAATGCCAATAACTAACGCGTCCCCAGAAAATATATTAAGATATTTGCATGCGGCCGGTACCGGTACGAAAGAAGCAATGAAAAGTGCAACTTCACCACGCGGTATACTGGAATGGTTTGTCAATTTTTTTACCTGTGGTGGAGTAAGAAGAAGCAATGAAAGATGCTTTCGGGAGGTAATTGGAAAACTGACCACATCATTATTATATGTAAATAAAAATGCTTTCTTCGATGGTAATAAAATATTTCTGGAGGATGTCAACGGGTGTACTATATGTCTGTCATGTGGAGCAGCATCCGAAAATACGGATCCCATGGTCATTATTGAAGTGAACAAAAATGGAAAAACTGTAACGGATAAAGTTGATAGTGAGAGATTTTGGAATGTATGTCGAATGTTAAAACTGATGAGTAAACATAATATACAACAGCCTGATTCACTTATAACCGAGGATGGTTTTCTGAACCTGCGCGGAGTAAACCTGGCTCATAAAGATTTCCAGGGGGAAGATTTGTCAAAAATAGATGCTTCTAATGCAGATTTCCGTGAAACAACTCTTTCTAATGTAAATTTAGTCGGTGCAAATTTGTGTTGTGCAAATCTACACGCTGTAAATCTAATGGGTTCAAACATGACTAAAGCAAACCTGACTCACGCAGACCTGACTTGCGCTAACATGTCCGGTGTAAACTTAACCGCTGCAATTCTATTCGGCTCAGACTTAACTGACACCAAACTAAATGGTGCGAAATTAGATAAGATAGCTCTAACTTTAGCGAAAGCATTAACAGGAGCCGATCTGACAGGTAGTCAACATACCCCTACTCCACTCCCGGATTACAATGATAGAACTCTTTTCCCCCATCCGATATTTTAGTCGAGATAAAGGGATTTTATAAACAAGAAGTATTCAAACAGAGGCCCCCTTGTTTTATTAAATAAACCCCGCCCCTAAGTTTCATTATAAATAACATTTTCAGCGTATTACTTGTTGGCTTTGTCTGAATCATAGCGTTATCTGTATGTGGCACATTAACTAAAAACACTATTATTGTTTAATTTAAATAATTCATAATTGTAGTCAGGAAATAAGAAGTTATGCTTCCGGTCACCTACAGATTAATACCTCAAAGCGGAGTATCCACATATGGATTAAATACCGCAGATACACCTGTTTTCCCCGATATTCCCGAACATGCACCAAACCCCTCACGGCTACGCCTTGCTCATGACAGCCTTGCCATAAACAGTGAATTCCGTCTGGAGCCAGAGTGTGTGGTGGAGTACCTTATCTCAGGCGCGGGTGGAATAGACCCTGATACAGAAATTGATGACGACACTTATGACGAATGCTACGATGAACTATCCTCCGTACTTCAAAATGCGTATACCCAAAGCGAAACATTCCGCAGACTGATGAATTACGCATATGAAAAAGAACTACATGATGTGGAGCAGCGCTGGCTACTGGGGGCAGGCGAAGCCTTTGAAACTACCGTGGCTCAGGAACACTTCAAACTTTCAGAAGGCAGGAAAGTTATTTGTCTCAATCTGGACGATTCTGATGATTCATATACCGAACATGATGAAAGTAACGAAGGAAGACAACTTTTTGACACAAAACGTTCATTTATTCATGAAGTTGTACATGCACTGACCCATCTTCAGGATAAAGAAGAAAATCATCCAAGAGGCCCTGTTGTCGAATATACCAACATTATTCTGAAAGAGATGGGGCATCCTTCACCTCCCAGAATGGTCTACATCTTCAATAAATAGACACATCAGGAAACGAAAAGAAACTAAAAACCCACGTAGTCCGTTTTTTCGGGAAATGTTCTAGCAGTATTTTCTAACTATATTCTAAGCGCCCAAAAAACAAAGGGGTTACCTTTCGGTAACCCCTTGTTTAATCTGGCGGAAGCGCAGAGATTCGAACTCTGGAACCCTTTCGGGTCGCCGGTTTTCAAGACCGGTGCCTTCAACCGCTCGGCCACACTTCCGGAATGAGGCGCACTATAAACATCCCGGTGCGTCATGTAAAGACCGAATGTGTTCGTTTGCGTGAAAAACAGGCAAATTTTCGTTAATTGCCTGAAATAGCGGCACATTGACCATTTCTTCAACACAAAAACTGGCTTAATACGTGTTGATCGTCCCCACTGTTTTACCGCTGTGATTATCAATTTTTTATCGGTAACGCGTGGTTGGCGCTGCCGCCTGTTTTATGGCGTAGCGCCAGGCATGAGCAGACCGTTTTAACGACGGTAATCACCTGAAATCTCTTAAGGAAACTAAACGTAAACGAATGCGTAAAGATGGGTAAAACCACTGGGTGACAGTGACTGTTTTTATTATTCTCCTTTATTAATTACATCTGTCATAAGAGAGTGACTAATGGATCGTATCATTACATCATCGCGTGATCGTAGCTCGCTACTGAGTACGCACAAAGTACTGCGCAACACCTATTTTCTGTTGAGCCTGACGCTGGCTTTCTCCGCAATTACCGCGACAGCCAGTACGGTACTGATGCTGCCCTCCCCCGGCCTGATTCTGACGCTGGTCGGTATGTATGGGCTGATGTTCCTGACCTATAAAACCGCCAATAAGCCGGTCGGTATCCTGTCTGCTTTTGCGTTTACCGGCTTCCTCGGCTATATCCTGGGCCCGATTCTTAACGCCTATCTGTCAGCAGGCATGGGCGATGTCATTGGCCTGGCGCTGGGTGGTACCGCGTTAGTATTTTTCTGCTGCTCCGCTTACGTTCTGACCACCCGTAAGGATATGTCTTTCCTGGGCGGTATGTTAATGGCCGGGATCGTCGTCGTGCTGATTGGTATGGTGGCGAATATTTTCCTGCAACTGCCTGCATTGCACCTGGCGATTAGCGCGGTGTTTATCCTGATTTCCTCGGGCGCTATCCTGTATGAAACCAGTAACATCATTCACGGCGGTGAAACCAACTATATTCGTGCGACCGTCAGTCTGTACGTTTCGCTGTACAACATCTTTGTCAGCCTGCTCAGCATTCTGGGCTTCGCCAGCCGCGACTAATCGACATTCCCCTCTTCCAGCCCTGCTTATGCAGGGCTTTATTTTTTGCTACACTGCCGTCCGTGTTGATTACGCAGTGAAACGTTATGTTGATCTTTGAAGGTAAAGAAATCAGTACTGATAGCGAAGGCTATCTGAAAGAGACGACGCAGTGGAGTGAAGCGCTGGCAGTCGCTATCGCCGCCAATGAAGGCATTGAGCTCTCTGCGGAACACTGGGAAGTCGTGCGCTTCGTGCGCGAATTTTACCTGGAGTTTAATACCTCTCCCGCCATCCGAATGCTGGTAAAAGCGATGGCGAATAAGTTCGGCGAAGAAAAAGGCAATAGCCGCTATCTGTATCGTCTGTTCCCGAAAGGCCCGGCAAAGCAAGCGACCAAAATCGCCGGTCTGCCCAAACCGGTAAAGTGTATTTAATACCGAATACTGAAGCCTGTTAGCGTCTCGCGAGGGCTGTGCGGTTCAGTGAGGATTTTGTCCACACGAGCAGAGCGCGGCCCGCCCTCTTTCAGCCACTTGATGAGTTTTTCCACCTGCGCCGCGTCGCCACAGGCCACCACTTCTACGCTTCCGTCATCCATATTCTTCGCATAGCCGGTTAACCCCAGCCGCTGCGCCTCATGCTGCGTGGTATAGCGAAACCCTACTCCCTGAACGCGACCATAAACCCAGGCGATAATGCAGACGTTCGACATAATGGTTCTCCTTTCATAATCAGTGGTGGAGGCTCATACAGGACATACTTAACGTACCTGACTGGGCAGACACCCATAATGCTGGCGGAATCTGGCCGTAAATCGCGACCCCGACAGGTAGCCGCACCGTAGCGCTATTTCGCCGATCGGCAGCGTCGTCGATTGCAGTTGAGAAAGCGCGCAGGACATGCGTACCTCTTCAATAATTTGCCGATAACTCTGCGATTCGCGCTGCAAACGCCGACGCAGCGTCGATGTTCCCATAGCAAGACGGCGGGCTATCTCCTGGGCTGTCCATAGCTTAGCAGGTGAGAGCATAATCAGTTGCCGCACCTGCTCCGTGAGGGTGTAACGCCGTTCAATAAGCAGCGGTCCCGCCGCGCCATCATGCAAAAGCGCTAACAGTAACCCCATCGCCTGATGTTCCTGTAGCCCGGCAGGTAAGCCCTGGCGCACAGCATCCAACACGTTCTCCCACATAAATGTCAGGCTACGGCTCATCGGGGTACACAGCGATGTCAGGTTTGCCGGTGGATAATCCTGAACGTACATCGTTTTAAAGCGAGCAATAATCTCCGGTGAAAGTAATAACAGGTCGGAGCGAAAACCGTTCTGCGCAGGCTGATTAATAATCTCCAGCGGCGTGTTCGCCGGGATAATAATCAACTCGCCAGGCCCGGCGACAAGGCGGCTATCATCCTGAATGATGACTTTACTGCCCTGCGTAATATGGCAGATAGCGGCGGAAAAAAGCGTAACACGATGCAAACGGTGCAGATGACTGGAACGCACCTCTGCCGTCGTAAGATCCTGATGTCGAATATGCATCTCCTGCACCGTGCCGTCCTCTGTTTTATCTTCCGTATGTGGCCGTGAATTTTGCTTTCGCAATCACATGCGCGTTAAGCATAAACCCTACCAACGCGCCACTTGACTCACTGTCGAGCGGCAGTGTTGCCGTATTCAGCGCCCACACAGTAAACTGATAGCGATGAGGCTTATCGCCCGGCGGCGGACAGGCGCCGCCAAAGCCAGCATAACCGAAATCATTACGTCCCTGCACCACTCCGGCGGGTAACGTTTTTTTATCAGCCCCCGTGGGCAGGTCGTGAATCTGCGCAGGAATATTCACCATCGTCCAGTGCCACCAGCCGCTTCCGGTGGGCGCATCAGGATCGAAGACGGTAATAGCGTAGCTTTTGGTTCCGGCAGGCGGATTGCGCCAGCTCAGCTGCGGCGAAATATTTTCTCCGCTACAACCAAATCCTTTAAAGACGTGCTGTTGCGTTAAACGAAAATCCGCCGGAATATCCGCGCTACTGAGGCTAAACGCCGACGCGGCAGATACGCCGCCACTCAATGCCATCATTGCGGCTGCGGTCAAAGAGAAGACTGTTTTCATTGTATTTCCTTCTTTATGTAAAGAAATAACACTATAAAAAGCGCCCGCCGAAGAAACTGTGCCTTTACGATTCTATTTTGTGCAGAAACGCTCACCGCCATACGCTGGTGATTGCCCCTCTCATCTGTGCTACCCTACGCGCCATTTCGTTTTCACGGTCCCTGGCTGGAGCTATCATCCGGCTCGCGTCACTGTTTGTGAGAGGTTACTCCGCATGACTGAATCTACATTTCCGCAATATCCCCGTTTAGTCCTCAGCAAAGGGCGAGAAAAATCTTTACTCCGCCGCCACCCATGGGTCTTTTCCGGCGCCGTCTCCCGTCTGGAAGGCAAAGCCAACCTGGGTGAAACTATCGATATCGTCGACCATCAGGGAAAGTGGTTAGCACGCGGCGCCTGGTCGCCAGCCTCCCAGATCCGCGCGCGCGTCTGGACATTTGATAAAGCAGAATCCATTGATATTGCGTTTTTCACCCGCCGCCTGCGCCAGGCGCAGCAGTGGCGCGACTGGCTGGCGAAAAAAGACGGTCTGGATAGCTATCGTCTGATCGCCGGTGAATCCGATGGCCTGCCTGGCGTCACTATCGATCGTTTTGGTCATTTTTTGGTGCTGCAACTGCTCAGCGCCGGGGCCGAATATCAACGCGCCGCATTAATTAGCGCTCTGCAAACATGCTATCCGGATTGCGCTATTTACGATCGCAGCGACGTCGCCGTGCGGAAAAAAGAAGGGATGGCGCTGACGCAGGGCCCGGTCACTGGCGAACTGCCGCCTGCGCTTTTGCCAATTGAAGAACACGGTATGAAATTGCTGGTCGATATCCAGGGCGGCCACAAAACCGGTTATTATCTTGATCAGCGCGACAGTCGTCTGGCGACGCGCCGCTACGTGGAAAATCAGCGGGTACTGAACTGCTTCTCTTATACCGGCGGTTTTGCCGTGTCGGCGTTAATGGGCGGTTGTCGCCAGGTTGTCAGCGTGGATACCTCACAGGATGCGCTGGATATCGCCAGGCAAAACGTTGAACTGAACCAACTGGACTTGAGCAAAGCCGAATTCGTGCGCGACGACGTGTTTAAGTTGCTGCGCGCTTACCGTGAACACGGCGAAAAATTCGACGTCATCATCATGGACCCGCCCAAATTCGTTGAAAATAAAAGCCAGTTAATGGGCGCCTGCCGGGGCTATAAAGACATTAACATGTTAGCGATTCAACTGCTCAATCCGGGCGGCATACTGCTGACATTCTCTTGCTCCGGACTGATGACCAGCGATTTATTTCAGAAAATCATTGCCGATGCCGCAATAGATGCCGGTCGTGATGTACAATTTATAGAGCAGTTCCGTCAGGCCGCCGATCACCCGGTGATCGCCACCTACCCGGAAGGGCTGTATCTGAAAGGGTTTGCCTGTCGCGTCATGTAACTTGAAAAGTGGAATAGTATCCTCATATAAAGGGTATCTATTTCCCGGGAGGTGACTATGATAGCCAGCAAATTCGGTATCGGCCAACAGGTCCGCCATTCCCTGTTAGGTTACCTCGGAGTGGTCGTCGATATCGACCCGGAATATTCGCTTGATGAGCCGTCGCCTGATGAACTGGCGGTTAACGACGAACTTCGCGCCGCTCCGTGGTACCACGTGGTAATGGAAGATGATGATGGTCAGCCAGTGCATACTTATCTGGCCGAGGCCCAGTTGCGAAGCGAAATGCGGGACGAGCATCCAGAACAGCCATCGATGGATGAACTGGCGCGTACCATTCGCAAGCAGCTTCAGGCGCCGCGACTACGTAACTGATTGTATTTAAAAGGCCGGAAAGCGATATCCGGCCATTTAAACTTTTATTTCGCCAGCCCCAGGCGAGGGATCTCAATCGCCGGGCAGCGATCCATCACCACGGTCATGCCTGCATCCCGCGCCAGCACCGCCGCCTGTTCGTTGATCACGCCAAGCTGTAGCCATAGCGTTTTTGCGCCGATGGCGATAGCTTCCTGCGCGACGCCCCATGCAGCTTCAGAGTTGCGAAAAACATCCACCATATCGACTTTTTCGGGAATGTCCGCCAGCGTGGCATACCCCTGTTGCCCCAGCAATGTCTTACCCGCGACTTTTGGCGCAACCGGAATCACATGGTAGCCCTGTTCAAGCAGGTATTTCATTACCCGATAACTTGGACGATCGGGTTTATCGCTCGCACCTACCAGCGCGATAGTGCGAGTGGACGTCAAAACATCAGCAATATCGGTCTCTTTCATCATCTTTCTCCTGGCTGTTTTGCAAAGTGTACGACAAACCTGACATAGCAACCATTCATCCCATACCGATGTATGAGAGCAAAACGCCAAAATATGTCTATATGTTAGTAAACATGATCTAAGAAAAATTTCGATACATTATTAGCCAGACGGCCTTTGGACAGGAGAACCTTATGAAAACCGGCGCGCTAGCCACCTTCCTTGCTCTCTGTTTGCCGGTGACTGTTTTTGCCACAACGCTCCGTTTGTCTAATGAGGTTGATCTGCTGGTGCTGGACGGCAAAAAGGTGTCCAGCTCTTTATTACGCGGCGCAGAGAGCATTGAACTGGAAAACGGGCCGCATCAACTCGTTTTCCGGGTGGAAAAAACCATCCGCCTGCCCGGTAATGAAGAGCGGCTTTATATTTCTCCGCCGCTGGTGATAAGTTTCGATACCCAACTGATAAGTCAGGTCAATTTCCAGCTCCCGCGGCTGGAAAACGAGCGCGAAGCCTCGCATTTTAACGCGGCGCCGCGTCTGGCGCTTTTGGACGGCGACGCCATGCCCATTCCGGTAAAACTCGATATTCTGGCCATTACTTCTACGGCTAAAGTGGTCGATTATGAAATAGAGACCGAGCGTTATAATAAATCGGCGAAACGCGCCTCGCTTCCTCAGTTCGCCACGATGATGGCAGACGACAGCACATTACTTTCCGACGTCTCAGAGCTTGATACCGTACCGCCGCAATCACAAACTCTGACAGAACAGCGGCTGAAATATTGGTTCCGACTGGCCGACCCGCAGACACGCCATCATTTTCTGCAATGGGCGGAAAAACAGCCGCCCTCTTGATATGAGTTGTCCCAGCGCGCAATTTTTTTCTCTTTCTCTTGCAGCATCAAGCGCTTCCAGTAATCTGTAGACAGGTTAACTACGGAATCGAATTATGGAACTGACGACTCGCACCTTGCCGACGCGCAAACATATCGCGTTGGTTGCTCACGACCACTGCAAACAGATGTTAATGAACTGGGTGGAACGCCATCAGCCGTTGCTGGAAAAACACGTTCTTTATGCAACCGGCACCACGGGGAATCTGATCCAGCGCGCAACCGGTATGGACGTTAATGCGATGCTGAGCGGCCCGATGGGCGGCGACCAGCAGGTTGGCGCACTCATTTCAGAAGGGAAAATCGACGTGTTGATTTTCTTCTGGGACCCGCTTAACGCGGTACCGCACGACCCCGATGTCAAAGCGCTACTGCGTCTGGCCACCGTATGGAATATCCCTGTCGCCACTAACGTCTCAACGGCGGACTTTATCATCCAGTCCCCGCATTTTAATGACGCTGTAGATATTCTTATTCCGGATTATGCGCGTTATCTGGCCGAGCGCCTGAAATAAACGCTACGCGGGCGGGATGCTGTACCGCCCGCGCTTTAGGGCTTCCTCGCCACCGGCACATCCAGCTGTTTAAGCGCCTCCACAAAGCGCGAGGGATTATCTTTATTAAAAAGCAGCCAGACCCGCGCACGCGCGCGCGTCAACGCCACATATAACAAACGCCGCTCTTCAGCGTCCGGAAAATCCTCAACCTGAGGAAGAAGCGCACTTTCCATAATGGATTCTCGCGCCGGGGCGGGGAAACCGTCGTTACCCTCCTGCAATCCGACAAGAATCACGTAATCGGCCTGTTGGCCTTTGCTGGCATGGATAGTCATGAAGTCTATCTGTAACTTCGGCCAGCGAGTCGCCGCTTTTTGTAGACTCGCGGGTTTCAGATGGTGATAGCGCGCCAGCACCAGGATACGTTCATCTTCCTTCGCATAGCCGGATAATTTATCCAGTAACGCGTCCAACTGGCTTTCATCCAATAACGTCACCGCTTTTTTATCGCCTGGGGTCAGACTATTTAACGGTTTTTTAAGCTGGTGCGGATTCTGCTGTACAAAGCGATTGGCAATATCGCCAATCCGACTGTTAAAGCGGTACGTGGTGTCCAGGTGGCAATGCTCGCCCTCGCCGAACGTCTGATGAAACGCCGTCGTTAAGGAGAGCTGCGCCCCGCTAAAACGGTAAATCGCCTGCCAGTCATCGCCAACGGCAAACAGCGTAGTCTGGCTATTCTGCTTGCGCAGCGCCTCTAACAGCGCCGCCCGTTGCGGGGAAATATCCTGAAATTCATCGACCAGAATATGCTTCCACGGGCTGATAAAACGCCCTTTTTCGAGGATCACCATTGCCTGATGGATCAGCCCGGAGAAATCAACGGCATTTTCCGCTTTCAACGCGCTTTTCCAGGCCTTTAGCAGCGGCGCCATCAGCTTAATGCGTTTGCCAAACAGCTCGCGGCACTCCTCTGGCGCGCCAGCGATCATTTCTGCCTGCGCGCCGCCGTGCATACGCATCAAACTGACCCAACGATCCAGGCGAGGGGCCAGACGCCGCTGCAATGTCTCATCGTCCCAGAAATTACCTTCCGGCACTACCCACTGCATCTCCTCTTCCAGCCACTGACGCCAGCCTTTGGCCTGCGCTTTTTTCTCGCTACACTGCTGACGCCAGGTGCGCAGAAATAGCTGATGCCGCGCGGTGGCGTCACTTTCCAGCTTACTGATAACCGGCGCTTTTTTACTGCCTTGCTGAATAATATACAGCGCCAGCGAATGGAACGTACGGGCAGTAATCTCTTCCGTATGTAAGCGCTCGCGGATACGCTCATCCATCTCCTCTGCCGCCTTGCGACCAAACGCCAGTAAAAGAATTTGCCCCGCATCTGCTTGTCCGCGCGCCAACAGCCAACCCGCGCGCGCCACCAGCACCGAGGTCTTACCGCTTCCCGCGCCCGCCAGTACCAGTAACGATGATTCGCCGTTAACCACCGCCCTGGCCTGGGAAGGATTAAGCGGAGAAGATTCTATCTGCGTAAAAAAGTCGGCATGCGCTTCCAGCATGGCATCAGCATACGCCTGATTATGCTGCTGCCGACTTCCCTCGCTATCCTGTAACCATGCCAGACACTTACGCCATATCTCGCGACAGTGAGCAAACTCCTCCAGACGTGAGACCGGCAGCGGCAAGGCGGCAAACGTCTGGCGAATTTCGTGTTCCAGCCCCCGAACGCGTTCACGGGTAAGCCATTGGTTTTCGCCCGTTCGCTCACTAATACGCGCCCATTGCTCTTGTAATGCCTGCGCGGCGACATCACTCATCTCCTGGCTCCAGCGACGCCAGTGCGCGTCCAGATAGCGATGGAATTGCTGGGTTTCCGACCACTCGGTACCGTGCAAACGCACGACTTTATCCTCGGGGAGGACAAACTCCAGCTCGCCCCATACCAGCCCACGCTTACAGTGAATCGCCAATAACTGATTGAATGGAATAAGATATTCATGCCTGTCGCCAGACACTTTCACCCCAGCGTTGAGGATCACGGCACGATCATACGGGTGTTGCGCCAGACGTTTTCCAAGAGAAGTTGCTTTCAGTTCCATGACTCAGCGAATCCAGACGTAAAGATGTGCTTATCAGTGTAACCGCCAGAGAAAACGTGCTCCAGTCTAAAAAAACGTTACAATTGCCCGCAGTGATAGAAAACCGGAATGAACTGAGGGTTTATGCGTACCGTTCTGAATATTTTAAACTTTGTACTGGGCGGCTTTGCCACTACGCTGGCCTGGCTGCTGGCGACGCTGGTCAGTATTGTGCTTATTTTTACCCTGCCGTTGACCCGCTCCTGCTGGGAGATAACCAAGCTGTCCCTGTTCCCTTACGGTAATGAAGCCATTCACGTTGACGAACTTAATCCGGCGGCGAAAAGCGTATTAATGAATACTGGCGGTACCTTGCTGAATATTTTCTGGTTACTTTTTTTCGGCTGGTGGCTATGCCTGATGCACATTGCCTCCGGTATCGCGCAGTGTGTCACTATCATCGGGATACCTGTCGGTATTGCGAACTTTAAAATTGCCGCGATTGCGCTTTGGCCTGTCGGTCGCCGCGTCGTCTCTGTAGAAACCGCTCGCGCCGCGCGAGAAGCTAACGCGCGCCGCCGTTTTGAATGATCGGGACAAATAGCCTTTATGTTAAGTCCGTTGATTCGCCGTTATACCTGGAACAGTACCTGGCTGTATTACATCCGCATTTTTATCGCTCTGTGCGGCACCACCGCCCTGCCCTGGTGGCTGGGCGACGTCAAACTGACCATCCCGCTCACGCTCGGTATGGTTGCCGCGGCGCTAACCGATCTCGACGACCGCCTTGCCGGACGCTTGCGTAATTTAATCATTACCTTAATTTGCTTTTTTATCGCGTCGGCTTCTGTGGAGCTGCTCTTTCCCTGGCCGTGGCTATTTGCGTTGGGCTTAACGTTATCCACCAGCGGGTTTATTTTGTTGGGAGGACTGGGGCAACGCTATGCCACCATCGCGTTCGGCGCGTTACTCATTGCGATTTATACGATGCTGGGCGCTTCTTTATATGATCACTGGTATCAGCAACCACTGCTCCTGCTGGCAGGCGCAGTATGGTATAACCTACTGACGCTAACCGGGCATCTGCTATTTCCGATCCGTCCGTTGCAGGATAATCTGGCACGCAGTTACGAACAGTTAGCGCACTATCTGGAACTGAAATCACGTCTGTTTGATCCTGATATTGAAGATGAAAGCCAGGCGCCGCTCTATGATTTAGCGTTAGCGAACGGGCAGTTAATGGCGACGCTGAACCAAACGAAAGTGTCGTTATTGAGTCGCCTGCGCGGCGATCGCGGTCAACGCGGTACGCGCCGCACCCTCCATTACTATTTTGTGGCGCAGGATATTCATGAACGCGCCAGTTCTTCGCATATTCAATACCAGACGCTGCGCGATTATTTTCGCCATAGCGACGTCATGTTCCGCTTTCAGCGTCTGATGTCGATGCAGGCGCAGGCCTGTACGCAGCTGGCGCGCTGTATCTTACTGCGTACGCCGTACCAGCATGATCCGCGTTTTGAACGCGTCTTTACCCACATTGACGCCGCGCTTGAACGTATGCGCGCCAGCGGCGCTTCTTTAGAGCTGTTAAATACGCTTGGATTCTTATTAACCAACCTACGCGCCATTGATGCGCAATTGGCGACGATCGAGTCGGAGCAGGCCCAGGCAATGCCGCGCAATGAGTCAGAAAACCAGTTGGCTGATGATAGCCTGCACGGGTTTAGCGACATCTGGCTGCGTCTGAGCCGTAATTTTACCCCGGAGTCCGCTCTCTTTCGCCATGCGGTACGCATGTCGCTGGTATTGTGCATCGGTTATGCTCTCATCCAAATTACCGGGATGCGCCACGGGTACTGGATATTGCTCACCAGCCTGTTCGTTTGTCAGCCTAACTATAACGCGACCCGCCATCGCCTTGCGCTCAGGATTATCGGTACATTGGTAGGCGTTGCGATCGGCCTCCCGATTTTATGGTTTGTCCCTTCGCTTGAAGGACAGTTAGTTCTGCTGGTGATTACCGGCGTGCTTTTCTTCGCATTCCGTAATGTGCAGTATGCCCATGCGACGATGTTCATCACCCTGCTGGTATTACTCTGCTTTAACCTCCTGGGCGAAGGCTTCGAGGTAGCGTTACCGCGCGTCGTCGACACGTTAATTGGCTGCGCTATCGCCTGGGCTGCGGTCAGCTTTATTTGGCCGGACTGGCGCTTTCGCAACCTTCCCCGGGTACTCCAGCGCGCCACCGATGCTAATTGCCGCTACCTTGATGCGATCCTTGAGCAATATCACCAGGGACGGGATAACCGCCTGGCCTATCGCATTGCCAGACGCGACGCGCACAACCGCGATGCAGAACTGGCATCCGTGGTTTCTAATATGTCGAGCGAACCCGACGTCACGGCTGAAACCCGGGAGGCGGCGTTCAGGCTGCTTTGCCTCAATCACACTTTTACCAGCTATATCTCCGCCCTCGGCGCGCACCGCGAAAAGCTCAGTAATCCGGACGTGTTGGGGCTTCTGGATGACGCGGTCTGCTACGTTGATGATGCGCTTCATCATCAACCTGAAGACGAACAGCGCGTACACCAGGCGCTGGAGGGTTTAAAGCAGCGAGTTCAGTCACTGGAAACACGTCCGGACAGCAAAGAACCTCTGGTTGTTCAACAAATTGGTTTGCTCATTGCCTTACTGCCCGAGATTGGACGCTTGCAACGGCAAATTTCACCGCCGACTTCTACATTAATTACCCAGCCGTAAGCGAATGAGCCCAGTCGGCAAGCTCCTGGCGACGACTCGCCGGGAGCGCCGCTTCATGTACGCCGACAATTGCGCCTTCCAGGGCATACAAAACTTTCACCGTCAGCAAGGGATTGCTTTGTCGCAACCTTAGCCAGCACATTTTCGCGCCCAGTATGCGTAACATATTTTCGTCCTTTATCCCTGACTCATTGAGCAATGTTTCCAGATGGAAGGTCATATTGGGGAGATCTTTGAGTCTGTGCTGTAAAATACGGCTGTGTTTTTCCTTCATTGCCGCGTCAAGAGAATACTTCGATAAACGTACCAGCTGCTGCTGATCGCGCCACAGGCTTTCATCCACCCGGTAATAGTTGAGCATAACGGGACGTCCACATTTCATAAACATGAGCCAGGCGGGAGGATGCTTCACACAGTAGGGTACGCTTTCTTCACAGGCGCGGAGATAAAGCTCGCCATTAGCCACCATCGCAAAGACGGTATCCTCCACGGTCAGACTATAGCTACCGAATAAAGATCGATACTGGATCGTCCCCAAAGAGGCCAAATATTCTTGCGATTTATAGATCCTGTCATAAGAGAGTGCTCTCATAAAATTCCTTTTAAATCATAAAGTAAAAGAATGATTTGCAGTAACGGATCCGTTAATGACGAAAATAGGCAACTTATACTCCGCGAGCAAGATGATTTTTATTTTTGACGCCACTAAGAATAAAAATTGCGAGACAGTTTCCGAAAATAGAGTTGATCTTTCATCGCCACAGGGGTACTGTATGAATATACAGTAACTCACAGGGCTGGATTGATTATGTACACTTCAGGTTATGCAAATCGTTCTTCGTCATTTCCTACCACTACCCACAACGCTGCGCGCACCGCTACGGAAAATGCCGCGGCAGGACTGGTCAGTGAAGTTGTCTACCACGAAGACCAGCCCATGATGGCGCAACTCCTGCTTTTGCCTCTACTCCGTCAGTTAGGCCAACAATCACGCTGGCAACTCTGGCTCACGCCGCAGCAAAAGCTCAGCCGTGAATGGGTACAGTCTTCAGGTTTGCCATTAACGAAAGTGATGCAAATTAGCCAGCTTGCGCCTCGTCATACGCTGGAGTCGATGATCCGCGCTTTGCGTACAGGAAATTACAGCGTGGTAATTGGTTGGATGACTGAAGAACTGACAGAAGAAGAACATTCCAGCCTGGTTGAAGCAGCGAAGGTAGGTAATGCGGTAGGGTTTATCATGCGCCCTGTACGTGCGCATGCTTTACCCAGGAGACAGCATTCCGGGCTAAAAATTCACTCTAATTTGTATCATTAAGTAAAATTAGGATTTATCCTGGACTTTTTTTTACGCGAACGTATCTCCTTTGAGTGCTAACGTTTTTTTTGCGAGAACGCTTGCCAGAAGCGGTTTCCGCAATTTTTGCTGTACGATTTTTCATCCGAAACTGTTAAATGATGTGTATATCCGTCATGTTTTTTTCACATGTCTGACGGAGTTCACACTTGTAAGTTTCCAACTACGTTGTAGACTTTACATCGCCAGGGGTGCTCAGCATAAGCCGTAGATATCGGTAGAGTAACTATTGAGCAGATCCCCCCGGTGAAGGATTTAACCGTGTTATCTCGTTGGAGATATTCATGGCGTATTTTGGATGATAACGAGGCGCAAAAAATGAAAAAGACAGCTATCGCGATTGCAGTGGCACTGGCTGGTTTCGCTACCGTAGCGCAGGCCGCTCCGAAAGATAACACCTGGTACGCTGGTGCTAAACTGGGCTGGTCTCAGTACCATGACACCGGCTTCATTCACAATGATGGCCCGACTCATGAAAACCAACTGGGCGCAGGTGCTTTTGGTGGTTACCAGGTTAACCCGTACGTTGGCTTTGAAATGGGCTACGACTGGTTAGGCCGTATGCCGTACAAAGGCGACAACATCAATGGCGCTTATAAAGCTCAGGGCGTTCAGTTGACCGCTAAACTGGGTTATCCAATCACTGACGATCTGGACGTTTATACCCGTCTGGGTGGTATGGTATGGCGTGCAGACACCAAGTCTAACGTCCCTGGCGGCCCGTCTACTAAAGACCACGACACCGGCGTTTCCCCGGTATTCGCGGGCGGTATCGAGTATGCCATCACCCCTGAAATCGCAACCCGTCTGGAATACCAGTGGACTAACAACATCGGTGATGCCAACACCATCGGCACCCGTCCGGACAACGGCCTGCTGAGCGTAGGTGTTTCCTACCGTTTCGGCCAGCAAGAAGCTGCTCCGGTAGTAGCTCCGGCACCGGCTCCAGCTCCGGAAGTACAGACCAAGCACTTCACTCTGAAGTCTGACGTACTGTTCAACTTCAACAAATCTACCCTGAAGCCGGAAGGCCAGCAGGCTCTGGATCAGCTGTACAGCCAGCTGAGCAACCTGGATCCGAAAGACGGTTCCGTTGTCGTTCTGGGCTTCACTGACCGTATCGGTTCTGACGCTTACAACCAGGGTCTGTCCGAGAAACGTGCTCAGTCTGTTGTTGATTACCTGATCTCCAAAGGTATTCCGTCTGACAAAATCTCCGCACGTGGTATGGGCGAATCTAACCCGGTTACCGGCAACACCTGTGACAACGTGAAACCTCGCGCTGCCCTGATTGATTGCCTGGCTCCGGATCGTCGCGTAGAGATCGAAGTTAAAGGCGTTAAAGACGTGGTAACTCAGCCGCAGGCTTAAGTTTCCGTCTGATAAAAAACCCCGCGTCGCGGGGTTTTTTGCTCTGGTCTGGGTGACAACGCCTTTCAGCGTTACTTCTTGCCTAATAACGCCTGTAAATCCTGCTTTAACGCGGTCATTTGCGTGGCATATTTCTCTTTATGCTCCGCGTCTTCTATCAGTTGCACTATCGTTTCGGATAATGTTTTACCGCGTCGTTGCGCAAGGCCCGCCAGACGCTGCCAGACCATAAACTCTAAATCGATAGATTTTTTGCGCGTATGCTGATGTTCCGCATTGAAGTGTCGTTTGCGTCTTGCCCGAATGGTTTGTTTCATCCGATTAAGCAAGGCAGGATTCATATGCCTGTCTATCCAGACGTTTACCCGCACCGGTTCATTTTCGAGGGCCAACAACAAATTGACGGCTTCCTGGGCAGCACTGGCTTCCACGTAGCGGGTGATCAACTCCCCTTCGCGGTGCTTTTTCACCAGATATTTCCATTTCCAACCGCTTTCAAGATTTTCAAGTTGTTGATATTTCATTGTGATCCCAATGTTACCGTGTAACTGTTATCAGAATATCAGTTTTTTAGCCATCTGAAGAAAAGAATCTCGAACCTGTGAATGGTTACACGTCTTCATATTACTTTGCATTCGCTTTCCGCGTGTGCAGCGTGACGGGTTAGGCTATAATCCCCCCTTTTACAACAGACTAAAAAACCTCAACTTTGACCATTACGAAACTTGCATGGCGTGATCTGGTTCCGGATAGCGAAAGCTATCAGGAGATATTTGCACAGCCACACGCGACTGACGAAAACGACACCTTACTCAGTGATACTCAGCCACGACTGCAATTTGCGCTTGAGCAGCTTATTCAGCCGTGGAGCTCATCCTCTTTTATGCTGACTAAAGCGCCTGAAGAGCAAGAGTATCTCACTTTACTTTCAGATGCCGTCCGCGCTCTGCAAACCGATGCCGGACAATTAACCGGCGGACATTATGACGTTTCCGGGCATACTGTTCATTACCGCGCCGCGCAGAATGCGCAAGACAACTTTGCCACCGTCACACAAGTCGTCAGCGCTGACTGGGTCGAAGCCGAACAGCTCTTTGGTTGCCTGCGGCAGTATAACGGCGACATTACCCTGCAACCGGGACTGGTTCATCAGGCGAACGGCGGCGTGCTGATTATTTCCTTACGAACCCTTCTGGCGCAGCCGTTACTATGGATGCGTCTGAAAGCCATCGTTAGCCGCGAGCGTTTTGACTGGGTGGCCTTTGACGAGTCGCGTCCATTACCGGTCTCCGTGCCATCAATGCCGCTCAAACTGAAGGTGATTCTGGTTGGCGAACGTGAATCACTGGCTGATTTTCAGGAGATGGAACCGGAGCTCGCGGAACAGGCTATCTACAGTGAATTTGAAGACAATTTACAGATAGCGGACGCAGAAGCTATGACCCTGTGGTGTCAATGGGTGACGCGTATCGCTTTACGCGATAATTTTCCGCCCCCGGCACCGGACGCCTGGCCCGTCCTGATACGCGAGGCTGTGCGCTATACCGGCGAACAGGATACGCTGCCTCTTTGCCCACTGTGGATAGCCCGCCAGTTTAAGGAGGCGTCGCCTTTATGCGAAGGCGATACCTGCGGCGCAGAAGCGCTCAGCCTGATGCTTGCCCGACGCGAATGGCGAGAAGGCTTTCTGGCGGAGCGGATGCAGGATGAGATTCTGCAAGAGCAGATCCTGATTGAAACCGAAGGCGAACGCGTTGGACAAATCAATGCGCTTTCCGTCATTGAGTTTCCCGGACATCCGCGCGCCTTTGGCGAACCGTCGCGAATTAGCTGTGTTGTGCATATCGGCGATGGCGAATTTAACGATATTGAGCGCAAGGCCGAACTTGGCGGGAATATCCACGCTAAGGGAATGATGATTATGCAGGCCTTCCTGATGTCGGAGTTGCAGCTGGAGCAACAAATTCCCTTCTCTGCCTCGTTAACCTTTGAGCAGTCCTACAGCGAAGTGGATGGCGATAGCGCCTCAATGGCGGAATTATGTGCGCTCATCAGCGCGCTGGCCAATGTGCCGGTGAATCAAAACATTGCGATTACCGGCTCGGTCGATCAGTTTGGTCGTGCGCAACCGGTGGGTGGGCTAAACGAAAAAATTGAAGGTTTCTTCGCCATCTGCGAGCAGCGGGAATTAAACGGTAAACAGGGCGTGATTATCCCTGCCGCCAATGTCCGCCATCTCAGTCTTAAATCTGAACTGCTGCAAGCGGTTAAAGAAGAGAAGTTCACTATCTGGGCGGTAGACGACGTGACCGACGCCTTACCGCTACTGTTAAATCTGGTGTGGGATGGCGAAGGTCAAACGACGTTGATGCAGACTATCCAGGAGCGTATCGCGCAGGCGACGCAACAGGAAGGCCGTCATCGTTTCCCGTGGCCATTACGTTGGCTGAACGCTTTTATTCCGAACTGATCGGACTTGTTCAGCGTACACGTGTTAGCTATCCTGCGTGCTTCAATAAAATAAGGTTTACATAAAACATGGTAGATAAACGCGAATCCTATACAAAAGAAGACCTTCTTGCCTCTGGTCGTGGTGAACTGTTTGGCGCTAAAGGGCCGCAACTCCCTGCGCCGAACATGCTGATGATGGACCGCGTCGTTAAGATGACCGAAACGGGCGGCAATTTCGACAAAGGCTATGTCGAAGCCGAGCTGGATATCAATCCGGATCTATGGTTCTTCGGATGCCACTTTATCGGCGATCCGGTGATGCCCGGTTGTCTGGGTCTGGATGCTATGTGGCAATTGGTGGGATTCTACCTGGGCTGGTTGGGCGGCGAAGGCAAAGGCCGCGCTCTGGGCGTGGGCGAAGTGAAATTTACCGGCCAGGTTCTGCCGACAGCCAGGAAAGTCACCTATCGTATTCATTTCAAACGTATCGTAAACCGTCGCCTGATCATGGGCCTGGCGGACGGTGAGGTTCTGGTGGATGGTCGTCTGATCTATACCGCACACGATTTGAAAGTCGGTTTGTTCCAGGATACTTCCGCGTTCTAAGTGTTGAATTGATATTCCGCGCTATCGGTATCATGCTTGCAAAGCCCATAAAGGCGAAACCTCCGCACTGCGGAGGTTTCTTTTTCTAAAGAGACAGAATCAGGCCATTACCGCCCTGTCCTCCATGGCTTGTCGCCAACCTCCCAACCAGTATGACCGTTGATTCAGCGTCTGATAGGGACACATTTCTTTTGATCGTCCGGCGATGCCGGCCTGATATCCACGTTGATGTGCCCGTTCCAGGCGATCTCGTTTTTGTCTCTTCATGCCTCGTTTCCCTCATATTTGTATCTGGTGGAAAAGAAAACAGTGATTACAAAATGTGCAATCACACTACACGAATACCTCTAAATGGATCGCCCGTCAATGCGCAAAATTCACACCAATGTCATATTTGTGAGCTATACGGTAAATCATTTGTACAAAAAATGTGAGCCATAACAACTATTTTTCCGGCGTCAAAAATAAAAAAACCGCCTCAGGCGCACGACCTGAAGCGGTTAAATTTACATTACTTTTATCTCAGGGAAGGCGCTTTATCTCATCTGCGATAGCGGCTGCTTCCTGACTCCATGCGCTTGCCAGTACTTTGACCATCTCATCATAGCCATCTTTCTGCTGACTGGCTTCGATATGGAAAGGCCGCTTAATCAGCTGTCCATTGTGGTTTAATAACCACTCCCCGCTGACGATAACCTTACCATCGTAGCGTCCATGGAATCCGGTTACGGTAACGTTTAACGTATCCTGGGTGGTTCCCAACGGCTGGGAAGCGACGACCCAGCCAGGAAGCCGGGCGCTAAGATTCGCCACCAGCGTGTTACGTAATTGCTGGTCCAGCGGGCTGGCCCACAGATTGTTATTGGCAATCACATACTGGACATCACTGGTTTGATACACCACGCCGTTACCTGCCAGATAGTCAGGTACGGAAACCTGCTCTACCCATAAGAGACGGTTGCCCTGGCTTGCGGTACTTTGCACACCGCTTTGCGCTATCGGGAGCTGATAATAGCTTTTATTCTCTCCGCCGGAGCTACATGACGCCAGCCAGAACGCCATTATCACGACTAGCCATTTTTTCATTGTTTCGCCCTCTTAGGCTCAGGATCTTTTTTATCCTTCGCTTCAAATACCAGCGCGTTGCTCTTCTCGTTCAGAGTTTTCAACACCGGTTGTAACTCACGAAGCACCTGATCGAGACGCTGCATATCCGCCACCATTTTGTTATACGCCGCCGATCCAGGCTGGAAGCCTTGCATACTGCGGTTAAGTTCGCGTAACGTCATTTGCATATCCGCCGGAAGCTGCTGCATCGACTGACTGGAGGTAATCTTGTTCATATTATCCAGCGTGGTTTGCAGCCGACGCATAGTACGCTGGCTTTCAGACAGCGTATTGGTCGCTTGTTCAATCATCGGATTCAGCGGCAGGTTGTTGATCTTATCCAACGTTTCCACCAGTCGCTGTTGAATTTGCGCCAGGCCGCTGCTGACGGTGGGAATAATTTCATAACCATCAAATTCGCGTAGCCCGGTAATCGGCGGCTCCTTAGGATAAAAGTCCAGATCGACATACAGCGCCCCGGTCACCAGGTTACCGGTTTTAAGCGAAGCGCGTAAACCGCGCTTAAGCAGTTCCGTCAAATGCGCGCCAACATCCGCATTTTCTCCCAGTTGCGCTTTCAGACGCTCCGGTTCAATGCGCACCAGCACAGGAATACGGTAATCGTCGTTAAACACCTGACGCATATTAGACGCAAAGAAAGGCACTTTGCTTACCGTCCCCAGACGAATACCGCGAAACTCCAGCGGCGCGCCAGGTTGTAATCCGCGCACCGAATCTTTAAAGAACATCAGGTAATCGATATGATCGGTGTACAGCGAATCCTGAATACTTTTTTGATCGTCGTAGAGATTAAACGCCGTTTTTTCGGCGACGGGTTGCCCCTGCTCAAGTCCTTCCGGCACATCAAAACTCACGCCGCCGCCAAACAACGTCGTCAACGATCCCATTTCCACGCGCATTCCCGCCGATGTCAGATCCACAGCGATACCGCTATCTTTCCAGAATCGGACATTACTGGTGACCAACCGATCGTTTGGCGCCTTAATGAACAACTGATAACTCATTGTCCGTTTTTGCGGATCGAAAGAGCTGGTTTCAACGGACCCTACCCGATAGCCCCGGAACAGAACGGGATCGCCAGGACTGAGCTGACCGGCCTTTTTGCTGTCCAGAATCACACGAATACCTTTGGCATCGGGCGGCGCCAACGGCGGTGAGTCAAGAAGCTGATAGCTTTCCGGCTGACTGCCCTTACTTCCTGGTTGTAGTTCAATATACGCACCTGATAGCAGCGTCCCAAGCCCGCTGATGCCTTCACGCCCCACCTGCGGTTTTACCACCCAAAATACCGAGTCTTTATGCAGCAACTTTTCCATACCGGAATGGAGCCGCGCTTTGATTTGTACGTGGGTCAGATCGTCAGTCAGCGTCGCGCTTTCAACCACGCCGACATCCACGCTGCGACTTTTGATCGTCGTTTTTCCGCCTTCAATGCCTTCCGCATTGGTGGTGATTAAGGTAACTTCCGGTCCCTGGTGGCTGTAGTGATAAAACAGAATCCAGGCTCCGATAAGCGCAGTAACAATCGGGAATATCCAGACAGGCGACCAATTTTTCACCTTTTGTACTTTGGCTTCCCCTTTTTTAGGTTCCATGCTATCAGGACTCCTCATGGCCTGGTTCGTACTCACGATCCCACGACAGACGCGGATCAAAGGTCATCGCAGAAAACATTGTCATTATGACGACTAAAGCAAACATCAACGCACCCATCGCAGGATAAATATTCATTAACCCTCCCATACGCACCAGCGCAGAGAGTACGGCAATGACAAAGACATCAATCATTGACCAGCGCCCCACAAACTCCACTACTTCATAAATAAAATGCATCCGTTCACTGTCGCGCTTACCGTGGCCTTTCGCATCCCAACAAAGCCAGGCAATGGCGATCATTTTTAGCGTCGGCACCATAATACTGGCGAGAAAGATAACCGCCGCCACCGGATAAGACCCCTCGCTCCACAGCAAAATCACGCCAGCCAGAATGGTCGACGGCATTTTCGAGCCCAGTAAGTCGGTAATCATAATCGGCAAAATATTGGCGGGCAGATAAAGCATGATCGAGGTAAATAATAACGCCAGCGTCCACTGCAAACTGTTTTTACGCCGGACATAGCCTTTCGTATGGCAACGCGGACAGACGAGACTCTCCGCAGGCAGGATCGCCGTACAGCAGGCGCAAGAACGCAAAGACTGCCGGATACCGGTAATCCCCGGCGTTAACGGCTGCGCCAGTGCAGGCTGCGGGGCGATATCATCCCACAGCCAGCGGCGATCGACACACTGGAACGCCCGCAGTTGAACGAGACAAAATAAGCACCAGGGAATAAAGCTGCTGCCGATGCCGATATCGCCGTAGGCCATCAGCTTAACAAAACTGACCAACACCCCGGTGAGAAATATTTCCGCCATTCCCCACGATTTGAGGAGGAAAAAGATCCTTGCCAGCGTTTTTTTTACCGACAACGGCAGACTGGCGCGGTTGACAAGTAATAGAATAGTCACCAGGCAAAATGCCGGCACCAGTTGGACAAATAATAAAAAGAACGTGCCGAGGCTGGCGTAATCTTCAGAAAACATGACGCCGGGGATTTCCAGAAGCGTGACTTCGCTGGTGACGCCCGCGACATTCATATTCACGAAGGGAAAAAGGTTAGAAAGCAGCAACATAAATAGTGCCGCTAACGCATAGGCGGTAGGACGCTGCCGGGGCGCGTCCCACTCGGTCGTTAACGTTGCGCCGCATCGTGGACATGCTGCTTTTTGCCCATGCGAGAGGCGGGGTAAAGCCACCAGCATGTCACATTGCGGGCACAATATGTGCTTCGCAGCATGGTGATGTTCACACATAGGCGCTCCTTTCGTTATGCCCCGTTTTTCAGGCCTTCAAGATACTCCCAACGTTCGAAGGCTTGCTCAAGTTCTTGCTCCGCCTGACTTAAATCGGCCAGAACTTTCTGCGTTTGCTCATGGGGTTGGCTAAAAAAGGCCGCATCCGCAACCTGCGCCTGTAGCGCTTCCAGCTTCGCTTCCAGGTCTTCAAGCTGACCGGGTAACTGCTCCAGCTCGCGCTGCAGTTTATAGCTTAGTTTGCTACTGCCACGTTTTACAATTTCTGCTTTAGGGGCAATAACTTCCTCATTTTTTTTCGCCATCGGCTGTTTCGTCGCCAGATGCTGCTCTTGCTGCGCACGCGCATCATGGTAGCCGCCGATATAGCGTCCGATTTTGCCGCCGCCCTCGAAAATCCAGCATTCCGTCACGGTATTATCGACAAATTGCCGATCGTGGCTGACCAGTAGTACCGTGCCCTGATAGCCATCAATTAATTCTTCTAATAGTTCCAGCGTTTCGACGTCAAGATCGTTCGTTGGTTCATCGAGAATTAAAAGATTGCTCGGCTTGAGGAACAGTCGCGCCAGCAACAGACGGTTACGTTCGCCGCCGGAAAGCGCGCGAACGGGTGTCATCGCCCGTTTGGGGTGAAACAGGAAGTCCTGCAAATAGCCCAGTACATGGCGCGGCTTACCGTTTACCATCACCTCTTGCTTGCCTTCCGCCAGGTTATCCATCACGGTTTTTTCCGGATCCAGTTCGGCGCGATGCTGATCGAAGTAGGCGACTTCCAGCTTCGTTCCTACGTGGATGCGCCCGCTGTCAGCCTGAAGCTGTCCCAGCATCAGTTTCAGTAGCGTGGTTTTACCGCAGCCGTTCGGGCCAATTAACGCAATCTTGTCGCCGCGCTGTACCTGAGCGGAGAAATCTTTTACCAGTTGTTTTCCTTCTACTTGGTAATCGACATTCTCCATCTCAAAAACGATTTTACCGGAGCGCGTCGCCTCTTCGACCTGCATCTTCGCCGTGCCCATCACTTCCCGGCGCTCGCTGCGTTCACGACGCATCGCTTTTAACGCCCGCACGCGCCCTTCATTACGGGTGCGGCGCGCCTTGATCCCCTGGCGAATCCAGACTTCTTCCTGCGCCAGTTTGCGATCAAATTCCGCGTTTTGTAATTCTTCTACGCGCAGCGCTTCTTCTTTCTCCAGCAGGTATTGATCGTAATTTCCCGGATAGGTGACCAGTTTGCCACGATCGAGATCGACAATGCGGGTTGCCATATTGCGAATAAACGAACGATCGTGAGAGATAAAAATAATCGTTCCGTTAAAGGTTTTCAGAAACCCTTCCAGCCAGTCGATAGTTTCGATATCCAGATGGTTAGTCGGTTCATCCAGTAACAATACGCGCGGATTGCTGACCAGCGCCCGACCCAGTGCGGCTTTACGCAGCCAGCCGCCGGAGAGCGACGACAGCGCGGCGTTAGGATCGAGTCCAAGCTGCGCCAGCACTTCATTAATACGGTTTTCCAGCTGCCAAAGATTATGATGATCGAGCTGTTCCTGTACGCGCGCCATTTCATTGAGGTTTTTCTCGCTGGGATCGGTCATCACCAGACGGGAAATCTCATGATAGCGCTTGAGGTATTCCGCTTGTTCTTCGATACCTTCGGCGACAAAGTCATAGACGCTGCCCGCAATATTACGGGGCGGGTCCTGCTGCAGACGCGCGACGATCAGATCCTGCTCATAAATAATACGCCCATCGTCCAGACCCTGTTCGCGGTTGAGGATCTTCATCAAGGTGGATTTCCCGGCGCCGTTACGCCCCACCAGACAGACGCGTTCGTTATCTTCGATATGCAACTCTGCGTTATCGAGAAGCGGCGCGTCGCTGAACGACAGCCATGCGCCATGCATACTGATTAATGACATTTACTTTTCCTTTCAGGCGGCGCGGATCAGCCAGCAGTTATGAATCTGACGGTTACGGGCAAAATCCGGGGAGAGCGTTTTTTGCGTAATTTCTTGTGCAGTAAGCCCCAGCTCAGCCAGCCCTTCCAGATCCATACGGAATCCGCGCTTATTATTTGAGAACATGATGGTGCCGCCTTTACGCAGCAGACGTTTTAAATCTTTCATTAACGCGACATGATCGCGCTGAACATCAAACGACTCTTCCATACGTTTTGAGTTAGAGAACGTCGGCGGATCGATAAAGATCAAATCGAACTGTTCATTCGCCTCGCGCAGCCAGCCCAGGCAGTCGGCCTGAATCAGGCGATGCGCGCGGCCGCTCAGTCCGTTCAGACGCAAATTACGTTCGGCCCACTCCAGATAGGTGCGGGACATATCCACCGTTGTGGTGCTGCGCGCGCCGCCCAGACCCGCATGTACGCTGGCGCTGCCGGTATAAGAAAAGAGATTCAGGAAATCTTTGCCTTTGCTCATTTCTCCCAGCATTCTGCGGGCAATACGGTGATCGAGGAACAGACCGGTGTCGAGATAATCCGTCAGATTTACCCATAAGCGCGCATTATATTCGCTGACCTCAAGGAACTCGCCCTTCTCGCTCATTTTCTGATACTGGTTTTTTCCTTTTTGCCGTTCACGGGTTTTTAACACCAGTTTATTCGGCGGAATACCGAGCACTGACAAGGTTGCCGCAATAATATCGAACAGACGTTGCCGCGCTTTTTGCGCATCCACCGTTTTCGGCGGCGCATATTCCTGAATCACCGCCCAGTCGCCGTAACGGTCTACCGCCACGTTATATTCCGGCAGGTCGGCATCATACAAGCGATAGCATTCAATCCCTTCCTGGCGCGCCCATTTCTCCAGCTTTTTAAGATTTTTACGCAGGCGATTAGCGTAATCTTCCGCCACCGTCGCCGGCTTACTGTCCGCCGTGGTTTCCGCAATATGATAGTTTTTCTGCACGCAGTCCAGCGGGCCATTCTTGGCTTTAAACTGTTTGTCGGCACGTAATTGCAGGCTGCCCAGCAAATCGGGCGAAGCGCTGAACAGCGACAGGTTCCAGCCGCCAAACTGATTTTTCATGGTACGGCCCAGCAGGCTGTGCAACGCAATCAGCGCCGGTTCGCTGTCCAGACGTTCGCCGTAAGGCGGGTTACTGATCACCGTACCATACGGGCCTTTCGGCAATGGATTACTCAGTTGCGCCACATCTTTCACTTCAAAGGTGATAAGCTCGCCGATACCGGCGCGACGGGCGTTGCTGCGCGCCCGCTCAATGACGCGCGCATCGCTGTCGGAACCGTAGAAATGAGAGGAATACTCCGCCAGTCCCTTACGCGCCCGGGTCTGCGCTTCGGCTTTCACTTCCTGCCAGATAGTTTCGTCATGCTGTGCCCAGCCGCTAAATCCCCAGTGACCACGGTGCAGGCCCGGCGCGCGATCGGTCGCCCACATCGCGGCCTCAATCAACAGTGTCCCCGAACCACACATAGGGTCGAGCAGCGGCGTACCTGGCTGCCAGCCGGAACGCATAACAATCGCTGCCGCCAGCGTCTCTTTAATTGGCGCCAGCCCGGTGCGATCGCGATAACCGCGCAGGTGCAGGCCATCACCACTGAGATCCAGCGCAATGCTGGCAGTTTCTTTATTCAGCCAGACGTTAATACGGAGGTCCGGCGATTCGCGGTCCACATTTGGACGCGGAAGATTTTTCCGCGTAAACGCATCGACAATCGCGTCTTTAACTTTCATCGCGCCATACTGACTATTACGGATGGTGTCGTTCAGGCCGCTGAAATGCACCGCAAACGTCGCGCCAGGATTAAAAATCTCTGTCCAGTTTATCGCCTGAACGCCGAGGTAAAGATCGAGATCGCTGTAGACCTTGCACTCACCCATCGGCAGGATAATACGCGAGGCCAGGCGGCTCCACATCAGGCTCTGGTAAATAAGCCGCGTGTCGCCCTGAAAATGGACCCCACCCTGAACAACCTGACACCCTACGGCGCCCAGTTTTTCCAGTTCAGTTTTTAACAGCTCTTCCAGCCCGCGGGCCGTACTGGCAAACAGAGAATTCATATTGTCACTTTTACGCTAAGAAAATTGTTGCGCATTATAGCTAATCTCACGCCCATGTCATAAAGTTGAAGGCTTATTTTCATTTGAGGGACTGTACGGTGGCGACGTTATCACGGCTCTTTATTCATCCGGTCAAATCCATGCGCGGCATTGGCCTGACTCATGCGCTGGCAGATATCAGCGGCCTGGCTTTTGATCGCATCTTCATGGTGACCGAGCCTGACGGCACATTTATTACCGCCCGCCAGTTTCCACAAATGGTACGTTTTACCCCCTCTCCCTTACACGACGGCCTCCATTTGACCGCGCCAGACGGCAGTAGCGCGCTGGTTCGCTTTACGGATTTCACCCCGCAGGATGCGCCGACCGAGGTCTGGGGAAACCATTTTACCGCTCGCGTCGCCCCGACGGCGATTAATCAATGGTTGAGCGGCTTTTTCTCCCGCGATGTCCAGTTGCGCTGGGTTGGGCCGCAGTTGACACGCCGGGTCAAACGACATAACGCGGTGCCGCTGGGATTTGCCGATGGCTACCCGTATTTATTGACCAACGAAGCCTCGCTGCGCGATCTGCAACAGCGTTGTCCGGCAGGCGTACAAATGGAACAATTTCGCCCAAACTTAGTGGTTTCCGGCGTAGCGGCCTGGGAGGAAGATAGCTGGAAAGTGCTTCGCATTGGCGATGTGATTTTTGACGTCGTGAAGCCCTGTAGCCGCTGTATTTTTACGACCGTCAGCCCTGAAAAGGGGCAAAAACATCCTTCCGGCGAACCGCTGGCGACACTGCAAGCTTTTCGTACCGCCCAGGACAATGGCGATGTGGATTTCGGTCAGAATTTGATTGCCCGCAATAGCGGCGTCATTCGCGTCGGCGATGAGGTGGAGATACTGGCGACAGCGCCGGCAAAAGCTTATGGCGCCACAACGCTCGACGACAGCGTTACGCCAGAGAAACATCCGGACGGGAGTGTAACCATCGACTGGCAGGGGCAAACCTTCTGCGGGAATAATCAACAGGTGCTACTGGAACAGTTGGAGAATCAGGGAATTCGTATTCCGTATTCTTGCCGGGCTGGTATCTGTGGTTGCTGCCGGATACGTTTGCTGGAAGGCGAAGTAAGTCCGCTGAAAAAATCGGCTATGGGTGACGATGGTACGATTCTGAGCTGTAGCTGCGTGCCTAAGACCGCGTTACGACTGGAGAATTAAACCGCTTGTTCAAGGCTGAAACTGTGACAGTGAACCTGCGGTTTCAGCCTGTCGTTCATAATTTTAATCGCATCGCCAAGCTGCATGGTTCGGCCTGCTATCACCACGCCCGGCTGGGCCAGCAGACACAACGCGGCATTTTCTCCCGGCTCAACGACCAGCAAATTAACCTGTTCCGCCGTATCGCTTAACCAGACGCTTGCGGCATCGCCCGTTCCTGGGGTCCACATTTCGCCATGCGCCACAAAATGCCAGCTTTTTGGCATCTGCGGTTTGAGATAGCGAATCGCCACCAGCGCATTCAACACCAGCTCCGCGCGTTGCTCTTTGGTTAATTCGAAATCCCGGCATTTTTCTTCAAAGGAAAAATAGAGCGCAGCGTCATCCACACAAAAACCGGTCGGGCAAAACGCGTCCGGCGTAAGCATTTTACGAGAGAAGCGCGAGCGAAAAAGCATACCATTGGCGAGATCGAGCATCATACGATCGTGCTCTTCATCATAATACCAGCGCCAGTTATCGTCAGGTTTAATTCGCATTACCTCTCTCCCGCTTTTAAGCAACTCGTAACAGCATTGTCCTTTTGCCGCTTCGTTTATTACCCCAATAATAAAAGCCTAAAATGTCTAAATAAGCAACAGTGGAGAAATATAAAACAACCAGCGCCGGAAATAAAGCCCTGGTTGTCTGATAAAGGGTAAAGTTTAGATGTGCGTTACGATTTCTTTAATCAATGGCGGGCCTTTAAAAATAAAGCCGGAATAAATTTGTACCAGCGTAGCTCCTGCCGCTATCTTCTCGCGCGCGGCGATAACTGAGTCAATGCCGCCGACGCCGATAATAGGCAATTGTCCCTTTAACTCCTGGGATAAACGGCGAATAATTTCTGTGCTTTTTAATTGTAATGGCCGGCCACTTAATCCCCCCGTTTGCTGGCAATTTTTCATTCCTTGTACCAGAGAACGATCGAGGGTGGTATTTGTCGCAATCACCCCATCAATATTATGACGAAGCAGGCTATCGGCAACCTGGATCAATTCTTCTTCACAAAGATCCGGCGCGATCTTTACTGCCACCGGCACATATTTATGGTGGATCGCCTGAAGATCGTTTTGCTTATTTTTAATGGCAGTTAACAGATCGTCCAGCGCATCGCCATACTGGAGCGTACGTAGCCCTGGCGTATTCGGCGAAGAAATATTAATGGCGATATAACCCGCATAAGCATAGACTTTTTCCATACAAATCAGGTAGTCATCTTTGCCATTTTCGACAGGCGTATCTTTATTTTTACCGATGTTAATTCCCAGAATACCATCAAAATGGGCTTTTTTAACATTCTCGACCAGGTTATCGACGCCCAGATTATTAAAGCCCATCCGATTGATCAGACCTTCAGCATCCACCAGACGAAAAAGACGCGGCTTATCGTTACCCGGCTGTGGGCGCGGCGTCACGGTGCCGATTTCCAGGGAGCCAAACCCCATCGCGCCTAACGCGTCGATGCACTCCCCGTCTTTATCCAGACCGGCAGCCAGCCCCAGTGGATTTTTAAAGGTAAGTCCCATGCAGGTAACCGGCTTTGTCGGTACTTTCTGGCGTACCAGCGCTTCCAGCGGCGTACCTGTAATGCGGCGTAATTGTTGAAATGTAAATTCATGAGCGCGCTCTGGATCGAGCTGGAAAAGGGCTTTACGAACGAAGGGATAGTACATGAACTCTCCTGGATTCCCGGTGTGCAAACCGGGGGCGTATTATGGGCGATAACAAAGCAAAAGGGAATTGACCTACGGCAATAAATAGCAATCGTTTTCCTTCATTCTCACTTCACGTTTCGCCAGCGAGCGTCATCGTCCGGCAAAAAAATACCCGGCAGCGCTAACGCTTACCGGGCATGTCTTACCTCTTTATAACGGATACTGTCAGGCTAACGCTTTAGTTATCTTCTCGTACAGATCGCCGGAAAGATTCTCCAGTCCTTTTAACTGCTCCAGCGCCGCGCGCATTTTCTCCTGACGCTTATCATCATAACGTTTCAGACGAATCAGCGGTTCAATGAGGCGAGATGCTACCTGCGGGTTACGGCTATTCAGATCGGTCAGCATCTCGACCAGGAACTGGTATCCACTACCGTCTTGCGCATGGAACGCCGCCGGGTTGCTGCCAGCAAACGCGCCAATTAATGAACGGATGCGGTTCGGGTTGCTCATACTGAAAGAACGGTGTTTGAGCAGGCCGCGTACGGTTTCCAGTACATTTTCCGCCGGGCTTGTGGATTGCAGGATAAACCATTTATCCATCACCAGGCCGTCCTGATGCCACTTATCGTCATACTCCTGCATCAGCGTATCGCGGCACGGCAACTGCGCCGCCACCGCAGCAGACAGGGCCGCCAGCGCATCGGTCATATTATTGGCGTCGCGATACTGTTTGCTGACCAGCGTATTAGCCAGCTCCGTCTCGCCGAACGCCAGGAAGCGCAGGCAAGCATTGCGCAGCGTGCGCTTACCGATATCGCCGTGATCAACACGATACTCATCCAGATGATTGGCGTTATAGATAGCTAAGAACTCATCCGCCAGTTCTGCCGCCAGCGTACGCGTTAGCGCTTCACGAACTTGCGCAATGGCGATCGGGTCAATGACCTCAAACAGCTCCGCAATTTCATTGGCCGAAGGCAGAGTTAAAATTTCTGCGGCCAACGCCGGATCGATTTTCTCATCCAACAGTACTGCGCGGAACGCATCAGCGACATGCACCGGAAGCGATAGCGGTTGCCCCTGCTGATGACGCGCCACATTCAGTTTAATGTATGTGGCCAGCAGGCTTTGCGCCGCATCCCAACGGGAGAAATCATTGCGCGCATGGCGCATCAGGAACGTCAACTGCTGATCGCTCCATTTATATTCCAGTTTCACCGGCGCTGAAAACTCGCACAGCAAGGCCGGAACAGGCTGGAAGTAAACATTATCGAAGGTAAATGTCTGCTCCGCCTGCGTGACGTTCAGCACGGCGTTGACCGGATGACCACCTTTTTGCAACGGAATGACGTTGCCTTCGTTATCGTACAGTTCGATGGCGAATGGAATATGCAGCGGCTGCTTCTCCGCCTGATCCGCCGTCGCCGGAGTGCGCTGGCTGATGGTCAACGTGTACTGCTCGGTTTCCGGATTATAATCATCTTTTACCGTTACAATCGGCGTGCCGGACTGACTGTACCAGCGGCGGAAATGGGACAAATCGACATTAGAAGCATCTTCCATCGCCTGTACGAAGTCATCACACGTCGCGGCGCTGCCGTCATGGCGCTCAAAATAAAGCTGCATCCCCTTCTGGAAATTTTCCTCACCCAGCAACGTGTGGATCATGCGAATGACTTCCGCACCCTTTTCATAAACGGTGAGGGTGTAGAAGTTATTCATTTCGATTACTTTATCCGGGCGGATAGGATGCGCCATCGGGCTGGCGTCTTCCGCGAATTGTAAACCGCGCATGGTACGCACGTTACTGATGCGGTTCACCGCGCGTGACCCCAAATCAGAGCTAAACTCCTGATCGCGGAACACGGTTAGCCCCTCTTTCAGGCTCAACTGGAACCAGTCGCGGCAGGTGACGCGGTTGCCGGTCCAGTTGTGGAAATACTCATGACCTATCACGCGCTCAATATCGAGATAATCTTTATCCGTCGCGGTATCGGTTCGCGCCAGCACGTATTTGGAGTTAAAGATATTGAGACCTTTATTCTCCATCGCGCCCATATTAAAGAAATCCACCGCGACAATCATATAGATGTCGAGGTCATATTCGAGCCCAAAACGCGTTTCATCCCATTTCATGGAATTTTTCAGCGAGGTCATTGCCCACGGCGCGCGATCCAGATTGCCACGGTCAACGTACAGTTCTAATGCGACTTCACGCCCGGAGCGGGTGGTAAAGGTATCGCGCAGCACGTCAAAATCACCGGCCACCAGCGCAAACAGATAACACGGTTTCGGGAACGGATCTTGCCACTGAACCCAGTGACGGCCATTCTCCAGTTCACCCTGCGCAACACGGTTGCCATTGGAAAGCAGGAACGGATATTTGCTTTTATCGGCAATAATTTTGGTGGTAAATCGCGCCAGTACGTCCGGGCGGTCAAGATACCAGGTAATATGGCGGAAGCCCTCCGCTTCACACTGGGTACAGAGCGCATCGCCGGACTGGTACAATCCTTCCAGCGCCGTATTCGCCGCCGGACTTATCTCGTTGACAATGCGTAACGTAAAACGCTCTGGCAGGTCGCTGATGATAAGCGCGCCCTCTTCTTCCTTATATGCTGTCCACGGCGCATCGTTGACGTGGATAGATACCAGCGTTAAATCTTCCCCATCAAGGCGAAGAGGCGCATCAGGCGCGCCATGACGAACAGCCTGGCTTATTGCGGTGACCACGGTTTTTTCGGCATCGAGGTCAAAGGTCAAGTCAATATCAGTAATCTGGTAATCCGGCGCGCGATAGTCATGGCGGTATTTGGCTTGTGGCTGTTGTGTCATAAAAAACCTTTCGCATCTTTGTGTAGAGTGTCGACTCCAGTCTATTCCTGTTGCGCAAATCGCGCTACGCAGAATGTTCATCTTTTCAGGCACAAACGGCCTATTTGCTACATTTTTATAATATGTACTCATAGTTTTTAAAATCGATAAAGATCGTCCAGGAGCGCTTTAAACAAGGGATGAGCGAGATCGAGATGAAGCTTGATTAACGAACTTTAACGAACTTCACAGACCACTTTTGCCCCATCCATGCCCCACACATAATTTTAGTCAACGCCAGACCCCATCAGCCCTGCAGGGAAAATCGATAACAAACACGCCCGCAGTATGTTCCCCAAAATTTAAAAACAAGTGGTTCATGCCTTGACAGACAAAACCGCCAAAGCAAAAATACTGTATATACAAACAGTTATTAGCGAAACACGTATGTTCGTAGAACTGGTTTATGACAAGCGTAATGTTGAAGGACTCGAAGGGGCCAGCGAGATCATTCTGGCCGAACTGACGAAGCAGGTGCACCAGATTTTCCCTGATGCCGAAGTGAGGGTGAAGCCGATGCAGGCAAACTGCTTGAATAGTGATGCCAACAAAAGCGATCACGAAAAGTTGAACAGATGCCTGGTTTCAGATTAAACACATTGATTAGCCATTCTTAACCAGTAGAATCCGCCGCGACTGGCAACCATTCAATATTCGCACTATCGAACGATCGCCAGTTTGCCGCAGGCCGTTCCTGCATACGACGTGGCTGCGGCACCGATCATACCGGGCAGTCGTCAAACCTCCAGGATCGCGCATCGTCAACGATGCAGGTGATCGTGAACAAGATATAGTTTTCCACAGTTCGTACAGGATAGGCCTCCTTATTGCTGCCTTCGCAGTGACAGTAACTGTCCCTGTGTTTTCACATCCTAACCTACCATGTCCCCGATAAGTTAAGTATATGAGCGTAGAGGAGCTTTTCGACCATGGGCACAACCTCTAAATCTGAAGGGAGTTCATCAATAGATACAATAATGAACGTTTCTTTAAAGATCTTTGTAGTCAGTCCCTGTTAGGTTGTCGTAACATAAGAATATCGCTTAATTTTGAATACAGGGAAATGTAATTGATTATAAATGTTGGACATGTAGCTACAGAAAAATTCGACACAACTGGAGTGAGCGCCTGTAACAACCAACAGAGTACTTCAGTTGATTTATCCTCCTGTATTATTAATGCTGCTTCAGAATGTACCGTTTTTGTCAGAACAATAATAAAGAAATCGGACAGTTATGATGCTATGCAAATTGACAGGCTTAAAATTGATACGCAGGAAAAATACGACGCTCTTAATTTACAAAGAGAACATCACAAGAAATTTCTGCAAACTATAAAAGCAAACTCTTTTGACAGAGCTATGGCTGAAAGACCAGAAAACCCAATATCTCTGAGTCTAATATATTCTTCCATTGATTCAATAAAATATAACACAGGGAACTGTGCTGATATGTCGCTAATTTTAGGTGCGATTATTGCAAAATATATACCACAAAGACTAACCGGAATAGGATTTTCGAAAAATAATGTATTTGATGCCAGAATAAGCACATCCCTTATGTATAATAGCGCGTCAGGAGGGAATCATGTGGTCGTTTTTTTGACTTTTACTGATTCAAAAGGAATATCGGAATATATACTTGACCCTTGGCTGGATGCGCGCATTTTCAAAAAGGAAGAGTCATATGAAATTTATAAAAACAATAGCAGTGAATATATCAATGAAAATCATTGCTTCGAAGCATACGATAAATACACTGCTATAATGAATAGCGCAGAATATATAGACGCCATAACAAAGACAATAAATCTTTTATATAGAGTTAATCTTGATGAAATTCAATTAACAAATCCATTTAAGTTTATATAATTAACTCTTATGGCTGATTAAAGGAGTGTTATTTTCCCATGAATGGCATCAAAGGCATGTTACTCGCCGGAAATTTTCTGTACAACGTCGAAACGCCAACATCATAAATAATCGCTACCTGCTGTCGCGGTACTCCCGCCCCAATCAGGCGCCCGGCCTGCGCCCATTGTTCCTGTGATTATTATTTAATAACGATTACGAAAACAAAAACTCAACTAACTGAATTAAATAGAATTAAAAAAAGTGACATATAAAAATGTACTTAATTATGTACTTTTGAAATCGTCAGCATACGATCTGCTGATCAACATACGACGTTACATCACAATAGTGAACTGTACGACCTATAAACACGATTACAGTCAGTCCTGACTAAACAGCAGGTAGCCTACCAAGGCATGCTCTTGCAAACAACGTGACTGAGGTAATCCATCACATCAGAAATGTGAAAAATCAGGGTGAAAATTTAATTGAAGCTGTCACTTAACCCGAAGCAGGTCTTCATAGCGGATGGTATATCGTGGCGAGAGGATCTCCCGTTTAATATACCACTATTATTGGATTCCCTGTCCGGTAAAGGTTACCGGCGCAATAGAGAGAAGACAATCTCATCTGTAGTCTACTGATCAAACATTAGGGTAAGAGTAATGAAAAAAGTATATTTTATGTTTGTTATCTTGTTGTCACTTTCAGGTATTCATTCCGCGATGGCAAAACCCTGGCAGGAGATTAAAGAAAGCAAAGAGTTACGTGTGGGGGTGCCTGGTGACTATGCTCCCCTCGCATTTCACAACAGACAAAATAAATTAATCGGTTTTGATATTGATATGGCATATTCACTGGGCAAAGCTCTGCACCTGAATATCCTGTTTGTACCTAGCAGTTGGCCTACGCTGTCAACTGACCTGGCAGCAGACAAATTTGATATTGCAATGGGAGGGATTACAGAAACTCCCGGCAGAAGAAAACAGTTCGCACTTTCTTCTCCGGTACTTAAAAATGGGAAAATAGCGCTGACGCAATGTAACAGGATTAATGACTTCAAATCTCTTGAAGATATTGACCGTAAGGGCGTGCGGATTGTTGTTAATCCAGGTGGTACAAATCAGGACTATGTTGACAAGCATATCAGGTATGCAGATGTTATTCGCGAAAAAGATAATGATGCCACTCTGCAGAGGATTCGTGAACGCAGCGCTGATGTCATGTTTACCGACTTGCTCGAAGGTAATTATTACCAGAACAAAGAGCCAGGTGTCTTCTGCGTATCAACCAGGAGTATCCTCCCCGACACTGCCGGTAATAAAGTCTATATGATGGCGAAGGATAATCAGTATCTTCTTGACGCTGTAAATAGCTGGTTATCTGATGAAAACAGAATCATACTTGCCAGAAAGTGGCAGATAAATCCAGAGTAGCCGCCACAAAGTTTTGACAAGCACCATTGCCGACTGACGAACAGAACTGGCGCGGGGTGAAAGATGTGACGATGATAAAGCCAGCCAGGCTAAATGGATGGCTTATATCAGGGAGCTTAAAACGCTGGATTTAACAGGCGTTTCAGATGAGGCCACCTTCACAGCAATCAGATGGTCTGCATTATCACAGGAGCGATTACTGGTTGTCGGTATTCTTGGTCACCAGATTTTTAGCACATTTATTCTGGTATAAGTTGAAATATTGCAAAAATATTGATGCTTATTATTTTTTCTGTAAGTAAATTCTCGCTCAACAAACTTAATTATTTATTCCACGATGATGAAGCGTGAACTATGCTGGAAATGAAGGAAGTCAACAGTAAGGATAGTCTGAATATTCACGGGTGATATTATGAGACATCGTATATTTTTCCCATTGCTTCTGGTGTTGTCGGCTACAGCCTTTTCGGCATCGGCGATGGCCGCCAGTGATACAAAACCCCCACCAGATAATACAAAATCCGCCTCCAGTGGACTGCCGCCAATACCCGCCCCATTTATTCGTCCCCCCTGGTGTGACAACTGGCCACCAGATATAGAAAAACCACCAGAGTGGTGTCAGATTTGTGGTTGTTAATTTTTTACAGAAGGCTGTAACAACCATATCAGTACTGATGGTATATCTGGTTATTATGCTTCATCAGTTCCTCCTGAACTGAATATTACTTCAGGCTGGTGTATTTTATTAATGCCAGCCTGTTTTTTCACAACGTCATATTACTGGTTTACAGGCACTTCCGGCCAGTCAGGATTTGTGGTATCCACCCGGTTAACCAGTATCCTGTATTTTTTCCATTCGTCGAGCTGCGCTTTCTCATCATCTGTTGCGATATCAAGATCAACAGCATCCTGTAACGGCGCGATTTTTTCAGATGCTATTTGCAGGAGCCTGTTTTTGGTTTCTTCCGCCTGACGAAGCTGCGCTGCTTTTTCAGCCGCTTCGTCTTTTACCCAGACCTTAGCCTTACTATCCCATTTCTGGTATTCACCACCTGGTGAAACTGATGTGACATTTTCGGGCAACGGACCAGGAGCGGAGATATAAACCTGATTGCCGGTTGTTGTGTCGTAAACCATCTCGCCGCGGTGATCCTCATGCAGACTCCATGTCTGGGTTTCAGCGTCAAATATAGCAATATGACTGGCGGGAATATCAGGAGGGGCGATATCAGTACAGTTTGCCGGTAGTCCTGTGTGCGGCGGAATATACGCATCACCTGCACCAATAAATTCGTTAGTATCTGAACGCAGATTGAAAATTTTAATTGTCTGCGCCTGTTCGCTCATTTTAAAAGTCATTATGCCAGCCTCACTATGTAGTTAAATGCAATATTTTTAACCGTGGTTTCCGCATTACCGTCTGCGTCCACAATAACGACGTGACCGTGTGGACCGATATACATGGTGTGCTCGTGTCCTCCGATATAAACTGTATGCGCATGGTCGCCAGCGGCCTGTGTCCATGCACCACCTCCAGGCTGAAATGAGGTGTGATTGGAATCTCCCCAGTATGAATTGATATAACCGCCGAACTGGTGAGTATGATTGCCCGTGGTATTGGTCGATTTCGTGCCGTAATCAAAGGATGAGGTAGATTTTGTCCCTAAGTCAGTATCCTGCGCCCGCGCGGTGTGCGAGTGCGATTTGTTGCCGTCCATTTCTTGCGACAGTACAGCACGTCCACTGATGGGCTTACCCTTTATTGTCCAGCCTCGCATGTCAGGGATAATGCCGGACGGATACGCTATAGCCAGTAACGGGTAAGCAGATTTATCGAAGGACTGCCCCTGCATCAGGGCGTAACCGGCTGGGGTAGCATCAGACGGCCATGCTATCGGCGCCCCTACTGGATGCGAATCCGGAGGTGGGTTTAGTGTGGTGTAGAGCATTGCCCATTCGGACCACTCAGCATCGGCGGTATCTCGATGGCTGCGAATATATGCGGGCGCTGGCGCACCGTTTGTCCCGCTCCAGCCAATGAGGATTTCCCCATCACCGGTTCCGGTCAGACGCAAAATATTTCCGTATTGCGTCGGATAGCCATTGTTGTAGACCTCGCCCATTATCAGGCCGCCATCGCTGCCTCTTGTCGTGCCAGTCAGTGCCGGAAGCGCGCCGCGTGATGCAAGCCTGTTCGCTGCGACAGCCGTACCTGATGCAGGGAGCGCTCCGATATTTTGTACAAACAGCGGCTTTTCCGGAATATCGCCACCGTTCTGGTCTTTGGCGAGGTATTTAATATCCGTCTGCTCCTGACTGTAGACCTGAAGGTTATCCCGTGCTGTTCCTTTATTCTGAAGGTCTGACAGATTGTTTTTCTGCCACAGAAACAGCTTCAGGGGATCTGCCAGCAGGTTTACCCAGCCTGCGCTGTCGGCGCCTTCCGGATCTGTCAGGTTATCGTCAATGGTATTCAGCCAGACCGCTGTTGTTGAGACTCCGGCGAGAATGGCATCTTTTGCATATCCACCAATGGCCCCGGCGAAATCGGCATTATACGTGTACAAACCGCCAGCCTGGACGTACCGTATTGCTGCGGTAATATCGTGCATCAGACCGTTAAAATCCTTGCCGTGTGGCGGTATACCTCCCGCTGAAATCGGGGTCATGGTCACCGGAGGAAAACCCGAATCATACGCCGCGTTACCGCTCTCTTTGGTCTGCTGAGTCGCCTTGTCCGGGATATTATTTTTGTCCCCGGCACTCGCAAAGGGTACTGCCAGTTGACGGGGTTTATCGTTAAGCTTCATTACTGGTCTCCTTTAAAACCACTGAGACATAAACACCCGGCGGGGACGGCAGTGCTCCCGACGACTGGATAATCGCCAGTTCTGCCGACGAGAGAGCAAACTCAAAGATGTAACTCATCCTCAGTCCACCATTATTCAGAACATAAGCCCGGCGGTTTTTTCCGAACATAAACCGCAGCATCCGGTTAATATCCGGCACAGAGCAGTCAGTAATATTCGACATGGCTTTCATCAGTATCAGCCGCCGGTATATCTCATCAGACAGGTCAACGGTCCGGGTAACCGATTTTCCGCTGTAAAACGGTGCCTGATTAAACGGACGCGGGTCATCCATTACCGGGTTGTCCATCCGGGCCTCGCTGAAGCCCAGGTAATTAAAATCGTCCTTTACCGTCAGCCGGCGACTGACGCCCACAATCTTTCCCCAGACATCAAGACCGTACTTTTCTGCGGTATCGATGTTCCAGATAAGGTCATAAAAATCATTGATAAAACTGTCGGGGGAAAGTGCTGCGTTAAAGCTGTTAATGAGGGCATTGAGTCGGGGGCTGGCGGCATACTGTGCAAGCACGGTTGCAGCCACATTCTGCACGTTACGCCTCCTGTAGTTTCACACCGATATTCGACACATCCAGAACCGGGATCTCATCTATCCCGAAAGTGACAGCCGTTGTCCATGATGAACCGTCACGACTCACAGTAAGGCTCAGAATATCGATATTTTCCGGATCGGTTTTGTAAACGCCGGCATAGTAGCGCCCTGCGGAGACAACAGAGGCCACCCTTGCCCGCAGACCACCATCTGTACCGTTAAACGTGGACAACACAGATTGCTGTACCTGTTGGGTAATATCTGAGGGCAGATAGTCACTTTTTTTCAGCGTCACACTGACATGCAGACTGACAGGTTTGAGTGTCTGCCAGGTGATCGCGTATTCAGGATACGGCGGATCGTACTCCTTATCCGCAACGGTGAACGTTGTGTCGCCGTTCATATCAATACCCGGCGGAGCCTTACGCCAGATGGCCACCGCGATATCTGCCGGACTGCCGCCGTACACGCCAACATAAAACGAACCGGGTGTTAACGGATACTGACTGACCCCGGCTTTTTGTTCCGTTTTTTTCGGATTATGGGTGACGTAAACATCCACCACGTTTTCTACCGTAGAGAGTATTTCACCCCGGATGGCTTCCAGAATATTACGGGCATTACGGGCAACTGAATTACGCCGACGATTTTCAAAGTCCGCGCGGGTTTCCTCGTCGCTGCCCGGTACCCCTGCACTGGCGTTAGTGACACCTGACCAGCCGGGTATTGCCTTATAAATTTTATTCAGAGTTCCCGCCGGACAGCCGACAGGCCCGGTGGACAAATTCAGGAATACCACATCAACCTGCCCTGATGCGCCGATTGTAGCGTCTGACAGACTGACGTACTTATAACCGGCCTCATCCTGCGCCATACTGCCCGCCGGGATCAGCGTACCAACCAGCCCGGTGCAGGTTGCCGTTACTGTCGTACCTGTAGCCCCGCGTCGTTCCAGGAAATAAATCTTTCCTATTGCATCCTGAAAGCGTCCACTGGAGAAGTCAGGGTTTACCTGGTTAACGATATACAGCAACTGATCGTTTTTATCCGCGATAATGGCACTTTCGCTTGATGCAAGCTGCCCCTGCGGACTGCTCAGACTGGTACTCATTGCGCCGCCCAGCGCACCAGAAAAATCGCTGAGCCTGCCGCTCAGAATATCCGCTTCATCCGGCACGTTCAGCCCGCTGTCCGTAATACGCACAGCGGGTACTGCGGTAGAAAAAGATTTATTTTCACTCATAGCAGTACCGTAAAAATGTCGTTATTGGTATCTGTAATGCGCAGCACTCCCGTTACTGTCCGGGCTTTATCAACAGTGACCTGGCAAATTGCGGCGCTCACGGTCGGCAGTTTAAGTGCTTCCTGTTGCAGGGTGGCATTCACCAGTTGTGTGCCGGGCCAGTGTCCGAGGATGCGTGACCAGTAAGGTATGCCGGACGTTGAGTCGTACCAGCACTCCCCCAGAAAGGTACTGCACGCACACGCCACATCCTGGGCTACCGCATGGGGATTATCAGTAATGGCAAGATTACCGGTATCATCAAGCAGGATGTCCCATGTCCCGGTGTCGAGAAGAAGCGATCGTGACTGCATATTTTCTCCTGTTTACTGCGGTCCCTGCGTGGTCGAACCGCCGGACTTAACACCACTGTGAACATGGTTTCCAAAATCAATACCGCCAATCTTCGCGCCACCGGAAAGCTCAGACTGTCCGGTAACATTAAGCCCCTGGCTGACGGCAGCATCCCCGTTAAGCGCGATTTTTGGAGAGTTAACAGTGAAACTTTTCGAGGCGTTCACGATGCCTTCCGGCGCAGAAATCTCCACTTTCCAGGGGGAAATAACCCGTATCTGGTTGTCAGCAAATTCCACGAACTGTACGGGCGCACCGTTAAGCACACCACCAAACCAGATGGCATCGGCGTAGTTATGAGTACGTTTTGATCCCGGCATCGCGGCCTGACGCGTGGCTTTTACCGCACTGATATCCCGGTCGCAGATGCCGAGGAAACCAATATCGCCCACATGTGGCGGCATAATCACCGCATTGCTGCCCCCCTGTAGCCGCCATACGGGAAGGTTATAAATCACCTCATGCTCAACCGGGGAACCGTCTGCTGCAACGCCCATTACCATCGGTCGGACATCAATAAACTCCCCCTCCACCGCCACTACCTGCCCCAGAGTGATAAATACGTGTTTCCCGAGAAACTGCCGCAGCATAAAGTCCTGCGCATTGATTTCGCTGTTTACGTCCGTCGGATTACTGAGTGGTTGTGCCATTATCGTTAAGCCTTGTCATGGTACAGTTGGAGCTCCACGGACCGCCCACGGTTCGCGAGGTAATGGTGTGTATCACTCCGGTTAACTGGTAATCGCCTGTCACGTTAGGTAGTGACGATTCCAGATGGACCCGCCGACCGATGAAAAGATCGGGGCAGAATGTCGTGGTGGCGCTGAGGCCGGTCATGGTATAGACCGGATATCCAATAAGCCCGTGGTCCGGCGAAATATGCACAGCCGGAATATCCAGGGCTTTGTCCTTCGGCCAGATGGTGACTTTCTCCGCGTCCCCCAGGTCGATGTTAATATCGGCGGCTGAAGCGGCATCCAGCATTTGTTGTACAAGGTTTCCGGAAAAGTGTGGATTCGACAGGCTGCGACTGACGCCCTGATTTTCAAATTTCAGCCCGGCAGATGACGCCAGCGCACGGATGATATCTGCAACCGGCACATCACCTTTCGCGCTGAAATCGGCCGCTGTCTGATTACGCAGGTTGAAACTAACCTGCCCGGTCAGAATAAGGGGTATATCCGGCGCCTGGTTGTAGTCCGCATACGCATCGGTAATATCTCCCTCGAAAATAAGCCGACCACCAGCCCGTACCCGCATTTCATTGGCCGTACTTTGAGCGGGTCGCCACACGCCCCGATAACTCAGGTCGGCCATATGCGCCGGAGACAGCCCCCAGATATACAGGGTTATCTGCGTTCCGGCAGTTCCGCCATATACCGTGACAGTGGCAAAACATTTAGCTCCTGAAACAGTCAGAATATTACCCTTACCATTGTCGAACGTCCGCCCGTCTGACAGGGTGAACTCCACGGTAATGTCACGCTGTACATAGCTCATGTCAGCTCCTCTGGCGACAGCCAGTAGAGCCGGTACCGTGAACCAAGCCCCCGCCAGTCGGGATCGTGGTTCCCCTCCGTGTCGGAAAAAAACAGATCACCCTGAAACGGCAGGTATCCGTATCGGACAATCCGGTTATTGTTCAGGCACAACACGCCATACAGGCACGGTTCACCGTTAACGGTAATATCGATATACATCCCCGTAGTACGCTGATTCAGGCGAATGATGCAGACCTGAGCACCCAGTGTCACCGTAAACTGCTGGGCTTTGACGGGAGATAAAACAATTTCCAGCATCAGGTGATCCCCCTGTTCGTGACGCTCCGTCTGTCAGCGTCTGACGGTTGTGTCACCGACGCCGTAACTGGCTGAGTTTTAACCGATGCTGCCCCTTTTGCTTTATCGTTGTCCGTGGGAGACTGGTTATCCGTACTTCCCACTGACACCTCTCCTGTATTCATTACCGCCTGGAATACTGCGCTGACCGTCAGTAATGTCGGTCCATTATTACTTCGCGTTCGGTAGTCGTATTTCACCAGGTCGTAGGATGTCCATGTCTTGTCCGGCGTCTCAATATCGTAAAGTCCTGCTGTGGTACGCATCATTTCAAGCGTTTCCAGCACATTCGATCGCGAGGTGGTGGAAAAATTTGTCAGGTTCGGGACGGCCCCGGAAAACGCCGTCCACCCCTCTACAGTGAAAGTCACATGCAGCTCCGGCGGTCGCTGGATTTTATTAAAGGTGGTATAGGCTCCCTGTTCGACGGGGGCGGTGGAAACAGAAGCCTCCGCTCCCACCTCAACGACAACAAAAGAATCCGGGGAGAAAGGCCTCCCGCCCTTCAGGTGAACACCAGCCGGATCATTCCATGCGTAATAAATACCGAATGACGGTGCCAGTACACTGTTAATGAGTCCCAGGACACCGCCGCCACGAACGGCACTCAGTACGTTACTTTCATTGAGCGAAAAGTTATTCAGGGAAAGATTATCGAAAGAGAAACTCATCCTGTTACCCCGCTGGAATAAACTGAAACAAGCGCCGAATTCCTGATACGCCTACGCGCATCATCGGTAATGCCCTTCACATTGTCCGAGGTTGTAGTGACATTCAGCGTCCCGATATGCGTGGTTTCCGTTACGGTGGACTGAGATACAGGCGCCGGATGACGCGAGTGTACGGCCATTGCCGCCCCCGGATGGGGCAGATTCGCCAGAACGCGGGGAATATAGTTACGGGTCTCCTCCGGAGCAGCAGCCAGCCCCTTACGCTGAACATTTCCCTCACCCCAGTTGTATGCCGCCAGAGCCTTAGCCAGATCGCCATGAAAAAACCGCAGCAGGCCACCAAGTTTTCTCGCGGCGGCATCAGCGGATTTTGCAGGATCAAAGGCATCGTTTCCCCTCAGACCAAATTCCTTAGCCGTCTGCGGCATGAACTGAAACAGTCCCATCGCACCAGCGCGTGAGACGGCAAACTGATTACCACCGGATTCGGTGATCGCAACACTGCGCAGCAGTCCGGTCGGCAGGTTATATTTTGCCTCCAGTTGGGACAGTTTCGGTTGCAGCCAGCCTAACAGAGCCTCCCCGGCCTTCGTCGGACGCGGGCGGTTTTGCATGGCATTACCGAGTTTTTCCTGCGTCGCACGCATACCCTGTAGCCAGGATACCCCGGAGGCTGCTCCCCTCCCGGTTGCCAGAGAAGCCTGAGTATCCAGCATTCCCTGCTGCCATACTGTAGGTGATTGTGCATGGGTGATGTTGCCAGGCTTTTCTCCGGCATCCAGTTTTGCCTGGTATTCCTCCATCTCTTTCTTATTGAAAAAGAAAGTCCCGTCTGAAGCCCAGAAAAAACCATGCGAATCCAGCCAGTCCTTATTCTTCCTGCCAACGATGGATGTCATTAACCCGTCAACAACCGGGTAAAGCGCCGTTATCGCAAAAAGAAGGCCGCCGGGACCGTTGAGGGCCTTAGTCAGCCCCAGTACCCATGACGCCACTTTCAGCCCAGTCAGCGTAATAATGACATTCTGCCAGCCCCCCATTTCTCCGGCAGCCTTATTCACCCAGGAGGCCACTGACTCAACTTTATTCAGAAATGTGGTGATAAACTTGTTCACTTCCTCCGGATGTTGCTGCATCCAGTCACCGAGTTTCTCCAGCCATTTGCTGAATTCCGTGGCATACGGCATCAGTGCCGTACCTATAGTCAGACCAATTATTGTCCATACCTGGTCCAGTTCTGCAAGGGCTTCCCGCAATTTGCGGGCTTTCCGGATTTTATCGTCGGAGACCTGCGAACGGGATGTAAAGTCATCCACATCCTGAAGAGCATGGCCTGAGCCAAGAAACTGCTGCCCGGCATAACTGAACCCCAGCGCATTACCGTAGGCTGTCTGTTCTGACTTTGTCAGTCGCGGAAAGACAGACGCCAGCTTGCGCATGATGACTTCGGTACTGTCGGTATTTAAATCAACACTGACACCCGCACGGGCTGCAACCTGAAACAAATCCTGCAACACAGGATCAAAGGACTTTCCGGCTTTGAACGCGGCTTTTGCATCCGTAATCCGGGAAAACGCCCCGGTGAGCTCGCCAGCGTCAGCACCATTCGCCTGCCCTGCGCGTATCCAGCCGTCCAGATGTTTCGCTTTCATGCCAAAGGCATCGGAGGAAATTGACAGCCGGTTAAGATCACCGGCAAACCCCGTGACCAGGCTTTTAATTCCCCCCAGTGTCAGGGTGACGCCTGCCAGCGCCAGTATCTGAGTACGTATGCCGGAAAAAAACGTTGATGCCCGTTTACCTGCTGCCTCCATTCTCTTGGCGGTTTTTTCGGCCTTTTTTCCGGTATTCGCGATGGCATCACCGGTTCGCTTCCCCGCCTGTTCCATACCCGCGGCAGTTTTATCAGCGTCAGAGCCTGTTTTCTTCAGGGCCTTACCCGTGCGCTCACCGGCGGCTTCCGTCTCACGTGCAGCTTTATCCGCATCACTGCCTGTTTTCGCCAGGGCATTACTGGCCTGTTTTTGCCCCAGTTCGAAAACATCCGCCACCCGCTCCATTGCGGCGGTCAGTCGGTCCAGTGCAGCGTGCGCAGCCTGTTCCCCGGCGGTAAAGTCCTTACTTTCTATATCCAGTGCCAGAACCAGCTCATCAAGTACCGCTGCCATTCTGTGTCTCCTGCATCACACGTTCGTTATGGGCGTCCACCTGAATAATCTCAAGCAGATCCCATAAGTCCTGCACACCAAGTACGGAATCCAGTTCGGCTTTTGAAGCCTTACCGGAGGAGATAACGGTCGCAATGGTGCGGGGAACGTTAACGTAATCCACCACCCCGAACGGTCTGTCGGGGCCGGGATAACGCGGGGGAATATCTAGCTGGCGGCGGGACTGAAAAAATCCACATGCAGTCTGAATACCTCCGCACGTAAATTAAGCCTGGTGGTGATTTCCTCTATATCGTCTTCAATAAGAAGTCGCCGTATACCACGATTTTTCGGATCGGGAACAAACTGTATACATTCCATCATTTCATCCAGCAGTGGACGGGCTTCTTCCGGCGGGATTTTTGACAACGCTTTCAGCCCTTCCAGCGCCAGCGCGGCCATCCCCATACTGCGAACATCATCCGGTAACTCCACGCCGCCACGCCCCATCGCCATAATGGCGCGCATCGCCCACCATTCCGCCTGCGAGGCAGACATTTCGGTAAGGTGAAATATCTTGCCGTTATCCCGCCCCTGACCATCAATAGTGATAAATTTCTCTTTACGGGCCATCAGTTAAAAACCTCCGGAGTGATAGTTTCCCACTCGATAACCGCCTGTCCTGGCTGCAATGTACGCGCCGCGTCAGGCAGCGCTTTCCATTGTTTGAGTACGCCATTTACGCAGGTATATTTACGGCCTATCGCCGGAAGCAGCACGACAGCATTACAACGGAATACAGCCCGGCTGGTCCGGGATGTGGTTGACCAGGTATCAAAAATATCCCGGCTGGGTGAGTCCGGCATGATATGAAACGTCTGGATAATGTTACTGTACACAAATCCCGCAGACAGTTTACCGTCAATACCGCGGACGGTTTCCGCCAGTACCAGCGGATCGGTGCCATAAACGTTATCTGCTGCAAATCCCTGAAGTTGTACGCCGGAGGGATACAGGTTATTCACTGTCAGCGTGATAATGGCATCCGCCGCAGTGATGGTGTTGTTGTTACCTGACATTTACTGGATCTCCGTGGATGCAATAACAAGTTTCTGGATACTGCCGCCGTCACAGTACCAGAGCGTACAGGACGGGCTGCTACGGGTTGCCCGCAGAGAGGGAAGCATATCGCCGATATACAGGTAGTAGCCGGTGGCAAACAACGTTGAAGAAACATCCTCCCCCACAACATTGTTGATCTGCTTCTTCTGCGCCTCCGTCAGTGTCACCCCCTCACGGATACCGCCCCAGCGTTTGTACTGCTGGATAACGTCACTCATTGATGCCGCAACCAGCGCCCGCCCTTCATTGTTGTAGGGGATAGTCTGGTTTGACTTGAATAACGAGATCACAGCTCCCTGCAAATTGGCATTCAGCCAGATTTGCCCGCAGAAGCTGTCCATCCATTTAAAATCGCCGGTAATGGTGCCATCAGCCCAGTAATCTTCCACCACACTGTTTTCCGCATATTTTCCGTAGAAGTTGTAACCTGCGGCTATCAGCGCATCGTAATCGCTGCCACTGGTAACATCAGCGGCCAGACCTTCATACTCGCGGAACTTGAACGGCACGCGCCCCTCTGGTCGGACAAAATCAAGGCACGCCGCATACCCCAGTACCGCAGCCGCCCGGTTACCATCAGACGCGAAAACCGGTACAACAGCACTGTAGTTATTGACGGTGATTATCTGGTACGCGATATGACTGGTATCCCCTTTTACTTTGGCCTTACCACTGGTTGTCCATGCCACATAAAAGTAACGCTTGCCCTGCCCGTTTACCCAGGCAGAAAACGCCAGGTGTTGCTCGTCAGTGACTTCAGATACTGTGGAAAACCCCGCCCATTGCTGGGAAGCATCCTTAATGGCTGCCATCGTGTCAGGTACATCAGATACAGGCGCGCCCTGAGATATCACCGCGCCCGTATTACTGGTCATCTTCAGAGGTTCCGCTGCCGATCCACTGCCGAACGTTATCGTGGTGCTCTCCGGTTTCGCCCCGGCGGCAGTAATGACGAAAGCATTCTGTGTGGTATCGAATACCACTGTTGCCACCGCCGCGGTCAGCGCTGTCTGTAGTGCCGTTGCAGCAGCAGCGAAGCTGTTTACGCCGTTAAAATTCACCTCAGCGCTGGCGCTTTTCCCGTTAATACTCAGCGTCAGCGTACCGGAAAGTTTTTGTAGCTGTTCAATAGTCACGCCCTTAAACGAACCACTTCGTAACCAGGCCGCCGATGCGGCAAGATTGAAACGGGAAAACAACAATTGTCCCGGCGTCTTAGTGGCATTTTTGAAGCCCTGAAAATAAAGCTGAGCGCGTGCGTACTCATCGGATAATGCTCCAAAATACGCGGCCACATCATCCGGGGAGGAAAACGGAACCACACCGCCGACCGGGAGTAGTGGATTTCCGGTCAGCAACAGGCCATTAAGATCGACGGCATTACCCGCCACAGCCAGCACACCGGGATTTATCTGTACATCTTTACTGAGTGGGATTGGCATTATCAGCCTCCGTTGTCCGGGTGATCACGTTGTCAAAAAACATCAGGGGTGTTGTGACCACAGGGTTAATCTGCATCTGAATATCAAGCGTCCGGCGCGGTTCATACTGCTGCTGGCCGTTGATGAACGTGGTGTTAAGGGGATCTGAACAATACAGCGGGGAAATCAGCCCGCCGGTCTGCCGGAAAAGCTGTACGGAAAATTCAGACCGAAAAAGCGTTGCCAGCGCCTGCGCGTTATCTGCCGCATGAGGTCCGTAGAAATCAAGCTGGCAACGCCATTTTGTGGTACGAGTAATATGCTGAGAGCCTTCCCCTGCCTGTTCCGGCGCAGAATATGTCACTACCGCAGTGGATAATCCGGTAACATCAATACCTGTCATGGTGATAAAGTCCCCCTGAGGCATCGGAACCCGGTTCTGCTGTGTTCGTTCAATCCCGGCATCAGAAAAAAGCCCCCGGAGATAATCACCGAGGGCCTGATAAAGATCGCTTTCCGTAACGGAGAGGGTCACACCTGAAGACATACAATAACCCTCGTCCAGTCCGGCCAGATTTCCGGTACCTCAACCACCAGCCACGTTTCATCGCCAATAACGAACTTGTCGCCGCCCTGCTGCCGGGTACGGTTAATCCCGCACCAGTTGCCGTCGGTATACAGTGTGGCGAAAACGCCCTGCCGGTTCAGGTTGTCGAGATGGCGTAAATCCGCCTGGGTGACGGCCTGTTTTTGTACCCTGACGGGAACCGGATCTTCATACTCAGGCACGCGGGAATAATCCGCCTGCTGTGTACTCCCGCGCGAGCGATAAACCAGCGCGTCCGTATAAGGATTTACCCGACGTACCGCGCCGGAAACAATACCGTGAAGGTTCATTTTTTGCCCCCGTCAACAGAATAATCGACACTGTTCATCATATGACCGGTTTCAATAAGCGGGTTGTTAAAGCCCTTTTGCCGGACAGTGGATGCGGCGTTGGGCGGCCTTTTCCAGTCGCGAATAAACATCTGCAACTGCCCTTTGATATGCTCCCCCATGTACACCAGAGCGGTCGCGGTATCAAAATCATTCGCCCGTAATAATGTCACCATTTTTTCGCCCCATTCGGGACTTTTATGTTCAATCATCTTACGGAAGAACGGACGGGGTGGAATGGTGACCGTGTGTTCAGGAATAACCACATCCTGAGCAAAATTACCCTTACCGGCTTTGACAAAGCGGTGCCCGATTTCTCCCTTTTTTTCGTTATAGCGAAAGTGAAGCGTCTGCTCGCGAGCGGGTATAATCGCACTACCGCCAAACTCGTTAATGGCGGCGATATACGCCACCGGCGTACCGTCGGGGTAGGTTGCCCCTTCAAGAAAACCCACTTTGAGACTTTTGCCCGATTTAAGGTTATCTGCGGCCTGTTTCAACTTCTGCCTGAACTGTTTGCCGCCCGTGACTTTGTTTACCATCGACGCCCCCTCCCGTATCCCCGGTAATAATGCCCCGGATATCGCGAAGGGGAGCCGCCGGAATGATACTGCATTGAACGGTACGGTGCCGTCGCCTGCCAGTAGTCAGCGCCGTAAGGTGTCTGGAGATACCACCACGACGCATCGTTACTGCCGCTATTGTCCACGGAGACGGAAACAGAACCTTCCGACGCACTGGTGATACGTCCCACCAGCCCCGGTTGCCCGTCACCGCTTTTGCCGAATCCACGCAACGCGCACTGGTGAGCAACCAGCAGGAACAAAAGCTGTTCCCGCTCGTTCAGGTCGGTAACCGGACTGTCGTCCGTATTATCCAGGTACAGCGCGGTCGCTTTACCGAACAGGGCGGCTGCGGCAACCTGACCAACAGCGGAAAACTCCGGGTAAAGGGCCGAAAATGCCTGCCAGTCAAACGTTACCGTACCCATACCGTTTTACTCCTGAGGTTTGTCCATCACTTCATCATCGCGGTTAATGCCCGGAGCCGGATTTTTCTGCGGCAGCGGTTCAAGGCCGGATTTCACGGTTTTCTGCTCCGTAGCCTGCGCGGCAGCGCTGTTCGCCTTGTCCTGCGCAAAAATAACGCCGTTTTTCACATAAGGTTGCTGGCAGTGCTCCGCCAGCCAGGCTTCCCAGAACGCCTTTTCAACCTGCGTCAGGCCATAGCCCCCAACGATTTTAACGGCGTTATTCCGCCAGCCTGCTACCTGAACCCGTTTCTGGCCCACTTCCAGCACTATGCCATTCGGCAGTTTGCAGCCCACAGTTACCATTTCAGCCATGACTCACACCCCCAGCATTTGTGCATACGCCAGCGGCTGGCGAATAATCGCCCCCCAGGTACCGGCAGATTTTTTTTGTTTCCAGGCAGATGATTCAGTCACTACCGCATGGGCGCGCATTTTTTCAGTGAAAGAGCAATAGCCTGTATCCTGTTCCCCCAGACGCTCCGCGATAAGCTGTACCAGCTCGCCAGCGTCAGAGGTGTATTCCACCGCCGTTTCAATGGTCATCGCCGGGAAGTTTTTCGCCAGCAGATCGGACACGTTAACCTTGTACTGGTTAGTCTTGGTGAGGTTCACCTCCGCCAGCGGCGACATGCACAGCTTCATTTTGTCGGTACGCTCAATATGGCCGTTAGTCTGTTTCACCAGTTGTTTAAAGAGCTTCACGACATCGTCATACACGCCCTGTCCGTCCTTGTCGTCCCACTTGAGCTTACCGTCCACGGTATCCGGGGTTATCGGTGCGGATAACGACGGGTCATTCAGCAAACCGTAGTTCGCCAGTCCGGCAATACCATAGAAGTAGGACTTATTCTGGAACTTATTCAGCGTCAGTGCCGATGCCACGTTCAGCTCTGCTGCCCAGCCAATACGGGCTGCGCCGTACATATCCAGCTCTCGCTCGCCCCAGCGGGTAAACGTCTGGAAGTGATAGCTCTGGCGCGGTACCCAGTTGACGTTAGACGTCACAATACCGTTGTTGCTGTAATCCCCGTAGGAACTCACCTCCCCGGCAGATTCTGCAATCGGGAACTGTGCCGACAGTGTCGTCCAGTCACCTTTTTTGGTTTCGCCCAGAATCTGAGAGGCTTTCATCGGCGTCACCAGCACGCGGATCAGTTCTGGCTCAACGTAATTGGTGAAATACGCCGGGATGCCACTGTTAGCCGCTGTAACCAGCGCAGGCTGTGCGTCCATCGCCAGTCCGTAATCGGCAGCGTATTCCGGCGGCAGATACGCCTGAGCACCGGGAAGGATAATCCCGTAGTCGCGGCTTACCGTCGCATAATGCTGTTTAAATTTATTCATCATTTGCTCCAGGTGCTGATCTTAATAACTTCTTTCGCCGCCGCAGCGCTGGCAACGGAAAACCCGGTTTCGACAAAACCCGCCATCGTGGCGCCTGCCGCCCCTGTGGCTATCTCCCCGGTGGTCAGGGAGGCAAAAACTTTCTGCCCGACCGTCGCAGCGGTGGTGGTCAGCGCCCAGAAGTCCCCCGATACCATCAGGGTACATTCACGTCCCGGGTAAATAGTGTTCGAGTCGCCAGCCAGCCATTCCACAACAGAAGCCTGCCCGTCGCGCGGAACAAAACCCGCCGGCGCACCGGTTCCCTCATTGGCGGCAACGCCTTTGGTTACCCAGGCAAACCGGGCAATAACCAGTCCGTCAGGGCCGGTAATCAGCGCGTCTTCTCCCGCCACATACGAGGCGTGAGGGTTATCACTGGCAAATGCCCCCGGAATCCCCGGTGCCGGGTACTGGTTCATGTGTGTCTGAAAAGTATTCATATCAGTAACCTCGTTTCAGTTTTGCACCGGGGAAATCTGCTGCAAACGTCGATGCGCTGGCCTGGTCCATCGCCACGCGTGGACTTTTGGCCGTCTGTTTCTGCTCAACGGCAAACTTCACCATGCTGCGGTACGCGCTGGGGTGAATGCCCTGGATATCGATCCCCGTCTGCTCCAGCGCGGTACGGTAAACCTCTTCGGCGCAGTCCATCGCCACCACATCGCCAATCAGCGGTCGCACTTCGGTTTCAGCCACACGAACGGCGCGGAAATTTTCAGCAGCCCGTTTCGTTGCCTGGTCAGTTGCCAGCCTGATTGCCGCATCCATCGCGGGTTTATCGACTTTCCCATCGTCGGGTTTCACATCAGCCTCTTTTATTTCGGGGTCTTCGTCAGTTGCCGGAGCCAGTGCGGATTTAATTTTTTCCAGCACATCATCAGGAACTTTGCCGGACAGCAACGCCAGTACACTTTCCATCGGGCTGTCGGTATCAAATGCCTTCGGCTCGTCAGTTAACCCGGTATCATCGTCCCCGGCCAGCTCCGGCACGGCTTCTGCTGATTCCATCAGTTGCGCCAGCTCCGCCGGTTCAATATCCATATCCTGTGCCAGCCGTTCGCTGTAAGCAGTTTTTACCGCGCTGGCGATAGCTGCCGGGCGCTTATGCTGCGCCATCAGGCGTAACAAATCCCTGGGAGCTGCATCCTGTGCCAGACGCGGCGCAAGATAGGTTCCCAGCGCGGTAAGCACCGCCACTTCTTTTTTACTCAGTTTCATGCGTTTTAGCTCCTGAGGGAGAGAGTCCATGACAAGACAGTCCGGCCCCGCCCGGCCATCGCCGACCAGCGCCACATGATTTCCCACGATATTCCGCATAACGCCGTCATACGGTTCACCGTCGGGGGTGGTTCCCGGCGTCATATCTGCCACATAGGCATATGACGATGAGATTTCCCGTTGTTCATCCGTTTCTATCCCCGCGATGGCGGAGTTGTCCCAGATGGACATGCCGTTAACCAGATAGGTACCGTCAAACTCGCCGTTGGCATGAGTCGTCCCCACCCGGTACTCGCGCGCGGGCGCGCCCGGATAATCGGGTTTGTGTCGGCACAGGACGGGAATATTGTTGAAGGTTGAAACTGCCTTGCGCAGTTCATCGGGGTCACGGTAAAGCTGATAAAGTTTTTGAGGGTCGAGTCCCAGCGCTTCCGCCCCCGGTATTTCATGCCCGAAATAACCGCAGACGTTAGCCTTGCTGAGATTACTGCGCTCAATCTGGAGGCGACCTACTTTATCGAACTGCCTTACCGATGCCCGGTCAAACGCCAGCATTTCGGTAATAATCATCTTTTCTCCAGTCCGGGAATAACGGCCTCCCAGCCGCACTTGCAGTTGATTTCTTCGCCCGGCAGTACCCACTTACCATCCAGAAACATCCCCTTTCGCAGGTCAAAACGTTTACCGTTCGCCTTCACATGCGACGGGCGCCATGTTTTACCCGCGCGGGAATGCCGCCAGATACCTTCAGTGATGCCCACCGAGCGTTGTCTGGCCGACTGCATTACCGAGGTCGCTTTATTGTTCTGGTCGCGGGCAATCAGCGCCGCGCGCCGTCGTGTGACGCCGTAGCGTTTTTCCAGTTCATCGGTCAGAGTTTTCAGGTCACGCCCCCAGCCAACAGACTGCATGACCAGTGTTTCCACCTGGGTGAGATGTTGCTGCGGGATGGAGCGGATGAGATTCACATTCTCCGTGATGCTGGCCTGAAGTGCGGTGTTCATCTCCGTTGTCATACGGAAAGGAACCGTAAACCCGGCATCACGGAGCGCAGTGGACAGTGACGCATCGCTGTTTTTCAGGACATCACCGGCAAACCGCCTCGCCAGCCGCAGGGCCATTTCGTCAAACTTTTTCTGCCAGCGCCTGGCAAGTTGCTGCATGGCACCACGCATCCGGTTAACGGGGGACGCATCCTGCGCGAGGTCTGTTTTACGGTACTCAGCCCGCAGCCAGTAAAGTACGCTGTTGTGCATCTCACTGACGGCATTATCCAGTTGTCTGCGGTACCAGGCCTCAATCCCCGCGTTGGGTGAAATCCGTCTCAGGGTCTGCGTTCGGGTCTTGCGGCGGATTTTCTTCGGTGTCGTCAATTTCGATTTCTCCGCTCAGGTCAATACCGCTGTACGGGCTGTCCGGCGCAGTAGCCAGCCGTTCGCGTACCTCGTTATTGGTCACCGCTCCGGCGCTCTCGTAAATCTGATCTGTTTCCGCTTCAGTTTTACGGATATTCGCCAGTTGCTCGCGCGTCAGTTCATGCAGGGGTTCAAATTCAAAAGTGATATCAGGATCGATATCGCCGAACTCAGACAACTGAATAATATCCAGTACCTTTTTCAGCGGTTTCTTCAGAAGGCGAGTGGCAAGTGCAGCGATGGTGTCGTAAAACACACGGATTTCACCCTCACTCGACGCGTTCAGTCCCGTAGGACTCAGCCCGGCGAACTTTACTGACGGTATGGCACTGACAAAGAACATGTGTTCCTGTGCCTGCGCCTGAAGGGTGTCGAGGCCGCTCAGAGGGGTGTTGAACTGGAAAAACTCTTCTTTCGTTTTGTCCAGTATCAACAACCCGCGGTTATCACGGGTACGGTTAAACAGCTCCGCGCGTTTTGCGTAATTCGGGTCCCTTTTCCCCGTTAACGCCTGGCTCATGTCCGTCATGATCCCGCTCAGCGAAAACGAATGCAGCATATCGCCCACGCTGTCGCGTGTACGCAGCCAGTTGTTGACGTAAGGTTCGGCAATCTGAACCAGTGACAGGCCGCCAAAGTTATAGGCCGGCTTCAGCATGTCCGGAACCGGGCGAGAAATCAGATCAATCATGCGGCTGGCGTGAACCGTTTTTCCCATTACGTACCATTCGGACGGACGGTAAAAATCATCACTCAGCGGATTATCCGCGTTATACATACCCGGATACGTCCAGACGGGTTCAATAATACGAAGCCCCAGCAGGGAACCTTTCGGGATTTTTTTGTCGGAAATAAACAGCCTGGACTCCAGCTCCGCCGGGTCAGTCCAGGCCGACATACCCGATGGCGAACGCACATCGATATAAATTTGCCCTCGCCCGAAAAAGCCGTCATGCTCCACCGCCAGCCTGAAGGCATCCCGTACGTTATAGCGCTCCAGTGCATCAGTAAGCTGCGCTATGCGCGGCGCGCGGCGGTCGTCCCCTTCCCCGACCGCCTTAACCTTTATCCATTTGCGGGTCATCTCCTCGGCAATCACACTGACCATGCGCCGGTACTCTGGTAACTGCGCCTGAAGTGCCAGATACGGATAGCCCGGAAATCCTCCGTACACAAAATCAGGATACTGGCTGTTCAGTGTATCGTAGGGAGTCGAGTCCATTGCCAGTACAGCATTGCGTATGTCTTCGGGAATGACTCCCGGCGGTGGCTCATAGCGAACAAATTCACGCTGCGGTTTTTGTCCGGCCTCAGCAACCACCTCATCGCTGATCGTCATCGGATGTGGTTCAGGCGGACTTTCTGGCGGTATCACCGTTTTTTTACGTTTAAAAAGCCACATCAAATCCACTCCATAAAATCATCAGAAATTACGACGGGCATTTCCATCGGGGCATAAGCAATCATCACTGAGTCTGCCAGGTTAGGAGATTTCGTCCCGTCAGGTTGCTTATCAACAAGAATTTTTCCGACGGCATTTTTCGACCAGGTGGGTTGTGACAGTTCCATCAAAAGCCTGTCTTTATTTTCCATCGTGCTGCTGATGGAAATAATCTCATCCGGGTCATACTCCATGCCCTTTAGCGCACGAAATGTATTGCGGAATAATTTGCGAAGATGCCACCAGCCCTGAGCTTTGGCATTGGCGAAAAAGTCCTTATTCAGACGTGCCGGTTTGCCGTTATCACCGGGAACAGCTTCATTTTCAGGATAAAAAACGCTTCCACTCCCCCGGAATGGTGTGGCAGTAATTTGATCTGTACCCTCAGCTTCCCGTAGTTCGTTGATAGCGCGTGCATCACCACGAACGCCAGCGCCTAACCCGTCCTCGTCAAAGCGGAACTCATCGGCACCAAAGTCATCGCACAGGCCGAAGACCTTAACCACGGAGTCATAGATGTCACTACCCTTACCCGACCATTCCTGGACATCACTCAACAGGAAGCCGTAACGAAGGGAACAGGCGTTTTTATCCCGCCCCTCGTCGGCGACATCCATTGCACCGAGCCGTTGACCGCTGGGCTGAATCCCCAGTTTGATATGTGCGTCAACCGCAGCCTGTACCCATTCTGATGGGATCAGGATACCCTCTGCCGATGCCTGGTAATTAAGATCCAGCTCCTGAGCAACGATGATCGGGTTATCAATTTTCTCGCACTCCTTGCGGTACCACTCATCATCCTTACGCGGGTCGCTACGCCAGTGAAACGTAAACACAGAGATTTTTCCGCTGTGCCGCTTCTGCGCAAAGGGGTTATTCATGCCGTTAACCGATGAGAGATCGATACGGCAACGAGTTGTCTGGGAAAGCGCGGCATCAATAAGTAATGGCCGCTGGAGAAAGGCGGCCTCATCCACAAAATAAAGCGTAGTACGGTCACCGCGCCCGATATTATCGCCAGCTTCGCCTTTAATTACCGCGCCAGTGTCAGGAAACTCCACGCTCATAAAACGTGAATGCTTTCTCTCGTCCCAGCCTCCCCGAAACTCGGCAGGAAGAGTTGCTATAAATTTGCGTACTTTCCAGAACAGCGCTTTTGGATCAACCGTGCTATCGACATACTCCTCTTTACGGGAACCAAACCCTATAACCATTTCACGGTTAAACAGACATAACGCACTGGCCAGACCGACAGATGTCCAGCTCAACCCCATTTCGCGGCTTTTTTCAGTCAGACCATTCTCATGGTTACGCGAGCGTTCCATAATCCAGTGAATCCACTCTTCCTGTTTCGGGAATAGCAGAAAAGGGATGGTGACCGGCAGGCCATAATCGATATTACGCGGGTCCGTCGTCATACCCCAGTCGATGATGAACTGAGCCGGGTTAGTACGATAAAACTGCTTCAACGCGGGCAGCATCTCAGGATGCTGGCGAATGCGCTGTAAGCGTTCCATCCGCCATTCAAACACCATCTGGTAATCTGGATGTTTGAAATCGAAGGAGAATGGTAACGGCATAATTAACCCATCATTTTTTTGTATAGCTCCGCTGCCTGATCAGTTGTCAGATCAGTATTTTTTCCTGGTAGAGGCGTTTTTTCTGGTTCACTGACAGCACCTATACTCCATGCTTCTCTCTCCAGGCCGATCAACGTTTTCAGGCTGTCGCTCAGATCTTTCAGAGATTTCACACGGGAAGGCAAACTGATGACTTTTTGATAAGTTTCATTGAGCCGGTCACGGCCTTTATCGTCAGGATCGAACATGATGTCACCCAGTTGCTCCAGCGCCACCACATCAGCACACTGCGCACCAAGTTCATCAAAAAGCGTGTTTGTGAGTTCCCGGGCCCGGCGAATATCGCCCCGGTGCTCCATGCGTACCGAGGCTATTACCTCCGCTGTGGCCTCTATCAGTACGCGTTCTGTAAGTTCCGTTTTGGTGCGTACCGTTTTGCGTACTTCCTGTTTGCGTACCAGATCGTCAGCCTTTTGCTGAATCCTGGCGTTAAGATCACGGGACCAGTCATCACGCTTTGCGCGCTTGCGGATAGCACCTTCACTAATACCATGATGTGACGCAATTTCACGGAGGGACATCACTCCGGCCCGGTATGCCGTCTCGATGGCCTCCCAGTCCGGTTTTGCCATGATTATGTTCCTATCATTAGAGCCATAAAAAAGCCACCCGTAGGTAGCTTTTGTCTTAATCTTACTCACATTTAAGGTGAGATAATAAAACTAAAATGAAACGTTATTTACCAATCGTTTCCTGAATAGCATCAGTCAACCGCGGAAGGTATTTTATTGCCTCCTCCAAATCATAAGACACGTTTTTCGCATTGGTAGGGGCAGATACGGCGGCCTTGATAATTTCAAGAGCAGCTTTGGTAGCCACTAAACGCTGGTACTCAGAATCAGATACTCGGTTATCGTTAGATTTAAAATAATTGTCCATCATAAACCATCCATTAGGTAATTGGAGCCTTCAGATTACCCTTCGGATTCATACGAATAAAGCATTATTGTAGCCCCTCACTGAAGGGCTGCTGTAATGCCTGATCTCACCTACTGCATAACCGTATTATCAGCATCACTACCGAGAATATAGGTCAATGCGGTATCGACAGCGGCGTCAATCTGCTGATCCAGAGTGGATTTAATCTGCGTTTTAACTGCGATGGTAACGGCGTCTGATTTGAGGGCGTTTTTCACCATGTCGTCGGTGACGATATCTTTCATATCCGGCATTTCTCTTTGCTCCGTATGGACGAGGCTTTTCAGCCATTGAGTTATTTTCATGAGGTGTACCAGTTTTTAGCGTCTGGTTACGCTGCGTTGATACATGAGGTCTTTTTCTTCAGTACCATGGTATGCGACATATGTCCGTATATCCCCTTATAAGACATTTTGTGCTCTTTATGACACCCTGCAGGCCAGTTCCGTTTTCCCTCCTGCGGGGAATTTTTTTTATTTGCACTGCGTCCGGATGTACTCCTGCAAATACTTCAGTTTTTCCTGGTCGCTGATGATCCCGGCGCGGATATCGAGAACGTTTTGTCCAGCACCTGGAGAGAGTTCGACGGTGGCAGCATTGCCCACGCGGCGGGTACTGGCGGTTTTGGTCTCGGTGGGCACTGAACATCGTCCTTCGACGCGCACCCGGCCACCAGCAGCAAGGCGGCGCTGCAAATCAGTATTCCTGGTCTGTGCATCAGCTAATTCCTTCGTGTATTTTTCATCGAGGGCGGCAACGTCACGCTGGCGCTTCGTCATGTCGGTAATTGTCTCGTTCGCCAGCTTCAGGTTGTGAGTAGCAGTATCACGCTGGTACTTGTAAGTGATAGCGTTATTGCGGTAGTGATTTGCCAGCCGACCGGCAACAATTAGCGAGACGAGCAACAGGCCAACAAACATCGTTTTCCAGTTGAACATCATGACAGGAACAGAGCACGCTCCGCCTCACGCCGACGGGTAAGCCCGTTCAGTACTTTGCCACCAGCCTTATTCCAGCGCAGGAACTCATCAGCGGCGCCGGCGTAATCACCAGCGTTTAGCTTCCGCAGCAGAGTTGATGAGGATAATGTCCGGGCGCCGAGGTTGTACGCGAACGACACCAGCGCATCAAACTGGCCTTGCGTCAACTTGACCTTAACCAGTTTGGACACATCATTTTCATAACCGACTAAACCAGTTTTAAGCAAGCGCTCGGCAGTAGCCTCGTCAATCATCATTCCGGGCTTAACTGGCTTACCGTCAACAGAGTGGGTCCAGCCATAACCAATCGTCCAGGGATCTCCCCCCGTTCCCGGGTCCGGATAAGCTGTCAGGCTACAACCTTCAAACTCTTTGATTAGGGTAATGCCTTTTTCACTGATTCTCATCATTAACCCCTGCACGTTTTTTGAGTGCGCTAATTGCGATTTCGCGCAGCTTGTCCACACCGACAAAGCCAATAATTCCGCCAACGAAAGGCGAAATGGAAACCGGCAGGCCTACCACATCAAGCGCACTGGTGACACATAAGGAAAGAGCGCCACACAGGACGCCCTCAAGCCATTTATTTTTACGGGTGGCGCCGTCGTATATCAGTCGGCCGTAGGCAATGAGTCCGGCCATTAACGCCCCAAGTATCTGGGGCCACGCATTTTTGAGTCCGGTCAAAACCGCAGCCCAGAATTCAGGAGTCTTGTCATTCATTTTCATAAGCCTCACCTCCGATGATTTCGGATGGTAACTAGAGTGAGTGAAATGGTTGGGTTGCAGGGTTTAATATCTTGTAAAACAGGATTGCCTGTGGTTGCAGAATCTGAAAGTAAAATCACGCAGAGTACAATTTTAATGGAGGTGAGGCACAAATACTGCAAATTTAGCTTTTAGCTTAATTGATTGCGTGCTGAGTGAATTCTGTTTGACAAAAACATGCTATTTATAGAATGTTAATTCCATGTAATAAAAAGGATGTGTAACTCATCATGCCAACGGGAATTAAACCAATATTTATCAATAATATGATGTCAACATATGGATTATCCCATCCTCATGACAGCAAGGTATTTCCAGACCTTCCAGAACACCAAGATAATCCTTCTCAATTACGCCTCCAACATGATGGTCTTGCTACCGATGATAAAGCCAGGCTGGAACCAATGTGTCTTGCTGAATACCTTATCTCTGGACCAGGAGGAATGGATCCTGATATCGAAATTGATGATGATACCTATGATGAATGCCGTGAGGTGCTATCACGCATACTTGAAGATGCATACACTCAAAGCGGGACATTCCGCAGACTGATGAATTATGCCTACGACCAGGAATTGCATGATGTAGAATAACGCTGGTTGCTGGGAGCCGGAGAAAACTTTGGTACTACCGTAACTGATGAGGACCTGGAGAGTTCAGAAGGCAGAAAAGTGATTGCCCTCAACCTGGATGATACAGACGATGATTCAATACCAGAGTACTATGAAAGTAATGATGGCCCACAACAATTTGATACAACACGCTCATTTATTCATGAAGTTGTACACGCGTTGACTCACCTTCAGGACAAAGAAGACAGTAATCCAAGAGGCCCGGTAGTCGAGTATACCAATATCATTTTAAAAGAGATGGGTCACACATCACCACCAAGAATCGCCTACGAATTTAGTAATTGACACTCATCAAAAAATGCAAAATCCCACGATGCTACAACACAGTAACCAGTTCAGGTCTGAGCTAATACAGGTCAGCAGTCCATAGACACTGGCTCCTGTCAGGATGCCACCTGCTAACCCAGTACCAGAAATCGATTCGGACATTCATCCCCCTCTGGTTGTGTGGGGCCTCTCAGTTATGAGGGGAAATAATAAATATCCTCCGGCATAGCCGGAGGATATTTATTCATAAAGAACACAATTAAGAATAATACCGATTTAATTAAAATAACTTGATCTCACAGTTGAAGAATGAATAATAGCGAGCCCTGCCAAGGCAGGGCATAGAAATAACCAACGAGAAGAAATAGGTAGGAACTAATGAAAAACACCGCTCTGGGTAAGTTCATTTTTATCGTCGGCACCGCGTTACTGCTCGGTGGCTGTAGTGGCATGGTCATGCCTCCCTATGCCACCCACGGTACATCGGTCGGAATCATTGCGCCGGCGGGAGGCTATAGCGAGTGGCACACGGATAGCCGCAACCACACCACAGGAGACAGTCACAGCCAGTCACAGGGAAACTGCACCCAAAGTGAAGATAGCCAGCTCAACGAAAATGGTCTCACACGGACACACCAAAGCAACTGTAACACCCGTAGTCAAACCCACAGCAGTAGCACCAGCAAAACCCGCTCCAGCAGCGTCGGTTTCAGCGTCGGGGGGCCTGTTGGTGCTAGCATAGGGTTGATTAAGCAGATGGAGTCGATGAACCGTGCGCCAGCCAACGATATGAGTAGTAATGAGATGTTCAAGAATTTCGGTTTCTAGCACATAACGCCACCTGGTACCGTTGTGGTGTCTGGCCCGGCGGCTATCTGTAACGACTCACAATCGAAAAAAGTCAGACTCGCAATCAGCGCAAATTTTGGCTCACAATAACTGCAACTGAAATCGGACGTGGACTCACGCTAAGTGAGAGCGAAATCCGACGCTCAGAGCCAAATGAGAAGTTTTTTCCATTGGCAGTAATTGTGAGCCAGCAAAAATAGATTGTGAGTCCATTGAATGGGGATCGTTGTGCATTTTCATAAGCCTCACCTCCGATAGCTCGGATGGCGCAGTGTGAAGTAGGAAGGCCGCCCGGTGGATTAACGACAAAACTCAGAGGGATTATTCCGGACGGCACAAACAGAAAAGCCCCGGCAATCACCGAGGCTTAAATTGTTGCCGGTTACCGCTCCGGCGCGATCAGCAAAAGCTATCGCGGTATCAGATTGTGGTCCTGCCTGTGTGAGCTTTGCGGTCGGCTGGAACATGTAGACTCCGCATCACTCCCCGCACTTTGTCTTATTGGCGTCGGGAATCCATAAAAGAAAACCCCGCCGAGGCGAGGTTCTTAATTCTTGTAACATCACAGGCATAATAACCCATCGTTGGAATCAGGTTAGCCATTTTCCGTTAAGTTTGCAATAGCTAAATTATTTTGGTCATCGAGTCACGTTTCCCAGAACCTTTTCTGCATACGATTCCTCAATATGGCAATGCTCCACCAGCCGATCGAAAAACAGTTTATAGTTGTACCGCCATACCATTTCCGTTACTCCTAGTGCTTTAAAAATCTCGGTATCTTTGAGACGTGGGTAGCCTCTTCCCTTGCATCTTGGGCATTTTTTATAAACCGGCACGCCCTGCAACTCAGATTTTTTCTTATCGAGAATTTCTCCGCGTCCCCGGCAACGACATTCATTTTTCACATGGCCTTTGCCATCACACGCCTTACACACTACGCGCACCTGCTCACGAACTGATTTCCACACCTCCCAGTCGGACGGAGAAATACCTTTCGTATCTTTTACCCATTTTGGTGGCTTACCATCCGGGTAGGTAACCTTGTTCGTGAAAACCTCAGCATCAATTAATTTAGCACCATGACAGCTACTGCACGTCACCAGGCTGGCCGCGCTGAGGGAATAATCGCGAAATACATAACGCGCCATAGTGTCGAGAAATTTTGAACGCTTACCCTCTTCCATTTTCCGTAATGCCCCATGCCGTTCTGCACGCTGCTCTGCTAATAGCCTGATATAGGCGATGATATTTTCAGAAGATAAAACCCCAGCTTTTGCAAGATACAATTCAATACCCACTGCGGCTTTTGCAGTAAGTAGCCCGAGGGATGCCATTACGTCAGTAATAGTCAGCGTATCAGACGTTATTCCGCATGGTACTGCGCCGGGCATCATGGATTTAGGTGAAAAATATTTCGGTAAGGACTCAAGATTCATTTCGATGCTCCCGTTTTGCTTCAATGCGGACGTAATTACGAAGAATGCGGTATGCCACAGGAAAAGATCCCCGGTATCGATAAATTCGGAGACGTAACCAGCGCATGCGGAGTATCTCGATCAGTTCTGGTTTCATGCGGCCTCCAGCTTTTTTAGCGCACGCAGATCCGCCAGTGCCGCGAGCCTGATTTCCTTCAGCTCCTCGACCGTCCAGCGGTGCGGGGTGTTATTGTTCTCGAGTGCCAGCACCGCCGCCTCCCCGTAACGCTCAACCAGCGCGGCACGATATGCTTCGATGTTCCCTGATTTGTAGACGTTGCAGACATCACACTGAAGATGGATGTTGAAGCGAGTGAAGCGCAGATGCCCCGCGGCGGCCGTAGTCCTGTAATGGCCTGCATGCCATGCGAACGCCGTCTTCGTTCCACAGGAGATGCAACCGAGTCCTTCTGCCAGTTCGGTTTCGCGGCAAATGTCATTTACGGCGCGCTGCGTCAAGTCAATCCAGTGCTTCAGCGGCTTAACCGCGGCTTTCCGCTGGCGCCAGGCGGCGCGTTCTTTTTTCTCAGCGGCGCGCTGAAGGGATTGCGCCTTACGTTGCGCGGCTTCGCGAGCTTTTCTGGTCTGTTCTTTGCCGACGGCGCTGGCGCACTGGTACGAGCAAACGATCTGCCCCTCGCGTATCGGGTGAAACCACTGGCGGCATTCTTTGTTTGCGCACTTACGGCGCGGTAATTTAGCCATGTTCACCCCCAGACCTTTTGGCGTAAGGATTTTGGCGTCCGCACCCGGTGTGCATATTCAGGTAATTTCGCGCTGACAGTCCAGGTAATGAAGTCAGGGTTCAGGCTCTTTTCTGTCCTTACGCCCCGCTTCTGATAATCCGATATCAGCGTGTCGGCCTGCTCGGTTGTGCAGTCGTGATGATGGAACCAGGAGTATTTCATCGCCATCACCCCGCAAAGCTCATGAGCTGGGCGGCGGCGTTCTCGGCCTCGCGCTGAGTACGGAATGTACGTGATAAAATCCAGCGCCAGAGAACATCAAGCGCGGATTTATACAACTGCTGAAATTCGACCTCATCCATGCTGGAAAAAGCGATGCTGCGGGGATGTTTGCGAAGGGTGCCGTCCGGTAACTGGATGGCGTCATAGTGACCAGCCTCAACCGTCACCCATGCGCGGTATGCATCGAAAGATTTACAGAGGCTAATTCCGTTTGTTACCCGGCGGTTTGCAATCTGTTCCAGATACTGTTCAGCCGCATCCAGTAATGCGCTTTCATTCCCGCCATATGCAGCGAGAAACTTTGCATAACCGTTTACCAGTTTGCGCTCATTGGCAGAAATGGCGCCGCCGGTGGGTTCCCAGTATTCAAACCCAAGATTAAGCAACGCGAAAAAGCGGCGATGGAATGCAGGATTCCTCACCTGACGGAACTCAGCCACCAGCACGGCGCCGAGTTTGATTTTTGATTGCAGAATATCACTGGTCTCCGGCGTTGCGGGGATCAGAATTCCAGATGACTGCTTGATGAGTTGTAATTCGTGCGCCATGGTATTCTCCGTGGCGCAGAAGGTTAACGGTTGTTCAGGCCGTTGATTTCATATTATCAGAAGGTGGTGTTACCCGGTAGCCGAGACGGCGAATAAAATGCATAAAACCGTTGGGAGTAAAAACTTCTTCATCATCCAGCAAAGGACGCATAGATACCATGCCATTTACACGATAGATAAGATGCCTGCCTGATGATGGAAAGCTAAACACTACGCAGCCATCAGATCTTCTTACAATGTCATACCAGCTATCTTCTGATTTTTGCAAAGCTGAATTACTCAATTTTTGTTCTCCCTTCAGGCGATGTACAGACGCGGTTAAAAATTGTCGGCAGCAGCATCAAAGGGATACGCAAATTGCGGTATTCTGAAAAATGCGCGCCAGCATTAAGCGCAATGTTAATAAAACCAGTCGTCAGCGCTCTCCCAGGTCTCCTGGAGGATTTTTTCAACTTTCTTTTTGTCGTCCTTTTCAGCGCCATAAACGCTTAGGCCGTCAGACCCGGCGCGACGAATAACCAAGCTGCAACCTTCATACTGATTATTGAGCCTCTTAAGCAGTTCTTTCTCAAGTGCCGCTTCCGCGCCTTCGGGAAGTTTCTTTGTGCGATCAATGGTTAATTCAATTTTCATAGTAGCCCCCATTGCATGCACTGTATTTTTATACAGTATACCTGTACGGAAAAATGATCAACGGTTTAATAGCACTAATTGCTAATTATTATGTCAGCAGGTTAAAAATAAACCCGCCGTAGCGGGTTGAATACTATGGTGTTTTCAGGCAGCGATTTCTTTTGACTGGCAAAGCTCGGGCAAACTGGCGCGCACCAGTACCTCATTCATCAGGGTCATCCGCTAGATAACAAGCAAGCAAAAATTGCAATAATGCTTGCTGATAAATTTTTCTCAAACGATAATTACTTCATCAATTATCCAAGGAGTCCATTATGTCCATTGAAGATGAATCCCCACAAGCTAAGGGTGGAAAAGCTCGTGCAGAAAAAATGACTGCAGATGAACGTAAAGAAGTTGCTCAGTTTGCGGCCAACAAGCGCTGGCAAAGGATCAAAACTAACCTTCCCTCTACCCAGCTCGAAGGTGTTCTAAAAATCAATGACACTGAACTGGAGGTAGCTGTACTCAGCAATGGGAAGCGAATAATATCTCAATCATCCGTTTTTAAAGCATTAGGGCGACCAAGTCGAGGCGTGAGAGCCACGCTGGATGGTGAGATCATACTACCTGCGTTTATGGATGCCGCTAACCTTATTCCATATATTAATCAAGAACTTATGGGGGTGATCAAACGAGAGCGATATTTAGACAATTCAGGATCTGAGCTTGAGGGGTATGATGCTTCAATACTTCCTCTGGTATGCGATGCTTATTTAAAAGCCAGACAGGATGGTGCGCTAAAAGCAAACCAGATGGATACAGCTCAAAAAGCAGAAATCTTAGTCCGTTCACTTGCAAAAGTTGGTATTATCGCCCTAGTTGATGAGGCGACAGGCTATCAAGAAATTCGTCCTAAAGATGCTTTACAAGCCTATTTAGACAAAATAATCAGTAAGGAACTTTCTGCGTGGGCTAAAAAATTTCCTGACGAGTTTTACGAAAATATTTACAAGCTGAAAAATTGGCCTTGGGCTGGTATGAGTAAGAATCGGTTTAGCGTAGTTGCCCATTACACTAGGGATCTTGTGTATGAACGTCTCGGCGACGCTATTCTTCAGGAGCTTGAGAAAAAAACACCAAAACAAATGAATGGACAGCGAAAAAACAAAATGCATCAATGGCTTACTGATGATGTCGGCAACCCTATGCTATCCCAGCATTTGCATTCTTTAATTATGGTTCAGCGATTAGCCATCGCCAATGGGTACGGATGGAACAGGTTTATTAAAATGGTTGATCAAGTCATGCCACGCAAGGGTGGGACTTTTGAGCTTGAACTTAACGATACTTCACTTGATTAATTCTTCCAATATTCACGCCCAAACTGTCATACAAATTGGGCGTTAATGTCCCCCTTAATACTCTTAACGCTTTTTTGTTTAAGGATGATTTCTGATCGGATAAAAGAATGTTTCTTTCATCTGCACAGCATATGTTCATAGTCACCGGAATTATCTCCAACCACTTATGGTTAATGTGATGTTGCAGACGCGGCAGGTGGTTAGCAGGGAGATCAGCGGCGTTCTCAACCTGAGAAAAACCACCTATTCCCCTGCCATTTAGACTGTTTCCAAACCACTACCATTTCGCCCTTATGCCCCCTTCCTGCTGAAACACAATTCAGGCAATAAATAACCCGCACAAGGCGGGCTTGTAAAAGTAACTTGAAATTATTTATAAGTAAAACCGTACCTCATTAATTTCATATACTCTTCGCTAGTTTTTTTGCATTTATCCTTGTCTTTTAACGCCTTCGCGGTGCAGGCTGCTTCTGAATATCCGATACCTGTAGCATTAAGAAGCATAATCTTAATAGACTTCTCACAAAGCTCTTGTGCTTCATGGTTTGCCGGATTGAAACATGTCGACTCAGTCATTCGTTTAAAATCTATTACATCAGAGTTGCTATCCGCAAAAACAGAACAACTGACTATCAAAAGTAACGTACACAAAAACTTCATTTATTCCTTTCCTTTTTATAAACAGGGTTATTCGCTTTTAGTCACTCAAAGCTTTTCCCTCGATAGTATCTGACTCTTTACATAAAATACTCTCGCAGTGTTCTGGTTGCTCTCTCGCTACCTGCTCAGCTACAACCGGCATGTTCAGACGTTCTTTGTAGGCCACTCCGGAGGCAGCAAGGTCAACGTTAGTCCTGTCGCGTTCTTCCTGAGGTAGCCTTGCAATGTTTCTGGCTGTCATACATCACCTTTCTTCTTTCTGTGTGGGATGGAATATGCTGTTTTGGAAAAAGAATTTGTCACAACAAACCCCGGATCGACATAGCGTTCAAATATTTCCATATTCCCTGGGATTGCACTCTCAGGAATGGATTTTCTTTCGATGTCGACCTTCCAGCGCTTAAGCAGCGCCTTAGCCTGTGCTTCTGTTAATGGGATATTGCGTTCCTTAGCAACAGCTATTAACTGCTTAACCGTTGGTAGCTTTATGTGGTCTGGGTTTGTCATTTCGAATTTGCTAGAACCATCTGTTGAGAGCCATGATTTTATCATAGCCCTCTTACTAAATTTTAGTACTTGGCCAGCGTGAACTTAACTGCTGGATTTCATCAGGATATCCTGCTGCGGCGCGTTTGGCAGTGGCATCTATCCGATCACCTCATCCAGATGAAAATCCATTCCCGATGGATCGATAAACCGGTCAGCAATTAATAGCGCTTGCAGAACATTGTCATACACAGTGGCTATCAACACATCGGTCTGAATATCAGGCATTCGCTCACTACAGCTTATCCAGCCACCCGGAATTACCGGAGAGTTGCCAGAAAGCGGGATGTACTTAACTCCCCAGGCCTCTATGTGCTTCTCTGCGGCTTCCAGTCTATTCAGTAGTGCATTAATCGTGCTGGGGGCTTCCAGTGCCAAATCAGTTATTGGTCGTTCAAATTCTATTTCTGTGCCGTTTTCGTTGGTTGAGGTTACAGCGAACAAATCACACTCAATTTCATTGTTAGCGAGTTCATACAGTTGATTTGCGATATCAAATGCGTTTTCAATGCACAGCGCCTGTTTGTCGATGTTCATGCTGCACCGCCAAAAATCCATTGGTTACCTGCGTGCGCCTGGAATTTGCAGGACGTGTCAGGCATAACCAACTCATGAACCACTTCGCCTGTTTCAACAAAGTAGTAGTTGCTGTCTGTAACGTTGTTGATGAAGAATGCCTCGCGCTCGCGCCCTGACATCTCACCGAGAATACGCTGCACCTTTTTGGTGATTGGTCGGTAATCAGGTTCTATGCCAGCAAGTTTTGCCGCCGCGTAGTTGTGGTGGCCATCCATCAGGATGGTGTATTGCTGCCCACGCAGAACTATCGGGTAAACAGATACGATAAAACGCTTAAATCTTGCCGCTCTGTCGTTTACCTTTGCCTTGTCGAGGTAGCGCTGACTGCTGATAAGCGGACCTTTGATGTTGCTCATTGGCCCTTTATCGGTGATTACTTTTTCAATATCTAATGCAGTTATCATGATCTGACTCCCTTTAGTCCGAATTTGGCCCGAATTTCTGCAATCTTCGCGAGGTTTTGCGCGCGGTTTAGTGGTCTGCCACCAAGAACAGGAAGCTGCTTAACTGGCTCCGGGATCACCTCTCCACGGTTTATCCTGGTAACCATGTGGTTGAGTTCTTCGACTGCCTTGCGGCGCAACTCGGTATCACTAAGAGCGTTAGCTCGCATGTTTGAGTACAGTGTGGTGACAAGCCAGTAATGGGCTTTGGATTCCCATGGATATGATTCTGCATCCGGGTATAAACCACGCGTGCGGCAATACTGGTAAACCATATCGACCAGTTCATTGGCATCAGGAAGCCCGGCAGCAGTTGCCAATTCAGCCTTACACCATGCGACGAACTGGCCTGGAGACGGAAGAAACGGACGTTCCTGACGGCGGGCGACACGCATTCCGGCCGCAACTTGCTCCATGGTGGTGATGTCGTTCTCACGGAAAGCCAGAACCCACTGGCGCCGGATTTCGTTCATCTCGGCCTGGCTGCGATTAGCCGTGGTAGCAGGGAACGCGGCCATAAGCTGGCTAAACACGTTGTTGATGACCTTAGCGACCTGCTCAACTTGCGGCTTATCGTCATGCTGTTCCGGCATGTTGTTGGCAATACGGCGCATCTGCTCACGGTCAAAATTAACCATCTGCGCAGCAATGTTTTTCATAGCTCCACTCCGTAAATCCAGTCAGTGTTATTCAGGTCAAGTTTTGGCTTAGAGGCAGTTGTGCCAGTCTGTTGCTTGTTGCGGTTGATATCGAGTTGAGTCCACTTTTCGCGGAGCTTTGCCGGGCTAATGACGTTGCCAGCCCAGAAGCTGTCATGGCACGCCCAGCGAAACAGCACGCACATGTCGCGATGTGTTCGTCCGTCACATTCACGCATCAGGCGTATATCGTTAGCCCATCCTGCCAGGTTAGGTTTTCTGGCTGATGGAGAAATGGTTTTTATCAGGTCAAACATCCACTCGGCAGCAGTTAGGTCTTCAGCAGTTCCCCACTTGTTGCCTCTCTGAATCGCCGCTTCGGGTTTTAGAACATGAGGTTTCTTTCCTGGATTGTCAGAGGATTCGTCAGAATTCTCGGACGTAGATCTTTTAATATTGTCTTTTGTTAGTTTGTCTTTTGTGGTTAGCAACTTCTGCTTAGGTGCGTTAGCAACTTCCGCTAAGGTTTTCTTAGCAGGTTTGGCTAATGTTTTGCAGAATCCGTTATTTTTAGTTTGCCACTCGGAAATATGGATATTCATACCAACCCTGCGGCCTTCCTGAATCAGTACCTTCTTCCTGATCAGACTGTTTTTTGCTGTCGAGCAATGGGTATGATGCTTCTGAATCATCTCCTCTAGCTGCTCGTTGCTGATCCAGTCCATTTTCTTGTTGTATCCATACGTTTTGCGCCATACGGCCATCAGGATGCACAGCTCAGTCTCCGGCAAACCAGAACACATCACGGCATCCAGAAGTTCATTTGCCAGGCGCGTATAGCCATCATCGAGATCTGCCACGCGCGGCTCCTTAGGTGCCACGTCAGGCACAGGAAAATTGATTACTTCGGCAGTGTTTGCCATAATTACTCCTGTGAATTGATCCAGTTAATTCCACCAGAAAGCCGTTGGTGTTCGAGCACCGCGGCTTTCGCCTTTTTGGTTGCTGCCATTTTCAGTCCCACCCCAGCGCATCCGGCCTGGCTCGTTCAGCCTTTAGCCCGGCATCAGCGAGAATCTCTACGGCTGTGAGATAGTTTCTGGATACCAGTACCGCTTCCGGTGGCGCGGCCTGAATCCCAAGAAAAGCCAGCTCTTTCGCCATGTTGCAGAAATATCCCTCAGCTTTACGCCTGCTGACTGTCGACTCGCTGATGCCCATATGCTCGGCGTATGATTTCTGCCCTACTGATGCAAGCCGGTTGAGCAGGACACTCTCTATCTCAATCGGGTTGATTTCTGGTGGGTCTAACTTTCGTGCAATTGCGTTCTCCATGGGTAAATATCCTCTATGGTTGTTTGGCTGATGCCTCTTGGTTTGGTAATCCATCTGTTGGGTTTGGATACATGTCAGGGCGAAGTTCGTGTGGGGTGATGCCAGTTACATGAAAAATAGGGAAAACTCGGCCTTTAGGTACAACACCACCGTAACGTTTTTTCCAGTGACTAATTGTCATTGACGAAACACCGAGCTTTTCTGCCAGCTTTGAAGAATTGCCGGCAACTTGTATGGCTTTTTCTAATGCGTTCATAAACCACTCCTTAGAAGCTACAAACAAAATTAAACATTATGTTTAATATAAAGTCAACATTATGAATGTTGAGGAGATAAACTTTTAGTTTAGAATTTCGATATATGAGAAAAAACACGCACCAAACTGACAATCCGCAGGTTCGGCGGTTAAATGAGATCATTGAGAAGAAGCGCATATCCAAAGCGGATATAGCGAGAATCTGTGGTGTGAGCGCACAATCAGTCAACAACTGGTTTGTCAGAGGAGCGATCGGAAAAAGCTCAGCAATAAAACTTGCCGATGCGCTAGGCGTAAGTCTTGAGTGGGTTCTAGGTCAGGACGTGGATGCTAAGGACGGTTTGAGACACGACGAACGGAGACTATTGGAACTCTATAATCAACTACCAAACGAAGAAGAACAACAGAACATGTTGCGAATCGTATCCCTGCGCCTGAAGGAGCTCGACGAACTGTACGCGAAGTATATGGGGCGGCGGATTAAAGGGGATACGGACTGATTTATGATAACTGGCAGTGAGGGGATAAATGGACTTAAGTTGGATACCTGAGGGTCTTAAACAGGTAAGGCTTTTATGGGAATCAATTTACGATAAATCCCCTACTCTTGCGTACTTTGTTGTTATATCTATATTTTCTTTCCCCTTTTATTGCTTACATACTTGGACTAAATTTAGTGGTAGAGAGCGAGATCTAGATGATAAGGTAGCCTCAGCTTGGAAAAAGTATAAAGAGCGAGAGAGGATGAGAAGAGAATGATGGTTATAGCCGTAGCGGCAACGCTTATTCTTTATGCATACTGGTATACATGCCGGGCGACTGCTCTCGATGAAAAAGAGAAACTGTCAAAAATTACAATTGATTACCTTAATGACGATACTGCCCCAAGCAAAATGAAGGATATGGCTTATTTTTCATATCTAGGTGCCGGAAAATGGTGGTTTTTTCCTACTGTATGCCTCCTTGCCCCTATCGTATTGTTGCTCACAAAGGAAAAACACCCGGCCCCATCAAACCAGTTAATCAACAAAGGTGACAAGGTTAGCTTTCAGGATGTTATGGACTCCGTCGTGTCGGTTAACATGAAGCGTCATCCAGTGATATCAATATGTTTCGCCGCTATTGCCATACTTCTTTCCATAGTAGCGATCCTGACAAAAGTTGCTTTTGGTGGAATCAAAAAAATACCAAGCTTTAGCTCAAGCATTTTGCATGTAATAGACTTCATGCATACATTAGGAAAAAAATCACACTCCTAAATCATACCCGGCCACCGAGCCGGGTTTTTTATTGCCCTTTCCTCACCATAGCAGCCGCGTCCCGCAATACACCTTTGTGAATAACGTTCCCGACTCTCCTCCGCTTCTCCTCCAGACGTTCAACGATCGCATCACGGTTAATCACTACGCCGTCGATTATCAATTCGACCACAGCGCCGCCAATCTCGCCAGCGATGAAAGCTGCACGATCTTCCAATAGCTCATCCCGTTCCATATCCATTCCTAAACCCATAACAACGCCCTCTTTGATGGTTTTATAACCATACAATAGACCTAAAAACATACTACCTGCACCAACCCTCACAACAAAATAAACTTTTTGTTTATATAAAACCACTCATTATGTTGACATAGAAATAAACATTGTGTTTAATTACTCCATCAACACGACCACCCAGGCAGGACGCCCACGAAGTAGCCGTCCGGGGCATACGAAGACCGGAATGAGGTGGAAAAGTTAACGCGCAGAAGGTGATAAACGTTCCGCTGGCCGGCGATAAGGCACGAGGATGAGAATGATTGATTTCGCACGTAAACCAGCTCGACAGCAGGCCGTCCCGCTCAACCGGATTGAGGTTTTAATCCGCCGCCTCTGCTACCTGCTGGCGCAGAAAGGAGATCCGGATGCTTAAACAATGCGGTTACTGCCGCAAATCCATTGATGAAGGCAAAGAAGTAAAAAACACACTTCTCTATCGCAACGGCTCGCAACTGGCGCGCAAAGAAAAGGAATATTGTTCCAGGCAGTGTGCTGAATACGACCAGATGGCGCACGAAAGTTAAATAGTAGATCCGAAATATGAAATGAAAAATTCGCCATTAATTTGGCGTGGCTTCATACACCCTGAATTTAAGACTGGAGAAATTATGGAAATCGTAAAAATCGAAATGAACCTGAAAGCAGTTAATAAGAGCATTGCTTTATTCAATTGCGAAAAGAGAGTCTCAGGCGTTATTCACTCAAATTCAACTGGCGAAACTACTGTGATTCTCGACGGTGGATATGTACTCGGAAAGTTCGACTGTCCTCATTGTGCTGTAGAAGCCATTTCGCTGCTCACAGTCAAGGTAAGTGATGGAGAACAAGCAGGGTTTGGTAATTACCGAAGTTACAAGATTGATTACTCAGAAAAATTTTATCAGACCATCCATTAAGAAAACGCCCACCGAAGCGGGCGTGCCCTGTCCGGTCCAACCGACCAAAGCGAACCGGACCTAACAACCAGATATATCGGGGTGCTGTTAAGGCACCTCCATTCTACACGAATTGAGGACAAAACAATGAGTGGAACTAATCCTGTATTTTTAGTCCGCAAAGCAAAGAAATCATCAGGCCAGAAAGACGCTGTACTCTGGTGCAGTGATGATTTTGAAGCGGCAAATGCAACACTGGATTATCTTCTGATTAAATCCGGTGCGAAGCTGAAAGATTATTTCAAAGCTGTCGCTACTAATTTCCCTGTCGTTAACGAGCTGCCGCCGGAAGGCGAACTGAGCCTCACTTTCTGCGATTACTATCAACTCGCTAAAGACAATATGACCTGGACGCAAATCCCCGGCGTCACCCTGCCATCATCTGAAGCCGCCGCCGCGGCGCGCCAGCATATCGTCGACGGTGTTGATACCGAAACAGGCGAAGTGCTGGAAGACCACAACGAAAATTTTGGTAACGAAAGCAACAGCCCTTCCCCGGCAAAAGCCCCAGCCCCCGAGCTGACTGTTGTCGCAACTATGCCCCTCCGTCACCGCGTTCTTGCTCAGCACATAGGTGAAGGTGAGTATCTTTATCACGTCGACGCCTCCCAGAAAAAAGAAATTCTACGTCTCGAAATGGACACCGATAATTCATATGTCCAGAACCTGATACTCGCCGCAGAAAATGTAGAGCCGTTCAAAAAAGCTATCGAGCACGATATTCACAAAGCAGTGAATGCGTATAAACAGGTATTTCCTGTCGATGGAAAAGTGCCTGAGTTATGCACCACTATTAAGTTTTTTAAGGAATGGTTCAGTGCTGAACACATTAACCGCGGCCTGCTGGTTAAGGAATGGGCTGAACGCCTGAAGAATAAACCTGCACCCGTTAAAAAAACCGGGCCACATAAAGTAATTGTCGACGACGTAAATAAGCCAGAGCGTCCACGCCGTAGCGAAAAACCGACACACAGAACGATTAACTATGAGCTCGCCTGTGGTTTCTGTGAGGAGCTGGATCTGAATAACCTGCGTCCTGCAATGGATTTTGCAAAACGTATCATCGCCGAAGACCGGGAAGACTGGAAGCGAATGTCGATGACAGTGGGCATTATCCCCGACATCAAAGGCTACGACCGACAGACCATTATTGACCTGGTACGCAAAGCGCCAAAGGCCGTACATAACGGTAATCCTGATCTTCGCCGGACGTGGTGCGAAAGCTTTCTTGCCGTTCATGGTGTTCGCGATCCGGACTGGTACGAATATGCGCCTGATAACACCCCAACAACCCATGAAGAAAATGCGGCAAGGCTTCGTCAGGCGGGTAAATGTCTGCGGGATATTGAGGCAGGGAGATTTCAGTGTGATGAAGAAAAACCACAACCGGCAGGCGAACTGGCAGATGAACCAGCAACGCCTGAAGCAGTGGAACAGGACACAACTGAACATCATCCGGACCCGCAGCCGCTGGAGAATGAGCCACCTGTAAGCCAGACAGAAGCAGGCTACCAGAAAATACGGGCAGAACTGTACGAAGCACGTAAAAACATTCCACCCAAAAGCCCGGTTGATGTTGGTAAACAACTGGCAGCCGCACGCGGTGAATACGTCGAGGGCATCAGCGACCCGAACGACCCAAAATGGGTGAAGACCGGGACAAGCCAGCCGACCACCGAACCTGAACTGGTTAAAAATGTTGGCAACGGTATTTTCGACGTGTCCGCTTTAATGCAGAACTCATCAACTCATGGCACAGAAACGAATCCGGAGATCACCAGCAATGTGCAGGTTCAAGAAGCTGACAGTGATGAAAAACAGGCTGGTGATGCGGTGCAGGCAGGCGAAGGCGATCTGGGTACTGGTAAAGAAGCAGTTACCGTAGAGAACCAGAATCAGGCTGAGACGCACCAGAACAACGATTCTGTGAGCCAATCTGAACCTGAGGCGCAACAAAACGTACCGGAATCGCAACAAGAAGAGCCAGAAGCAGCCTGGCCGGAATACTTCGAGCCGGGCCGCTATGAAGGTGTACCAAACGAGGTTTACCACGCCGCCAACGGGATCAGCTCAACTCAGGTGAAAGATGCTCGCGTGTCGCTGATGTACTTTAACGCGCGTCACGTAGAGAAGACTATCGTCAAAGAGCGCTCTCCAGTGCTTGATATGGGCAACCTGGTACATGTTCTGGCTCTACAGCCGGAAAACCTCGAAGCGGAGTTCAGCGTAGAGCCGGAGATCCCTGAGGGTGCTTTCACCACCACCGCCACCCTGCGCGAGTTCATCGACGCGCACAACGCCAGCCTGCCAGCGCTGCTGAGTGCTGACGATATCAAAGCGCTGCTGGAAGAGTACAACGCCACCCTGCCGTCGCAGATGCCGCTTGGAGCTTCGGTAGATGAAACCTATGCATCGTATGAGCAGCTTCCCGAAGAATTCCAGCGCATTGAAAACGGCACCAAACATACAGCCACGGCGATGAAAGCCTGCATCAAAGAGTACAACGCCACCCTGCCCGCGCCGGTTAAAACCAGCGGCAGCCGTGACGCGCTGCTGGAGCAACTGGCAATAATCAACCCTGACCTGGTCGCTCAGGAAGCGCAAAAATCGTCGCCGTTGAAAGTCTCTGGCACGAAGGCCGATCTGATTCAGGCCGTGAAATCAGTCAACCCGGCAGTGGTATTCGCCGACGAATTGCTGGATGCGTGGCGGGAGAACACCGAAGGGAAAGTGCTGGTCACCCGCCAACAGCTCAGCACCGCGCTGAACATTCAGAAAGCCCTGCTGGAGCACCCGACCGCCGGCAAATTGCTGACTCACCCAAGCCGCGCTGTCGAGGTTAGCTATTTTGGGATTGATGAGGAAACCGGGTTGGAAGTTCGGGTACGCCCTGACCTTGAGCTCGATATGGGCGGCCTGCGCATTGGCGCCGACCTGAAAACTATCAGCATGTGGAACATCAAGCAGGAAGGCCTGCGTGCGAAGTTGCACCGGGAAATCATCGATCGGGACTATCACCTGAGCGCGGCCATGTACTGCGAAACTGCGGCGCTGGACCAGTTTTTCTGGATTTTCGTCAACAAAGACGAGAACTACCACTGGGTCGCCATCATTGAGGCGTCTACCGAGTTGCTGGAACTTGGCATGCTGGAATACCGCAAAACAATGCGAGAGATAGCAAACGGCTTCGACACTGGTGAATGGTCAGCGCCTATCACAGAAGACTACACCGACGAACTGAACGATTTTGATGTGCGCCGCCTTGAAGCGTTGCGCGTACAGGCATAAGGGGAAAATCATGGAAAACACAAATATTGTTACCACTGAGCAGCAGGCACCAAACACCATTTCTGCCAGTAACGCAATTTTTAACGTTCAGGCACTGGGTCAGTTAACAGCTTTCGCTAACCTGATGGCAGACTCACAGGTGACGGTACCGGCACACCTTGCAGGGAAACCAGCCGACTGTATGGCTATCGTCATGCAGGCTATGCAATGGGGCATGAACCCTTACGCTGTGGCTCAGAAAACACACCTGGTTAACGGTGTTCTTGGTTACGAGGCACAACTGGTCAACGCAGTAATCGCAAGCTCCAGTGCCATTCATGGCCGTTTTCATTACCGCTATGGGGGTGACTGGGAGCGCTGCACCAGGACACAGGAAATCACACGCGATAAAAACGGTAAAAATGGGAAGTACACCGTCACTGAGCGCGTTCGTGGCTGGACAGATGAGGACGAGATCGGCCTGTTCGTTCAGGTTGGTGCCATTCTGCGAGGTGAATCTGAAATCACCTGGGGAGAACCTCTTTACCTCTCCGGCGTTGTTACCCGCAATTCTCCGCTATGGGTTTCAAACCCTAAACAGCAAATTGCCTATCTGGGCGTTAAATATTGGGCTCGCCTGTACTGCCCGGAAGTGATCCTCGGCGTGTACAGCCCTGATGAGGTTGAGCAACGAGAAGAACGCGAGATTAACCCTGCTCCAGTCCAGCGCATGAGCGTACAGGAAATCACCAGCGAGGTTAGCACCAGGACCAGCGCGCAGGAGTCGGCAGCTAACGTTGATGCTGTTGCCGACGATCTTCGCGAACGCATTGATACAGCAAGTTCCGTTGATCAGGCAAAAGCAATCCGTGCGGATATAGAATCACAGAAAGCGTTGCTGGGTACTGCGCTGTTCACCGAATTAAAAAACAAAGCAGTGAAGCGCTATTACCAGGTCGATGCACAGAACAAAGTCGAGGCAGTGATCAACTCAATTCCAAACCCTGGCGAACCGGAAGCCGCAGAGATGTTTGCTAAAGCTGAAAGCACGCTTGGCGCTGCTAAACGTCATCTTGGCGACGAACTGCACGATAAGTACCGCGTCACCCTGGACGATATGAAACCGGAATACATCGGCTAATTGCATCGGGAGGGGTTACGCCCTCCCGCCTGAGGAGGTTTTATGCGCCTAATAAATCGCAGTAAGCAATCGCCATTGGGCCGTCGCGCATGTGATGTTGCACTGGCGGCGCATCATGAAAAGTTCGGCGATTACGGCAGACAAAAGCACGTTACCAATTACACCGTTGTAGTGGATGGCGTAAAGGTGCCTGTTGAAGTAGTTAACCGGGCCACCAGCTACGTAGCCACCGCAATGATCGGCGTCCGGAAACTTAGAAATCTGCCAGCACAGGCAAACTGAATATTAGCGATGGCCCGCTGCGGGGCCACTGGAGAAAACGATGAGCAACATTATCCAACTGACGCCAAACAAGTGGGTTAGCGAAAAAGTTCTGATTGCGGTTACCGGGCTTAAGCCCGGAACCATTACCCGCGCCAGAAAAGAATCCTGGATGCTGGGCCGCGAGTACCTGCACATTTCACCAGACGGAAATCCGAAGCCTTCGAGCGAATGCATATACAACAGAGAAGCCGTTGATCAGTGGATCGAGGCGCAGAAAAAAAATCAACCAGGTGCGAAGACAACATGAAAAGCAGTACACTCGTCAATGCTCCTGGACGTCAGGAGGGATTAATGGCTAATGCATCATACCCGACAGGCGTCGAAAACCACGGCGGTTCGCTCCGCATCTGGTTTCTGTATAAAGGTAAACGTGTCAGGGAAAACCTTGGTATCCCTGACACTGCAAAAAATCGCAAGATAGCTGGCGAACTGCGTTCTTCGGTTTGTTTTGCGATAAGGATGGGGAATTTTAACTATGTGGAAAAATTCCCAAACTCACCGAACCTTGCCCGGTTCGGTCAGGATAGAAAGGAAATTACTGTGCTGGAGCTTACCGAAAGATGGTCCGAGCTGAAGAGAATGGAGATCAGCTCTAATACCATGAGTAGGTACGAATCTATCATAAAAAACATGCTTCCACTCATCGGCGAAAACAAAATGGTTTCTGCGGTGACTACTGAGGATTTGCTGTATGTCAGGAAGGAGTTGCTGACGGGCTTTCAGGTAATGAAGAAGGATCACCGGACTCAGGTTAAAGGCCGGAAATCGTCCACAGTGAATAATTACATGATGCTGATGGCCGAGATCTTCCAGTTTGGAACAGATAACGGCTATGCAAAGGAAAACCCGTTTAGCGGAATTAACCGTCTCAAGAAAGCGAAAGGGGAACCAGATCCACTCACGACAGACGAGTTCATCAGGTTTATCCAGGCATGCGGACACCAGCAGATGAGAAATCTCTGGTCACTGGCAGTCTATACCGGAATGAGGCATGGGGAGTTGTGCGGTCTGGCCTGGGAAGATATCGATCTGCATGCCGGGACGATCATTGTGAAGCGCAACCTTACCCAGACGGATGAGTTCACCCTGCCAAAAACCGACGCAGGTACTGACAGGGTGATATATCTCATTCAACCAGCTATTGATGCCCTGAGGAATCAGGCCCAGTTGACACGCCTTGGCCGGCAGTTTGAGGTTGAAGTGAAGTTGCGGGAATATGGACAATCTGTCATTCAGCCCTGCACGTTCGTATTCAGCCCTCAATGCGTCAAACGTGGACCTCGCACAGGATATCACTACGCGGTTAATTCCATTAATAAAATTTGGGCCCCGATAATCAAGCGTGCCGGCATTCGTTACCGTAACGCGTATCAGTCACGACATACCTATGCATGCTGGTCATTATCAGCTGGTGCTAACCCAAACTTTATAGCAACGCAGATGGGGCATACCGATGCACAGATGGTTTACAAGGTGTATGGAAAGTGGATGTCAGAGAAGAGCGCAGAACAGGTTTCTCTGCTCAACCAGGCACTTTCCCGCTATGCCCCATCACTGCCCCAAAGCATGGTAGCAGCGCAGTAGAAATCCTTAAATTCAAGGGGTTAGCAGTCGCATCGCTACATTTTTATAACATGGGGCACGAAATGCGCTCGACCCTAAAGACAGCTTATGGTGTGATCGGGGTTCAATAAATCGCTAAACAAGGTATACTCCAGCGGTTTTCTTAGTTGTTTATTGTACTAAACGCTCCCGTGAGAGGACGCAACAGCGCACCTATGACACAATTCGCTTCTCCTGTTCTGCACTCGTTGCTGGATACAGATGCTTATAAGTTGCATATGCAGCAAGCCGTTTTTCACCACTACTATGATGTGCAGGTAGCGGCTGAGTTTCGTTGCCGTGGCGACGACCTGCTGGGTATTTATGCCGATGCTATTCGCGAGCAGGTGGACGCGATGCAGCACCTGCGCCTCCAGGAGGACGAGTTCCAGTGGCTCTCCGGCCTGCCCTTTTTTAAACCGGATTATCTGAACTGGTTACGCGAGTTTCGCTATAACCCAGATCAAGTCTGTGTCACCAACGATAACGGCAAGCTGAATATTCGCTTAACCGGCCCGTGGCGTGAAGTCATTATGTGGGAAGTGCCGCTGCTGGCCGTGATCAGTGAGCTGGTTCATCACTACCGCTCGCCAAACGCGGGCGTTGATCAGGCGCTCGACGCGCTGGAAAGTAAGCTGGTTGATTTCACTGCGTTAACCGCAAATCTCGATATGTCCCGCTTCCACCTGATGGACTTCGGCACCCGCCGCCGTTTCTCTCGTGAAGTGCAGCAGGCGATAGTTAAACGTCTCCAGCAGGAGTCATGGTTCGTCGGCACCAGCAACTATGATCTCGCGCGTCGCCTGGCGCTGACGCCGATGGGCACTCAGGCGCACGAATGGTTCCAGGCGCATCAACAAATCAGTCCGGACCTGGCGACCAGCCAGCGTGCCGCGTTGGCCGCCTGGCTTAACGAATATCCGGACCAGCTTGGTATCGCATTGACAGATTGCATTACAATGGATGCGTTTTTACGCGATTTCGGCATTGAATTCGCCAGCCGTTATCAGGGGTTACGCCACGACTCAGGAGACCCTGTCGCATGGGGCGAAAAGGCGATTGCCCATTATGAAAAGCTGGGGATTGATCCGCTGACAAAAACGCTGGTCTTTTCAGATAACCTTGATCTGCCAAAGGCGGTCGAGCTCTATCGCCATTTCGCCTCTCGCGTGCAGTTAAGCTTCGGCATCGGTACCCGCCTGACCTGCGATATCCCTCAGGTAAAACCGCTCAATATCGTGATTAAGCTCGTGGAATGTAACGGAAAGCCGGTGGCTAAACTTTCCGACAGCCCCGGTAAAACGATCTGTCATGATAAAGCGTTTGTGCGCGCGCTGCGTAAAGCGTTCGATCTCCCGCAGGTGCGTAAAGCAAGTTAACCATGCCTGTGCGAAGCGCCCGGAAAGTGGGCGCTTTGTTACTCTCCTGACCATCTTACCTGTTCTGGCCGCGATGGTGACTATTCTTCCCCTTCACTCTTCGACATATTTACGTGCGTAATTTGCGTTGTTTTTTCAGAATTAGTGTCCCGCTGTGTACGCATTCTGAATAAATTGAATTCGCTAATAAATTCTTTACGCAGCAAGAACAGAGCAATTACGTTGGGGATAACCAGAAAACCGACAGCAATATCAGCCATTAACCAGATTACCGGGATTTCCATATTAACGGCAATCAGTGGCGGCAAAAAATATAGCCATTTAATGATGCGTTCTAGCTTATCGCCAAAAATATAGTTTATCGAAGTGCGAAATTTAATATATGAGCCAAGATAAGAAGTAAACAGAATCAACGCCACACCGAGACAGAGAACCTGAACAATAATCGGATGCCATGTTTCTTTTAAGGCGGCAAAGATAATCTGAATACCTTGATAACTGGCGTCTGTCCACATACCAGAAGCAAGTACAGCAAATGCAGTAAAGTTACAGGTAATCATTGAGACAAAAAAAACTTCCACTGCCCCCCACATTCCCTGACGGAAAGCGTAATCCACGTTGGCAGTAGCATGTACTGTGGCCGAGGTACCCATGCCGGCTTCGTTAGTGAATATTCCGCGACTGGCTCCTTTACTGATGGCCATCATGATGGTTGACCCGACAAAGCCACCGGCTGCTGGCGCAGGGGCAAAGGCATAATAGAAAATACTTTTTATAACCTGTGGGATAGCCTCGATATTCAATACCACTACACCAGCGGCACCAATGAAATAGGCAATGGTGATCGGTGGAAGTGCAATCGTACAGAATTTACCAAGACTGGCGAGTCCTTTTAAAATAACCAACGCGCCTACGATGACAATAAATCCCCCGATGACGCTTGTTGGGATGTCAAACGTATAGTGAATGACCGCCGCCATCGTATTAGTTTGCACAAAACAGGCATCCGTAATAACCAGAATCATTAATGCAAACGCATATAATCCTGCCAGGGGATGCCATTTTTTATTGAGCCCTTTCTTAATATAATGCATTGGGCCGCCATAATATTCGCCATTCTCACCTTTACTTCGGTATTTCACCGCCAGCGTCACTTCAACCATTTTGGTCATCATACCCACGACCGCAATGATCCACATCCAGAAAATTGCCCCAGGTCCGCCAACCGCAATAGCCGCAGCAACACCTGCGATCGTTCCCGCGCCTAATGAGCCGGATAGCACAGTGGCAGCCACCTCTATTGATTTTAAGGATTTTTTAGACGCTGCCTCGCCAGTAGTGTTTTGTTTATTTTTTCCGGCAAGTGTACCAATTGTATTACGGTAAATGTCTTTTAAATTAATAATCTGGAAAAATTTGAGGCGTACTGTAAAATAAAAACCAATGCCGATGACACACAAAAATAATGGGCCACCCCATAGAAATTCAAAGAGTTGTGAAAGTTGCTCTAACATAATGACCTCGGATTTAAATTAATTCGTTCAGTCTCAGAAATAATCTTTCCAGTTCAGCGTAATCCTGAATTTTGCCAACAACACTAAACTGGAAAGTCAGCGGGTAGGAGCATCCCTTACTCACTAAATGCCGTTTTAATGGTATATTGTTATAAAGTCTTGCTTCCTGCATTAGGTTTATTATGCGTATAAAAAACGCATTTTTTACATGCTACCTTTATTATCTAATTTTTTAGTCGTAATGTTTAAGCACTGCGTCCGTTCCAGACTATATCTTCATAAATATCTGGGGACGTATCGCCTTCGGTGCTAATAAGCAGAACATGAGCACTGGCATCAAGCTGTAAGCGATTAGCAAGATCCTGATAATGCATATTGTTCATCAACTCATAAAGTAACCCTACGCCAATAGCTCCGGACTCGCCGGAAATAAAAGGCGTATCCGTACCTGGACGCGGCGCGGCAGAAATACGCATACCCTTAGCCGCCAGACAGTCATCAGCGGAAATAAAACAACTGGTGTTGTCCCGAATAATAGGCCAACTGATAATATTCGGCTCCCCACACGCAAGCCCGGCCATTATCGTCGCCATATCGCCAGTGACGCAGTGAGGTTGACCATCATCCATAACTGCGGATTGATAAAGACAGTTGGCCTGATGCGGCTCAACCACAATAATATTAGGGGTATTTTCCTGCATTTTTTCAACAAAATAACCCATAACACTGCCAGCAAACGATCCCACCCCCGCTTGTAAAATAAGATGGGTTGGCAACGGACTGTTTGTTTCTGCGAGCTGCTCATAAGCTTCAACCGCTAGTGTCATATAGCCTTGCATAATCCACGTTGGGATCTCTTCATACCCTGTCCAGGCTGTATCCTGCAAAAGCACCCAGCCTTTTGTTTGCGCCATTCTATGGGCCAGTCGCACTGCATCATCGTAGTTCAGATCGGTGATGGTGCATTCAGCTCCATGATGACGAATATTCTCTGCCCGGATTAACGATGATCCCTTAGGCATATAAACGACGGCTTTTAGACCTAATTGCTCCGCCGCCCACGCCACACCACGGCCATGATTGCCATCCGTCGCGGTAACAAAAACACAATCTTTAATTTTTTCTTTAATCTCAGGAGTATTAAGGGCAGCAAAACTTAACGAGTTAATATCACATTGCAATTTATCAGCGAGATATTTTCCTACAGCATAAGAGCCGCCCAGACCTTTAAAAGCATTCAGGCCAAAACGCCAGGACTCATCTTTAATATGGATGGACCCTAGTCCAAGCCGCCGGCTTAGATGCGCCAGATTATGTAACGGCGTGACGGCATAATTGGGTAATTTTTTATGAAATGCTAACACCTCATGCCCAACATTTCCGTTAAGCAAACTTAAGGCCGCTCCTGTACCATATTTTTTCCGACGTGTATTAAACTGATATTTAATAAGCTCATGCATAATGATACCTTTTGTTAAAGTTTATTTATTGAAATAATATATTTTTGTCAATTATTGAGTAGAAACAAGCAAAGAACTCGCGTTTTGTGGCTGTAGTAGTGGTTATCCTCACTTTAATAAACGTACTGATAAAAGAGTCGCACAATATCTATTACGTCCTTTTCTTTATTCCACTGATTATGATAGTACTATGCTTATTGCTGTTAAATGGCGCGAAAATGCCCATCGTCGTGCAATTTTCACCTTTTTTTAACGGCCTGGACGCGGCAAAATTGCGCACAGTGATAGTCATCACATTAAAGAGGTTATTTGCGATATGAAGCTTGACGCCTGGGATAAAAACATTCTGACATTATTGCAGCGCGATAATCGTCTTTCTCAGCGGGAAATCGCCGAACAGGTCAATCTTTCACCTTCGGCAGTGAATCGTCGTATCGCGGCACTGGAGGAGGCGGGCATAATTAAAGGCAATGTCAGCCTTATTGATGCTGGCAAAGTGGGACGCCCGGTCACGATTGTGGTGCAGGTGGTGATCGAAAACGAGCGATTCAATTTACTGGAAGAGGCTCGTCAACGGTTTGTCAGTTGCCCGCAGGTGCAGCAGGTCTACTACGTAACGGGCGATTTCGACTTTTTACTGGTGCTCAATGTTCGTGACATGGCGGAATATGAAGCGCTTACCCGTGAGCTTTTCTTTTCCTCAGGCAATATAAAGTCTTTTAAAACGATTGTCGTGATGCAAAACGCCAAGCAAGAGATGCGCGTCCTGATCGAGTAACGTGCGCAAAGCTTGCAAAACCAGCCTAAATTCTCAATGGTTCGCGAGCAGGTGCGAACTTTTTACAGGTTTCTTTCTGAAAACCTGCTTCCAGATGCGATTTCTGCTTGTCTGATTGCAGATGCCAGGTAACATAGGAATACCCCCATTTCGGGTGGACAAGTGTTTATTTTTTCCGACTATTAACTAGAGAGAATATTATGAGCGTTGTGCCTGTAGCCGACGTACTCCAGGGCCGCGTAGCCGTTGACCAAGAAGTCACCGTGCGCGGATGGGTGCGTACCCGCCGAGATTCAAAAGCTGGCATCTCCTTCCTCGCCGTTTATGACGGCTCCTGCTTTGATCCTGTACAGGCTGTCATTAATAATTCTCTGCCCAATTATAATGAAGAAGTATTACACCTGACGACAGGCTGCTCCGTGGTAGTAACAGGTAAGGTTGTCGCGTCGCCGGGACAGGGGCAAAGTTTCGAAATCCAGGCCACGAAAGTAGAAGTCGCAGGCTGGGTGGAAGATCCGGATACCTACCCGATGGCGGCAAAACGCCATAGCATTGAGTATCTGCGTGAAGTCGCGCATCTGCGCCCGCGCACCAACCTGATTGGCGCGGTAGCGCGCGTCCGCCATACTCTGGCGCAGGCGCTGCATCGCTTCTTCGATGAGCAGGGTTTCTTTTGGGTCTCTACCCCGCTGATTACCGCTTCCGATACCGAAGGCGCTGGCGAAATGTTCCGCGTCTCAACGTTGGATCTGGAAAACCTGCCGCGTAACGACCAGGGCAGGGTAGATTTTGACAAAGACTTTTTTGGCAAAGAATCATTCCTGACCGTCTCCGGCCAGCTCAACGGTGAAACCTATGCCTGCGCGCTGTCCAAAATCTATACTTTTGGGCCGACCTTCCGCGCGGAAAATTCTAACACCAGCCGCCACCTGGCGGAGTTCTGGATGCTGGAGCCGGAAGTGGCATTCGCCGATCTGGAAGACAACGCCCGTCTGGCGGAAGCCATGCTGAAATATGTCTTCAAGGCGGTTCTGGAAGAGCGTGCGGATGACATGAAGTTCTTTGCCGAACGCGTGGATAAAGACGCTATCGCTCGTCTGGAGCGTTTTGTCTCTACCGACTTCGCTCAGGTGGATTACACCGATGCGGTCGCCATTCTGGAACGCTGTGGTAAGACATTTGAAAACCCGGTGTTCTGGGGCGTCGACCTCTCTTCCGAACACGAACGTTATCTGGCGGAAGAGCATTTCAAAGCGCCGGTAGTGGTGAAAAACTATCCGAAAGAAATTAAAGCGTTTTACATGCGCCTTAACGAAGATGGCAAAACCGTGGCGGCCATGGATGTGCTGGCGCCGGGAATCGGCGAAATCATCGGTGGTTCCCAGCGTGAAGAGCGTCTGGATGTGCTGGATGCCCGTATGGCCGAAATGGGGCTGAATAAAGAGGATTACTGGTGGTATCGCGACTTGCGTCGCTACGGTACTGTACCGCATTCCGGCTTTGGTCTGGGCTTTGAACGCCTTATCGCTTACGTCACAGGTGTGCAAAACGTGCGCGATGTTATTCCGTTCCCACGGACCCCACGCAACGCCAGCTTCTGATTTTTACGTCACACTCAAGGCCAGCTATGCTGGCCTTTTTTTCGCCTGAATGTCAGTTTTATTCTCAATAAGTAAATAAATTTAATTACAACCCTCTGAATTACCACATCTTGTTACTGTATATTTCACGAAAATATTTACACATAAAAATTAATCCTTAATTTTATTGCGGATTAGATTTTTCTGTTCTAATAGCACAATTTTTAACCACCATTTCAGACATCAAGACTTCCAAATGGCTATTTTTATGAAATAGCTCGCCTGCTGTTTTTTCAGGCACAACGGTGCCACAAGCCAATAATTACAATAAAATCATAGCGATAAAAGAAAAACGATCAAATCAAAGCGAGAACTCAGGGGAAGTTTGACGTTGTTCACAAAGTTCCGCGAAAATAACATTTGTTTACATATTTTTTCCTTTTGAAACTAAATCTTTATATTTGTAGCACTTTCACGGTAGCGAAACGTTAGTTTGAATGGAAAGATGCCTGTCAGACACATAAAGACACCAAACTCTCATCAATATTTCTGTAAAGTTTTATTGACGGAATTTATTGACGGCAGTGGCAGGTGTCATATAAAAAAACCAATGAGGGTAATAAATAATGATGAAGCGCAAAATCCTGGCAGCGGTGATCCCTGCCCTGCTGGCTGCTGCAACCGCAAACGCAGCAGAAATTTATAATAAAGATGGTAATAAGCTGGATCTGTACGGTAAAGCCGTGGGTCGTCACGTATGGACAACGACTGGCGATAGTAAAAATGCCGACCAGACTTATGCCCAGATTGGTTTTAAAGGGGAAACGCAAATTAACACCGATCTGACCGGTTTCGGTCAGTGGGAATACCGTACTAAAGCAGACCGCGCTGAAGGCGAACAGCAGAACTCGAATCTGGTCCGTCTGGCCTTCGCGGGTTTGAAATACGCGGAAGTGGGTTCAATCGATTATGGTCGTAACTACGGTATCGTTTACGATGTTGAATCCTATACCGATATGGCCCCCTACTTCTCCGGCGAAACTTGGGGCGGCGCCTATACTGATAACTACATGACCAGCCGTGCTGGCGGTTTGTTGACCTACCGTAACTCTGACTTCTTTGGTCTGGTGGACGGTCTCTCTTTCGGTATCCAGTATCAGGGTAAAAATCAGGACAACCACAGCATTAACTCTCAGAATGGCGATGGCGTAGGTTACACCATGGCATATGAGTTCGACGGCTTTGGCGTCACCGCAGCGTACAGCAACAGCAAGCGTACTAACGATCAGCAGGATCGCGATGGTAATGGCGATCGCGCAGAATCATGGGCCGTTGGCGCGAAATATGATGCAAACAACGTCTACCTGGCTGCCGTATATGCTGAAACCCGCAATATGAGCATTGTTGAAAATACGGTTACCGATACCGTGGAAATGGCAAACAAAACGCAGAACCTGGAAGTGGTCGCTCAGTACCAGTTTGACTTTGGCCTGCGTCCGGCAATCTCGTATGTGCAGAGTAAAGGTAAGCAGTTGAACGGCGCCGACGGCTCGGCCGATCTGGCGAAATATATTCAGGCGGGCGCGACTTACTACTTCAACAAAAACATGAACGTATGGGTTGACTACCGTTTCAACCTGCTGGACGAAAACGACTACAGCTCCAGCTACGTTGGCACCGACGATCAGGCGGCTGTCGGTATTACTTACCAGTTCTGATCAGCAGACCCCTTTGTTTTATGCCTCAAAAACAGGACTTCGGTCCTGTTTTTTTATCTCTCTTAGAGAAAATGTGCGTCTTTCAAAAACAGGCGGGCTTTTTAGCGCTAACGGTTGGCATTTTGTAAATCTGCCGTTAACCTGATAGCGGATTTCCCTTCTGTAACTATAATGGAACCTCGTCATGTTTGAGAACATAACCGCCGCTCCTGCCGACCCGATTTTGGGCCTGGCCGATCTGTTTCGCGCCGATGACCGTCCAGGGAAAATTAACCTTGGCATTGGCGTATATAAAGATGAAACCGGCAAAACACCGGTGCTCACCAGCGTTAAAAAAGCCGAGCAGTATTTACTGGAAAATGAAACGACGAAAAACTATCTCGGCATTGACGGGATTCCGGAATTTGCTCGCTGCACTCAGGAACTGCTGTTCGGCAAAGGCAGCGCGCTGATTAACGATAAGCGCGCACGCACGGCGCAAACGCCGGGCGGTACCGGCGCGTTACGCATTGCCGCCGACTTTTTGGCAAAAAATACTCCGGTAAAACGGGTGTGGGTGAGCAACCCCAGCTGGCCGAACCACAAAAGCGTGTTTAACGCTGCCGGCCTGGAAGTTCGGGAGTACGCTTACTACGATGCGGAAAATCACACGCTGGATTTTGAAGCGCTACAAGCCAGCCTGAGCGAAGCACAGGCCGGCGATGTGGTTCTGTTCCACGGTTGCTGTCATAACCCAACCGGCATTGACCCTACTCTGGAACAGTGGCAGGTTCTGGCTGAGCTTTCCGTTGAAAAAGGGTGGCTGCCGCTATTCGATTTCGCCTACCAGGGCTTTGCCCGCGGCCTGGAAGAAGATGCGGAAGGTCTGCGCGCCTTTGCCGCGCTGCATAAAGAGCTCATTGTCGCCAGCTCCTACTCCAAAAACTTCGGCTTATATAATGAGCGCGTCGGCGCCTGCACCCTCGTTGCCGCCGATGCGGAAACCGTGGATCGCGCTTTTAGCCAGATGAAATCCGCCATTCGCGCTAACTACTCCAACCCGCCAGCGCACGGCGCGTCCATCGTCGCGACTATCCTGAGTAATGACGCCCTGCGCGCTATCTGGGAACAGGAACTGACGGACATGCGCCAGCGTATCCAGCGTATGCGTCAACTGTTCGTGAATACCTTGCAGGAAAAAGGCGCGAACCGTGACTTCAGCTTTATTATCAAGCAGAACGGGATGTTCTCATTCAGCGGTCTGACCAAAGATCAGGTGCTGCGTCTGCGTGAAGAGTTCGGCGTTTATGCCGTGGCTTCTGGTCGCGTGAACGTGGCGGGCATGACCCCGGATAATATGGCGCCGCTGTGCGAAGCCATTGTCGCGGTACTGTAAAAAGCTGCCGACTGGCGTGACCGATAAAAAAGCCTGCACATTGCAGGCTTTTTCATTCTGCTTACCAGACCGGCATCTCATCTTGCAGGAAGGGATTATGCAGACGCTCGTATCCGAGCGTAGAGAGCGGGCCGTGGCCAGGAATAAAGGTCACATCATCGCCAAGCGGCAATAATTTACGCTTAATGGCGTCAATCAACTGGGTGTGATCGCCGCGAGGAAAATCGCTGCGCCCGACGCCACCTTTGAAAATCACATCGCCGGAGATCAGCAGTTGCGACTGTTCATCAAAGAAAACCACGTGTCCCGGCGTGTGTCCCGGACAATGTAACACCTGTAACGTCACATTCCCCACGCTGACGCGATCGCCGTCGTTCAACCAGCGATCAGGCGTCAGCGGCTGACACTCATCCAGACCAAACATGCGGCTTTGCGCCGGCAGTCCTTGCAGCCAGAACTCATCTTCTTTTTCCGGACCGATAACAGGAACGCCGTAATGCTGCGCCAGTTCACTCGCCGCGCCGACATGATCGAGATGCCCATGCGTGAGTAAAATTTGCATCAACGTCACGCCGCTGGCGTCCACTTCCTGTTTAATTTTTTCCGCGTCGCCGCCCGGATCGACCAGCGCCGCCAGCCGGGTTTGTTCGCACCAGATTAATGAACAGTTCTGGGAGAACGCGGTGACCGGAATAATACGATAGTTCATACTGCTCCTTTGATTAAGCCTCGCTGATTACCAGTGCCGCGCCGGCCCGGTATCAATATGCACAAAGTTACTACGTGGGTAATATCCTACACCACCTGCGCGCATAGATAACGCCGCTTTGCGAATATTGCTCAGTGCCACGCCCTCAATATGAAAATCCATCGCCTGCCCTTTTGTATGGTAGCTTTTTTTCGCTACGCCGCTGCTACGGGCGCGTAATTCATTATTGGTATCAAGAGAACGGTAGCCTGAGATGAGCTGCACAGGTTTACGCGTCCCTAACAGCCCCTGAAGTCGGTAAAGTTGGTCAAACAGGCGGGGATCGATTGATCGGACTTTATTCGCGCGATAGTCACGGAAAAAATGGTTTAACTTTGCTAATTCATCCTGAATGTAGGCTCTTCCATCGAAAAACTCCGCTTTGATTGACTCTCCGGTATGGAGATTGTTTAACGTCAAAATGCGCGGGCGTGGGGTCGAGAGTGTGGCAAACGCTGGCGCGGGCAGGATGGCGGCGCCGAGAGCGACACCACCAAGCGCCAGCAGCTTGCGGCGATTAGCGTCAAATTTGTCCATGATAATCAGGTCTACAGGTCAATGTTATCGTTAATACACTTCTACCTTTAAGCAGACATGATCGGCTGGCACAGACTTCTGAACGGCCCGGTCGACTTAAAGGTTGTTGTATATGCACTTCTGGCGCACGAAAGGCACCTTAACTGCCGATAAAGCCCGCGTCAAGATGGCCCTCCCCCAGCCACAACGGGGGTCTACAGCGAAACGCCCCGTTGAAGCCAAACATTAGGACAACATATTTACCAGAACTTCTTCATTTACCTGATTAATTGTTCAACCTTTGGCACAATTTGTGCGCTGGATCGCGCTGTGAGATCGTAATTGTAAATATCTGTACGATATTGCATACGTCCATCTGCGCCGACAAAGGCGGTCAGATAGTAAAGATTTACTGGAATGTTCTGCCGGATATTGACATACCGCGTGTCGCCTTGCTTCAGGGCGCCAGAGATCCGCGCATCGTTCCAGCCAGCATCCTGCAAGAGCATATTCGCCAGTTCAGAGGCCTTATTGACCCGCACGCAGCCGGAACTTAACGCCCTGGCGTCACGCTGAAAGAGAGTATGGTTAGGCGTATCGTGCAGATAGATCGCATCTGAACTCGGCATATTAAATTTATAACGCCCCAGCGAATTGTGCGCGCCTGGCGCCTGCTGGAAACGGAACGGAAGATTCGATGGCGTAATGGTGGCCCAGTCAACCTGCCACGGATCGATCGCTTCTTTGCTGTTCCAGCCGCGCATCACGGTGTAGCCATGGCGCTCCAGATAGCCTGGGTCATTCCACACCTTCGGTAAAATGTCTTTACGCGCAAGCGTGGGCGGAACGTTCCACGGCGGGTTCACCACCACATTATTCAGCGCGCTGCTCATCATCGGCGTTTTACGATCGGGACGCCCGACGATCACCCTCGAAGCCAGCACCTGGTTGCCATTCTGATAATAGACCAGCGAATAAGCGGGAATGTTTACCATAATACCGGTAGAGAGTTCCGCTGGCAGCAGGCGTAAACGTTGGATATTCAGTGCCAGTACGCCTGCGCGTTGCGCGGGGGTCATATTAAGCCAGTTACGCGTCGCCGGGCCAATAACGCCATCCGCCCCCAGCCCTTGCCATGCCTGAAAACGCTTTACCGCCTCGACCAGCTCACGATCGTAGGCGCGTGCCGCCGGAGCCGGCTTACTACGGCGGGCCGTTGGTTCGTCGACCGGCTGCGCCACCGATGTTTCGTCGACCACGGCGGAGGGGCTGACGACGGCGCTATCAGCAGTGTTATCGCCGGGTAAGGCTATCTTTGGACCGCCATCCAGCATCCCCGTACGCTGTAATATTTCGCGCAGCGCAGGCACATCGTTACTCCATTGCCCCGGGCGCAGCGTCGCGGTATTGGCCAACTGCGGCCACGGGCGAGAGTCCGCCACCAGCTTCAGCAACGCGTCATGCATGGGCGCATACTGTGGGTGCTGCGGCGCCAGGCTGGCGACAAACATCGGCAACTGCCCCTCTTCCAGCGCGATTTGCCACTGGTTAATCACCGAGACTGGCGGCGTCGCCAATGCGTAAGGTTTGTTGCTATATAACCAGCGCTGGCCTTTGACGGGGATATTCGCAATGAAATGGAGATAGCCCATCATGGCGTCTGACAACACAACATCGCGCGCCATACCGTTTACGGCGGGATCGGTCAACAATGCCACCCAGGCGGTAAACTGCGGCTGGAATCCGGCAATCGCCACCTCCGCCAACTGTTGCTGGAAGGCTTTCACCGCATCGCGATTATCCCACATGGGCTTCATGTCGCGCGCGGCATACAGCAATGTCAGCTGGCTCATATAGACCGGCGTATAGCCGGAAGGAAGCTGCGACTGTAAATCAGCCCGGACTTTCTCGGCTGAAACGCCCTCCGGCAGCGGCTGAATCCCGGCCATAATCGCCGTCGCGGCGGATTGCTTCTGCGGCCCAGCCTGATCCGTCGCGGCAACGGCGCTATCGCCAGGTATCATTTCAGGCTCATCGGCCTGCGCATTGAACAGTGGAGCGAATGTTACGGCCAGGCATAAACTGATTGCCGACAGACAACGACCACACATCTTATTAAGCAACATCCCTTGCCCCCTGTTTTCGTTATCATACTCCGCATGACTGCGCTGCCCGCAGCGCGGGTCAACCGCAACCAATGCTTTTGTTTAGTATGACGAGTCAGCCTGCTCACTCGTCAGGCTTAACTCCAGTATATAAAGTTCGTTACGTTTTTGCCTAACCTAATGTAAAGAAGTTTAAAGAAAATGCACTACCCGGAGAGATTTTTCAGATAAAGAAAAAGGCGGCTTTCGCCGCCCCAGGCTAATGATAAAACAGAACTTGTTGTACCGGATGGCGGCGTAACCGATTTATCCGGCCTTGCCTGATAAGCGAGGCGCCATCGGGCACTTCATCGTTTCTGCCGTGTTTAACTCGCTTCTGAAGGCGTATCTTCCGTCTGCGTACCGGGAAGCGTTTCCGGAAGCTGCGGCGCAAAGCCACGCAGCCCGACAACATGAACATGCTCAGTATTCTGAAACACTTTACGCACCAGTTTATAGGTCGTGCCCTTCTCCGGACTGATGTTTTCCGGCGCAGCGATGATGAGCTGCATCTGCAAACGTTCGCATAGTTCAAACAGCGTGGCGATAGAGCGCGCATCCAGACGCGCCGCTTCATCGAGGAACAGCAGGCGACATGGCGAAATATCTTTCCCGCGCAGTCTGCGCGCTTCGTCTTCCCAGCTTTGCACCACCATCACCAGAATTGACATCCCGGTCCCGATAGCTTCCCCCGTTGATAGCGCGCCGGATTCCGCACGCAGCCAGCCGTCGGACCCACGGTTAACTTCAACTTCCATTTCCAGATAGTTACGGTAGTCCAGCAGCTCCTCGCCGATGGTCTGCGGCGTGCGTTGCCCCATATCGATCTGCGGATTCAGACGCTGGTACAGTTTCGCCAGCGCTTCGGAGAAGGTCAGACGATTGCTGTTAAACAGATCCTGGTGCTGCTCCTGCTGTTCTGAAAGCACATCCAGCAAGGTGGCATGCGTTTCACGCACGTTGACGTTTAACCGCACGCTATTCACCTGGCCAAAAGAGACGCTTTGCAACCCCTGGTTCAGCATACGGATACGGTTCTGTTCACGCTGGATAGTCTTGCGGATGATGTTTGCCACGCTGCGGGAACTGATCGCCAGCTTTTGCTCACGCGATGTCAGCTCTTCCGTCAGACGGCTCAGTTCAATCTCCATTTGTTCAATGGCTTCAACCGGATCGTCGGTACGAATAATATCCTGACGAATACGTTCGCGCAGATGCTGGTAAACGGCCACAAAGAACTGGATTTTACGTTCCGGGCGTTTCGGATCTTCCGACAGACGCAATACGTCGCGCAGATGTTCGTTATCCGCGACGGCCAGGCGCAGCGCGCCCAACGCCTTATCCGACATGGAGCGCAGTTCATCCGCCGACAGATAAGCCAGCTCACGACGGTGCAGACGGCGTTCCACGCCATTGTCTTTCACCATCCGCATGACTGCGCACCAGCCGGCTTTCGCGGTCACAACCTGCTCGCGCATTTCATGATAATCGCGCTCCAGCTTGCGCAGCTTACGGGTCAGGTTCTCCATCTCCGCTTCGCAGAAGGTGAGCGCTTTCTCAAGCTGATTGCGACGCGAACGGTTATTGCTCAACTGGGCGTGCAGTTCATCGCGACGCTGGCGGGCGCGCTCTTCCGCCCCGCTGTCGGCGCGAACGCCAATATCCTGTAATTCGCGCTGCAAATCGTTAAGCAGCTCTTTTTTCGTGTCGTAAGAGCTTTTTAGCGAGGCCAGAACCTGGCTGTACTGACTTAACTGCGCGGCATGGCTGCGCAGCGCTTCGCGGGCGCGGGTACGCTCGGCTTCCGCCTGCTCCAGCCGCTGGCGCAGCTTTTCGTTGAGATCGCTGTTGCCGCTCAGCATTTCCGCCGAGTCGGAATAGCTGAAATGCGCCCGACGTTCGACAACTTCAGCCAGAGCAAAAGCCTGCTGGCGCGCGTCGCGCTGCATTTGCTGCGACCATGCATAGTCTTCTTTTAATTGCTCAAACTGTTCCGGATCGCTTTGCAGAACGGAAACTACTGGCTCCAGTTTGGCTAACTGGTTTCCATATTGCTGCACAAATCGCGCCGCTTCCTGCGCCTCATCCAACCGCTCCTGAATTTCATCGACCCGATCGGCCAGCGTTTCATCGGCCAATAAATTCAGCCGCGGCAGCAAACGGTTAAGCGCGGAAACGCCCTCTTTGGCCTGCTCAAACTGAAGGCGCTGCTGCTGGTTGTCGCTTTCATGCGTCGCCAGCGCGCGCTCCAGCTCGACGCGACGCCCGTTCAGTCGGCGAATTTCCGCTTCCGGATCGTCCTCAAAGGCAACAGAAAGGTGGCTACCGATAAAACGGCTGAACGCCTGGTGCAAACGCTGGGTTTTCTGCACGTCAAACGAGAGCGTGGCAAAGCGCTCGGAAAGCACTTCCCGTTCCGCATGGAGACTTTCAATACGGTTCTCGCGCGCCGCACGGCCAAAAATAGGCAGCGACGGAAAACGCGAATAACGCCACTGACGGTCGGCAATTTTCACGACCACCGCCTTTTCCAGCTCGTCAACGCTGAATACGCTGTCATCAAAAGACTGCGGATCGCCTTCGATCAGGTACAGATCTTCCGGGCAGTCGGTCAGACCTTCAAGCTGTTCGGCTATTTGCGATAAATCCGGTACGACGATCGCATGGCGCGACGGACCATACAGTGCGGAAAAGTACGGCGCATCTTCAAGGCTGACATCATCGTAGATTTCCGACAGCAGTACCCCGCCAAAACGCTCCGCCAGCGCATTCAAACGCTGGTCTTCCGCGCCGCCCGGCTGGCTTAAACGTTCGATCTCTTCATCAACCGCATTTTTACGCGCGCCCACTTCGTCGCGTTCGACAATGGCTTCGCGCTCACGCTCCAGTAGCTGTTGCAGGTATTCGGTCACTTCCTGGCTGGACGTAAACTCCTCGCCGCACTGTTCGCTAAGCTGGTTCAGGCTATTCTGCGCCGCCAGCCAGACAGGAGCGCGTTGCATCAGATGCTGGATACGGGATTGCAGCTGTTCCTGTTCCTGACGCAAGGCCATACGCTGTTCGCTGGCTGACGACACGCTCTCAGACAAGGACGCGATGCGGGCTTCCAGCTCCTGATGCAGCGCTTCCAGTTCGTCAATATCAAAATTTTTGCCCTGTCGCTTACAGAACTCAGCCAGCAGACGTTCCGCCTCTTGCTGCTCGCGCAGCCGCTGTTCCAGTTCGCTCAGGCGCATCCGCAGCGGCTGTACCTGTTCCGCCAGATGACGCTGGTTCACGCCGTCCCGTAACAGCTCGCGCGCCACGTCCCAGGCTTCGCTACGCGCCAGCGGGCCGTTGATCGCCGCTACCAGCTGGTAAGCCTGCTCAAACTGGCTGTGCGCGGTTTGCGCCACGCTCATTTTTTGTTCCAACGACAGCAGTTTTTCCGTAGCTTCCTGCTCTTTTGCCTGGAAAGTATCCAGCCATTCGGCGGCGCTTTTCGGCGTTAGATCCGGCAGATGGCAAAGTTCTTTAGCGCGGGCGAGCGCTGATATCGCCTGGTTATACTGAATCGCGCGCGTTTGCTGTACATCCAGCGCCTGCTGGTAATCCGCAAGCTGGCTTTTGAGTTCATCGACTTCCAGCTCGGCGGCTTCGGCACGCGCTTCATTTTCGTCCTGCATTTCGGCGGCTTCCGCCACCACTTCGTTTTGCTCTTCGAGTCGAATCTGCAGCTCTTCAAGATCCGCTTCGTAGCGTTCAATTTTTTCCTGCTGGCGCAGCGCGGTTTGTACCAGATTCAGGTGATCGCTCGCCGCCTGGTAATCCGCCTCAAGAGAACCTTCGGCACCGTTATGTTCGCCCAACTCACGGGCCATATCGACGTGCTTGTACTGCTCCGCCGCCAGTTGTTTGCGCGATGTGTACAGTTCGCGTCGAAACGCCAACGCCTGATCAAGGTGAACCCGACGCTCATTGGCGTGGCGCATATAATCCGCCGCCACATAATCGGTGGCTTCGCTGATCAAATGCTTAAACAGATCGCGATCGGATTGGGTAACACGAATCGCTTCCAGCGTGAGTCGGTTCTCGCGCAGCGCCGCTTCCATATCCTGGAACGCCTTGCGCACGCCGCTGTTTTCCGGCAATAAATAATCGCGTAGCGATCGGGTAATGGCGCTGGAGATCCCGCCGTACAGCGAGGCCTCTATCAAACGATAGAATTTACTACGATCGGAAGCGGAGCGCAGACGACGGGCGATGATCCCTAAGTCAAACATCAGCGAATGATAATCGGTGATGGAGTTAAACTGCTTAAACTGCACGCCTTCCATCTCGTCAAGCTTGTCTTTCAGCTCAGCAAGCGACAGTACGCGCGCCTGACGTTCGTTTAATGTCTCCGTCACCAGTTGTGTCGGCTGTACCGACATTGGCAGCCCCTGGATAGCGAACGGTTTGATGTCCACTTTGCGATCGCGCCCAGCGACCTGCTGCAGACGCACGCCGACCACCACCCGCTGATGGCGGGAATTAATGGTGTCGAGCATGGAGTAACAGACGCCCGCCTTCAGCTTACCGTGCAGACCTTTATCGCGCGAACCGCTGGTGGCGCCGGCTTCCGTGGTGTTACGAAAGTGCAGTAATGTAAGATCCGGGATCAGCGCCGTGACGAACGCCGCCATCGTCGTGGATTTCCCGGCGCCGTTGCCCCCGGATAACGTCGTGACCAGTTCATCCAGGTCAAAAGTACGGGCAAAAAAACCGTTCCAGTTAATCAGCGTTAGCGAGCGAAATTTACCGCGTTCAATCATTATTCTTCCTCTCCACTGTCCGGCTGACTCTCTTCGGTCTCATCATTAAGTTGCAGATGGTTTTCAATGGGCATCGCTTCCCCGTCGCGGATGAGACGACGCTGCGCCTCGCGAGGATCGTCGCCGGCGCGGACATCCGCGCCAAAGCGGAAGACCGATTCGGTAATGCGGAATTTGCTACTGTCGTGGCCCATAAACCATACCATGCCCAAACGACGCAGGCGGTTTAAAGAAGAACGCACCTTTTCCTGCAGTTTCTGACGATCAACATCAGATCCCGTCGAGCGGTTATTCACCAGCTTTAGCAGTTTGGCTTCGTCCGCAAGGGTAAGCAGCTCGTCGTACAACTCCTGCTGAGTAAAGATCCCTTCGTTGGCCAGACGTTCCGGGCTAAGATAGAGGTAGCAGAGAATTTTACCGACCATCATATCCAGTTCGGATAACACCGAGCGCGGGATAAGCGTGGTAGAACGCGGACGCAGGTAGAAGAACCCCTCCGGCGCGCGAATCAGCTCCACGTTATAACGCGCGTAAAACTCTTCCAGGTATTCCTGAAAATCCATCAGAAAGGCATGATTATCCAGTTCGTCCAGCCCGATGTGGCGGCCCGAACGTAATGCGCTATCCAGCGCCGGAAATAACGGATTCGCCAGCGCCTGCGCCAGCTTAACCGGCATCACTTGTTCAATATTTGTCAATGACATGCGCCTGTACCTTGGCTCCGTAATCATTAATCGGCTGCCATTTGGCTGGCAGTCCGGTGAAATCTGCTTGCGCTACGCCAAGACGTACCGCTTGATCGATAACAATACGCGCCACGTCGAAATGACGCGCGCGCGGGTATTGCGCCAGATACTCGCGCACCACCAGCCCAAGATCCAGTGGCGTTTGTCTGGTTTTGTAGATAGCCAGCTGTTCTTCAATGATGGCCGCTAACTGCTCGCGGATCTCGTTAAACTCTTCATATTCCAGATCCGGCGGCAACTCCCCGGTGACTTCATCGTCACGCAACGCCATCTCTTCATCGCGCATATCCAGCAGACGATCGGCATTCGCATAGGTTAGCGCCCATGGATCGTCAAAATAAGTCTGCACTGACTGGCGCAACCGCTGGGCGAAGACACGGTTTTTATCCATATCGATCGCGGTACGGATAAATTTATGCACGTGACGATCGTAGCCGATCCATAAATCAATAGACTGCTGACCCCAACTGATAATGCGGTCGAGTTTACTTTGTAAGTCAAACACCAGCCTGTCGACAAAATGCAGATCGTCGTGCGTCATCGTGGCATCCTGAATGCGCAGCAGGTTAGCCTGCAGCTTATCGCCCGCCGCCTCCAGCGTATCCTGCAACTCGCGCAGCGTACCGGACGTTTCGGAAAGCAGCAGCTCACAGCTGGAAATCGCCGCCCGCCAGTCTTTATTCAGCAGTTGTGCGATATCGTCTTTCACCTGCTGCTGCTGTTCATCCATGATGCGCTGGGTGAGATCGATACTGTCGAAAATCTCCGCCACCGAATATTTCAATGGCGCGTAAACGTTGCGATGCCAGTGGAACTCATCGCCACCCTCCGCTGCCGCATCCGCCGCGCGCTTCAATTCGCCGGCCACAATCGACAACTGCATAGAAAGACGCAGCGTAGAGAATTCGCGTTGACGAATGTAGTAATCGGTGATGCCAATCCCGAGCGGGGTTAATCGGTAAATCGCATTGCCTTCAGCCTGCTCGCTGGTAAAGCGGTTCAGCAGACGTTGACGCACCATATCGTTAATCGCGTTGTTCGCGCGCACGCCGATGGTTTCGCTGGTTTGCTCAAACGCATCACTCACATGGCGGAATGCATCCACCAGCTCGCCTTCACTCATCTCGCCGTCAAGGCGTTCGCCGTTCAACGTGGCGACCGCCAGCAGAAAGGAAAGTCTGTCTACCGGCAGCGAGATGGAAAAGTCGTTTTTTCTGGCCCAGGCAACCAGTTCGGGGACTGTCTGGGAAAATTCACTCATAGGTTATCCTTGCATCTGCGGCTAGCGCCGGGCTTTTAATCGCGGTGACATGAATGTAGCGCCCAAGGCTAATATACGGCTCCTGGCGGCAATAACGCGTTTCCAGTTCGACCAGGGTCTCATAACAGTCACGCTGCTGGTGTTTTTCACGCAGATAATCATGAAACACACGCACGCCGGTTTTACCGGTAATCTGCCAGCCAATCGCCTCCAGCCACTGGTACACCTGCGCGGGGTCGCGCGGGTAGTCAGGCGACAGCGTGCGCTTCTTGCGTTTAGGCATCCCCGCCTGCACGTAGTCAAAATTACCCGCCACCATATTGTGCATCAGCAAACCGTTAGCGTTATAGAACATCAACGACAGCACGCCGCCAGGGCGCAATACTGACCAGAGCGTTTCTAATACGCCGACAGGATCGGCTACCCACTCCAGCACAGCATGAAACAATATCAGATCAACCGGGCTTTCCAAATGCGAAGCGACGTCCTGAGCCGGGCATTGTATAAAATGCATGTCTTTGCTCACACCTTTTGCCTCGGCCGCCTGCCGCGCGCGGGCGATCATTTCGCCAGACAGATCGCATAATGTTACCTGATGGCCGCGTTCCGCCATCTTAATCGCCGTTTGCCCTTCGCCGCCGCCGGCATCCAGTACCCGCAGTTTTCGCCCGCCAATCTCCTCCAGCACGCGATCCAGGTCTTGCCACAGAATGGCTTGCCGCAGTTGTCCTTTGGTCGTGCCGTAAATGTTACGGGAAAACTTTTCAGCAATGTCATCAAAATTGCGATCCTGCATCGGACTCTCCACAGGCTGGCTCAGGCGTTATCTGATAAAACCGCTATTTTGTCACAGCCGCGGCCAGAATGAACCTGTCTGGTGTAATATCACCGTTAATCCTCCGCTATATGGTTAAAAAAGGAACCAAAAAGGATGCTTTTTACGCTAAAGAAAGTGATTGGCAGTATGTTATTGCCGCTTCCGCTGATGTTGCTGATGATTGGCGTCGGCCTGGCGCTGCTCTGGTTTAGCCGCTTTCAGAAGACCGGAAAAGTATTTATCAGCGTAGGTTGGCTGGCGCTATTGCTTTTAAGCCTGCAACCCGTCTCTGACCATCTGCTGCGTCCGATAGAAAACCGCTACCCTACCTGGCAGGGTCCGCAAAAGGTGGAATATATTGTGGTTCTCGGCGGCGGTTATACCTGGAACCCGCAGTGGGCGCCGAGCTCTAATTTAATTAACAACAGCTTGCCGCGGCTGGCGGAAGGCATCCGGCTGTGGCGCGCGAATCCGGGAGCCAGGCTGATTTTTACCGGCGGCGTAGCAAAAACCAATACGGTAAGCACGGCGGAGGTCGGTGCGCGGGTGGCGCAGTCGCTGGGCGTACCGCGTAGCGATATTATTACGCTGGATAAACCAAAAGATACGGAAGAAGAAGCCGCCGCCGTTAAGCAGGCCATCGGCGACGCCCCTTTCCTGTTGGTAACCTCCGCCTCGCATTTGCCGCGTGCGATGATTTTCTTTCAGCATGCCGGGCTGAATCCGCTTCCCGCGCCGGCGAATCAGTTGGCGATCGATTCGCCGCTCAATCCCTGGGAGCGGGCAATTCCGTCCCCGGTCTGGCTGATGCACAGCGATCGCGCTGGGTATGAAACATTAGGGCGACTTTGGCAATGGCTGAAAGGCATATCAGGCAAGCCAGGGGAGTAATGATTTCGCCGCCAGATCAAAATTGGTACGGTTAAAACGTCCGGTATTGACCAATTGCGCAACCTCGTCCCACAGCACATAGAGCCAACGCCGCCAGATGAAGGACTCCGCCACTGGCGCGCGTTGCAGATAATGCCAAAGCAATCCCTCCGCCAATGGATTATCCATCAGGCGAAACAGTTCGAACTCTCTCGGCGCCCACAGCATCAGCCCGGGGCCGACCATCGCCAGAAGCTGATCGCTACGGGCGTCTTTAAGCATACTGCGCAGGCAGAAGTTGCCATGCACCAGTACGCAGTTATCGTTAAACCCTTCAAATAACGAAGGAAGACATTCTCTGGTACGAAACAGAATGCGTCTGTCCTGCATCGTCAGGCCGGTATTGCTGAACTGATTTAGCGTCGTCCACAGCACCTCCACCCGCTGACGATACCAGGAAGGCCAGATATTCTCCTGAGTATGGTCTACGGCGCCAACGCAACCGCGGCTATCCTGCCGATGCCAGGCTAACAGCCCTTCGACAATCTGATCTTTTAGCTGTTCCCAGCGTTCCGGAGTGCGCGCCGGCGCCTCTACCGGTACACCGCGCAGTCGTTCCAGCAGCAGCACATCCGGACCAGGATGCTCTTCATGCGTCAATACGCCATAGATTACCGGCATCCTCACCGTACCGCTACGCGCCAGCATTGAGGTTTTCCAGGCCAGTTGCTGCGCAACGCCGGGAGTGGTAAAACTTCGCGCCATCAGCGGCATCGGAATGCCCTGGCTGTCATATAATGACCACAATGCGGAATCCGCTTTCTCATTCACGCACTCTATACGGCTAAGTTTTTCACCCAACAAATGACTGAGTTCGGCCCGCAACTGTTCCATTCCAGATTACCCCCATTAGTGCTACTGCTTTAATAATGAGCGTCGTATGGACAGATGTCACCCGTATCAGATCAAGGGAAGAAAAGAAAAATGAGGAAAATCGTAACGGTACGAGAAAGCTGCCACTAGTGAGCAGACGTGAGTATTCATCTTTGCGCTACCATACCGCGCTGTTCATGACCGTCTAAGACGATCATGAACAGGATCATGTTAACGCATTTCAGCGCGTACGCGCTCCAGGTCGTCGGCGGTGTCTACGCCCGTACCGGGCACCGCTTTGGCGACGGCGACATGAATTTTTTCGCCGTACCACAGCACACGGAGTTGCTCCAGCATTTCAATATGTTCAAGCGGGCTGGGTTGCCAGCTCACGTAACGGCGGATAAACCCCGCGCGATAGCCATAAATGCCCAGGTGACGAAGGCAAGTATCTCCTACCGTTTCCAGACTTTTTGCAAAGCGGTCGCGATCCCAGGGAATCGTCGCCCGGGAAAAGTAAAGCGCATAGCCTTCAGCATCCAGCACGACTTTTACCGCATTCGGGTTAAACGCTTCTTCGGCGCTGTGAATCGGCACCGCCAACGTCGCCATGCCAACCTGGCGCTGCGCCAGATTTTCCGCGACCTGGCGAATAATAACCGCCGGGATCATCGGCTCATCGCCCTGAACGTTCACAATAACGGTATCGTCGCTGAATCCGCACTTCTCTACCACTTCCGCCAACCGTTCGGTGCCGGACTGGTGATCGGCGCGCGTCATGCACACTTCGCCGCCAGCCGCTTCTACCGCACGAGCCACGTCTTCATGATCGGTCGCGACAATAATGCGTTCCGCGCCAGATTCGCGCGCCCGCTCCAGGACATGAACAATCATGGGCTTACCATTAATATCCACTAATGGTTTGCCTGGCAGTCGGGTAGATGAAAAACGGGCCGGAATGATGACGACGAAACTCATGATTTACTCTCATCAGATGTCAGGGCGCGAGCTTCATTTTCCAGCAATACAGGAATGCCGTCGCGTAACGGGAAAGCGAGATTATCCAGTTTGCAAATTAATTCTTGCTGTTCCTGGTTATACCAGAGTTTGCCGTTACATACCGGGCAGGCGATGATTTCAAGCAGACGATGATCCATAGTTCCTCCAGATGGACCGGATTGTGAATCCTTCAATATTAACATAATCGGTTATGGTGCAGGGTCTATTTCCCAGCCATGACGCATGGCGCTAAACAGGCCTGGCGGACATTGTCCCAGCGTCACGCGCGATGCCCGTTGCCAGGCAGCAAACGCGCTAATGGCCTGCCAGATTCCTTTTTGCAGACTAACGCCAGGGCGGATATCGTCCTCCAGATACAGCGAGATAACCTCAAGTACCCCCGTTTTACGGTGCATTTTGGCGTCCATTCGCCCGACTAAACGGCCATGGTATAATAGCGGCAGCACAAAATAACCGTACTGGCGCTTCGCCGCAGGCGTATAACATTCCAGCCGATAGTTAAATCCGAAAAGCTGCGCTGCCCGCTTGCGATCCCATATCACAGGATCGAAAGGCGACAGCACTGCGCTATGGGTCGCCTTTAAGGCGTTATTTAGCGCCGGTTCAAGCTGCGAAAGAAGATCGGCATGAAGCCACATCCGCCCCAACGTTTCCACCTCGACCGGAATAATCTGCTGCTGTTCCGCCCGGCTCTCCCGCCATCCCTTCAGGTCAGGACGTTTCAGGCGGTAGTAATCCGCCAGCCACTGTTCACGGAAAATCCCCAGACTGCGCGCGCTATTATCCAGCATCAGGCTTTCCGCCTGCGGCTGTGACAGTCCATCGCGTTCATCATCCCAGTGCGGCATCACACGGCGCGTTAAATCATATACACGTTGAAAATTACGCCGCTCAACAACCATGACTTTTCCGGCGGTAAATAAACCCTCAAGGTGGCGTTTATGTGGTTTCCATTCCCACCAGCCGCTGGCGCCTTTCTGCGCATGTTCAAAATCGGCAGATCGCACCGAGCCGTGCTCCTGAATATGCCGCATTAGCTGTTCTATTTCTTCCGCGTGCTCATGCATCCATGCCGCGTGATATTTCCAGCCCATCTTTTCCGGCGACAGCATACGATGGCGGATAAGTTTAAAGTCACGGCGTGGTAAGAAACAGGCCTCATGCGCCCAGTATTCCATTAACTCGCCGCGTCGCAGCGCCTCATCCAGCCAGGCCTGCGGGTACGAGCCGAGACGGCTAAACAGCACCAGATAGGGGCTACGTGCGACAACATTGATGGTATCAATTTGCAGCAACGCCATGCGTGAGATGGCGGCAAGAACATCGCCAGGCAGCGCGTTACGGCGCGGCTTTTTCAATAGCCCCTGCGCAGCAAGGTGAAGACAACGGGCCTGGGAAAGAGAAAGGTACGGCAATGACATTCATGACTCCATAAATTCATCACTGCCGCTGCATTGGGGGACGCTAGCGAACCAGAGAGGTGATATGTTGAAGCAACTTATCAGGCTGCTCACCGGACAAACGCGCATCAACCGGTAAGAACCACCAGTTATCTTCGGCAAAAGCACGGCATTTCACCGCGTCTTTTTCCGTCATTACCAGGGTCTGCCCTTCACCGACCAACGCCTGAACGTCAGCAGGGGCGAGCGTTTGATGATCGGCCAGCGGGACGCACTTTTGCGGATGCGCGCCACAGGCTTCCAGCGTGGCGAAAAAGCGCGGCGGATGACCGATGCCCGCCATCGCCACAATATTGCTCAGTTGCGCCACATCGCAACGCGCTCCCGTACGTAAGTTCACCGCCAGTCCAGGCGCTAGCTGCATGGGGATTTCGCCCGCCCGGGCGACGCCGCCATTCACGATAGCGGCGTCTACGGTTTTCAGGCGACTGGCGCGTTCGCGCATAGGACCGGCAGGAAGCCACCAGCCGTTGCCAAAACGGCGCACGCCGTCAATCACCACAATTTCAATATCTCGCGCGAGTCGGTAATGCTGCAACCCATCGTCGGTGATAATAATCTGCACATTATGCGCTGCCAGAATCGCTTTCACCGCCGCGGCGCGTTCAGGCGCTACCGCGACAGGCGCGCCGGTCCGTTGATAAATCAATACCGGTTCATCTCCCGCTTCTGCGGTTGTCGTCTCCGGCGTCAGGAGCAGCGGATAAGCGGCAGCTTTCCCGCCGTAGCCGCGGGAAACGACCCCCACGCGCACGCCACGCTGTTGCAGCTTTTCCACCAGCCAAATGACTACGGGGGTTTTACCGTTACCGCCAGCCGTAAGATTCCCTACCACAACCACCGGTACCGGCGCTCGCCAGGCGCGTTTAAAACCAAGCTTATAGCTCAGACGAATCGCCCCGCTCACCAGGCCATACAGCCAAGAGAGCGGCAGCAGTAACCGCCATAGCGGGGATTCACCCGACCAGATACGCGCAATCATTGACCAAATTGCATCTTATGCAGCTGGGCGTAAACGCCGTGTTGCGCCAGCAGCTCGCTATGAGTGCCGCGCTCAACGATAATACCGTCTTCGACCACAACGATCTCATCCGCCTGTTCGATGGTGGAGAGACGGTGCGCAATCACCAGAGAGGTACGGTTTTTCTGCAACTCATCTAACGCCGCCTGAATCGCACGTTCAGATTCGGTATCCAGCGCGGACGTAGCTTCATCAAGGATCAGAATCGGGCTGTCGCGCAGTAAGGCGCGGGCAATCGCGATACGCTGGCGCTGACCGCCGGAAAGCAGTACGCCGTTTTCGCCGATGATAGTATCCAGGCCATTATCCATCTTGTTGATAAAGTCCATGGCATAGGCCATGCGCGCCGCCTCTTCAATCTGCTCGCGGCTGTATTCTTCCGTCCGGGCATAAGCAATGTTATTAGCGACCGTGTCGTTAAACAGATGCACGTTTTGCGAAACCAGCGCCACCTGATTACGTAGCGAGGCCAGAGTGTATTCGCGTAGATCGTGACCATCCATCAGGATGTGTCCTTCATCAATATCGTAGAAACGGGTGATCAGACTGGCGATAGTTGATTTACCCGATCCGGAGCGCCCCACCAGCGCCACGGTTTTCCCGGCAGGAATTTTCAAATTGATGTTACGCAATGCCGGCACTTCACGGCCCGGGTAAGTAAACGTCACATTGCGGAATTCGAGATCGCCGGTCGCGCGGTCAATGACACGTTTACCTTCATCTTTCTCCTGTTCGCTGTCCAGAATCGCAAACAACGTCTGACAAGCCGCCATCCCACGCTGGAACTGCGCGTTAACGTTTGTCAGCGATTTTAATGGACGCATCAGCGCGATCATGGAGGAGAACACCACGGTGATGGTCCCTGCCGTCAGGCTATCCATTACGCTTGGGAAGCTCGCAGCATAGAGAACAAACGCCAGCGCCAACGAGGCAATGAGCTGAATGATAGGATCGGAAATTGACGAGGCAGAGACCATTTTCATGCCTTGCAGTCGCATCTTATTGCTGACTTTATCAAAGCGTTTAGTTTCGACTTCCTGACCGCCGAAAATCAGTACCTCTTTGTGTCCTTTCAGCATTTGTTCAGCGCTGGTAGTCACTTGTCCCATCGTGTTCTGCATATTTTTACTGATGCTGCGGAACCGCTTTGAGACAACGCGAATCGCAATCGACACAATCGGCGCTAAAACAACCAGGATGATCGACAACTGCCAGCTGTAATAGAACATCATAATAAACAATCCGATGATCGATGCCCCTTCACGCACCACGGTAATCAGCGCGCCAGATGAAGAAGAGGCAACCTGTTCTGAATCGTATGTAATACGCGACAGCAGCGTACCGGTAGACTGTTTATCAAAGAAGGCGACGGGCATTCCCATCATATGGCCAAACAGGCGACGGCGCATGGTCATTACCACCTTGCCTGACACCCATGAAATACAGTAGCTGGAGATATAGCTAGTGATGCCTCGTAATATCATCAGCCCAATAACCACCAGCGGCATCCACAGCAACACTGAGCGATCCGTTTTACCGAAACCATCATCCAGTAATGGCTTGAGGAGCGATAGCATGAAGGTATCGCTGGCTGCGTTGAGAATTAACGCTACGCCCGCCACGATCAGACCTGCTTTAAAAGGCGCTATGGTTGGCCACAGTCGGCGGAAGGTCTGCCACGTAGAGAGATCTTTATCGTTATGCATTCAAAAAACCAGCATTTGTTGAAATAGCCGCATATTCTACCCGTTATCCTCGGACACGCCAAACCACTGATGATACCAGCGAGGTAAAATTTGATCCCGTAAGCCTTGTATGCGCCAGCCCTGCGGAGAAAACCGCAGCGAAATTTGCCCCTGGTGGGGTGTATCAAACCACTGATACGCCTGTTGCTGGTAGCGCTGTTTTACCTTGCGGGACGGCAGCCGCCATGCGTTATAGCGCGATGCGGACGCCAGCGCCGCTTCACCATGTACGCGCTGAATAAATGGTAACGACGACGACGTATTACTACCATGATGCGGCACCTGGATAAACGTCGCCGCAAGATGTCGCCAGTAACGACTTAGCATTTTTTGTTCAGCGCCCGCTTCAATATCGCCCGTGAGCAGGATGCTATGTACGCCGTCATCCACTTTGACCACACAGGAACGGTTATTTCCTCGATCGGCACTTTCGCGTAACGGCCAGTGCGCCTGAAACGTTAACCCCTGCCATTGCCACTGCTCGCCGCGAAAACAGGGCAAATGTCCCTGCCAGCCTAACGGGCTGCGAATCCACATTGACGGCCAGACCCGCTGTAGCGAACGCAGCCCGCCCCGATGATCCAGATGCTCATGACTCAAAATAACGCCCTCCGGCGTCAGATTATGCCAGCGCAACCAGGGAATAATAACCTGTTGCCCGCTGTCGCCCTCCGGCCATGCCCGACCGGTATCGTAGAGTATTACTTTATCGCCCCTGACGATCGCTATCGCCAGCCCCTGACCGACATCCAGCATATGCACCTGCCATCCACTGGCGTTTATCGGCCGCCAGAGTGGCCAGCTCATCAACAATAACCCGCATAAACAGACCGCCGGCCAGGTACGCCAGACGTTTAATCGCCACGCGATAAGCATTAGCCAGGGCAAAAACGTCAGCCACTGCCAACGGTTATCAATATTCACCCAGCCCTGCGGTAAAGCATTCAACAGGTAAAATAGCGCGGCTAACGCGCGATCGGTCAGGTACCATACCCACTCTTCAAGAAAAAACGGCCCGGTTAAATGCAGAATCATTCCCGCCAGGATGAGCGGAACCGTCACAAATGTGACCCAGGGTACGGCAAAAAGATTCGCCAGCATTGCGGTAACGCTTATGCCATGAAAAAGCGCCACCTGGAGAGGCAAAAGCAGAAGTGTAATGCCTGCCTGTAGGTGAAGCAGGTTAAGCAACCAGCGTAAGCCTCGTGGAAAATTTCCGTTTGGCGCAGGAAACCACTGATACCAGAATAACAGGCCGGCAACCGCAAATGCTGACAGCCAAAGACTTTGTGATATAACCGCCACAGGATCGGCGAAAATAATCGCGGCCAGACAGCAGCACCAGACTTGCCAGCCGCTCCACTGTCGTCCGCTTAATTTTAATCCTCCCCAGACGCTCAGCGCCGCCACCGTGCGCAGCGCAGGCGGTTGTAAGCCGGTAAGCCAGGCATAACATATCGCGCAAAGAATGCCGCCCAGCAATGGCGTCTGCCAACGAATCCATCTGACCGGCAAAAAGAATTGTCCGCCACGGATTAATCCGGCAGCCAATAACGCAGCAAAAGCGATATGCAGGCCGGAAATCGCCATCAAATGGGCAGTCCCCGTATCGCGCATAACGGCCTTCACCTCCTGCGACACCGCTCCCCGCTCCCCCATTCCCAACGCCAGAATAACCTGCTGCCACGGATAAGGCGCAAGCGTAGCGCGAAGCGAAGCAAGATAGCGCCCACGCAAGCTACACTCAGGGTTAATCGCTTTAGCCTGTAGAAAACGCCCGGTCAACGGTTGGTGCTGCGCCAGCGCGTAACGTTGGCTATCAAAACCGCCTTCGTTAAGCTGCCCGTGTACCGCTCTGACCTTCAGCGTCATCGCCCACTGTTTCCCTGCACACACTTCCGTGGGTAAGTACTGGCCATGCAGGACAATCCCTACAGCAGGAAAGAGCGGCTTTCCGCGCAAATGGGTGATTCGCCCATAATGAGTGGTCATATGATCGGTGGCAGTAATGACGACTGTCGCCTCCTGCGTCGCGGCGGGCAGGACGTTTCCCGCCCAGATGGCCTGCCTGGCGGCAAATATCCCCCACATGAAAAAGAGCAAAGTTAATGCCGCGTAGCGCGCATAGTGATGGGGTATGAGGCAAAGCAAACATGCCAGACAAAACAGCACCGCGAGAATCCACGTGTCAGGTAATACTGGCAATATCATGAGCGGAAGTATGCCGCATACTACGCATACGCTGACCGTCGTTATCTTCATAGACACCTCCCTGTGCGGGAAAGTGTGCAGGTTCAGGACGCCATTGTCTGGAGGGGATTTTGTGCTATACGGCGCGGATTCCAGGTTTTTTACCTGATAAATGTAAGACGCAGCAAAAAATGCGAAACGTTTTCCAGTTTTCGGTCGAATAGCGTTTGCGCCTGACGGCGTATAAATGAAAAAAGCACCCTGACGGTGCTTTTTTCGGGTTCAAGTTTTGCGTTAAAACTTAACCGTAAATATTGGCGCGATCGCGCAGTTCTTTACCCGGTTTAAAGTGAGGAACGTATTTTCCTTCCAGTTCCACTTTATCGCCGGTCTTGGGGTTACGTCCGGTACGAGGCGCGCGGTAATGCAAAGAAAAACTGCCGAAACCGCGGATTTCAATACGCTCGCCCTGCGCAAGAGTCGAGGCCATATGCTCCAGCATCTCTTTTACCGCGTCTTCAACCGCCTTAGCGGGAATGTGAGATTGCTGGGTTGCAAGTCTTTCAATCAATTCTGACTTGGTCATAATTCCTCCGGTTCCTTAAAGGCAAATTGGCTGCAGCCGTGAGATTGATTAAGGGCGGCCGTAGCCGCCCTTAGTGCTTGATTACAGGCCGAAACCTGCAATCTGTCAAGTAATCTCGTTATACTTCGGACTAAAAGACCCGAAGTTTCAGAGGATTACTCGCCTTTAGCTGCTTTGAATGCTTCAGCCATTGCGTTGTTAGAGAAGTTTGCATCTTCCTGTTTGTTAACAGTTGCGATGGCATCTTTCTCGTCAGCTTCGTCTTTCGCACGAACAGACAGGCTGATTGCGCGGTTTTTACGATCAACGCCGGTGAATTTAGCTTCAACGTCGTCGCCAACGCTCAGAACCAGAGTCGCATCTTCAACGCGGTCACGGGATGCTTCAGAAGCACGCAGGTAACCTTCAACGCCGTCAGCCAGTTCTACGGTTGCGCCTTTCGCGTCAACTGCAGTGACTTTACCGGTTACGATAGCGCCTTTCTTGTTCAGAGCAACCCAGTTGTTGAACGGATCTTCTGCGAGCTGTTTAACGCCCAGGGAGATACGTTCACGTTCTGCGTCAACCTGCAGAACAACTGCAGCGATTTCGTCGCCTTTTTTGTATTCACGAACTGCTTCTTCGCCTGCAACGTTCCAGGAGATGTCAGACAGGTGAACCAGGCCGTCGATGCCGCCGTCCAGGCCGATGAAGATACCGAAGTCAGTGATAGACTTGATTTTACCTTCAACGCGGTCGCCCTTGTTGTGGGTTTCTGCGAACTGCTGCCACGGGTTAGATTTGCACTGCTTCAGACCCAGGGAGATACGACGACGTTCTTCGTCGATATCCAGAACCATCACTTCCACTACGTCGCCAACGTTAACCACTTTGGACGGGTGGATGTTTTTGTTGGTCCAGTCCATTTCGGAAACGTGAACCAGGCCTTCAACGCCTTCTTCGATTTCAACGAAGCAGCCGTAGTCGGTCAGGTTGGTCACGCGACCGGTCAGTTTGGTACCTTCCGGATAACGTTTAGCGATAGCAACCCACGGATCTTCGCCCAGCTGTTTCAGGCCCAGGGATACACGGGTACGCTCGCGGTCGAATTTCAGCACTTTCACGTTGATTTCGTCGCCAACGTTCACGATTTCGCTCGGATGCTTAACGCGTTTCCATGCCATATCAGTGATGTGCAGCAGGCCGTCAACGCCGCCCAGATCAACGAATGCACCGTAGTCAGTGAGGTTCTTAACGATACCTTTAACTTCCATGCCTTCCTGCAGGTTTTCCAGCAGCTGATCGCGTTCTGCGCTGTTTTCGGATTCGATAACGGCACGACGAGAAACCACAACGTTGTTACGTTTCTGGTCCAGCTTGATTACTTTGAATTCAAGCTCTTTGCCTTCCAGGTGCAGAGTGTCACGCACCGGACGAACGTCTACCAGAGAACCTGGCAGGAACGCGCGAATACCGTTCAGCTCAACAGTGAAGCCACCCTTAACTTTGCCGTTGATAACACCGGTAACAGTTTCAGCATCTTCGTAAGCTTTTTCCAGCGTGATCCATGCTTCGTGACGTTTAGCTTTCTCACGAGAGAGCAGAGTTTCACCGAAGCCGTCTTCTACTGCATCCAGAGCAACGTCAACTTCGTCACCAACCTGGATTTCCAGTTCGCCCTGGGCGTTTTTGAACTGCTCAGCCGGAATGGCAGACTCAGATTTCAGACCGGCGTCAACCAGTACTACGTCTTTGTCGATAGCAACAACAACACCACGAACGATGGAACCCGGGCGGGTTTCGATTTCTTTTAAGGATTCTTCAAAGAGTTGAGCAAAAGATTCAGTCATGTTTAATCTTCAGGTTTCATATTTAACGTCCACCTGGCTCCGTGCCGGATGGGGTTGTTTAACATACCCGCTGTCAATCCTTTGCAACGGGGGTACTACAAATTCGGTCGCATTTAAGCGAGAGCCAATTTTTGGCGCGCATATTGTAACGCTTTTTCAATCACTTGCTCAATGCTTAATCGGGTAGAATCCAAAACTAATGCATCAGCAGCAGGAACTAACGGCGCTACAGCGCGATTACGATCGCGATCGTCGCGTTCCTTGATCTCGGCCAAAAGGCGTTCAAAGTTAACACTAAAGCCATTCTCCTGCAACTGTAGCATACGTCGATGCGCACGTTCCTCCGAGGAGGCGTCAAGGAAAATTTTTACCGGCGCATCCGGGAAGACCACGGTCCCCATATCGCGTCCATCGGCGATTAAACCAGGCGCTTCGCGGAATGCGCGTTGGCGGCGAAGAAGCGCTTCACGCACGCGTGGGAATGCCGCCACCTGGGATGCCGCGTTCGCGACTTCCTGCGTACGGATTTCGCCGCTAACGTCCTCGCCTTCCAGGATAACTTCCAGGTTGCCGTCCGTTGAGACGAAACGCACGTCCAGATGGGACGCCAGCGGCACCAGCGCATCTTCAGAGGCGAGATCGACATGGTGATGCAATGCCGCCAGCGCCAGTACGCGGTATATCGCGCCGGAATCCAGCAGATGCCATTGCAATGCTTCCGCCATTGCTTTGCACAAGGTGCCTTTACCTGCACCGCTTGGGCCATCAATGGTTATTACCGGGGCAATTGCCGTCATCTTTATCTCCTTAAACAGGCGTACCGTTAACGTAAACGCCGCGCATTATACGCGCCAACGCTCGCGACCGTTAACGTTGCGTGCAAAAACCAGTTTTGTCTGTAATCAGATGCGGAATAATTGCGCAATTATAGCGGGCCGGCGAGAAACCAGCCCGAAAGATGACAATGATTTACTTTTTATCTTCGGCAATTCTGTCGCGCATATGCTGCGCGCGATCGGCTGAAGCCGGGTGGGAGTCCATCAATGATTTTGCATGACCTGCGTCCATTGTGGCGAATTTATCGAATGCCGTGACTAAGCCCTGGGTGTTAATCCCGCGTTTTTTCAGCAGATCGTAAGAGAAGTCATCCGCATCCGACTCCTGACTGCGAGAAAACGCCGAATTGATGACGCCTTCCGCCAGATCGCCCAATTGAGACTGGGAAAGCTGCGCTGCGACGCCGCTGGTGGCGGAAATCGCATCGCGAGCCGCCAGCGTGGCATAAGCGGTCTGCATTGCCTTGCGAGAGTGCCCTAAAGAGACATGGCCCAGTTCATGGCCCAGTACGCCTTCAATTTCATTATCGGTCATCAGATCCATCAGGCCGGAGTATACGCGAACGCAACCGTTCGCCATCGCCCATGCGTTGATATCGCTGGTCATATAGACTTTATAGCTAACCGGCGTACCGTCAATGTTGTTACCCAGCGCTTTGGCGATTTTGCTCAGACGTTTGGTGTATTTGCTTTTCGAACCTGCCAGTTGATTCTCGCTGTCCATTTGTTTACAGGCATTATTAGATAATGCCTTAACATCCGCATCGGACAGTGTGGCGGCTTTGTAGGCTGACATGCCTGAACTGGCGATTAAATTGCCATTCACGCCATTTTTACATCCTGCCAGTAGCGTGGCGGAAATCGCCACCGCCAGTAGTAATGATTTATTTTTCATACTAATCTTCCGTTGATAACTATTATAAAAAACACATAAATCAATGTGTTAAATCATCAACAAATTAGCATTAGTCATAATTATAAAAATAGTGCGAATACGGACTCGGCGCGCCAGCCCGTCGACTGGCACAACAGAAGACTTAGGCAGGCGTACTCATTCGCGCCAGTTGTTCGAAATAATCAGGGAACGTTTTTGCGGTACATTTAGGGTCCAGGATCGTAACTGGCGTATCGGACAGTGCGACCAGTGAGAAGCACATCGCCATACGGTGGTCGTTGTACGTGCCAATATCCGCGTGTTGGAGCTTCGCCGGCGGCGTGATACGAATATAGTCGTGCCCTTCTTCGACTTCAGCGCCCACTTTACGTAGCTCGGTCGCCATCGCGAACAGGCGATCGGTTTCTTTCACTCGCCAGTTATAAATATTGCGCAACGTCGTGGTTCCTTTCGCAAACAGCGCCGTGGTGGCAATCGTCATCGCCGCATCCGGAATATGGTTCATATCCATATCTATGGCGTGCAATTCACCGCGCGTGCAGGCAATAAAATCATCGCCCCAGGTAATGGTCGCGCCCATTTTCTCCAGCACATCGGCAAAACGAATATCGCCCTGCATACTTTTGCGGCCAATTCCGGTCACTTTTACCGTGCCGCCTTTTATCGCCCCGGCGGCGAGAAAATAGGACGCTGACGAGGCATCGCCCTCGACCAGATAGCGACCTGGAGAGTGATACTGTTGACCTCCCTTCACGACAAATTGTTGGTAGTGGTGGTTCGCTATCTCCACGCCAAAGGTTTTCATTAAATTTAGCGTGATATCGATGTAAGGTTTTGATACCAGTTCGCCTTTAACGCGAATAATTGTGTCTTTAGGGGCCAGCGGCGCCGTCATCAGCAGAGCGGTCAGGAACTGGCTGGAAACGCTACCATCAACCTCAATGTCGCCGCCGGTAAAACCGCCGCGCAGACGCAGGGGCGGATAGTTTTCCTGCTCCAGGTAATCAATATTCGCCCCGCCCTGACGCAGCGAATCGACCAGATGGCCTATCGGACGCTCTTTCATACGCGGTTCGCCGGTTAACACTATCTCATCTTGCCCCAGACATAGCGCTGCCGCTAACGGACGCATCGCGGTTCCGGCATTACCGAGAAACAGTTCCAGAGCGCCTGGCGCACGTAATGCGCCGCCATTACCCGTGATATCACAGCGGGTGCGATCGGCAGAAAGGGTGTAATTGATCCCCAACGCGCTCAGGGCATTGAGCATATGGCGGACGTCATCGCTATCCAGCAGATTCGTCAGAACGGTTTTACCACAAGCTAAAGCCGCCAGGAGCAAAGCACGGTTTGAAACACTTTTGGAGCCAGGTAAATTAATGGCGCCATCGACCCGCGCGATGGGTTGTAACGTCAGGGATTCCATGAAACTCAACTCTCAAAAAACAGAAATAAAAACCCCACAGACTGGCCGTGGGGATGAAAAAAGAAACGTATTAGCCGTGGCGACGCTCAAAATCGATCATGAAATCGGTCAGCGCTTTTACCCCTTCAATCGGCATGGCGTTATAGATAGAGGCGCGCATACCGCCAACAACACGGTGCCCTTTTAAGGCGTGCAGACCGGCGGCGAAAGACTCTTCCAGAAAGACCTTGTCCAGCGTATTGTCCGCTAACTGGAACGGAACATTCATCCGCGAACGGTTGGCCTGTGCGACATCGTTACGGTAGAAATCGCTGTTATCAATCACACCGTACAGCAACTCCGCTTTTTGCTGATTGATTTTGTGCATCGCCGCCACGCCGCCCTGCGCTTTCAACCATTTGAACACCAGGCCGGAAAGATACCAGGCGAAAGTCGGCGGCGTATTAAACATCGAGTCGTTATCATTCAGGACGGTGTAGTCGAGGATGGACGGGCAGCTCTCATGCGCCTTGCCTAACAGATCCTCCCGGACGATAACCAGCGTCAGTCCTGCCGGACCGATATTCTTCTGCGCGCCAGCATAAATTACGCCATAGCGAGAGACGTCCAGCGGCGCAGACAGGATGGTAGAAGAAAAGTCCGCCGTGACGACCACCTCCGGGCCAAAATCAGGCGTTTCATCGATGGCGATGCCGTCAATGGTCTCATTCGGGCAATAGTGTAAATAAGCGGCGTTATCGGAAAGCTGCCACTCGCGCATCGGTTTTACGGCACGTTTGCCGTCAACGGTGATTTTGGCGTCGATAATCTGCGGCGCACAGTATTTTTTGGCTTCTTTGATGGCGCTCGCCGCCCAGTAACCAGCATCGACATAATCCGCCGTGGTTTTATCGCCCAGCAGATTGAGCGGCACGCCAGCAAACTGCCCGCGACCGCCGCCGTGACAAAATAAAACTTTATAGTTGGAGGGGATATTAAGGAGATCGCGAAAATCCTGCTCCGCCTCTTCAGCGACCTGGATAAACTCTTTGCCTCGATGGCTAATTTCCATTACCGACGTACCAAGACCGTGCCAGTCACGCAGTTCCTGTTGCGCCAGTTTAAGTACTTCCGCCGGTAGCATCGCCGGACCTGAACTAAAATTAAAGACCTGAGCCATTTCCCCTCACCACGCTGCATTGTTTCCTGCCTGACAGACATCAGGCAAACGTTATTCATGTGAATATCGGTTTTATCATTCAGTGACACGCGCCGCAATGGGTAAAACAATGCGAGGAGAAAATGCGGCATGCGTCACACAACAGAATCTTCCGGATTAACCGTATAAATCCGATATTTTCGCTGTTAAACAACGCGTTTAGCCCGGCTTGCCTTCGTCCATTCTGGATTTGCGCAGCGCGGACATAATTGCTTTTCCCCGATATTCATGCGTATCACTTCACTGCAACGTACGCAGGCATAGTCGCCAGCCTCCGGCGCCACGATAAAGCGTGGCGTACAGTGCTCAGGAAGAATGCTTAACCCCGGCTTAACGTCTTTATTTTCAAAGAAATAGACGCTGATTTGTCCGTTTGTCTCCAGGATGGCCAGTCTGACCTGCCCCAGTTGCTCAACGCCATTCAAGCGAAGCTCCATAAAAAACTCAAACTCCGTCATGTTCGAGCGCTGCAGTTTTTCCCACGCCAGTTCGCCGTCTTCAACAATGACCACCGACTTGCCTTCCAGCAGATCTTCCAACTTTTCACTATGCGCCATCAGCCACATGACCAGGCGATAGAGCAGCGCCAGGGTGATGAATACCACCAGAACAGGGAGCATCGGAACGTCATCATAAAACGCGACGTCGCCTGCCGCCGACCCCAATGTCAAAATGATCAGCACTTCAAAAAGCGACATTTGCCGTACGCCGCGTCGTCCTGTCACCTTTAAGAAAAGAAACACCAGAACAAAGGTGTAAAAGCTACGCAGCGCCACTTCCCCCAAAAACGCTACCGGCACGTTATCCAGCGCCATTCGTTGCAAATCAAATGCTTTCATTTTTTATGCTCTTCCTGTGAATGCCAGTGTAAAAGCATAGCCAATACTTTTATTTCCGCCGATGTCCCGGCGAGATAGCGCCCGTCACATAAAACCCGTATCATTGCGCGCTTTCCGTACGACAAAAGTGATTTTCATGACGCAAACATTTATTCCCGGCAAAGACGCCGCGCTGGAAGACTCCATCGCCCGCTTCCAGCAAAAGTTACTCGACCTCGGCTTTCACATCGAAGAGGCCTCCTGGCTGAACCCGGTGCCAAACGTCTGGTCAGTGCATATTCGCGATAAAGAGTGCGCGTTATGCTTTACCAACGGAAAAGGCGCGACCAAAAAAGCGGCGCTGGCCTCGGCGCTGGGCGAATACTTCGAGCGTCTGTCAACCAACTACTTCTTTGCTGATTTCTGGCTTGGCGAAACGATCGCCAACGGGCCATTCGTGCATTATCCGAATGAAAAGTGGTTTCCGCTGACTGAAAATGACGACGTACCGGAAGGCTTGCTTGATGCCCGTCTGCGCGCGTTTTACGATCCGGAAAATGAACTCACCGGAAGCCAGTTAATTGATCTTCAGTCCGGCAATGAAGCTCGCGGCATCTGTGGTCTGCCATTTACCCGTCAGTCCGATAACCAGACCGTGTATATTCCGATGAATATCATCGGCAACCTGTACGTCTCTAACGGAATGTCCGCCGGCAATACGCGTAATGAAGCCCGCGTTCAGGGACTGTCGGAAGTCTTCGAGCGTTATGTGAAAAATCGCATCATTGCGGAAAGTATCAGTCTGCCGGAGATTCCCGCAGAGGTGATGGCGCGTTATCCGGCGGTAATGGAGTCAATCGCCACGCTGGAAGCCGAGGGTTTCCCGATTTTCGCCTATGACGGCTCGCTGGGCGGTAAGTATCCGGTTATCTGCGTCGTGCTGTTCAACCCGGCTAACGGTACCTGCTTTGCTTCTTTTGGCGCCCATCCTGACTTTGGCGTTGCGCTGGAGCGTACAGTGACCGAGCTACTCCAGGGACGCGGTCTGAAAGATCTTGATGTCTTCACGCCACCAACGTTCGATGATGAAGAAGTCGCGGAGCACACTAATCTGGAGACCCACTTCATCGACTCCAGCGGCCTGATTTCCTGGGATCTGTTCAAACAGGACGCCGATTATCCGTTCACGGACTGGACTTTTTCCGGCACTACCGAAGAAGAGTTCGCCACGCTGATGGCCATCTTTGCTGCTGAAGATAAAGAAGTTTACATTGCCGATTACGAGCATCTCGGCGTATACGCCTGTCGTATTATCGTACCGGGAATGTCTGATATTTATCCTGCCGAAGATCTGTGGCTGGCCAACAACAATATGGGTAGCCATCTTCGTGAGACTCTGCTTTCGCTGCCCGGTAGCGCCTGGAATAAAGAAGATTATCTCAATCTGATTGAACAATTGGATGAAGAAGGTTTTGACGATTTCACCCGCGTGCGTGAACTGCTGGGTCTGGCGACCGGAGCGGACAATGGTTGGTATACACTGCGCGTTGGTGAATTAAAAGCAATGCTAGCGTTAGCGGGCGGCGATTTGGAGCAGGCGCTAATCTGGACAGAATGGACGATGGAGTTCAATTCGTCGGTCTTTAGTCCGGCACGCGCAAACTATTACCGTTGCCTGCAAACGCTGCTGCTCCTGTCGCAAGAAGATACGCGTCAGCCACTGCAATATCTCAATGCTTTTATAAAAATGTATGGCGCAGAGGCTGTAGAAGCCGCCAGCGCCGCGCTTAGCGGTGAAGCGGCTTTTTATGGACTACCGGCTGTCGACCACGATCTACAAGCGTTCCCGGCGCATCAGTCCTTGTTAAAAGCGTATGATAAATTACAGCGCGCGAAAGCGGCATACTGGTCAAAATAAGGCCATATGAGTGACTTAGGGTAGGTTTACCCTCTCGGCTGCGTTATATTACGGGGCGCCTTTGCGGCCCCGTTTTATTTATTTTCACTAAACGGCGAAAAATGTAATAACAAGGTTAAATATTGGTTGTTGACATTAAATTAATTGACATAGTGATGTTACTTTATTTGTTGATTACTCCATATTAATTAACCGTGCAGCAGGAGGAGCCAGGAAAAAATTCAACTCTATTTATAATTTTTAAAATTTATTTTTATTAGGATAATCAAAAAGTTACACCGTAATTGCATAAAAGCCATGCGACTTACGGGCCTATAAGCCAGGCGAGATATGATCTATATCAAATTCTCATCTATAATGCTTTGTTAGTATCTCGTCGCCGACTTAATAAAGAGAGAGTTAGTGTGAAAGCTGACAACCCTTTTGACCTTTTACTCCCTGCAGCAATGGCCAAAGTGGCTGAAGAAGCAGGCGTCTATAAAGCAACGAAACATCCGCTTAAGACTTTCTATCTGGCGATTACCGCCGGCGTATTCATTTCAATTGCCTTTGTTTTTTATATTACTGCGACAACCGGTACTGGCGCGATGCCTTATGGCATGGCGAAACTTATCGGGGGTATCTGTTTCTCTTTGGGACTGATTCTCTGTGTTATTTGTGGCGCTGATCTTTTCACCTCTACTGTTCTGATCGTTGTAGCTAAAGCTAGCGGTCGCATCACCTGGGGGCAACTGGCTAAAAACTGGTTAAACGTCTATTTTGGTAACCTGATTGGCGCTCTGCTTTTCGTGTTACTGATGTGGCTTTCCGGCGAGTATATGACTGCCAACGGTCAATGGGGACTTAACGTCCTGCAAACCGCCGACCACAAAATGCACCACACTTTTATTGAAGCTGTCTGCCTCGGTATTCTGGCGAACCTGATGGTTTGTCTGGCCGTGTGGATGAGCTACTCAGGTCGTAGCCTGATGGACAAAGCGTTCATCATGGTACTGCCCGTCGCCATGTTTGTCGCCAGCGGTTTTGAGCACAGTATCGCAAACATGTTTATGATTCCTATGGGTATTGTAATACGCGATTTTGCTACACCGGAGTTTTGGACCGCGGTTGGTTCGTCTCCGGAAAGTTTTTCTCACCTGACCGTGATGAGCTTCATCACTGATAACCTGATTCCGGTCACGATCGGTAATATTATCGGCGGCGGTTTGTTGGTCGGGTTGACATACTGGGTCATTTACCTGCGTGGTAACGAGCATCATTAATCTGTTGATGCCCATTACACGCAGTAAATAAAAAATCCACTTAAGAAGGTAGGTGTTACATGTCCGAGCTTAATGAAAAGTTAGCCACAGCCTGGGAAGGTTTTACCAAAGGTGACTGGCAGAATGAAGTAAACGTCCGTGACTTCATTCAGAAAAACTACACTCCGTATGAGGGTGACGAGTCCTTCCTGGCTGGCGCTACTGACGCGACCACCAAGCTGTGGGACAGCGTAATGGAAGGCGTTAAACAGGAAAACCGCACTCACGCGCCTGTTGACTTTGACACCTCCGTTGCTTCCACCATCACTTCTCACGACGCTGGCTACATCAACAAAGCGCTTGAGAAAATTGTTGGTCTGCAGACTGAAGCTCCGCTGAAGCGTGCGATTATCCCGTTCGGCGGCATCAAAATGGTTGAAGGTTCCTGCAAAGCGTACAATCGCGAGCTGGACCCAATGATCAAAAAAATCTTCACCGAATACCGTAAGACTCACAACCAGGGCGTGTTCGACGTTTATACTCCGGACATCCTGCGTTGCCGTAAATCCGGCGTTCTGACCGGTCTGCCGGATGCGTATGGCCGTGGCCGTATCATCGGTGACTACCGTCGCGTAGCGCTGTACGGTATCGACTACCTGATGAAAGACAAATTCGCACAGTTTACGTCTCTGCAATCCGATCTGGAAAACGGCGTAAATCTGGAAGCGACTATCCGTCTGCGTGAAGAAATCGCTGAACAGCACCGCGCTCTGGGTCAGATCAAAGAAATGGCAGCTAAATACGGCTGCGATATCTCTGGTCCGGCGACTAACGCTCAGGAAGCAATCCAGTGGACTTACTTCGGTTACCTGGCTGCGGTTAAATCTCAGAACGGCGCAGCAATGTCCTTCGGTCGTGTATCCACCTTCCTGGATGCGTACATCGAACGTGACCTGAAAGCAGGCAAAATCACCGAGCAAGACGCACAGGAAATGATTGACCACCTGGTCATGAAACTGCGTATGGTTCGCTTCCTGCGTACTCCTGAATATGATGAACTATTCTCCGGCGACCCGATTTGGGCAACCGAATCTATCGGCGGTATGGGCGTTGATGGCCGTACTCTGGTCACCAAAAACAGCTTCCGTTTCCTGAACACCCTGTACACCATGGGGCCGTCTCCGGAGCCGAACATCACCGTTCTGTGGTCTGAAAAACTGCCGCTGAACTTCAAGAAATTCGCCGCTAAAGTCTCCATCGACACCTCTTCTCTGCAGTACGAGAACGATGACCTGATGCGTCCGGACTTCAACAACGATGACTACGCTATCGCATGCTGCGTAAGCCCGATGATCGTTGGTAAACAAATGCAGTTCTTCGGCGCGCGTGCAAACCTGGCGAAAACCATGCTGTACGCTATCAACGGCGGCGTTGATGAAAAACTGAAAATGCAGGTTGGTCCGAAATCCGAACCGATCAAAGGCGATGTTCTGAACTTCGACGAAGTGATGGATCGCATGGATCACTTCATGGACTGGCTGGCTAAACAGTATGTCACCGCGCTGAACGTTATCCACTACATGCACGACAAGTACAGCTACGAAGCCTCTCTGATGGCGCTGCACGACCGTGACGTTATCCGCACCATGGCGTGTGGTATCGCAGGTCTGTCCGTTGCTGCTGACTCCCTGTCTGCCATCAAATATGCGAAAGTTAAACCGATTCGTGACGAAGATGGTCTGGCTATCGACTTCGAAATCGAAGGCGAATACCCGCAGTTTGGTAACAACGACGCTCGTGTAGATGACATGGCGGTTGACCTGGTAGAACGTTTCATGAAGAAAATTCAGAAACTGACCACCTACCGTGGCGCTATCCCGACGCAGTCTGTTCTGACCATCACTTCTAACGTTGTGTATGGTAAGAAAACCGGTAACACCCCGGATGGTCGTCGCGCTGGCGCGCCGTTCGGACCAGGTGCTAACCCGATGCACGGTCGTGACCAGAAAGGCGCTGTCGCTTCTCTGACCTCCGTTGCTAAACTGCCGTTTGCTTACGCGAAAGATGGTATTTCTTATACCTTCTCTATCGTTCCGAACGCACTGGGTAAAGACGACGAAGTTCGTAAGACTAACCTGGCAGGTCTGATGGATGGTTACTTCCACCACGAAGCGTCCATCGAAGGCGGTCAGCACCTGAACGTCAACGTCATGAACCGTGAAATGCTGCTGGACGCGATGGAACATCCGGAAAAATATCCGCAGCTGACCATCCGTGTATCTGGTTACGCAGTACGTTTTAACTCCCTGACGAAAGAACAGCAGCAGGACGTTATTACTCGTACCTTCACGCAGACCATGTAATGGGTTTGACTGAAATTACGCCATAAAAAGCGTACAAAAAAGGCTCCATATCAGTGGGGCCTTTTTAATGACTTTTTATATAAGCATATTGCGACAACTCGACTTTTCACTTATAAATAAAGTGTTATTATGTGATCTATATATTCTTCTTAGAATAGCATCAATTTCTCTTTTATTATTTTGATAATCATCATAATCCTTATTTAATACATCAGAAAACAGCATGGTGTTAGTTTCTATTAAATCAGATGACAATGACGGTTTATATGCTTGTAGCAGATAGCTAAGTGTTGGATGAACCATATCAAACAGGACTTCCCCCTCTAATTCCCAGTAACCTATTTTAAAAAATTGGGTAGTAATATTAAAAGACCCCATTTGAAGACAGCGTAGTTTATTCTTCTCCTCTTCAGTAAGAGTACCATTCCATTCAACACATTCCATTTTTCGATCTTCTCCAGATCGCATAAGCTTATAAACTTCATCCTTAACGTCATCATCCTCATTAACTGCATCTTTAAGTTTATTAGCAAATCCTTCTAATAATTCTGGATAGCGGGCAATTTTTTCTCCATACTTAATACATACTTTAAAAAACAACTCTTCTTCATCTTCTTCCATCACTTTAAAAATACAGTTTTCTGAAACATTGAGGAGACGATGCAAATTACATTTATCAATAACCTTGCCATCAATCTCAAATAAAACTTGTGTCTGATTCATATCAAAACGCATAACAAAGCGGTCTTGTTGAGATGGATTAGCATATTGTTTTAATTGTGTAAAGGCATGTATCTTCTCCATGCCGGTTATATCAACATTAAGTTCAGCTTGATTTTCACGTTCACATCCATGGATGAGTGTATATAATACCTCCAGCACCTCTTGTTTTTTGTGTGTTCTGAAGCAGTCCTTAAATCTATCCCATACCCCCATGTATAGCGCTTCTTCTTTATCAGGACTCATCAAACGGGCTAGCCGTGAATGATTAATTTCATAGTTATGACGATTACCAAAACTTAACGTAACTGGCATAATAACTCCCTTGATTATTTACCGCGAAAGCAAGATCCAATCCGTTGCTCTCATTTTTTGATTAAAACCACACTCTATTTAAGAGATTGAATCAGCCTGGGTTTAGAAATGACATCAGATTTACACCTGATTGCGCGTTGAATGCGACGCCAGGCGCTGGACAGCGCATAACGTTCTTTGGACACATCTGAATTATGTTGAGAATTATTTTCGTTCTGACCACAACAAAACGGCGCCAACCATTCGAAAAAAGAGGCGGATCATAAACAGCAAAACCAGGACGCTATGGATGATACACTTACAGTATGTATTGCGGTTGAGGCGTTACGAGCTGATGAATGAGCCAGAATTTCTGGCGGTGCGAGTTATGCAGCATAGATTTGCCGTATATTTTATACTGAATAGAGGTAAAATAGCTCCATTGCAGCACATTCTGGAACAGCCACACATTCTGTAGTCCAAAATTTACGCTCGCAGTACCGCTTTTTTACAGGATGCAACCCCCTTACCAGGGTGCTCAACATGCCCGGAATGTGTCCATAAACCCCATGTTATTTAGAGCTAGCCGAAGCGATATGAGTAACTTAACCAATTGTATTACAAATGAAAGTGTTGCAGTAACTGCTGATAAAAAGCCGGTTATTGGTCGCATTCACTCCTTTGAGTCCTGTGGCACCGTTGATGGCCCAGGCATCCGCTTTATTACCTTTTTTCAGGGCTGCCTGATGCGCTGCCTGTATTGCCATAACCGCGACACATGGGATACGCATGGCGGTAAAGAAATCACCGTTGAAGACTTAATGAAAGAGGTGGTGACCTATCGGCATTTTATGAATGCTTCTGGCGGCGGCGTGACGGCATCCGGCGGCGAGGCCATTTTGCAGGCAGAATTTGTACGCGACTGGTTTCGCGCCTGTAAAAAAGAAGGTATCCACACCTGTCTCGACACCAACGGCTTTGTGCGCCGTTATGACCCGGTGATTGATGAACTGTTGGACGTTACCGATCTGGTGATGCTCGATCTCAAGCAGATGAATGATGAGATCCACCAGAATCTGGTCGGTGTCTCTAATCACCGGACGCTGGAATTCGCGCAGTATTTATCAAAGAAAAATGTGAAGGTCTGGATCCGTTACGTTGTCGTTCCCGGCTGGTCTGACGACGATGATTCCGCGCATCGCCTGGGCGAGTTTACCCGCGATATGGGTAATGTCGAAAAAATCGAACTGTTGCCCTATCATGAGCTGGGCAAACATAAATGGGTGGCAATGGGCGAAGAATATAAACTGGATGGCGTGAAGCCGCCTAAAAAAGAGACCATGGAGCGTGTAAAGGGTATTCTTGAGCAGTATGGTCATAAAGTGATGTATTAATCGCCTGCTATCTTACCCGCTTTTAAACGGCTACCCATGACGGTAGCCGTTTTGCTGTCTGGATAACGCTCTTACCGCTAAAATACCCGACCCCGCCATCAGACAGGCATGGTTAACAATATTGCGCTAACCAGGTATTAAATACAGAGTCGCTTATCTGCTGCTGGGTTGAAGGTCTGACAACTATTGCTGCCCCCGGCGCCTGTTAATACCGTGGTCTCCGCCTGGAACCCAGGCACCTGTAACCTTAAAAGGCGCTCGCCTGACAGGAGCGCCGTGGAAAAGAGCGTCGTTATGTGTTTCTACGCGCCAGCAGTGGGAAAATTAATCCCAACCCGACCAGGACAAAAGGCGTCACGATGTTCAACGTCAGCTGGAATGTCCACTCCGGCGTGAACGCCTCCATTTTGGGGAAAATACCGGTAAGGCAGGCAAACGCGGTGAAGGCAAAACACCATATTCCCACAGTTAACGCCAACGCCCGGTTGCGAATAAACACATATTCGGGTTTGTACTTTTGCGCCAGTCGAATGACGGCAATAAAGGCGACAAATACCCACAGATAGCGCAGCGGCATAACGACTGAATTGAGATTAAGCAGCCATTTGTACAGGTTGTTCATATCGCCGATGCCAAGCGTTGGCAACATAATCAAGATAGCGACCAACACTAATGTCAGTAAATAACCGTTAACTGGCGTACCTGAAGCGTTAGTACGGCATAAGCGCTGCGGGATATATTTACTGTCTGCATCACCCAGTAAGACTTTCAGTGGCGCATCAATAGAAAACACCAGAGCGGCGATTTGCCCCAGAGTATTGGCAATGGCATAAATCACCATTAATGAATTACCCATATGGTAATACTCACCCAATTTCTGGAATGCATAATATTGCCCATTAGTCATTAAATCGTCAGGTATATGCCGCGAATCAAACATCATTCCCATCGCCAACGAACCGAGGATAGCGCAGACCGCAACCATGACGGCTAAAAAGAGCATCCCCTTCGGAAATTCTTTTCCTGGATTCCGCGTCTGGTTGACATAAGGCGAGATCTTCTCTGCCCCACCAACCGCAAAGACCAACATAGAGATGGTGGTGATATAGGTAAAATCGATATGAGGAATAAATGACTGCCAGGTGATGTTAGTGGTCGCAATTTCAACGTTTGTAATTGCTGGCGCGGTCACTGCCATCACAACATATAAAATTGACATGATAAACATGGCAATTCCGGCCACAGACCCAACAACCTTTAGCGATTTCATCCCCCGGGAAGCAACCCACATAAAGAAAACAAACAATGCCAGCGTCAGCCCCTGCAAGGCAACGACGGTATATTCTTTTATCAACGAGCCGTCGCCTTTTAAAGCCCATCCCAATGCAATGAGTATCGCCTGCGGTTTGCGCCAGGTAGGGAATATGCACGACCCAATAGGTCCATGCCGCAAGGTAAGCCAACCCCGGCCCCATCGTATGCTTAATCCAGGTACTGACGCCCCCTTTTCCCTCTTTGAAGGTTGAGCCCAGTTGCCCCACGATTAAGGCATAAGGAATAAAATAGAGCGCAAAAATAAACACCCAGGAGAAGACAACCACTAACCCCTGGTTAGCATAGTTATTGACAACATTGCCGAATCCCCAAACGGTAATAAACGACATCAAGGCGATGTTGTACCATCGCAACTGTTTTTCCTGCACATTCGGCATAACGCGATCCTTCGTGAACACAATGCTATTACTATAAATGAAGCGGGGGATTATGCGCGGTAAAGACGAAGAGAGAAAATAGAGGAGCGCAAAATTATAACCTTCGGCACATTTTATTTTTCAGTAAAGCAAGAAAATTATGCAGGTCAATTATTTTACGTAAAACATAAATAAAGAGTATGCAAGACTCACGTCCTGCATACGATTCAGAGAACAGTTAGATGTGGGCGACAGGATTAGGCGTCTGGCCGGCGTTACGTAACAGCATCAGCAGATAAATAAACGATACGCTGGCGATCATAATAAACAGCAGATTATCTGAATAATTCTGCATTAACATCGCAGCAAAAGACGGCCCCAACAGGCTCCCTACCGTATAACTTAACAACAGCGCCTGGTTCATTGCCACAAGCTGGTGATGTTCGACTTTTTCACAGGCCCAGGCCATTGCGACGGGATAAAGCGTAAAACCCGCCGCCCCCAGAATAAACAGAGCTGGCGCCATCGCCGCCTGGGTTAACATGGCAATACTACCGAGTATGACAACGAATACCTGTACGCGTAATACCAGCAAGCGACCAAATTTGTCCGCCAGACGTCCCATTGGCCATTGCCCCAAAATGCCGGCGCTCACCAGCACCGCCATCCAGAAACCGATGCTGGCGTTAGCCATCCCCTGATGCTTCAGATATAACGGCATCAGGCCATATAATGAACCAAGAACAATGCCGGAAATAATGCAACCATTCACGCCAAGACGCGCCTGGCGTAGCTTCAGCATGGCGCTAATAGAAGAGGAATGACGTGTCTGCGTTTGCTGATTTACAATTCGGGTAAAGAGTAGCGGCAGAATTCCCGCCAGAATCATTCCGGTCACCCAGGGAAGGACGTGCAGCAATTCACCAGATACTTTACTGACCAATAATTGTCCAAGGAAGGTCCCCATGTAATAGACCATCATATAGGCAGCCAGCAGGCGCCCGCGATTATGCGAGGTTCCGCTGCACATCAACGCGCTTTCGACAACCACCCAAATCATGGCGCAGCCGATACCGGCAATAAAACGCCAGCTCATCCAGCTCCAGAACCCCACCATCACCCCCAATCCGACACAACCCGCGGCGAAGATCAGCGAGGCAAGATAATAGCTACGGTTAAACCCAATGCGTTTAATTAAATACCCGGTAAATAACGTCCCGACCAGATTGCCGGTAAAATAAGACGAGCTGACCATCCCCACCTGCCAGGTCGGAAGGTTTGCCTGAGCAAGCCACAGCGGCACAAGCGTATTCAGTACCGCAATGGCCAGAGTCAACAAAAGTAGCCCGCACAGCAAAAGCATGACGGGACGGGTATAGGTGGACATGAATAAAAACCGTGAGGAAGTTCAAATTTCATGCGCATCATGCCATCGCCAAAAACATTGTCAATCGGCTCCGCATGGGCGATCCGCAAGTTTTGAGACTATCGATTTGATTTACTTATTCTGCACGTGAATATATTGAAAGGCTAAAAATTCATCCCCTTGTTTTTATTGATCTAACCCGCAAAATCGGCGTTTTGTTCAGTCGAAAAATTTCATGGTTCCTTTAGCTTCGTTTTCTTCTCTATGGATTTATATGCGTCTTCCCCGCCCCGGTTATATTCCTTAGATTGATGGTGGCTAAAGGCGTATTCGGCCTGCACGTTCTGCAGGCCGAATGCGCGTCAACGCGTTAGCTGGCTACCGCCATGCCCACGGTCATATGCAGCCCATAGAATACGCCGCGGCCAATCAATTCCCCCGCCAGCATCAGAATGAAGGCGACAGAGAGTAACGGTACCGCAGGTTGATACCCTTTTAACTGTGGCACAATCCAGCAGCACAACGCCGCCGCAAGCAGCACCATACGCCAGGCCATCAGCGAACCATAATCCGGCACCAGAGCAGACGCCTGCTGAATGGAACTGTGAATCGTCGCCAGTTCCGCGCCCTGCATGGCCACCATAATGGCAATAACCACCAGCGCCAGCACCGAAACCGCAGGCAACAGACGCATCGCCCAACCGTTCACGCCCGCGATGCGCAGCAGCAGATAACCCAGTAGCGGGCCACCCATAAAGAGCGTCAGGAAGAAGCCCAGCGGCGTCCAGACGCTATACCAGGTCGGTACTGTATCGATGCTGTTATAGACGCGTACCATCATCCAGACGAAGACGACGCCCAGTACCATCGTGATAATCAGCCAGAGTGTGCGCAGTGCCGGCGGCAGCTTTTTCAGTACCGCCAGCAGCCAGCCAATCCCGCCCACCGCAAAAAACACCGAGCCGCTGGCAATTTCATTGCTCAGTGCGGAAGCACCCACGCGGTTAAGCGAGTTAAACGCGCGCATCGGCGAGCCCAGATGCAGCATCGAGGCGATAAAGCCAATCCCCATCAGCACCCACAGACCAAACATATAGGCGATCACCCGCTGCTGCGTTTCCGCGCGCAGGTCGCCCTTCATCAGCGCCAAAGCCAGAACAATAAAACCACCGGCCACGCACTGACCAAAGACCGTGAAGATCATCAACGGCCATTCATGCCATCCACTTCCCATCTTATACCTCCTTCGGATTGGCCAGATAACCGGTAGTGTCCCCGGTCGGGCGGCTGTTGGCGTTGGGTTTAATCACAATATTCGGCTTCGTGAAATGCGCGCGCGGCAACGGCGCGACGGCAGCCAGCTCACCGTGTTTTTTGCGCAGTTCGTCTATCGGGCCGAAATCCAGCGCCCGCAGCGGGCAGGATTCGACGCAGATCGGCTTTTTGCCTTCCGCCACCCGGTCATAACAGCCGTCGCACTTGGTCATATGACCTTTGGCCGCGTTGTACTGCGGCGCGCCGTACGGGCAGGCCATGTGGCAGTAGCGGCAGCCGATACAGACCTCTTCGTTCACCACCACAAAACCGTCATCGCGCTTGTGCATCGCGCCGCTCGGACAGACTTTGGTACAGGCCGGGTCTTCGCAGTGGTTACAGGAGATGGAGAGATAGTAGGCAAAGACGTTCTGGTGCCAGACGCCGTTATCTTCCTGCCAGTCGCCACCCGCATACTCATAAATGCGGCGGAAGCTGACATCCGGGGTCAAATCTTTGTAGTCCTTGCAGGCCAGTTCGCAGGTTTTGCAACCGGTGCAACGGCTGGAATCAATAAAAAATCCATACTGGGTTGTCATCGGTTACTCCTTACGCCTTTTCAACCTGAACGAGGTTCGTATGTGACGGGTTCCCCTTCGCCAGCGGAGAAGGACGTTGGGTCGTCAGTACGTTAATACAGCCGCCCTGATCCACGCGTTTTGCATCCGGGTCATACCATGCGCCTTCTCCCAGGGCGACCACGCCCGGCATCATGCGCGGCGTCACTTTAGCCTCGATATGTACTTCGCCGCGATCGTTGAAGATGCGGACTTTATCACCATTGTTGATACCGCGTTTCTGCGCATCCATTGGGTTAATCCACATTTCCTGGCGACAGGCTGCTTTCAGTACGTCTACGTTGCCATAAGTGGAATGCACACGCGCTTTATAGTGGAACCCCGTCAACTGCAGCGGGAATTTATCCGTTAGCGGATCGTTATAGTTTTCAAAACCTGGCGTGTAGATCGGTAATGGATCGATCACGTCGCCTTCCGGCAGCTCCCAGGTGGCGGCGATATCCGCCAACGCCTGTGAATAGATTTCAATCTTGCCCGATGGCGTTGTAAGTGGATTCGCTTGCGGATCTTCGCGGAAGTCTTTATAGGCGACATGGTGGCCTTCGGGGTCGCGCTGTTTGAAGATGCCTTGCTTACGGAACTCCTCAAAGGTGGGCAGATTCGGAATGGATTTACGCGACTGTTCGTACAGATGACGCATCCACTCTTCTTGCGTCCGTCCTTCGGTAAACTGTTGTTCCACGCCAAGACGTTTCGCCAGTTCGCTGGTCATCTCATAAATCGTCTTACACTCGAAGCGCGGTTTAATCGCCTGGTCAGTGAAGATAACGTAAGACATGTTCCCGCAGGAGGCATCCAGCGCAAAGTCCATCTGCTCAGAAGCAGTGCAATCAGGCAACAGAATATCGGCGTATTTTGCCGACGAGGTCATATGACAGTCGATAACGACGATCATTTCGCATTTCTTGTCATCCTGCAGGATTTCGTGGGTGCGGTTAATCTCAGAGTGCTGGTTAATCAAACAGTTGCCAGCATAGTTCCAGATCATTTTGATCGGCACGTCCAGCTTATCTTTCCCCCGCACGCCATCACGCAACGCTGTCATTTCCGGGCCGCGTTCAATGGCATCGGTCCACATAAACATGGAGATGCTGGTTTCAACCGGGTTTTCTAACGTGGGCATACGTTCAAATGGCAGGGCATAAGACCCTTCGCGCGCGCCGCTGTTACCGCCGTTAATCCCAACATTACCCGTCAGGATCGCCAGCATCGAGATGGCGCGCGTGGCGATTTCTCCATTAGCATGACGTTGTGGTCCCCATCCCTGGCAAATATAGGCGGGTTTAGCGCTGCCGATTTCTCGCGCCAGCTTAATAATGCGATCCGCCGGGATACCGGTAATTTGCGCCGCCCACTCCGGCGTCTTCGCGATACCGTCTTTACCCTGGCCCAGAATATAGGCTTTGTAGTGACCGTTTTTCGGCGCGCTGGCAGGCAAGGTTTTTTCGTCATAACCAACGCAATATTTATCCAGGAACGGCTGATCGACCATGTTCTCGGTGATTAAGACATATGCCAGACCATTGACCAGCGCCGCATCGGTACCTGGACGAATCGGAATCCACTCATCTTCGCGACCAGCGCCAGTGTCGGTGTAACGAGGGTCGATAATGATCATCCGCGCGTTTGATTTCTGCCGCGCCTGTTCAAGATAATAGGTTACACCGCCCCCGCTCATGCGGGTTTCGCCAGGGTTATTACCAAACAACACCACCAGCTTACTGTTTTCAATGTCGGATGGACTATTGCCATCCGCCCAGCCGCCATAGGTGTAATTCAGACCCGCTGCGATTTGCGCGGAAGAGTAATCACCGTAGTGGTTCAGATAACCGCCACAGCAGTTCATCAGACGAGCGACCAGCGTTTTTCCTGGCGGCCATGAACGTGTCAAAGTGCCGCCCAGCGTACCCGTGCCATAGTTCAGATAAATGGACTCGTTGCCATACTCTTTGATAAGACGCTGCATATTGGTGGCAATGATATCGTAGGCTTCGTCCCAGCTAATACGCTCAAATTTACCTTCGCCGCGCGCGCCGACGCGCTTCATCGGATACTTGAGCCGATCCGGGTTATAGACGCGACGACGCATAGAACGACCGCGCAGGCAGGCGCGAACCTGATGCAGGCCATCGTAATCATCGTTTCCGGTATTATCCGTTTCTACATATTTGATTTCGCCATCCACAACATGCATACGTAGCGGACAACGGCTGCCACAGTTTACCGTACAGGCGCTCCAGACGACTTTCTCGTCGGTTTTCGTCGGGCTTATCGCCTCTGCGGCGTTAGCGATGCGGGTAAATGGCAGGGTAAATGCGCTACTGGCCATCGCCAGGCCGCCTATCGCGGTGGTTTTGACTAAACCACGACGGCTCACCTCGGCTGCCAGCACGGCATCAGGGATCTTAGTTTTCATAAGGGCTCACTCTGCTGCTCACAATAAAAAAAACAATAAAACGATGTATAGAATTTTATATAGCGATAGCATCGCTATAAAGTCTGATATATATCGAAAAAGTAGAAAAATAGTGTTAAAAACTGACCTTCATTCGAAATCAGTATTACCCCTAATAGGGTAGGGATTATTGTCCGGTATCAAACTGGCATAAAAAAAGCGCCCGAAGGCGCTTTTTAGAAGAGGAGAAAGCGAGGATTAGCCGATATATTCCAGTCCGTTCATGTACGGACGTAATACTTCCGGCACTTCAATGCGGCCATCAGCCTGCTGATAGTTTTCCATCACAGCCACCAGGGTACGACCTACCGCCAGACCAGAACCATTCAGGGTATGGACCAGACGGGTCTTTTTGTCGGACTTGCTGCGACAACGTGCCTGCATACGACGCGCCTGGAAGTCCCAGACGTTAGAGCAGGAAGAGATCTCGCGGTAGGTATTCTGCGCCGGAACCCAGACTTCGAGGTCATAGGTTTTGCAGGCGCCGAAGCCCATATCGCCAGTGCACAGAATGATTTTACGGTACGGCAGTCCCAGTAGCTGGAGCACTTTTTCCGCGTGGCCGGTCATCTCTTCCAACGCAGCCATAGAATCTTCCGGGCGAACGATCTGCACCATTTCCACTTTGTCAAACTGATGCATACGAATCAGGCCACGGGTATCACGACCATAAGAACCTGCTTCAGAACGGAAACAAGGCGTATGCGCCGTCATTTTAATCGGCAGCTGATCTTCGTCGATGATTTCATCGCGTACCAGATTGGTCAGCGGAACCTCCGCCGTCGGGATCAAAGCATAGTTGCTGCTGTCTGCTTCTTCTTCCAGCGGACGGGTATGGAACAAGTCGCCTGCGAATTTCGGCAGTTGACCGGTGCCATACAGCGTGTCGTGGTTAACCAGATACGGCACGTAGTTTTCGCTATAGCCGTGCTGTTCCGTATGCAGATCCAACATGAACTGCGACAATGCGCGATGCATACGCGCAATCTGTCCTTTCATCACCACAAAACGGGAGCCGGTCAGCTTAACCGCGGCGGCAAAGTCGAGGCCGGAGTGCATTTCCCCTAAGGTGACGTGATCGCGGATTTCAAAATCAAACTCACGCGGGGTACCCCAGCGGCTGACTTCAACGTTGTCGTTTTCATCTTTACCTACCGGCACTTCATCCGCAGGCAGGTTTGGGATGGTCAGCGCGATATCGCGGATCTCCGCCAGCAAGGTATCCAGCTCGGCTTTCGCCGCATCCAGCTCTTCGCCCAGTTTATTCACTTCCAGGCGTAAAGGCTCAATATCTTCCCCGCGCGCTTTCGCCTGGCCGATGGATTTCGATCGAGAATTACGCTCCGCCTGCAGGTTTTCCGTGTTGACCTGCAAAACTTTACGACGCTCTTCAAGAGCGCGCAGCTTATCTACATCCAGCTTAAAGCCCCGGCGTGCCAGTTTTTCAGCGACTGCGTCTGGCTCATTACGCAGCAGATTGGGATCGAGCATGCTTATCCTGTGCTTATCGAATAATAAAAGGAAACGCGATCAATTGATGATCGCCTCTGATTGTATTGATGAACGTAAACCGCGTTTACGTAATAGCGACGTTTTCGCCTTACCTGACCGACGACAGCAACAACGCATCCATTGCGCTATACCCGCGGACCTCATAAGCAACGTGCTATCAGGCATAACGAGATTCATCATCAACGCCATGATACCTGGAGCATCATATTTAGAGATAACCTTACCGCAACGTTTACACTAGCGGTAGCGTTTTGTGGGGCTATTTTGATCCTGTTCAGCCAGCCAGGCGAGCTTTTCGCCAATCTTGCCTTCCAGACCACGATTTGTCGGATGATAATAGCGCGTTTGCGCGATTTCCGGCGGGAAGTACACTTCACCCGCAGCATAGGCATTGGGCTCATCGTGGGCATAGCGGTACTCCTGGCCATAGCCCATCTCTTTCATCAGTTTGGTTGGCGCATTACGCAGATGGACAGGAACGTCATAATCAGGACGTTCGCGCGCGTCGGCCAGCGCAGCCTTAAAGGCGGTATAGACGGCGTTGCTCTTCGGCGCGCAGGCGAGATAAACGATAGCCTGCGCGATCGCCCTTTCGCCTTCAGCCGGACCGACGCGGGTGAAACAATCCCATGCGGCAATGGCGACCTGCATCGCGCGCGGATCGGCATTACCCACATCTTCCGAGGCAATCGCCAGGCAGCGACGCGCCACGTACAGCGGATCGCCTCCCGCGGTAATGATACGGGCATACCAATAGAGGGCGGCATCCGGCGCGCTGCCGCGCACTGATTTATGTAAGGCGGAAATAAGATCGTAGAAGCGATCGCCTTTGTTATCAAAACGCGCGCTGCGCTCGCCGGCGATCTCGGTCAACAAGGCGGGCAATAAAACGCGTTTGCCGCTGTCATCCGCCTCCGCCATATCAGCCATCATTTCCAGCGTATTTAAGGCGCGCCGCGCGTCGCCATTGACCAACTCAGCAATCGCTCGCCGTGTCTCATCCGGTAACACGATATCCTGATCGCCGTAACCACGCGTTTTGTCCTGCATCGCCTGGTCCAGTACTTGCTCGATATCGTCAGTGGTCAACGATTTCAGCAGATAGACCCGCGCTCGCGACAATAGCGCCGAGTTCAGCTCAAAAGAGGGATTTTCCGTGGTCGCGCCGATAAAGGTGATAGTGCCATCTTCGATATGCGGTAAAAAGGCGTCCTGCTGGCTTTTGTTAAAGCGATGCACTTCATCGACAAACAGGATGGTACGGCGTCCGGCATTACGATTCTGGCGGGCGCGCTCGATAGCTTCGCGAATCTCTTTTACCCCAGAAGTGACGGCGGAAATACGCTCGACATCGGCGCTGGCGTAGCGGGCGATCACTTCAGCGAGCGTGGTTTTTCCCGTCCCTGGCGGCCCCCATAAAATCATGGAGTGCAGATGCCCGGCCTCAATAGCGCGAGGCAACGGTTTACCTGCGGCCAGCAAATGCTGCTGGCCGATATACTGTGCTAAATTTTCCGGCCGCATTCGCGCGGCCAGCGGTTGAAACGTATTATCAGAAAAATCGAGCGACAGATTGCTCACTCATCGCCTCTACTTACGTTGGTCATCTATCGTTACCCCTTGCGGCGGAGTAAACGTAAATTTTGACGGATCAACAGCGCCGTTTTGCTGGGATTTTAGCTGATAGGCGCTACGCTGATCGTCTTGTTCTACGGCGCTAAACTGGTGGATAGTCCCGTCGCGTCCCACATTGATGGTGAACTGTTTCAGATTGCCGTTGCTGGCTTTCGGCGTCAGCACAAAATTATCGCCATCCTGCTTAATATTATACTGCTGCCAGTCGCTGGCCTGGTTGCGGGCAATCAGCATAAACGGTGTATTTCCGGTGGCATCTTTCAACCACGTGGCGGTAGCCTGTTCTACAAACGGGTTATAGAACCATAACGTTTTGCCGTCAGAAACCAGAATACTCTCGTCAGGTTGCGTCATATGCCAGTTGAATAGATTTGGCCGCTTAACCCATAAATCACCCTGTCCCTCCTGCACCGCGGCACCGCTGCCATCGGTGACTTTTTGAGTAAAGGTGGCATGAAAGCTGCTCACTTTATCCAGACGGCTTTTCAGAGAGCTGGCGGCGTCAGCCCATACGCTGCTGGCTACAACGCTTGAAAGTAATGCACAGGCGATTGCCATTTTTTTCATCATTATTCCTCAGGTTTCGACACTCCCGACCAGGAGCTCCTTTTGCTTTCTATTCCAGGCCAAAAATCAGCATGAGGAAAGAAGAAAATACTGAATTTTGTTGCCGGATGGCAGCCTGCACAGCGCCATCCGGCTTACAGGTTTACTCAAAAGGCGGCGGAGCCAGCACTTCACGATTACCGTTATGCCCCTGAGCGCTGACAATACCCTGCGCTTCCATCTGTTCGATAATACGCGCCGCACGGTTATAGCCGATGCGGAACTGACGCTGAACGCCGGAAATGGACGCTTTACGCTTCTGGGTGACGAAATTAACGGCCTGATCGAATAGCGCATCTAATTCTTCGCCGCCGTCAAAACCGCCACCGCCACCTTCGCTTTCGCTGTCGGAGGTAATGCCATCCACATATTGCGGACGACCGCGCGCTTTCCAGTCCTGCACCACCGCATGGACTTCCTGGTCACGCACAAACGCCCCATGGACACGTACCGGCATGGTGGAGTTTGGTCCGGAATAGAGCATGTCCCCCATTCCCAATAGCGACTCAGCGCCACCCTGATCAAGAATGGTGCGGGAGTCGATCTTACTGGATACGGTAAAAGCGATACGGGTTGGAATGTTGGCTTTAATTAAACCAGTAATCACATCGACCGACGGACGCTGCGTCGCCAGTACCAGGTGAATCCCCGCGGCGCGCGCTTTCTGCGCCAGACGCGCGATCAGCTCTTCAACTTTTTTACCGACGGTCATCATCAGGTCGGCAAATTCATCAACCAGTACCACGATATACGGCAGTTTTTCCAGAACCGGATGCTGAACATCCATACTGTCACCCGGCTTCCAGTACGGGTCCGGAATCGGACGTCCCATGCGGGCCGCTTCGGCGATTTTCTCGTTATACCCAGCCAGATTACGCACGCCGAGCGCGGACATCAGCTTATAGCGACGCTCCATCTCATTGACGCTCCAGCGTAACGCGTTAGCCGCGTCTTTCATGTCGGTAACAACTTCCGTCAGCAGATGCGGTATACCTTCATAGACTGAGAGTTCTAACATTTTCGGGTCGATCATGATAAAGCGAACGTCTTCCGGCTGCGCTTTATACAGCATACTGAGGATCATGGCGTTAACCCCGACCGACTTACCGGAACCGGTCGTACCGGCCACCAGCAGGTGAGGCATTTTCGCCAGATCCGCCACTACCGGATCGCCCGCGATATCCTTACCTAACACCACGGTAAGCGGCGACGGATTCTCGCGGAATTTGGCGTTATCCAACACTTCGCGCAGATAAACGGTTTGCCGTTTCTTGTTCGGCAATTCCAACCCTACGTAAGGTTTGCCTGGAATGACTTCCACAACGCGTACGGCTACCGTTGACAATGAGCGCGCCAGATCCCGGGAAAGGTTGGAGATACGCGCCGCTTTAACGCCCGGGGCCAGATTCAGTTCAAAGCGAGTAATGACCGGGCCTGGCGAATAGTTCACCACATCAGCTTTAATGCGGAAATCCGCCAGACGCGCTTCAACCAGACGCGCCATTTGTTCCAGCGCAAAGGTATCTACCGGTTCAACTTCGCTCGGCGGCGGCGTCAGAAGATCTAACGAAGGCAGCGGCGTCGTCGGACGCTGTAATGGACGACTGTCGCCGTTACGCATCAACAGCGGGTGGATCAGGCTGTCTTGCGGCGCTGTCGGCTGTTGCGGCTGCTGATACTGTGGCTGCGGCGCTACCGGCTGTTGCGGCTGCTGGTACTGCGGCTGCGGCTGCTGATACTGCGGCTGCGGTGCTACCGGCTGCTGCGGCTGCTGATACTGCGGCTGCTGATACTGCGGCTGCGGTGCTACCGGCTGTTGCGGCTGCTGATACTGCGGCTGAGGCGCTACCGGCTGTTGCGGCTGCGGCGCTACAGGTTGCTGAACAGGCGTTGACTCGGGCATGACACCCGGCGTGAACAGCGGTTCGTGCGGACCTTCATCAACCAATACTTTCATTGGCGAGAAATCCAGATCGTCCAGTGAGAACGGCTGCGCGCCAGCGGGTTGCTCGCCGGAATAGCGCTGCTGTTGCGAAGCGGCAAACTGGCGGGCTAATTCAGCTTCCGCAGCGGTATCGTCATCTTCTGCCTGTTGCGTATCATGCTGATACGTCTCACCATAACGATGCTGCTGCGACTGCGCAAACTGACGGGCTAACTCGTCCTGATGCATTGCATCTATTTCTTCATCGGTTAGCTGCGCGCCCGTCTCGTACTGATTGAGCTCCGCCTCGCGGGCTTTTTCTTCTGCAATCCTCTGTGACGGCAGCTTAATACCGTACGATGCCAGTTCCCGTCGGGTCGGCACGCGAACGCGGTTCGGACGCGGCAGTTGCGGACCAATCCCCTCTTTCACCTGCGGACGCGGCGCGCCGCCGGTAGCCAGACTAAATGCAGGCGCAGCGGCCGCGGCGCCAGCTGCCAGGGCGCCACTCTTAATACCTGCGTCAAGCGACGCGGCGGCGGCTACCGCTTCCACTGGCGGTATGGATGGCGCGACAGATACCGTAGGTTTGACCGGCACGTTCTCTTTTACCGGCTCCGGAATCGGTTGATACCATGCCGCCAGTTGTTCGCGCTCACGGGCGCGTTTCTCTTCCACCTCTTCAAAATAGTAAAGCGGAGGACGGGCGGGTCTGGTCTCTTCTGTGTCAGGTTCAGGCTCGGTGGCAACCGGCTGTTCGATAACCGGCGGCGGCATGTGGGAAGGTTCAGCCGCTATCGGCTCCGGCTGATAAACCGGCTCCGGCTGCCAGTGTTGTTCGGCATCCGGCGCCTGCCATTGCGGCTGTGTTTCCTGCGGCGCAAGAGAGTCATATTCTGCTGCGGTCGCTGGCGTCGCGGCGTATTGCGGCGCGGAAGCGACAGGCACAGGTTGCTGCCACGGCGCACTTTGCGCCTCTTGCGGTTGAGCATATTGCGGATGCGGCTGATACCCCTCCGGCGCAGGCGCGATAACCGGTTCGCCGGTTTGCGGCCCCGGTACGGGCTGCCACTCCACGGTCGGTTGCGCGACAACCGGCTCAGCCCCAGGCATGGGCGGCGTTTGCATTATGGGATCGGCGGACGCTGCCCACGTCTGGGTGACGGCAGTTGCAGCCGCAGCGGCGGCGACCGGTTCGGTGACAGAATGGCCGTTTAACAGCGGATCATATTCATCATATTCCGGCTGCGTCGCACGGTTGCCCGAAAACAGAACGTCGTCGGGATCGGCAGCGACGCCGCGCGCGCTATACTGAATGTCCTCGTCATCATCCATCCGTTTGCCGGAAAAGAGCGCGGCATCGGTCTGACGGCCCCGTGGATTGCTGAATTTTTCAGCCAGTCGCTTACGACGCGCCAACGCGCCGCGCAAAATACGCGCCCGGCGAGATTCACGCTGCACGCCGTCGGTTTCTTCATCGTATTCGTCATCATACTCTTCGTCGTCAACCCACGTATCATCACGCCGGGTACGGTTGCTGGCGAAGGTCAGTATATTAAGCAGCCAGCCGCCTAATTTTTCGGCGATACTGACCCAGGACCAGCCGGTAAAGAGCGTCAGCCCGGCAGCCCAAATACAGAGAAGCATTATCGTTCCGCCGCTACTATGCAACAACGGCTGCAGCGTGGTGCTTAACAGGCTGCCAATTACGCCGCCGGAGGCGAAATACCAGATATCGTCGGCATTAATGGCCGCCAGACCGCAGGAAGTGAGAATCAGCGCCAGCACGCCGATAAGGCGTAGCGACACAGCAAAATAGTCGATGTAATCATCCGTAGACTGATGACGCCACGCAAACCAACACCCGCCGACAATAATGACAGGGATGGTGTAGGCCATTACGCCAAAAATAAAGAACAGTGTATCGGCCAGCCACGCGCCCGGCGCGCCGCCTAAATTATGGATGGGTTCATGCCAGGCGGTTTGCGACCAACTGGGGTCCGAAGGGTTAAAGCTCAACAAGGCCGCCATCAACCAGACGGCAAAAAGGGCAATAAGTATCAACAACGCTTCCAGAAGTCGGCGCCCGCTGCTTAACTTCGTCAATGTGACGTCTTTGTCTTCAGTATATTCCTGGCTCAAAAAAGGCTCTCCAGGTTCCGGGCTTTTCCCGCCCGATGCTAAAACGGACAACAGCACCGGGTTGCCCCGGCACTGTTGCTGTATGGATTAACAGGAGTGTAATCAAACTACAGCGATTTTGCACCTGTTCCGTGTTAGCGTGTCTTAATAACCAGACGATTACTCTGTTTTACCTCTTCCATCACTACGTAAGTTCGGGTGTCGTTCACACCTGGCAAGCGCAGCAACGTCTCTCCCAATAGTTTTCGATACGCTGACATATCCGGTACACGGGTTTTCAACAGGTAGTCGAAATCGCCGGAAACCAAATGACACTCCTGAATCTCTTCAAGCTTTTGCACGGCGGCATTAAACTGTTCAAACACATCCGGCGCGCCGCGATTTAAGGTAATCTCAACGAATACCAGAAGTGACGCATCCAGATAATGCGGGTTCAACAGCGCCGTATAGCCCTGGATAAACCCCTGTCGCTCTAGCCGACGCACACGCTCAAGGCAAGGTGTCGGCGAAAGTCCTACTCGTTTAGAAAGCTCGACGTTGGAAATACGCCCATCCTTTTGCAGTTCATTAAGAATGTTACGATCGATACGGTCGAGATCTTTGCCAGGGCGCTTCTTGCTATCTACCATTATTATTGTCTCTCTGTATTCCTTCCCTACTCCTGCCTGACTCTACTCACATCACTGTTCAGAGTCGCTGCCCATCACAATAGACCGAAACCCAGAGGGATTAACGGCGCGCAATGCCTGGTCTATGGTGAGAAGACCGTTGCCTCGCGGCAGCTATCGACATCACGAATGGCGTCTGTCCACGCCATGCGTAGATTTCACTAGCCCGGTAAACATGGTATTTACATGCATGATTATGCAGCACATACATAACACAGTTTTTTTCTTCCTCGAATGTTTTCGCAAAACAGCAGGTGATTGTCAAAGCAAAACATCGATTTTTAGTACAACATGCCAGTTATTCATTAGAGAGGGCGGTAAACTGTCATTTCGTCACCTTATAAGTTACCGATTTTAATTAAAGTTTGTGATGATAACGTCGCTGTCGCGGTCGTTCATCGGTTCATGCTATTACACATATTGTTAACAAAATCGTTATGCTCTTTTTTTACGTCTGTAAATTCCCTACAATTCTGCTCATTGTCTGCCAACAACTATGGGGATCTCATGGGCACGACCAAACACAGTAAGCTGCTTATTCTGGGCTCAGGACCGGCGGGATATACCGCAGCGGTGTATGCCGCGCGCGCAAATTTACAGCCCGTACTTATTACCGGTATGGAAAAAGGCGGTCAACTGACTACCACGACGGAAGTGGAAAACTGGCCCGGCGATCCAAACGATTTGACCGGCCCGCTGCTGATGGAACGCATGCATGAGCATGCGGCAAAATTTGAAACTGAGATAATCTTTGATTACATCAACAACGTGGATCTGCAAAATCGTCCGTTCCGTCTGACAGGTGACAGCGCAGAGTACACTTGTGATGCGTTGATCATTGCGACCGGCGCTTCCGCGCGCTATCTGGGGCTGCCATCGGAAGAAGCCTTTAAAGGGCGCGGCGTTTCCGCCTGCGCAACCTGCGACGGTTTCTTCTACCGCAATCAGAAAGTGGCGGTGATCGGCGGCGGCAACACCGCGGTTGAAGAAGCGCTTTATCTGTCCAACATCGCTTCGGAAGTGCACCTTATCCATCGCCGTGACGGTTTCCGCGCTGAAAAAATCCTCATTAAGCGCCTGATGGATAAAGTTGAAAATGGCAATATCATTCTGCACACCAACCGGACGCTGGAAGAAGTGACCGGCGATCAGATGGGCGTCACCGGTCTGCGCCTTCGCGACACGCAGCAGAGCGATAATATCGAGACGCTGGACATCGCCGGACTTTTCGTAGCCATCGGTCATAGCCCAAACACGGCGCTCTTCGAAGGCCAGCTTGAGCTGGAAAATGGTTATATCAAAGTTCAGTCCGGCACCCATGGCAACGCCACACAAACCAGCATCCCTGGCGTATTCGCGGCGGGTGACGTCATGGATCATATTTACCGTCAGGCGATCACCTCTGCAGGCACGGGTTGTATGGCGGCGCTGGATGCTGAACGCTATCTCGATGGTCTGGCCGACGCGAGTAAATAGTTTTTACAAATCAGTAACAAAAGTAAAAAAGGCGACTATAAGTCGCCTTTATTTTTGCGTCGTTGTAACATTGCCCTGCCTGAAATTCCAATAACTCACCTGCTAAGCGTGCAATGAATAAAACCCGTCAAAAAGAGCTGACCCGCTGGTTAAAACAGCAAAGCGTAATCTCCCAACGGTGGTTGAATATTTCCCGCCTGTTGGGGTTCATGAGTGGCGTATTAATTGTCGCTCAGGCCTGGATCATGGCGCGTATCCTGCAACATATGATCATGGAGAACATTCCACGGGAAGCGCTGTTGCTCCCTTTTATCCTGCTGATACTGATCTTTGTCCTCCGCGCCTGGGTGGTGTGGTTGCGCGAGCGCGTCGGTTTTCATGCCGGACAACATATTCGCTTTGAGATCCGCCGTCAGGTGTTGGATCGTCTGCAGCAAGCCGGCCCAGCCTGGATTCAGGGCAAGCCCGCCGGTAGCTGGGCGACGCTGGTGTTGGAGCAGATTGACGATATGCATGACTATTATGCGCGCTATCTGCCGCAAATGGCGCTTGCCGTTTGCGTACCGCTCTTAATCGTGGCGGCGATTTTCCCGTCAAACTGGGCGGCGGCGCTGATTCTGCTGGGCACCGCCCCGCTCATTCCCCTATTTATGGCGATGGTGGGGATGGGCGCGGCTGACGCCAACCGCCGCAATTTCCTGGCGCTTGCCCGGCTAAGCGGCCATTTTCTTGACCGTCTGCGCGGGATGGAAACGCTGCGAATTTTCGGTCGTGGAGAAGCGGAAACCGAGAGCATTCGCGCAGCATCGCAGGATTTTCGTCAGCGCACGATGGAAGTACTGCGCCTCGCCTTTTTATCTTCCGGCGTGCTGGAATTTTTCACCTCGCTTTCTATTGCGCTGGTCGCCGTTTATTTTGGCTTCTCTTACCTGGGCGAGCTGAACTTTGGTCATTACGGTACCGGTGTGACGCTCGCCGCCGGGTTCCTCGCCTTGATCCTCGCGCCGGAGTTTTTCCAGCCATTACGCGACCTCGGCACGTTTTATCATGCTAAGGCGCAGGCGGTTGGCGCGGCGGATAGTCTGAAGACATTTCTGGAAACACCCCTCGCCCACCCGGCGCGCGGCGAAGTTGAGCTGGCGGAAAACGAACCTGTAACCATTGACGCAGTCAATCTTATTATCACCTCGCCAGAAGGCAAAACGCTTGCCGGGCCGCTGAATTTCTCATTAGCGGCAGGAGAACGCGCCGTCCTGGTAGGACGCAGCGGTTCCGGTAAAAGCTCTCTGTTGAATGTATTATCCGGTTTTCTCTCCTATCAGGGATCTTTGCGTATTAACGGTGTCGAGCTTCGCGATCTCTCGCCGGAATCCTGGCGCCAGCATCTCTCCTGGGTTGGGCAAAACCCGCAATTACCTGCAGCGACGCTACGCGAAAATGTATTACTGGCGCGCCCGGACGCCAGCGAGCAGGAACTTTATGCCGCGCTTGACGCCGCATGGGTAAGCGAGTTTTTACCGCTGCTGCCGCAGGGAGTAGACACCCCGCTCGGCAATCATGCCAGCAGACTTTCCGTCGGCCAGGCACAGCGTGTAGCGGTCGCCCGTGCGCTACTTAATCCCTGTCAACTGCTACTGCTGGATGAACCGGCGGCAAGCCTGGACGCTCACAGCGAGCAACGCGTCATGCAGGCGTTAAAAGCGGCGTCAAAACGCCAGACCACATTAATGGTGACGCATCAGTTGGAAGATCTCGCCGACTGGGACGCTATCTGGGTTATGCAAGATGGCGCGATTGTCGAACAAGGCAGTTATGCTGAACTCAGCGCCGCCAACGGCGCTTTTGCGACGTTATTGGCTCACCGTCAGGAGGATATTTAAATGCGCGCGCTACTCCCTTATCTGACGCTTTATAAACGCCACAAATGGATGCTAACGCTGGGAATTGCGCTGGCAATCCTGACCCTGCTTGCCAGTATCGGGCTGCTGACGCTTTCCGGCTGGTTCCTGTCCGCGTCCGCTATCGCAGGCTTCGCGGGAATTTACAGTTTTAACTATATGCTCCCGGCGGCCGGCGTGCGCGGCGCGGCCATTACCCGTACCGCCGGTCGTTATTTTGAACGTCTGGTAAGTCATGACGCCACGTTCCGCGTGCTGCAACATCTGCGTATTTATACCTTCAGCAAACTTTTACCGCTCTCCCCCGCGGGTCTGGCGCGATATCAGCAAGGTGAACTGCTGAACCGCATCGTTGCCGACGTCGACACGCTGGATCATCTCTATTTGCGCGTCATCTCCCCGCTGGTCGGCGCTTTTGTAGTGATTATGATTGTCACCCTGGGGCTTAGCGTTCTCGACGTGACGCTGGCGATCACGCTGGGCGGCATTATGCTGTTGACGCTGTTTATTATGCCGCCGGTGTTTTATCGCGCCGGCAAAAATACCGGCCAAAATCTGACGCATCTACGAGGTCAGTATCGCCAACAGCTCACGTCATGGTTACAGGGCCAGGCGGAACTCACCATTTTTGGCGCCAGCAAACGCTATCGGGCGCAAATGGAAGCCACCGAATTACAATGGCATGAGGCCCAACGCCGACAGTCTGAACTGACCGCCTTATCGCAGGCGTTAATGCTGCTGATTGGTGCGCTGGCGGTGATGTTAATGTTGTGGATGGCCTCCGGCGGCGTTGGCGGCAATACGCAGCCCGGCGCGCTCATCGCGCTGTTTGTCTTCTGCGCGCTGGCGGCTTTCGAGTCGCTTGCGCCCGTTACCGGCGCATTCCAGCATCTGGGGCAGGTTATCGCCTCTGCGCTTCGTATCACTGAATTAACGGAGCAAAAACCGGAGGTGACCTTTCCGCAAGCAGAAACTCCCGCGCCGGAAAAGGTCACACTCACCCTGCGGGACGTTTCGTTTCGTTATCCCGACCAGCCGATTAATGCGCTCAATGCCCTCTCATTACAGGCTAATCCTGGCGAGCATGTCGCTATTCTGGGGCGTACCGGCTGCGGAAAATCAACGCTGTTGCAGCTACTCACCCGCGCCTGGGACCCGCAACAAGGCGAAATTCTGCTCAACGATCTTCCGCTATCCTCGCTGAGCGAATCCGCCTTACGCCGGACTATCAGCGTGGTGCCGCAGCGTGTCCACCTGTTCAGCGCCACGCTGCGTGATAATTTATTACTGGCGGCGCCCAATGCCAGCGACGAAGCCCTTTCCGACATGCTGCGTCGCGTCGGCCTCGAAAATCTGCTCGAAGATAGTGGGCTTAATAGCTGGCTCGGCGAAGGCGGTCGTCTGCTATCCGGCGGCGAACTTCGTCGCCTGGCCATCGCCCGCGCGCTGTTGCACGATGCCCCGTTGATGCTGTTGGATGAGCCTACTGAGGGGCTGGATGCGACCACCGAGAGCGAAATGCTGGAATTACTTGCCGATGTGATGCGCGAGAAAACCATCCTGATGGTGACTCACCGTTTGCGCGGCCTGGCCCGTTTTGATCAAATCATCGTAATGGACGACGGGCGCATCATTGAGCGAGGCACTCATGCAGAATTGTTAGCCGGACAAGGGCGCTATTATCAGTTTAAACAACGTCTGTAAGCTATTATTGAACGATCCGACTTGCGTACTGGAGTTTCGCCGTCATGCGTCTGGTTCAGCTTTCCCGACATTCTATCGCCTTCCCTTCGCCGGAAGGCGCTTTACGCGAGCCTAACGGTTTACTGGCGCTGGGCGGCGATCTCAGCCCTGCCCGGTTGTTAATGGCCTATCAGCACGGGATTTTCCCGTGGTTTTCGCCGGGCGACCCGATTCTGTGGTGGTCGCCCGATCCGCGCGCCGTGCTGTGGCCTGAAAAGTTTCACCTCAGTCGCAGCATGAAGCGCTTTCACAACGCATCCCCTTACCGCGTGACGCTCAATTACGCTTTCGACCGGGTCATTGATGGATGCGCCAATCACCGTGACGAAGGCACCTGGATAACGCGTGGTATTGAGGAAGCCTATCGCCGATTACATGAATTGGGCCACGCGCACTCCATTGAAGTGTGGCGCGATCGGGAACTGGTCGGCGGGATGTATGGCGTCTCGCAGGGGGCGCTATTTTGCGGCGAATCGATGTTTAGCCGCCAGGAGAATGCCTCTAAAACCGCACTGCTGGTTTTTTGCGCTGAATTTATCCGTCACGGCGGTAAACTTATTGATTGTCAGGTACTTAATAATCATACCGCCTCGCTCGGCGCCATTGAAATTCCACGTCGTGACTACCTCGATCACCTCGCGGCCTTACGCCAACAGCCGCTGGCCTCCCGTTTTTGGGTGCCGCGGACATTATTTTTGCCCCGGAAGTGAATGTTTTCGGCACATTTTTTATTGGGGTGTTATAATTGCTGCCGCAGAATTGGTTTAGCTCATTATCCCGCAGCCCGTTGTCAGGTAACGCCCATCGTTTATTTCACCGTTCCCTTATATGTTGCGCTTATGTCGATACATCAGGCGGTAGTATCAGGGAAAAAGTGTATAACGCGGCGTTGTCGTGTGTCGCGGAATCATGTGCTAAACCTGGTTTGCTGTGTTTTAAACGCACAAATCTTTACTTATCAAAAGAAGTTCGGCATTATCTTGCCGGTTCAAATTATGGTAGTGATACCCCAGAGGATTAGATGGCCAAAGAAGACAATATTGAAATGCAAGGTACCGTTCTCGAAACGTTACCTAATACCATGTTCCGCGTAGAGTTAGAAAACGGTCACGTGGTTACTGCACACATCTCCGGTAAAATGCGTAAGAACTACATCCGCATCCTGACGGGCGACAAAGTGACCGTTGAGCTGACCCCGTACGACCTGAGCAAAGGCCGCATTGTCTTCCGTAGTCGCTAATTGTCTCCTCACGCCCTGAAGGGCGGCTGGATAAAAGGTCGGTTTAACCGGCCTTTTTTGCGTCCATTAAGTTGATGAATGACGAGCAGGTTACTCTTCCACCATTCGCGCATACTCTTCCGTCAAAAAATCGACCAACGCACGTACGGAAGGTAATAATCCTCGCCGGGATGGGAACACAGCATGAATAACCTCCCGCCGGGGCTCCCACTCTTCCAGCACCGCGACCAGTTCACCGGCGGCCAGTTGTTCTTTCACCATTAAGACAGGTAGCTGCACAAGCCCCACGCCCGCCATCGCCGCCTCGCGTAGCGCCAACATGTCTGTAGTAATCATACGCGGGGTAAAATGGACTTCCGCACGCGCGCCCTGCGGGCCGTAAAGTTCCCAGCGGTGGATATGCTTGCCGGATGCAAGACTTAGCCCTGGCCAATGGCTCAACTCCGCCGGCGCGGAAGGGATTCCCATCCGTGCGATAAGATCCGGGCTGGCAAACAGGCGATGCCCTCTGTCAGCCAGGACGCGCATCACCAGGTCGCTATCTTCAAACGGGCGCGGCCTGACGCGAATCGCCACATCCACCCCCTCCCCTACGACGTCCACCCGACGATTGGTCGCTTCAAGCTGTAGCGAAACATCAGGATAACGCGCCATAAATTTCGCCAGCATTGGGCCGATGTGTACATGCAGCAGCGTCACCGGGCAGGTCAGCTTCACGATACCGCGAGGCTCTACCTGCAATGCGGCAATGGCATCCTGCGCCGCCTGAGCTTCCACCAGCATCGCTTTACAGTGCTCATAGAATGTTTGTCCCACTTCGGTAACGTTAAACTGCCGGGTAGTTCGCTGAATCAATCGCACGCCCAGCCGTTCCTCCAGTTGCGCAATACGCCGGCTCAGTTTTGATTTTGGTTCATCAAGCGCACGCCCCGCCGCGGCAAACCCACCCTCTTCGACCACATGCACAAACCACGCAAAATCATTGAGATCCGTTTTTATCATTACATTGTCCTATTAATGGAACGGTATGAGCCATTTTAGCCACTACCGAACCTTTTGTCATGAATATAAGCTTATTCACATCAAGACAACGCCACTGAGGAGAACACCATGAAACAGATTACAGGCGTCTATACCGCACCTCGCCCGCACTGGGTTGGCGATGGATTTCCGGTTCGTTCACTCTTTTCTTATCAGTCACATGCGCAGCAGTTGAGTCCCTTCCTGCTGCTGGATTATGCCGGGCCGCACACATTTACGCCGGGTAATGAAAAACGCGGCGTTGGGGAGCATCCACACCGCGGTTTCGAGACCGTGACGATTGTTTATAGTGGCGAAGTCGAGCATCGGGACTCTACCGGTCGCGGCGGCGTTATCGGCCCGGGCGACGTTCAGTGGATGACCGCAGGCGCAGGCATTTTGCATGAAGAGTTCCATTCCGACGCGTTTACCCGTCGGGGCGGCGAACTGGAAATGGTGCAGTTGTGGGTTAACCTTCCAATGAAGGACAAAATGACCACCCCGGGTTATCAAAGCATTACCCACGATGTTATCCCGACCGTTACGTTACCGGATGACGCCGGAGTCGTGCGGGTCATTGCAGGGCGTTATGAAGAGACAAAAGGCCCGGCGCACACTTTCTCGCCGCTCAATGTCTGGGATATGCGCCTGCAACGCAATCGCCAGCTTACATTGGCACAGCCGGAAGGATGGAGCACCGCGCTGGTGGTACTGAAAGGCAATATCACGGTGAACGGCACGACGCCGGTCAACGAAGCGCAACTGGTGGTATTGAGCCAGCAAGGGAAAACGCTGCACCTTGAGGCCAGCAGCGACGCCAGCGTATTGCTGTTATCAGGCGAGCCGCTGAATGAACCGATTGTGGGTTACGGCCCATTTGTTATGAACACGAAACAAGAGATCGCAGAAGCAGTCCGCGATTTCAACTCCGGCCGTTTTGGCCAAATCTGAAAACATGAAGGAGAACACGATGTCAAGTCCTGCTAATTTTAATGGTTTGCGCCCGGTAATTGATGTTAACGATTCCGTGATGCTTTTAATCGATCATCAAAGCGGTCTTTTCCAGACCGTAGGCGATATGCCAATGCCGGAATTACGCGCTCGCGCCGCGGCGTTGGCGAAGATGGCGACGTTAGCGAAAATGCCGGTCATTACCACGGCATCCGTACCGCAAGGTCCGAACGGCCCGCTGATCCCGGAGATCCACGCTAATGCGCCACATGCGCAGTATATTGCGCGCAAAGGTGAAATTAACGCCTGGGATAACGAAGATTTCGTTAAGGCGGTAAAAGCGACGGGTCGTAAGACGCTGATCATTGCCGGGACGATTACCAGCGTGTGCATGGCATTCCCGGCCATTAGCGCGGTAGCCGAAGGCTATAAGGTATTTGCCGTGATCGACGCATCCGGCACCTACAGTAAGATGGCGCAGGAGATCACCCTGGCGCGTATCGTACAGGCTGGCGTCGTACCGATGGATACTGCCGCAGTCGCCTCTGAGCTGCAAGGCACCTGGAACCGTGAAGACGCAGCCGCGTGGGCCGACGTTTATACTCAGGTATTCCCGGCCTATCAACTGCTGATAGAAAGCTACAGCAAAGCGCAGGATGTGGTGAAAAACAACGAAATGTTGGATTCACAGCGTTAATTTGCCTCCCCGCGCCAGTTTGGGCGGGGATTATGTCTATTGCATGAGCAAACGACAGTGAATATGTAAATTCTGCTTGACCGTTTTAGCGCAACTCCCTATAGTAGCGCCCCGTTGCCCCCCAAGTGGTCAGGCAGCAATACAATATGGTGAGGTGTCCGAGTGGCTGAAGGAGCACGCCTGGAAAGTGTGTATACGGCAACGTATCGGGGGTTCGAATCCCCCCCTCACCGCCATATTTAAGAAAGAGCTCGTACGAAAGTACGGGCTTTTTGCTTATATGTATCCCCCAAACCAAGGGGGGATGAGAACCACCGACCGGGGTTCGACACAAAAACGCCGGGAGCGTTTTTGAACAGAGCTTGCTCTGGCCCCGAAGGGGCGAGGCCCAGGGATGGGCTGAGTAGCGGCGCAGCCAGTTGGACAGACCGGGCGCACAGCGAACGGGCTGCCCCGAAGGGGCGAGCAAAGCGAGTCAATCCCCCCCTTACTGCCATATTCAAGTTGAGAGCCTGTACAGAAGTACGGGCTTTTTGCTTATATGTATCCCCCAAACCAAGGGGGGATGAGAACCACCGACCGGGGTTCGGCACAAAAACGCCGGGAGCGTTTTTGAACAGAGCTTGCTCTGGCCCCGAAGGGGCGAGGCCCAGGGATGGGCTGAGTAGCGGCGCAGCCAGTTGGACAAACGACGAGCCTGCGAGGAGACTGCCCGAAGGGCGAGCGCAGCGAGTCAATCCCCCCCTCACCGCCATATTCAAGAAAGAGCTCGTACGAAAGTACGGGCTTTTTTTTCACATATGACCCGAAGGGGCGAGCAAAGCGAGTCAATCCCTCCCTCACCGCCATATTCAAGTTGAGAGCCTGTACAGAAGTACGGGCTTTTTGCTTATATATATCCCCCCAAACTAAGGGGGGATGAGAACCACCGACCGGGGTTCGACACAAAAACGCCGGGAGCGTTTTTGAACAGAGCTTGCTCTGGCCCCGAAGGGGCGAGGCCCAGGGATGGGCTGAGTAGCGGCGCAGCCAGTTGGACAAACGACGAGCCTGCGAGGAGACTGCCCGAAGGGCGAGCGCAGCGAGTCAATCCCCCCTCACCGCCATATTCAAGAAAGAGTTCGTACGAAAGTACGGACTTTTTTTCGCATTAAACCCCCGTCGATTACCGGATGATGGCGCAATTTACAAGCGCCTTATCCGCCTACCGCGAGCACAACGCCATCAGGCTAACTATTAGCCGGCATAAAAAAACCGGGCGCTAAGGCCCGGTTTGTACGGCAGTGAAACGAAGATTAATGCGCGGCTTCCGGCTTGTGCTTTTGCGCACTCTGGAAGCCATACGTCAACGCATTTTTTTCTTTATCCAGCGCGACGGTGACCTGTCCGCCGTCAACCAGCGATCCAAACAGCAACTCATTGGCCAGCGGTTTTTTCAGGTTATCCTGAATCACACGCGCCATTGGTCGTGCGCCCATCGCCCGGTCATAGCCCTTTTCCGCCAGCCAGTCGCGCGCTTCCTGACTGACTTCCAGGGAGACGCCTTTCTGATCCAACTGAGCCTGCAACTCGACGATAAACTTATCGACAACCTGATGAATCACCTCGCCAGACAGATGATCGAACCAAATAATGTTGTCGAGACGGTTACGGAACTCCGGCGTAAACACTTTCTTGATCTCGCCCATCGCATCGGTACTGTTGTCCTGATGAATAAGACCAATAGATTTACGTTCGGTTTCTCGCACGCCAGCGTTGGTGGTCATCACCAGCACCACGTTGCGGAAATCCGCCTTGCGGCCGTTGTTATCGGTCAGCGTACCGTTATCCATCACCTGCAGCAGCAGGTTAAAGACATCCGGGTGCGCTTTTTCGATCTCATCCAGCAGCAGCACCGCATGAGGATGCTTAATCACCGCATCCGTCAGCAGCCCGCCCTGGTCGAAACCGACGTATCCCGGAGGCGCGCCGATCAAACGGCTCACCGTATGACGCTCCATATATTCGGACATATCGAAGCGCAACAGCTCAATACCCAGCGCTTTTGAAAGCTGTACCGTAACTTCAGTTTTCCCTACGCCAGTTGGCCCGGCGAACAAGAATGAGCCGACAGGTTTATGCTCATGGCCCAGACCCGCACGACTCATCTTAATAGCTTCGGTCAGCGCCTCAATCGCGTTATCCTGGCCGAAGACCAGCATTTTCAGACGATCGCCCAGGTTCTTCAGCGTATCGCGATCGCTCTGCGAGACGCTCTTTTCAGGAATTCGCGCAATTCGCGCCACTACGGACTCAATATCCGCCACGTTGACCGTTTTCTTACGTTTGCTCACCGGCATCAGACGCGCCCGAGCGCCCGCTTCGTCAATCACGTCAATGGCTTTATCCGGCAGATGGCGGTCATTGATATATTTTACCGCCAGCTCGACCGCCGCACGCACCGCTTTCGCGGTATAACGCACGTCGTGGTGCGCTTCGTACTTAGGTTTCAAGCCGTTGATAATTTGCACCGTCTCTTCCACCGAAGGCTCGGTAATATCAATTTTCTGGAAACGGCGCGCTAATGCGCGGTCTTTCTCAAAAATATTGCTGAATTCCTGATAGGTCGTTGAGCCGATCACCCGGATCTTGCCGCTGGAAAGCAGCGGTTTAATCAGATTTGCCGCATCCACCTGTCCGCCCGACGCCGCGCCAGCGCCGATAATGGTATGGATTTCATCGATAAACAGGATGCTGTTGGTATCCTGCTCAAGCTGTTTCAGCAACGCCTTAAACCGTTTTTCAAAATCGCCGCGGTATTTGGTGCCCGCCAGCAGCGAACCGATATCCAGCGAGTAAATGGTGCAATCGGCCATCACTTCCGGCACATCGCCCTGCACGATACGCCAGGCCAGCCCTTCGGCAATCGCCGTTTTGCCGACGCCGGATTCCCCTACCAGCAACGGGTTATTTTTACGGCGACGACACAAGACCTGGATCGCGCGTTCCAGTTCTTTTTCACGACCAATCAGCGGATCGATGCCGCCCACGCGAGCAAGTTGGTTAAGATTCGTCGTGAAGTTTTCCATACGTTCCTCCCCGCCAGCTTGTTCGTCGCCAGTTGGCTGATTGCCGAGATCGGAAGATTGGCTCGGTTCGTCTTTTCGCGTCCCGTGAGAAATAAAGTTCACGATATCCAGACGGCTCACTTCATGCTTGCGCAGCAGATAAGCGGCTTGTGATTCCTGTTCGCTAAAGATAGCCACCAGCACATTCGCGCCAGTCACTTCACTACGCCCGGAAGACTGAACATGGAAGACGGCACGTTGCAGGACACGCTGGAAACTTAACGTCGGCTGCGTATCACGCTCTTCTTCACTGGCAGGCAGTACGGGTGTGGTTTGTTCAATGAAGGCTTCGAGTTCCTGACGGAGCGCCACCAGATCCACGGAGCATGCTTCCAGCGCTTCGCGAGCCGATGGGTTGCTGAGCAGCGCCAGCAACAGATGCTCGACGGTCATAAACTCATGACGGTGCTCGCGCGCTCTGGCGAAAGCCATGTTTAAACTGAGTTCCAGTTCTTGATTGAGCATAGGCACCTCCCCCAATTTTTATACCTGCATTCAGGCTTTTTCCAGCGTACACAGCAACGGATGCTCGTTCTCCCTTGCATACTTGTTCACCATCGCCACTTTGGTTTCCGCCACCTCGGCGGTGAACACGCCGCAGATGGCTTTGCCTTGATAGTGAACTGCAAGCATCAATTGCGTTGCACGTTCTACATCATAAGAAAAGAATTTTTGTAACACGTCAATAACAAACTCCATCGGAGTGTAATCATCATTGACTAATATCACTTTATACATAGATGGCGGTTTTAGCGCGTCGCGCACGCTATCTTCCACCAACTGGTCAAAATCCAGCCAATCGTTCGTCTTACCCATTGTCAGTCGTCATTATCGGTTACGGTTGTCGGCAGGAAAATCTGCCGCTGACCAGAGTCTATGCACACAATCAATCTACCTCAATTGATAGATAACTAACATCTATCAGTACCATCCGCGACATCTGTCACATTCCCGGCAATAGCGTTAACTGCTTCAAATTTTTGATTCATTTTTACCCGATCCCCCCTGCCTGATGCTTGACGCCTCGCCTGATTTCTCTAAATTGTAATGTCGAGAGTTGGTGAGGTTTTGAACAGCCCCCACTCCGTCACCGGTTCATTCCATCTTACTTATATAAGATTTACGAAGGATGTCGAAGCATGGAAACGGGTACTGTAAAGTGGTTCAACAATGCCAAAGGGTTTGGTTTCATCTGCCCTGAAGGCGGCGGCGAGGATATTTTCGCCCATTATTCCACCATTCAAATGGATGGTTACAGAACGCTTAAAGCCGGACAGTCTGTCCGGTTTGATGTCCACCAGGGGCCAAAAGGCAATCACGCCAGCGTCATCGTGCCCATCGAAGCAGAGGCCGTTGCATAGCTCCTCTGTCTCATTGTGTACATCCAGGAGGCAAAATGCCAGCCCGATCGGCTGGCATTTTTATTTAACGCAAGTGCCTGGTGGCGACACTGTTGCATCTTATCAGGCCGACAAATGACGTCAGCAAGATTACTCCCTTGCCAGCGCATCCACCGGGTCCAGTCGCGCCGCGTTTCTCGCCGGTAGCCAGCCAAACAGTATCCCGGTAAACGTCGAACATAAAAACGCGCTCGCCAGCGCAGTCAGTGAAAAACCGATCTCCCAGCCGGGCAGGAAAAGCTGTAGCATAAATGCGATGAACATCGACAAGCTAATCCCCAGCGCTCCACCAACCAGGCAAACCAGCACCGCTTCAATAAGAAACTGCTGTAGCACATCGCTGGCGCGCGCGCCTACCGCCATACGGATGCCGATTTCACGCGTTCGCTCGGTGACGGAAACCAGCATAATATTCATAACACCGATGCCGCCGACAACCAGCGAAATGACGGCCACCAGCGTCAGAAATAACTGAAGAGTATAGGTGGTTTTTTCAGCCGTTTTCAGGACGCTGTCCATATTCCAGGTGAAGAAGTCTTTTTTACCGTGGCGTAAGGTGAGCAGGCGGGTAAGCTGCTGTTCAGCCTGATCGCTATCAACGCCATCTTTCACACGAACGGTGATCGAGTTAAGCCATGACTGACCCATTATGCGATCTGACATCGTGCTATAGGGCAACCAAACTTGCAACAGATTGCTATTGCCGTACATGGACGGTTTCTCTTCCGCCACGCCAATAACAATAACCGGCATATTACCCGCCAGCACCACTTCCCCTACGACATTCGCTTTATTTGGAAATAGCTGGCGTCGCGTGTTGGCATCCAGCACCACCACCTGCGCGCGATCCTGTTGCTGTACAGCATTGAAGGTGTTCCCCTCCCTAAAGGACATGCCGTAAACGTTAAAATAATCGCCACTGACGCCATTAGCATTTACGGCAATATCAATATTGCCATAGCGAAGACGTAAGCTCTTTGAAACGCTGGGCGTCGCAGAGTTAACCCACGGCTGTTTCTGAATAGCCACCAGATCGTCATATTTCAGCGCCTGTCGATACTGCGGGTTGTCGTCGCCAAAATCTTTGCCTGGATGAATATCAATCGTGTTAGTGCCCATAGCGCGGATATCCGCCAGTACCATCTGTTTTGCGGCGTCGCCGACCACCACAATCGACACCACCGACGCAATACCGATAATAATTCCCAGCATGGTCAGTAAAGTACGCATTTTGTTAGCGGCCATCGCTAACCACGCCATTGACAGCGCTTCGCGAAAGCTGCTGGCAAATTGCCGCCAGCCGGGAGCCGTATTAACTACGGCAGCGTCAACGCCCTGTTCGCGTTTCTTTTCCTGCGCGGGCGGATTATGGACAATCTTGCCATCGTGAATTTCAATAATCCGCTCCGCCTGGGCGGCAATCAGCGGATCGTGCGTCACAATGATCACCGTATGTCCGCGATCGCGCAGTTGGCGCAAAATCGCCATCACCTCTTCGCCGGAATGGCTATCCAGCGCGCCAGTCGGCTCATCCGCCAGAATCACCTGTCCGCCGTTCATCAGCGCGCGGGCAATACTGACACGCTGCTGCTGTCCGCCAGAAAGCTGTGAAGGTGGGTAATCGACGCGATCGCTTAATCCCAGCCGCAAAAGCAACTCTCTGGCGCGCGCCTGGCGTTTTTTGCGTTCAATGCCGGCGTAGACGGCGGGGATTTCAACATTTTGCGCTGCCGTTAAATGCGACAACAGATGGTAGCGCTGAAAGATAAAGCCAAAATGCTCACGCCGCAGCTGCGCCAGCGCGTCCGGGTCCAGCGTCGAGACGTCCCGCCCCGCCACCCGATAAGTGCCGCTGGTCGGTTTATCCAGGCACCCGAGGATATTCATCAGCGTTGATTTTCCAGAACCGGAAACGCCGACGATCGCCACCATCTCCCCGGCGTGGATTTGCAGGGAGATATCTTTCAACACCGCCACCTGCTCTTCTCCGGAGGGGTAGCTACGACTCACATTGCACAGTTCAAGCAATGCCGTCATGGCGTCGCTCCTGGCCTGCTTTCGCCGATGATCACCTCATCGCCCGCTTCCAGACCTTTAACCACTTCCACGTCTGTATCGTTACGCTCGCCAATGACCACTTCGCGCTCACGTTTTTCGCCGTTACGCAACAGCGCCACTTTATAACGATTGCCGCCCACCGGTTCGCCAAGCGCGGCGAGAGGAATAATCAGCACATTTTTGACATCCATGAGTTGAATATAAACCTGTGCGGTCATATCAAGACGCAAGATTCTTTTGGGATTCGGCACTTCAAACCGGGCGTAATAAAAAATAGCGTCGTTGATCTTTTCCGGCGTCGGCAGAATATCTTTTAAAACGCCTTCATAGCGCGTTTGCGGATCGCCTGCAATGGTGAACCATGCTTTCTGCCCCGCCCGAAGATGGATCACGTCCGCTTCCGAGACCTGCGCTTTTACCAGCATGGTGCTCATATCCGCCAGCGTCAGAATATTGGGCGCCTGCTGAGCTGCAATCACCGTTTGTCCTTGCAGGGTAGTGATTTGCGTCACTTCCCCCGCCATGGGGGCGACAATACGGGTATATTCCAGGTTGGTTTTCGCGGTGTCCAACGAGGCCCGATTACGTTTGATCTGGGCATCTATGGTGCCAATACGCGCCTGTTTAACCGCCATCTCCGTCGCCGCGGTATCCAGATCCTGTTGCGATACCGCCTGAGTCTTAGCTAACTGCTGCTGGCGCGCCAGCGTAACCCGCGCCAGCTTTAACTCAGCGGCTGCCTGCTGACGCTCCGCGTTCAGCTCCATCAGGGTGGCCTCGACCTCTTTTATCTGGTTCTCCGCCTGATCTGGGTCAATCACGCCGAGTAGCTGATCTTTTTTAACGTTATCGCCAATGGAGACCAGCAGCGTTTTCAACTGGCCGCTCACCTGCGCGCCGACATCCACTTTACGCAACGCGTCCAGTTTTCCAGTCGCCAGTACACTCTGTTCAAGATCGCCTGGCCGCACGATTAATGTCTGATAAGTTGGCAGCGGGGCATTTATCATTCGCCAGCCAGCCATCCCCCCCACTAAAAGAATTAAAATAATGACCAGATAACGCTTTTTAAATTTCTTTCCCTTAGCACGCATAGAAACCCTGACGGCAAAATTTTAACCAGAAAGTAAACCGTATCTAAACAAACCTGACGCAATAAAGATAGCGCCGGCTGTATTGACGATTGGTTAATGTTTCCTGTGGTTCAATCTCGACAATCTTATGTCGCGGATTACGATCATGACACAGCTTACAGATAATACCTGGTACACTTCAGATTACATCTCTCCTTTACAGTTATTTATTCGTCTGACGCGCGGGCAATTACAGCCAGGAAAATTCTGGCGTAAAGCCAGCTTTCGTCGCAAGTTTTTAATCCGCTCATTAGTCATGCCGCGTGCGACCAGCCAATTACTGACCAATCTCACCCAATGGCCGGAGTTAAATACGTTACTTGCTCGTCAGCCGCGTTTGCCTATTCGGCTACATCGTCCTTATATGGCTGTAAATATTAAACGCGATTTCGCCTTAGATGCGCTGTGTTTTCATTATCAACAGATGCGCCAACTTTTATCGCGGGAACAACAAGTTAGCTATTTAAGTCAGTATGGCCTGAATCTTGCTAAATTTGAAACTAAAACCGGCGAGTTGTTTCAACTTGATTTAGTCAGTCTGGTCTCACTGGATAAAGAAGGTGAAAGCACTATTGTTGTTCGCGACGCACAGTTACGTATTCTGGCAGAGATCACATTTACCCTGTGTCGCTTTAACCAACAACGCACACTATTTATCGGCGGATTACAGGGCGCGGCAAACGACGTCCCTCACGAAATTATCCAGCAGGCGACCAAAGCCTGCCATGGTCTTTTTCCCAAACGCATCGTGATGGAGGCTCTCTGTCAGTTTGCGCAAGTCTTTCAGGCAGAAAAGATTATAGCCGTGAGTAACGATGCGCACGTTTATCGTAGCTGGCGATACATGGATAAAAAGACGCAAATGCATGCCGACTATGACGCGTTTTGGGAATCGTTAGGCGGTGAAAGAATTAAAGGGAATTACTATACGCTGCCGCTGGCGATCGCCCGAAAAAGCGAAGCGGAGATCGCCAGTAAAAAACGGGCCGAGTATCGCCGCCGCTATGCATTACTCGATAGCGTCGTCGAACAGGTTCCGGCCACATTCAAACGCTAATCCGCCCGGCCCCGCGCCAGCCAAACCACGCGCGAGAACATCTTTCTGAACAGCGGCGGCACGGCGTCAATTCCGCGCCGCCCGGCTTCCATCGCGACTTCAATCGCCAAATCCGGCTTTGACGAGCGGTGGATAGCTTTAGTGATAATTTTCCGGGTATTCATCGGCACATTAGGCGGAAGTTGCGCAACCCGGTGAAAAACATCGGCAAAGCCCTGACGATACATAAAATGTTCCATATCCAGCGCAGGCAACGCCGTGAGATGTTCGCGTTCTTCTTCCCGATCGTTATTAAGCAGACTGCGGACCGTCGCGGCATATTTTTTCCCCGCTTCGTCGCCATCCACCAGGACATGCCACTCGATTCCCATACGGCGGGCGAACTTCACCAGCGGTTTCAGGCCAGACTGAGCAAACTCAATGACTTTAATGCCCTCCGCATCAAAATGATGTCCACACTGACGCGCCAGCTCATTAATAACCCAGGTTTCCGTCTCGCCTTCCACCAGTAGCCAGCAACGCGCAAACAGCGACGACGCGCGATTAAAGCGGATATGAAAGGCGATGCGCCGTCCATCTTCCGCGCTTAACCCGCCCGGGCCCAGACGCCAGGCGGCGACGCGGGAAGATTCGCGCACCAGCCGTACGACATGTTCCACCGGCGTTAGCGAAAGCAGTTCGCCTGAGTTGGTTGTCGCTATCCGCTGTAGCGGTAACAGATTGAGCAATTGCCAGGCGACTGAAAGCATAATGGGATGTAAACGGGTTTCCGGATCTTCCACCAGCAGTAATGGTCGCGCGTCTTTATGTAACCGCAGCGTCCCTTTCGCCTGTAACAGCGTGGAGAAAAGCCCCAGCAGGATCACCCGATGCGACCGGCTGCCCGGTTTGTCGATCATCCGATTAATAATATCCAGATAGCGCCAGCTACGCTGCTCATTTTGCGAACGTCGGCGCATGAGTCGGTGACGCGCCTGTCCTGCGCCCTGCTCTGAGAAATAGTGTTCAAGCAGTTGCACCATCGCGGACAGTCCCTGGCGAATCTGCCCGTCGGTTAAATTTTGCGGCCGGGTCGCCAGCTCACGCGCCAGAAAATCCAGTTGCCGGGCCGTGACTTCAACATCCGGCACATTGGGCACCGTACCGTTGCGAATACGTCGCATAAAACGCGCATCGCGCAAACGTAGCACTGGCATCAGACGAACCAGGTGGCGCACCTGATCGTTAATATTTTCCACCGGCAATGGCTGCCCATCGCTATTGAGAAAACTGCGCAACGTCATCACGCTGCCATCGGCGCCGCATTCGCCCTCTAGCCGATAAAAAATACGGTGAAAATCATCCTCGCAAGGCGACCAGCATGCTTCCAGCGCTCGATAACGACGTACCCGATGCCGCCCTGGCTGCGTTTCGCGAAAAGTCAGAATAATATGCAGGTGATGCTCGCGTCCTTTTATGTCGCCAGGCGGAAACCAGAAATCCTCACGGACAAAATGGTAGAGATCGAGTTCCGGCGACAATAACAGAGTCAGCGCATCCAGCAGGCTGGATTTGCCCCAGGCGTTTTCCCCAATCAGCACGTTGTTTTGCTCCAGCATCAACGACAGTCGGTTGATACCGCGAAATCCTACTATTTCAACGCGTTCGAGAATCATGCTTCCTCCAGAAAAACGTCATCACTCCATAAAATTCACCGCAGTATAACGGCAAATGCGTCCGCCTGGCGTGATATTCCCCCCCTTTGCCTGGGGCAACTGTCTGATAAATGTACGGCTGACGGTGTCGCTTTACTGATAGTCTGGAATTCGGTAGTGTCATGTACGCTATTCAAACAATAAAAAAGGGCCCGGCTGTTCATGTTTTCAGGACTTTTAATCATTCTGGTTCCACTGATTGTGGGCTATCTCATTCCACTGCGACATAAAGCCGCATTACAACTTATTAACCGGCTACTGAGCTGGATCGTGTACCTTATTCTCTTTTTTATGGGAATAAGCCTGGCGTTTTTGGATAACCTCGCCAGTAATCTGGTGGCGATTTTTCATTATTCCGCCGTCAGTATTACGATTATTTTATTGTGTAATATCGCCGCCTTATTGTGGCTGGAACGTATCCTCCCGTGGCGTCACCATCATCAGCAGGAAAAACTGCCTTCACGTATTGCCATGGCGCTGGAGTCGCTGCAACTGTGCGGCGTAGTGGTATTGGGGTTTGTCATCGGCCTGAGCGGACTCTCTGTTTTACAGCACGCCACCGAAGCCAGTGAATATACGCTGATCTTTTTATTGTTCCTGGTGGGGATTCAGCTACGAAATAGCGGCATGACCTTAAAGCAAATTGTGCTTAACCGCCGGGGAATGATGGTCGCGGTCGTTGTCGTGGCAAGCTCATTACTGGGCGGCGTGATTAATGCGTTTATCCTGGACTTACCGCTAAAAACCGCCCTGGCGATGGCGTCAGGTTTCGGCTGGTACTCTCTTTCCGGTATTTTGCTGACGGAGTCGTTTGGACCGGTTATCGGCAGCGCGGCATTTTTTAACGATCTGGCCCGCGAGCTCTTAGCCATTATGCTTATTCCCGGTCTGGTTCGCCGCAGCCGTTCAACGGCGTTGGGCCTGTGCGGAGCGACTTCAATGGACTTTACGTTGCCGGTATTACAGCGCTCCGGCGGCGTGGAGATTGTTCCGGCGGCTATCGTACATGGCTTTATCCTCAGCCTGCTGGTCCCCCTCTTAATGGCGTTCTTCTCGGCCTGATACCTCTTTGGCGGTAGGCATCTGCCGCCAAAATTGCGCTAAATCAATCTCCTTGCACATTATGGCAGAAATCCCTTTTATCCCTTTGTTCACAGGCATAATCTTAAACATGTATATTAAATATAACTTTAAAAGGTGTGACCATGTTTTGTGTGCAATGTGAACAAACCATCCGTACACCAGCCGGAAACGGCTGCTCCTACGCGCAGGGAATGTGCGGTAAAACGGCTGAAACGTCCGATCTGCAGGATCTGCTGATTGCGGCTTTGCAAGGTTTGTCTGCCTGGGCGGTGAAGGCCCGTGAATATGGCATCATTAATCACGACGTTGATAACTTTGCGCCGCGCGCGTTTTTCTCCACGCTGACCAACGTTAACTTCGACTCTCCGCGTATCGTCGGCTACGCCCGTGAAGCGATTGCCTTGCGTGAAGCGTTGAAAGCGCAGTGCCTGAGCGTGGATGCCAATGCGCATTGCGACAATCCGATGGCCGATCTGCAACTGGTTAGCGACGATCTGGGCGAACTGCAACGTCAGGCGGCGGAATTTACCCCGAATAAAGACAAAGCCGCCATTGGCGAGAACATCCTCGGCCTGCGTCTGCTGTGCCTGTACGGTCTGAAAGGCGCGGCGGCGTATATGGAACACGCGCACGTTCTCGGTCAATACGACAACGACATTTACGCGCAGTACCACAAAATCATGGCCTGGCTGGGCACCTGGCCTGCTGACATGAACGCGCTGCTGGAGTGCGCAATGGAAATCGGCCAGATGAACTTCAAAGTGATGAGCATTCTGGATGCCGGTGAAACCACCAAATACGGTCACCCAACGCCGACTCAGGTCAACGTCAAAGCGACTGAAGGCAAGTGCATTCTGATCTCCGGTCACGATCTGAAAGATCTCTACAACCTGCTGGCGCAGACCGAAGGCACCGGCGTTAACGTCTACACTCACGGTGAAATGCTGCCCGCACATGGCTATCCGGAACTGCGTAAATTCAAGCATCTGGTCGGTAACTACGGCAGCGGCTGGCAGAATCAGCAGGTCGAGTTCGCCCGCTTCCCTGGCCCAATCGTGATGACTTCTAACTGCATTATCGACCCGACCGTGGGCAGCTATGACGACCGTATCTGGACCCGTAGCATCGTCGGCTGGCCGGGCGTTAGCCATCTTGAAGGCGATGACTTCGGGCCGGTCATTGCCCAGGCGCAGCAAATGGCGGGCTTCCCGTATAGCGAAATTCCGCATCTCATCACCGTCGGTTTTGGCCGTCAGACCCTGCTCGGCGCTGCCGATACGCTCATCGATCTGGTCAGCCGTGAAAAACTGCGTCACATCTTCCTGGTCGGCGGCTGTGACGGCGCGCGCGGCGAGCGTAACTACTTTACCGATTTCGCCACCAGCGTGCCGGATGACTGCCTGATCCTGACCCTGGCGTGCGGTAAATACCGTTTCAACAAACTGGAGTTCGGCGACATCGAAGGGCTGCCGCGTCTGGTCGATGCCGGTCAGTGTAACGATGCTTACTCCGCAATTATCCTGGCGGTGACGCTGGCGGAAAAACTGGGCTGCGGCGTCAACGATCTGCCGCTATCGCTGGTGCTCTCCTGGTTTGAGCAGAAAGCGATCGTGATTCTGCTGACGCTGCTGTCATTAGGCGTGAAAAATATTGTCACCGGGCCGACCGCGCCGGGCTTCTTCACGCCGGATCTGCTGGCTATCCTCAACGAGAAGTTCGGTCTGCGTTCCGTGACCACCGTTGAAGAAGACATGAAGCAATTGCTGAGCGCGTAAGGAGGTCAATGATGACGATGCCAACCTCACAATGTCCCTGGCGAATGCAGGTGCATCACATCCGTCAGGAGACGCCGGATGTATGGACAATTGCGCTATTATGCCATGACTACTACCCTTATCGCGCCGGGCAGTATGCGCTGGTGAGCGTGCGTAATTCAGCGGAAACGCTGCGCGCCTACACCCTTTCGTCTACGCCGGGCGTCAGTGAATATATCACGCTGACCGTTCGTCGGATTGAAGATGGCACGGGTTCACAGTGGTTGACCCATGACATCAAGCGCGGTGATTACATCTGGCTGTCTGATGCAATGGGCGATTTTACCTGTGACGATAAAACAGAAGATAAGTTTCTGCTGCTCGCCGCCGGTTGTGGCGTAACGCCAATCATGTCGATGCGTCGCTGGCTGGCAAAATACCGCCCACAGGCCGATGTGCAGGTCATCTTTAACGTCCGTTCGCCGGATGATGTGATTTTTGCCGACGAGTGGCGACAGTATCCGGTCACGCTAGTGGCGGAAAATCATGCCACGGAAGGTTTTGTCGCGGGCCGTCTGACCACGGAATTATTACAGCGCGTACCGGATTTGGCATCGCGCACCATCATGACCTGCGGCCCGGCGCCCTATATGGATTTCGTCGAACAGGGAGTGAAAGCGCTTGGCGTAACGCGCTTCTTTAAAGAGAAGTTCTTCACGCCGGTGGCGGAAACGGCAACCAGCGGCCTGAAATTCACCAAGCTACAGCCAGCGCAGGAATTTTATGCCCCGATCGGTACGACGCTGTTGGAGGCGCTGGAGAGTAATAAAGTACCGGTTGCCGCTGCCTGTCGGGCAGGTGTTTGCGGCTGCTGTAAAACCAAAGTCGTTTCCGGCGACTATACGGTGAGTAGCACCATGACGCTGAGCGAGGCGGAGATTGCCGAAGGTTACGTACTGGCCTGCTCCTGCCATCCGCAGGGCGATCTTGTTCTCGCATAATCAGTAAACGTTCCATCATAGGCCCGGTAAGCGTCAGCGCTACCGGGCGATTTGCCGCTCGCTTCATCCTTTCGCCCCTCTCTTCGCCAAAGAAAAACGTCATCGTCATCTTCAACTAAACTTGTAACCGTTATCACATTTAAGGAGATGGAGAACCATGAAACAAACCGTTGCTGCTTTTATCGCCAAAACGCTGGAACAGGCTGGCGTAAAACAAATCTGGGGCGTCACTGGCGACTCCCTGAACGGCCTGAGCGATAGTCTTAATCGTATGGGAACCATTGAATGGATGCCAACCCGCCACGAAGAGGTCGCCGCTTTCGCCGCCGGCGCACAAGCGCAGCTTACCGGCGAGCTGGCAGTGTGCGCCGGTTCATGTGGACCGGGCAACCTGCACCTGATCAATGGCCTGTTTGATTGCCACCGTAACCACGTCCCTGTTCTGGCGATCGCCGCCCATATTCCGTCCAGTGAAATCGGCAGCGGTTATTTCCAGGAGACCCACCCGCAGGAGTTGTTCCGTGAATGCAGCCACTATTGCGAGTTGGTTTCCAGCCCGGAGCAGATCCCGCAGGTACTCGCCATCGCCATGCGCAAAGCGGTGCTAAACCGCGGCGTCTCCGTGGTCGTACTTCCGGGTGACGTGGCGCTGAAACCTGCGCCTGAAAACGCCGTCACTCATTGGTACCATGCCCCGCACCCCGTCGTCACGCCGGCGGAGGAAGAGCTGAAAAAACTGGCGCAACTGCTGCGCTACTCCAGCAATATCGCATTGATGTGCGGTAGCGGCTGCGCGGGCGCGCATGAGGAGTTGGTCGCGTTGGCGGCAAAACTAAAAGCGCCAATCGTTCATGCCCTGCGCGGCAAAGAGCACGTTGAGTACGATAACCCTTATGATGTGGGAATGACCGGCCTGATTGGCTTTTCTTCTGGCTTCCACACCATGATGAACGCCGATACGCTGATCCTGCTCGGCACCCAGTTCCCCTACCGCGCCTTTTATCCGAGCGATGCCAAAATCATTCAGATTGACATCAACCCGGGCAGTATTGGCGCGCACAGCAAAGTCGACATGGCGCTGGTGGGCGATATTAAAGCCACGCTTCGCGCCCTGCTGCCGCTGGTGGAAGAAAAAAGCAATCGTAAATTCCTCGATAAAGCTCTGGAGCACTATCGGGACGCCCGTAAGGGACTTGATGACTTAGCCAAACTCAGCGATAAAGCCATCCATCCACAATATCTGGCGCAACAAATTAGCCATTTCGCCGCTGACGACGCTATTTTTACCTGCGATGTCGGCACGCCGACCGTCTGGGCGGCCCGCTATCTAAAAATGAACGGCAAGCGCCGCCTGCTGGGCTCGTTTAACCACGGGTCAATGGCCAACGCCATGCCACAGGCGCTCGGCGCTCAGGCCACCGCGCCGGGTCGGCAGGTTATCGCGATGTGCGGTGATGGCGGCTTCAGTATGCTGATGGGCGATTTTCTCTCGGTGGTACAGATGAAGCTGCCGATAAAAATCGTCGTCTTTAATAACAGCGTGCTGGGCTTTGTGGCGATGGAAATGAAAGCCGGCGGCTACCTTACCGACGGTACCGAACTGCACGACACCAATTTCGCGCGTATCGCCGAAGCCTGCGGCATTACCGGTATTCGCGTGGAAAAAGCCGCAGACGTGGACGGTGCGCTACAGCGCGCGTTTTCCATTGACGGCCCGGTACTGGTTGACGTGGTCGTGGCAAAAGAAGAGCTGGCGATCCCGCCGCAGATCAAACTGGAACAAGCGAAAGGCTTTAGCCTGTACATGCTACGCGCCATTATTAGCGGCCGCGGCGATGAAGTGATCGAACTGGCGAAAACGAACTGGCTAAGGTAAAACAGTGCACATCACCTTTTAAAATCCAGGGATGTGCCATGATTGATTTACGCAGTGATACCGTTACCCGACCGGGCCGCGCCATGCTCGAGGCGATGATGACCGCCCCGGTCGGGGACGACGTATACGGCGATGACCCTACTGTTAACGCCCTTCAGCGCTACGCCGCCGACCTTTCCGGTAAAGAAGCGGCGCTTTTTTTACCCACCGGCACCCAGGCCAATCTGGTCGCGCTGCTTAGCCATTGTGAACGCGGCGAAGAGTATATCGTCGGTCAGGGCGCGCATAATTATCTCTATGAAGCTGGCGGCGCGGCGGTGCTCGGCAGCATTCAGCCGCAGCCCATCGACGCCGCCGCGGACGGTACGCTGCCGCTGGAGAACGTGGCGGCGAAGATTAAAGCGGATGACATCCACTTCGCGCGTACGCGCTTGCTCAGTCTGGAAAATACGCATAACGGGAAAGTGCTGCCGCGCGCGTATCTGAAAGACGCCTGGACGTTTACCCGCGAACGTGGGCTGGCGCTGCACGTTGACGGCGCCCGAATTTTTAACGCGGTGGTTGCCTACGGCTGTGAGTTAAAAGAGATTACGCAGTATTGCGACTCTTTTACCATCTGCCTGTCAAAAGGTCTCGGGACGCCGGTCGGTTCGCTGCTGGTCGGCAACCGCGACTACATTAAACGCGCGACGCGCTGGCGTAAAATGGTCGGCGGCGGAATGCGTCAGGCCGGGATTCTGGCAGCGGCCGGACTGTATGCGCTGAAGCATAACGTGGCGCGTCTGCAAGAGGATCATGATAACGCCGCCTGGCTGGCGCAGCAGCTTCGGGAAGCGGGCGCGGAGGTCATGCGCCACGAAACGAATATGCTGTTTGTTCGCGTTGGCGAAGCACAGGCCGCCGCGCTTGGCGACTATTTGCGGGAACGGAATATCCTGATTAACGCCGCGCCGATTGTGCGTCTGGTGACGCATCTGGATGTCTCTCGCGAACAGCTTGCCGACGTCGTCGCCCACTGGCGCGCCTTTTTAGCCCGCTAAGGAGAGCAACGTGGCGCAACGCATTCTGGTTCTCGGCGCCAGCGGCTATATCGGCCAGCACCTGGTCTTTGCGCTAAGTCAGCAAGGGCATCAGGTGCGGGCGGCGGCGCGACGCGTCGAACGTCTGGAAAAACAGCGCCTCGCCAACGTCAGTTGTCATAAGGTCGATCTGCACTGGCCGGAAAATTTACCCGCGCTGCTTCGCGACATTGATACCGTTTACTATCTGGTACACGGCATGGGCGAAGGCGGCGATTTTATCGCCCATGAGCGTCAGGCGGCGCTCAACGTGCGCGACGCGCTGCGCCAGACGCCGGTTAAACAACTTATTTTCCTCAGTTCACTGCAGGCACCGGCGCATGAGCAATCCGATCACCTGCGCGCCCGCCAGCTTACGGCTGACACGCTGCGCGACGCAGGCGTACCGGTGACGGAATTACGCGCCGGGATCATCGTCGGCGCAGGCTCCGCCGCCTTCGAAGTCATGCGCGACATGGTTTACAACCTGCCAATACTCACGCCGCCGCGCTGGGTGCGTTCGCGCACCACGCCCATCGCCCTGGAAAATTTACTCTACTACCTGGTCGGCTTACTGGAGCACCCTGCGCACGAGCATCGTATTCTGGAAGCCGCCGGGCCGCAGGTATTAAGTTATCAGCAGCAGTTTGAACGTTTTATGGCCGTCAGCGGTAAACGGCGTCCGCTGATCCCGGTGCCTTTTCCGACCCGCTGGATTTCGGTCTGGTTTTTAAACGTCATTACCTCCGTGCCGCCAACTACCGCAAAAGCGTTAATCCAGGGATTAAGGCACGATTTGCTGGCCGATGACGCCGCGTTAAAAAAGTTGATCCCCCAAACGCTTATCACCTTTGATGACGCCGTTCGCCGCACGCTGAAAGAAGAAGAAAAACTGGTGAACTCCAGCGACTGGGGCTACGACGCGCTGGCCTTCGCCCGCTGGCGTCCCGAATACGGCTATTTTCCAAAGCAGGCGGGCTTTACCGCGCAGACCCCGGCCAGCCTATCGGCGCTATGGCAGGTCGTAAATCGGCTGGGTGGCAAAGAGGGCTATTTTTTCGGCAATATTTTGTGGCAGACGCGCGCCGCGATGGACCGTCTGGTGGGGCATAAACTGGCGAAAGGCCGCCCGTCGCATACCTTGCTCAAGCCTGGCGATACGGTAGATAGCTGGAAAGTGATCATTGTCGAACCAGAAAAACAGCTCACGCTCTTGTTTGGCATGAAAGCGCCGGGCCTGGGGCGGCTTAGCTTCACGCTGCACGATAAAGGCCGCTACCGCGAAATTGACGTGCGCGCCTGGTGGCATCCACACGGAATGCCGGGCCTGATTTACTGGCTACTGATGATCCCGGCGCACCTGTTTATTTTCCGGGGAATGGCAAGGCGTATTGCCCGACTTGCAGAACAAATCACAGAAAAATGAGAAAAAGTTGCTGTATTCTTTCGTGTTTCCCATTGCATACCGACGTAATTCACGGAAGAATGCGCACGACGGTTTATTAAACACAGTGGATTGATATGAAGGTACTGGTTACCGGCGCCACCAGCGGCTTAGGTCGAAACGCGGTTGAATTTTTGCGCAATAAAGGCATCAGCGTCAGAGCGACGGGTCGCAATGAAGCGATGGGCAAGCTGCTTGAAAAAATGGGCGCGGAATTCGTCCATGCGGATTTAACCGAACTGGTCTCCTCGCAGGCTAAAGTGATGCTCGCCGGGATCGACACGTTGTGGCACTGCTCCAGCTTTACCTCGCCCTGGGGAACCCAACAGGCTTTCGATCTGGCGAATGTTCGCGCCACCCGCCGTCTGGGAGAATGGGCGGTCGCCTGGGGCGTGCGCAATTTTATTCATATCTCCTCTCCCTCGCTCTATTTTGATTACCACCATCACCGTGATATCAAAGAAGATTTCCGCCCGCATCGGTTTGCCAATGAGTTCGCCCGCAGTAAAGCCGCCGGCGAAGAGGTGATTAATCTGTTGGCGCAGGCCAATCCGCAAACACGTTTTACGGTATTGCGTCCACAAAGCCTGTTTGGCCCGCACGATAAAGTATTTATCCCACGTCTGGCGCATATGATGCACCATTACGGTAGCGTCTTATTACCGCACGGGGGCAGCGCGCTGGTCGATATGACCTACTATGAAAATGCGATCCACGCCATGTGGCTGGCCAGCCAGCCGGGCTGCGATCATCTGCCTTCTGGCCGCGCTTATAACATCACTAACGGCGAAAACCGTACCTTACGCAGCATCGTACAAAAGTTAATTGATGAATTGACTATCGATTGCCGCATTCGCTCTGTGCCTTACCCGATGCTGGATATGATCGCCCGCAGTATGGAGCGCTTCGGCAAAAAATCCGCCAAAGAGCCCCCGCTAACGCATTACGGCGTGTCAAAACTGAATTTTGATTTTACGCTCGATACGACTCGCGCGCAGGAAGAGCTGGGCTACCAGCCCATCATCACGCTGGACGAAGGCATTGAGCGCACCGCCGCTTGGCTGCGCGATCACGGAAATTTACCGCGTTAATCCTGGCCGTACTTCTCCAGTAATGCTTCGGCAATCGCCTGCGTTTCGGCATCTGCGATACCGTTCCATTGCGCCGGACGGAAGTGCATCTGGAACGCCATAATCACCCGCTGCTGCTCGCGCGCCGTCATATCGGCTTTGACTTCATAGCCATAGCGCGAGAGTAACGCAAGCACCGTTGCGGTATCGACTGGCGTATACGGCGCGCGTCCAGCCAGATAAAACGCCACACGCTGGGCGTCAGGCCAGGCGCCAATCCCCTGCGCCGCCAGCTCGCGCCACGGGAAGCGCGGGCCGGGATCGTCTTTACGCTGCGGCGCGATATCCGCATGGGCCACCACATTCTGCGGTTTGATGTCATAGCGCGCGATAATGTCCTTCGCTAACGGAATCAATGCCTGAATTTGCGCGGATTCAAACGGCGCGAAAGATTTCACCCCGCCGGACATTCGCCAGCCGCGATTTTCCAGCTCAATGCCAATAGACGTATCATTGAGACGCGTGGCGCCTCGCCAGAAACTGACGCCCGCATGCCAGGCCTGATCCTGTTCCGGCACCAGTTGCCAGATGCGCGGTTTACCGCCATATAATGGCGGGGTTGCGGGAATCAGGTAATGCGAACTGACGTTGCGGCCCGTTAACGTCGCCAGCGAAACGTCAAAGTTTTCCGCCGTATAGTGAATCACCAGGACTTTAATGCGCGGATAGGCCGCCTGCGCCCGATGTCGGGTATCAAGCTGATATCCCTCTTTATCGATAATTCCTTTTTCGCTCGCGCAGCCTGTTAACAGCAACGCGAGACCCACCAGCCACAGTAGCGCTTTCATCGGCGCGTTTTCACCGCCGTTCCGCTGACGCTGACCATTAGCATACTGCCATCCTTGCCGACAGTTTCGTAATCAATATCGATGCCTACCACCGCATCGGCACCCAACGCTTTAGCCTGCTCGCCAAGTTCCTGAAAAGCGATTTCACGCGCTTTACGCAGCTCTTTCTCATACGCGCCGGAACGTCCGCCGACGATATCCCGAATGCCGGCGAAAAAATCGCGGAAAATATTGGCGCCTAAAATGGCTTCGCCCGTTACCACACCGCAATACTCCACGATGCTTTGTCCTTCCAGCGTTGGGGTTGTTGAAAACTGCATAGTGAATCTCCCGGGTTAGCTAAGCACACGATCTCAAACGCATTATCAAGCTGATACGCTATCATTGAAAGGATATAATTGATTATCGTAGATCGGTTTTTGCTCGATCGCCTATAAGGAAATCATCATGCGCTATTCTAAACTCTCTTTGCTCATCCCGTGCGCGCTTCTGCTTAGCGCCTGTACGACCGTCACTCCCGCCTACAAAGATAATGGCCCGCGTATCGGCGCGTGTGTGGAAGGCGGCCCGGACAGCGTGGCTCAACAATTTTACGACTACCGTATTCAACACCACAGCAATGATATCGCCGCGCTTCGCCCCTACTTGAGTGATAACCTGGCGAAATTGTTGACCGACGCCAGCCGCGATACGGAGCACCGCCAGTTGATGAGCGGCGATCTGTTCTCCAGCCGCGCTACGCTGCCGGATAGCGCCAACGTCGCCAGCGCATCAACCATTCCGAACCGAGATGCGCGCAACATTCCTCTGCGGGTGGCGTTAAAACAGGGCGATCAAAGCTGGCAGGATGAAGTGCTTATGATTCACGAAGGCTCATGCTGGGTGATTGACGACGTTCGCTATCTGGGCGGAGATGTCCATGCCCCTGCCGGTACGCTGCGCCAGTCAATAGAAAACCGTTAACAGACAGTATTCCCCCGCTTTTGCACCCATAACCCCGTAAATTGTCTGGCATTCTGCCCGGGATGCCGACAATTCTTCTTACCTACTATTCCTCCTGCTATTTTGTGCTATGTTTAGGGAAGAATGTGGGATATATTTAACTTTTAACGCATAAATATTGCATAACTATTCTGCGAAAGGTACTATCTGCGGCTTCAATAGCTATCAGACTGCCTGTATACGAGTGTCAATGAGTATTCAATTAAACGGCATTAATTGCTTTTACGGCGCGCATCAGGCGCTGTTCGATATCACGCTGGATTGCCCCGAAGGCGAAACGCTGGTGTTGCTTGGCCCAAGCGGGGCGGGTAAAAGTTCGCTGCTGCGTGTACTCAATCTGCTTGAGATGCCGCGCTCCGGCACTCTGACTATCGCCGGGAACCATTTTGACTTTACGAAAACGCCGTCCGATAAGGCGATTCGTGAGCTACGTCAAAATGTCGGAATGGTCTTTCAGCAATATAATCTTTGGCCGCATCTCACCGTTGTGCAGAATCTGATTGAAGCGCCCTGCCGCGTACTGGGTCTGACAAAAGATCAGGCGCTGGCGCGCGCAGAAAAGCTGCTGGAGCGTCTACGTCTGAAGCCCTATAGCGATCGTTATCCGTTGCACCTTTCCGGCGGTCAGCAGCAGCGCGTCGCGATTGCCCGCGCGCTGATGATGGAGCCGCAGGTGCTGCTGTTTGATGAACCGACCGCCGCGCTGGACCCGGAAATTACCGCTCAAATCGTCAGCATTATTCATGAGCTGGCGGAAACGAACATTACTCAGGTGATCGTTACGCATGAAGTCGAAGTGGCGCGTAAGACCGCCAGTCGTGTGATTTATATGGAAAATGGTCACATCGTCGAGCACGGTGATGCGGGTTGCTTTGCCCACCCTCAGACCGAAGCGTTCAAAAACTATCTCTCTCACTAAGATTCGGGACAATGACAATGAAAAAAGTTCTGATTGCCGCGCTAATTGCAGGCTTTAGCCTTTCCGCTACAGCAGCCCAGACCATTCGTTTTGCGACCGAAGCGTCCTATCCGCCGTTCGAATCGATGGATGCTAATAACAAGATTGTCGGCTTTGACGTCGACCTGGCCAACGCGCTATGTAAAGAGATCGACGCCTCCTGTACCTTTACCAATCAGGCGTTCGACAGCCTGATCCCCAGCCTGAAATTCCGCCGCTTCGACGCTGTAATGGCGGGAATGGATATCACGCCGGAACGTGAAAAGCAGGTGCTGTTTACCACGCCATATTACGACAACTCCGCGCTGTTTGTGGGTCAGCAGGGCAAATACACCAGCGTTGATCAACTGAAAGGTAAGAAAGTCGGCGTACAGAACGGTACGACGCACCAGAAATTCATCATGGATAAGCATCCGGAAATCACCACCGTACCGTATGACAGCTATCAGAACGCGAAGCTGGATCTACAAAATGGCCGTATCGACGCTGTTTTCGGCGACACGGCGGTCGTGACCGAATGGCTGAAAGCCAATCCTAAGCTGGTGCCGGTCGGCGATAAAGTCACCGATAAAGATTATTTCGGCACCGGCCTGGGTATCGCGGTACGCCAGGGCAACACCGAGCTGCAGCAGAAATTCAATACTGCGCTGGAAAAAGTGAAGAAAGATGGGACTTACGAGACCATCTATAACAAATGGTTCCAGAAGTAATCTTTGATGAACGAATTTTTTCCTTTAGCAAGCGCCGCCGGGATGACCGTCGGCCTTGCCGTCTGTGCGCTGATCATTGGCCTCGCGTTAGCCATGTTCTTTGCCGTCTGGGAGTCCGTAAAATGGCGCCCGATTGCCTGGATAGGCTCCGCGCTGGTCACTATTTTGCGCGGCCTGCCGGAAATTCTGGTGGTGCTGTTTATCTATTTCGGCTCCTCGCAACTCCTGCTTACGCTGTCTGACGGGTTTACCCTCCATCTCGGCTTTACGCAGATCCCAGTGCAAATGGAGATTGAGAACTTTGACGTCAGTCCGTTCCTGTGCGGCGTGATTGCGTTGTCCCTGCTGTATGCGGCCTATGCGTCGCAGACGCTACGCGGCGCGCTGAAAGCCGTTCCGTCTGGTCAGTGGGAGTCGGGTCAGGCACTGGGATTATCAAAGACGGCGATTTTTTTCCGTCTGGTGATGCCGCAGATGTGGCGTCATGCTCTGCCAGGGCTGGGTAATCAGTGGCTGGTGTTGCTAAAAGATACGGCTCTGGTCAGCCTTATCAGCGTTAACGATCTGATGTTGCAGACCAAAAGTATTGCCACACGCACCCAGGAACCGTTTAACTGGTACATTATTGCGGCGGCTATTTACCTGGTCATTACGCTGATCAGTCAGTACATTCTCAAACGCATAGACCTGCGCGCAACACGTTTTGAGCGGAGGCCGGACTAATGCTTGAGTACTTACCTGAACTGCTAAAAGGGCTACACACCAGCCTGACGCTGACCGTGGCTTCTATTGCCGTCGCTTTGGTGCTGGCGTTAGTTTTTACCATTATCCTGACACTAAAAACGCCGTTCGTGGTGTGGCTGGTGCGCGGCTATATCACGTTGTTTACCGGTACGCCGTTGTTGGTGCAAATTTTCCTGATCTACTACGGACCCGGTCAATTCCCGACACTGCAAGAGTATCCGCTACTCTGGCATCTACTGTCTGAACCGTGGCTGTGCGCACTGATCGCGTTGTCGCTAAACAGCGCCGCTTACACCACGCAGCTATTTTATGGCGCGATTCGCGCGATTCCGGAAGGTCAGTGGCAGTCCTGCGGCGCGCTGGGGATGAGTAAGAAAGATACGCTGGCGATTTTGTTGCCCTATGCGTTTAAACGCGCCCTCTCCTCCTATTCTAATGAGGTGGTACTGGTCTTCAAAAGTACCTCGCTGGCCTATACCATCACCTTGATGGAAGTCATGGGGTACAGTCAGTTGCTCTATGGTCGTACCTACGATGTGGTGGTATTTGGCGCGGCAGGCGTAATTTACCTGGTCGTCAACGGTCTATTGACGCTGATGATGCGTTTGATTGAGCGTAAAGCTCTGGCGTTTGAGCGGCGCAATTAACCAGGCAGGATAAGGCATTCTCGCCGCCGTTCGACAATGGTCAGATGGCGCTGCGCTTATCAAACCTACGATGCATAATATTGAATAAATCCGACGGACAAGTGGTTAACCTGTCCGTCTTTTTTTATCCATTTTAAAATATTTAATCATTTTTATTGCATACAAATTCAATTGATGGCATTGTAAATCTATGCCGCAGACACGGCGCATAATCATAAGATTACGGGAGTGACATCATGAAAAAGTTAGTTCTGGCTGCATTACTCGCCTCTTTCGCCACTGGCAGCATCGCCGCTGAAAAAATCAATTTCGGGGTTTCCGCCACCTATCCCCCGTTTGAATCCCTGGATGCGAGTAATAAAATTGTGGGCTTCGATATCGATCTGGCAACCGCATTATGCAAGCAAATGCAGGCAGAATGTACTTTTACCAATCATGCTTTCGATAGTCTTATCCCGGCGCTGAAATTCAGAAAATATGATGCCGTCATTTCCGGAATGGACATTACCCCGGAGCGCAGTAAGCAGGTCGCCTTTAGCAATCCCTATTATGCGAATTCCGCTCTGGTGATTGCCAAAAAAGACACCTATAAAACCTTTACCGATCTAAAAGGTAAGCGTATCGGTCTGGAAAATGGCACCACGCATCAAAAATATCTCCAGGATAAACATCCGGAGGTCAAAACCGTGGCCTACGACAGCTACCAGAATGCGATTATCGACCTGAAAAATGGCCGTATTGACGGCGTCTTTGGCGATACCGCAGTGGTCAATGAGTGGCTGAAAACGAATCCGCAACTGGGTCCGGCAACAGAGAAAGTGACCGATCCGCAATACTTCGGTACCGGACTTGGCATCGCGGTGCGCCCGGACAATAAGGCGTTGCTGGAAAAACTGAATAATGCGCTGGCCGCCATTAAAGCGGACGGCACTTATCAGAAAATCAGCGATCAGTGGTTCCCGCAGTAAGACGTATGTGATTAGCCCACCGTGTTGCGAAATGGCAGTATAAATACCTTATTCAGCCCACGGGCCGCCATCGGAAACTATCCTGGCCTGATAAGCGCAGCGCCATTGGGCATTCTACAGTTTGTCATCAGTCTCAAACGCCTGCATCAACAGGCGATTCGGACTAATACTTGCCGGGTGACGCTGACGCGTACCCGGCTTACAACATTGTTACGTTTTTAGATAACATCCAGACCCAGACGGCGATACTGCTCCGCCGGAGCGTCATTTTCTTTCATCAAACGGATAAGTAAGTTGATCATCCTTGCTTCGATGGCCTCATCATGAATAGGATGCTGCTGCTGCGGATCGTCTCTGAGATCAAACAAGAGATGACCAAAGCTATTCACACCTTTATATTTTTCCCTGGCCGGAATACGTAATACCTGAAGCCCTTTAGTGAATTTAAACGGAGGCGCCAGAGATAATTTTCCCAGTTCATCCACGTCATAACGCGCATTCATCTTGATCGGCATTAACGTGTAGTTCGCAATGTCATGCTCACGCCCCGGCTGCGCGGCCCGCATATAAACATAGCGGCCGTCGGTAACATTAACATGTCCGCTAAACACGCCAAACAGCGCGCCTTCCCTGACGGGTTCATCACTGGCAATGACTTTCGCCAGCGGTTGGCCCTGCATATCTGCGGGAATAGGTTGCTGAAAATAATCCAGTAGCGTTGGCGCCCAGTCAATCATCTGCACCAGCGACTGCCGTCGCGCTCCGCATACCGCGCTGCGCGGGTCCCAGATAAACAGCGGGTTATTCGCCACCTCGTTATAATAGGGCATTTGATTTTTAGCCCACCAACCGTGCTCCCCCAGCAAGAAGCCGTGATCGGTACCGACAATCAGCATCGTATCGCGCCAGAGATCGTGTTCATCCATCAGATCAAGGATACGTCCCAGATTGCGGTCGCACATGGAAACCAGGGCCCGATAACGACAGCGAATATGCGCTATCGCCTCCTCGCTTTCACTGACTTTGCCGCGCGGCCAGTCATAATGCGGGCCTTGCCACTCATCGTCATAGAGCGATAAATATTCCTCGGTGGTATAAAACGGCTCATGCGGATCAAACGTCTCAACCTGCAATAACCAGTTATCTTCGGCATGATTTTTATGGATAAAATCGCACCCGGCGTCAAAAACTTTCGTCTGGGGAAAATCGGCTTCCTGCTGGATGTATTCGCGGTTCGCCCAGTCATGACGCCATAGCCCGGAAACGCCGCCTCCGGTTTGTTTTTGTGGAACGCGCAGTACTTCCGGAATGGGCGGCTCGCCAACACTTGCCTTCCAGTGATCGCCCTCCTGACCGCGTACTACGTCCCAGGAGCTATAGCGGTTATGGTAGTTACCGCCGCCGTCTTCCCAGTAATGCAGATGATCGCTGATAAGATGGGTGTAGATCCCCGCTTTTTTCAATAATTCCGGCATGGAATCATCAAAGGGTTCCAGCGGCCCCCACTCACGATGCAGGAAATTATAGCGCCCGGTGTGCAGTTCCCGACGGGCTGGCATACAGGGCATACTGCCGACATAACTATTGTCAAAGGTGGCGGCATGTGCCGCCAGGCGTTGAAAGTTAGGCGCTTTCGTTAGCAAATCGCCATAGGGCGGCAAATAGTTTTTATTCAGACTGTCAAACAGCAGAATAATCGCTTTCATGACTCACCCTCATTTGTTGAGCAGGTGCGGAAAATTTTTCTCTACCACATCGTAAATCTGTTTGCCTATTGATTCGCCATCCATGATATTTTCAATGGGAATGAGATATTGTCCGTGTTTAGGATCGAGGCTAACAACATCAAGCAATTTTTTCGAAATCGCATAAATATCTGCCCAGTCGGTAAATCCACCGACCTCTCCCGCTGCCGTATGCTCCATATCAAAAGAGAAGTCATATTTTGCTAACGCTTTTTTAACAACAGTCTGTAACATTACGCTACTGCCTACACCATAACCGCATACGAATAAAATATTTACAGAATCTTTCATAATAAAATCCTTTATATAAACCGAATCAATTAAATGGAATAAGGACCAAGATGGAACGTTGAAGCAATAAATTTCAGTAATTCACAAATCGCAGGCCACAGAGTCGCCCAGTCAAATATTCCCGTCCAGCCCACGCCTTCTTTTGCCAGCCCGGTTAAAGGAATGGCCCATACCGTACCGAAAGTCTGAATAATCCCTAACAGGAAAGTACAAATAATAACGGAACGATATCCCCCCATTCGGTTGGCTAATACGCCGATGGGACCGCCGGAAAAGAAGAGCGGAACAAAACCAGGCAATACCATAATAGGGCTATGGATGAGCAGCAGGATGCCCATGGAAAAAATCGTGCCGAAAGTACAAAAGACGAATCCCAGCGTGGCCGCGTTAGGCGAAAAAGGTAATAAAGCAGCAACATCCACAGCCGGTATGGCGTTAGGAATAAAGCGATCCTGCCATCCTTTAAACGAACCGTTAATTTCACCAACCATCATCCGCACGCCCTGCAGCAAGATGACCATATACATAGAGAATTGCAGGCCCAGATTGATGATATAGATATACCAGGGTTTGCCTTTCGCCATTAACTGTACGTTATCGATCCCTGTCGCCAATAGAAAACCGCCAACGAAGAGCGTCATCACAATGGCGATTGCCGTCACGTTGTGGTTAAAAATGGCTAACCAACCGGGAAGTTTCAGGTTTTCGGCGTCATGCTTTTCCGGATCGCCGAATTTATGCGCGAATTTCGAGAAAAACCACAGTCCCAGCATCTGGTTATGCGCAATGGTAAAACCGGCGTTATTGGTCACTTTGGCGATGGGTTTAACAATAAGCGTAGTTGAAAACGCCCAAAAGACCCCGGTCAATACCCCGGCAATTACAATGGATTGTACCCAACCGAACCCCAGCCAGAAGACGATTAACCACAGTACTGCCTGTGAATGAGAGACCCCGGTATTACCGGTAAGAAATATACCTTTTGCGCCGGTATAACGGCCAAATAAAACTAATAACAGGTTAGTAAAAAACGCCAATACAAAAACGTATCCTACATAGCCGAAATTATCGCCCAGCGCTATTTGCGTCGCGGCTTTCATGGCGTATGAATCCATTAAGTATCCATGCACGCCATAAGCCTTGCTGACTGCCTCTGCAACCGGTTTAAAAGTGGCTGAAAATTGAAAGCCGCCAAATAACACCATCATCAAACCGACCATCGCGCTGATCATACCGGTGATAATTTTTATAGGCGTCTTTTTATCCAGCGCATAGCCAACACCGACTAATATCCCAATTAATATTGCCGGTTCAGTTAAAAACGTTTGAATAACATCTATAAATTTGGCAAACATCGTCTGAACGCCCTCCATAAGCGTGCCTATTCGTTGTCATGATTGACCCCTTTACTGACGTTACGTATTGCTTCGCTGATGCTATTGAAAGTTACCCGATAAACCACCTTGTCTGATTTTGCCTTACACGCACTGTAATAATCAAAAGTAGTCATTAAAAGATTTAAAGTGATTATTTGTGATTTGATTTGCAAAAATAGGATAATATATAAATACAACCAATTGAATTAAATAATCAATTGGTTGTATTTATTATTTTTATGAAATAATTAATGGATAAAAATAAATACTGTGAATATATTATATTGACCTGCGCAGTAACGCTAAAACCTCATAATGCGCGGTATGCGGGAACATATCGAAAAGCTGAACACGTTGAATACGGTAGTTCGGCAGATGACGAATATCCTGCGCCATCGTCTGCGCGTTACAGCTCGAATAAATGATAAAACGCGGCGCCATTTGTGCAAGGTAATCGCACAACGGCTTGCCAATGCCGCGGCGGGGAGGATTCACCAATACCAGGTCGGGCGTTTCGCCTTGTGCGGTGGCGAATTGGGTGGAATCCAGCGCCTGGAAATGAAGGCGGGTCAATCCCAGCTCGGCAGCGGATTGCTTCGCGCAGGCAATCGCCTCCGGCGCGATCTCAATACCGGTTAATTGCATCTGCGACGTCGCGCAGTGCAGGCCGAATCCGCCCACTCCGCAAAAAAGATCCCACATATGGCGTACCGGCAGTTGCCCTACCCAATCGCGCGCCGTTGCATATAATCGGCTGGCGACCGTAGGGTTGGTCTGAAAGAAACTTTGCGGGCGAATCCACAGCGGCACATCGTTAAAACGTTCCACCAGCGCCTGCTGATCCGTCAGGTAGATTTCCGTCTCCCCTTCCATAATCGCCATATGTACCGGCTGGATATTTGCGGTGATCACTCTGAGCTGCGGCAGTTGCGCGCGCAGCCACGGTAACTCCGCGCGCAGTTGCGTAAGTTTGGTTTCTGAACGCAACACGAAGCGTAGCATCATACCGCCATCGAACTGGCTTTCCGTCAGCAACAGGTATTTCAGTTCGCCGCGTTTTCGCGCCACGTTATAAGGCGTGAGTCCGGCACGGGCAATAAAAGGTTTTAGCGCGCTGAATACGGGGGCAAAGGAGGCGGGATACAGCGGGCAGCCGCAAAGATCGACCGGCGTACCGTCGCGATGCAGCATCCCGAAGAGCGGTTTTTCTACACTACCGCTCACGACCATTTTCGCTTTGTTGCGGAAATGCTGTTCCGGGCCGCCAATCGGCGCGCACCACTGTTCAACAGGCAGCCCGGCGAGCAAACGATGTAAATCGGCTGTTTTTGCGGAAAGTTGTTCGTTAACCGACTGCGTAATCCATTGACAGGAACGGCAGCGACCCGCGTCATAGAGTGCGCACTGCATACCAAAAAACCTTCATATTATCCGGGGCGACGATTATACACATTATTGCAGCCGGAAGAACCGACGGCTGGGAGCGGGAATAAACAGCAGAAACAGAATTAAAAGATCGGGGAGTTTTTGCATGACCAGGGAATGCAGGATATCACGCTTCGATTCTCCCGCGATGCTAAACAACTCCGGATACCCGTAGCCTAACGACGCCGCCCACAGATACCCACTTACAATAATTTGTGTCGCCAGGTACACCCAGCGCGCCCAGCTACGGCCTTTCACCAGCGAAAACGCACAATAAATTTCAACAAAGACCAGCACTAAGCTGGCCAGAAAGACCAGGGTTAAGCTCCACGTCTGCACGCTGCGATGAATAAACTCGCCCATCCCGCGTATGCCGAGGGTATTCATAATCATCAGCACATCGAGACCGCGAATCAAAATAATCGCCATAGCCGCAACCTGCACCAGCGTAGGCACATTTAAACGGGCATGTGATGAGGTTGATTGCTTTATAAATCCCAATGAATGTCTTCCCTGAAAATGATGCCGCGACCCGCGCGGCAACGCATTGCCATAGAGGAAGATTTTAGTGGCTTCAGCCGCGTCTTGCACGCTGGATATCGCGAATCCGCTGTTTTTCCGCTCGCGCCATCAGGTACCAGGCAATAAATCCGACGATTCCTACCACGCCGAGGATTAACGTCGCCAGCGCGTTGATTTCCGGGTTCACGCCCATGCGCACGCTGGAGAAAACCAGCATCGGTAGCGTGGTGGCGCCGGGACCGGAAACGAAGCTGGCAATCACCAGATCGTCAAGGGAAAGCGTAAAGGCCAACAGCCAGCCCGAGATCACCGCTGGCATGATCATCGGTAACGTAATGACAAAAAAGACCTTCAACGGCGCCGCGCCAAGATCCATCGCCGCCTCTTCAATCGAACGATCCAGTTCGCGTAATCGCGAAGCGATCACCACTGCCACGTAGGCGGTACAGAAAGTGACATGCGCCAACCAGATGGTCAGCATCCCGCGATCGGAGGGCCAGCCGATAGCATGACCGAGCGCGACAAACAGCAGCAGCAGCGACAGCCCGGTAATCACATCCGGCATCACCAGCGGCGCGGTGATCATAAACGCAAAGCCGTTTGCGCCGCGAAATCGTCCAAATCGCACCATCACCACCGCAGCAATAGTACCGAGCACCACCGCCATCGTCGCCGCACAGGCGGCAATTGTCAGGCTTAGTCCCACTGCGCTCATCATGGCGGTATCCCGAAAGAGCTCGCCATACCAGCGCGTCGACCATCCCGCCCACACCGTCACCAGCTTCGAACTGTTAAACGAGTAAATCACCAACATTAACATCGGCGCATAGAGAAAAGTAAACCCCAGCACCAGAATCAGAATGCGCCAGGGCGAGCGAACGACCGGTAAGTTATTCATCCGTGCTCCCCCACACTTTTTTGCTGATGTTTATGGAACCACATGATCGGGGCTATCAGCAGCAGCAACATAATAATGGCGACCGCAGAAGCCACCGGCCAGTCGCGGTTATTGAAAAACTCCTGCCACAGGACGCGACCAATCATGATACTGTCCGGCCCGCCAAGCAGTTCCGGGATCACGAACTCGCCCACCGCCGGGATAAAAACCAGCATCGAGCCGGCGATGATTCCGCCTTTGGTGAGCGGGACAATGATGCTAAAAAACGTTTTCAGCGGTCGGGCGCCGAGATCCAGCGACGCTTCCACCAGCGAATAATCAATGCGCGTCAATGCGGTATAAATGGGCAGTACCATAAACGGCAGATAAGCATAAACAATGCCGATATAGACGGCCAGGTTAGTGTGCAGGATCGTCAGCGGCTGATCGATAACCCCTAGCCACAGCAACACATTGTTCAGCACACCGTTGTTTTTCAAAATGCCCATCCAGGCATAGACGCGTATTAAAAAAGACGTCCACGAGGGCAGAATCACCAACAGCAGCAGGATATTGCGCGTGGAGGGCTTGCTGTGCGCCACCGCCCACGCCAGCGGGTAGCCCAACAGCAGGCAGCAGATTGTGGAAATACCGGCAATTTGTAACGATTGCAGATAGGCTTCGAAATAGAGCGGATCGTCGGTCAGTTGCAAAAAATTGCCGAGGTTGAGCGTAATCGACAACTGACCGTCAGCCCATTCCAGCAGATCGGTATACGGCGGGATCGCCCGCGCCATTTCCGCCAGGCTTATCTTAAAGACGATAAGAAACGGCAGTAAAAACAGCAGAATGAGCCAAATATAGGGCAAAGCAATAACCAGCTTACGCCCATGTTTCATTTGCATTCGCGCCAACCATAGCGCCGCGCCGCCAGGTTTACTGATGCGTGCCGGAGGTTCAAGTGTGCTCATGTTTCCCCCTTATACCGTCAGGACCACGCAGCTATCCGCTTCCCAGCACAAACGCACTTCATCGCCCCAGGTCGGTAACCCTTTCCGGTAACGGTGCGCATTCTGCAGTTGAGCGCTGATCATCTGCCCGCTTTTTAGCCGCACATGATAAATAGACAGATCGCCGAGATACGCAATATGCGCCACTTCGCCGACGGCGAAATTATAGCCATCGGCAGGCGGCGACTCACACAGAATGATTTTTTCCGGACGTAGCGCCACATATACCGGCACATTATCAACGACAGAGGCATCTGCATCGACTTTTAACGGATGAACCAAACCGGGCGCGTCAATGACCAGACCGTCCTCTTCACGCGCTTTCAGTAAGCCCTCAAAAACATTTACCGATCCGATAAATTCGGCGCTATAGCGGGTTGTCGGATGCTCGTAAATCTCCTCCGGTTCGCCAATTTGCACAAATTTTCCACGGTTCATGATGGCAATGCGCCCCGCCATCGTCATCGCTTCTTCCTGATCGTGCGTCACCATGACGCAGGTCACGCCGACGCGCTCAAGGATATCCACCACTTCAAGCTGCATCCGGTCGCGTAATTTTTTATCCAGCGCGCCCATCGGTTCATCCAACAAGAGCAGCTTAGGACGTTTCGCCAGGCTGCGCGCCAGGGCCACGCGCTGGCGCTGACCGCCGGAAAGCTGATGCGGCTTACGTTTTGCAAACTCCTGCATGTGCACCAGACCCAGCATCTCATTGACGCGGCTGGTAATCTCCGCCTTCGGCAGTTTGTCCTGCTTCAGACCAAAAGCGATGTTCTGCTCTACCGTCATGTGCGGAAACAACGCATAGGACTGAAACATCATATTAATCGGACGCTGATACGGCGGAACATGCGCCAGATCGACGCCGTCGAGCATAATTTGCCCGCTGCTCGGCGGTTCAAAACCTGCCAGCATCCGTAGCAGAGTCGATTTTCCACAACCTGACGCGCCCAGCAGGGCAAAAATCTCGCCTTTATAGATAGTCAGACTGACATCATCGACAGCATGTTGCCCGTCGAATGACTTCGTCAGGTTGCGAATTTCCAGAAGCGGCGTCAGCGCTTTACGGGTTTTCACCTGCGGGCGGTGGGGGACATCATTCACAAGGCGCTCTCCGGCATAACACAATCAAACGATACAAACGGTGGAATGCCCGATAGCGCACGCTTATCAGGCCATACCGTTAATAAATTACTTACCGCTTTTCACCTTCGTCCATGCGCGGGTGCGGACGCGATCAATCTTCGGCTCCTGCACTTTCAGGGTAAACAACTTGGCCCGCACATCCGCCGGCGGATAAATTCCCGGGTTATCGCGCACCTGCTGGCTGACCAGCGCCGTCGCCTCTTTATTCGCATTGGCGTAGAAAACGTGATCGGAAATATGGGCAATCACATCAGGGCGCAGCAGATAATTAAGGAACTGGTAGGCCTCGTCTTTATTTTTGGCGTCAGCCGGCATGGCAAACACATCAAAAAACGCCATTGCCCCCTCTTTGGGGATCGAGAAAGAGATATTGACGCCATTTTTCGCCTCTTTCGCTCGGTTAGCGGCCTGCCAGACATCGCCCGCCCAGCCGATGGCCACACAGGTATCGCCATTAGCCAGATCGTTAATGTATTGCGAGGAATGGAAATAGCGAATGTTTGGCCGTAGCTTCAACAACAGATCGGTTGCCGGGCCGGTGTAGTCATCCGCTTTGCTGCTATTCGGATCTTTACCCAGATAGTTCAGCACAGTGGCAAAAATTTCTTCAGGCGCATCAAGGAAAGAGACGCCGCAGCTTTTTAGCTTCTCCAGATTTTCCGGCTTGAGGACTAAATCCCAGCTATTCACTGGCGCATCATCCCCCAGCACCGCTTTCACTTTATCAACGTTATAGCCAATGCCCGTCGTGGCCCACATGTAGGGCATGGCGTATTTGTTGTCAGGATCGTGCTTCGCTACCAGTTTCAGCAGTTCAGGATCGAGGTTTTTCCAGCCGGGAAGTTTGCTTTTATCCAGCGGCTGAAAAACGCCCGCGGTGAGCTGGCGCTCAAGAAAACTGGCCGATGGCACCACCAGATCGAACCCGGTGCTGCCTGCCATTAACTTGCCTTCCAGCACTTCGTTAGAGTCAAAGACATCATAGATAACGTTAATCCCGGTCTCTTTTTCAAAGTTCGCCACCGTGTCCGGCGCGATATAATCTGACCAGTTATAAATGTGCAGCGTTTTTTGTTCGGCAGCGAGCGTGCCGACAGAGACGACCATCAGAGCACCCGCAACCAGACCCGATAGCCATTTTTTCTTTAAGGCGGTCATCATCGCTTTCCTTCTGAAATCCGTTAACAAATGAACCCATTAGGCGTGGTTTAAAACATGCCTGAAATGTGCATACCTTTTCATTTGATACAAATGAAGAAGAGAGGTCGCCCTCCCTGCCATCAAGCTCGCTATAGAAGCTTCGCAAGAATAACTTTAGCTAAGGTTTGAGGCTATAGCCCAGATTAAAAAACGCCTTTTATCAATTTTTTATGCAGGTTTTGTCTATGTGATAAAGCGAAATGGTCAGAAAGGAGGTGAATAATTCTTTAAATAAAGGTTAATAGCAGCATAAAAAAGTGTAAACAGCAGCCGCGCTGGCAGCGACTGCCTGATTATCGGAAGGGATTAGTGAAGAAAATGGTCAACCGCGCTGGTTTTTTGCGCGTCTTCTTCCGCGTTAAACAGAAGCTGATGCGCCCCGGCCTCAAGGATCACCATAGAAATCTGCTCTTCACTTTGGCGAACAAACCATTCGAACTGTTCGTAGGTGACGCCTTGCATAACGGATAAAGACTGGCACACAACCAGTTTTGGTAGATTATCATCCTGCATATCGAGAAAGGCTTTTACCGTCAACGAACTGGCGTTGATAGCAGAGAGATCGGCCGCCAGCGGCAGCAACGCGGAAGGCCTGACCTCCGCCATCGCGGAAAAAAGAATGGTGTTGTCCACCAAATCGATTTTAGCATCGTAGACGCCGTCAAAATTCTGCATATGCGGCAAATGCAGCGCCTGGCAGGTATCACATTCGAAGAAATTCATGCCCAGGTCGTCGAGCCATTGACGCAACGTATCCAGAGTGGGAACGACCAGTGATATCATAATAATGTGCTACCTCTTACGATGACGATGAAAAAATTACCGGCACAGCTTACGCAAAAAGCGTGCTTCGTACTACGGCGGAATCCACGATTGCGATTAGCCGCCGATTTTAAGGCAAAATTCAGGCGTAGCGTGACGTTCTATCCACTGAATCATTCGCCCCGCGATATCTACGCCCGTAGTCTTTTCGATACCTTCCAGTCCCGGCGAGGCATTCACCTCCATCACCAGCGGCCCGCGCGCGGCGCGTAAAATATCGACACCCGCCACATCCAGCCCCAGCGTTTGTGCGGCTTTGATGGCGATATCCCGTTCACGGGGCGTGATCGTCGCGATGCTGGCCACCCCGCCACGATGAAGATTGGAGCGAAAATCACCGGCTTTCGCGCACCGCTCAATCGCCGCCACAACCTCATTGCCGACGACCAGACAACGAATATCGCATCCTTTAGCTTCGGCAATGTATTCCTGAACCAGGATATGGGCATTGAGCCCCCGAAACGCATCAATAACGCTTTCAGCAGCCTGACGCGTCTCCGCCAATACCACGCCGATCCCTTGCGTGCCTTCTACCAGCTTCACGACCAGCGGCGCCCCGCCAACCATCTTAATAAGATCGCTGGTATCATCCGGCGAATGGGCGATCCCGGTAATGGGAAGATCGATCCCCTGGCGCGCCAGAAGTTGTAGCGATCGCAGCTTATCGCGCGCGCGGGTAATAGCGACGGATTCATTCAGCGGATAGCTACCCAGTAGCTCAAACTGACGTAGCGCAGCGGTACCATAAAAGGTAATGGCCGAACCAATACGGGGAATAACGGCGTCAAAATGGGGCAGACGACGCCCCTTGTAATGGATCGACGACGCAGCCGGATTAATATTCATATAGCAGGAAAGAGGATCGAGTATCTCGACCAGATGGCCGCGCCGCATCGCCGCTTCGCGCAGACGTTTGCAAGAATAGAGCGTTCCATCCCTGGACAATATGGCAATTTTCACCCTGCACCTCGCTGAAAACCCTGACAAGCCCGCGTATCATACACTGGCCCGCAGGTTTTAGCGCGTCGCCCAGCCCTGTTTATGCAAATATTCAAGGATAAATGGGCGATTTTCTTTAATCAGGGTGCGACGGATATGATCGCTCCAGGTATCGCGTCGCGTATTACTGCCGCGGGTCAGATAATACTCAGCCAACTGCTCGTCATAGCGCGCCAGCAGCTTTTCATCAAGCGGTTGATACTGGTTCTCATGAACCACAAGCTCGGCAGGCAGGCGCGGTTTCAGATCCGGATTATCCGCAGGCCATCCCAAACACAGGCCAAAGAGCGGCAATACATGCTTCGGCAATTTTAATAGTTCGGTAACAGACTCAATATTGTTACGGATGCCGCCGATATACACGCCGCCTAATCCCAGTGATTCCGCCGCCGTCAGCGCATTTTGCCCCATCATCGCCGTATCGACGACACCGAGCAGCAGTTGTTCGGCAAGCCCCAACTGCGCGTCAGGACAGATCTGCAAATGACGATTAAAATCGGCGCAAAATACCCAGAACTCAGCGGCCTGCGCCACATGCTTTTGCCCGCCCGTCAGGGGCACTAACGCCTCGCGCAGCGCCCTATCGGTAATACGGATAATAGAGCTGCACTGTAAAAAACTGGAACTGGACGTGCTGCGCGCGGCGGCAATAATGGCCTCTCGCTGCGCGTCAGTCACGGGTTCATCGGTGAAATGGCGAATAGAACGATGGCCACAAAGAAGTTCAATGGTCGGACTCATTATGCTTTTCTCTATCTGAACGGGAAGAAATGTCGGGTGGACGTTTCATCAACTGCGGCGCCAGTAACTGCGCAATACGCCACATCATCGCCACCGCGGCGGGGAGGATCAACACGACGCCGAGGAAAACCATCAATACGCCAGCCAGCGGCGTATTGAACGGCGCGGGCAGCGTAAGGTAATGATTAAGCGATAGCAGAGCAAACGCCAGCAAAATCATACCGAGGTATTCCAGTATCAGTACGCTTTTGGGTAACACGCCAATCGTGCGCATATCAAGCCTCCCGGTTAACTGACGCACAGTGTAGAACGTTCTGGTCCGGCGTGCTTAACAGATATAGCCCTGGGTTATCAAAGGAACAGGCGTAACCTGCTTTTCATCTGCCGTAAATCGCGGCATGATAACACCTGTTCGCCGTCTGGCTTTATGTTCGAGGAGAGATATGTTTACTGTTATTTTTGGCCGCCCAGGGTGCCCTTATTGCGTGCGTGCAAAAGAGTTGGCGGAAAAACTGAGCAAAGAACGCGACGATTTTAACTACCGCTATATTGATATCCATGCTGAAGGCATTACTAAAGCGGATTTGGAAAAAACCGTAGGTAAACCTGTAGAAACCGTACCGCAGATTTTTGTCGATCAAAAACATATCGGCGGCTGTACGGATTTTGAAGCATGGGCAAAAGAAAATCTGAATCTTTTCGCCTGATTGCTCTGGCAACGCCCTCTACCGGAGGGCGCTATCGGCGTTTTTTTCGCCGGTGGCTAAACAGGCTGCTAATAAACAAATAGCAGAGCGCGCCTAACGCACACCAGAATACGGCGCTAAATAACCACGCCAGTTCTTGCCAAAACGATCGGGTAGGCATAAATACCACGCGCATTAACACCAGGCAAAACGGCGCCGCCAGCATCGCCCCGATCAGCGGTCGGATCACCTCGCGCCGGTGAGAACAAAAGCTGGCCACCGCACCAGGCAACGTAAAAAATAACAGTCCAATCTCAGGATGCCCTGCCGCGCGAAAAGCGCCTTGTACATGCATAGTTAATGAAAGACACACCACAATAAAGAGTACAAAGCAGCAGACAACGCTTGCCCACCCGTGTTTATGTTTCAATCGTTCCTCCTGACACTCTCTATCGAACACGCTTTCCGCCGTGAGGCATCCAGTCAGATAAAGTCATGTGGCATTCCATGCCAAAAACACACCTGCACGATTCTTATAGCCGTTAGTACGCAATAAGATTAAACTAGCAGGATATATTGTTGTGTTGTTTTTATTTGGATGCTGTATGCAATACGATTGCACCCTTAATTCATGATAAAAACAGTAGCGTAAATTACCATTTCTTTCAACAGCTTACTCGTAAACAAGAAGTTAGTCTCCGTGAATATAAACGTCGCAGATTTGTTAAATGGGAATTACATCCTGTTATTATTTGTGGTCCTGGCTCTTGGCCTGTGTCTTGGCAAGTTACGTCTGGGTTCAGTCCAACTTGGTAATTCCATTGGCGTTTTAGTGGTCTCTCTATTATTAGGGCAGCAACACTTCAGTATTAACACCGACGCGCTAAATCTGGGATTTATGCTGTTTATTTTTTGTGTCGGCGTCGAGGCTGGCCCCAACTTTTTTTCGATTTTTTTTCGCGACGGTAAAAATTATCTGATGCTTGCCCTGGTCATGGTCGGTAGCGCTCTGCTAATCGCCTTAGGCCTTGGTAAGCTATTCGGCTGGGATATCGGCCTGACGGCCGGTATGCTGGCCGGCTCAATGACCTCCACGCCCGTGCTGGTTGGCGCAGGCGATACCCTGCGACATTCCGGCATCGCCAGCACCCAACTCTCCTCCGCTCTTGATAATCTGAGCCTGGGCTATGCCCTGACCTATCTGATTGGGTTGGTCAGTCTGATCGTGGGCGCGCGCTACTTGCCTAAACTACAGCATCAGGATTTGCAAACCAGCGCCCAGCAAATTGCTCGCGAGCGCGGTCTGGATACCGATGCTAATCGCAAGGTTTATTTGCCGGTTATCCGCGCCTATCGGGTTGGCCCGGAACTGGTGGCCTGGACTGACGGTAAAAACCTGCGCGAGCTGGGTATTTACCGCCAGACAGGCTGCTATATCGAACGTATTCGCCGTAACGGTATTCTGGCGAACCCGGATGGCGATGCGGTGCTGCAAATGGGCGATGAGATTGCGCTGGTCGGCTATCCGGACGCGCACGCCAGGCTCGATCCCAGCTTCCGTAATGGTAAGGAAGTGTTTGATCGCGATCTGCTTGATATGCGCATCGTGACGGAAGAAATTGTGGTGAAAAACCACAATGCGGTCGGTCGCCGCCTCGCTCAGCTCAAGCTGACCGATCATGGCTGCTTCCTTAACCGCGTCATCCGCAGCCAGATCGAAATGCCTATCGACGATAACGTCGTGCTGAATAAAGGCGACGTGTTACAGGTGAGCGGCGACGCCAGACGCGTAAAAACCATCGCCGATCGCATTGGTTTTATTTCGATTCATAGTCAGGTGACGGACCTGCTTGCCTTCTGCGCTTTTTTTATCATCGGGTTAATGATCGGGATGATTACCTTCCAGTTCAGCAATTTTAGTTTCGGTATCGGCAACGCGGCCGGATTGCTGTTCGCCGGGATCATGCTCGGTTTCCTGCGCGCTAACCATCCTACCTTTGGTTATATTCCGCAGGGCGCGCTTAATATGGTGAAAGAATTCGGCTTGATGGTGTTTATGGCAGGCGTTGGTTTAAGCGCCGGCAGCGGTATCAGCAACGGTCTGGGCGCGGTCGGCGGACAAATGCTGATCGCCGGGCTTGTCGTCAGCCTGGTACCGGTGGTGATCTGCTTCTTGTTTGGCGCTTATGTGCTGCGCATGAACCGGGCGCTGCTGTTCGGTGCCATGATGGGCGCGCGTACCTGCGCCCCGGCGATGGAAATCATTAGCGATACGGCGCGCAGTAATATTCCAGCGCTGGGTTATGCGGGGACTTACGCCATCGCCAACGTTCTGCTAACGCTGGCGGGGACGCTTATTGTCATCATCTGGCCGGGGTTAGGATAAAACTGAAGTTTGCCTTTAAGTGAAAAAATTTTGCCAATAGGTCGAACTTTTCGTTAAAGCATCAGTCATACCTATTGCCACTGCTTTTCTTTGATGTCCCCATTTTGTGGAGCCCATCAACCCCGCCATTTCGGTTCAAGGTTGGTGGGTTTTTTGTTGCCTGACGCAGAGTGACACGACATTGACTCTCCGGCGATTCGCTTTACCATCTGTAAAATCGCTTCACGCGCCAGCGGCGTTCGATCCGTTACAAAATGCAGCGTCATCCCCTCGATAAACGCATCCAGCGCGCGGGCGGTCTGCGCGTCAAACCACTGCGCCAGCGTATTCTGGCTACGCTGCATCCAGTTTTGCATGACTATTTTTAACGCTGGCTTATCGCTGGCATAGGCATATAACTGATACATTAACGCCATATTATCCGGCGTCGTAACCTGCGAGCCGCAAATCATTTCCGTTATCGCCTGGCACGCCCCCTCCGCATCCGTCACCTGCGCAAAAAAATCCTGGTATTGACGCGACATGTTCTCGGTGAAAAGTGTAAAAGCTTCACTCAATAACGCATCCATACCGGCAAAATAGTAGGTCATCGAGCCAAGCGGCACCTGAGCGATAGCGGCGATTTTCCGGTGCGTCACGGCATGAACGCCATAGGTCTTTACCGCTTCCAGTGTGGCCTGAATTATTTTTTCCCGTCGCTTAGGATCATTGGCGCGTCTTACGGCATTTTCTTTCATGATGAGTTCCACATCTCATTCAGGATGCAGGCGATAGTAGCCTGCCGCTTACGCTGAAAAAACAGACAGCAAAAACTGTCTGCACAACGAAGTATGACGACGATATGTACAAATGTACACAAGCTTGCTAATGTTTACCTCTCGCTTCTATTTTCTGGCCTGACGCTATGACCGTCCTCTCCTCACGTAACGCCTTAAAACGCCGTACCTGGGCGCTGTTTATGTTCTTCTTTTTACCCGGACTGCTGATGGCCTCCTGGGCAACCCGAACGCCTGCTATTCGGGATATTCTTTCCGTCTCTACCGCGGAAATGGGGGCGGTCTTATTCGGGCTTTCTATCGGTTCAATGAGCGGTATTCTTTGTTCCGCCTGGCTGGTGAAACGATTTGGCACCCGGAAGGTTATTCGCACGACGATGACCTGCGCAGTAGGCGGGATGGTTATTCTTAGCGTCGCGCTGTGGTGCGCCTCGCCGCTGATTTTTGCCCTTGGATTAGCCGTTTTCGGCGCCAGTTTTGGCGCCGCCGAAGTGGCGATTAATGTCGAAGGCGCGGCGGTCGAACGCGAGCTGAATAAAACCGTTCTGCCGATGATGCATGGTTTTTACAGTTTCGGCACGCTGGCGGGCGCTGGTGTCGGCATGGCGTTAACCGCATTAAGCGTCCCGGCTAACATCCATATCATCCTCGCGGCTGCCGTGGCGATCGCGCCCATTTTCATCGCCATTCGGGCGATCCCTGACGGTACGGGTAAAAACGCATCGGAAGATTCTCACCTTCAGGAAAAAGGATTACCTTTTTATCGGGACATCCAGCTTTTGCTTATTGGCGTGGTGGTGCTGGCAATGGCATTCGCCGAAGGATCTGCGAATGACTGGCTACCGCTACTGATGGTAGACGGACACGGTTTTAGCCCAACCTCCGGCTCTCTGATCTACGCCGGTTTCACGCTTGGTATGACCGTTGGCCGCTTTACCGGCGGCTGGTTTATTGACCGCTATAGCCGGGTGACGGTTGTTCGCGCCAGCGCGTTGATGGGAGCGCTGGGCATTGGCCTGATTATTTTTGTCGATAGCGACTGGGTCGCCGGCGTCTCGGTCATTCTTTGGGGCTTAGGCGCTTCGCTCGGCTTCCCGCTGACCATTTCCGCCGCCAGCGATACCGGTCCCGACGCGCCGACGCGCGTGAGCGTTGTCGCCACGACCGGCTATCTGGCGTTTTTGGTCGGGCCGCCGCTGTTGGGCTATCTGGGAGAGCATTATGGATTACGCAGCGCCATGATGGTTGTGCTGGCGCTGGTTATTCTGGCGGCGCTGGTGGCGAAGGCCGTCGCCAAACCTGTATCGACTCCGCAACCGGTGATGGAGCATAACGCATGAGTATCAAATTAATCGCCGTCGACATGGACGGCACGTTTCTGAGCGATCAAAAAACCTATAACCGTGACCGGTTTATGGCGCAGTACCAACAAATGAAGCGGCAAGGCATTCGCTTTGTCGTGGCCAGCGGCAACCAGTATTACCAGTTAATCTCCTTCTTTCCGGAAATTGCGCACGAAATCGCTTTTGTCGCGGAAAACGGCGGCTGGGTGGTCAGCGAAGGCGAGGATATTTTTAACGGCGAGCTGACAAAAGCCGACTTCCAGGCGGTTGTCGAACACCTGCTCACACGCGCCGATGTGGAGATCATCGCCTGTGGAAAAAACAGCGCCTACACGCTGAAACGCTACGACGATGCGTTAAAAGCCGTTGCGGCAATGTATTATCATCGTCTGGAGTTTGTGGATAATTTCAACAATATCAGCGATGTTTTTTTCAAATTCGGCCTTAATATTACCGATGAACGGATACCGGAAGTACAGGCGGCGCTGCACGACGCCATTGGCGATATCATGGTCCCCGTTCATACCGGCTATGGCAGTATTGATTTAATAATTCCCGGCGTGCATAAAGCCAACGGCCTGCGTCTGTTACAGCAGCGCTGGGGCATTCATGATAGTGAAGTGGTGGTATTCGGCGACGGCGGCAACGATATTGAGATGCTGCGTCAGGCCGGGTTTAGTTTTGCCATGTCGCACGCCAGCGAAGCGGTCGCGGCGGCGGCGAAATACCGCGCCGGATCGAACAATCAGGAAGGCGTGCTGGATATCATCGACAGCGTATTAAACAACGAGCCGCCGTTCAACGTCTAGCGGATGCCTCTCTACGCCTGATAACAGAAAGCTTATCAGGCGTAGCCGCTCTCTCAGACTGTTTGCAAATTCCCCGTCCGCTTATCTTTTAAGAAGACCAGCATCAGCAGTAGCCAAAGAATACCGTTTGCCAGATTAAACAGGCTAAATAGCCCATTGCCGCCACTTAACCAGGCGTGTTTACTGACTTCAATGCCAACGGTAAAAATCAGCATTTGTAGCATTCCCATCGCCGCCGAGACCGTTCCTTTACTCATATCGCTGGAAAAGAGCGTCAGACGCACCAGTCCGGCATTCGCCAGCCCAATGCCAAAAGCGTATACGCTTAATCCCGCCGTCATCCATAAATAAGCATGGGATGAAACCACCGTCGCCGCCGCGGCGATGATCAGCCCCGCGACGATAGGCCAGCCGCCCATCACGATCAGCGAGCGAACCGTACGTCGGGAGGTTAAACGCGCCAACACCAGATTACCGGCAATGAGCGCGCCAAAAACGGGCACCTGCAGCAAACCATATTCATAGCTGCTGAGCTGTTCGCCGCTAATGATGATAATCGGCGACTGCGCAATCCAGGCCAACAGCGGCAGGCTGACAAATCCCAGCGCTAACGCCCCTGCGACGAACCGCCGATTTTTTATCACCAGCCGATAATCCCGGCCAAGCGCCTTAAATGACAGCGTTTCGCCCCGCCGCGTGGCGGTCTCCGGCATTGCGCGCTGTAGCCCGAAAAAGGCGATAGCGGCCAGTGCGGCAAATAAAATAAACATCCCCTCCCACGGCAGAACATGCACCCATGCCGCCCCAACCAGTGGTCCCAGTAGCGGCGCGATTAACGCCACGTTCGCCATCAGCGCGGTAATTTTTATACACACCGCCTCCTCAAAGGATTCCTGAATCGCGGCATACCCTACAGCGCCGATAAAACACAGGCTAATCCCTTGCAAAAAACGCAGGAAGGTAAATTGTTCGATGTTTTTCGCCAGTAACGTCGCCAGGCAGGTGACAATAAACCACACGACGCCCGCCAGCATCACGGGACGACGGCCAATCCGGTCAGACAACGGGCCAAGCAGCCACTGTAAGAACATACCGCCCGCCAGATAAGCGGTCATGGACGTCGGAACCCAGTCCAGGCCCGCCTGATACTGCTCAACCACCGCCAGCATACCCGGCTGGATCATGTCGTTGCCAATATAAGTAGAAAACTCGTACAGCACCAGACAGAGAGGAAAAAGCAGCGCCTGACGTCCCAGCCTGCCGCCTGATTGTAAACGATTCTGCATACCATCTCTTCGCCAATAAAAACCGCGCAGAGTGTAATGAAAGTCGGGGAACTGAGATAGCGAATTATGAGGCTGCAAGGGAAATAGCGCACATTTTTACAGAAAGCCGCTTAGCGCTTGCGTACTTTAAGGTTAATTTAAGTTTGCGCCGTTATCATCAACGTTATTTTATGCCATTGTCTTAAATCTCTTCATGTTGCCGCCAAATAAGACAATACTGCTTTTCCTCCCTGTTACGCTGCATTTATGCTCAGTTTGCACGGGGATGAGCTGGCTATCCCTTTTGATTTCATTGCTCCGAGCCTGGATGTTATGCTGGAAAACCTTAACAACTCGCTGTTTTATTTTATTAACGCCACGCCTGATTCCGCGCAGTGGATAATTTCGCTCGCTATCTTTATCGCCAAAGATGTCATCAACATTGTCCCGCTCTTAGCCGTGGTACTCTGGCTGTGGGGGCCCCGCGATCGGGTCTGCGCCCAGCGCCAGCTGATCGTTAAAATCGGCATCGCGCTGATTATCAGTCTGGCGGTCTCCTGGACAATGGGACACCTTTTCCCGCACGACCGTCCGTTTGTCGATCATATCGGCTATAACTTCCTGCATCATGCCGCCGATGACTCGTTCCCCAGCGATCACGGTACAGTGATTTTTACCTTTGCGCTGGCGTTTTTGTTCTGGCACCGCCTCTGGTCAGGCATCGTGATGATGGCGATAGCCATTACCATCGCCTGGTCGCGCGTCTATCTCGGCGTACACTGGCCGTTAGATATGATTGGCGCGCTGCTGGTAGCGATGCTTGGCTGCCTGAGCGCACAGCTGATCTGGCAGTGGTACGGCGCGCCGCTCTACCAGGCGCTGCAACGTTGTTACCGTTTCTGTTTCGCATTGCCCATTCGAAAAGGCTGGGTACGTGACTAAATAGCGAAAAAAAGAGTAATATTAAGCGCTCTGTATGGTGCGGAGCGCTTATTTAACTCTCCAGGGGAACTATGGAAACGCGACGCGACGAGCGTATTGGTCAATTGCTGCAGGCCTTAAAACGCAGCGATAAACTTCACCTTAAAGAAGCCGCGACCCTGTTGGGCGTCTCTGAAATGACCATTCGTCGCGACCTGAACCATAAAAGCGCGCCTGTCGTGTTGCTGGGCGGCTATATCGTACTGGAGCCCCGCAGCGCCAGTCATTATCTGTTAAGCGATCAAAAATCTCGTCTGGTGGAAGAAAAACGCCGAGCCGCTCAGTTGGCTGCGGGCCTGGTACAAGCGCATCAGACGGTATTTATTGACTGCGGCACCACCACGCCGTGGATCATTGAAGCCATTGATAATGACCTTCCCTTTACGGCGGTGTGCTATTCACTTAATACCTTTCTGGCGCTGCAGGACAAACCCCATTGCCGCGCTATCCTCAGCGGCGGGGAGTTTCACGCCAGCAACGCCATTTTCAAACCGCTTGATTTCCATGAAACGTTAAACAATATTTGTCCGGATATCGCGTTTTATTCCGCCGCCGGCGTTCATACCAGTAAAGGCGCTACCTGCTTTAATCTGGAAGAGCTGCCGGTAAAACATTGGGCAATGACAATGGCACAGAGCCATGTACTGGTGGTGGATCACAGTAAATTCGGCAAGGTACGTCCGGCGCGGATGGGGGAATTATCACGCTTTGATACGATTATCAGCGACCGCCGTCCCGATGAGGCCTTTGTGGCCTACGCTAAAGCGCAACAAATTACTCTGATGTATTAACCGCAGGTTTGCCGGATGCGACGCGCACCCGGCAACGGGGTTATTTTACGAGAACCAACTGCCAAACCACTGATGGAGTTTCATCAGCACAAAATCCCACATCCGGCTGAAAAATCCCCCCTCCTCGACGTTTTCCATCACCATTAACGGGCGTTGCTCAATGGATTTTCCGTTAAGCTGGAAATCGATGGTGCCAACAACCTGCCCTTTCTTCAACGGCGCCGTGAGCTGTGGTTCGTTCAACGTAAAGCTGGCCTTCAGGTTTTTAAGCTGCCCACGCGGAATCGTCACAGACCCCGCATCGCCCGCCCCCAAATTGACCTCACGCTTATCGCCAAACCAGACCCGTTGCGTCACGAATGTCGCGTCAGGTTTAATCGGCGTGACCGTTTCAAAGAAGCGGAAACCCCAGGTCAGCAGTTTTTCTGACTCATTAAAACGAATACGGTCCGTTTTCGCCCCCAGCACGACAGAGATCAGGCGCATATCGCCCTGGGTGGCGGAGGCGACAAGGTTATATCCAGCGCCTGCCGTTGTCCCCGTTTTCATGCCGTCGACATGCAGATTGGTACTCCACAACAGGCGGTTGCGGTTTGGCTGACGAATATTATTAAAAGTAAATTCTTTCTCTTTATGAATGGCGTATTCGTCAGGCACGTCGTGAATCAGGGCCTTGCCGAGCAGCGCCATATCGCGAGCGGTACTGAACTGCCCTGGCGCATCAAGACCGTGTACCGTCTGGAAGGTTGTATTGGTTAACCCCAGTCGTTTCGCATAGGCGTTCATCAGGCCGATAAAGGACTCCTGGCTTCCGGCGACGTAGTCGGCAAGCGCGATACAGGCATCATTACCTGACTGAATGATGATGCCTTTATTAAGATCCGCAACCGACACCTGATCGCCTGGCTTGAGAAACATCACCGACGACCCACGTAGCGCCGGGTTCCCCGTCGCCCAGGCATCCTTGCCCACCGTCACCATATCGGTCAGCTTGATTTTCCCTGCCTTCAGCGCCTGGCCCACCACGTAGCTGGTCATAATTTTTGTCAAACTGGCAGGGTCGAGTTTCTCATCGGCGTTGCCTTCCGCCAGTACTTTACCGCTGGCGTAATCCATTAAGATCCAGGCTCGCGCATCAACGCCCGGCGGCGCGATCGTTTGTTCCTCTGCCTTTACAGGCGAAGCGAAAAGGAATAAGAGAACCGAACCTGCCGCGAGGCTACGAAGGGAAGAAGCGTATTGCGTCATAGTACCACCCGAGTATCCATTCCAAAAACACACGTCACACCACCGTGTAATAAGTGCGGTGAGTAATAACGCACTCACGACGTTAAAGAAACCGTAACTTGGTAAAGTTTTTAAAGTTTATGCAATAACATCCCGTTACGCTTCCTTCATAACGATTTTTTTACAGACCATTGTGTAAATGTTAGGTTTATCTCACGGTAGGCCGATTACTGTCATCATCCTGATAAAACGGAAGGGGTTAATATGATTACGCTGTGGGGCCGGAACAACTCGACTAATGTTAAAAAAGTGTTGTGGACGCTTGAAGAGCTGGAACTGCCATACGATCAAATTCTGGCAGGCGGAAAATTCGGCGTTAACCAGGATGCCGACTATCTGGCGATGAATCCTAATGGGCTGGTGCCGCTGCTTAAAGATGATGAAACCGAGCTGTTATTGTGGGAATCCAATGCCATTGTCCGCTATCTGGCGGCGCAATACGGCCAGAACCGGCTATGGGTTGATAATCCGGCGCGGCGTGCGGAGGGCGAAAAATGGATGGACTGGGCGAATCAAACGTTAAGCCCGGCGCACCGCGTGATCCTGATGGGACTGGTCAGAACCCCGCCGGAAAAACGCGACCAGGCGGCAATTGAAGCTGGTATCGAAAAGTGTGATGGCCTGTTTGCGCTTCTTGATGATGCTCTGGCCCGCCAGCCGTGGTTCTCCGGAGATAACTTTGGCACCGGCGATATCGCTATTGCGCCTTTCGTCTATAACCTGCTGAACGTGGGTCTGAAATGGACGCCGCGCCCGAATCTGGAGCGCTGGTATCAGCAGCTTACCGAGCGCCCTGCTTTTCGCAAAGTGGTGATGATCCCGGTGACCTAACGCGTGGCTGCAGGACTTACCTTGAGTAACTGCCCGTCGGACTCATCGGTTAACACATATAAGTAGCCGTCAGGTCCGACACGCACATCCCGAATACGCTGCTTTCTGTCACCCAGAATACGGCCTTCTTCCGTCACCGTATTGCCATCGACGCGCATCACAATGACCTCTTTATCTTTTAGCGCGCCGATAAACAGTTTATGCCGTCACGGCGCAAAAACGTCGCTGGCATAAAAAGCCATCCCGCTGATCGCCGGAGAATCCTTCCAGTAGTAAACCGGTTGCTCCGTTCCCTCAACAATTTCACCTTTGGCTTCCGGCACTTTCAGACCACTATAGTTGACGCCCCATGTGGCCAGCGGCCAGCCATAATTTTTGCCTTTTTCCGGGATGTTAATTTCATCGCCGCCGCGCGGACCGTGTTCATGCAGCCATAGCGCGCCGCTCCAGGGATTGATGGCCAGCCCCTGCGGATTACGAATACCGGCATTGTACATGGCAAGATCAACAACCTGCTCTTTCATGCCGGGCTGACAGGCGCGGTATTCATAGTCGACCTGAAAGCTGCGGCAACATACCTGACAGCGGTAATGCTGGTGCCCTGCACTCCCCGGACCATACTTTTTAACGGATGCCGTTTGCGCGCAAAACGGGCATTTCACATCGACTTTAGCCATCATAAATCCTGCGATAAAAGTCGGTATTCGAAACGATAATCACCGATTGAATACATGATCGTTTTCTGGGGATTTCACTGCATGTCATGATGGTTTACTCCTGCGATGAATAAGAGAACGGCGTTTAACCGTAAAATCAACATGCAGCGGGTCGAGAATAAAGATTATTAACGGAGTGATACCGACTTGAATCCGCCGAGTACTTTTTAGAGTATGTTCCATTCTTCGCGCCGGAATCCCTGAGTAATAGCCTGTCTGATCTAAAATGGAGATCAGAAAAATATGACACAAGCTGTTGCATAACATGGATAAAATGGGTAGTCATGCTAGCGAGATAAGACAATGAATGTATTCATTACTGATGCTGGTCGCTTATCGTGGTTACAGTGTGATCCTTTTTGCTCCGCTGGTAGCACTTGGCGCAGTTCTGTTCACCCGTCCAGTGACGGTCGCCCCGGTTTTCAGTGATATATTTATGGATAAGTTGATCGGTTTTGTAAAACTTTATTTTCCTGTCTTTCTGCTGGGTGCAGTATTTGGCAAGCTGATTGAATTTGCTGGTTTTTACTACTCAATTGTCAGTGCTGTGACCTGTATGGTGGGCCAGAACAAAGCCATGCCGATGATTATTCTTGTATGCGCTTTATTGACCTATGGAGGCGTATCATTGTTTGTGGTGGCGTTTGCCAATCTGTTCTTTACTTGGCTGATTCCACATATTTACGGTGATCAGTTTATGATAAATCTGCCGGGGCTGAAAAAACCGCTGTAAACGGGTTAACCTGATGACCACGGGGAGCAGGTATTAGCATCTACGTTACAACGGTTCCGACAATATGTCTGACCTGACCCCCTGTCAGCGGTCACCAGCGTCCTACCAGATCCGCCCCGGATCATGGTAGGGCGGTGACACCGTCAGCCTACATTTTGTAGTTATCTCGACGTGACAGGAATTCGGATAGGCCGAAATACTCAGTCTGACTGAGCCTATAAAAAAGCAGCACACTGTATTATACGTTAATTATGAGCCACAACGATGCACTTTGATATAAAAGATTTAAAATTATTCCTTGCTATCAGTGAAGAAGGGAGCTTAACACGTGGAGCGGAAAAAACTTACATGTCTGCCGCATCTGGTAGCGTGCGTATACGTAATCTTGAACAGAGTATCAATCTGAGATTGCTGTATCGTAGTAGCAAGGGGATAACGTTATCCTCTGCTGGTGAAACATTTAAACACCACGCCAGCCTTATTGTGAATCAGATGGAAATGTTACGTAGCGATATGCAGGAGCATGTTAAAGGCATCAAAGGACATGTCAGAATATTTTCCAGTATAACTGCTATTGCAGAGTATCTCCCCCCATTGTTGAGCCATTTCCTTACACTATATAACGATGTGAATATTGATCTCAGGGAGTATCCAAGTCCGGAAATTGTACGTTCTGTTATTGAGGGGAAAACTGATCTCGGAATTGTTGCTGGTAATATTACAACAGATAATCTTGAAATACTGCCGTTCCGTACTGATAGGCTAGTGCTTATCACCGCGACAGACCATCCCTTTGCTGACAGAAAAAGCGTGACCTTTCATGAATTAATTCAATATGAACAAATCAGCCTGCCTGAAGGGACAGGAATGTTTGAATTTATCCGAAAAAAGGCAGAACTAGTACCATCTAAACTGAAAATTAGAATACAGGTCGGCAACTTTGAAACATTTTGCCGTATGGTTGAAGCAAAAGTGGGCATTGGTATAATGCCTCACTCTGCTGCATCCCGTTTGCGTCAGTTGCATGAATTTTCGATTATTGATCTTGATGAATTTTGGTCATTAAGAAAATTACAAATCTGCGCCAGAAGCTTTGACAAATTACCCGGCTTCACACAAAAACTGGTTACTATGCTCACAGCTCAGACTGAGTGATAGCGTTACATCCCTGTATAATTTGGTCCGTTGCCACCTTCAGGCGTAGTCCAGGTTATATTTTGTTTAGGATCTTTAATGTCACAAACTTTACAGTGAATACAGTTCTGTGAATTTATTTGCAGACGCATGTTTTGTGTTTCACTATCCTGTAAAAATTCATATACTCCGGCAGGGCAATATCGTTCTTCGGGGCCACCATAAATATCCAGATTAATGGATATAGGGATATTCTGATCACTGATTTTCAAATGTACTGGCTGGTCGTCATCATGCCAGGTGTTACTGAGATAGACGGATGACAAAATATCAAACGTCAGTTTACCGTCAGGTTTGTCGTACAGTTTTTTCTGGCTTTTGTTGGCCGGTTGCAGAGTGATATTGTCCGGTCGGTTATTTTTTACACGCCAGGGGATTTTTTTTATACCCATTCGGGGAAGCAGCCAATGCTCAATGCCAGTCATGATAAAACCTATCACACGCCCTTTTTTAAACCAGGGTTTGAAATTACTACCATTTTCCAGTTCCTGCCAAAGCCAGCTCTGTCGCAGTAATGTTTGATATTCTGTCAGTATGTCGTTTTTCCTGTTGTCCAGCAAAGCATTAAATATAGCGTCAGCCGCTATCATGCCACTTTTGATAGCTGTATGGATGCCCTTGATTCTACTTGCATTGAGCGTACCGGCATTACAACCAATCAGCAGACCACCAGGTAAACAGGGATCAGGCATAGACGCAATCCCGCCGTTATTGATTGCTCTTGCGCCATAACCAATACGCTTACCCCGGTCAATGTATTTGCGTATAGAAGGGTGTGTTTTCAGGCGCTGCATTTCCTGAAAAGGGCTTAACCAGGGATTTGAATAATCAAGTCCCACAACCAAACCTAGTGCAATTTTATTATCATTAAGATGATAGAGAAACCCACCCCCGAACGACTCTTTATCCAGAGGCCAACCTGTGGTGTGAATTACAAGCCCCGGATGGGACTGGTCTGATGGAACCTCCCACAACTCTTTTATGCCTATGCTAAAACTCTGGGGTGCTTTGCCTGTATCAAGATGAAATTTTTTGATCAGTTCTTTAGCCAGACTACCGCGGGCCCCTTCGGCAAAAATTGTATATTTTGCCAGAATTTCTATTCCACTCTGGAACCCCTCTTTCTTGCTGCCATCCCGATGACGTCCCATATCACCAGTTACTACACCGATAATGTTAGTATCCTGATCATACAGTATCTCAGTTGCCGAAAAGCCTGCATAAATATCCACGCCTGACGTTTCTGCCTGACCGGCGAGCCATTTAATGAGATTACCGAGGCTTACGATAAAGTTTCCATGGTTGCGAAAATTATCAGGAATCAATGCATCCGGCAAATTAATACATTTTTCATTCGTCAGTAACAGTAATTTATCCTGAGTAACAGGCTGTTTAATGGGTGCGCCTCTTTCCTGCCAATCAGGAATTAGTTCATTCAGCGCTCGGGGATCCATGACTGCCCCACTGAGAATATGAGAACCAGGCTCAGCTCCTTTATCTAGGACGATAATGGACAGTTCTTTTCCTGCATCATTTGCCTGTAATTTAAGTTTAAGAGCTGCAGATAATCCGGCGGGTCCTGCTCCCACAATAAGAACATCACATTCTATTGTCTCACGTGATTGCTGGGTATTAGAAAGTGTATCGTTCATTATTAACTCCTTAATTTTTCAGCACCGTAGGAACAGCTATATTATGTAAATAAAATTGCATTCATATTGTAACCAATGAAATAAATATCATAGTGATAAAACAGATGAAATGGTATAGGAATGTTCAACCTTAGAAAAAGGTGCCTATAAGACTATATAGCCAGTTATCAACTATTAAAAAAATTTCGGTGATGATGAAGCATTCCATAACATTTATATTTAGCTTTCTCCCTCAGATGAAAAAGAATATACACAAATCATTTTTAAGCCGTTCATCATAATTGCAGGAAAAGTCCCTGTTTTCTTGGCATTCTATTATAGTTACCCGCGAGAAATAATCAGCCAACTGTCGGGTACAGAAGGGAGTGGCAATGACATGTTCAATCGAGACTATAATGACTCCGGACAGAGGTAACTGTTTCATAATATTTTTCCAATTGATTTGACATCAGAATGAACGTGGCATCTCCAGCACATGCTCAGCGATATAGCTCAGGATCAGGTTGGTAGATATGGGAGCAACCTGATATAAACGTGTTTCTCTAAACTTTCGTTCGATATCATACTCACAGGCAAAACCATATCCACCATGAAATTGCAGGCAGGCATTGGCTGCTTCCCAGCTGGCTTTCGCAGCAAGGTATTTCGCCATATTAGCCTGTGCTCCACAATCAAGATGCTGATCAAAAAGCTCGCACGCTTTAAAACGCATCAGATTAGCCGCTTCCACTGCAATAAATGCTTCTGCAATAGGAAACTGCACCCCCTGGTTCTGACCAATGGGACGACCAAAAACCTCACGCTCGCAGGTATAGCGAGTAACACGATCCATAAACCAATATCCATCGCCTATACATTCTGCCGCAATCAAGGTACGCTCTGCATTTAAACCATCAAGTATGTAATGAAAACCCATACCCTCTTCACCAATAAGATTTTCTTCGGGAATTTCCAGGTTGTCAAAAAAGAGCTCGTTGGTTTCATGATTGACCATATTGGGAATAGGTCGTACTGTCATTCCATTTTTCATAGCTTCTTTAATATCAACCATGAAAATAGACATCCCTTCGGATTTACGTTTTACATTTGCAAGCGGAGTAGTTCGAACCAGAAGAATCATCCAGTCTGAATGTTGAACACGTGAAATCCAGACTTTTTGTCCGTTTATCACATACCGGTCTTCTCTTTTTACAGCTGTAGTTTTAATTCTGGTGGTATCTGTACCTGCTGTGGGTTCTGTGACGCCCATCGACTGCAGGCGCCATTCACCAGTAGCTATCCGTGGCAGCCAGAATTCTTTCTGTTTATCGGATCCATGACGTAACAACGTATTCATGTTATACATCTGACCATGGCAGGCTCCAGAGTTTCCACCCGATCTATTGATCTCTTCCATGATAATAGATGCTTCAGTTAAACCAAGCCCTGACCCTCCAAATTCCTCCGGGATGAGCGCAGCCAGCCAACCAGCTTTGGTTAGTTTATTAACAAACTCTTCAGGATAGGCTTTTGCTTCATCTATCTTACGGTGATATTTATCATCAAATTCACTACATAATGAACGAACCGCATCACGAATATCCTGATATTTATCCTTTTCAATACTTTTCATAATTTTTTCCTCAATAAACCAGCGCCAACAGGGGGTAGAAAATGACCTTTTATCGGATGACCATCAGCAGATAGATCTGACTGGCGGTCGACAGGAAGAAAATAGAGCCAGTGCCATAATTCTGGCAGAACGCCCCCCTCTTTAAAGATTTTGATGTCTTTATCCAGAGTGGCGGCCAGCAGCTTAGCGGGACCGGGGTTAAGATAATCGGTGTTGCGCAGAATGCCAGGCTGCCAAATTTGAATATCAGTATATTGCATAAAAGTTACCTTTAAGGAGGAAAAAATATGATTTATAATTTATCGATAAGTTCAGGTACAGCTTTGAAAATATCAGCTACCAAACCATAATCCGCAATAGAAAAGATAGGAGCGTCAGGATCCTTATTAATAGCGACAATGACGCCTGACTCTTTCATCCCGGCAAGATGTTGTATGGCGCCAGAAATTCCCAGAGCAATATAAAGTTGAGGCGCAACGATTTTTCCGGTCTGGCCAATCTGATAATCATTTGGTGCATAACCAGCATCTACAGCAGCCCGGCTTGCCCCCACGGCAGCGCCTAATTTATCTGCCAGGTTATCAACAAGTTCTTTGAATGCCTGTGCACTTCCTACTCCTCGTCCACCTGATACTACAACTCTGGCGGATTGTAAGTCTGGACGGTTACTTTTATTAACATGTTGGCTAATAAATTTTACCTGATCTGAACCAAGAACAACCTCTGTAAATTCAATGGGGGCTTTTCCCTCATCTTCCGCAACCGCAGCCGCAGCCGCAAATGAGGTAGGACGAACAGTTATCACTTTATATTCATCATCACTGTGTACTGTGGCAATAGCGTTACCCGCATAGATTGGACGTTCAAAAGTATGTTGATCAATGACACGCGTAATATCACTAATCTGAGATACATCAAGTTTTGCTGCTAAGCGTGGCGCACAGTTTTTTCCAAAAGAGCTTGCAGGAAAAAGAATGGACTGATAATGATTTTTCCCACTATTCAAAAAATAGCTGATCTGTTTTTCCACATTCTCTGCCAGAAGGTGTTCGAATAGTGGGCTGTCAGCAACAAATACAGTGGATATCCCCTGAATATGACTGGCTTTAACTGCAATACTTTCTATACCATATCCTAACATAAGTATATCTATATCACTATTAATGGCTTTTGCCGCAGTGATAGTACTGAGTGTTGAAGGTAAAAGAGTATTGCCGTTATGTTCAGCAATAACTAAAGAAGCCATATTTTCCTCCTTAAATTACTTTTTCTTCGTTTTTTAATTTATCTAGCAGCGTGTTAATATCTGGAACGATTATGCCTGCTTTCCTTCTTGCTGGCTCATCAACTTTAATAATAGTCAATCTGGATGACGGGTTAATACCAAGTGAATCGAAATCTATCTCCTTAACAGGTTTCTTTTTGGCTTTAATAACATTCGGCAAGCTGATATTCCTCGGTGTATTCAGACGTAGATCTGTAGTGAGTACTGCAGGCAGGGATAAATTTAACGTTTCTAATCCTCCATCAACCTCACGAACAGCAGTTAATGAATTATCAGAAATAGTAATTTCACTAACATTAGTGGCTTGGGGAAGATCGAGTAATGCTGCCAGCATTTGGCCTACCTGATTACAATCATCGTCAATAGCTTGCTTGCCTAATAATATAATATCGGGTTTTTCATTCCGGGTAATAGCGGTGATAGTTTTGGCCACAATTAGTGGTGTAAGAGAGTTTTTTGTTAATATGTGTATTGCCCTGTCTGCCCCTGCTGCCAGTGCTGTACGCAATACATCCCCTACACCTGTGTTTCCTATAGACACTACAACAACCTCACTGATTAATCCCCGTTCTTTTAAACGTACTGCTTCTTCAACTGCAATTTCATCAAATGGATTGATACTGAGTTTTGAATCAGAAATATCAACATCAGAATGATCTCGCTTTATTCTAATTCTAACGTTATGATCGACAACTTGTTTTACACAAACTAAAGCTTTCATTGGTGACTCCTTCATATATTTACTAAATGCTATGAGCCAAAATCCTTTTTGCTTTTTCCAGTAACGGTTTATCCACCATTTGCCCTTCATGACTGAACGCTCCATGGGGATATTGAGCCAGTCGCATAATCTGGGGAACCCACTCGATTTCTTGTTTTAAATAGCTGAATGCTCTGTTTACATGTGAAATTTGTGGAGGGTGAATACATACCTTGCCACTGAACCCCATTTTACAGGAGTGAATAGCATTTTGTATTGTCAACTCGTTTTTCATAAATTCAGTTGTGATACCGTCAACAGAAGGATATGATCCAGCCAGGCGTGAAGTTATTACAATTTTTGCACGTACAGCAATCAGTACTTTTTCATCATTACTCATGAAATTCAGAGCATTTTCTCTGGCAATTATTTTTTTCTCAGATGACACCGCATTTTCTAAATCAAGGATTACGCTATCAGCACAACTGCTATTTGCTTTTTCAAATCGTTCAGGTTGGTCCCCCGTAACGAAAAGAAAAAACCGTTCTAACGTTTGCATTCTCGTCTCTCATTTGAATGGAGCATCTGATAATTCAATATATCTTAAAAACATAATTTTCTGAATTAGCTTTTATCTAACCCCCCATTAAAATTGGTTCAGGTTCGCTGATAACAGAAAGAAACATGTAATTTATTGTTACAATAACAAAGATAAAAATAAAATTTAATTATTTGATATAAATAACGTTTCAGAATAGTAAACGGCCGACATTCCGTACCTGTTTCAGGAGTGAATTCGACTATACCGTTCCCTAAGAACATCAACGATTGTCTGGTGAACCGAATTTAGTCACCTTTGGCGGAAAACAGGCTGGCATATAGGAGAGCATGACAACCCGGGTCATTCCCTCCGTGATTTTTTAGTAACACGCTGAAAAAGTATCTGAAACTTCATTCTGCAAGTGAGACTTTCCCCGAAGTCGATCGATACGTTTTGTCTTGTGCCTGACCGATGCTACTCCTGACAAATCACGCCCAATACTGAATAAGTGTAAGAGATGCACTGTTAATCACTACACTGGTAGCCTCAATCAGAGATTGACGGCGGTAAAGGTGCAAAGGCTCCAGTATATTTTTAAAGGATTTTTGGCATAATGAACGAGCAGGCATAGTGATGATTTCCTTGAAAGTGTTAGCGCAATCAATTAGATCACATAACACTATGCCTGTCTTGGTTTGCTGGGGATTCCTCAGGAGTCGCCTCCCCTTGTTCAGACCTGTGTAAGCGGTGAATGTGCTTTCAGACTCTGAATACTCAGCGTCAAAGTTGTCAGACAGTTTTCAAGTTTATCTGCGTTGACGGCAATAAAGGTCGGACAATCATGGTGTCCGCTCATTAAACAAACGGCGGCGGCTGCAAGCGCGCCTTCGGCACGGCGCAGCGCGTTCCACTCTTCCTGATCGAGATGCAGTCCCTGCCGTAAAGCGTGATCGTGGAGCTCGCGATTCAGTTCAAAAAAATTGTCACGCAGAGTGTCACTTTCGCTGACTGACATATACCCCTTCGCTTTTCGCAATTGCAGATAAGCGGCAAGATCGATACGCGCGTTTATCAGCTTGTTGAGAAGATCGGTTCTCAGTCTGTCAACGACCATACCTTTTTTCCTCCTCTTTTCTACCAGGGTTCAACTTAATAGTATGGTCGTTTTTTAGACAAAGGGGTGTCAGAGATCAAGAATTTTCTTAGAATTGCCCTTTTTCACCTTTTGCTGATAACCACAACGGTTGATGCCGCCGCTCCCGATGAGATTGCGATACAATTTTTGTTCGGATATCTGTAGAATCCCTGCCCTGACCATTCCAATAAATGAACACTTTTTAAGCTATGAGTAATGTAACCCACCAGCCAAAGATCGGCTTCGTTTCCCTGGGCTGTCCGAAAAACCTCGTTGATTCGGAACGAATCCTGACTGAGCTTCGTACCGAAGGCTATGACGTTGTGCCACGCTATGACGATGCGGATATGGTTATCGTTAATACCTGTGGCTTTATTGACAGCGCGGTACAAGAGTCACTGGAAGCCATTGGCGAAGCGCTGAACGAAAACGGTAAGGTAATCGTCACCGGCTGCCTGGGCGCAAAAGAAGATCAGATCCGCGAAGTGCATCCGAAAGTACTGGAAATCACCGGGCCGCATAGCTATGAGCAAGTTCTGCAGCACGTACATCATTACGTACCGAAGCCGAAGCACAATCCATTTTTAAGCCTCGTACCAGAACAGGGTGTAAAACTGACGCCGCGCCATTATGCGTATCTGAAAATTTCTGAAGGCTGTAATCACCGCTGCACGTTCTGCATCATCCCGTCGATGCGCGGGGATCTGGTCAGCCGTCCGATTGGCGACGTATTAAGCGAAGCGAAACGTCTGGTTGATGCCGGGGTCAAAGAGATTCTGGTGATTTCGCAAGATACCTCCGCCTACGGCGTAGATGTGAAGCACCGCACCGGATTCCATAATGGCGAACCGGTGAAAACCAGTATGGTGAGCCTGTGCGAACAGTTATCAAAACTGGGCGTCTGGACACGTCTGCACTACGTCTACCCCTACCCACACGTTGATGATGTGATTCCGCTAATGGCGGAAGGCAAAATCCTGCCTTATCTGGACATTCCGCTGCAACATGCCAGCCCGCGGATTCTTAAACTGATGAAACGTCCCGGTTCCGTTGACCGCCAGCTGGCGCGCATTAAGCAGTGGCGCGAAATCTGCCCGGAACTGACCCTACGCTCCACCTTTATTGTCGGCTTCCCCGGCGAAACGGAAGAAGACTTCCAGATGCTGCTCGACTTCCTGAAAGAGGCGCGCCTCGATCGTGTAGGCTGCTTCAAGTACAGCCCGGTGGAAGGCGCAGGCGCGAATGACCTGCCGGATCAGGTGCCGGAAGAGGTGAAAGAAGAGCGCTGGAACCGCTTTATGCAACTGCAACAGCAAATCTCCGCTGAGCGCTTGCAGGAAAAAGTGGGCCGCGAAATTCTGGTGATCGTCGATGAGGTTGACGAAGAAGGCGCTATCGGGCGTAGCATGGCGGATGCGCCGGAAATTGACGGCGCGGTCTATTTGAACGGCGAAACCAACGTCAAGCCGGGCGATATCGTGCGCGTGAAAGTGGAAAACGCCGACGAATATGATTTGTGGGGCAGTCGGGTTTAACGCCACCTCCCCCGGCGCGGGTGCCGGATGTGTTATCCCGCCTGACGAGCCCGTTCCAGGCCCGCCAGGCGTCAACGCCACCGGGCTGGCTTACCCCTTAATCTTCGGGTCCAGCGCATCGCGCAACCCGTCGCCTAACAGGTTAAACGCCAGCACAGTCAGGAAAATCGCCACCGCCGGGAAGAGCGCTACGTGCGGCGCGATGACCATATCCGCCCGCGCTTCATTGAGCATCGCTCCCCACTCCGGCGTTGGCGGCTGCGCGCCTAATCCGAGAAATGACAGGCTTGCCGCGGAAATAATTGACGTACCGATACGCATCGTAAAGAAAACCACAATTGACGAGACCGTTCCCGGCAATATATGGCTAAACAAAATCGTCGTGTCGCTGGCGCCGATACTGCGGGCAGACTCAATAAACGTCTGCTGTTTTAAGACCAGGGTATTTCCGCGCACCAGACGAGCAAACGCCGGAATAGAGAAAATCGCCACCGCAACGATCACATTAGCAATACCGCTGCCTAACACCGCCACAACGGCAATCGCCAGCAAAATGCCGGGGAAGGCGAACAGCACATCGCAAATGCGCATAATAAAACGATCCCACCAGCCTTCATAATATCCCGCCAGCAATCCCAACACCGTACCGATTATCGCGCCGATAAATACCGCGAACACGCCCGCCGCCAGTGAGATCTGCGCCCCAACGAGAACCCGGCTAAAGATGTCTCTTCCCAGCGAGTCAACGCCAAACCAGTGCTGCAAAGAGGGGCCATTGTTCAGGCTATCGTAGTCAAAATAGTTTTCCGCATCGTAGGGCGTCAGCCAACGGGCAAAAATCGCCACCAGAATTAACGCCAGTACGAATCCCCCGGCGACCAACGCGACATGCTGGCGGCGAAAACGACGCCAGAACTCCCGCCACGGCGTGCGTATCTGGTCGGGTTTTACCACCGGCATAGCATGTAAAATCGCCTGACGGCGCCAGTTAAATAATCGCATCCTTACTTATACCTGATAGCCGGATTAATGGCGGCATAGAGAACATCCACCACTAAGTTGATAAGAATAAATTCCAGAGAAAACAGCAGCACTTCTGCCTGAATCACGGGGTAGTCGCGCATGTCGACGGAGTCGACCAGTAATCGCCCAAGCCCCGGCCAGTTAAACACTTTTTCAACGACGATCGAGCCGCCAAGCAAAAAGCCAAATTGCAGTCCCATCATGGTGACGACCGGGATCATTGCATTGCGCAGGCCATGTTTTAACACCACCCACGTTTCACTGACGCCTTTCGCCCGCGCGGTCCTCATGTAATCCTCGCTCAGGACATCGACAAACGAGGAGCGCGTAAAACGCGCCATGACGGATGCCACCGCCGCGCCAAGCGTCAGGGAGGGTAAAATATAATGTTGCCAGCTATCCGCCCCCACGGTCGGTAGCCAGCCCAGATCCACGGAAAAAATCTGCATTAACAACATTCCCAGCGCAAAAGCCGGAAAAGAAATGCCGGTCACGGCAAGCGTCATTCCTAACCGGTCAGGCCAGCGATTACGCCACACGGCGGCGGCGATGCCGATCGCCATGCCAAACAGCACCGCCCATATCATACTGGTTATCGTCAGCCACAGCGTCGGCAAAAAGCGGCTGGCGAGCTCCTCAGAAACCGGGCGGCGGGAAACCATTGACGTCCCGAAATCGCCTTGTAAAACATGGGTGATGTAATGCCAAAACTGGACATGAAGCGGCTGATCAAGCCCCAGCTGCTGACGAACCAGCGCGATCACCTGCGCGTCGGCTTCCGGTCCGGCTATCAGCCGCGCCGGGTCGCCGGGCAACAAATGAACAAATAAAAACACCAGCACTGCCACAATCAACAGCGTAGGAATTAATCCCAGCAGGCGCTTGAGAACATAGTTAAGCATCACACGAACCTTTTACCGGATGGCGGACAACGCGCGCGCCATCCAGCCCCATCGCATTACTTACTTCAAATCCGCATCGTCAAAGCTGAAACCGGTATCCGGCATAATCCAGAAACCGGTCAAATTTTTACTGTGCGCAGAAACCAATTTCTCCACCACCAACGGTATCCAGGGCGACTCTTTCCAGATAATATCCTGCGCCTCTTTGTACAATCGTGTTTTCTCCTGCGGATCGTTGGTCTTTAAGGCCGCCGCCAAATCGCTGTCGACCTGCTTGTTGCTGTAAAAAGCGGTATTAAACTGCGTCGGCGGCCAGTTTTGTGATGCGAAGAGCGGCGATAACGCCCAGTCAGCTTCGCCCGTCGACGCCGACCAGCCTGTATAGAACATTCGCACGCCGCTCTCTTTTTGCCCTTTGCCCTCGACTTCCGCGGCGCGCTGGCCGGCGTCCATCGCGGTTATCCGGGCTTTAACGCCAATCTGCGCCAGTTGCTGTTGGGTAAACTGCAACACTTTTTGCGCGGTGCTATGGTTGTGCGATGACCACAGCGTGGTACTGAAACCGTCTGGATACCCCGCCTCTTTCAACAGTTCGCGCGCTTTAGCCGGATCATAGGGCCACGGCTGATAGCTTTGCGCATAGGCTATCGACGGCGGCACCACGCCCGTCGCCGGCGTGGCGTATCCGGCAAACGCCACTTTAACCAGCGCCTGACGATTGATAGCGTAATTCAACGCCTCACGCACCTTAGGATTATCAAACGGCTTCTGCGTCACATTCATACTGATATAACGCTGCATAATGGACGGGCTGGCGACCAGTTCGAGGTTTTTATTTTTCGCCAGTAACGCGGCCTGCTCATAAGGGATAGGAAAAGCAAATTGCGCTTCGCCGGTTTGCAGCATCGCCGCGCGGGTATTGTTGTCAGTAACCGGACGCCAGGTAATAGAATCCAGCTTGGGTAAGCCCTGCTGCCAGTAACCGGCGAACTTTTTCACTTTGACAAAGTCGGTCTGATTCCAGGTTTCAAGCTGGTATGGACCGGTACCGACCGGATGAAAACCAATATCCTTGCCATATTTTTCCAGCGCTTGCGGCGAGATCATCGCCGTCGCCGGGTGCGCCAGAATATTAATGAAAGCGGAGAACGGCTGTTTCAGGGTAATTTTTACCGTTGCCGGATCGACAACCTCCGTTTTTGCGATATTTTTATACAGGTTATAACGCTTGAGGTGGTTATCCGGATTGCTGGCGCGATCGAGATTCGCTTTTACCGCCGCCGCATCAAAATCCGCGCCGTCCTGAAATTTCACCCCCTGTCGTAGGGTAATGGTGTAGGTCAGACCGTCATCAGAAACGGTATAGCCTTTCGCCAGGACGTTTTTTACCTTCATGTCTTTATCCAGGCCAAACAGCCCCTGATAAAATGACTTCGCCACCGCCTGCGAGAGTGTATCGTTGGCGTCATACGGATCGAGCGTGGTGAAATTAGACCCTACCGCCACCACCACATCTTTGGCCGCCAGGGCCGGAAAAGCCGCAATGGATGAGGCCAGTCCCAGCGCCGCCAGCCATTTATGCGTAATAAATTGCGTCATGTTGTTCTCCTGAAACCCTGCCTGTCTGAATGTTATAAGCGCGAGAGCGCATTATCCTGCAGCGGCCGCGCAACATAATGTCCCGGCCCGACCAACTGTAATGAAACGGCGGGCGTCTCTTCGCCACGTTTATGAATATTGCTGGGTATATCATCTGATAGCAGAACGCGCCGCGGCCGGTGTCTGGAGGGATCGGCAACCGGCACCGCCGCCATCAATTTACGCGTATAAGGATGCTGCGGATTTTCAAAAACGGCGCGCCGCGGCCCCATCTCAACAATTTGACCAAGATACATCACCGCCACGCGATGGCTAATTCGCTCCACGACCGCCATATCATGCGAAATAAACAGGTAGGCGATCCCCATTTCCCGTTGTAAATCGAGCAGTAAATTAATGATCTGCCCGCGAACGGAAACATCCAGCGCGGAGACTGCCTCATCGGCAATAATCACTTTAGGATTCAATGCCAGCGCGCGAGCTATGCAGATGCGCTGACGTTGACCGCCGGAAAACTCATGCGGATAACGCCAGGCATGTTCAGGACGTAATCCGACACGCTCAAGCAACCAGGCCACGCACTTTGCCGCAGCGTCCCCCTGCCCCAGGCCATGAATCCGTAAAGGTTCCATAATGGAATACCCCACGGTCTGGCGCGGGTCGAGCGAGGCGTAAGGGTCCTGGAAAACGCATTGAATATCGCGGCGCAACGGCTGGAGTTTGCCCGCAGACAGCGAGTCAATGCGCTGGCCGTTAAAGATAATCTCCCCCTGCCGGGATTCAACCAACCGCAGCAACGCGCGTCCGGTCGTCGATTTTCCGCTACCGGACTCGCCCACCAGCGATAACGTTTCGCCGGGCCAGAGATCGAAACTGATATTCTCAACGGCATGAACTTCACGCGTAACGCGGTTAAAGAGACCGCTACGCAGCGGGAATCGCGTCACCAGCCCCCGAACCTGGAGAATAGGTTCGCCTTCCACCACCGTGTCTTGCTCAATCTGCGATTCATAAAGGGCCGGTTCGTCAGCGGAAATCAACGGGAAACGGCGTGGCAGCGAGTGGCCTCGCATCGCGCCAAGCTGAGGGACGGCGGCCAGTAACGTTTGGGTATAAGGATGCGTCGGCGCGTGGAAAATCTGCTCTACGCTGCCGGTTTCCACGGCCTCGCCCTGATACATCACCAGCACGCGATCGGCAATATCCGCCACGACGCCCATGTCGTGGGTGATAAAAATCACGCCCATCGACATCTCTTGCTGCAACACTTTGATAAGTTGCAGAATTTGCGCCTGGATAGTGACATCCAGCGCCGTGGTGGGTTCATCGGCAATCAATACCGCCGGACGGCAGGATAGCGCCATCGCGATCATGACCCGCTGGCGCATCCCGCCGGAAAGCTGATGCGGATAACGCGATAAAATCGCCTGCGACTCCGGGATCCGTACCTGATCGAGCATACGTTTCGCTTCCGCCAGCGCCTCTTCGTGACTGGCGCCCTGATGCAAACGAATAGATTCGGCAATTTGCTCGCCAACGGTAAATACCGGGTTGAGCGAGGTCATTGGCTCCTGGAAAATCATGGCGATATCCGCGCCGCGCACACGCCGCATCTGCGCGTCACTCTGCTCAGACAGCTCAATCACCTGGCGATTACGCCGACGCAACAGCATTTCGCCGCAGCGCACGTTCGCGCCCGACTGCTCAATCAGCCGCATTAACGCCAGCGCCGTCACCGATTTTCCCGATCCCGACTCGCCGACAATCGCCAGAGTCTCTCCACGCTTCAGGCGTAATGACACATTACGCACGGCGTCTACCTGTTGCCCTTCGTGGTGAAACGCGATATTCAGGCCACTGACGGACAGAACATCGCGGCTATCCAGTTCATCGCTGTGCGGCACCTGCGGCTCCTTATTCCCGGTAAATTCCTGTGGTCGGCGTATCCCCGGCATATCCCCAGGCGCGATACATCCCTTCGCTGTTAAACGGCAACGCGACATTACCTTCGTGATCAACGGCGATTAATCCACCGCTGCCGCCCAGCGCCGGTAATTTTTCCATCACCACGCGCTCACAGGCGTCGGCAAGGCTGAGTCCGCCATATTCCATCAATGCGGCGATATCGTAAGCCGCGAGCGTGCGAATAAAGACCTCTCCCGTTCCGGTACAGGAAACGGCGACGCTGGCGTTGTTGGCATAACACCCGGCGCCGACCAGCGGGCTGTCGCCGACGCGCCCGGGCAATTTATTGGTCATCCCGCCGGTAGACGTTGCCGCCGCCAGATTGCCGAATTTATCCCGCGCCACCGCGCCGACTGTACCCATTTTTTTCGTTTCGTCCAGCGGCGCGCCGCTGTGATCGAGCGCCATTTCACCCGCCGCACGCGCCGCCAGCAATTGCTCGTAACGCGCCGGGGTGGAAAAGATATCCGGCGAAACGCGCGCCATCCCCTGTGAAAAGGCAAAGTTTTCCGCCCCTTCCCCCACCATGAGTACATGCGGGCTGCGCTCCATCACCAGCCTGGCAGCGAGCACAGGATGGCGAACATGACTCACGCCCGCGACGGCTCCGGCTTTCAGGGTATTGCCGTCCATCACGCAGGCATCCAGTTCATGAGTCCCGTCTCGGGTATAGACCGCGCCGATACCCGCATTGAAGAGCGGACACGCTTCCAGCAGGCGCACCGCTTCCGTCACTACATCAAGCGCGCTGTCACCCGCTTCCAGCATCTTTTGCCCGCTTTCAACAATCTCTGACAACGCCTGGATATAGCGTAGCTCCTGCTCATGGCTCATTTGCGCGCGAGCAATCGCGCCTGCGCCGCCGTGAATCGCAATCACTGCTTTATTCATTTTTAGGGTCCATTACGGTGGCACACAACTTTTACTATAACTATCAGAATTGTTGTGAGTTATTCATTCGATTTTTGAATATAGAAAGATGCGTAAGGTATGTAAAGGCGCAAGGCCGTCTCTAAGACCGAGGTAGCATACTGCCCGCCACTGTTTTCTGACATAATAGCCGGATTCGATTTTGCCTCGCAGGAGTATGTTCATGGAATTTTCCGCCGGATTGATGCCGCTTGAAACGGCGCTGACCCAGATGCTTTCACGTATTACCCCTCTCACCGCCGTAGAAACGTTGCCGCTGGTGAACTGCTTTGGCCGCATCCTGGCGACCGATATCGTATCTCCCCTCGATGTTCCCGGCTTTGATAATTCAGCTATGGATGGTTATGCGGTACGTGTGGCGGATTTGTCCGCCGATAAGCCGCTGCCCGTCGCCGGCAAAGCATTTGCCGGTCAGCCCTACCAGGGAGAGTGGCCTGCGGGAACCTGCATTCGCATTATGACCGGCGCCCCGGTACCGGCAGGTTGCGAGGCGGTCGTCATGCAAGAGCAGACGGAACAAACCGATGACGGCGTGCGTTTTACCGCCGATGTTCGTTGCGGACAAAACATCCGCCGCCGCGGCGAGGATATTCGCCAGGATGCGGTGGTCTTTCCGGCCGGTACGCGCCTGACTACTGCCGAACTGCCAGTGCTGGCGTCGCTGGGAATTGCCGATGCACAGGTTGTACGTAAAGTGCGCGTAGCGCTGTTCTCGACCGGCGACGAGCTCCAGCTTCCGGGCCAGCCGCTGGAGGCGGGACAAATTTATGACACTAACCGTCTAACTATACATTTGATGCTGCAACAGCTTGGCTGCGAAGTGATCAATTTAGGCATTATTCCTGACGATCCCGGTAAGCTTCGCGCCGCGTTTGTCGACGCCGACAGCCAGGCCGATGTAGTGATAAGCTCCGGCGGCGTCTCGGTTGGTGAAGCGGACTATACCAAAACCATCCTTGAGGAGCTGGGCGAAATCGCCTTCTGGAAGCTGGCTATCAAGCCAGGCAAACCGTTTGCCTTCGGCAAGCTCAGTAATAGCTGGTTCTGTGGCCTGCCGGGGAATCCAGTCTCTGCGGCGCTCACGTTTTATCAACTGGTTCAGCCTTTACTGGCGAAGCTTGGCGGCAACACGGCAAGCGCTGTACCGCCGCGCCAGCGTGTACGCACAACATCTCGCCTGAAGAAAACGCCGGGGCGTCTCGATTTCCAGCGCGGCATTCTGCAACGTAGCGCCAACGGCGAACTGGAGGTCACGACCACCGGACACCAGGGCTCACATATTTTCAGCTCGTTTAGTCTGGGCAACTGCTTTATTGTGCTGGAGCGTGAACGCGGCAATGTTGAGCCGGGAGAATGGGTGGAAGTCGAGCCGTTTAATGCTCTGTTCGGAGGCCTGTAATGGCGGAACTTAGCGACCAGGAGATGCTGCGCTATAACCGACAAATTATTCTGCGCGGCTTCGATTTTGAAGGGCAGGAAGCGTTAAAAGATGCGCGGGTATTAGTGGTCGGGCTGGGCGGACTCGGCTGCGCGGCAACGCAGTATCTGGCCGGCGCTGGCGTCGGGCAACTGACGCTACTCGATTTTGATACCGTTTCCGTTTCCAATCTCCAGCGTCAAACCTTGCACAGCGACGCCACGGTCGGGCAGCCAAAGGTTGAGTCCGCCCGCGACGCGCTGGCGCGAATCAACCCGCATATTACCATTACGCCCGTTAACGCGCGGCTGGACGACGACGCTATGACCAGCCTGATTGCCGGGCATTCGCTGGTACTGGACTGTACTGATAACGTTAGCGTACGTAATCAACTTAACGCCGGGTGCTATACCGCGAAAGTGCCGCTAATCTCCGGCGCGGCAATTCGTATGGAAGGACAAGTTACCGTCTTTACGTATCGGGAAAACGAACCCTGTTACCGCTGCCTGAGCCGTCTGTTTGGCGAAAACGCTCTGACCTGCGTAGAGGCAGGGGTGATGGCGCCACTGATTGGCGTGATCGGTTCGCTACAGGCAATGGAGGCCATTAAGCTGCTGGCGCATTACGGTCAGCCTGCCAGCGGAAAAATCGTCATGTACGATGCGATGACCTGTCAGTTCCGCGAAATGAAGTTGATACGCAACCCCGGCTGTGAAGTCTGCGGACAGTAGCCACTTTACGGATAAACATACCGAAGCACGGTTTATGGCCGTGCTGTATCAACAGATAATTACTGTCATCAGACGCAAAGCCAGCTTACCCAAGCTCCGACTGACGATCGGCTCAAGCAGCGCGGCATCATCTTAAACGCCATACCACAACCTCAAACCGTGATGTTGTACCTCATTTAACGCCTCTTTGTCAGAACCTCTCCATTCGTTGACGCACATCAAGATAACTTTCATTCGAAAGTAATTTAATCTTTATATGAAATAAGAGAGGCCGTTTATGATCTTCAATATTCAGCGCTATTCTACCCACGATGGCCCCGGTATCCGTACCGTAGTATTTCTCAAAGGCTGTTCGTTGGGCTGTCGCTGGTGCCAGAACCCGGAAAGCCGCGCCCGCGCTCAGGATCTGTTATACGACGCGCGGCTGTGTCTTGAAGGATGCGACCTGTGCGCGCAAGCCGCGCCGGACGTCATTGAGCGCGCGCTAAACGGCCTGCTCATCCATCGCGAGAAACTGACCGACGCCCATTTTTCAGTCCTGGCGCATTGCTGCCCCACACAGGCGTTAACCGTGTGCGGCGAAATAAAAAGCGTGGATGAGATCATGGCGACGGTACTGCGCGATAAACCTTTTTACGATCGCAGCGGCGGCGGTCTTACGCTTTCTGGCGGCGAACCGTTTATGCAGCCGGAACTGGCGGCAGAGCTGTTTAAAGCCAGCCATGACGCCGGTATTCATACATCGGTTGAGACCTGTCTGCATGTTCCATGGAAATACATTGCGCCCTCACTGCCTTATATCGATCTGTTTCTGGCTGATTTGAAGCATGTCGCCGACGGGCCGTTTAAGCAGTGGACCGATGGCAGCGCCTCGCGGGTGCTGGAAAATCTCAGGAAACTCGCCGCCGCGGGCAAAAAAATGGTGATTCGCGTCCCGCTGATTCAGGGATTTAATGCCGATGAGGAGACCATTAAAGCCATTACCGACTTTGCCGCCGACGAACTGCACGTCGGGGAAATTCATTTTCTGCCCTACCACACGCTGGGCATCAATAAATACCACTTACTCAGTCAGCCCTATCATGCCCCGGATAAACCACTGGATGCGCCGGCGTTACTTGATTTTGCCCAGAAGTACGCCTGCCAAAAAGGTTTAACCGCGACCCTACGAGGATAATTATCATGACCCAACTGAAACTGGACACGCTCAGTGACCGCATTAAGGCGCACAAAACCGCGCTGGTACATATCGTGAAACCGCCGGTCTGTACCGAGCGCGCGCAGCATTATACCGAAATGTATCAGCAGCATCTGGATAAACCGATTCCGGTACGCCGTGCGCTGGCGCTGGCCCATCACCTGGCGGAACGCACTATCTGGATAAAACACGATGAACTGATCGTCGGCAACCAGGCAAGTGAAGTCCGGGCCGCGCCGATTTTCCCGGAATATACCGTCTCGTGGATTGAAAAAGAGATCGACGACCTGGCGGACCGGCCCGGCGCAGGTTTTTCCGTAAGTGAAGAAAACAAACGTATTCTGCACGACGTCTGTCCGTGGTGGCGCGGTCAAACCGTCCAGGATCGCTGCTACGGCATGTTTACCGATGAACAAAAAGGGCTTCTGGCGACTGGCATTATCAAAGCCGAAGGCAATATGACTTCCGGTGACGCGCACCTGGCGGTGAACTTCCCGCTGCTGCTGGAAAAAGGGCTTGATGGCCTGCGCGATAAAGTCGCCGAGCGCCGCTCACGCATCAACCTGACCGTGCTGGAAGATCTGCATGGCGAGCAGTTCCTGAAGGCGATTGATATAGTGCTGGACGCGGTAAGCCAGCATATCATGCGCTTTGCCGCGCTGGCGCGCCAGATGGCGGGCGAAGAGTCCCGTGAAAGCCGTCGTAAAGAGCTACTCACCATCGCGGAAAACTGCGAGGTGATCGCTCACGAACCGCCGCAGACCTTCTGGCAAGCACTGCAATTGTGCTACTTCATCCAACTGATTCTACAAATTGAGTCTAACGGTCACTCGGTGTCATTTGGTCGTATGGACCAGTATCTTTACCCCTATTATCGTCGCGATGTCGAACTAAACCAGACGCTGGATCGTGAGCACGCCATTGAACTGCTGCACAGCTGCTGGCTGAAACTGCTGGAAGTAAACAAGATCCGTTCCGGTTCGCACTCTAAAGCTTCCGCGGGCAGCCCGCTGTATCAAAACGTCACCATTGGCGGTCAGAATCTCATCAACGGTCAGCCAATGGACGCAGTGAATCCGCTGTCTTACGCCATTCTGGAGTCCTGCGGACGTCTGCGTTCTACCCAGCCCAACCTCAGTGTGCGTTATCACGCCGGAATGAGTAACGATTTCCTTGACGCCTGCGTCCAGGTCATCCGCTGCGGCTTTGGGATGCCGGCGTTTAACAATGATGAAATCGTCATCCCGGAATTTATCAAGTTGGGGATCGAACCGCAGGACGCTTACGATTACGCGGCGATCGGCTGTATCGAAACCGCCGTCGGCGGGAAATGGGGTTATCGCTGCACCGGCATGAGCTTTATTAACTTCGCCCGCGTCATGCTGGCGGCGCTGGAAGGCGGTCGCGACGCCACCAGCGGCAAGGTATTTCTGCCGCAGGAAAAGGCGCTCTCCGCAGGCAACTTTAACAATTTTGACGAAGTGATGGCCGCCTGGGATACCCAAATTCGCTACTACACGCGCAAATCGATCGAAATTGAGTATGTGGTCGACACCATGCTGGAAGAGAACGTCCACGATATTCTCTGCTCAGCGCTGGTAGATGACTGTATTGAGCGAGCGAAGAGTATCAAGCAAGGCGGCGCGAAATATGACTGGGTATCCGGTCTCCAGGTCGGTATCGCCAACCTGGGCAACAGCCTCGCCGCCGTGAAAAAACTGGTCTTCGAACAGGGCGTTATCGGTCAACAGCAGCTTGCCGCCGCGCTGGCCGATGACTTTGACGGGCTGACCCATGAGCAGCTGCGCCAGCGTCTGATTAACGGCGCGCCGAAGTACGGTAACGACGATGACAGTGTCGATACCCTGCTGGCGCGCGCTTATCAGACCTATATTGATGAGCTGAAGCAGTACCATAACCCGCGCTACGGTCGTGGCCCTGTGGGCGGCAACTATTACGCCGGTACGTCCTCTATCTCAGCCAACGTGCCGTTTGGCGCCGCGACTATGGCTACCCCGGATGGTCGCAAAGCGCATACACCGCTGGCGGAAGGCGCAAGCCCTGCATCAGGTACGGATCATCTCGGCCCGACGGCGGTGATTGGTTCCGTAGGCAAATTACCTACCGGTTCCATTCTCGGCGGCGTGCTGCTCAACCAGAAACTGAACCCAACGACGCTGGAAAACGAATCCGACAAACAGAAACTGATGGTTCTGCTACGGACGTTCTTTGAGGTGCATAAAGGCTGGCATATTCAGTATAACATCGTGTCACGCGAAACGCTGCTGGATGCGAAAAAACATCCGGACCAGTACCGCGATCTGGTCGTGCGTGTGGCAGGCTACTCCGCCTTCTTCACCGCGCTGTCGCCGGACGCGCAGGACGATATCATCGCCCGTACCGAACATATGCTGTAATTTGCCCTGGCGCCATCGGCAATATGTCCGAACTGCCTGATGGCGCTACGCTTAACAGGCCTACGCAGGCCTGTTAATCAGAAGGGATCGGTGCCGTCAAGCACGGCCTGAATGACGTTGAGCGCGCCTTGATGGTTATTATCATCAGTGTGATAACGTGAAAGCGCTTTGATATTGTCTGCGGCATTGCCCATGGCAAAAGAGTAATGCGCCATTTTCAACATTTCCGCATCATTACCGCTGTCGCCAATGGCGACGACATTCTGTGGCGACCTGTTCCAGCGCTTTAACAGACGACTGATGCCATTCGCTTTATGCAGTCCCGGGATAATCAGGTCGATAAAACCGAAGCCACTGGTGACGGGCTTCATGATGCCATCCAAAGATACGTGCAGTTTGTCGATAACCAGCGGAATTTGTTCATCGGGCAAATTCAGGGAGAACTTAAACAGGATATCGTCAATGTCGTGATAATCGTTTACCGGCTGCAGGCGGTGATAATGTTTGGCCATCAGCGCCACGAAAGTCTCGGGAGCGTTTTTGCTGACATAAGCGCTTTTCAGACCGCAGGCGACGAAGTTAAGCTGCTTATCCTTCAGCAGTTCGCCAATCACAATCCGCGATTCATGCCGGGTTAGCTCCCCGTGAAACAACTGCTTGCCATGTTCATACACCAGCGCGCCATTTTCTGCGACAAAGGAAATTTCGTCTTTCAGCTCGGGGAAGAAGGAGATCAACTGGTAGTACTGATTACCGCTGGCGACCACAAATTCGATATTACGTTTTTTCAGTTCCTGGTATTGCGCCATGAAGCGTACACGATCGTACTGCTTGGCATCGTCGAGAAAAGTGCCGTCCATATCTGTAACGACAACGTTAACGGTCATACTTAAGCTCCTGGCTGTAACTGCGACCAGAAACATTTTAATAACAATGTGAGCAGAACCACAAATTTATTTCGAATGAAAAGTGGCTGAACGAAAGGAATAGCCGCATAAGACATTAAGGCGTCCTGGCCACCTTACGTTTTCCTCTCGCTTCTCTCCTTGTGCGCTCCTGCAATATTTTAAACTTGCATTAACCTTATTTTAACTTAAAGTATCAGATGTAACTAACTTTACTTTCGAACGAAAGATGATGAGGTTGATATGACGACTCCTTTTACCCACGAAACGCTGCCCGCCGACCCAAAAGCGGCCATTCGTCAGATGAAGCAGGCGCTACGCGCGCAAATCGGCGACGTACAGGCGGTGTTCGACCGTTTGAGCGCCACCATAGCAGCCCGGGTGGCGGAAATTAACGATCTGAAGGCGCAGGGGCAGCCGGTATGGCCAATTATCCCTTTTAGCGAACTGGCGATGGGCAACATTAGCGATGCCACCCGCGCCGAGGTTAAGCGCCGCGGGTGCGCGGTGATTAAAGGTCATTTTCCACGCGAACAGGCGCTGGCATGGGACCAGTCGATGCTCGACTATCTGGACAAGAACCATTTTGACGAGGTGTATAAAGGACCGGGGGATAATTTTTTCGGTACGCTGAGCGCCTCCCGGCCTGAAATCTATCCTGTCTACTGGTCGCAGGCGCAAATGCAGGCCCGCCAAAGTGAAGAGATGGCGCTGGCGCAGTCGTTCCTCAACCGTCTATGGCAGGTAGAGCACGACGGCAAGCGATGGTTTAATCCGGATATCAGCATCATTTACCCGGATCGCATCCGCCGCCGCCCGCCGGGCACCACATCCAAAGGACTGGGGGCGCATACCGACTCCGGTGCGCTGGAGCGCTGGCTGCTGCCAGCCTATCAGCGGGTATTCGCCAGCGTGTTTAACGGCAACGTCGAGCAGTACGATCCGTGGAATGCGGCACACCGTACCGAAGTTGAAGAGTATACGGTGGATAACACCACCAAATGCTCGGTATTTCGCACCTTCCAGGGCTGGACCGCGCTCTCCGATATGCTGCCCGGTCAGGGGTTGCTTCATGTCGTCCCTATCCCGGAGGCGATGGCGTATATTCTGCTGCGCCCGCTGCTGGATGATGTCCCGGAAGATGAATTATGCGGCGTCGCGCCGGGCAGGGTGCTGCCGGTTTCTGAACAGTGGCATCCTTTACTGATGGCGGCGTTAACCAGCATTCCGCCGCTGGAAGCCGGGGATTCCGTATGGTGGCATTGCGATGTCATCCACTCCGTCGCCCCCGTCGAAAATCAGCAGGGCTGGGGCAATGTGATGTACATTCCTGCCGCGCCAATGTGTGAGAAGAATCTGGCCTATGCGCGTAAGGTGAAAGCGGCGCTGGAGACAGGCGCATCACCGGGCGATTTCCCGCGCGAGGACTATGAAACCACCTGGGAAGGGCGCTTCACGCTGCGCGATCTGAATATTCACGGCAAGCGGGCATTAGGTATGGACGTTTGACGGTCGTACCGCCCTTCCCGCTCACCTGCGGTGTGCCCTTTGTCTGGGCGCACCCGTCTTACCGAACCTACGCGCCAGGATACGTAGGCCCGGTAAGCACAGCGCCACCGGGCGTCAGTGTTTAGCTTTCAATCCCTTTACTACGCAGGTAATCGTCGTAGTTGCCGCTGAAGTCCACCACGCGCTCCGGCGTAATTTCAGGAACTGAAAAAGCGCGGCATTGAGTTCGTTGTCGCCAGCGGTAATCAGTATTACCAGCTTATTTCGTTCTTTCCTGAGCTAAAGGATGAGATCTCTTTTGTCGCGGAAAACGGCGCACTGGTTTACGAACATGGCAAGCAACTGTTCCACGGCGAACTGACCCGACATGAATCGCGGATTATTATTGGCGAGTTGCTGAAAGATAAGCAACTTAATTTTGTCGCCTGCGGTCTGCAAAGTGCATATGTCAGCGAAAATGCGCCAGAAGCATTCGTTACCCTGATGGCAAAACACTACCATCGCCTGAAACCCGTAAAAGATTATCAGGAGATTGATGACGTACTGTTCAAGTTTTCGCTCAACCTACCGGATGAACAAATCCCGTTAGTGATCGACAAACTACACGTTACGCTCGATGACATTATGAAGCCCGTCACAAGTGGTTTTGGCTTTATCGATCTGATTATTCCCGGCCTGCATAATAAAGCAAACGGTATTTCGCGGTTACTGAAACGCTGGGATCTGTCGCCACAAAATATGGTAGCGATTGGCGACAGCGGCAATGACGCAGAGATGCTTAAAATGGCGCATTATTCCTTTGCGATGGACAATGCCGCAGAAAACATTAAACAAATCGCCCGTTACGCTACCGATAATAATAAGCATGAAGGCGCACTGAATGTGATTCAGGCTATGCTGGAAAATAAAGTGCCGTTTACACTTTAACGAGAGTCGGGGCAATCGCCCCGATTTCTCAATGAGCATTACACTCATCTTCTTCAATCAGTTCAACCACTAATGTGGTTCCAGGCCCCTGTAAGTAATATTCATCGTCAAGGGGATCGCGCAGTTTCATAAATGTCGTTTTACCGACTTGCATGGTATGCCCGGCAGCCATTTCTGCTCCACTTTCAAGCAGGTAACGCAGAACATTATTGAAAATATCAGAATATTTTTGCCCTTCGTGATGACCTTGTGCGTGTGCTGCGAAATCTGGTAGTCCAAAGCAATCAGCACCATAGGTACGCATCCATACGCCTTCGATACCCTCAACTTCATATTTCACAAATCCACAAAATAGAGAGGTCAGCGGGAAACCTTCACGCAACATTTCCAGACTATGCTTACCCAACTCCTGAGACTTAAATACCCCCGCAGGTAATGAAGTGTGAGCCGATTCATTTAATACAGCGACAGCCCCCATGTTACTTAATGCACCTGCAACCACAGCCAACGCAACATATTGCTCTAAAGGTGAAGTATCATACCCCTTATAATATAAAATAATATTTGCACTGGTTGCCCGTACTTGCTCTTTTACTTCCTGGGGATAATGAGCTGGCGCGACGCATTGTTCGATTGATTCCTGAGGGTAAGGCGTTTTAAATCCAACCATCGATATTACATGTTTACCCCATCCTGCTAAACCAAAAAAATCCAGTTCAGGGACAAGTTCACACGTTGCCTGTTTCATACTGGAGTGATAATTACGCAACAAGCGGGTGAGTTCTTTTGAATTATTTTCCGGGAGAGTATCAAATACAACAACTAAACTTAGTGGGTTATCAATTTCAGCATTCGCTACTAAAACACCTTGTATATTAGATGAGTTTTTTTCTTTACGGCCAAAAAAGCGTTCCAAAATGCTCATATTTATTCCTTTTGTTGAACAATAAAGGAATATAAAATAGCACTTGAATTCTTATAAAGAAAATAACATTACAATATGTTTACCACAAAATATATTCGCAATTTTTATGATAGATCCTCTTCTTTCATTTAATTTTAAAATAGAATATTAAGAGCCTATCCCACCAGGCGTTATTGGCGCAGCCAGTTTGGACACGGACAGCGCGCAAAAACCGGAGCGTACACGTAGTACGTGAGGTTTGACTCGCTACGCTCGCCCTTCGGGCCGCCGCTAGCGGCGTTCAAAACGCTAACGCGTTTTGGCGAGCACTGCCCAGGTCCAAAATGGCAAGTAAAATAGCCCTAATGGGATAGGCTCTAAGAGTATATATAATTTTCACATTGCATTCGGAAAAAATAAAAATTACCTTGTTAACATTCTGTAACCCCGACGCTATCGGGGTTACAGACAATAACTTACTCGATCCCTTTACTACGCAAATAATCGTCGTAGTTGCCGCTGAAGTCCACCACGCGCTCCGGCGTAATTTCAATGACGCGGGTTGCCAGCGAGCTGACGAACTCACGGTCGTGCGAAACAAAGATCAGCGTGCCCTGATACAGTTCCAGCGCCATATTCAGCGATTCGATCGACTCCATATCCAGGTGGTTAGTCGGTTCGTCCATGATCAGGATATTCGGCTTTTGCATCATCAGTTTGCCGAACAGCATACGGCCCTTCTCGCCACCGGAGAGGACTTTCGCAGGCTTTTTGATATCATCCTGGCTAAATAGCAGGCGGCCCAGAATACTGCGCACTGCCTGCTCGTCGTCTCCTTCCTGCTTCCACTGACTCATCCATTCAAACACCGTCAGGTCATTTTCGAATTCATATTCGTGGTCCTGCGCGTAGTAACCAATACGCGCGTTTTCCGACCATTTAACGGTGCCGTGATCGGCGTCCAGATCGCCAACCAGCGTCTTCAGCAGCGTAGATTTACCCACGCCATTGGTGCCGAGTACCGCCAGCTTCTCGCCGACTTCGAGCAGCAAATTGACATTTTTAAACAGCGGACCGTTATCAAAACCTTTCGTCAACGCTTCCACTTCCAGAGCGTTACGGAACAGTTTTTTATCCTGCTCAAAACGGATGAACGGGTTCTGACGGCTGGAGGCTTTCACCTCTTCCAGCTTGATTTTATCAATCTGCCGCGCGCGCGACGTTGCCTGACGCGATTTAGAGGCATTGGCGCTAAAACGGCTAACAAAAGATTGCAGCTCGGCAATTTGCGCTTTTTTCTTCGCATTATCGGCCAACAGACGTTCACGCGCCTGGGTCGCCGCCGTCATATACTCATCATAGTTACCCGGATAGACGCGCAAGTCGCCGTAATCCAGATCCGCCATATGCGTACAAACCATGTTCAGGAAGTGACGGTCGTGCGAAATGATGATCATCGTGCTATCGCGCTCGTTCAGCACCTGCTCCAGCCAACGGATAGTATCAATATCCAGGTTGTTGGTCGGTTCGTCGAGCAACAGGATGTCCGGGTTAGAGAATAACGCCTGCGCCAGCAGCACACGCAATTTCCAGCCTGGCGCGACTTCACTCATCAGACCGTAATGCTGCTCCAGCGGGATGCCCACCCCCAACAGCAGTTCGCCCGCGCGCGCCTCAGCGGAATAACCGTCCATCTCGCCGTATTTTACTTCCAGATCGGCGACTTTATAGCCGTCTTCTTCGCTCATTTCCGGCAAAGCGTAGATACGGTCGCGCTCCTGCTTGACTTCCCACAGTTCGCCATGCCCCATAATGACAGTATCAAGTACGGTGAATGTTTCAAAAGCGAACTGGTCCTGACGCAGCTTACCGATGCGCTCATTCGGATCGAGGGAAACATTGCCCAGCGTCGGCTCCAGGTCGCCGCCGAGGATTTTCATAAAAGTGGACTTTCCGCTACCGTTGGCGCCGATCAGGCCGTAACGGTTGCCGCCGCCAAATTTGACGGAAATGTTTTCGAACAGCGGCTTACTGCCGAACTGCATGGTAACGTTGCTGGAAACTAACACAGGCTTATCCTGAAAAAAGATGTGACAAACCGCTTATTATGCCACAAGTCTGAAATAAGATCGCGCCCTGTACAAAGGGCTACACTGAACCGTAAGGGAAAAAAACGTGATTTCGTACACATCTGAATTCCCTGTTTACTGGAATGCACCTATAATGCGCTCCCAACATGACAGAATTCTCAACCTACTAGCCTGCTTGGCACAGAATCTCGCATAACATGAATATGAAATTAACAACGCTTTTCGCGGCGGCTTTCGCTGTAGTTGGTTTTTGTAAAACAGCCTCAGCAGTCACTTACCCGCTGCCTACCGATGGTAGCCGTTTAATTGGGCAAAATCAGGTCATCACCGTTCCTGAGGGCAATACCCAGCCGCTGGAGTATTTTGCCGCGGAGTATCAGATGGGGCTGTCCAACATGCTGGAAGCCAACCCGGGCGTGGATACCTTCCTGCCGAAGGGCGGTACCGTGCTGAATATTCCGCAGCAGCTGATCCTGCCGGATACCGTACACGAAGGCATTATCATCAATAGCGCGGAAATGCGCCTCTATTACTACCCGAAAGGCACAAACACCGTTATCGTCCTGCCGATTGGGATCGGTCAGTTAGGTAAAGACACGCCTATCAACTGGACGACCAAAGTTGAACGTAAAAAAGCCGGTCCGACCTGGACGCCTACGGCAAAAATGCACGCTGAATATCGCGCCGCCGGCGAGCCGTTGCCTGCGGTCGTGCCTGCGGGCCCGGATAACCCGATGGGCCTGTACGCGCTGTACATCGGTCGCCTGTATGCTATTCACGGCACCAACGCCAACTTCGGCATCGGGCTTCGCGTGAGCCACGGCTGCGTACGTCTGCGCAACGACGATATCAAATTCCTGTTTGAAAATGTGCCGGTCGGTACCCGCGTGCAGTTTATCGATGAACCGGTAAAAGCCACCACCGAGCCGGACGGTAGCCGTTACATTGAGGTGCATAACCCGCTGTCAACGACGGAAGCGCAGTTTGAAGGTAAGGAAGCGGTGCCGATCACGCTTAATAAGAGTATCCTGGCCGTCACCAACGAGCCTGACGTTGATCAGACCGTCGTACAACAGGCAGTTCAGGATCGTTCCGGGATGCCGGTTCGTATGAACTGACAGACTCTGCCTGCGAAGCCCGATAGACACTATCGGGCTTCTCTTACGGCATCAGTTGCAATAATCCATATCCCACCAGCGCCGCCCATGCCAGCATCGGCAGCGAATAGAAATGAAATCGCCACCAGATTCGGCGATCGTTCGCCATCCGTAAAGCAATAAGATTTGCCAGCGACCCCGGCAGCAGACCAAACCCGCCGATATTCACCGCCCACGCCAGCAGCGTCGAGGCCGGTACATAGTTCAGCAGGAGAATGGTACTGGGCACATTACTGATAACCTGCGACAGGCCGATAGCGGTTAGCCAAAGCCCCAGGTGAGACAGTGCGCCAACCTGGTTGAAAACGCCCTGCAACGCCGGCAATTGCGTTAGCAGATGGACATCAATAAACATCGCCATAAATACCAGCAGCAGCGTCCAGTCCACGCTGACTATCACCCTGCGCGCCAGCACAATAAACCCAGCCGCCACCAACACCAGTCCCCATAACTCTTGCCTGAGCTCCAGCGCGGTAAGAAAAACGACATATAATGCCAGGCAACTCCACACCAGACGGGGCTGCCACTGCGGCGAACGCGTACCGGTATGATACTGTAACGCCCTACCCGGAAAACAAAACCAGCACAGGAGCAGTAACGTCAGCATCATCATGACGGCAAGCGGCGCCATTTGCCCGCTAAATTCAGCAAAGGTTAAGCCGGAGCGTCCCCACAACAGAATATTTTGCGGATTACCGACAGGCGTCAGCAGCGAACCGGCGTTCACCGCCAACGCTTCAAAAATAATCAATCGGTTGACCGGAATCGCGCACAGTTTTTTCAACGTTATCGTCAGCGGCACAACGATAAACAGCGCGACATCGTTTGTCAGAAAGGTCGACAGCACCGCCGCAGCCAGCACCAGGAACATCGCCAGTTGCCGCTCGGTATGAAATCGGCGCGTCATCTTGCGTCCCAGCACATCAAAATAGCCGCTCAGCTCAACGCCTTTAGTGAGCAACATTAACCCACTGAGGGTAATAATGGTGTGCCAGTCAATCGCGCCAGGCCAGGCGCGGGGCGCAAAAGGAACAAACAGGCTTAACGCCATCCCCACAATGATCAACAACTGAAAAAAACGGTCACGCCGCAGCGCCCGTAAAAAGGCCAGACTCATTCTGCAGATGTTCCATGCTGTTGCGTGAAGGCCAAAAAGGCATCCAATGTCTCCTGGCTGACATGGTGTTCCATCCCTTCCGCATCACGACGCGCGATTTCCGGACTTACGCCTAATACCAGTAAAAAATTTTCGACAATTTGGTGCCGCTCGCGGCTTTCCTGCGCCAGCTTCTCCCCTTCCGGCGTCAGAAAAACGCCGCGCCAGGGGATCATTTGAATAAATCCTAACGATGCCAGGCGCTTAAGCATTTTGGCCACAGTTGGCTGGGAGACGCCGAGCCGAGCCGCCATATCCACCTGACGCGCTTCCCCTACCTCAATAATTAAATCGGAAATCAGCTCAACGTAATCGTCTATCAACTCACGGCGATGCGCCTCTCTGACCTGACGAAATCCTTCAACGTGTTCTTCTACGTTCACCAATTGCGTCACTTTTTTTGTTGTTGGCGTACCTGCGCGACGACCCATTTTGCTTCCTCGTTTCTGTGACGCGTTAACGCGTCAGCTGACAGAGCGCTCATTGTAAACCAGAGTTGTCCGGGCACAAAAAATTAACGTTTTAGCAATAGCTATAAAACATAGCCTGTGCTATATCTGTATGTAATGCAGACATCCCTCACGGATCGATGGGATAGAAACATCAGGAGGTTTATATGAACGAATTTAAGAGGTGTATACGCGTGTTCAGTCACTCTCCCTTTAAAGTCCGGTTAATGCTGCTCTCTATGTTGTGCGATATGATCAACGGCAAACCGGAGCAGGATAACCCTTCCACGAAATAACGCGGCGGTGCGGTACGCCGCTTTATTTTGCATCCTCAACGGAAATGGCGCCCATTTCCCCTGTTTTTTTGTGGTTTTGCTATTCTCTTCGCAAAACATTTTCTTTCCGGCGGTTGACCTTCTTACCCGCACGCTCTATCTTCTGGCAGCCCTGAATATTTTGCGACTCGCCGTTGCGAACCCAATACCTTTTTTACGCATAATCAGGCAGGTAATGACCCTTCGCGCCAGGGTTAGCACATGGCGTTTTTGCAATAGTGGCATATGAATTCAACCCTTATCGATTCACTTCTCGCCCGTCGTCGGGCTGTAAGCCCGTGGGCGGGCCTCTACTTTTTACAGTCGCTGCTGATTAACCTCGCGCTCGGCTATCCCTTTAGCCTGCTTTATACCGCGGCGTTTACCTGCCTGTTGCTGTTGCTCTGGCGCTACCTGCCCCGCGGACAAAAAGCGCTGCTCGGCATCTGTTCGCTGGTAGCTGCTTGCTATTTTCCCTTTGGCCAGGCTTACGGCGCCCCGAACTTTAATACGCTGCTGGCACTGCACTCCACCAATATGGAAGAGTCGAGCGAAATCCTGACCATCTTCCCGTGGTATAGCTACCTGACCGGACTTTTTATTTTTGCGCTGGGTATTATTGCGCTTCGCCGCCGAAAAGAAGAGGTCAGGCCGCGCTGGAATAGCCTCGACAGCCTGTGCCTGCTGATCAGCGTCGCGGCATTTTTCGTCGCGCCGATACAAAATCTGGCCTGGGGCGGCGTTTTTAAGGTTATTGATACCGGCTATCCGGTTTTTCGCTTCGCCAAAGACGTTATCGTCAATAACAACGAAGTCATTGAAGAGCAGCACCGTATGGCGCAGCTATCCGGCATAAAAGATAGCTGGACGGTTACTGCGGTGAAACCCAGATATCACATCTATGTCGTGGTGATTGGTGAAAGCGCGCGACGGGATGCCATGGGCGCTTTCGGCGGCCACTGGGATAATACCCCCTTCGCCAGCCATGTGAATGGCGACTTCTTTATGGATTACATCGCCGCCAGCGGCTCAACGCAAAAATCGCTCGGTTTAACGCTCAATCGCGTGGTGGATAACAAACCACAGTATCAGGATAATTTCGTCACGCTGGCTAACCGCGCCGGTTTTCAGACATGGTGGTTTTCCAATCAGGGGCAAATCGGCGAATACGACACGGCCATCGCCAGTATCGCCAAACGCGCCGATGAAGCGCATTTCCTGAAAAACGGCGATTTTGAAGCGGATAAAAATACTCGCGACGACGCGCTGTTAACCATGACGGCGCAGGTATTGGCGACAGGACGCACGCAACCGCAGTTGATTGTGTTGCATTTAATGGGATCGCATCCCCAGGCCTGCGACCGTACTCAGGGAAAATACGCGACGTTTGTCCAGTCGAAAGAGACGTCTTGTTATTTATACACCATGACGCAAACCGACAATTTGCTCCGTCAGCTCTATACTCAGCTTCGTCATAGCGGCGACAGTTTTTCGCTCGTCTATTTCTCCGATCACGGGCTGGCGTTTAAAGAACGCGGCAAAGCGGTACAGTACCTGGCGCATGACGACAAATTCCAGCAAAACTTCCAGGTGCCGTTTATGGTGCTATCCAGCGACAGTAAAGCGCATCGGATCATTAAAGCTCGCCGTTCCGCGAACGATTTCCTGAGTTTTTTCTCGCAATGGACAGGAATTAGCGCTAAAGAGATCAAAAATCGCTATCGATTTATTTCGGAACAGAAAGCCGGGCCCGTTTATATCACCAATTTCAAATTACAGAAAGTGGACTATAACCATCTGGGCAGCGATATTTTTTCACTAAAATAATGCACGTTTCAGGCAAAAAAAATCCGCCCCGAAAGGCGGATTTTTCATTTTCACCGACGTGATTAGAAGCGGTAACCCACGCCAGCAATCCAGGTGCCAACGTCAACGCTACGAATACGGCTCTGCTCGTAAGAGAAGTCCAGAGCAACATTTTCCATCGGGTTGAATTGCAGACCAGCGCCATAGGAGAAGCCATAATCGCTGGTGTCATGTTTGTAGGTTGGGTAATCGGTCGTCTGGAATTTACCGTAACCCACACCGACTACACCGTAGATGCTCGCCCAATCGTTCAGACGGTAAGCCGGGCCGGCAGTGATGCCGTAGTACTGACCTTTGTTGTAATCGCCCGCACCGTTAGTACGATCTTTTTCGGTGTAGGTGAAGGAACCGATTACGCCCAGCGGGTTGTCGTCCTGCTCGTAACGATACTTCAGGTTGAAACCGCTCATTTTATTCGCTACGCCCTGCGCGTCGCTCTGAGCGTAACCACCGGTAACGGTAGAAGTAGCAGCTACTGCAGTACCTGCGGAAAAAGCCAGAACAGCGGCCAGTGCTGAAAGACATGCAATTTTTTTCATAACCACCTCAAATGTGCTTCAAGTAAGTCCTAAGTTTTAAATATATCAAAAATTAATGGGAAACTCTTTGCGATTCACGGTGTCTAAGGGCGCCTTTCATGTAACAGAACGTTTCCATATCGCGCTATCTTATTCAATTAACATCACTTTTCCGACTGATTGCACCAATAATGCGCGTGTGGCGCGATACATTCATCCAGATTATTCCTAAACTAACAGTCTATTTATCCATCAATTTAAGTTCATTTTATGGAATCCTGGAAATTTTTTTTCAACGAATCCTCAACCGCCGCGGGGAATTTCCATTACACTGCCACCTTTACTCGTACTGACATTTTTTGACAGGAGAAAGGATGCCGGGGTCAACACGTAAACTACCAGTCTGGTTGCCCATTTTGGTTTTGCTCATTGCCATGTCCTCTATTCAGAGTGGCGCTTCACTGGCGAAATCGTTATTTCCTCTTGTCGGCGCGCCGGGCGTAACGGCGCTTCGTCTGGCGTTGGGAACGCTTATCCTTATCGCCTTTTTCAAACCCTGGCGTTTGCGTTTTGCCAAAGAGCAGCGGCTGCCTTTACTGTTTTATGGTCTGTCGCTGGGCGGGATGAACTATCTATTCTATCTGTCGATTCAGACGGTGCCGTTGGGTATTGCGGTCGCGCTGGAATTTACCGGTCCTCTGGCGGTCGCGCTGTTTTCATCCCGGCGGCCGGTAGATTTTATTTGGGTCGTACTGGCTGTGCTTGGGCTCTGGTTCCTGCTGCCATTAGGGCAAGATATGTCTCACGTCGATCTTACCGGGGCCGCGTTAGCGCTCGGCGCTGGCGCCTGTTGGGCTGTCTATATTCTTACCGGCCAGCGAGCAGGCGCGGAACATGGTCCGGCCACGGTGGCGGTAGGCTCGCTGATTGCCGCCATCATTTTCGTGCCGATTGGCGCAGTTCAGGCTGGCGACGCGCTATGGCACTGGTCGATTCTTCCCTTAGGGTTAGCGGTCGCTGTGCTTTCTACGGCGCTGCCTTATTCACTGGAAATGATTGCGCTGACGCGCCTGCCAACCCGCACCTTCGGTACGCTGATGAGCATGGAACCCGCGCTGGCCGCCGTTTCCGGGATGATTTTTCTGGGCGAAACGCTTACGGGCATACAAATCATGGCCCTGTGCGCCATCATTGCCGCCTCAATGGGTTCTACCCTAACGATTCGACGCGAACCGCAAATTAAACAAGTTGACGTAAAATAGTTTCTTATTCTGCATGATGTGCATAATCATGCAGAATATCACCTCGTTATTCACCTTTTATTATTGTGCTATTACTTCGTCATTTTTTGTCATATTTTTTCTCATTTTTTACATTAAAATGAGAATTATTACCCACCAAACAGCAAACTCGTCTAACCAATTGATTTTTAATCAAAATAAATATTAAATCTTGTCTGTACTATTAAAGTGATAGGTAAATTCAAAAAAGCAAAGTTAAAAACCGGTGCTATACTTATTTTCGTTAATTACCTGGGACACAAACATCAAGAGGATATGAGATTATGAGTACCGCTAAACTGGTAAAAACAAAAGCGTCTAATCTGCTTTATACCCGTAACGATGTATCAGAGAGCGATAAAAAAGCGACGGTTGAGTTGCTTAATCGTCAGGTGATCCAGTTCATTGACCTGTCGCTGATCACGAAACAGGCCCACTGGAACATGCGCGGTGCTAACTTTATTGCCGTTCATGAGATGCTGGATGGCTTCCGTACCGCACTGACCGATCATCTGGATACTATGGCCGAGCGCGCCGTACAGCTTGGCGGTGTGGCGTTAGGCACCACGCAAGTTATCAACAGCAAAACTCCACTGAAAAGCTATCCGCTCGACATCCATAACGTGCAGGATCACTTAAAAGAACTGGCCGATCGCTACGCTGTTGTCGCTAATGATGTTCGCAAAGCTATCGGTGAAGCCAAAGATGAAGACACTGCCGATATCTTTACCGCCGCATCACGCGACCTCGATAAATTCCTGTGGTTTATCGAATCCAACATCGAATAAATCTATCTCTACCCTGAATACTTCGAGTTGCAGGAAGGTACAAACGCAGCGAATCCGCAGAAGCCTGACTTCCGTCGGTCACTGAAGCGAACGCACCTGCAACTTGATGTACACAGGTATATAAGTCATCCCTATACCCCTGCCTGGCACAGGGGTTTTGCACTTAAATAGTGCACACGTCTTGTACTCCCCTCCGATAAAAGTGAATTATTTGTAATAATTACATCACACAGTCGTTAATTAAAGATTGTTTTAACAACAATTTTTACGCTAAATAGACCCTGTATCTCTACTTTGTTATTCATGCACTAAATCAGTGCCCCAAAACGGTGCGGCATACTGGTTTTGCCCGACTTATTGTGCACAGGAATGATTGACGCTTCTGTTAAAACAATGAGTTACATAATTGGCATGATTTTTTCATTACGCTACATGTTCTCGCAGGGGATCGCCCCGTGGATAGAAAAGGAAATGCTATGAAGTCTCTATTAAAAGTTTCACTGGCTGCACTTACCCTGGCTTTTGCGGTGTCTTCGCACGCCGCGGATAAGAAACTCGTTGTGGCAACCGATACGGCGTTCGTTCCGTTTGAATTTAAACAGGGCGACAAATACGTCGGTTTTGATGTTGATCTGTGGGACGCTATCGCGAAAGAACTGAAGCTGGACTACACCCTGAAACCGATGGATTTCAGCGGCATTATTCCGGCATTACAAACCAAAAATATCGATCTGGCGCTGGCGGGTATTACGATTACGGACGAGCGTAAAAAAGCGATCGACTTTTCCGATGGCTATTACAAAAGCGGTCTGCTCGTGATGGTGAAAGCCAACAATAACGATATTAAAAGCGTTAAAGACCTCGATGGCAAAGTCGTTGCCGTGAAGAGCGGAACCGGGTCGGTGGATTACGCGAAAGCGAATATCAAAACCAAAGACCTGCGTCAGTTCCCGAACATTGATAACGCGTACATGGAATTAGGCACCAACCGCGCAGACGCCGTTCTGCACGATACGCCGAACATCCTGTACTTTATCAAAACCGCAGGCAACGGCCAGTTCAAGGCGGTAGGCGAATCGCTGGAAGCACAGCAATACGGAGTTGCCTTCCCGAAAGGCAGCGATGAACTGCGCGAGAAAGTCAACGGCGCGCTGAAAACGCTGCGTGAGAATGGCACCTATAACGAAATCTACAAAAAATGGTTCGGTACAGAACCTAAATAAAACGACCTGATGTTGGCTTGTGGCCCGGTAGTGAGGACGCTCACCGGGCCTACAGCTCTTTCCGTGACGGATAAGACACTTTCCGCCATTTCCGCGCCGGATAGAGCATTTGACTATTTACACCACGGTAACAGGAACGACATATGCAGTTTGACTGGAGCGCCATCTGGCCCGCCATTCCGCTTTTGCTTGAGGGCGCTAAAATGACCCTGTGGATCTCGGTCCTCGGTCTGGCTGGCGGCCTGGTTATTGGACTGGCGGCAGGTTTTGCCCGTACGTTTGGCGGCTGGTTCGTTAACCACATCGCCCTGGTTTTCATTGAAATTATTCGCGGCACGCCCATCGTTGTCCAGGTCATGTTTATCTACTTTGCCCTGCCGATGGCATTTAATGATTTGCGTATTGATCCGTTCAGCGCAGCGGTCGTGACAATTATGATTAACTCCGGCGCTTATATCGCGGAAATTACTCGCGGCGCAGTACTATCCATTCACAAAGGTTTTCGCGAAGCGGGTCTGGCGCTGGGCCTTTCTCGCCGGGAAACCATCCGCCATGTTATTTTACCGCTTGCTCTGCGCCGTATGCTGCCGCCGCTGGGCAACCAGTGGATCATTAGCATCAAAGACACCTCGTTGTTTATTGTTATCGGCGTAGCCGAGCTGACCCGTCAGGGCCAGGAAATTATTGCCGGTAACTTTCGCGCCCTGGAAATCTGGAGCGCCGTGGCCGTCTTCTATTTGATCATTACGCTGGTGCTGAGCTTTATTTTGCGTCGTCTTGAAAGAAGGATGAAAATCCTGTGATTGAATTTAAAAACGTCTCCAAGCACTTTGGCCCCACCCAGGTGCTGCATAACATTGATTTAAACATCCGTCAGGGCGAAGTGGTTGTGATTATCGGCCCTTCCGGTTCGGGTAAATCCACGTTATTACGCTGTATCAATAAACTGGAAGAGATCACCTCCGGCGATCTGATTGTCGATGGTCTGAAAGTCAACGATCCTAAAGTAGACGAACGGCTGATTCGCCAGGAAGCCGGCATGGTGTTTCAACAGTTTTATCTGTTCCCGCATCTGACCGCGCTCGAAAACGTAATGTTCGGTCCTCTGCGCGTACGCGGCGTAAAGAAAGAAGAAGCGGAAAAACAGGCGAAAGCACTATTAGCGAAAGTTGGACTGGCGGAACGGGCGCACCACTACCCCTCCGAGCTTTCCGGCGGTCAACAACAGCGCGTCGCCATTGCCCGAGCGCTGGCAGTGAAGCCGAAAATGATGCTCTTTGACGAGCCAACCTCCGCTCTGGACCCTGAACTGCGCCATGAAGTGCTGAAAGTCATGCAGGATCTGGCGGAAGAAGGCATGACCATGGTCATTGTCACTCACGAAATCGGCTTTGCCGAAAAAGTCGCCTCACGGCTGATTTTCATCGATAAAGGCCGTATTGCCGAAGATGGCAGTCCGCAGGCGTTGATCGAAAACCCGCCAAGCCCACGTTTACAGGAATTTTTACAGCACGTCTCCTGAGATATCGCCCTTCCTGCCCTGCGGCAGGAAGGGCATCATGGAATAGTCCCATTTCATTTTCCCTCCCCTGCGCCATCTATACTTAGTGTTTTGCGTCTCTTTTCTCACTGGAGGAGTCATGCGGTGGACCCTGTTCATCCTTTTTTGTCTACTGGGCGCGCCTGCCCATGCGGTCGCCATACCCGGCGTGACCACGGGGACATCAACCAGCCAGCAAGCAGCGCCAGAGCCCAGTCCTGAACAAAAAAAAGCGGCCTATGCGGCCCTGGCTGACGTACTGGAGAACGAGGCTTCACGTAACGAATTGATAGCGCAACTCCACGAAGCCTCAACCACGCCGCCGACCGAGCCGGCGCCAGCGCTTGTGCCGCCTGCGGCCAAAGATGAGAAAACGGTACTGGAGAACGTCACCACCGTTACCCGTCAGTACGGCGATGCTTTCGCTACCCGTTTCGCCCAGCTTTATCGCAACATCACCGATGCGCCGCACAAGCCATTTAACTCGCAAACCTTCACCAACGCGTTAACCCACTTTTTATTTCTGGCCGCCGCGGTATTTGGTTTTTATAGCGTGATACGGCTTTGCGCCCTGCCGTTATATCGAAAAATGGGCCTGTGGGCGCGCAAGAAAAACCGTGAACGCAGCAACTGGTTACAGCTCCCGGCGATGATCGTCGGCGCGTTTATTATCGACCTGCTGCTACTGGCGCTCACCTTATTTATCGGTCAGATGCTCAGTGATAATTTCCATGCGGGAAGTCGAACTATCGCTTTTCAGCAAAGCCTGTTCCTGAATGCCTTCGCGCTGATAGAGTTCTTTAAAGCGATTCTGCGGCTTATTTTTTGCCCTAATGTACCGGAATTACGCCCATTCGCGATTCAGGATGCGACAGCGCGTTACTGGAATCGCCGTATGAGTTCCCTTAGCAGTTTGATTGGCTATGGGCTAATTGTTGCCGTTCCGATTATTTCCAACCAGGTGAATGTTCAGGTTGGCGCGATGGCTAATGTGGCGATCATGCTCTGCATCACCATCTGGGCGCTGTACCTGATCTTTAAAAACAAAGCGGAGATTACGCAACATTTATTAAGTCTGGCGGAACGATCATTAGCCTTTTTTAGCCTGTTTATCCGCGCCTTTGCGCTGGTGTGGCACTGGCTGGCCAGCGCTTACTTTATCGTGCTGTTTTTCTTCTCGTTATTCGACCCAGGCAATAGCCTGAAGTTTATGATGGGCGCGACCGTGCGCAGTCTGGCGATTATTGGCATCGCGGCGTTTATCTCCGGTATGTTTACCCGCTGGATAGCGAAAACCATCACCCTGTCGCCCCATACGCAGCGCAACTACCCGGAATTACAAAAGCGGCTTAACGGCTGGCTCTCCTCAGCGCTAAAAGTCGCACGCTTTTTGACCGTCTGCGTCGCCGTTATGCTGTTGCTCAACGCCTGGGGGCTATTCGATTTCTGGCACTGGCTACATTATGGCGCGGGGGAAAAGATGGTCGATATCCTTATCCGTATCGCGTTAATCTTATTCTTCTCCGCCGTGGGATGGACGATCCTCGCCAGTCTGATTGAGAATCGTCTGGCCTCCGATATTCATGGCCGCCCGCTACCCAGCGCCCGCACGCGCACGCTGCTGACGCTGTTCCGCAATGCGCTGGCAGTGATTATCAGTACCATAACCATCATGATCGTGTTATCGGAAATCGGCGTCAATATCGCGCCATTGCTGGCTGGCGCGGGCGCGTTAGGTCTGGCTATCTCTTTCGGTTCGCAAACCCTGGTGAAAGATATTATCACCGGCGTCTTTATTCAGTTTGAAAACGGGATGAATACCGGCGACTTAGTCACCATAGGCCCGCTGACGGGGACGGTCGAAAGAATGTCGATTCGTTCCGTCGGCGTGCGGCAGGATACCGGGGCATACCATATTATCCCGTGGTCCTCGATCACCACTTTCGCCAACTTTGTGCGCGGTATCGGCTCTGTTGTCGCCAACTATGACGTGGATCGCCATGAGGATGCGGATAAAGCGAATCAGGCGCTGAAAGACGCGGTAACGGCGCTGATGGAGACGGAGGATATTCGCGGGCTGATTATCGGCGAACCCACGTTCGCCGGTATTGTCGGTTTAACGAACACGGCGTTTACTTTACGCGTGTCGTTCACCACGCTACCGCTCAAGCAGTGGACGGTGCGTTTTGCCCTTGATAGCCAGGTGAAAAAGCATTTTGATCTGGCCAATGTGCGCGCGCCGGTGCAAACGTATCAGGTTCTACCCGCCCCCGCCGGCGGCCCGTCGCCTGATTCACTGCCGCCGCGCGAACCGACGATTTAGCGTTTACGGGTGATAAAACGGCGACGCTGGTCGTCATCCATAAAGGTCCAGGCAATAAAGCGGCTTTGCTTTTGCCCCTGGGCCATCTCTTTTTTCACCACTTTCACCGCGCCAGCCTCCGTCAACGCCCGGTAAAGCGGCGGTAAATTCTCGCCGCGCGACACCAACGTCGTAAACCACAACACCTGACGGCGGAAGGTTTGGCTTTCAGCAATCATTTTTTTAATAAAGGCGACTTCGCCGCCTTCGCACCATAGCTCCTGCTGTTGACCGCCAAAGTTCAGCGCATCATCTTTATTCTGCCCCAAATTGCGGCGCTTACGCTCGCTGCCCGCGCGGGCTGCGGCGGCGGAGTCGTGAAAAGGCGGGTTACAAAGCGTTGCGTCATAAAATTCATTTTTATGAATGATACCGGTAAAAATGGCCGCCGGATCTTTTTGCCGACGCAGACGAATGGCGCGGCTTAACCCCGTATTAGCCTGAATGATAGCCTGCGCGCTGGACATCGCTGCGTCGCTGACTTCACTACCGGTAAATCGCCAGCCATATTCATGGACGCCGATAAGCGGATAAATACAATTGGCGCCCACGCCCACGTCCAGAATAGTTGCCTGCGCCGGAATACTCCCTGTCGTTTCGCCAAGCAGATCCGCCAGATGATGGATATAATCCGCACGACCAGGCACCGGCGGACATAAAAACCCTGGCGGAATGTCCCAGTGTGTGACGGCATAAAAATGCGCCAGCAATGCCTTATTGAGCGCTTTTACCGCTTGCGGATTAGCAAAATCAACGCTCTGTTCACCGGCGGGCGTGCGGATAAGAAAGGACGTCAATTCCGGCGTGGTCTGACACAGTGCGGCGAGATCATAACGGTGTTGATGGCGGTTGCGCGGGTGTAACCCCGGTTTCTGGGCGGACATGGCATTCTCCTTTTAGCAGCGGCGTAAGATACCCGTATAACGCCACGGGGTAAATATACCACCGCGAATTCCCTGCCTCGCTCGTTTGATCGGCTCTCTGAATGACATTGGCTCTGCTCATGGTCTGAAAAGGCCGCGCGATGCGATTTTTTCGCCTGACGGCGCTACACTTAACCTCAGGTACCCTAAAATCAGGAGAGCGTGATGGCATCCGGCTGGGCAAATGACGACGCAGTGAATGAACAAATCAACAATACCATTGAAGATGCCGTTGCCCGCGCTCGCGGCGAACTTCCCCACGGCGAAAGTCGCGATGAATGCGAATCTTGCGGCGATCCTATCCCTGAAGCGCGGCGTAAAGCCGTGCCGGGCGTTCGGTTATGCATAGCCTGCCAACAGGAGAAAGATTTACATAACGCAACATTTTCAGGATATAATCGTAGAGGTTCAAAAGACAGCCAGTTACGCTGACTTTTCTTTACCGAAACCGCCAGTATTATCCATTCCTTTACGCTCATGCTTTTTAGCGTTCTGCGTCGCAGAATGTGCCGTTAACCTCGACTCTGTAAAGCCAGATGACAAGAAAGGTAAATTCAACCGTTGAATTAATTAATAATCAATAGGTTATTTGTCATTCAAAAATTTTGAGCAAGGCAGTCAATTCTATTCGATTTTATCTTTCGCAAAAAACCGTGATACTCATCACATCGACGGAACATCGTCCCATAAACAGAATAACCTGCGAGAGATTAATCATGAAAACCATTAAATATGCTGTTGCAGCCATCGCGCTTTCCACCCTTTCTTTTGGCGCTTTTGCCGCAGAACCGGTTAGCGCGTCTCAGACGCAAAACCTGCATAAAATCGGCGTAGTGTCTGCCGATGGCGCCACCACGCTGGATGGCCTGGAAGCTAAACTGGCTGAAAAAGCCGCCGCTGCTGGCGCAAGCGCTTATAACATCACCTCCGCCGTAGGTAATGACAAAATGAGCGGCACTGCGGTGATTTATAAATAATTTACCTGCCCGCCAGATTTCAGGCTGTAACATCGCTGTTGTTTGAATTCTGACGGGTATTACCCTCGTCTGTTTGCCAACAGACCCACTGCTCCAACCCTCATTAACCCTGTTTGTTACCCTTATTTGCCCGTCCGCCACTGGACGGGCTTTTTTTATTCGCTAAAAGCCTGTTCGACGCGCGCAATTCCGTCTTCTAACGTCGCCGCCTCTCCCGTCGCAACCAGACAACAGGCCATTTGCGTTTTTAATGATTGCGGCACCGGCTCGCGGCCGGCAAGGCAGCGCTCAATCCAGCGCGCGGTGATTTCAGGATCTTTAGTCGCAGGCAGTGAAAGCGGCTCGTCGTGCGTGTCGCTCTGACGCTCATGCAGTACCTGCACGCCACGGCTATCAATCAGGCTGATTTGCGGACAGCGTTGCGGGTTGGCATAGACTTCGCCTTCGGTACCATGCATCAGCAAAGCCCGCCCGCCAATGCGGCTAAAAAAGGTCGCCACACGCGGGACATATTCAGGGTGAGAAACGCTTGATAAACGCAGCGCGGCATCCTCAGCAAATGGCGTCGCCAGCTTGGCCAGTGAATGCGCGCTGTTGCGCACGCCCATCCGCCAGCGCATCGCCAGTTGTTTTTCCAGCGGCGGGCAGAGCGCGCTCACCGGGATAAACACCGGCTGGCGCCCGTCCAGTTTGGCCTGCGCTTGTCCGCCGTGTAGGGTGGGCACAATCCCCATCAGCTCAAATATTGTTTCCGTCAGTACGCGGGTCGGATCTTCACTGACGCCGTGTACTACAACTGGAAAGCCCAATTTATGCAGCAGGATAGCCAGCAACGGCGTTAAATTCGCCTGTTTACGCGCGCCGTTATAGCTGGGAATAACGACCGGCAACGGCCTATCTGCGGGCGGTGTCAGTTTGATGGTATGATTCTGCATGGCCTCATAAAAGCCCAGCATTTCGGCTTCGCCTTCGCCTTTAATACGCAGCGCCATCAATATACTGCCCATTTCCAGGTCGGGGATGTCGCCATTCAGCATTCGGGTATACAAACCGCGCGCGGTATCCAGATCCAGATCGCGGGCGTGATTTTTACCTCGCCCGATCTCTTTGATGATCTTGCGATAATCCATTGAAAGCTCCTTGAAGTGTGCTCACAGCATTAACGCCGTCGGCGGCGTGCAGGTTTTGCTTTTGGTTTTACTATAACGTCTGGCACGGCAGGCTGCTCTATCGGAAAAACAGGTAAGGCATTCAGTAAACGCTGTCCGTAGTTTTTGGTCAACAAACGCTTATCATAAATGACCACTTCTCCCCGACAGGCGTGGCTACGGATCAATCGCCCTACCTGCTGAATTAAATTAAAAGACGCGCTTGGTAAGCTTTGTACCTCAAACGGATAACGATTCAGGCTTTTTAGCCATTCGCCTTCGGTGATCACGACCGGGCTGTCGATCGGCGGAAAGGCAATTTTATGGATATGGACTTGCGTCAGCAGCTCGCCTTTAAGATCCAGCCCTTCGGCAAAAGACTGAAGCCCAACCAGCACGCTACGTTCGCCGCTCTCCACCCGTTTACGGTGCAGCTCCACCAGCCGGTAACGCGGCTGGTCGCCCTGGACCAGGAGGAGTAAGCGCACATCAGCGACATGCTCCAGAAAACGCTGCATCGCCCGCCCGCTGGCGAACAGTACCAGCATACCATGATGTTTTTTGCTCTCCAGTTGCTCACGAAAATAGGCTGCCATTTCGGCAATATGCTGCTCTTCGTTATCAATGGTGGGTTCGTAGCGCATTTGAGGAATCACCAGTTTCCCCTGTTCCACATGATTAAACGGCGAATCCAGCGCCACAAAGCGGTCGCCGGCTTTTTCTTTTAAGCCGCTCATTTCCTGCAGGCGCGAAAAGCTATTGAGCGAGCGCAGTGTCGCCGAGGTGACAATAATGTGCGGTACGCTGCGCCATAACAATCTTTCCAGCTGATCGCTGACGCGGATACCGACACAATGGAACCAGACGTGGAGTTGCCCTTCGCGTATTTCACGCGTCGCCCATTTGGACACCGGCGCGCCTGAAGACTGCGCCATCGAAGCCAGCCGCCATAATTTACTTTGCGCCTCGAACATTCCCAGCGCCCGGTTCATCTGTAAAATCACCCGATGCAAACGCACAATATCGTGCGACCCGGTTTTTTCGCTGAGATCGTTGAGAAAGGATTCCGCCAGCCCACGCAGCGTCTCGGTCAGCTTCGCCAGTCGCTGGCAGATTTCCATGACCTCATCAGGCAACTCACCCATTGCAAAACGGTGCTCCGCCTCCTGCGCTGCGGGCATATACAGATTAAGAATGGCATTGAGCGAGGCGATCAGTTCGTACACCTCCTCGCAATGGGCGTTAAGTCGCTCAGGATTCGCTAACGGCGGCGTGGTTTTAGGGCGAAATTGCTCCATGCAGGTCGCCACCAGTTTGCTGAACAGGTCCAGTTGCAAGCGATACCAGGAGGCGGTAATTTCCGCGCTCATCTCCAGCGCATCGCGCGCGACATCGGGCAGATGATGACCTTCATCCAGTACCAACAGCAGATGCTTTGGTTCCGGCAGTACGGCTTCACTTTCCATCGCCGCCATTACCAGCGCGTGATTCGCCACCACGACTTCCGCTTCCTGTATTTCACGTCGGGCGACAAAGAATGGACATTCGCGGTAATAGTGACAGTTGCGGTTCAGACAACTGGCTTTATCGGTACTTAATCGCCGCCACAGATCGTCGTCAATAGCAATGTCGGTATGATCCCGCAGACCATCCCATTTGTAACCGTCAAGATCCCCTTTCAGCCTGGCGCAGCGCTTTTGCTCTTCCTGGTTGTTAGGCGTCAGTTCATCATCAAGAAAGGCGAGCAGATCCTGCTGCGTAGGCTCGCTACTGGCGAGCGCCGCCAGGTTTCGCGGACACACGTAACGCCCGCGGCCAAAGGCGGCGGTAAAGCGCAGATCGGGGATGATTTTTCGTAGCAGCGGCAAATCCTTGCTAAAGATCTGATCCTGTAACGCCACGTTAGCGGTACTGACCACCAGTGTTTTTTGCTCTTCCCGGGCAATGGCGATACCGGGAATAAGATAGGAGAGGGTTTTCCCGACGCCGGTCGGCGCTTCAATAGCCAGATGTCTCCCTTCTTCCCCGGCCAGCGTTCTGGCGACGTCAGCAATCATCTGCCGCTGCGGCGCACGGGGAATAAAGTCGGGAATCTGGTCCTGAAGCGCCTTATACCAGGCGGCGATTTGCGCTTTCAGCGCAGCGGTCAATGCCATGAGAAAACCTGAAGTACTGTATAAACAGCCACTATTGTGTCACATTTCAGGGGCGGGAAGTACCTTTTTTACCGGTTCTGGAAGGCGGCTCGCAACGCGATGTGTATTTTGCCGGATGGCGGTGCAAGCACCTTATCCGGCCTACGTATTTGCATAGTCCGTAGGCCCGGTAAGCGTCGCGCTACCGGGCATGTTGCCGGATAAAATTTACTGGGCAGGCGTGATTCTGCGCGGGCGACGCGGCGGACGTGCTTTGTCGCCAGCGGGTTTCCCCTCGCCTGTGCGCGGTTTTGGTTTCGCCTTCGCCGCCCCGCTATCCTGACGTCGCGGCTGCTGACTGCGCCCCGCTCCCCCCTGATTTTGTCCGCGTCCACGACCGCCGCCGCCGCGCTGCTGACGACCGTTCTGAATCGGCTCCGCTTTAATCGACGGGTCCGGCTCATAGCCCGGCGTCGTAATGCGTGGGATCTCTTTTTTCAGCAATTTTTCGATATCACGCAACAGTTTATGCTCGTCAACACAGACCAGCGACAGCGCCTCGCCAGTTGCCGCCGCGCGACCGGTACGGCCAATACGGTGTACATAATCTTCCGGCACGTTCGGCAGTTCATAGTTGACCACGTGCGGCAGCTCTTCAATATCCAGACCACGCGCCGCAATATCCGTCGCCACCAGCACGCGAATATCGCCGGATTTAAAATCGGCCAGCGCGCGGGTACGTGCGCCCTGCGATTTATTACCGTGGATCGCCGCGCTGCGAATACCGTCTTTATTAAGCTGTTCCGCCAGATGGTTCGCGCCATGCTTGGTGCGGGTGAAGACCAACACCTGCTGCCAGTTGCCCTGGCCAATCATCTGCGACAGCAGTTCACGTTTGCGTTTTTTATCGACAAAGTGCACGTGCTGCGTCACCTGCTCTGAGGCCGTGTTGCGGCGCGCCACTTCGATTTCCAGCGGGTTGCGCAACAGCTTTTCGGCGAGCGCTTTGATGTCGTCGGAGAACGTGGCGGAGAACAGCAGATTCTGACGCTTCGCCGGCAGTTTCGCCAGCACGCGACGAATGTCGTGAATGAAGCCCATATCCAGCATACGGTCGGCTTCATCCAGTACCAGAATCTCAATCTGATCCAGCTTCACGGCATTTTGATGTTCCAGGTCGAGCAGACGTCCCGGCGTCGCCACCAGCACATCCACGCCGCCGCGCAGTTTCATCATCTGCGGATTGATGCTTACGCCGCCAAATACCACCAGCGAGCGAATGTTGAGATATTTACTGTAATCTCTGACGTTTTCGCCAATTTGCGCCGCCAGCTCGCGGGTTGGCGTGAGGATCAACGCGCGCACCGGGCGACGACCTTTAGCGTGCGGCTGATGGGTAATCAGATGCTGCAACAATGGCAGGGTAAAACCCGCCGTTTTACCGGTTCCGGTCTGAGCGCTGGCCATCAGATCGCGGCCTTCCAGCACGGCGGGAATCGCCTGTTGCTGAATAGGGGTAGGTTCACGGTAACCCTGCTCGGCAATGGCGCGCAGGATATCAGGGTTTAATCCCAGGGAATCAAAAGACATAACTACTCCGGACCGCCCCGACCGTTACCGGTGTAGTTTTCAGGGAGATGCTCAAATTTGGAATGACAAAAACCACAATGTCATGAAGGGGCGGAGTGTAGCAGTTTTTGTGATGCGGCGCATAAATTATCCCGAAAGGTGGCAAAGACAAATTAATCGACCACACTGGACAAGTGCCATTATGAGTCATAATCTTAATCAATCGATTGATTAATAATTAGGGCGTGTGATGAATATCCCCACCACGACCACCAAGGGCGAGCAGGCGAAAAGTCAGCTCATTGCCGCCGCACTGGCGCAGTTTGGCGAGTATGGCCTCCATGCCACCACGCGCGATATCGCTGCGTTGGCGGGGCAAAATATTGCCGCCATTACTTACTATTTCGGCTCAAAAGAGGATTTATACCTCGCCTGCGCCCAGTGGATTGCCGATTTTCTTGGCGAAAAATTTCGCCCCCATGCTGAAAAAGCGGAGCGTCTGTTTAGCCAGCCTGCCCCTGACCGGGACGCCATACGCGAGCTCATTCTGCTCGCCTGCAAAAACATGATTATGCTGCTGACGCAGGAAGACACCGTTAACCTGAGCAAATTTATTTCACGCGAGCAGCTCTCTCCCACGTCGGCCTATCAATTGGTCCATGAACAGGTTATCGATCCGTTGCACACCCATCTGACAAGATTGGTTGCCGCTTATACCGGCTGCGACGCCAATGATACGCGCATGATTTTGCATACCCATGCCTTACTGGGAGAAGTACTGGCGTTTCGTCTCGGCAAAGAAACTATTCTGTTACGTACCGGCTGGCCGCAGTTTGATGAAGAAAAAGCGGCGCTGATTTACCAGACGGTAACCTGCCACATCGATCTTATTCTGCACGGTTTAACGCAAAGGAGTCTGGACTGATGAAAAAACCTGTCGTTATCGGACTGGCAATCGCAGCGATCGTCGCTGTGATTGCCGGTGGAACCTGGTGGTATCAAAGTCGGCAGGACGATGGGCTGACGCTATACGGTAATGTCGATATCCGTACCGTCAATATCAGCTTTCGTGTCGGCGGCAGGCTGGCGTCGCTGAATGTTGATGAAGGCGATACTATCAAAGCCGGACAGGTGCTCGGCGAACTGGATCACGCGCCATACGAAAACGCGCTAATGCAGGCGAAAGCTGGCGTGTCGGTCGCGCAGGCGCAATATGATTTGATGCTGGCAGGCTATCGCGATGAAGAGATAGCCCAGGCCGCCGCCGCCGTCAGACAGGCGCAAGCCGCCTATGACTACGCGCAAAACTTTTATAACCGTCAGCAAGGATTGTGGAAAAGCCGCACCATTTCCGCTAACGATCTGGAAAATGCCCGCTCATCGCGCGATCAGGCGCAGGCGACGCTGAAGTCCGCGCAGGATAAACTGAGCCAGTACCGTACCGGTAATCGTGAACAGGATATCGCCCAGGCGAAAGCCAGTCTGGAACAGGCAAAGGCCCAACTGGCGCAGGCGCAGCTTGATTTGCAGGACACCACGCTTATCGCGCCTGCCAACGGAACCTTGCTCACCCGCGCGGTCGAGCCTGGTAGTATGCTGAACGCCGGCAGCACGGTATTAACACTCTCGCTGACCCGCCCCGTCTGGGTGCGCGCCTATGTTGATGAACGCAACCTCAGTCAGACGCAACCGGGGCGCGACATTCTGTTGTATACCGACGGTCGTCCTGACAAACCTTACCACGGCAAGATTGGTTTCGTTTCCCCCACCGCGGAATTTACGCCGAAAACCGTCGAAACGCCGGATCTGCGTACCGATCTCGTCTATCGCCTGCGCATTATCGTCACCGATGCGGACGATGCGTTACGCCAGGGGATGCCAGTCACGGTGAAATTTAATGACGAGGCACGGCATGAGTGAGGCCGTTATTACGCTGAACGGTCTGACGAAGCGCTTTGCGGGAATGGATAAACCCGCCGTCGCGCCGCTCGACTGTACCATTCATTCCGGTTATGTCACCGGGCTGGTAGGGCCGGACGGCGCAGGAAAAACCACGCTGATGCGTATGCTGGCGGGCCTGCTCAAAGCCGATGGCGGCAGCGCGTCCGTATTGGGCTTCGACCCGATACAAAACGACAGCGAGCTGCACGCGGTTCTGGGCTATATGCCGCAGAAATTCGGTCTGTATGAAGATCTTACCGTCATGGAGAACCTTAATCTCTATGCCGATTTACGCAGCGTTACCGGCGAGATACGGGAAAAGACCTTTGCTCGTTTGTTGGAATTTACCGCCCTCGGCCCTTTCACTGGCCGTCTGGCGGGGAAATTGTCCGGCGGGATGAAGCAAAAACTGGGGCTGGCCTGTACGCTGGTCGGCGAACCGAAAGTGCTGCTGTTGGATGAACCGGGCGTTGGCGTTGACCCGATTTCACGGCGCGAGTTGTGGCAAATGGTCCACGAACTGGCGGGCGACGGGATGCTGATTTTATGGAGTACCTCCTATCTGGATGAAGCCGAACAGTGTCGCGATGTGCTGCTGATGAATGAAGGCGAGCTGCTCTATCAGGGCGAACCTAAAGCGCTGACGCAAACGATGGCCGGACGTAGCTTTCTGATGAGCAGTCCACAGGAAAACAACCGTAAGTTACTACAGAGAGCGCTCAGACTGCCGCAGGTGAGCGACGGCATGATTCAGGGACGTTCGGTACGCCTGATCCTGAAAAAAGAGGCGACCGCAGCAGATATTCGTCAGGCCGAAGGGATGCCGGAAATCACCCTCAATGAGACCGCGCCGCGTTTCGAAGATGCGTTTATCGATCTGCTTGGCGGAGCGGGAACCTCGGAGTCTCCGCTGGGTTCAATCCTGCATACGGTTGAAGGCACTGCCGGCGAAACGGTGATTGAAGCGCAGGAACTGACGAAAAAATTTGGCGATTTCGCGGCCACGGACCATGTTAATTTCGTCGTACAGCGCGGCGAGATTTTTGGCCTGCTCGGCCCGAACGGCGCGGGTAAATCAACCACCTTTAAAATGATGTGCGGCCTGCTGGTGCCGACGTCCGGCAAGGCGCTGGTGCTGGATATGGACCTGAAAGTCAGCTCCGGCAAAGCCCGTCAGCATCTGGGCTATATGGCGCAAAAATTTTCGCTTTACGGCAACCTGACGGTTGAGCAGAACCTGCGTTTTTTCTCCGGCGTCTACGGTTTGCGGGGCCGCGCGCAAAATGAAAAAATTCAGCGCATGAGTGAAGCGTTTGGTCTGAAAAGCATCGCGTCGCATCCCACCGATGCGCTGCCGCTGGGCTTTAAACAGCGACTGGCGCTGGCCTGCTCGCTGATGCACGAACCGGATATTTTATTCCTTGATGAACCAACGTCCGGGGTTGATCCCCTCACCCGCCGTGAATTTTGGCTGCATATTAATAGCATGGTGGAAAAAGGGGTCACGGTAATGGTGACGACCCACTTTATGGATGAGGCGGAATATTGCGATCGCATCGGACTGGTTTATCGCGGGAAGCTTATCGCCAGCGGTACGCCGGACGATCTCAAAGCGCAGGCCGCCGATGAGCAACAGGCCGATCCAACGATGGAGCAGGCCTTTATCACTCTCATCAATGACTGGGATAAGGAGCATACGCATGAGTAAGTCTCTCTCCTGGCGCCGCGTGCGTGCGTTGTGCGTCAAAGAGACGCGCCAGATCGTGCGCGATCCCAGTAGCTGGCTGATTGCGGTGGTGATCCCGCTGCTGTTGCTGTTTATTTTTGGTTACGGCATTAACCTCGACTCCAGCAAACTGCGGGTGGGGATTCTGCTTGAACAACAAAGCCAGGAGGCGCTGGATTTCACTCATGCGATGACCGGTTCACCCTATATCGACGCGACCATTAGCGATAACCGCCATGAATTAATTGAAAAAATGCAGGCCGGACGCATTCGCGGACTGGTGGTGATTCCGGTGGATTTCGCGCAGCAAATGGCGCGCGACGGTGACAGCGCGCCGATTCAGGTGATTACCGACGGCAGCGAGCCAAACACCGCCAACTTCGTTCAGGGTTATGTTGAAGGCATCTGGCAAATCTGGCAACAGCAGCGGGCGGAAGATCGCGGCGACACCTTTGAACCGCTCATCGACGTCCAGACGCGCTACTGGTTTAACCCGGCGGCGATCAGTCAGCATTTTATCATTCCCGGGGCGGTGACCATTATCATGACGGTAATTGGCGCAATCCTCACCTCGCTGGTCGTTGCCCGCGAATGGGAGCGCGGCACGATGGAGGCGCTGCTCTCAACCGAAGTGACGCGTGTTGAACTGCTGCTGTGTAAGCTTATTCCCTATTACTTTCTCGGTATGCTGGCGATGCTGCTCTGTATGCTGGTATCGGTGTTTATTCTCGGCGTGCCGTATCGCGGTTCGCTGGTGATTCTGTTTATCATCACCAGTCTGTTTTTACTGAGTACGCTGGGGATGGGGCTGTTGATTTCCACCATCACTCGCAACCAGTTTAACGCCGCGCAGGTGGCGCTGAACGCCGCCTTTTTACCCTCGATTATGCTGTCCGGATTTATCTTCCAGATAGACAGTATGCCTGCGGTGATCCGCGCGGTGACCTATATTATTCCGGCGCGCTATTTTGTTAGCACCCTGCAAAGTCTGTTTCTGGCCGGCAATATTCCGGTCGTGTTAGGCGTTAACGTACTGTTTTTAATCGCCTCGGCGGTGATGTTTATTGGCCTGACGTGGCTAAAAACCAAACGACGGCTGGATTAACTATGTATATGGATAATTGTCGTCGTAGGCCGGATAAGGCGTTCACGCCGCCATCCGGCATTATGCCTGATGCGCTTTGCTTATCAGGCCTACAAACTGGACTGAGAGGACGGGCATGTTTCATCGTTTATGGACGTTAATTCGCAAAGAACTGCAATCGCTTTTACGCGAACCGCAAACGCGCGCGATCCTGATTCTGCCGGTGCTGATTCAGGTCATCCTGTTTCCGTTCGCCGCGACGCTTGAAGTCACTAACGCGACTATCGCCATCTATAACGAAGATAACGGCAAACATTCGGTAGAACTTACCCAGCGTTTTGCCCGCGCGAAAGCGTTTACCCATGTGCTATTGCTGAACAGTCCGCAGGAGATCCAGCCGACTATCGATACGCAAAAAGCGCTGCTGCTGGTACGCTTCCCGGCGGATTTCTCGCGGAATCTGGATACCTTCCAGCCTGCGCCGATGCAACTCATTCTTGATGGACGTAACTCCAACAGCGCGCAAATCGCCGCCAATTATCTGCAACAGATCGTCAAGGAGTATCAGCAGACATTGATGGACGGCAAGCCAAAGCCCAACAATAGCGAACTGGTGGTACGCAACTGGTATAACCCGAATCTGGACTACAAGTGGTTTGTAGTGCCCTCGCTGATCGCCATGATCACCACTATTGGCGTGATGATCGTCACTTCGCTGTCCGTCGCCCGCGAGCGTGAACAAGGCACTCTGGATCAGCTGCTGGTCTCTCCGCTCACCACCTGGCAGATTTTCGTTGGTAAAGCGGTGCCGGCGCTGATTGTCGCGACCTTCCAGGCCACGATCGTGCTGGCTATCGGCATTTGGGCATACCAAATTCCCTTCGCCGGTTCGTTAGCGCTGTTTTATTTCACGATGGTGATTTACGGGCTGTCGCTGGTAGGCTTTGGCTTGCTGATATCATCGCTTTGCGCCACGCAACAGCAGGCGTTTATCGGCGTCTTTGTCTTTATGATGCCGGCGATTTTGCTCTCGGGTTATGTCTCGCCGGTGGAAAATATGCCAGTCTGGCTGCAAAACCTGACGTGGATAAATCCTATCCGCCACTTTACTGATATTACCAAGCAAATTTATCTTAAGGATGCGAGTCTGGGGATTGTCTGGGGAAGTTTGTGGCCGCTACTGGTGATAGCGGCCACCACGGGTTCAGCGGCGTATGCGATGTTTAGACGCAAAGTGATGTAGCTTTTTATCTTTCGCCAGTAGCGAGACCACGGCGGGCCCGGCCAGGATAGCCAGCCCCGCCAGCGCCAGCAAGACATTGTTTTGCAATACGCGGGATAGCAGCCAGAGGACAATCAGCGCGGTGCCGAAGTACCAGGTGGTAGTCAGCTCTTCCAGCACATCCGCCACATCGCGCCAGCGTTGCTCATGATGGCGCTGCAACGCCAGCATCAGCAGTACCGTCACGCCATAAAGCACGCATAATCCCAGGCCGACGCGCACTAATGTGCCGCTCATCCAGCCTATTACCAGCATCGCCACTACCAGTAAATGCAACATAATCTGCCAACAACCGAGGCCGGTTGCGACACGAACGCGTTGTTGCCACTTCATGGCTTTTCTCCTGAAGCATTTTTCTCTCATTATTCAGAGTACCGAACTTTACGGAAAATTCCGTAAGACCGCATCTTTTTGTGACGACGACTACACTATTTCAATCAGGATAGTGACGCGGACAGGAAGAAAATGACTCAACACACGCGAAATTTTTCATTCAAAGTGCTCACAATTAATACGCACAAAGGTTTTACCGCCTTTAATAAACGCTTCATCCTGCCGGAGCTGCGCGACGCCGTCAGAACGGTCGGCGCCGATATCGTCTGTCTGCAAGAAGTGATGGGCGCGCACGAAGTGCATCCGCTGCATATCGAAAACTGGCCGGACACTACCCACTATGAATTTTTAGCCGACACCATGTGGAGCGATTTCGCCTATGGCCGCAATGCGGTCTATCCGGAAGGCCACCACGGTAACGCGGTTCTTTCTCGTTATCCCATTGAACATTATGAAAATCGCGACGTCTCGGTCGGCGGTAGCGAAAAACGCGGCGTGCTCTATTGCCGCATTACGCCGCCCATGCTCAACCGCCCTATCCACGTCATGTGCGTACATCTCGGCCTGCGGGAGAGTCACCGCCAGGCACAGCTAACCATGCTGGCGGGATGGGTGAATGCCTTGCCGGAATCAGAACCGGTGCTGGTGGCCGGAGACTTTAATGACTGGCGGCAAAAGGCCGGCCCGCCGTTAAACGCGGCCGGGTTGGAGGAGATATTCACCCGTGCCCATGGCCGACCGGCGCGCACATTCCCGGTGAGTATGCCGCTGCTGCGACTCGATCGTATTTACGTCAAGAATGCGAACGCCAGTTCTCCTACGGCGCTGCCGCTGCGGAACTGGCGACATTTATCAGACCATGCCCCCCTTAGCGCGGAGATCCATCTATGAAATGCGGCTGGCGTGAAGGTAATCAAATTCAGCTACTGGAAAACGGCGACCAGTTCTATCCTGCCGTGTTTGAGGCTATCGCTCAGGCACAGCAAAAAATCATTCTGGAAACCTTTATCTTGTTTGAAGATGAGGTGGGTAAAAAACTCCATGCCGCTCTGCTAAAAGCCGCACAGCGCGGCGTAAAAGCCGAAGTATTACTCGACGGCTACGGCTCTCCCGATCTCAGCGACGCGTTTGTCGGCGAATTGACCTCAGCAGGCGTGATTTTTCGCTATTACGACCCCCGCCCGCGTCTACTGGGGTTGCGAACCAATATCTTCCGCCGAATGCACCGCAAAATTGTGGTGATTGATGATCGTATTGCCTTTGTCGGCGGCATTAACTACTCCGCCGAACATATGTCGGATTACGGCCCGCAGGCGAAACAAGACTACGCGGTACGGGTCGAAGGGCCTGTAGTGGCCGATATCCTGCAATTCGAAGTCGAGAATCTGCCGGGGCAAAGCCCCGCGCGCCGCTGGTGGAAGCGCCATCATCAGGCCGAAGAAAACCGCCACCCCGGCGAAGCGCAGGCGCTGTTTGTCTGGCGAGATAACGAAGAGCACCGCGACGATATCGAACGTCATTATCTGAAAATGCTGACCCAGGCAAAGCGTGAGGTGATTATCGCTAACGCCTATTTTTTCCCCGGCTATCGCTTGCTCCACGCAATGCGTAAAGCCGCCCGCCGTGGCGTGAGCGTAAAACTGATTGTCCAGGGGGAACCAGACATGCCGATAGTCAAAGTCGGCGCGCGGTTGCTCTATAACTATCTGGTGAAGGGCGGTGTGCAGGTTTATGAATACCGACGCCGTCCGCTGCATGGCAAAGTGGCGCTGATGGACGATCACTGGGCCACGGTAGGGTCGAGTAATCTCGATCCGCTCAGCCTGTCGCTTAACCTTGAAGCTAACCTGATCATTCACGATCGTACCTTTAACCAGACCCTGCGCGATAATTTACAAGGCATCATCGTGAATGATTGTAAGCAGGTCGATGAGTCTATGCTGCCGAAACGCACCTGGTGGAACCTGACCAAAAGCGTGCTGGCGTTCCACTTTTTACGTCATTTCCCGGCGCTGGTCGGCTGGCTACCTGCGCATACCCCGCATCTGGCGCAGGTTCCCCCGCCTGCCCAGCCAGAAATGGAAACCCAGGATCGCGTTGATCCAGAAAATACAGGAGTGAAGCCCTAATGGCTAAATCGCATCCGCGCTGGCGGCTGGCTAAAAAAGTGCTGACCTGGCTGTTTTTTATTGCGGTCGTCGTTCTGCTGGTGGTTTATGCTAAAAAGGTCGACTGGGGCGATGTCTGGACCGTCATCCGTGACTATAACCGCACGGCGCTTTTAAGCGCTGTAGGACTGGTGATCGTTAGCTATCTTCTGTACGGCTGCTACGACCTGCTTGGACGGCTTTATTGCGGCCATAAACTGGCGAAGCGACAGGTGATGTTGGTATCGTTCGTCTGCTATGCCTTTAACCTGACGCTCAGCACCTGGGTCGGCGGGATCGGGATGCGTTACCGACTGTACTCTCGCCTCGGGTTGCCCGGCAGTACTATCACGCGTATTTTCTCACTCAGCATTACCACTAACTGGCTGGGCTATATTCTGCTTGGTGGCATCATTTTTACCTTCGGCATTGTCCAGCTTCCCGACCACTGGTATATCGATGAAGGCACGCTACGTATTCTCGGTATCGTTTTATTGTTGATTATCGCGGTCTATCTGTGGTTTTGCGCCTTTGCGAAGCGGCGGCATATGACGATTAAAGGGCAGAAACTGGTGCTGCCGTCATGGAAATTCGCACTGGCGCAGATGGCAATCTCCAGCGCGAACTGGATGGCGATGGGCGCCATCATCTGGCTGCTGATGGGTCAGGATGTGAACTATTTCTTTGTACTGGGCGTACTGCTGGTGAGCAGTATCGCGGGCGTCATCGTGCATATTCCGGCAGGCATCGGCGTGCTGGAGGCCGTATTCCTTGCGTTGCTGGCGGGCGAACATACGTCGCAAGGCACGATTATCGCCGCCCTGCTCGCATACCGCGTGCTTTACTATTTTATTCCCCTGTTGCTGGCGCTGGTGTGCTATCTGATCCTGGAGAGCCGGGCGAAGAAGCTGCGGGCGAAAAACGAGCGGGCGATGGCGAAATAAATTTAAGCAGACGCGTTTTCGCTTTCCAGCACAACGCGTTTTATCCGGTAAAAATAAACATATGCTGAGAAAAAAGACGTATTCATCTGTAAGCGGGAAAAAAGCAGCAATGACCAGCTAAACAGCAGCAGGAGCACTTCGTGGAACTCGCCCATGAATACTGATGACAGGGTACAGAACGTTGCCAACGTAACGGAAATAATGGCCAGCAATAGCGCATAGCGGTAAATAATGACCCCGCTCATTCTTCCTTTAAGCAGGAGCTGATTTGACGGGGTAAGAAAAGCGATATAGCCCACGGCCAGGAAGAAGACCAGCTCCAGATGCTTTTTATTGTGCAGCTCAAACTGCGCAATAACCATGTTTATACTGACGATCCATGTCATGGTCATCATAATCGCCGTAAGCCCAATAACGCCTCCGTGAGGAATACCTTGTTCATACCAGTTTTTTTTGTAGTGGCTGGCCGGATACACAGGTAACTTAATTTCTGGCGGGATCAACTGCCCTTTTTTCACCAGCTCCGCCAGTGTTTTTCCTGTTAGCCACGTCATCAGGTTCATGGGCTTATCATTTCCTTGTCTGTGAGGTGAGATATTCTTGTAATGCGACTCGCACTAATCGACGCCCCAGGCAGAAACGAATCATCATCGTAAACGTTTCGCCATTCATCACCCAGCGGCAAAGCACAACCATAATAATAGCGATAATCAGATCACTTTTTAGTTCGCTATTTTGATGGCACAACACGTCAAATAATCCAGTACCACAGAGCATAATATTTAATAAAAACAGTAAAACGCAGAGGCGCAACCCCAGGATAAAACCTTTGGCAATAAGCCATACCTCAGCCATAACACATAGCATCATACCTATAGCACTGCCAAAATAAATAATTATATTTAGTGGCCAATACAGGATAAACTTATCAAAAACAAAATGCGCACTGCACACACCTCCCACAAGAAGCATAAAACTAAACGCGCAAACAGGCGCAGGATTAGGTAATGAATGTTCCCATGACAATCCGGTAATGAAATGAGAAATCAGCGCTGGCGGGCATTTCTTATTAAAATCCTCGCCGCCATTTTTAATGGCGCGAGTGACGTCTTTAGCTTCACAAAACGCTAACCAAAATTGTTTGCCACATAATTTACTCATTATACCCATCATCACCAACCTGAATAAAAAACCTGCAACGCCTACGGCCTGAAAGATAATAGTATTTCCAGAATCATCAAAATGATATAACGACACAGCGTAACCACAGCATTAATAATGCCAAGGTAAAGCGTCAGCGCGCCAAATAAAGCGCAACGAGACAGGGATGAAAACTCGCTGTGATATAACATGCGGGCATAACCATGAAGTGTCGATTTTTCTAGTGCTGTAATCAATGTCCATACCAATACCGTCAGCACACTGACTATCCAGACCATAGTGCTACTGGCCACCAGGCTATTGACAACTATCGCAGCGATGATCCCGCTTACCGCCATGAAGATTAACGGCCTGAATAGACCAGAACTGATATTCAGGTAGAAAATAAATAAGGCATTAAGACTAAACATGATTCCAACAATCACGAAAATGGTCGCGCCACTTGAGAAAAGGTAAGCTAATGACACGCCGGTAAGCGTAATGATGGCAATATATATCAACGTTGCGACAACAGTGCCAAAGCGGGAAAGACAGGTAACGGCCCCATACCCCAGACCAAGCAAAAGTGCTGATATCCACAAAACAACAACAGGTTGAACGTGGGTTATCAAAAAATGAGTATACAACGTTAACCATATAATGCCGGCGGTACACCATAGTCCCAACGCAGTATACCAATAGGTAAGGGATAACATTGTCGCGGGAATAAATGCTATTTGCCGTATACGTATTGCAGCCAGAGGTCCCACTTGTCATTTATCACTCTTCACATGATCACGGTGATAAGAATGGCAAGCGCAGGAAAATATTTCTAAGATGTTTATGCTGTTTCGCCCTAAATATAGTCCTAAAAAAAATCCTGGCGCAGGGCCAGGATTTTAAGAGATCGCTATAATTAGCGGCGATTGCCAAAAATACGCAGTAACATCAGAAACAGGTTGATAAAGTCCAGGTACAGCGTTAACGCGCCGAGAATCGAATATTTACGTAGATTAGCGCTATCGCGGGTATCTATTTGCTCGCCGATATTTTTCAGTTTCTGCGTGTCATAGGCCGTCAGACCGACAAACACCACCACCCCGATATAGGTTACCGCCCACATCAGCGCTTCACTCTTCAGCCAGAAATTGACCAGCGACGCCAGAACGATACCAATAAGCGCCATAAACAGCATATTGCCGAAACCGCTAAGATCGCGTTTAGTGGTGTACCCGTACAGGCTCATGGCGCCAAACATTCCCCCCGTCACCACAAACGTGCTGGCGATAGAGGAGTAGGTGTAAACGATAAAAATACTGGATAACGTCAATCCGGTTAGCGCCGAATAGAGCATAAACAGCGTCGTCGCCATTCCGGCGCTAAGTTTATGCACCAGTCCCGACAGAACAAACACCAGCGCAAGCTGGGCAATAATTAAGCCAAAGAAGGTGATCTTACTGGAAAAGACAAACATCATGACGGCTGGCGTATTAGCCGCATACCACGCGATAAACGCGGTCAGTAACAGTCCGACCGTCATCCAGCCATACACTTGCGCCATATAGGTCTGCAGGCCGGACCGTGCCTGCACTATTGAATCAGATCGTGGAAATCTGTCCATGATGAACTCCTGTGTGGAAATGATACCCTAAAGCGTATCACATTCTGCTACCAACGTTTCGCCAACTGCTGGTCGCTGTCGCGCGCTTCGACCCAGCGATCGCCTTCCGGCGTGGCTTCACGCTTCCAGAACGGCGCACGGGTTTTCAGATAATCCATAATGAACTGGCCGGCGTCGAACGCGCTACTGCGGTGCGCGCTGGTGACGCCGACAAACACAATCTCATCGCCCGGCCATAATTCGCCAACGCGATGAATCACCGTGACCCGCCCCAGCGGCCAGCGGGAACGCGCCTCAACGACGATCTCCGCCAGAGCTTTCTCAGTCATGCCGGGATAATGCTCCAGCGCCAGCGCCTTAACGCTATCGCCCAGGTTATGATTGCGCACTTTTCCGGTAAAGGTGACGACCGCGCCGTCTTCGTCGCGCGCCGCCAGCCAGGAATATTCCTCCCCGACGCTAAACGGCGCAGGGCCGACTACAATTCGCGTTTCGTGCATGTTAGCCCCCCGTGACTGGCGGGAAAAACGCCACTTCATCGCCCGCCGTCAGCGGATGGTCAAAACTTACCAGCGTCTGGTTGACCGCCGCCAACAGCTTACCGTCTTCCAGCGCCAGCGCCCAACGATCGCTCTTTGTCGCCAGATGCTGTCGCAGCGACTCAACGGTGGAAAAATCTGCTGGAAGATCCAGCGCGTCAGTTCCTGTAAGCTCGCGAACCTGGGCGAAGAAAAGCACCTTAATCATGCGCATCCACCTTAAAATCCCCCGATTTGCCGCCGCTTTTCGCCAGCAGGCGCACCGGACCAATTACCATATCTTTTTGTACCGCTTTGCACATGTCGTAGATGGTTAACGCCGCGACGGACGCCGCGGTTAACGCTTCCATTTCGACGCCGGTTTTACCGGTCAGACGGCACAGAGACTCAATACGCACGCGGTTATGCTCCGGCTCGGCCTGAAGCTGAATCTCCACTTTACTTAGCAGTAGCGGGTGGCACAGCGGGATCAGCTCCCAGGTGCGTTTGGCGGCCTGAATACCGGCAATTCGGGCGGTGGCGAAAACATCGCCCTTGTGGTGTTTGCCATCAACAATCATCGCCAGCGTTTCACTACGCATGGTAACGAATGCTTCCGCACGCGCTTCACGAACGGTTTCCGCTTTCGCGGAAACGTCCACCATGTGCGCTTCGCCTGCGGCGTTTATATGGGTTAATTGCGACATCGTTATTTCTTTAAATGAGGGTGAAAATTACATGGGCGTGTACGGGCATCCAGCTGCGGCGCAATGATATTCTCCCATGCGGTTCTGCACGCTTTTGTGGAGCCCGGCATGGCGAAAATCAAGGTGTTATTCGCCACGCCAGCTACCGCGCGCGACTGCAGAGTTGCGGTGCCGATCTCTTCAAACGAGAGCATGCGAAACACTTCGCCAAATCCTTCCACTTCACGATCGAACAGCGGCAACAGCGCTTCCGGCGCCTGATCGCCTTCGGTCAAACCGGTCCCGCCAGTTATCAATACGACCTGCACCTCATCACTGGCGATCCAGGCGGAAACCTGGGCGCGAATCGCGTAACGGTTCTCTTTAACGATGGCTTTCGCCACCACTTCATGCCCGGCCTCCTGCGCCGAATCACGCAGATAATGACCGGAGGTGTCGTCTTCTTCGCCGCGTCGGCTGGAAACAGTAAGAATAGCGATGCGGGTCGGGATAAATTCAGCGCTGACCTGACTCATCTGAAATCTCCTTATTAAGGATTAACCGCCAATGTAAGATAAATTTTGCGTAATACCAGTATTGCTCTGGTGAAGGAAATGGGTCTGCTTTTTCTCCCGCAACGCGTCGGAAATACGTTTCTCAAGCGCGTATTGCTGCGCGTCATCCTGTAACAGGTCGCGTAAACTCACGCCGCCGTCGCCAAACAGACATAAATGCAGCTTACCGACGGACGAAACACGCAGGCGGTTACAGGTGGCGCAGAAATCTTTTTCGTACGGCATAATGAGACCGATCTCACCGGCGTAATCGGGATGACAAAAAACCTGCGCCGGGCCATCGCTACGCTGGCGGAGCTGGTGGATCCAGCCGCGCTTAATCAGCTCGTCGCGTAATACCTGACCCGAAATATGATGTTTGCGGAAGAGATCGCTCCCCTCGCCCGTCTCCATAAGTTCAATGAAGCGTAGCTGAATGGGGCGAGGCTGAATCCAGGCAAGGAAGGTATCCAACTGATGGTGATTCACGTCGCGCATCAGCACGGTGTTGACTTTCACCTTTTCGAAACCGGCGTCAAAGGCGGCATCGATGCCCGCCATCACCTGGCGGAATTTGTCCTGACCGGTAATCGCATGGAACTGACGCGCATCCAGACTATCCACGCTAACATTGACGCCCGTCAGCCCCGCTTCGCGCCAGCTCGCGGCATCGCGCGCCAGTCGATAACCGTTAGTGGTCACCGCGATCTGGCGAATAGCATCATTTTCACCCACGGCGGCAATGATGTCGGTAAAATCGCGGCGTAATGAAGGCTCGCCGCCGGTAAGACGCACCTTCTCCGTGCCAAGACTGGCAAAAGCGCGCGTAACGCGACGAATTTCATCGACGGTAAGGAAACCGTTGTTAGTGACGCCGCCAGGTTTGTAGCCATCCGGCAGGCAGTAGGTGCAACGAAAGTTACACACATCGGTAATCGACAAACGCAAGTAGTAAAACTTACGCGCGAAAGCATCGGTAAGTTGTGAAGCCATGTACACCTTTCCAAATACGGGAGGCGGAGTCATTTCTTCCTGCGCCCTGGTGGCAAACGTTAAACGTTGTCACGGCCAAAGCACCGTATCAAAAATGACCCAGGTGCAGAGGCTAGAGTGTTTACTGTGGTTACGCCGATACTAGCGTGTAAATGACAATTTCGCCATCACGCTTTCGCTATATAAACATATACATAGCGATATGATCGTGCTATTTAGCGACAGAATACGTGAAAATCACACTTTTACATTGATATATATCATTTAGCCGTGGTAACGCCCTCGCTATAAAGGGGTAGTCGGGAATAATTAATTGTCTTTTAGCCGGTCGGCTAATTGCTGAAAACCCGCGACTTGCGCTACTGTAGCGCTGCTTATTTGACTTCAGGAATTTTTATGCGCAATCGTACGCTGGCTGACCTTGATCGTGTCGTTGCCCTCGGCGGAGGGCATGGATTAGGACGCGTCCTCTCCTCGCTTTCTTCATTAGGTTCGCGCCTGACCGGCATTGTGACTACCACAGATAACGGGGGGTCAACTGGCCGTATTCGCCGCTCGGAAGGCGGGATCGCCTGGGGCGATATGCGCAACTGTCTGAATCAGTTAATTACCGAACCCAGCGTCGCATCCGCTATGTTTGAGTACCGTTTTGGCGGTAATGGCGAACTTTCTGGTCATAACCTCGGAAATTTGATGTTAAAGGCGTTAGATCACCTGAGCGTGCGGCCTCTGGAAGCGATTAATTTAATTCGTAATCTGCTTAAAGTGGACGCGCAGCTGATCCCGATGTCGGAGCTACCGGTAGATCTGATGGCGATTGACGATCAGGGGCATGAGATTTATGGCGAGGTGAATATCGATCAGTTAGCGACGCCGCCGCAGGAGATCATGTTAACGCCAAACGTTCCGGCGACGCGGGAAGCGGTACAGGCCATTAATGACGCGGATCTGATTCTGATTGGCCCTGGCAGTTTTTATACCAGCCTGATGCCTTGCCTGCTGCTGGATGAACTGGCGCAGGCGCTGCGGCGCACCCCAGCGCCAATGGTGTATATCGGCAATCTGGGTCGCGAACTGAGTCTGCCCGCCGCCAGTTTAACGCTGGTCGATAAGCTGGCGATGATGGAGCAATATATTGGCAAAAAAGTCATTGACGCAGTAGTGGTTGGGCCGCGAGTTGACGTCAGTGCGGTGAACGATCGGCTGGTGATTCAGGAAGTGCTGGAGGCCAGCGATATCCCCTATCGCCACGATCGTCAGTTATTACACAATGCGCTGGAAAAAGCGCTACAGGCGTTGGGTTAAGCCCGTTTACCGACGACGCTGCGCTTATCAGAAGCCTGTTTACACCGAAGGGTAAACAGGCTCTCTCCCTCTTCTGATAAACTGCGTTCAGCTATCACCAGTAGGCGCTCATGAGCGAGCTCACCTCTTTTTTCAGCAATATATTCTCCATGATCTCAGTAAAGAGGGTCTGATTGATCTCTTCCATTATCCGCATTCCAGCCATGCGCTCTGCGTCAGGATCACCTGCTATTCCTAACGCTTCCAGTTCAGCATTGACCCGGCTCTGATACTCATCCGTTTCAATACACTCAGCCCTTTTGGCCATCATTTCACGCCACTCTTCTGGCGCTATACGCTCCAGCACTTTATGCCACGGCCCCCACAGCGCAAACCATTTGTGAAAATCCCTATTTTCAGCAATTTTTATCCTTATTTCCGCCTCGTCCAGGTCAGACTCAGTGATACCAGAAACGTTATAAAATCGCATATCCTGGGTCATTGTTGTCAGCGACAGCGACTCTCGTAACTGATTCTGAAAACCCAGAAATACTTCGACTTCGTCAATAAAAAACAGCCGTTTTACCTTTTCTCTGGCGAGCGATTCTATTTGCTCCAGCCGAAAGATTTCACGCCCCGCCATAATCAGTTCCGCTAAGTGGCTATCAAAGGCGCCTCTTTCAGCATCATGAACCAACGTCGCTTCCTGCATTTGGTGGTATGCCAGTGTGACCCGATCTTCACAGCTTATCGTTGCACCCATCGCTATAATAAATGCGGTTTCTCTTAGTGCGCTATCTTCAGCCAGGCGCATTAGCCAGGCGGAGACTTGTTCCTTAAAATCCGGGTGTCGGGTGTTCTGCGTATCGCTAAGACGATCCAGAAACATGCTGAAGGCTGCCGCGTTTACTTCCGTCTCAAACGCCCGCCATTGGTTGACGTCTTCCTCCTCGAGACCGGTTAGCCACCCCTGGACAGCTTGATGCAGTGGTCGAGTTACCCGAACAATTGAAAAGTCGCCCATTGCAAACAATACCCGGGGTCCCTGATAATCTACAGAGGACATTAGCCGCTGCATATTCTGTATTGTTCGTTCTGAAAAAGGATTATATTCTACGATTATTCTTGTAGGTTGAGGTCCTTCACCACGAAAATGGGGTAACGACTCCGGGAGACGGACCAGGTGATTGCGAGAGGCCTGCATTATTTGTAATGCCGCCGGGAGGTTTTCTGGTAGATTAATCAAAGCATTACGGGAAACTTCCAGCGTTGTTATCGTGGGAGGTAGTGTTTCAGGCAGAACAGTAATCTGATTTTTACTTACATCCAGGACCTGTAATTCTGGTGGTAACGATGCGGGCAGACTGGTTAAGGCATTTTCGCCGGCCTCCAGAGTCTTCAGGCCCGGCGGCAATGTTTCAGGCAAAGCGGTTAACGAATTACTCTGCACATTCAAATGGGTAATCCCTGACGGAAGATGTGCTGGCAGTGTCCTTATGCTGTTATCATAAACGCTCAGGTACCGAAGTTCCTCAGGTAGATTTTCAGGTAAGCAACTAATTTTATTATGAAAAAGATCCAGCGATTGAAGCGCTGAAGGCAAACGTTCCGGCAATTCAGTAATACGGTTAATGCTCAGCTCCATTTCCTGTATGGTATCCGGTAACGTGGCAGGGATACTGGTTAGCTGATTACTGTTGGCATACAGGGTCTTTATATTTCCCTGTAAATTTTCCGGCAAACTTTTCAGTTCATTGTTATCGAGTATCAGAGTAGTTATCTGCTCAGGAATATAGGCAGGTATAGTGGTAAGTCCTAATATTTTCAGACGAAGTTCCGTCTTATTATTTTTCAGGCAGTCACGCATCCGTTGTACGGCTTCTTCACGATTTGCTGCCTCTTTCGCTGGCGCCTCTTTTACCCACTCAGACCAGATTAACTCATAATTCACAGCATCTTTGGAGCCGGAAGCGCTACTCGCCTGCTCGCTTTCTGTCACACGAGTATAGGTGACTGACTTTCCCCCTCCCTCAACGGTATAGCCCTCTGTATTAAAAACTATAGACAGAATTTCCTGACTATTTTCACTCAAAATACAGTATTGGTCTGCCCCTCCTCTACTATACTGAATATTATCCGCATACGCCGGGAAAGCTAACATCCTTAAACATTCAAACTTGCTTTTGATCTCTTCTGGCGAGGCGGTTTCAGGTGGATGACAAAGATAAGCGATGCAGTTTTGTGCTTCAACCTGATGTTCTGAAGAGAAAAAGGCACTTATTTTATTCCATATCTCTTCTTTTAAAGGCACCTCTGTTGAGGCCTCATTGCTAATACTTTGATGCCTTGCCGTAGATTGTATATTAGTAATATTAAACATATTTTCCCTACCTGATCTGAACGTAACCTAAAGTAACAGATAAGGATATTCTCAACTTTAAATAAGAGGTCACAGTCGTCATTATTTCGGACAAATCATTCAGTATTTGCAGCGCTTGACTTATAAATGCTCACGCTTCTATCACCTCTTTTTTTACGTAGGATGATGTTATCTGTTGCCATGACACGATTTCAACGAACTCACATAAGATTAAAATGACGATCATAAGGATAGCTATACCGATAATACGGGGCGTTTTTTTTCATAGCCGAGGAGAGAGGGAAAATTAGCGTTGAGTTCAGCCTCAACGCTAATTTTCTTCAGTTGTGATTAAACTAGCTACCCCATTGATGTTTTGACTTTTTCGACAATCTCGTTAGTCAAAGCCTGTCACTGTTTTTCATTCCTGACTGACTTAGCCCTTACTATTGAACTGAAATTCTCAAAAGCGAGCCATGGTAACGATGACTCGCTGGCGATCGACACATTGTCAGGACGCCGCGATAAACAACTCGCGTAACTGGTGCAACTGGTCGCGAATTTGCGCGGCTTCTTCAAACTCCAGATTTTGCGCGTGCTGCATCATTTGCCCTTCCAGTTCATGAATTTTCTGCTGCAACGCTTTCGGCGTCATATCCAGTTCGACAATTCCGGCTTTCGCCGTAGAACGGCCCTTGCCTTTCCCCTTCGCTTTGGTTTTCGCAATGTTCTGCCCCAGCGCCAGGATGTCGACCACTTTTTTGTTCAGCCCCTGCGGAGTGATACCGTGCTCTTCGTTGTACTTCTGCTGCTTCTCGCGACGTCGCTCGGTTTCGCCAATCGCCTTCGCCATCGACGGCGTGATTTTATCGCCATACAGAATCGCTTTACCGTTAACGTTACGCGCCGCGCGTCCTATGGTCTGAATCAGGGAGCGCTCGGAGCGCAGGAACCCCTCTTTATCAGCGTCCAGAATCGCCACCAGCGAGACTTCCGGCATATCCAGCCCTTCGCGCAGCAGGTTAATCCCCACCAGAACGTCAAACTCGCCCAGACGCAAATCGCGGATGATTTCCATACGCTCCACGGTATCAATATCTGAGTGCAGGTAACGCACGCGCTCGCCGTGCTCTTCCAGATATTCGGTCAAATCTTCCGCCATCCGTTTGGTGAGCGTAGTGACAAGGACACGCTCATTAATGGCCGCACGCTGACGAATTTCGGACAGCAGATCGTCCACCTGGGTCGCCACCGGACGCACTTCAATAATCGGGTCCAGCAGCCCGGTCGGTCGCACGACCTGATCCACCACCTCATCACCAGATTTTTCCAGCTCATAGTTGCCGGGCGTGGCGGAAACATAGATAGTTTGCGGCGCTAAGGCTTCAAACTCTTCAAACTTCAGCGGACGGTTATCCAGCGCCGAAGGCAGACGGAAGCCATACTCGACCAGCGTCTCTTTGCGCGCCCGGTCGCCGCGGTACATTCCGCCTATCTGCGGGATGGTGACATGAGACTCATCCACCACCAGCAGTCCGTCGGCGGGCAGATAATCGAACAAGGTTGGCGGCGGTTCGCCCGGCCCGCGGCCCGACAGAAAGCGGGAATAGTTTTCAATGCCTGAGCAGTAGCCCAGCTCGTTCATCATCTCTAAATCGAACTGCGTGCGCTGGCTTAATCGCTGCTCTTCAAGCAGCTTATTATTTGCCAGCAAGACCTTACGCCTGTCCGCCAGCTCATCTTTTATCTCTTCCATCGCCTGCAGAATACGCTCGCGCGGCGTCACGTAGTGCGTTTTGGGATAGATAGTATAACGTGGCACCGTTGACTCTACCTGCCCGGTTAACGGGTCGAACAGCGACAGGCGTTCCACTTCTTCATCAAACAGCTCAACGCGTAGCGCGATGTCGTCAGATTCAGCCGGGAAGATGTCGATCACTTCGCCGCGCACGCGAAAAGTACCACGCTGAAAAGCTTGATCGTTACGGGTGTATTGCAATTCTGCCAGCCGACGCAAAATCGCGCGCTGGTCAATCAGCATTCCCACCGTCAGATGCAGCATCATTTTCAGGTAGAGATCCGGATCGCCCAGACCGTAAATCGCGGACACGGAAGCCACCACCACGACATCGCGTCGCTCTAGCAACGCTTTCGTTGCCGACAACCGCATCTGCTCAATATGCTCGTTTACCGAAGCGTCTTTTTCGATAAACGTATCCGAACTTGGCACATACGCTTCCGGCTGATAGTAGTCATAGTAGGAGACGAAATACTCCACCGCGTTTTCCGGGAAAAACTCTTTCATTTCGCCGTAGAGCTGCGCCGCCAGGGTTTTATTGGGCGCAAGCACCATCGTTGGCCGCTGCAAGTCCGCAATGACGTTGGCGATGGTGAATGTCTTCCCGGAGCCGGTCACGCCCAATAACGTCTGATGCGCCAGCCCGTCCTCCAGCCCCTCTTCCAGACGACGTATAGCGTCCGGCTGATCGCCAGAAGGTTTAAAAGCGGAATTCAGTTTGAACGGTTTACTCATGAGCGGCTACCTGAAGGAGTGAGCGGGCAGGGGTGTAATTTTACTCTCGACGGTGAATATTGCCAATAAAAAACACTGGATGAAAAAACAGTAACGCACTAGTGTATAATGGCTATCGGCAGATACCCCACGCTATTTAGAGGTAAAACATAGACAGTCGCGGGGTAAAATTCCAGCAGTGTGCTGGTTATCCCCAGACCAGAGTCTTTTTTAACATTTGTCAAGTCGGATGATGAAAGTTTTATGTCAACGTATCCCCCTTCCTTTACAACCATTGATTTTATATAACTTGCTGTCTGAAAAGGGATATTTTCTCAAGCCGTCTTTCGCGCCAATTTAGTCGCAGGCCGCGTCGCCTCTCGCTTACGTTGTGTTTTCTAACTCTAATACACAAGGTTATCCACAGGAATAGTGGATAACTGCTTCCAGCCCGTATCCCCTGCCGCCTGGCAAAATCAGCCCCTGATGTTTTCGCCGGGCGATAAAAAAAAATTATCGCTATTTTTGGCAGATTATTGGCTAACAAGAAGGGAAAAATTGAGGCGTAGACGCTCACATTTTGCACATTTTTAGCCTGGCGACGTCTGGAGGGTCTGGCGAAAGAACAGCAGGATCGTCTGATCCTGCAAGAAGGCGGTTTTTAAGCGCGGTCAGGCGCGTTCCAGGGGGCTAAGGTCCAGATACTTTCCTGTCGCCGCCTGCGATGGAGAAACGTCCAGCCACGGGATTTCCCCTAACAGCGGGGCCGGTATGACGCGGCGAAGCGTCGCGAGATATTCACCATGACGCGCGCCCGGCGGCTGTATGTCGTTGGCTATCCATCCGACAAGTGGTAATCCGGCCTGTTCTACCGCCAGCGCCGTCAGCATGGCGTGATTAATACAGCCCAGCTTGACGCCAACAACCAGAATCACCGGCAGCTGCTCCGTCTGTACCCAGTCGGCAAACGTCAGCGTGGCAGAGAGCGGTGTAAACCAGCCGCCCGCCCCTTCTGTCAACACCCAGTCTGCCTGCGACTCCAGCGTTCGCAATCCGCGTGATAATACCGCCGCGTCTATCGCCCGGCCTTCGTCGGCGCTAACGATGTGGGGAGAGGTAGGCTCGGCAAAAGTATAAGGATTGATAGCGGAATAAGGTTGCGGCAGGCTGCTGTTACGCTGCAAGGCCAGGGCATCGCTATTGCGTAGCCCGTCGGTTGTCATTTCGCTGCCGGAAGCGACGGGCTTATAGCCTACGGTTTGATAACCTAACTGCGTTGCGGCCTGCAATAAGGCGCAACTGGCAACCGTTTTACCGACTTCAGTATCAGTACCGGTCACAAAATAGCGTTTAGTCACGTTCAATCACTCCCATAAAAAGATGGTACGTCAGCGGATATTTCCCCTGCCGCTGCGGCCATGCCAACTGAATCTGTCTAAGCCGGGCGCGGGTTAATACATCCGACTCCCGCCCTTCATGAAGATGGGTGGCGCCAATGCCTTTAAGCGAGCGCATCGCGCTCAGGGCATCCTCAAACCACAATGTCATCGCCTGAGTATGACGAGACGCCCGCCAGCCGCGTAGCGCGTGGTCAATGGCCTCTTCCGGCAAAAAGCTATTCGCGTGAGCGCGATTATCGACGGCCTGCCATGCCTGACGCAGCTCCGGCAACGACCCCTGGCACAAGGTGGTAAACGCCACCACGCCGCCGGGCCGTACAACCCGATACAACTCGCTCAACGCATCGCGTAAATCGCCGCACCACTGGACCGCCAGGTTGCTCCAGGCCAGGTCAAAAACTTCGGCGTCATGGGGAATCGCTTCGATATCCGCCAGCAAATAGTGATGCGCCGCCTGACGATCGCGCGCCTGTTGCAGCATCGGCAGCGAAAGATCCAGGGCGGTCACTTCGCTCCCCCGCTCTCGCCAGTAACGACTCATACGTCCGGGGCCGCAGCCTGCGTCCAACACACTGGCAAACTGGCGGCCTGTCAACAGCGTCAGCAGCGCATCCGCGCTGTGTTGCTGCAAAGAGGCGTGCTGTTCATATTGCGATGCGGCCCGGCCAAACGCCGCCGCAATAGCCTGCTTATTCACCTGCGCCATGCAGCACCTCCAGCAGACGGTCTATATCGCACGCTTCATGCGCCTGCGTTAACGTTAAGCGCAGGCGCGCCGTACCGACAGGCACCGTCGGCGGGCGAATCGCCGTCGCCCAGCATCCTTGTTGACGCAGCGCCTCCGCCAGGTGCAATGCACGGCTGTTATCGCCCACGATTAACGGCTGGATGGCGCTATGGGCATTCAGTAGCGTAAATCGGGACGCGTTAACGCCGGCCCGAAAGCGCTGAACCAGAGCGGCGAGTTTTTCGCGCCGTTCACCACCTTCATCGCTACGGATCACCGCCAGCGAGGCGCTTAACGCCTGCGCCTGGGCGGGCGGCATACTGGTGCTGTAAACCAGATGACGGGCGAATTGCAGCAGATAATCTGCGACGCTTTCCGAGCAGAGCACCGCTGCGCCGCTGACGCCAAACCCCTTACCGAAAGTCACCACCAGCAACTCAGGCTTCACCCCCCGCAGCCAGCAGGTGCCCCGCCCCTCATCGCCAGTCACGCCGATGCCGTGCGCATCATCAACCAACAGCCAGGCATGATGCCTGCGGGCAATGTGCTGGATTTCCGCCAGCGGCGCGCTGTCGCCGTCCATGCTGTATACACCTTCTGTCACCACCAGTTGCTGACCCACGCAGGGCGATTGCAGTAAACGCGACAGATGCTGCGTATCGTTATGGATAAAGCGGCGAAGCTGCGCCGGACTCAGATTAGCGGCTTCCAGCAGGGAAGCATGACTCAACCTGTCGGCCACAATCCGGTCATTTTTTTTCATTAAGGCGGTAATGACCGCCTGATTCGCCGCAAAGCCAGAGATAAACAGCAGCGCGCGTGGATATCCTAACCATTGCGCCAGTTCCTCCTCTAACGCCTGGTGCGCCACGGAATAACCGCTGATATGACCCGACCCGCCGCTGCCGACGCCAAAACGCGTCGCTGCCTGTTGCCAGGCGCGAATAATCTGCGGGTGTTGACTTAAGCCGAGGTAATCATTGCTGGAAAAGTTAAGATACTGTCGCCCGTTCGCTACCAGCCAGCGTCCGGCGCCCTGCGATACCACATAGCGGCGGCGCAACGTATCCGTCGCCCGACGCGCCGTCAGCGCATCGTCGACGCGTTGTTGCCAACTCATAAGGCTGCCGCGTTGTAATAATCATCGGTGTCAGGCGTCATCAGCGTCTGCTCCAGACGTTGCTGCTGCTCGTTATCGCCCGCCAGCACCCTGGTCTGCTGCGGATTCAGCCCCAGCTTACGGAATAACTGCAGATCCTTGTCCTCTGCCGGATTTGGCGTAGTTAACAATTTGCAGCCATAGAAAATCGAGTTCGCCCCGGCCATAAAGCACATCGCCTGGGTCTGCTCGTTCATCTGTTCACGCCCTGCGGAAAGACGCACGTATGAGGTCGGCATCATGATGCGCGCCACGGCGATAGTACGAATAAAATCAAACGCATCCACGTCATCGTTATCCGCAAGCGGCGTGCCTTTTACCTTCACCAGCATGTTGATTGGCACGCTTTCCGGCGGTGTCGGCAGGTTCGCCAACTGCAACAACAGTCCGGCGCGATCGGTAACCGTTTCGCCCAGACCCACAATGCCGCCGGAGCACACTTTAATCCCTGCTTCACGGACTTTTTCCAGCGTGTCGAGGCGCTCCTGATAGGTACGGGTAGTGATGATATTGCCGTAAAACTCCGGCGAGGTATCGAGGTTGTGGTTGTAGTAATCCAGCCCGGCGTTAGCCAGACGCTGCGCCTGGCTTTCGTTCAACATGCCGAGCGTCATACAGGTTTCCAGCCCCATCGCTTTGACGCCCTGTACAATCTGCTCCAGATAAGGCATATCGCGTTCATGCGGATTCCTCCAGGCCGCCCCCATACAGAAGCGGGTCGAACCAGCGTTTTTCGCTTTACGGGCGGAGTCCAGTACCTGCTCTACTTCCATTAAACGCTCGGCTTCCAGCCCGGTTTTATAGCGCGAGCTCTGCGGGCAGTATTTACAATCCTCCGGGCAGGCGCCGGTTTTGATCGACAGCAGCGTACTAACCTGTACCTGCTGCGGATCGAAATGCTGGCGATGAATTTGCTGCGCTTCAAACAGCAATTCCAGCAGTGGTTTTTCAAATAATTCGGTTACTTGCGACAGTGTCCAGCGTGGGTGGCGAGCCATCGGGCTTCTCCAAAATATGTTGTTTGTTTTTGATATGGTGTAGACTCGTAAACCTAAATCTTTTTAATTTGGTTTACAAGTCGATTATGACAACGGACGATCTGGCCTTCGATAAACGCCATATTTGGCATCCTTACACTTCCATGACCTCGCCGCTGCCGGTATATCCCGTTGAGCGGGCCGAAGGCTGCGAGCTGGTTCTCGCCTCGGGCAAACGCCTGATTGAGGGGATGTCCTCCTGGTGGGCGGCCATTCATGGTTATAACCACCCGCAATTGAACGCGGCGATGAAAGCGCAAATTGACGCCATGTCGCATGTCATGTTCGGCGGCATAACCCATCAACCTGCGGTGAATCTGTGCCGTAAGCTGGTCGCGATAACGCCTGAGCCGCTGGAGTGTGTCTTTCTGGCCGACTCCGGTTCGGTGTCGGTGGAAGTGGCCATGAAGATGGCGCTGCAATACTGGCAGGCGCGCGGCGAATCGCGTCAGCGTTTTCTGACGTTTCGCCACGGTTATCATGGCGACACGTTCGGCGCGATGTCGGTGTGCGATCCGGATAACTCCATGCACAGCCTGTGGAAAGGCTATCTGCCGGAAAATCTGTTCGCGCCGGCGCCGCAAAGCCGGATGGATGGCGAATGGGATGAAAGCGACATCGCGCCATTTGCCCGCCTGATGGCCGCGCATCGCCATGAAATAGCCGCCGTGATTCTGGAACCTATCGTTCAGGGCGCGGGCGGGATGCGCATATATCATCCACAATGGCTCAGGCGTATTCGTAACATGTGCGATCGCGAAGGCATTCTGCTGATTGCCGATGAAATAGCCACCGGGTTTGGCCGTACCGGCAAACTGTTCGCCTGCGAGCATGCCGGGATCGCGCCGGATATTCTGTGTCTCGGCAAAGCGTTAACCGGCGGCACCATGACCCTCTCGGCAACGCTCACGACACGCCAGGTTGCAGAGACTATTAGCAACGGCGAGGCGGGGTGTTTTATGCATGGCCCGACGTTTATGGGGAATCCGCTGGCCTGCGCCGTCGCCTGCGCCAGCCTGACGCTGCTGGAAAGCGGCGAATGGCGTCAGCAGGTGGCGTCTATCGAGTCTCAGTTACGCGCTGAGTTAGCCCCCGCGCAAGGTTCGCCCTGGGTGGCGGATGTGCGGGTGTTGGGCGCGATTGGGGTGGTTGAAACTACGCATCCGGTCAATATGGCGGCGCTTCAACGCTTCTTCGTCGGGCAAGGCGTCTGGATCAGGCCGTTCGGCAAGCTAATCTACCTGATGCCGCCCTATATTATTCGTCCGGATCAACTGCGCCGTTTGACCCAGGCGGTCAATGACGCGGTACACAATGAAACATTTTTTAGCCATTAATCAGCGGTAAGCGATGCTGCTTCTGGCTACACTTCTGGTGAGTCAAAAGGAGAGCGCATGAAACTTATCAGCAACGATTTGCGCGATGGAGATAAACTTCCTCATCGCCACGTTTTTAACGGTATGGGCTATGATGGCGATAATATTTCGCCGCATCTGGCCTGGGACGACGTGCCGATGGGCACCAAAAGTTTTGTCGTGACCTGTTACGATCCCGACGCGCCGACCGGCTCCGGCTGGTGGCACTGGGTGGTGGTGAACCTCCCGGCGGATACGCGCGTACTGACCCAGGGGTTCGGCTCAGGCCTGGTGGCCGTACCAGACGGCGTCATTCAGACGCGTACCGATTTCGGTAAAGCGGGCTACGGCGGCGCGGCGCCGCCTAAAGGGGAAACGCACCGCTATATCTTTACGGTTCACGCGCTGGACGTCGAGCGTCTTGACGTTGATGAAGACGCCAGCGGCGCGATGGTCGGCTTTAACGTGCATTTCCATTCGCTCGCCAGCGCCTCGATCACGGCGATGTTCAGTTAAACGCTGTGCCGGATGGCGGCGTAAACGTCTTACCCTACCAACGGGTTGGGTAAGCCGAATAAGCGCCGCGCCATCCGGCAGCATTCACATAAAGTCCGGCACCAGACGCTGTAACGCGCCTTGCGCCAGCAGCGCCGTCGCACACTCAATATCGGGCGCGAAAAAACGATCCTGCGTATAGTGCGCCACCTGCTCGCGCAGTGTCTGCCGCGCCTGTTCCAGTAACGGGCTGGAGGTTAACCCTTCCCGTAAATCTATCCCCTGACAGGCAGCCAGCCACTCCACGGCAATGATGCCGCGGGTATTCGCCGCCATTTCCCAGAGTCGCCGTCCTGCCGCCGGGGCCATTGAGACATGATCTTCCTGATTCGCCGAGGTCGGCAGGCTATCCACGCTGTGCGGGTGCGCCAGCGCTTTATTCTCGCTGGCGAGCGCCGCGGCGGTGACCTGGGCAATCATAAAACCGGAATTAACGCCGCCATATTTCACCAGGAACGGCGGTAACTGCGACATATGTTTATCCATCATCAGCGCGATGCGCCGCTCCGATAGCGCGCCGATTTCCGCTATCGCCAGCGCCAGATTATCCGCCGCCATGGCAACCGGTTCAGCATGGAAGTTACCGCCGGAGATCACCTCCCCCGCATCGGCAAAGACCAGCGGATTATCGGATACCGCGTTGGCCTCAGCCAGCAGTACCTCTTTCGTCTGACGTAACTGGGTCAGACAAGCGCCCATTACCTGCGGCTGGCAGCGAAGGGAATACGGGTCCTGAACTTTATGACAGTGGTGATGTGATTCAGCAATGGCGCTGGTATCGGTCAGCAGGTGCCGGAACAACCGCGCGACGTCAATTTGCCCCTGTTGTCCGCGCGCGGCATGAATGCGCGCATCAAAAGGACGGCGCGATCCCAGTACGGCTTCGGTAGTCAGCGCGCCGCAGACAACGGCGGAGGCAAATAACTCCTGTGCCTCAAACAAACCGCGCAGCGCGAAGGCCGTTGATGCCTGGGTGCCATTAAGCAGCGCCAGCCCCTCTTTGGCCGCCAGCGCGACAGGCTCCAGTCCGGCCTTTTTTAGCGCCGTCTGCGCCGGAAGCCATTCGCCCTGCCAGCGCGCTTTTCCTTCGCCAAGCAGCGTCAGCGACAGATGCGCCAGCGGCGCTAAGTCGCCCGACGCGCCAACCGAGCCTTTTGCCGGAATCAGCGGATACACGCCGGCATTCACCAGAGCGATGAGCGCCTCTATCACGCTCAACCGAATCCCGGAAAACCCGCGCGCCAGGCTATTGATTTTCAATACCATAATCAGACGCACCATCGCGTCATCCAGTGGGTCGCCTACGCCCGCGGCGTGAGACAACACCAACGATCGCTGTAGATTTTGCAAGTCTTCATCAGCGATGCGCGTCTGCGCCAGCAGGCCGAAACCGGTGTTGATGCCGTAGGCGGTACGCCCTTCGGCAACGATATCATTGACGCACGCGACACTGGCGTTAATGCCGTCAATGGCGCTGGCGTCCAGCCGAAGCTGTACCGGATGACGCCAGACATCGTACAGTTGAGAGAGGCTTAACTGCCCCGGAGTGAGTGTCATGGTGTTCATATCAGCCTTTCCCCTGCGTCGCCGCAACCATCGGTAAATTCAGACCTTGCTCAACAGCGCATTCCACCGCGAGATCATATCCGGCATCGGCATGGCGCATGACGCCCGTCGCCGGATCGTTGTGTAACACGCGGCGAATACGCGCGGCGGCCTCGTCAGTGCCATCACAGACAATCACCATACCGGCGTGTTGCGAAAACCCCATTCCCACCCCGCCGCCATGATGGAGCGATACCCATGTCGCCCCGCTGGCGGTATTCAGCAACGCATTTAACAGCGGCCAGTCGGAAACCGCGTCGGAACCGTCGCGCATCGCTTCGGTTTCACGGTTAGGGCTGGCGACAGAGCCGGAATCCAGGTGATCGCGGCCAATCACAATGGGCGCGGATACCTCGCCGCAACGCACCATTTCGTTGAACGCCAGCCCCAGTTTTTGCCGCCACTCCAGGCCTACCCAGCAGATACGCGCCGGTAACCCCTGAAAATGAATGCGCTCGCGCGCCATATCCAGCCAGTGATGCAGATGTTTATCCTCAGCCACTATCTCTTTGACTTTGGCATCGGTTTTATAGATATCCTGCGGATCGCCGGACAGCGCCACCCAGCGAAACGGCCCGATGCCACGGCAGAACAGCGGACGAATATAGGCTGGCACAAATCCCGGAAAATCAAAGGCGTTTTCCACCCCCATCTCTTTCGCCATCTGACGAATATTGTTGCCATAGTCAAAGGTCGGCACGCCCATTTGACTGAACGCCAGCATCGCCCGAACATGCGCCGCCATGGAACGTTTCGCTGCCTGCATCGTCCCGTGGGGATCGGATTGCGCGTTTTTCTGATACTCCTCCCAGCGCCAGCCGGAGGGTAAATAGCCATGTAGCGGATCGTGGGCGCTGGTCTGATCGGTCACCAGGTCCGGGCGCACGCCGCGATTAACCAGTTCCGGCAGGATATCCGCCGCGTTCGCGCACAGGGCGACGGACACGGCTTTCCCCTCGCGGGTGTAGCGCGTAATGCGGGCCAGCGCGTCATCCAGCGTGGCGGCCTGCTCATCCACGTAACGAGTACGCAGACGAAAATCGATACGGCTTTGCTGGCATTCAATCGTCAGCGAACACGCTCCGGCCAGCGTCGCGGCTAGCGGTTGCGCGCCGCCCATGCCGCCCAGTCCGGCGGTCAGCACCCAGCGTCCCGCCAGCGTGCCGTTATAGTGCTGACGCCCCGCCTCGACAAAGGTTTCGTATGTTCCCTGCACGATTCCCTGACTGCCGATATAGATCCAGCTTCCGGCCGTCATTTGACCGTACATCGCCAGCCCTTTCGCATCCAGTTCGTTAAAGTGTTCCCATGTCGCCCAGTGGGGAACCAGGTTGGAGTTGGCGATTAATACCCGCGGCGCGTTGTCGTGCGTTTTAAATACGCCGACCGGTTTGCCAGACTGAATAAGCAACGTTTCGTCCGCCTCCAGCCGGGTGAGCGCATCAACAATAGCGTCATAGCATTCCCAGTTGCGCGCGGCGCGACCAATCCCGCCGTAGACCACCAGCTCATGCGGATTTTCCGCCACGTCAGGATCGAGATTATTCATTAACATCCGCAGCGGGGCTTCTGTCAGCCAGCTTTTCGCCGTTAATACCGTGCCTCGGGGCGCGCGGATAGTCTGCTGACGATACTTGCTTTCAGGCATAGCAATGACTCCTCATTATTATCGGTCTGCCATCGCCAAATAACGCTAAAACGCCACTATCAGGCACCGCCGCAGACCCACAGATAAGAATCAGACATATACTTGTCTATACAAGTAAGCACAAGAATAGAATTAACAAAAATGATACAATTTTGTTATATTGTGTCAGCAATCACGTTTCCGGCAGCAGTCCGCTCAGGAGATAAATCGTCCCTGTAGCCGGTAGCGCGACCCGGGGAAAAGTAAGCGGGCGTGAGAAACAATCCGCGACGCGGACCAGGTTGTACGACGAATGAGCAGACAAGGCTCATGCTCTTTGATAGTTAACCACGCGCACTCTTGCGCCGTGGCGCGCACCGCCTCCACAATATGTTCCCCTTCCGTTAGCGGCGCGATCCGCGACAAATAAGCGTGCGGCGTGGTCTGACTGTAATCCTGCGTCAGGTAATCCACGGCAATATCCGCATTCACGCAGCGATCTTCAATTTGTACCGGCAGATCGTTTTCATAATGCACCATGATGGAATGGAAAATGACATCGCTCTCATTGACGTTGAGAGCGCTGGCCTGGATGGCGTTTGCCCGCACGCGCTCCAGCGTGAGCACCTCACAACGATGCTGATGACGGCGGGCGGCAATCTCCTCGGCGATACTGCGGACTTCAAACAGCGCGGACTGGCCTTTCGGTTCGGCGACAAACGTCCCCACGCCCTGTAAACGCACCAGCCACCCTTCATCCGTCAGCTCACGCAGCGCCCGATTGATGGTCATTCGGCTAAAGCCATACTGGGCGACCAGTTCTGCTTCCGACGGAATGCGATCGTGCGGCTGCCAGACGCCGCCGGCTATTTTTTTACAGATGTCCTGTTTCACCGTTTCGTAAAAAGGCGCAGGCGCAGAACGGGAGCGGGATGAATACATGCGTGAAGCCTTCCTTATGCGGATAGTGTTTTCCGGATGACAGATTAACGCCACCAGTGCGCGATTTGCCAGCCAAGCCGCGCCGCCACGCGCGCCGCTGCGCCATCTTCATCAAAGCGTGGATTAAATTCAACCAGATCCGCCGCCTGTAATTTTCCGCTGCGGCAAACCGGCTCAATTAAACGCAGAACCTGTATCAGCGGCACGCCCAGCGCTGCGGGAGCGGAGACGGCCGGCATTTCCCAGACAGGCAATACGTCGAGATCGATAGTCAGATAAATTTTATCCACCTTGTCGATAAACTGCGTCATCTGCGCCAGCGCGTCATGGCAGTCCAGATCCTCCACCACGGTAACATTCCGCCACTGCGCTTCCCGCCACAACGCCTGCGTATTCGCCGCACGGCTCACGCCGAAACAGGCATAATGAAACGCGCGGCTCTGCGCGTCGCATAGCTGCGCCAGTTGACGAAACGGCGTCCCGGATGTTGCCTGGTCGGTCTGACGGAGATCCAGATGCGCATCAAGATTAATGATCCCTACGCTTTCCTGCGCAAACGCGTCCAGCACCCCCGCGCCGTGTCCAAACGCGGTTTCATGCCCGCCGCCCAGTACCAGCGTGCGCATCCCGGCCCGCAGACAGCGGCTTACCGCATCGCGCAAGGCCTGCTGCGCGCCTTCCAGATCGGGCGTCGGCGCAACCCAATTGCCTAAATCCACCAGCCGTTCATGTCCCTGGTGGCTGGCCATATTCGCCAGCGCTTTACGCAACGCGTCCGGGGCGCCTGCCGCGCCGGGACGCCCTGCATTGCGTTTTACCCCCTCGTCGCAGGCAAATCCCATTAACGCGATCTTTTGCTGCCAGTTTTCGGGGGAAAAGGTCTCGCTGCGCGTGACGGTCTGAAACAGACGCCGCGCATCCGGCGCTTCTATACTGTCATCGCGCCCCTGCCAGAGCGCCGGAGAAGCCGGATACCATTGCGTCATGAGATTTGTCCTCTGTATACCCGCTGATATAAAGGGTTACGCCCCGGCTCATACACAATCTCTACCGGCTGTTCAGCATCCCACACCACAAAATCCGCCCGGTAGCCGGCCCTGATCTGCCCATGCGTCGCCTGTCTTCCCAGCGCACGAGCGGCATGGCGCGTAACGCCCGCCCATGCCTCTTCCGGCGTCAGACCAAACTGTACGCAGGCCATATTCATCGCCAGATGCAAACTGCAAAACGGGCTGGTGCCGGGATTGAAATCGCTGGCGACGGCGACAGGCACCTGATAGCGGCGCAGCAGTTCTACCGGCGGGCGCTGCGTCTCGCGCAGAAAATAAAACGCGCCGGGCAATAATACGCCGACAGTACCACCGTCACGCATCGCCGCGACGCCCGCTTCATCAAGATATTCGATATGATCCGCCGATAAACCCTGATAACGGCTCAACAACTGCGCGCCGCCCAACAGCGAAAGCTGCTCAACATGGCCTTTAACGGGAATACCTAACGCCTTCGCCGTCTGCAACACGCGCTCACTCTGCGCCACATTAAAGCCGACGCTCTCGCAAAAGAGGTCTACCGCATCAAATAACCCTTTTTGCCAGAGCTGCGGAATCATCGTCTCGCAGACCAGAGTGATGTAGCCGTCCGGGTCGTCACGATACTCCGCTGGCGTAGCATGAGCGGCCAATAGCGTGGGGCTAATGTCGATAGCGTTTTCGGCGGCAAGTTTTGCAGCGACGCGCAGCAGCTTTTCTTCTGTCGCCAGCTCCAGACCATAGCCGGATTTAATCTCCAGCAGCGTAACGCCTTCGCTGGCAAGGCGCATCATGCGTTCGCGCGCCAGCAGGTAGAGCGTCTCCTCCGCACAGGCGCGGGTTGCTGATACCGTCGCGTTAATGCCGCCGCCCTGAGCGCTAATATGCTGGTATGACGCGCCGTTAAGCCGCTGTTCCCACTCTGCGGCGCGGTTACCGGCAAACACCAGATGCGTGTGGCAATCGATAAGTCCCGGGGTTACCAGTCGTCCCTGCATATCATGGAAATTGTCCCCACTGACAGGAAGCTGCGTCTCTGGCACGATATCGCAAATATGCCCTTCGCGTACAATCAGCGCCTGGTTATCCACCAGCCCGTACGGGGCTTGCCGCTGCGGGTCCATTGTCGCCAGCCTGATGTTTCGCCAGACAGTATCGCCCGGTAAAAGTTGCCGCATTCCTGTCGCTCTCTTGCCTGTCATGAGTTGTATAGACATTTATTTTCTTTCTGCTCCGGATTGTCAACTCAAAGCGCGAAAGTTGTTGCTTAATTGTGATAAAACTATCTGATGCTACAGGTGTTTCCAGCCTGAAAAGGAACTTTTTACCTTTTCGCCTTCCCGTTTCGTTCAACTTAGTATAAAAAAGCAGGCTTCAATGGATGTCATTTAACTTTTTCAAGCCCGGAGCAACCTGTGAATACATTATCGGTTTCCCGTCTGGCGCTGGCACTGGCTTTTGGCGTGACGCTGAGCGCCTGTAGCTCTACGCCACCCGATCAGATCCCTTCCGATCAAACCGCGCCTGGCACCGCCTCGCGCCCAATTCTGTCGGCAAATGAAGCGAAAAACTTCGTTGCGGCGCACTATTTTGCCTCCCTGACGCCGAATACCGCCCCGTGGTCGCCGTCGCCGATTACCCTGCCCGCACAGCCTGACTTTGTGGTAGGGCCGGCAGGTACGCCAGGCGTTACGCACACCTCGATTCAGGCCGCGGTCGATGCGGCAATGGTTAAACGCACTAACAAACGCCAGTACATTGCTATTATGCCGGGCGACTATCAGGGGACCGTGTATGTTCCCGCCGCGCCGGGAAGTCTGACCCTGTACGGGACCGGTGAAAAACCGATCGATGTGAAAATTGGGATGGCGATTGATGGTGAAATGAGTGTCGCTGACTGGCGCCGCGCGGTGAATCCCGGCGGGAAATATATGCCTGGTAAACCCGCCTGGTATATGTTCGATAACTGCCAAAGCAAACACGCCGCGACGATCGGTGTGATGTGTTCTGCCGCGTTCTGGTCGCAGAATAACGGTCTGCAGCTACAAAATCTGACCATCGAGAACACGCTGGGCGACAGCGTCGATGCCGGAAACCATCCGGCGGTGGCGTTGCGTACCGATGGCGACAAAGTCCAGATTAACAAGGTCAATATCCTTGGCCGCCAGAACACCTTCTTTGTGACCAACAGCGGCGTGCAGAACCGTCTGCAAACCGATCGCCAGCCGCGTACGCTGGTGACGAACAGCTATATTGAAGGCGATGTGGATATGGTTTCCGGACGCGGCGCCGTGGTGTTCGATAACACCAACTTCCAGGTCGTCAACTCCCGCACACAGCAGGAAGCCTACGTCTTCGCCCCGGCGACGCTGTCCAATATTTACTATGGCTTTTTGGCGATCAACAGCCGCTTTAACGCCTCCGGCGATGGCGTTGCGCAGCTTGGCCGCTCGCTGGATGTCGACGCCAACACCAACGGTCAGGTCGTGATCCGCGACAGCGTGATTAACGAGGGCTTCAACGTTGCCAAACCGTGGGCCGACGCGGTCATCTCGAAACGTCCGTTTGCCGGAAATACGGGAACCGTGGATGACAAAGACGAGGTGCAGCGTAATCTGAACGACACTAACTACAACCGCATGTGGGAATACAACAACCGCGGTGTAGGCAGTAAAGTAGTGGCGGAACCTAAGCAGTAATCGCCGTTCCGGTTCAGGCTTATAAACGGGCCGCCGCAGCAGATGTGGCGGCCCGTGGTTTTACTGCAAGCGATGTTTATTGAAATTAATCAGGCATCCCGCCTTAATGAGCTCCAGCCCTCCGGCACACGGCGTCTTTAGTACGCGTTCACTACAACCCACATTGGCCCCTGGCCGACGGCATAACGGCCTTTTTCCGTCAGCAACCCCTGAGTGCCCGTAATTTCATAGACCGCGATATGATGTGATTTTTGACCCGCAGCAATCAGGTATTTTCCGCTATTGTCGATATTAAAGCCGCGCGGTTGGACTTCCGTCGGCTGGAAGCCTTCAACGCTCAGTACGCTGCCATCTTCGGAGACACTAAAGACGGTAATCAGACTGGCGGTGCGGTCACAGGCATACAGATACCGTCCATCCGGCGTAATATGAATATCCGCCGCCCAACGGGTATCGGAAAAATCGGCGGGCATCATATCCAGGGTTTGTACGCACTCTATCTCGCCATGCGGATTTTTAAGCTGCCAGACATCCACCGAACTGTTCAGTTCATTGACGCAATACGCATATTGTCGATTCGGGTGGAAGACCATATGACGCGGGCCTGACCCTTCAACTGTATTTACTTCCGCCGGCTCCTGGGCCACCAGATGGCCGTCATCGCTTAGCGTAAACAGACAAATGCGATCCTGTTTTAGCGCAGGCACCCACAGGGTACGGTTATCAGGCGTAATATTTGCCGAGTGGCAGCCGTCCAGTCCTTCCACCACATCCACCAGCTCAACCGGCAGGCCATCCTGTAAGCGCGTCACGCTGACATTACCGGCGTTATACGATCCGACAAAGACAAAACGACCATGATGATCGGTAGAAATATGGGTCGGGCTACCCGGCAGGGCGGATTCGGCGGCAAACGTCAGCGCGCCATCATCCGGCGCAATACGATACGCCAGGACACGAAACTCCGGGCGCACGCCGACATAGAGGTAGCGTTTATCCGGACTGACCACCATCGGCTGAACCTGACCGGGCACATCCACGACCTGCACCAGCGTCAGCGTCCCTTCGTGGTTCAGGCTCCAGACGTGAATTTGCTGACTCTCAGGGCTGGCGGTATAGACTGTTTGTTTCATGAATACTCCTTTGCATATGGCATGTAGCTGCAATAACAGGACACAGCTTAACGTAGTCGCTTTTGACGGCGAATGCTGAATTCAGACGCAGAATTTTGTCTGCTTACCGTCCCGGTGTACCATGCCGACAGACGGAATTATTACTCTTAATCTGGAAAAAATTATGACTGCACGCGTGATTGCCCTCGATTTAGACGGAACGTTATTAACCCCGCATAAAACCTTACTCCCCTCCTCGCTTGACGCGCTATCACGCGCCAAAGAGGCGGGCTTTCAACTTATCATTGTCACTGGTCGCCATCACGTTGCTATTCATCCTTTTTATCAGGCGCTGGCGCTGGAAACACCTGCTATTTGCTGCAACGGCACCTATTTGTATGATTATCAAGCGAAAACTGTCCTGGATGCCGATCCTATGCCCGTGGATAAGGCGTTGCAGTTGATTGATTTACTGGATGAGCATCAGATTCACGGCCTGATGTATGTTGATGACGCTATGCTTTACGAACACCCAACCGGCCACGTCGTGCGTACCTCCCGGTGGGCGCACACCTTGCCGCCGGAACAACGTCCGACCTTTACACAGGTCTCTTCGTTAGCGCAGGCGGCGCGCGACGTGAATGCCGTGTGGAAGTTTGCGCTTACCGATGAAGATATTCCCAGGCTACAGCGGTTCGGTCAGCATGTTGAACAGGCGCTTGGCCTGGAGTGCGAATGGTCATGGCACGATCAGGTGGATATCGCGCGCAAAGGCAACAGTAAAGGCAAGCGCCTTACCCAGTGGATAGAAGCGCAGGGAGGGTCAATGAAAAATGTGATCGCTTTCGGCGATAACTACAACGACATCAGTATGCTGGAGGCGGCAGGCACCGGCGTTGCGATGGGCAACGCCGATGAGGCGGTGAAAGCGCGCGCTGACGTCGTGATCGGCGATAACACTACCGATAGCATCGCCAAATTTATTTACACCCACCTGCTATAGTCAGGCGGTGATAGAAACGCTTTTCACCTGCGCGTAAAGCCACAGGCCAGGCTTGATATTCAGCTCATCCCTGGCCCACGGGCTTATTCGCGCCCACAGCGTTCTGCCGCCTATCTCAAGCTGGACTTCCACCTGCCCGTTATCGTCATAACAATTCGCCACTTTTGCCCGCAATACGTTGCGGATACTGGTCTGCTGCGGCGGCTGTAGTACCAGCGAGACATCCGACGCCTGTATACGAATACGCAGTGTGGATTGCAGCGGCTGATTGAGTTTATTTACCCACAGGTGCTGGTCGCCAAGCGCCAGGGCGGTCATGGCATAATGCGGGTGATGCTCCAGCACGCTGACTTTCAGAATACTGCTCTGTTGCTCTTTCGGCAGCCACGGGTGCATAACGCTGCTTCCCCAGACTTCTTCCAGCGGGCCAAACGCTTTAACCTGTCCATCCTCCAGCACCATGACTTTATCCGCCAGGTGGAGAATTTCATCGAGAGAATGGCTGACATACAGCATGGGAATATTGATTTCCCGCGCCAGCCGTTGCAGGTACGGCAGTAATTCGCGTTTACGCGGGATATCCAGCGAGGCCAACGGTTCGTCCAACAGCAGCAACTCCGGGGCGGTGAGCAATGCCCGGCCTATCGCTACGCGCTGTTTTTCTCCGCCGGACAAGCTCCCCGGCAGGCGATCAAGCAACGCTTCAATTCCCAGCAGCGACACCAGCTTATCAAACTGACCGGTCATGCTTTTCGCCATGCCGTAGCGCAAATTGCCGCGTACTTTGTAATGGGGGAACAGGCGCGCATCCTGGAAAACATAACCGATGCGGCGCTTTTCCGGCGTTAAACAGATACCGTTTTCCGCGTCATGCAACACCCGGCCATTCAGCGCGATGCGTCCTTTTTGCGGGCGAGTCAAACCGCTGATGGCATTAATCAGCGAGGTTTTTCCCGCGCCGGAGACGCCAAAGATAGCCGTGATCCCACTGGCTGGCAGCGTTTCGTTGAGGGTTAAACAGTGCGTTCCCAGCGTCTGGGAAAAATTAAGCTCCAGCATGGTTAGCGCCCCGTCCGTTCACGGCTAATCCGCGCCAGCCATTCAGAAATCAACAGCGAAATCAGCGCTAATACAATCGAAATCACGCACAGCCTCGCCGCCGCGCTCTCCCCGCCCGGCGTCTGGATCAAGGTATACATGGCGGAAGGTATGGTGCGGGTTTCGCCCGGAATATTAGAAACAAAGGTAATGGTCGCGCCAAATTCGCCAAGCGAACGGGCAAACGCCAGCACCGTACCGACAATAATGCCCGGCAGGGTAAGCGGTAAAGTGATAGTCAGAAAAACGCGCCAGCGCCCGGCGCCCAGCGTTCTGGCGGCCTGTTCAAGCTTGATATCCACCCCCTCCAGCGCCAGCCGAATGGCCCGCACCATCAGCGGGAAGGACATCACCGCCGCCGCCAGCACGGCGCCGCGCCAGCTAAAGGCAAACGTGAGACCGAACCAGTCATACAGCCACTGGCCAATAAACCCGCGTCGCCCCATCGACACCAGCAGCAGATAGCCGACCACCACCGGCGGCAGCACCAGCGGCAGATGCAGGACGCTATCAAGTAAGGCTTTGCCCGGAAACCGGCATCGTACCAGTAACCAGGCAAAAAAGATCCCAAACGGCAGGCTAAACAGCACGGCCAGGGAAGACACTTTCAGGCTAAGAAGGACAGCCTGCCATTCTGGATCGGTCAGTATCATTACTTCGTCGTAAATCCATAACGTTTAAAGATTGCCGAGGCCTGCGGTCCTTTCAGGTAATCATAGAACGCGCTGACGGTCGCATTTTTATGCCCCTCCACGATAGCGATGGGGTATTCCACTTTTTTATGTGAATCTTCCGGGAACGTCGCCACCACGTTGACCCCCTTGCTGGCAACCGCATCAGAACCGTATACAATGCCCAAAGGCGCTTCGTTACGTTCGACCAGCGCCAACGCGCCGCGCACATCCTCGCCCGGCGCCAGTTTCGGTTCAAGCGTTTGCCATGCGCCCAGCTTTTGCAGCGCTTCTTTGGCATAAATTCCCGCCGGTACGTGTTGCGGATCGCCCACTGCCAGACGCCCGCCGTTCAGCAGACGAATCCAGTCCGTTTTGTTGTCGATGGTAAACGGTTTCTGCTCGCTGGCTTTCGGCGCCACCACCACCAGGCTATTGCCAAGCAATGTTTCGCGCGTCGTGGTATCCACCGCTTTTTTATCGGCTGCGTAATCCATCCATTTCTGGTCAGCAGAGATGAAGAGATCCGCCGGCGCGCCCGCTTCTATCTGGCGCGCCAGCGTTGAAGAGGAGGCGAATGAGGAGACCACATCCACATTTTTCTCTTTTTTATATTCTGCCGCAATGTCTTGCATCGCGTTCGTTAGCGACGCGGCGGCAAATACGGTGATCTTGCCTTCATCCGCCAGCGCATGACCAGCGATGACGAAAGATAATGTCGCCCCTGCGACCAGGCGTAACCAGGAATGCGTCATCTGTAACTCCTTGTGCGTTTCGTTATGTAAACGACAATATAACGATAATCTCAGGGGTTTCCCAGCGGTTATTCATACCCATTAACGATTAAACACAGAAAATATCGGCAGGAAAAGCAGGATCTTGAGTAAACAAAAACGCCCGACTGAGCGGGCGTTTGGGGAAATCAGCGGTTCTGTCTGGACTGGTCTTTCTGACCGATACCGGAAAAAATGTTGAACACCTCACCCAGACCGTAAATCAGACCGAGGATGATGGCCATCACTACCGGTACCATGATGACGGCGAATACCAGACTTTTTAATAACTCTAACATGGGCAACTCCAGATATAGTCCTTTTTGTATTTTAACCGCATCACACAGAAAAGCACTCCCCTTTTGTGCGGTCGGCTTTGCGCTGACGCGCTTTTCAGTCACAATAGTCTTTTTACCAGGAGCTGGTTATGCAGGCCGAAATCCTTCTTACCCTGAAACTTCAGCAAAAGCTTTTTGCCGATCCCCGACGTATCTCTCTGCTGAAACACATTGCGCTTTCCGGCTCTATTAGTCAGGGCGCGAAAGACGCGGGAATCAGCTATAAGAGCGCCTGGGATGCAATAAACGACATGAACCAGCTTAGCGAACATATGCTGGTTGAACGCGCAACGGGCGGCAAAGGCGGCGGCGGCGCGGTATTAACCCGCTATGGCCAGCGTCTGATCCAGCTTTACGATTTGCTGGGTCAAATTCAGCAAAAAGCGTTCGATGTGTTAAGCGACGATGACGCCCTGCCGCTTGACAGTCTGCTGGCCGCTATCTCCCGCTTTTCACTGCAAACCAGCGCCCGAAATCAGTGGTTCGGCACCATTACCGCCCGCGATCGCGATCAGGTGCAACAGCATGTCGATGTGCTGCTGGCCGACGGCAAAACGCGGCTTAAAGTCGCGCTGACGGCGCAAAGCGGCGAGCGTCTCGGCCTGGAGGAAGGTAAAGAAGTGCTGATCCTGCTAAAAGCGCCGTGGGTTGGCATTACCCGGGATGCAGCCGTTGCGCGCGCCGCTGACAATCAGTTGTCGGGAACGATCAGCCATATCGAGCGCGGCGCGGAACAGTGTGAAGTGTTGATGGCGCTGCCGGACGGCCAGACGCTGTGCGCCACGATACCGACTGCGGATGCCGCCACGTTAAAGGAAGGCGATGACGTGATTGCCTGGTTTAATGCGGACAGAGTGATTATTGCAACGTTGTGCTAAGCACATTGACATCCGTTGCCGAAAGACGTATCCCTGTCATTCATCGCTGCAAAAAATGGGATGCAAAATGTCATCGTTGCAAATTTCGCAAGGCACGTTTCGTCTGAGCGATACAAAAACACTTCATCTGGATTCGCTGACGCTCAATGCGGGCGATAGCTGGGCATTCGTTGGGGCTAACGGGAGCGGGAAGTCGGCGCTCGCCCGCGCGCTGGCGGGTGAACTGCCGTTATTAACAGGCGAGCGCCAGTGTCGGTTTACCCGCATTACTCGTCTGTCCTTTGAACAATTGCAAAAGCTGGTCAGCGATGAATGGCAACGTAATAACACCGATATGCTCAGTCCTGGCGAAGACGATACCGGGCGCACTACCGCGGAAATTATTCAGGATGAAGTTCACCATCCTGCCCGCTGTGCGATGCTGGCGCAGCAGTTCGGCATTTCCGCTTTACTCAACAGGCGTTTTAAATACCTTTCTACCGGCGAGACGCGAAAAGCGCTGCTGTGTCAGGCGCTGATGTCTGAGCCGGAGTTATTAATCCTTGATGAACCGTTCGACGGACTTGACGTGACCGCCCGTCAACAACTGGCGCAACGCCTGACGGCGTTGAACCAGGCGGGCATTACCCTGGCGCTGGTACTCAACCGTTTTGATGAAATCCCGGACTTCGTGCAGTTTGCCGGCGTGCTTGCCGACTGTACGCTGGCGGAGACCGGAACGACGACAGAGTTACTGCAACGGGCGTTGGTCGCTCAACTCGCGCACAGCGAGCGTCTGACCGACGTACAATTACCCGAACCGGACGAACCTTCCGCCCGCCATGCGTTACCCGATGGCGAACCACGGATCGTACTTAACGATGGCGTAGTCTCGTATAACGATCGCCCTATCCTCCACCACCTAAGCTGGCGAGTCAATCCGGGCGAACACTGGCAGATCGTCGGTCCTAACGGAGCGGGTAAGTCTACGTTGCTTAGCCTTATTACTGGCGATCATCCGCAAGGCTACAGCAACGATCTCACGCTGTTCGGGCGGCGGCGAGGAAGCGGCGAAACAATCTGGGATATCAAAAAACATATCGGCTACGTCAGCAGCAGTTTACATCTGGATTACCGCGTCAGTACCACGGTGCGCAATGTCATTCTCTCCGGCTATTTCGATTCTATCGGCATTTACCAGGCCGTTTCAGACAGGCAGCGAAAACTGGCGCAACAGTGGCTGGATATTCTGGGAATCGATAAGCGTACGGCGGATGCCCCTTTCCACAGTCTCTCCTGGGGACAGCAGCGGCTGGCGCTGATCGTGCGCGCGCTGGTTAAGCATCCGACAGTGTTGATTCTGGATGAGCCGCTGCAAGGGTTGGACCCGCTGAACCGCCAACTGGTACGCCGTTTTGTAGATGTATTAATTCGCCAGGGAGAGACCCAACTGCTGTTCGTTTCCCATCATGCAGAGGATGCGCCTGCCTGTATTACCCACCGGCTGGAATTTGTACCAGCGGGCGAACGTTATAAGTACGTTTCCGGACGATGCAATAATTAAATGTATTATCAGAATGGCGCCGCGCGCCATTCTGGAACCACTCTCCTTTTATTAAGAATAATAATAACGGTCGATAAGCTTACTATCTCTTGAATCGCTGACCGCCTCATTGTCATAATAATCCTGAAATTTTCGACAATGATGTCGTATGTGAATATAAGGGATTCATTATGGCTTTTCGTTTTCCACAAATAATACTATTTTTACTGGCAGCCATGTTATTTTGCCCCGGCAGTTATGCTGAGCAAAAGCCGACCGCTGCGCAGGAAGCGCGTAAAACCGCCGTTGAGGTCGCTGTTGAAGGCATGAGTCGCGCCGCCGTTGCGGGTCCGACAAAGATTAGTTTAGGTGATAAAGCACGCTTAATCTGCCGGAAGGATTTACCTGGATACCCGCAAAAGAAGCGGCGGTATTTATGCGTGAAATTGGTAACTATGTTGACGATGAATATTTTTACGGTCTCGTATTTAAAAAGGAAATGAATGGATTTATTTCTATCGAATATGATGATTCTGGTTATGTAAAAGATGATGATGCAAAAAATTGGGATGCCGATGAATTAATGGATAACCTGCGCAAAGGCACAAAAGAAGCAAATAAAGATCGTATTGCAAAAGGCATTGAGCCGATAGAAATTATTGGCTGGATCGAGAAGCCTACCTACGATGCAACCAATCATCGTCTGATCTGGTCCGCCGCCATCCAGGATATCGGCACCAACGAACCACTGAATGAACAAGGCGTGAACTACAACACCTATCTGCTGGGACGTGAAGGCTATTTTTCTTTAAATCTGGTGACTGACAGAGGTTCTGTTAACCATGAAATCCCGCTGGCGAAAAGAATTCTCAGTTCCGTCAAGTTCAACGCTGGACAACGCTACGCTGACTTCAACGAATCAACGGACAAAATAGCGGAGTATGGGCTCGCCGCGCTGATTGGCGGTATCGCGGCCAAGAAAGTAGGACTGCTTGCTATGCTCGGTATTGCGTTGCTTAAATTCTGGAAAGTGACCGCCATCGGCGTCGTCGCTGTCGGGGCGCTCGCCAGGAAGCTACTCTCGCGTAAAAAAGACTGACAGCTCCTGCCCCGTCCGTTTCATTCCCAGGCGCGTAACGCGCCTTTTTTTCGGATAAAAAGCAGAAGCATTCTCAAGCCAGATGATTTGTAATCATTTAATTGATATAAATGCGTAAAATCACCAGCGTGTAAACGATTCCACTAATTTATTACATGTCACACTTTTCGCATCTTTGTTATGCTATGGTTATTCCATACCATAGGCTTAACGGAGCGAATTATGAGAGTATTGGTTACAGGTGGTAGCGGTTACATTGGAAGTCATACCTGCGTACAATTGCTGCAAAATGGTCATGACGTCGTCATCCTCGATAACCTCTGCAACAGCAAGCGCAGCGTGCTGCCCGTTATTGAACGTCTGGGCGGTAAGCACCCGACCTTTGTCGAAGGCGATATTCGCAACGAAGCGCTTATAACCGAAATTCTGCACGATCACGCGATTGATACCGTGATTCACTTTGCCGGCCTGAAAGCCGTCGGCGAATCGGTCGCCAGGCCGCTGGAGTACTATGACAACAACGTCAACGGTACGCTACGGTTGGTCAGCGCCATGCGTGCGGCCAACGTTAAAAACCTTATTTTTAGCTCCTCTGCCACCGTTTATGGCGATCAGCCCAAAATTCCTTACGTCGAAAGTTTTCCTACCGGCACGCCGCAAAGCCCCTACGGCAAAAGTAAATTGATGGTAGAACAGATCCTCACCGATCTGCAAAAAGCCCAGCCGGAGTGGAGTATTGCGCTGCTGCGTTATTTCAACCCGGTCGGCGCGCACCCGTCGGGCGACATGGGAGAAGATCCGCAAGGTATTCCGAATAACCTGATGCCCTATATCGCCCAGGTCGCCGTGGGTCGTCGCGAATCGCTCGCCGTTTTCGGCAATGATTACCCGACCGAGGATGGCACCGGCGTACGCGATTACATTCACGTTATGGACTTAGCCGACGGGCACGTCGTGGCAATGGAAAAACTGGCGGACAAATCCGGCGTACATATTTATAACCTCGGCGCGGGTGTCGGCAGTAGCGTCCTGGATGTGGTCAACGCCTTTAGTAAAGCCTGCGGTAAACCCATTAATTACCACTTCGCGCCGCGCCGCGACGGCGATCTCCCGGCGTATTGGGCGGATGCCAGCAAAGCCGATCGCGAGCTGAACTGGCGCGTCACCCGCACGCTTGACGAAATGGCGCAGGACACCTGGCACTGGCAGTCACGCCATCCGCAGGGATACCCAGATTAAGGACGTTGTTATGACCCCATTTAATCCCATCGATCATCCGCATCGCCGTTATAACCCGCTTACCGGCCAGTGGGTTCTGGTTTCGCCGCATCGCGCAAAACGCCCCTGGCAGGGGGCGCAGGAAACGCCGTCTCAGCAAATGCTGCCGGCCCACGATCCGGACTGCTTCTTGTGTGCGGGCAATACGCGTGTCACCGGCGATAAAAATCCCGATTACAAAGGGACTTACGTCTTTACTAACGATTTCGCGGCGCTGATGGCCGATACGCCGGATGCGCCGGACAGCCACGATCCGCTGATGCGCTGTCAGAGCGCGCGCGGCACCAGCCGCGTGATCTGCTTTTCTCCCGATCACAGTAAAACGCTGCCGGAGTTGAGCCTGCCCGCGCTGACGGAAATCGTCAGAACCTGGCAGACGCAGACCGCCGAGTTAGGCAAAACCTATCCGTGGGTGCAGGTCTTTGAAAATAAAGGCGCGGCGATGGGCTGTTCGAACCCGCATCCGCATGGACAGGTCTGGGCCAACAGCTTCCTGCCGAATGAGGCCGAACGCGAAGATCGTTTACAAAAAGCCTATTTCGCCGAACAGCGTTCGCCAATGCTGGTGGATTATGTCCAGCGAGAACTGGCGGACGGCAGCCGCACCGTGGTCGAAACCGAACACTGGCTGGCGGTGGTGCCTTACTGGGCGGCGTGGCCGTTCGAAACGCTACTGTTACCCAAAACGCATGTCCTGCGCATTACCGATTTAAGCGACGAGCAGCGCGACTCTCTGGCGCTGGCGTTGAAAAAGCTGACCAGTCGTTATGACAACCTGTTCCAGTGTTCCTTCCCCTACTCAATGGGCTGGCACGGCGCGCCGTTTAACGGTGAAGAAAACGCACACTGGCAGTTGCACGCACACTTTTATCCGCCGCTGCTGCGCTCTGCGACCGTCCGCAAATTTATGGTCGGCTATGAAATGCTGGCGGAAACCCAGCGTGATTTAACCGCAGAACAAGCGGCTGAACGCCTGCGCGCGGTCAGCGACATCCATTTTCGCGAATCCGGAGTATAAAAATGAATCTGAAAGAGAAAACGCGCGCGCTGTTTGCTGAAATTTTCGGCTACCCTGCTACCCACACGATTCAGGCGCCAGGCCGCGTCAATCTGATCGGCGAGCACACTGATTACAATGATGGTTTTGTTCTGCCCTGCGCTATCGATTACCAGACCGTAATTAGCTGTGCGCCGCGCGACGATCGTACCGTACGGGTGATTGCCGCCGATTACGACAATCAGGTGGACGAATTTTCACTGGATGCGCCGATCGTGACCCACGATAGCCAGCAGTGGTCTAACTATGTGCGCGGCGTAGTGAAACACCTGCAACAGCGTAACAACGCGTTTGGCGGCGTGGATATGGTCATCAGCGGCAATGTGCCGCAGGGCGCCGGGTTAAGCTCCTCCGCCTCGCTGGAAGTGGCGGTGGGCACAGTCTTCCAGCAGCTTTATCACCTGCCGCTGGACGGCGCGCAAATTGCGCTCAACGGACAAGAGGCCGAGAACCAGTTTGTCGGCTGTAACTGCGGCATTATGGATCAGCTCATCTCTGCGCTCGGCAAAAAAGATCATGCGTTGCTGATTGATTGCCGTACGCTCGGTGCCAAAGCGGTTTCCATGCCGAAAGGTGTCGCCGTGGTGATCATCAACAGTAACTTTAAGCGCACGCTGGTAGGCAGCGAGTATAATACCCGTCGTGAACAGTGCGAAACCGGCGCCCGTTTCTTCCAGCAGCCGGCCCTGCGCGATGTCAGCCTTGAGGCGTTCAATGCCGTCGCCAGCGAACTGGACCCGGTAGTCGCAAAACGCGTTCGCCATGTATTGAGCGAAAATGCGCGCACCGTTGAAGCGGCAAGCGCGCTGGAGAAAGGTGATTTGCAACGTATGGGCCAACTGATGGCGGAGTCCCATGCCTCAATGCGCGATGATTTCGAAATTACCGTCCCGCAGATAGACACGCTGGTAGACATCGTCAAAGCGACCATCGGCGATCGAGGCGGCGTGCGCATGACCGGCGGCGGCTTTGGCGGCTGTGTTGTCGCGCTGATCCCGGAAGATCTGGTTCCCGCTGTGCAGCAGGCCGTTGCGCAACAGTACGAAGCGAAAACCGGAATCAAAGAAACCTTTTATGTATGCAAACCGTCACAAGGAGCAGGACAGTGCTAAATGAAACGCCCGCACTGGCCCCCGATGGTCAACCGTACCGCCTGCTAACCCTGCGCAACAGCGCAGGGATGGTGGTAACGCTGATGGACTGGGGAGCCACTCTTCTTTCCGCCCGTATTCCGCTGTCTGACGGCAGCGTTCGGGAAGCATTGCTGGGCTGCGCCAGCCCGGAACACTACCCTGAACAGACGTCATTCCTCGGCGCCTCTATTGGCCGTTACGCGAACCGTATCGCCAATAGCCGCTATACGTTTGCCGGCGAAACCGTACAGTTAAGCCCAAGTCAGGGCGAGAACCAGCTACACGGCGGACCGGAAGGCTTTGACAAGCGCCGCTGGCAAATTGTGAACCAGAACGATCGCCAGGTATTATTCGCGCTCACCTCTGATGACGGCGACCAGGGCTTTCCTGGCCATCTTTGCGCCACGGCGCAATATCGTCTGACCGATGACAATAGAATATCCATCACCTACCGGGCGACGGTCGATAAACCCTGTCCGGTGAATTTGACCAACCACGTCTATTTTAATCTGGACGGCGATCGGACCGACGTGCGCCAACATAAGCTGCAAATTCTGGCGGATGAGTATCTGCCGGTAGATGAATCCGGTATTCCACGCCAGGGGCTAAAATCGGTAGCCAATACCTCGTTTGACTTCCGGATGCCAAAAGTCATTGCCAGTGAATTTCTCGCCGATGACGATCAGCGCAAGGTTAAAGGCTACGATCATGCTTTCCTGCTACAGACGCAGGGTGATGGCAAAAAGCCGGCGGCCCGTCTGTGGTCACAGGATGGAAAGCTACAAATGATGGTTTACACCACCGCCCCGGCGTTGCAGTTTTATTCCGGCAATTATCTGGCGGGTACACCTTCCCGCGGGCCGGAACCTTATGCCGACTGGCAAGGGCTGGCGCTGGAAAGCGAACTGCTGCCGGACAGTCCGAATCATCCTGAATGGCCGCAGCCTGACTGTATCCTTCGCCCTGGCGAGGAGTACGCCAGCCTGACCGAGTATCAGTTTATTCCGTTCTAACGATATGCCGCTACATGCCCGATGACGCAAGCTTATCGGGCCTACGCGCCATTGCCCTGCTCAAACCTCCACCACTTAAAGACAAAATCGCAACTCTGAGTTCACAAGAACCTTACACTGCGCCACTATTTTCGCTATGGTTATGCGTAAGCATTGCCGCCAACACCTCGCGGCAATATAATGAGAATTATTATCATTACATATGATTTATAGGAGTGAGAGTATGGCTGTAACTAAGCTGGTTCTGGTACGTCACGGTGAAAGTCAATGGAACAAAGAGAACCGTTTCACCGGCTGGTATGATGTTGACCTGTCTGAAAAAGGCGTAAGCGAAGCAAAAGCAGCGGGTAAACTGCTAAAAGAAGAAGGTTTCAGCTTTGATTTTGCCTACACTTCCGTACTGAAACGCGCTATCCATACGCTGTGGAACGTACTGGATGAACTGGATCAGGCGTGGCTGCCGGTGGAAAAATCCTGGAAACTCAATGAACGTCACTATGGCGCGTTGCAGGGGCTGAATAAAGCGGAAACGGCCGAAAAATATGGTGACGAGCAGGTTAAGCAGTGGCGCCGCGGTTTTGCCGTGACGCCGCCGGAACTGACCAAAGATGATGAGCGTTATCCGGGTCACGATCCACGTTATGCCAAACTGAGCGAGAAAGAGCTGCCGTTGACCGAAAGTCTGGCGCTGACCATCGACCGCGTTATTCCTTACTGGAACGACACCATCCTGCCGCGTATGAAGAGCGGTGAGCGCGTGATCATCGCCGCTCACGGTAACTCATTGCGTGCGCTGGTGAAATACCTGGATAACATGAGTGAAGATGAGATTCTTGAGTTAAACATCCCGACCGGCGTGCCGCTGGTGTATGAGTTCGACGAAAACTTCAAGCCGATCAAACATTACTATCTGGGCAACGCTGACGAGATCGCTGCGAAAGCGGCTGCCGTGGCGAATCAGGGTAAAGCGAAGTAATCACCTTTGCCGGATGGCGGTATAACTGCCTTATCCGGCCTACGAGCAATGGGTAGGCCGGATAAGCGCAGCGCCATCAGGCAATATGTCTTAAACAGCGATCACGCCGTCCAGCACCACCTGCAATTTCCCCTGCGAACAGCGCTCCACGCGTCCTCGTACCCGGTACACTTCAGCCAGACGCTCCGCAGTAATCACCGTCTCCGGCGCGCCGCTGGCGACCAGCCTGCCGTCTTTTAGCATCAGGACATGGTCACCATGACGCAGTGCAATATTAATGTCATGCGCCACGACTATCGTCACCCTATTTTGCGCCTGGGTATCCCGACGCACGAGATCCATTACGTGAAACTGATAGTTTAAATCCAGCGCGCTGAGCGGCTCATCCAGCAACAGAAGTTCAGGGCGACGAATCAGCGATTGCGCCAGACCCACTAACTGCCGCTGACCGCCGGAAAGCTGGTCGAGATACTGCAACGCCAGATGCGTTATGCCCAATTGCTCAAGGATAGCCAGTATCTGCGCTCTGCCCTGCGCATTGTCTCTGCCGCCTGATGCCCGCAGTACCACGATAATCGACTCCAGTACATGCAGATGTACGCCCTGCGGTAATGACTGCGGCAAAAATACAACTTTCTGCGCCCGCTCGGCAAACGATAACGACATGAGATCTTCGCCATCAAGCAGCGCCTCGCCGTCGGCGTTATTCAGCCCGGCCAGCGAACGTAGTAACGTCGATTTACCACAGCCGTTCGGCCCCAGCAAAATGGTAATTTTCCCGCGCGGCAGTAAGGGAACGTTGAGATCTGCAATAACCGGCTGAGTGGAATAGCTGGCGCTAAATGAGCGGAGCATTAACCCGCGCATCAGAGACTCCCCCGATGTCGCAATACAACGCTTAAAAAGAACGGAACCCCGACCAGCGAGGTGACAATCCCCACCGGCACCATGACGCCCGGAATACTATTTTTCGCCGCAATAGAGGCCAGCGATAACACCAGCCCGCCTATCAGCACGCTGCCCGGAAGGTAGAAACGGTGATCTTCCCCCAAAAGTATTCGCGCAATGTGCGGCGCAACGAGACCAATAAAACCAATCGGCCCGACGAAAGCTACCGTCAGCGCTGATAACAAGCTGATACGCAACAATGACAGCAGGCGTAAACGGCGGACATGAATCCCAAAGCTCATCGCCCTCTCTTCGCCCAGACGTAATGCCGTGAGTTGCCAGGCGCTTCGTAACGCGCACATAAGCACAACAATAAACACCACGGCCAGTACGCCCAATTTTTCCCACGACGCGCGGACCAGGCTCCCCATCGTCCAGAATACCAGCCCCTGCAGCGTATCTTCATCAGCCACAAACTGCATAATGGCGACCAACGCGTTAAAGGTGAATACTAGCGCAATACCGAACAACACCACTCCGGATGCGGCGACGCCTGTCCAACGGGTAATACCGTCCAGGAGTAACGCGGATAAAAGCGCAAAGATGAACGCATTGGCCGGGATAAACCAGGCGGCAGGAATACCGGGAATACCGATCCCCAACACAATCGCCAGCGCAGCGCCAAAAGCCGCCGCGGACGATACGCCGAGGGTAAACGGCGTCGCCAGCGGATTATTTAAAATGGTTTGCATTTCGGCGCCCGCTAACCCTAACGCCATGCCTACCAGCAGCGCCATCAGGGCATAGGGTAAACGAATATCCCAGACAATAACGTGTATGCCCGCATTCACCTTTTCCGGCTGGAAAAGCGCCTGCCACAGCGCACTGAGCGGTAAACCAGAAGACCCACAGGTTACATCCACCATCAGTGAAGCCATCATCGCCAGCGCAATAGCTAACATGAGCACGGCCCGTTTGCGTATGAGCTGGCGATAGCGCGGAATGACGGGCGTGGAAGCGAAACCGGGGGCTAAAAGTGATTTGTCCTGACAGGTCATGGTTCGGGCTACGTTATTAATCAGAGGAGAATTATAGCGCCGAATTATTTCGTTATATATTTATTTATATTTCGATTGATGACACGGTGGGCTATCTCATCGGTTTCCAATAAATATCCTCCGGCATAGCCCTGTCTCTTGATCAGACCTCCTGATCAAGAGACAGGGCCTGGCTGGGGGTTTTCCATAGACAAAAAAAGCGTGGAGCCATCCACGCTTGAGGCTGCTGACAAAATGTAACCAGGTGGCAATGTTCCAACCACGGACCTACAAAAAGTACGTAATCTGTTGATATTCTCATTTCGTAAGTCAGGCAAAGCGCTAGCTGCCTCTCGCAGAAATGCCAACACAATAGATAATTGTCAGCAGTCCTCATTTTTCAGTCAGCAAATATCGGTCCGGCAGGGAATTTCGCCAGAAACCCGGTGACGGCCAGCAGCGACCACAGCCCGGGCCACTCAATCTGGCGCTCCCGCAGTTCATCATCCAGCGTCATAAGCGCAAACTCACCTTTATCGCCCAGCACGCCGCCCTGCCAGAGCAGCCGCTGCGCCTGCTGCCGCGCCCAGGGAGAATCGCTCTTCCAGGCCAGCAGGTGCAGCAGAGCCTGCTGCAGGCAGACACCGTGAGAATGTTGATCCCGCAACAGCCGCCGGTAAACCGGCAGCGATATGCTGCGCACGGTATAAAAACCGCTGCGGGTTTCGCTGTCAACATCTGCCATGCCAGCACAGAACTGACTGGCCAGGTCACATAAACGATTGTGCGTCAGCGGCTGGCGCAGGGCATCCAGACGACCTGCTGCGGCACACAGCAGCCCGCTCCTTTGCCGTTCTTGTGGCAGCGAATCAGGCAAAACCGCTACCGTTTCAGCCGCCCCGGCCTGCGCATGCTGTATGCCCGCGTCATAACAACGGACAAAGAAATCATGGCTGCCACGGACGATTGACGGGTGCGCCAGCAGATTCAGCGCCGGGTGCAGTTGTTCAAGCTCGTCCAGTGACGCCAGCGTGTAATTGACAACCACATCTTTTGTCGATGCCCGGCCTTCCGGACGAAATGCTATGGTTTCATTCATCAAAGTCTCCTTATGGGACATTCCCGGAGGCGATGCTGCGCATCTGTCCGGGCTACAGATCCATGCAATCCGGTAGCCCGGACAGGCGCAACGCGCCGCCTCCGGGAAAGGAACAGATTTACATTGCCAGCACGTATTTCAGCATCACGCCCGCGGCAATGGCCGAGCCAATTACCCCCGCCACGTTCGGGCCCATCGCGTGCATCAGCAGGAAGTTCTGCGGGTCTGATTCCAGCCCCACTTTGTTCGATACGCGGGCCGCCATCGGTACCGCCGACACCCCCGCCGAACCGATAAGCGGGTTGATTTTGTTCTTACTGCACAGGTTCAGCAGCTTCGCCATCAGCACCCCGGCCGCCGTCCCGATACCAAACGCAATCACCCCCAGCAGCAGAATGCCCAGCGTCTGCGGCTGCAGGAACTTGTCCGCCACCAGTTTTGCGCCCACCGACAGCCCGAGGAAGATGGTCACGATATTAATCAGCCCGTTCTGTACCGTGTCGCTCAGACGCTCCACCACGCCGCTTTCACGCATCAGATTGCCAAAGCAGAACATCCCCAGCAGCGGCGCCGCGTCCGGCAGCAGCAGCGCCACCAGTAGTAACAGCACCACCGGAAAGAGGATTTTTTCCCGCTTACTCACCGTGCGCAGCTGCACCATGCGGATTTTCCGCTCCGTCTCCGTGGTCAGCGCTTTCATAATCGGCGGCTGGATTAACGGCACCAGCGCCATATACGAGTACGCCGCCACCGCGATGGCCCCCAGCAGCTCCGGCGCCAGCTTGCCCGACAGATAAATCGCCGTCGGGCCGTCCGCGCCGCCGATAATGCCGATGGCCGCCGCCTGCGGCAGGGTGAAGGAAATCAGGCCGAAGTAGTTCAGCGTCAGCGCCCCCAGCACCGTGGCGAAGATACCGAACTGCGCCGCCGCGCCGAGCAGCAGGGTGCGCGGGTTGGCCAGCAGCGGGCCGAAGTCGGTCATCGCGCCCACGCCCATAAAGATGACCAGCGGCGCGACACCGGAGCCAATCGCCACTTTGTAGAACAACGCCAGCACCCCCGGCGTGTAGCCCATGTCCACCGCCAGGTTCTCCATCTGGCTCTGCACCGACGGCAGCGCCAGCGCTAATGCCTCTTTAATGGCGTGCACGTCCGGCGCGCAGTTAAGCTTCGCGGCAATCACCGCCAGCTGCCCGGCGTCGTGATGCGCCAGCAGGCTCTCCAGCGCGGTCAGCGCCATGCCCGCTTCCGGGATGTTGGAGAGCAGCCCGCCGAAGCCAATCGGCAGCAACAACAACGGCTCGAACTTCTTCGCAATCGCCAGCCACAGCAGCAGCAGGCTCACCAGCAGCATGATGGCCTGGCCTGCGCCAAGGTGCATCAGCCCCATGCCCTGAAGCAGGGCGTTCAGACTTTCCATTTCAGTTCTCCGTTACGCCAGCGTCATCAGGGTGTCGCCGACGGAAACCGCGTCCCCGGACTTCACCGCGATACCGCGGACGGTGCCGGCCTGCGCGGCGCGGATTTCGGTTTCCATCTTCATGGCTTCCAGAATCAGCAGCACATCGCCTTCGGCCACCGTCTGGCCCTCGG
>NZ_JAGEQS010000010.1:0-89841 GCF_017572235.1 Salmonella sp. 32010601201800023SM
AATTTGCCTGGCGGCCGTAGCGCGGTGGTCCCACCTGACCCCATGCCGAACTCAGAAGTGAAACGCCGTAGCGCCGATGGTAGTGTGGGGTCTCCCCATGCGAGAGTAGGGAACTGCCAGGCATCAAATTAAGCAGTAAACTGATGTAAAAATCAGTGGTTGTAAAAGAATTCGGTGGAGCGGTAGTTCAGTTGGTTAGAATACCTGCCTGTCACGCAGGGGGTCGCGGGTTCGAGTCCCGTCCGTTCCGCCACCCTAATTAGGGGCGTAGTTCAATTGGTAGAGCACCGGTCTCCAAAACCGGGTGTTGGGAGTTCGAGTCTCTCCGCCCCTGCCAGAAATAATCCTTAGCAGATGCTAAGGATTTTTTTTTGCCTAAAATTACCTGATTATCTGATCAGGTAATCGTAAGTTCCCTTCTTTTTCTTTTCATCATTTTCATTGTTCATCCAGCACATCCGTTTTTAACAGATCGCAGATCAGCGAGTATTTATCGCTGTTTTGCAGCCAAATAGCGTATAGTGGCCGTGAAAGCGTTGCGCTGTCGGCAACGGTATGTAATCCGCCCTTTTCATTTGCCCAGTTTACAGGAAGCCAGCTACAGCCATTTAATGCGCTAAGCTGCTGTCGGGCGAGTTCGGCTGAGCTGGTTGTTAATACCGGCACTTCATCTGCTGCGATCAGCCCTGTTTCATGCTGTTGGAAGTCTGGTCCCCACTCCAGCCGCAGATAATTGAGTTCTGATTTCTTACGGGCAGGGCTGCTGCAATATAACGCCAAAGTGAAGTGCCCTAACAGCTGACTGCTGAACTCATCCATTTTGGGCGCTTCGGTAGTAATGAGGAGATCAAGCTGGCGTTCATGAAGTTGCTTCACAAGCGATTGCCGTTGAGCGATTCTGGCTTCGAACTGCAGGCCGCTTTGCGGCTCCTGTAGTTGGTACAGTCGCCCCAGCCAGGCGTTAAGCATACACTCCCATAAAGACGCGCTGGCGCCGATGGAAAACTCGTTATGGCGTGAGGTATGCGCCACCTCTTTACGTGCCGCCTGCCACGTATTCATCAGCGTTTCCGCATACGGTAAAAGTTTTTCGCCAGCCGTGGTTAAACGGATATTGTTTCTGTGCCGCGTAAAAAGGTTTACGCCCAGTTGATTCTCCAGTTGCCTGATACGAAAGCTCACCGCGGATTGCGTCAGGTAAAGTGCTTCTGCGGCCCGCCCGAAATGGCGTGTCCGGCTAACTTCCAGGAAAGTTTTTAACAATTCCGTATCCACTGTGCTCTCCACAAAATTATTTGTCGTTATGATTTAAATGTTTTGTTTTACACTCTGTCAAGCGTAACTAATACTCCGCGCCATAAATAGCTCAGACAAAGAATTAGGAGCGTGCAGGATGGCGGAAAGCTTTACGACGACTAATCGATATTTTGACAATAAACATTATCCACGTGGATTCTCTCGTCACGGTGATTTCACGATTAAAGAGGCACAACTGCTTGAGCGTCATGGTCATGCCTTTAATGATCTGGATCTTGGCAAGCGTGAGCCTGTGACTGAAGAAGAGAAGCTGTTTGTAGCGGTATGTCGCGGTGAACGCGAGCCGGTAACGGATGCAGAACGCGTCTGGTCCAAGTATATGACGCGTATCAAGCGTCCAAAACGCTTCCACACCTTGTCTGGCGGCAAGCCGCAAGTTGAAGGCGCAGAAGACTACACCGAAGCTGATGATTAATAAAAAGGGCGTAATGCCCTTTTTTTACGCCAGCAGCTTTTGCAAATGAATTAACAACCTGTCTATCGCCCGATAGCTTACCGCCTCCTGCAAATGCTGACGCGAGATCTGGTCAGCCAGTTCTATGTCGGCAATGGTTCTGGCCACTTTTAGTAAACGCTGCCAGGCGCGAATGGATAATCCAAGATGCACCAGCGTGTCTTCAAGCCAGCGGGCGTCATCGTGATGCAAAACACAGTATTTTTGGATTTCGCGACCCTCCAGACGCGCGTTTAACTTCTTCTGGCGTCGGTACTGCCGTTCATGGGCGGCGATGACCCGCTTTTTTACCGTAGCGCTGTTCTCACCCTTTGAGGCGTGTTGGCTAAGAATCCCGGGCGGAGGAAGCGGTATCTCAAGCGAAAGGTCAAAACGATCAAGAAACGGGCCTGACAACCTATTAAGGTAACGTAGTGTCTGTTCTGGCGTGCAGCGATTATGGTTTCCCTGATAATGTCCGGTCGGGCTGGGATTCATTGCGGCGATTAACTGGAACCTGGCAGGGTACGTTATTTTCGCTCTGGTACGGGATAAATGAATTTGACCGGATTCTATAGGTTCACGTAGCGCATCCAGTGTGCGTCGCTCAAATTCAGGCAATTCATCAAGGAACAAAATTCCGTTGTGCGCCAGCGATATCTCTCCCGGGGCGGGTATTGCGCCGCCGCCGACCATAGCAGTAAGTGAGGCGCTATGATGAGGTGAGCGAAAGGGGCGTTGCTGCCATCGTTTTTGTACCGTATCGGCATTAACCAGACTGAGGATCGCGGCGCTTTCCAACGCCTCTTCATTGCTTAATGGTGGAAGAATCCCGCTCAGTCGACTGGCCAGCATGGTTTTACCCGTACCCGGCGGGCCGATCAATAGCAGATTATGTCCCCCTGCCGCTGTAATCTCCAGGCCGCGTTTACCCTGCTCCTGACCGATCACATCGCGAAGATCGGCAGTTGCGGTAGGCGATGCCATATCCTGAGCTAAAGGTCTTTCCAGGGCGTGTTTCCCTTCCAGAAAGGCGCAGACGGTTTGTAGATGATCGGCGATAAAACAACCTTCTTTGCTGATAAGCCCAACCTCCGCCGCGTTCTCTGTTGCGACGATAATATTTCTGCCGGCCTTGATGGCTTCCGTTGCACTTGATATTGCGCCAGGAACGCCGCGTAATGCGCCTGTAAGCGCTAACTCACCCACCAGCTCATATGCCTCAAGATTCGACGCTGTAAGCTGCTCAGACGCGGCCAGAAGCGCAACAGCAATAGGCAGGTCATACCTTCCGCCCTCTTTCGGTAGATCGGCTGGAGCAAGGTTAATGGTTATTTTTTTAGCCGGAAATTCATATCCGCTATTAATAATCGCACTACGTACCCGGTCACGCGCCTCTTTTACCGTGGTTTCCGGTAGGCCAACCATGGTTAATCCCGGTAATCCATTACTGATATGCACCTCTATAGTGATAGGCGGCGCATTGACGCCAAGTGCGGCGCGGGTATGAACAATCGCCAGTGACATAATCCCTCCTGTTACGTGGATTATGCGGAATAGAAGAGAAAATCGAATTACTGACTTTTTGTTTTTTAGTAGCTGATTCCTGAATTTTGGCGTCATTTTCAGGTAAGAAACATCAAACTGGAAGAACGCTCGCAGAAGCGAAAAGAAGGAAAACAGGGTGTAGAGTGCGCCAAAAGGGGGAGGAAAACGTGAAAATTTTTCAGTTGCTAATTTTTCTTATAAAAAACAAAGCACTTTTAGGCATTCACCTGCATTATCTGAAACGTGGTTAAAAAAATATCTTGTGCTATTGGCAAAACCTATGGTAACTCTTTAGGTATTCCTTCGAACAAGATGCAAGAATAGACAAAAATGACAGCCCTTCTACGAGTGATTAGCCTGGTCGTGATTAGCGTGGTGGTGATTATTATCCCACCGTGCGGGGCTGCACTTGGACGAGGAAAGGCTTAGAAATCAAGCCTTAACGAACTAAGACCCCCGCACCGAAAGGTCCGGGGGTTTTTTTTGGCCTGAAAAACTTAAGCGAGGAGCAGAGCGTGAATAACAGCATAAAATTCTGTTTCTCAAGATTTACGACGGGGATGTAACTATGAACGGGGCACAGTGGGTGGTACATGCTTTGCGAGCGCAGGGGGTGAAAACCGTATTTGGTTATCCTGGCGGCGCAATTATGCCGGTTTACGACGCGTTGTATGACGGTGGTGTGGAGCATTTGTTGTGCCGACACGAGCAGGGTGCCGCAATGGCGGCAATCGGTTATGCCCGTTCTACCGGCAAAACCGGTGTTTGTATCGCCACTTCCGGCCCTGGCGCCACTAACCTGATCACTGGCCTGGCGGATGCGTTGTTAGATTCGGTCCCCGTCGTCGCGATCACGGGTCAGGTTTCTGCCCCGTTCATCGGCACTGATGCGTTCCAGGAGGTGGATGTGTTAGGCCTGTCGCTGGCCTGTACCAAACACAGCTTCCTGGTGCAGTCGCTGGCAGAGCTGCCTCGTATCATGGCGGAGGCTTTTGAAGTCGCCAACGCTGGCCGTCCTGGCCCGGTTCTGGTGGATATCCCGAAAGATATCCAGTTGGCCAGCGGTGAGCTGGAACCCTGGTTTACTACCGTTGATAACGAAGCGACCTTCCCGCAGGCTGATGTTGAACAGGCGCGCCAGATGCTGGAACAGGCGAAAAAACCCATGCTGTACGTCGGCGGTGGTGTTGGTATGGCGCAGGCAGTTCCGGCGCTGCGTAAATTTATCGCGGTAACGCAAATGCCAGTTACCTGCACGCTGAAAGGGCTGGGGGCTGTTGAAGCTGATTATCCGTACTATCTGGGCATGCTGGGAATGCACGGTACTAAAGCGGCTAATTTCGCGGTGCAAGAGTGTGATTTACTGATCGCAGTGGGTGCACGTTTTGATGACCGGGTGACCGGTAAGCTGAATACGTTTGCGCCGAACGCCAGCGTAATCCATATGGATATCGACCCGGCGGAAATGAACAAACTGCGTCAGGCACACGTCGCGTTGCAGGGCGATTTAAATTCGCTGTTGCCGGCATTACAGCAACCGCTGAAGATCGACGCATGGCGTCAGTCCTGTGCAGAGCTGCGCGCAGAACACGCCTGGCGCTATGACCATCCTGGCGAGACTATCTATGCGCCGTTGTTGTTGAAGCAATTGTCGGAACGCAAACCCGCAGACAGCGTGGTGACGACGGATGTGGGGCAGCATCAGATGTGGTCAGCCCAGCATATGACTTACACCCGCCCGGAGAACTTCATCACCTCCAGCGGTCTGGGGACGATGGGATTCGGCTTACCGGCGGCCGTTGGTGCGCAGGTAGCGCGACCGAATGATACCGTTATCTGTATCTCCGGTGACGGCTCCTTCATGATGAATGTTCAGGAGTTGGGCACCGTAAAACGCAAGCAGTTACCGTTGAAGATAGTCTTACTCGACAACCAGCGGTTAGGGATGGTTCGACAATGGCAGCAACTGTTTTTCCAGGAGCGATATAGCGAAACCACCCTGACCGATAACCCCGATTTCCTCATGCTGGCCAGCGCCTTCGGCATTCCAGGCCAGCACATTACTCGTAAAGACCAGGTTGAAGCGGCACTCGACACTATGTTGGCAAGCGAAGGGCCGTACCTGCTTCACGTCTCAATCGACGAACTTGAAAATGTCTGGCCGTTGGTGCCGCCTGGCGCCAGTAACTCTGAAATGCTGGAGAAATTATCATGATGCAACATCAGGTCAATGTATCGGCACGCTTTAATCCAGAAACCTTAGAACGTGTTTTACGCGTGGTGCGCCATCGTGGTTTTCAGGTGTGCTCCATGAATATGGAAGCCGCGACCGATGCGCAGAATATAAATATTGAATTGACCGTTGCCAGTCCCCGGTCGGTCGACTTACTGTTTAGTCAGTTAAGTAAACTGGTAGATGTTGCGCATGTCGCAATCTGCCAGAGCGCTGCCACATCACAACAAATCCGCGCCTGAGCGCAAAAGGAAGAAAAATGACGACGAAAAAAGCTGATTACATTTGGTTCAATGGCGAGATGGTGCGCTGGGAAGACGCGAAGGTTCACGTAATGTCTCACGCGCTGCACTACGGTACGTCGGTATTTGAAGGGATTCGGTGCTACGACTCTCACAAAGGCCCGGTAGTGTTTCGTCATCGTGAACATATGCAGCGCCTGCGCGACTCAGCAAAAATTTATCGTTTTCCGGTTTCCCAGAGTATTGATGAGCTGATGGAAGCCTGCCGCGAAGTGATCCGCAAAAACAACCTGACCAGCGCCTATATCCGTCCGTTGGTATTTGTCGGCGATGTCGGTATGGGCGTTAACCCGCCCCCGGGATACACCACTGACGTCATCATCGCCGCGTTCCCGTGGGGGGCATACCTGGGCGCCGAAGCGCTGGATCAGGGGATCGATGCGATGGTTTCTTCCTGGAATCGCGCTGCGCCGAACACCATTCCAACCGCTGCGAAAGCGGGCGGTAACTACCTCTCCTCACTGCTGGTGGGTAGCGAAGCGCGCCGCCACGGCTATCAGGAAGGCATCGCCCTGGATGTAAACGGCTATATCTCCGAAGGCGCAGGTGAAAACCTGTTTGAGGTAAAAGATGGCGTGCTGTTTACTCCGCCGTTTACCTCTTCCGCGCTGCCAGGCATTACTCGCGACGCGATTATCAAACTGGCGAAAGAGCTGGGTATTGAAGTGCGTGAGCAGGTGCTGTCCCGTGAATCGCTGTATCTGGCCGACGAAGTGTTTATGTCCGGAACCGCGGCAGAAATTACTCCGGTACGCAGCGTTGATGGTATCCAGGTAGGTGAAGGCCGTTGCGGCCCTGTTACCAAGCGTATTCAACAAGCCTTCTTTGGTCTCTTCACTGGAGAAACCGAGGATAAATGGGGCTGGTTGGATCCGGTAAATTCATAATAAATAAAATTAATATTTTCCCAAAATAATTTGCGTCACAGGAAGGCGGCAACGCAGCGAATCCCCAGAAGCTTACTGTAGTAAGTGACTGGGGTGAGTGAGGCAGCCAACGCACCTGTGGCGTGAAGTATGAAGGGAAAAGATGGGGAGTAAATAAAGCATGCCTAAGTACCGTTCCGCCACCACCACCCATGGTCGTAATATGGCGGGTGCCCGCGCGCTGTGGCGCGCCACCGGAATGACCGACAGTGATTTTGGCAAACCGATTATCGCCGTGGTGAACTCATTCACTCAGTTTGTGCCGGGTCACGTTCATCTGCGCGATCTCGGTAAGCTGGTCGCCGAACAGATTGAAGCTTCCGGCGGGGTGGCGAAAGAGTTCAACACTATTGCCGTGGATGACGGGATTGCCATGGGGCACGGGGGTATGCTCTATTCACTGCCGTCGCGCGAGCTGATCGCCGACTCCGTGGAGTACATGGTGAACGCTCACTGCGCTGACGCGATGGTGTGTATCTCCAACTGCGACAAAATCACCCCAGGGATGCTCATGGCCTCGCTGCGCCTGAATATTCCGGTGATCTTTGTCTCCGGCGGCCCGATGGAAGCCGGGAAAACCAAGCTTTCAGACAAAATTATCAAGCTGGATCTGGTTGATGCCATGATTCAGGGAGCGGACCCGAAAGTCTCTGACGATCAAAGTAACCAGGTTGAACGCTCCGCCTGTCCAACCTGCGGCTCCTGCTCCGGCATGTTTACCGCTAACTCCATGAATTGCCTGACCGAAGCACTGGGCCTGTCGCAGCCGGGCAACGGTTCGCTGCTGGCGACCCATGCTGACCGGAAGCAGTTGTTCCTCAATGCCGGTAAGCGGATTGTTGAACTGACTAAACGCTATTACGAGCAGGATGACGAAAGTGCACTGCCGCGTAACATCGCCAGCAAAGCCGCGTTTGAAAACGCCATGACGCTGGATATTGCGATGGGCGGTTCGACCAATACCGTTCTGCATCTGCTGGCGGCGGCGCAGGAAGCGGAAATCGACTTCACCATGAGTGATATCGACAAGCTGTCCCGCAAGGTGCCGCAGCTGTGTAAAGTGGCGCCAAGTACCCAGAAATACCATATGGAAGACGTTCACCGTGCCGGCGGTGTGCTGGGTATTTTAGGCGAGCTGGATCGCGCCGGGCTGCTGAACCGCAACGTGAAAAACGTATTAGGCCTGACGCTGCCGCAAACGCTGGAACAGTACGACATCACGGTTACGCAGGACGAAGCGGTTAAAAAAATGTTCCGTGCTGGCCCTGCCGGTATCCGTACTACCCAGGCGTTCTCTCAGGATTGTCGCTGGGATTCGCTGGATGACGACCGCGCAGCGGGTTGCATCCGCTCGCTGGAATATGCCTATAGCAAAGACGGCGGTCTGGCGGTGCTGTATGGCAACTTCGCCGAAAACGGCTGCATTGTGAAAACCGCAGGCGTGGATGACAGCATCCTTAAATTTACCGGCCCGGCTAAAGTGTATGAAAGCCAGGACGACGCGGTAGAGGCGATTCTCGGCGGCAAAGTAGTGGAAGGCGATGTAGTTGTGATCCGCTACGAAGGGCCGAAAGGCGGGCCGGGAATGCAGGAAATGCTCTATCCGACCAGTTTCCTGAAGTCGATGGGGCTGGGCAAAGCCTGCGCGCTCATCACCGATGGGCGTTTCTCCGGCGGTACTTCGGGTCTTTCCATCGGCCACGTCTCGCCGGAAGCGGCCAGCGGCGGCACTATTGCGCTGATTGAAGATGGCGACACTATTGCGATTGATATCCCGAACCGCAGCATTCAGTTGCAGTTGAGCGAGGCTGAAATCGCCGCACGCCGCGAGGCGCAGGAAGCTCGTGGCGACAAAGCCTGGACGCCTAAAAATCGTCAGCGTCAGGTTTCGTTTGCCCTGCGTGCCTACGCCAGCCTGGCGACCAGCGCCGATAAAGGCGCGGTGCGCGATAAATCGAAACTGGGAGGTTGATGATGGCGGAATCTCAACCACTGTCAGTCGCGCCGGAAGGGGCGGAGTATCTGCGCGCGGTGCTACGCGCGCCAGTATACGAAGCGGCGCAGGTGACGCCGCTGCAAAAAATGGAAAAGCTCTCGTCACGTCTGGATAACGTTATTCTCGTCAAACGCGAAGACCGGCAGCCGGTACATAGCTTTAAGCTGCGCGGCGCTTACGCGATGATGGCCGGATTGACCGAAGAACAAAAAGCCCACGGCGTGATTACCGCGTCGGCGGGCAATCATGCGCAGGGCGTGGCGTTCTCCTCCGCGCGGCTTGGCGTGAAGTCGCTGATCGTCATGCCAAAAGCAACGGCGGATATTAAAGTCGATGCGGTACGCGGTTTTGGCGGCGAAGTGCTGTTGCACGGCGCTAATTTTGATGAAGCGAAAGCGAAAGCTATTGAGCTGGCGCAGCAGCAGGGTTTTACCTGGGTGCCGCCGTTTGATCACCCAATGGTGATCGCCGGGCAGGGCACGCTGGCGCTGGAACTGCTTCAGCAGGATTCGCATCTCGATCGTGTCTTTGTGCCGGTTGGCGGCGGCGGCCTGGCGGCGGGCGTAGCGGTACTGATCAAACAATTGATGCCGCAAATCAAAGTGATTGCCGTCGAAGCGGAGGATTCCGCCTGCCTGAAAGCGGCGTTGGAAGCCGGTCATCCAGTGGATCTCCCGCGCGTTGGGTTATTTGCTGAAGGCGTGGCGGTAAAACGCATCGGCGACGAAACCTTCCGCCTGTGCCAGGAATATCTCGACGACATTATTACAGTCGATAGCGACGCTATCTGCGCGGCGATGAAAGATCTGTTTGAAGATGTGCGTGCGGTGGCGGAACCGTCCGGCGCGCTGGCGCTGGCGGGGATGAAAAAATATATCGCCCAGCACAATATTCGCGGCGAACGGCTGGCGCACGTCCTTTCCGGCGCCAACGTCAACTTCCACGGCTTGCGCTATGTGTCTGAACGCTGCGAGTTGGGGGAACAGCGCGAAGCGCTACTGGCGGTGACCATTCCGGAAGAAAAGGGGAGCTTCCTCAAATTCTGTCAGTTGCTTGGCGGGCGTATGGTCACCGAATTTAACTACCGTTTTGCCGACGCGAAAAATGCCTGTATTTTTGTCGGCGTACGCGTCAGTCAGGGGCTGGAGGAACGAAAAGAGATTATCACCCAACTGTGCGACGGCGGTTATAGCGTAGTGGATCTCTCCGACGATGAAATGGCGAAGCTGCATGTGCGCTATATGGTCGGCGGGCGCCCCTCCAAGCCATTACAGGAGCGTTTGTATAGTTTCGAATTTCCGGAGTCGCCCGGCGCGTTGCTCAAATTCCTGCATACGCTTGGCACGCACTGGAATATTTCGCTATTCCATTACCGTAGCCACGGTACCGATTATGGCCGCGTGCTGGCGGCGTTCGAGTTAGGCGATCATGAGCCGGATTTCGAAACCCGGCTGCATGAGCTGGGCTATGAATGCCATGATGAGAGCAATAACCCGGCGTTTCGGTTCTTTCTGGCGGGTTAATTCAGCGTCTAGTTTTTCAGGCCCACAAAGTAAAGTGGGCCTGATATCCAGATATGATCTTCCCTCAGTTATTGGGCTTTTCTGCCAGCCCGGAGCATCCACTCATTTAATTTTGCGAGACGTTTTCCAGAAGGCGCCCAATCTGCTTGTGGTGAAACTCGGCTCACCATATCGTTAGCACCGCTATCACTTGCATCTGCTAAAAACAATGTATAAAATTTTATACACAAGGATGTTATGTTACTCACCCGAGCTCTCTCCAATGAAAAAGAAATTCGATGGGTGGGATCTTCTCTGGAGGATCTCCTGGCTTTTCCCATAACGGTACGCAAAGCAGTCGGTTATCAGCTTCACAAAATTCAGTATGGAATTGAACCCGATGACTGGAAACCGTTTTCAGAAATTGGGGCTGGGGTAAATGAAATTCGGATTCGTGACAACAATGGTATCTATCGCGTTATGTATGTCGCTAAGTTTGAAGAAGCACTCTACGTTTTGCATAGTTTCCAAAAACAGACGCAACAAACCAGTCAGCACGATAAGAACATCGCCAGAACGCGTTATAACCGGGTGGTGCAACAACGGAGAAACAGCTTGTGATTGCCAAAACTGATAGTGATATTCGCCATGTGACGCCATCTGGCGGTAATGTTTTTGCTGATTTGGGGTTTGATAAGCAGGACGCAGAAAAGTTTTACGCTGATTCCCTGAGTGAAATCGAAAACACGTTAGCCATTAAAGAACAGCTCATGGAAGAAATTACCCTCTGGATTACGCGAAACCAGATGAAGCAAGCCGAGGTTGCTACAGTTTTGCATATATCCCGACCGCGCGTTTCGGATGTCGTCAACAAGAAATGCAGCAAATTCACCATTGATGCTCTGGTGAATATGCTTAGCCGTATTGGGAAGCCTGTTCGGGTAATGGTAGGGCCGTAAAACTAATTCGGTAAAATCTTCCAGAACGCATCAATCAGCGGCTCATGCAGCCGCTTTTTTTGCGCGCAGACGCCGAGTTCAAACGGCGTTTTTTCATCGCTGCGTTCTAAAATCATCACCCGGTTGCGCACTGGCTCCGGGCTGTTTTCCAGCACCACTTCCGGCAGCAGCGCCACGCCGCAGCCCAGCGCCACCATTGAGACCATCGCTTCGTGACCGCCGACGGTGGCGTAAATCTGCGGATTGCTGATTTTATGCCGGCGGAACCATAGCTCAATGCGACGGCGTACCGGCCCCTGGTCGGCCATGATAAACGGCACCGTCGACCAGTCTGGCTTGTCGACCGAAACCTGATTACGCACCGGGCAGGGCAGCGCCGGGGCGATCAGCACCACCGCCAGATTTTCCAGCATCGAAAACGCCACTGCGCCGGGCAGCGTTTCTGGTTTGCCGGCGATTGCCAGATCGGCCTCGCCGGTGACTACTTTTTCCATCGCATCGGCGGCGTCGCCGGTGGTGAGCTTAATTTCCACCGAGGGATGCTCGGCGCGAAAACGGTCGAGGATTGGCGGCAGGTGGCTGTATGCCGCGGTCACTGAACAGAAGATATGGAGTTCGCCGGAAAGGGACGGCCCCTGCTGATCGAGGGTATGGCGCAGCTGCTGGTACTGCAAAAGCGTCTGTTGGGCAAACACTCGCAGCTCTTCACCCGCTTCGGTCAGCGTGACCGTACGGTTATCGCGCACAAACAGCGGCTGGCCGAGGTCTTCTTCCAGCCGCTGAATCTGTCGGGAAAGGGTGGAAGGACTGACATGCATCGCCCGCGCGCTGCGGCCAAAATGGCGGCTTTCCGCCAGATGCAGGAAGGTTTTTAGATCGCGTAAATCCACAGACAGACCTCCGGTTTTTGACGTTGCATAAACCGCAACATAACGTTGTGAATATATCAATTTCCGCAATAAATTTCCTGTTGTAATGTGGGTTCATTCGCACAGATAGCAATCTGTAAACCGAACAATAAGCGCGACACACAACATCACGGAGTACACCATCATGGCTAACTACTTTAATACACTGAATCTGCGCCAGCAGCTGGCACAGCTGGGTAAATGCCGCTTTATGGGCCGCGACGAATTCGCCGACGGCGCGAGCTACCTTCAGGGTAAAAAAGTGGTCATCGTCGGCTGTGGCGCTCAGGGTCTGAACCAGGGCCTGAACATGCGTGACTCCGGTCTGGATATTTCCTACGCCCTGCGTAAAGAAGCCATTGCTGAAAAGCGTGCCTCCTGGCGTAAAGCGACCGAAAACGGCTTCAAAGTGGGTACCTACGAAGAGCTGATCCCGCAGGCGGATCTGGTGGTTAACCTGACGCCAGACAAACAGCACTCCGACGTGGTGCGCTCCGTACAGCCGCTGATGAAAGACGGCGCGGCGCTGGGCTATTCACACGGCTTCAACATCGTGGAAGTGGGCGAGCAGATCCGTAAAGACATCACCGTAGTGATGGTAGCGCCGAAGTGTCCGGGCACCGAAGTACGTGAAGAATACAAGCGTGGCTTCGGTGTGCCGACGCTGATCGCCGTTCACCCGGAAAACGATCCGCAAGGCGAAGGCATGGCGATTGCGAAAGCCTGGGCGGCGGCGACCGGCGGTCACCGTGCGGGCGTACTGGAGTCTTCTTTCGTGGCGGAAGTGAAATCCGACCTGATGGGCGAGCAGACCATCCTGTGCGGTATGCTGCAGGCCGGTTCTCTGCTGTGTTTCGACAAGCTGGTGGCAGAAGGCACCGACCCGGCTTATGCGGAAAAACTGATTCAGTTCGGCTGGGAAACCATCACCGAAGCGCTGAAGCAGGGCGGCATCACCCTGATGATGGACCGTCTGTCTAACCCGGCGAAACTGCGTGCTTACGCGCTGTCCGAACAGCTGAAAGAGATCATGGCGCCGCTGTTCCAGAAACACATGGATGACATCATCTCCGGCGAATTCTCTTCCGGCATGATGGCTGACTGGGCTAACGACGATAAGAAACTGCTGACCTGGCGTGAAGAGACCGGCAAAACCGCGTTCGAAACCGCGCCGCAGTATGAAGGCAAAATCGGCGAGCAGGAGTACTTTGATAAAGGCGTGCTGATGATCGCGATGGTGAAAGCGGGCGTTGAGCTGGCGTTCGAAACTATGGTGGATTCCGGCATCATCGAAGAATCCGCTTACTACGAATCACTGCACGAGCTGCCGCTGATCGCCAACACCATCGCCCGTAAGCGTCTGTACGAAATGAACGTGGTTATCTCTGATACCGCAGAATACGGTAACTACCTGTTCTCTTACGCTTGCGTACCGCTGCTGAAACCGTTTATGGCGGAATTGCAACCGGGCGATCTGGGTAGTGCTATCCCGGAAGGCGCGGTAGACAACGCACAGCTTCGCGACGTGAACGACGCGATTCGTAGTCATGCGATTGAGCAGGTAGGTAAGAAACTGCGCGGCTATATGACGGATATGAAGCGTATTGCGGTAGCGGGTTGATATACCTTGTCGGGGGGCGCTAGCGCTTACCCGACCTACAAAATCAAGCAGACGATGTAGGCCGGGTAAGGCGTAGCCGCCACCCGGCTTTTTATTTACGATACAATACCTTAATGATGTGGTAACCGAACTGGGTATGCAGCGGGCCGGTTGGCTCCAGTACCGGGCAGGAAAAGACTACTTTATCGAATGCCGGAACCATCTGGCCCTGACGAAATTCGCCTAAATGACCGCCTTTTTTACCGGATGGGCAGATAGAATGCTTCTTCGCCAGCTTCTCAAAATCGCCGCCGTTTTTAATTTGCTCCAGAAGATCTAAAGCCAGTTTCTCTTCTTTTACAAGGATATGCAGTGCTGCTGCCATTTTTGCCATTATTGTGTTCTCACGTCGCAAAGATTGGCCGTCACTTTATCACTCCTTAGGCCGTCAGACATATACTCTTCGCCATTACAGGACAGATGTCCCGCCTGATTTAATGAACCGGGAGATAAGCGGCATTTTTAGCAGGCGTATTTCGGATGTGCGGGACGGCGGTCCTGTCCTTTCTGACAAGGGGCGAGATACCATGAACATAATGAAAAACGCAGAATTTCCAGACGACTGGCTTTTAGGGCTACGCCAGGTCGTACGCGACCCAGTGCTCTATGAATTACTCAAATACTGCCCGTTGGAAATCATGCAGTACAGGGCGTTTATGCGATGTCGCTTGAGTATGTTCTGCTGACGGCGATCGCGTTAATGGGTTCTTTCAGTTGGATCAAGAGCGCACAGCGTAATGGCTATACGCCGCTTGCCGCCAGAGCCTGCTGATTGACCTTTTCCAGGCTGCCTGAAAAAGCAGCCTGGTCTTCTCTGGGCCTCGCTTTCTGCTACAATCCCTCCCCCGTTCGAAGATTGAGCACTATTCCCATGCGTTTAAATCCCGGCCAACAACACGCTGTCGAATTCGTCACCGGACCCTGCCTGGTGCTGGCAGGAGCGGGTTCTGGTAAAACTCGCGTAATTACCAATAAAATCGCCCACCTGATCCGCGGATGCGGCTATCAGGCCCGGCATATTGCGGCGGTGACGTTTACCAACAAGGCAGCGCGTGAGATGAAAGAACGCGTCGGGCAGACGCTCGGCCGTAAGGAAGCGCGCGGTTTGATGATCTCCACCTTTCATACGCTAGGGCTGGATATTATTAAGCGCGAGTACGCTGCGCTGGGGATGAAATCGAACTTTTCATTGTTTGACGATACCGACCAGGTCGCCTTGCTCAAAGAGCTGACCGAAGGCCTGATCGAAGACGATAAGGTTGTGTTGCAACAGCTGATCTCCACGATCTCCAACTGGAAAAACGATCTCAAAACGCCTGCGCAGGCAGCGGCGGGGGCGAAAGGCGAACGCGATCGTATTTTTGCCCACTGCTACGGGCTTTACGACGCCCATATGAAGGCATGTAACGTTCTCGATTTTGATGATTTGATTTTGCTGCCGACGCTGCTGTTGCAACGCAATGACGAGGTGCGCGAGCGCTGGCAGAATAAAATTCGTTATCTACTGGTGGATGAATATCAGGATACTAACACCAGCCAGTATGAGTTGGTTAAGCTGCTGGTCGGGCAACGCGCGCGCTTTACGGTCGTAGGCGATGACGATCAGTCTATCTACTCCTGGCGCGGGGCGCGTCCGCAAAACCTGGTGTTACTGAGCCAGGATTTTCCGGCGCTGCAGGTGATTAAGCTGGAGCAAAACTATCGTTCTTCGGGCCGCATCCTGAAAGCGGCAAATATTCTCATCGCCAACAATCCGCACGTCTTTGAAAAGCGCCTCTTTTCCGAACTCGGTTACGGCGCGGAACTCAAAGTGTTAAGCGCAAACAATGAAGAGCATGAAGCTGAGCGCGTTACCGGCGAACTGATTGCCCATCACTTTGTGAACAAGACCCAGTACAAGGATTACGCCATTCTGTATCGCGGAAATCATCAGTCGCGGGTATTTGAAAAATTCCTCATGCAGAACCGCATTCCGTACAAAATTTCCGGCGGCACCTCATTTTTCTCCCGTCCGGAGATTAAAGACCTGCTGGCCTACCTGCGGGTGTTGACCAACCCGGATGATGACAGCGCTTTCCTGCGCATCGTGAATACGCCAAAACGCGAAATCGGTCCGGCCACTCTGCAAAAGCTGGGTGAATGGGCAATGACGCGTAATAAGAGCCTGTTTACCGCCAGCTTTGATATGGGACTTAGCCAAAAGCTGACCGGACGTGGTTACGATTCATTGACGCGTTTTACCCACTGGCTGGGGGAAATCCAGCGTCTGGCCGAACGCGAGCCTGTCGCCGCTGTGCGCGATCTCATCCACGGTATTGACTATGAATCCTGGTTGTACGAAACCTCGCCGAGCCCCAAAGCGGCGGAAATGCGTATGAAAAACGTTAATCAGCTCTTTAGCTGGATGACTGAGATGCTGGAAGGCAACGAACTCGATGAGCCGATGACGCTGACCCAGGTGGTTACACGCTTTACGCTGCGCGATATGATGGAGCGTGGCGAGAGCGAAGAAGAGCTGGATCAGGTACAGTTGATGACGCTTCATGCATCGAAAGGACTGGAATTCCCGTATGTCTATATGGTGGGAATGGAAGAAGGATTTTTGCCGCATCAAAGCAGCATTGACGAAGACAATATTGAGGAAGAGCGTCGGCTGGCCTATGTCGGGATCACTCGCGCGCAGAAAGAGCTCACCTTTACATTATGTAAAGAGCGCCGTCAGTATGGGGAACTGGTGCGCCCGGAACCCAGCCGCTTCCTGTTAGAACTCCCGCAGGATGATTTAATCTGGGAGCAGGAGCGCAAAGTGGTAAGCGCTGAGGAGCGAATGCAAAAAGGGCAAAGTCACCTGGCTAATCTGAAAGCCATGATGGCGGCAAAGCGAGCGAAATCGTAGGCCGGATAAGCGAAGCGTCATCCGGCAATCAGACTACGGTTAGCGAACGTCCAGCGGCCAGTGTACATAGCTTTGCCACTGGCTTTCCTGATCAATCAACTCTTTACCCAGCGGGTGATGCGCCAGCCAGTCGCCAGGCAAGGTTAACGTCAGATTTTCATTTAGCGCCCGTAGCGTAATTTCTGGTACCAGATCGTCACGACGGCGACCGGCAAAAAGAATCGCCAGGCGCAGCAAACGGCATAGCTGTTCCGCAACACGGGGCGGTACCGCGTTTTGCTGATGAAGCGAAGAGAGATCGACCGGATTGGTCTGATTCAGTAAGAGGGTGGCGAGCAATTTTTTCTGCGCGGGCGTATAGCCAGGCAGATCCAAATGGCGTACTAAATAGGCGGCATGATAGGGCGCCTGTTTAAAATCAACGCTCAGACCGATCTCATGCAATTGGCAAGCGCTCAGCAACAGTTCACGACTAATAGGCTCAATATGCCAGGCATTTTCTACCTGTTTGAGGAAGTTATCTGCCAGCTTCGCCACGCGATTTGCCTGATCGGTATCGACGATGAACCGACGCTGAATGTTTCGCAGCGTGCGGCTGCGGATATCCTGATCTACCGCCAGATGCAACATCCCATACACCAGCCCTTCGCGTAACGCGCCGCCTGCCAGCGTCATGCTCTGGATGTTCAGCTCGGTAAATATCGCGATCAGAATAGCCAGCCCGCTTGGGAAAACCAGCGCGCGCTCCAGCGTCAGGCCTTCGATTTCCAGCTCTTCCAGACGCCCGCACTGTATCGCGCGTTGTTTTAGCTGCTGCAGTTTGGCGAGCGTAATGCGCTCGTCCATCCCCTGCGCCATCATGATTTCCTGCAATGCCTGTACGGTGCCGGAGGCACCCACGCAGACCTTCCAGCCATGAAAACGCAGTTCATCGGCGACCGGACGCAGTACATCGCGCGCGGCCTTCTCCGCATCATCAAAGTTTTCTTGCGCCAGATTACGATCGCTAAAATAGCGTTCAAGCCACGTTACGCAGCCCATGGACAGGCTAAATAGCGACGTGGTTTGCGCGCCTGTGCCGGTAACCAGTTCAGTGCTGGCGCCGCCGATATCCACCACCAGTCGCTGATCTGCGCCGCCGGTGGTATGAGCGACCCCCTGATAAATCAGCCGCGCCTCTTCTTCGCCGCTGATAACCTGCACCGGACAACCAAGGATAGTCTGAGCTTTCGCGATAAATTCACCCGCATTGACGGCGAGACGCAATGTTGCGGTGGCAACCACGCGGATTTGTGGCTGCGGGATATCCTGCAAACGTTCAGCAAACAGACGCAGGCATTGCCAGCCGCGTTCCATCGCTTCGGCTGAAAGGTGGTTGTCGTTGTTCAGACCCGCGGCCAGACGCACCTTGCGTTTTATTCGGGTCAGCGTCTGGATGCTTCCCGCCGCCTCGCGCACGACCAGCATATGAAAACTATTGGAACCGAGATCAATGGCGGCATACAACGAGGTGGAATTCATACACTTCATCCTTCAACCTGTATCCGTGTTGGCTGCGTACACTCCCCTGAATCATTTACTAAAGTACGCTCATCGGGATTTGTTTTCTTGCCGCCTTGATACAGGCTAAATGATTTTGTGTATGGCATAACTTTTCTTAACCTGAACGACGACGATTACGCGGAGCGCCAGCACGACGCGGACCATTGCCAGGACGCGAACGCGTCAGACGCAACGGCTTGGGCAGATCGTTCATGAGCGCTTCCGGATTGTATTTGCTGACCGGAATCGAGTGGCCGATATAGCTCTCAATGGCGGGCAGATTCAGCGCATACTCTTCGCAAGCCAGGCTGATGGAATGTCCGCTGGCGCCAGCGCGACCGGTACGACCGATACGGTGAACATAGTCTTCACAATCGTCTGGCAGATCGTAGTTAAAGACGTGCGTTACGGCGGGGATATGCAACCCGCGCGCCGCGACATCGGTCGCCACAAGAATATCCAGATCGCCGCGGGTGAACTCATCCAGAATCCGCAGGCGCTTTTTCTGCGCGACGTCGCCGGTCAGCAGACCAACACGATGGCCATCTGCCGCCAGATGTCCCCAGATATCTTCGCAACGATGCTTGGTGTTGGCGAAAATAATGGCGCGATCCGGCCACTCTTCTTCGATCAGCGTTTGCAGTAAACGCATTTTCTCTTCATTAGAGGGGTAGAAAAGCTCTTCTTTAATGCGGTGGCCGGTCTTTTGCTCCGGTTCCACTTCAACATATTCGGCGTTGTTCATCTGTTCAAACGCCAGCTCGCGAACCCGATAAGACAGGGTGGCGGAGAACAACATGTTCAGACGCTGCGCAGCCGGCGGCATACGACGGAACAGCCAGCGGATATCTTTAATAAAGCCCAAATCGTACATGCGATCGGCTTCATCGAGTACGACGACCTGAATGGCGCCGAGGTTAATGTGGTTTTGTTTGGCGTAGTCGATCAGTCGGCCCGTCGTACCAATAAGAATATCAACGCCGCTTTCCAGCACTTTAAGCTGCTTGTCGTAACCATCGCCGCCGTAAGCCAGGCCTAATTTTAAGCCTGTCGCTTGCGCCAACGGCTCCGCGTCTGCGTGAATTTGTACGGCTAATTCACGCGTCGGCGCCATGATCAGCGCGCGCGGCTGGTTCACCTTGCGATCGTCGATCGCGGGATGAGAAAGTAAATAATGAAACGTTGACGTCAGAAACGCCATCGTTTTCCCGGTACCGGTTTGCGCCTGCCCTGCAACGTCACGACCCGCCAGCGTTAGCGGAAGGGCCAGTGCCTGAATGGGCGTACAATTATAAAACCCTTTTTTTTCAAGGGCTTCAACCACCTGTGGGTGCAGGGCGAAGTCGGAAAACTTCTGTTCTGTTAAATGTGTTTTGCTCATAGTGTGGTAGAATATCAGCTTACTATTGCTTTACGAAAGCGTATCCGGTGAAATAAAGTCAACCTTTGTTGGCGAAGTTAACATCAGCACCTCGTTGGTTAATGCTACACCAACACGCCAGGCTTATTCCTGTGGAGTTATATATGAGCGATAAAATTATTCACCTGACTGACGACAGTTTTGACACGGATGTACTCAAAGCGGACGGGGCTATCCTCGTTGATTTCTGGGCAGAGTGGTGCGGGCCGTGTAAAATGATCGCTCCGATTCTGGATGAAATCGCTGACGAATATCAGGGCAAATTGACCGTTGCCAAACTGAACATTGACCAGAACCCAGGTACTGCGCCTAAATATGGCATCCGCGGTATTCCGACTCTGCTGCTGTTTAAAAACGGCGAAGTGGCGGCAACCAAAGTAGGCGCACTGTCTAAAGGTCAGTTGAAAGAGTTTCTCGACGCCAATCTGGCGTAATACCTTTTATACGTCGAATGACAAAGGCGCTGTATGGTCAGGCGTCTGTCATTCGACGAATGATTAAGGTATCAGGCAGTTTCGTGGCGTCTGTTGTCCTTACGTTATTCTTAAATTGTCAGGATCTCTGGACGCCCGGTCTGAGTCGTGCTAAGTTAGTATTGACTTCGAATTAAACATACCTTATTAAGTTTGAATCTGGTTTTATCCGTCACTTCCCGTTTTTTCTCGCACGAGAAGTGGAAAGATTCCTGGCTCTTCGCTCATTCCGTCTTGTCGTTTCAGTTCTGCGTACTTTCCTGTGACCAGACAGCGAACAGACATGAGTTGATAGCCGTAAACAGGCATGGATGACCCTGCCATACCATTCACAACATTAAGTTCGAGATTTACCCCAAGTTTAAGAACTCACACCATTATGAATCTTACCGAATTAAAGAATACGCCGGTTTCTGAGCTGATCACTCTCGGCGAAAGTATGGGGCTGGAAAACCTGGCCCGTATGCGCAAGCAGGACATTATTTTTGCCATCCTGAAGCAGCACGCAAAGAGTGGCGAAGATATCTTTGGCGACGGTGTGCTGGAGATATTGCAGGATGGATTTGGTTTCCTCCGTTCTGCAGACAGCTCCTACCTCGCCGGTCCTGATGATATCTACGTTTCCCCCAGCCAAATCCGCCGTTTCAACCTCCGCACTGGTGATACCATTTCTGGTAAGATTCGCCCGCCGAAAGAAGGTGAACGCTATTTTGCGCTGTTGAAAGTTAACGAAGTTAACTACGACAAACCGGAAAACGCCCGTAACAAAATCCTCTTTGAGAACTTAACCCCGCTGCACGCAAACTCTCGTCTGCGTATGGAGCGTGGTAACGGTTCTACCGAAGACTTAACGGCGCGCGTTCTGGATCTGGCTTCGCCGATCGGTCGCGGCCAGCGCGGTCTGATTGTCGCGCCGCCGAAAGCGGGTAAAACCATGCTGCTGCAGAACATCGCGCAGAGCATCGCGTATAACCACCCAGACTGCGTGCTGATGGTGTTGCTGATCGACGAACGTCCGGAAGAAGTAACCGAGATGCAGCGTCTGGTGAAAGGCGAAGTGGTTGCGTCTACCTTTGACGAACCGGCATCCCGCCACGTTCAGGTTGCCGAAATGGTTATCGAGAAGGCGAAACGTCTGGTTGAACACAAGAAAGACGTTATCATCCTGCTCGACTCCATCACCCGTCTGGCGCGTGCCTACAACACCGTGGTGCCGGCGTCCGGTAAAGTACTGACCGGTGGTGTGGACGCTAACGCCCTGCATCGTCCGAAGCGTTTCTTCGGTGCGGCGCGTAACGTGGAAGAGGGCGGTAGCCTGACTATCATCGCGACGGCGCTAATCGATACCGGTTCCAAGATGGACGAAGTTATCTACGAAGAGTTTAAAGGCACCGGTAACATGGAGCTGCATCTCTCGCGTAAGATCGCTGAAAAACGTGTCTTCCCGGCTATCGACTACAACCGTTCCGGTACCCGTAAAGAAGAGCTGCTCACCACTCAGGAAGAGCTGCAGAAAATGTGGATCCTGCGTAAAATCATCCATCCGATGGGTGAAATTGACGCGATGGAATTCCTCATTAACAAACTGGCGATGACCAAAACTAATGACGACTTTTTCGAGATGATGAAGCGCTCATAACCTGGTCTTTACCTGAAAACGCCACGTTTTTACGTGGCGTTTTTGTTTTATATCTGTAATCTTAACGACACATTTACAAAACGATGATAAACCGGGTCCGGGCTTCGCCATCCATTCGTTATCGGTATCGTGTGGTTGATATTTAAACAATTCTGCCTGATTCAGAGCAGGGTTTCCCTTCTGAATAAAGGTCTTCATGGTTATACTTCTGGTACTAATTTTATCTGAGAGCACGCATTGTGAATTTACTGACCGTGAGTACTGATCTCATCAGTATTTTTTTATTCACGACACTGTTCCTGTTTTTTGCGCGTAAAGTTGCAAAAAAAATCGGTTTAGTGGATAAACCCAACTTTCGTAAACGCCACCAGGGGCTGATACCGTTGGTTGGAGGGATTTCGGTTTACGCAGGGATTTGCTTCACATTCGGAATTGTTGATCACTATATTCCTCATGCGTCGCTTTATCTTTCTTGTGCGGGCGTACTGGTTTTTATCGGTGCGCTGGACGACCGTTTTGATATCAGCGTAAAGATCCGTGCGACCATACAGGCCGCGATCGGTATCATTATGATGGTATTCGGTAAGCTCTATCTTAGCAGCCTCGGCTATATCTTTGGCTCCTGGGAGATGGTGCTCGGTCCCTTCGGTTATTTCCTTACTCTGTTTGCCGTATGGGCGGCGATCAACGCTTTCAATATGGTGGACGGTATTGACGGCCTGTTGGGCGGGCTATCCAGCGTCTCATTCGCGGCGATGGGGCTGATTTTATGGTTTGACGGTCAAACCAGCCTGGCAATATGGTGCTTCGCCATGATCGCCGCGATTCTGCCTTACATTATGCTTAATCTCGGTATTTTGGGGCGGCGTTATAAAGTCTTTATGGGCGATGCCGGTAGTACTCTGATTGGGTTTACCGTTATCTGGATCTTACTGGAAACGACGCAGGGGAAAACTCACCCTATCAGTCCGGTTACCGCGCTATGGATTATCGCTATCCCGCTGATGGATATGGTGGCGATTATGTATCGCCGTCTGCGTAAAGGAATGAGTCCCTTTTCCCCTGATCGTCAGCACATTCACCATCTTATCATGCGCGCCGGATTTACCTCTCGTCAGGCGTTTGTACTGATTACGCTTGCCGCCGCCATTCTGGCGGGAGTCGGCGTAGCGGCAGAATATTCTCATTTTGTTCCTGAATGGGTTATGTTGGTGCTCTTTTTGCTAGCATTCTTCCTCTATGGCTACTGCATTAAGCGGGCCTGGAAGGTGGCGAGATTTATTAAGCGTGTGAAGCGTCGCCTGCGCAGGCACCGTAAGAACCGGCCAAACTTAACCAAGTAAATGAGGATACGATGACACAACCATTACCGGGGGCACGCGCGGTGAGCGCTGAAAATGAACTGGATATTCGCGGGTTGTTTCGTACTTTATGGGCTGGCAAATTCTGGATTATCGGCATTGGCCTGCTATTTGCCCTTATCGCGTTAGCCTATACCTTTTTTGCTCGTCAGGAGTGGAGTGCGACGGCGATCACCGATCGCCCAACCGTAAATATGTTGGGCGGTTATTACTCCCAGCAGCAGTTTCTGCGCAACCTGGATATTAAGACCGATCCTGCTTCTTCCGATAAGCCCTCGGTGATGGATGAAGCGTATAAAGAGTTCATCATGCAACTTGCCTCCTGGGATACGCGTCGCGATTTCTGGTTACAGACGGACTATTACAAGCAGCGAATGGTCGGGAATAGCAAAGCTGATGCGGCGATGCTTGATGAACTGATCAATAACATACAGTTTACGCCCGGCGATTTTACACGCGCCATCAACGACAATGTGAAGCTGATTGCTGAAACTGCGCCGGACGCCAATAATTTGCTGCGTCAGTATGTTGCATTCGCCAGCCAGCGGGCGGCGAGCCATCTGAATGATGAATTAAAAGGTGCCTGGGCTGCGCGTACCGTGCAGATGAAAGCCCAGGTCAAACGGCAGGAAGAGGTTGCGAAAGCGATCTATTCGCGTCGTGTAAACAGTATTGAGCAGGCGCTCAAAATTGCGGAACAACATAATATTTCTCGTAGCGCGACGGATGTCCCGGCAGATGAATTACCGGACTCAGAGCTTTTTTTACTCGGTCGCCCTATGTTGCAGGCGCGTCTTGAAAATCTGCAAGCGGTTGGCCCTGCGTTCGATTTGGACTACTTTCAAAATCGGGCAATGTTGAATACGCTTAATGTGGGGCCGACCCTGGACCCTCGTTTTCAGACCTATCGTTATTTGCGTACGCCGGAAGAACCGGTAAAACGTGATAGCCCACGCCGAGCCTTCCTGATGATTATGTGGGGTATCGTTGGGGCGCTAATCGGTGCGGGCGTTGCCTTAACCCGTCGCCGCACGATTTAGCAACACCTCTGCAGTAGGGGGCTGGGCCCCTACTGTCTATTCGAAGAGAATCGATGTGAAAGTACTGACTGTATTTGGTACACGACCGGAGGCCATTAAGATGGCGCCTCTGGTCCATGCGCTGGAAAAAGATCCTCATTTCGAGGCCAAAGTATGCGTTACTGCGCAGCATCGGGAGATGCTTGATCAGGTATTAACTCTTTTTTCTATTGTGCCTGATTTCGATCTCAACATTATGCAGCCGGGACAGGGGTTGACGGAAATTACCTGCCGAATTCTGGAGGGATTAAAGCCGATCCTGGCAGATTTTAAACCTGATGTGGTGCTGGTTCATGGCGATACCACCACTACGATTGCTACCAGTCTGGCGGCTTTCTATCAACGAATTCCGGTAGGGCACGTAGAAGCCGGGTTGCGAACCGGCGATCTCTATTCCCCCTGGCCGGAAGAGGCAAACCGCACGCTGACCGGACATCTGGCGATGTACCACTTTGCGCCGACGGAAAACTCGCGGCAGAATCTGTTGCGGGAGAACATTCCGGATGAGCGCATTTTTGTCACTGGCAATACCGTTATTGACGCGCTGATCTGGGTACGCGATCGCGTTCTGACGAGCGATACATTACAGGCTGAACTGGCCGAGCAGTATCCTTTCCTCAACGCGAATAAGAAGATGATTTTGGTGACCGGTCATCGGCGTGAAAGCTTTGGTCAGGGCTTTGAGCATATCTGCCAGGCGCTGGCGGAAATCGCCGCCGCGAACCAGAATGTGCAAATTGTCTATCCGGTGCATCTCAATCCCAACGTCAGCGAACCTGTCAACCGTATCCTCGGCCATGTTGAAAACGTGGTACTGATTGAGCCGCAGGACTACTTACCTTTTGTCTGGCTGATGAATCACGCCTGGCTCATTCTGACCGATTCCGGCGGTATTCAGGAAGAAGCGCCGTCATTAGGTAAGCCGGTATTGGTCATGCGTGAAACCACAGAGCGTCCGGAAGCCATTACCGCTGGTACGGTAAGACTGATCGGCACGGACTCCCGGCGCATTGTGGCGGAAGTTATGCGTCTGCTGCACGACGAAAATGAATATCAAACCATGAGCCGCGCCCATAATCCTTATGGTGACGGGCAATCATGCACGCGCATTTTACAGGCGTTAAAAAGTTATCGGGTATCGTTATGAGTTTTACGACCATTTCTGTTATTGGGCTGGGGTATATCGGATTACCGACTGCGGCCGCTTTTGCTTCCCGCCAGAAGCAGGTTATCGGCGTGGATATCAACCAACATGCTGTAGACACCATAAATCGCGGTGAAATTCACATCGTGGAGCCGGCGTTGGGCAATGTGGTGAAGATGGCGGTGGAAGGCGGCTTTCTGCGTGCGACGACGACACCTGTCGAGGCCGATGCGTACCTGATTGCCGTGCCGACGCCATTCAAAGGCGATCACGACCCTGACATGGCCTATGTGGAAGCCGCGGCGAAATCCATTGCGCCGGTATTAAAAAAAGGGGCACTGGTGATTCTGGAATCAACATCGCCGGTCGGCGCAACGGAGCAAATGGCTGGCTGGCTGGGCGGGATGCGCCCGGATCTGACCTTTCCCCAGCAGGCGGGCGAGCAGGCCGACGTGAATATTGCCTATTGTCCGGAGCGTGTGCTGCCGGGTCAGGTGATGGTGGAACTTATTAAAAATGACCGTGTGATTGGCGGTATGACGCCAGTATGTTCGGCTCGCGCCAGCGCGCTGTACAAAATTTTCCTTGAGGGCGAATGCGTTGTCACCAACTCGCGCACCGCAGAGATGTGCAAGCTGACAGAAAATAGCTTCCGTGATGTGAATATCGCCTTTGCGAATGAATTGTCGCTGATTTGCGCCGAACAGGGGATTAACGTCTGGGAATTGATCCGTCTGGCGAACCGCCATCCGCGCGTCAATATTTTGCAGCCGGGCCCAGGCGTTGGCGGGCACTGCATTGCGGTCGATCCGTGGTTTATTGTGGCGCAAAATCCGCAGCAGGCGAGACTGATTCGCACCGCGCGTGAAGTGAATGACGGCAAACCGCACTGGGTGGTCGATCAGGTAAAAGCCGCGGTCGCAGATTGCCTGGCGGCCACCGATAAACGCGCCAGCGAAGTGAAAATCGCCTGTTTTGGGCTGGCCTTTAAGCCGAATATCGACGATCTGCGCGAAAGCCCGGCGATGGGGATCGCCCAAAGTATCGCCCGCTGGCACAGCGGCGAAACCCTGGTCGTCGAACCGAATATCCGTCAGTTGCCGAAAAAATTGGACGGACTTTGCACGCTGGCGAAACTGGACGCGGCGCTGACCGCCGCCGATGTGCTGGTGATGCTGGTCGATCACGACGAATTTAAAGCGATTCCCGGCGATGCGGTTCATCAACGTTATGTGGTTGATACCAAAGGAGTCTGGCGCTGATGAAACGCATTCTGGTGACCGGCGGCGCAGGCTTTATCGGATCTGCGGTGGTGCGGCATATCATCCATGAAACGGCAGACGCGGTGGTGGTGGTGGATAAACTCACCTATGCGGGCAACCTGATGTCTCTGGCATCGGTGACGCAAAGCGACCGTTTCGCCTTTGAGAAGGTGGATATCTGCGATCGGGCATCACTGGAGCGAGTTTTCCAGCAGTATCAGCCCGATAGCGTGATGCACCTGGCGGCGGAAAGCCATGTAGACCGTTCCATCGACGGCCCGGCGGCGTTTATTGAAACGAATATCGTTGGTACTTACACCTTGCTGGAAGCCGCTCGCGCTTACTGGTCCGCGCTTGACGCGGACGCTAAAGCGGCGTTCCGCTTCCACCATATCTCCACCGATGAAGTGTATGGCGATCTGCATACTGCAGACGATTTCTTCACCGAAACCACGCCATATGCGCCAAGCAGCCCTTATTCCGCCTCCAAAGCCAGCAGCGACCATCTGGTACGCGCCTGGTTACGTACCTACGGTCTGCCTACGCTTGTCACCAACTGCTCTAATAACTACGGGCCCTACCATTTCCCGGAAAAACTGATCCCGCTGATGATTCTGAACGCGCTGGCGGGTAAACCATTGCCGGTCTATGGCAACGGTCAGCAAATTCGCGACTGGCTGTATGTAGAGGATCATGCCCGTGCGTTGTATCACGTGGTGACGAACGGTGCGGTGGGCGAAACGTATAATATCGGCGGTCATAACGAACGTAAAAATCTGGATGTGGTCAGGACGATCTGCGCTCTGTTGGAGGAACTGGCCCCGCAAAAACCGCAGGGTGTGGCGAATTATCACGATCTGATTACCTTCGTCGACGATCGACCCGGCCATGACTTACGCTATGCCATCGACGCGTCGAAAATCGCCCGCGAGCTGGGCTGGACGCCGCAGGAAACCTTCGAAAGCGGGATGCGAAAAACCGTTCAGTGGTATCTCGCCAATGAGGCCTGGTGGAAACCCGTGCAGGATGGCAGTTATCAGGGCGAACGCTTAGGACTGAAACGCTAAACGACAGGTTCTTACTCCTGGAGGAGAAACGAATGAAAGGCATCATTCTGGCGGGAGGTTCCGGTACCCGGTTGCATCCCATTACGCGCGGCGTATCAAAGCAGCTTCTGCCCGTCTACGACAAACCGATGATTTACTATCCGTTATCGGTGCTAATGCTGGCGGGCATTCGTGAGATCTTGATCATCACCACGCCGGAGGATAAACGCGACTTTCAGCGTTTGTTGGGCGACGGCGCAGCATTCGGTATCGATTTACATTATGCCGAGCAGCCCAGCCCGGATGGGCTGGCGCAGGCCTTTATCATTGGCGAAACGTTCCTCAACGGTGAACCCTCATGCCTGGTATTGGGCGACAATATCTTTTTTGGTCAGGGCTTTAGCCCCAAACTCCGTCAGGTCGCGGCGCGTACCGAAGGTGCCACAGTATTTGGCTATCAGGTCATGGACCCGGAACGCTTTGGCGTCGTGGAGTTTGACGATGATTTTCGCGCGCTCTCGCTGGAAGAAAAGCCGAAACAGCCTAAATCTAACTGGGCGGTCACCGGCCTCTATTTCTATGACAGCAAGGTCGTCGAGTATGCGAAGCGCGTGAAACCGTCCGGGCGTGGTGAGCTGGAGATCACTTCTATCAACCAGATGTATCTGGAGGAAGGTAAGCTGACCGTTGAACTGCTGGGCCGCGGCTTCGCCTGGCTGGATACGGGCACCCACGACAGTCTGATTGAGGCGAGCACTTTTGTGCAGACGGTGGAAAAGCGCCAGGGCTTCAAAATTGCCTGTCTGGAGGAGATTGCCTGGCGCAACGGCTGGCTGGATGATGATGGTTTGAAACGCGCCGCCAGTCAGCTTGAAAAAACCGGCTATGGCCAATATTTACTGGAGTTGCTCCGTGCCCGTCCGCGCCAGTATTGAACCGTTACTCTGGGAAAATACGTTTTTTGGCGTGAATAGCGGCATTGTGCGTATCGATGCCTCAGCGCCCGAATTAACGCCAGAAGCGCTGCAGGCGTGGCAACGCGTGCAGGTAAAAGTGCCGGCTGAAAACATCGCCTGGCTGTCGGCGTTGCAATCGCTGGGATTCTCTTTGGTTGAAGGCGAGGTGGATTTTGCGTTGCCGGTAAAAGGGCATCGCGACCAGCATGGCGCGGAAATTGCACACCTTACGGACATTCCTGCTTTGCGTCAGTTGGCCGGAGAGGCGTTTACGCAGAGTCGTTTTCGCGCGCCGTGGTATGCGCCCGACGCCAGCGCCCGTTTTTACGCCCAGTGGATTGAGAATGCGGTACGCGGCACGTTTGATCACCAATGCCTGGTGCTTCGCACGGAGACAGGCGCTATCCGCGGTTACGTCTCGCTGCGGGAATTGAATGATACCGACGCGCGCATTGGCCTGTTGGCCGGACGCGGCGCGGGAGCGGAACTTATGCAGGCGGCGATCTGTTGGGCGCAGAGTCGCGGCAAAGCAACATTGCGGGTGGCGACCCAGTTGGGCAACACCGCCGCGCTTAAACGTTACATACAAAGCGGTGCCAATATCGAAAGCACTGCGTACTGGTTATACAGGTGACAACATGATTCCTTTTAATGCGCCGCCGGTGGTGGGAACCGAACTCGAATACATGCAGTCTGCAATGAGCAGCGGCAAACTGTGCGGCGACGGCGGCTTTACGCGTCGTTGCCAGCAGTGGCTGGAGCAACATTTCGGCAGCGCGAAGGTGTTGCTGACGCCTTCCTGTACCGCGTCTCTGGAGATGGCGGCCCTGTTGTTGGATATTCAGCCCGGCGATGAAGTGATCATGCCGAGCTTTACGTTTGTCTCCACCGCTAACGCTTTTGTCCTGCGCGGCGCGAAAATTGTATTTGTCGATATTCGTCCGGATACGATGAATATTGACGAAACGCTGATTGAGGCGGCGATTACTGATAAAACCCGCGCTATCGTGCCGGTACACTACGCTGGCGTCGCTTGTGAAATGGACGTCATCATGGCGCTGGCGGATAAGTATAATCTGTTCGTTGTCGAGGATGCCGCCCAGGGTGTGATGTCCACGTACAAAGGGCGCGCATTAGGGACGATCGGTCACATCGGCTGTTTTAGCTTCCATGAAACCAAAAATTACACCGCTGGCGGCGAAGGCGGCGCGACGCTGATCAACGATCGTACGCTGATTGAACGCGCGGAGATCATCCGCGAAAAAGGCACCAACCGTAGCCAGTTCTTCCGTGGTCAGGTGGACAAATACACCTGGCGGGATATCGGCTCCAGTTATTTGATGTCCGATCTGCAGGCTGCCTACCTGTGGGCGCAACTGGAGGCCGCCGATCGTATCAATCAACAGCGTCTGTCGCTGTGGCAGACTTACTACGATGCGTTAACGCCGCTGGCGCGCGCCGGGCGTATCGAGCTGCCTTCTATTCCGGAAAACTGCGGGCATAATGCCCATATGTTTTACATCAAACTGCGGGATATCGCCGATCGCAGCGCGCTGATTAATTTCCTGAAAGAGGCGGAAATCATGGCGGTATTCCATTACATTCCGCTGCATGATTGTCCGGCGGGCGATAAATTCGGCGAGTTTATCGGGGACGATGTCTACACCACAAAAGAGAGCGAACGTTTGCTGCGTCTGCCGCTGTTTTATAACCTTGCGCCCGTCGATCAACGAACGGTGATTACTACCTTGCTAAATTATTTCTCCTGATATGTCGCTTGCTAAAGCCTCCCTGTGGACGGCGGTCAGTACGCTGGTAAAAATTGGCGCCGGACTGCTGGTGGTGAAACTACTGGCCGTCTCTTTTGGTCCGGCGGGCGTCGGACAAGCGGGTAACTTCCGCCAGATGATTACCGTGCTGGGCGTATTGGCTGGCGCCGGGATATTTAACGGCGTTACCAAACTTGTCGCACAACATCATGATAACCCGGCGCAGTTACGTACCGTGGTGGGAACCTCCTCCGCGATGGTATTGGGGTTCTCTACGCTGCTGGCGCTGGTCTTCTTGCTGGCGGCGGCGCCGATTAGCCAGGGATTGTTCGGTCATACGGACTATCAAGGGCTGGTGCGTCTGGTTGCGCTGGTACAAATGGGGATCGCCTGGGCGAACCTGCTGCTGGCGCTAATGAAGGGCTTTCGTGACGCGTCGGGTAATGCCTTATCGTTAATTGTCGGCAGCTTTTTGGGCGTCGCCGCCTGGTATCTCTGCTACCGTGTCGGCGGCTATGAAGGTGCTCTGCTTGGTCTGGCGCTGGTGCCGGCGCTAGTGGTAGTGCCAGCCGGTATAATACTGATTAAGCGCGGCACCGTCCCGCTACGCTATCTCAAGCCCTCCTGGGACAATGGTCTGGCAGGGCAGCTCAGTAAATTTACCCTGATGGCGCTGATTACCTCCGTTACGATGCCGGTTGCCTATGTGATGATGCGAAACCAACTGGCCGCGCACTATAGCTGGAGCGATGTCGGGATCTGGCAGGGCGTAAGCAGCATTTCTGACGCCTATCTGCAATTTATCACCGCCTCCTTCAGCGTTTACCTGTTACCCACGCTCTCACGCCTGACGGAAAAACAGGACATTACGCGTGAAGTGGTAAAAGCGCTGAAATTTGTTTTACCGGCGGTTGCGGCGGCGAGTTTTACCGTCTGGCTACTGCGCGATTTTGCTATCTGGCTGCTTTTTTCCGCCAAATTCACCGCGATGCGCGATCTGTTCGCCTGGCAGTTAGTGGGCGACGTGCTGAAAGTCGGCGCCTATGTTTTCGGTTATCTGGTGATTGCCAAAGCGTCGTTGCGATTTTACATTCTGGCTGAAATTAGCCAGTTCATTCTGTTAACGGCGTTCGCTCACTGGCTGATTCCCGCTCACGGCGCGCTGGGTGCGGCACAGGCTTATATGGCCACCTATATTGTCTATTTTTCACTTTGTTGCGGCGTATTTTTACTCTGGCGTAGGCGAGCATGACTGTACTGATTCACGTCCTGGGATCGGATATCCCTCACCATAACCACACCGTGCTGCGGTTTTTCAATGATACGCTGGCCGCCACAAGCGAGCACGCGCGCGAATTTATGGTTGCCGGCGAGGATAACGGCTTCACGGAAAGCTGTCCGGCGCTCTCGCTTCGTTTTTATGGCAGTAAGAAAGCGCTGGCGCAGGCGGTCATCGCCAAAGCGAAAGCAAATCGTCGACAAAGATTCTTCTTTCACGGTCAGTTCAACACCAGCCTGTGGCTGGCGCTGTTAAGCGGCGGTATTAAGCCTGCTCAGTTTTACTGGCATATCTGGGGCGCGGATCTCTACGAAGTGTCCCACGGGCTGAAATTCCGCCTTTTCTACCCGCTTCGTCGTATCGCGCAGGGGCGAGTAGGGGGCGTATTCGCGACGCGCGGCGATCTCAGCTATTTTGCGCGCCAGCACCCGGGCGTACGCGGCGAGTTGCTCTATTTCCCGACGCGCATGGACCCTTCCCTGAATGCTATGGCAAAAGAGCGCCAACGTGCGGGGAAATTGACCATTTTGGTAGGGAACTCCGGCGATCGCAGTAACCAACATATTGCGGCGTTACGGGCGGTGTATCAGCAGTTTGGCGACACGGTAAACGTGGTGGTGCCGATGGGCTATCCGGCCAATAACCAGGACTATATTGATGAGGTTCGTCAGGCCGGTCTGGCGCTATTTAGCGCCGAAAATCTACAAATTCTTAGCGAAAAAATGGAATTTGATACCTATCTTGCGCTGTTGCGCCAGTGCGACCTCGGTTATTTTATTTTTGCCCGCCAACAGGGGATCGGGACGTTGTGTCTGCTAATTCAGGCCGATATCCCGTGCGTACTGAACCGCGACAATCCTTTCTGGCAGGATATGGCGGAACAGCATCTGCCCGTCCTGTTTACCACGGACGATCTTAATGAGCAGGTCGTGCGCGAGGCGCAGCGTCAGCTCGCATCGGTAGATAAAAGCGGCATCACCTTCTTTAGCCCCAACTACCTGCAACCGTGGCATAATGCGTTGAGAATCGCCGCAGGAGAAGCCGAATGAGTTTAATGCAATTCAGCGGGCTGCTGGTGGTCTGGCTGCTCTCTACGCTGTTTATCGCCACGCTGACCTGGTTTGAATTCCGCCGCGTGCGTTTTAACTTCAACGTTTTCTTTTCGTTGCTGTTTTTGTTGACCTTCTTTTTTGGTTTTCCGCTAACCAGCGTGCTGGTATTTCGTTTCGACGTTGGCGTCGCGCCGCCGGAAATCTTATTGCAGGCTCTATTATCCGCCGCCTGTTTCTACGGCGTGTATTACGTGACCTATAAAACGCGTTTACGCAAACGCGTTGTGGATGTACCACGCAAGCCGCTATTTACCATGAACCGGGTGGAAACCCACCTTACCTGGGTGATCCTGATGGGCATCGCGCTGGTGAGCGTGGCGATTTTCTTTATGCATAACGGCTTTTTGCTGTTCCGGCTGCACTCCTACAGCCAGATATTTTCCAGCGAAGTCTCCGGCGTGGCGTTAAAACGGTTCTTCTACTTCTTCATTCCGGCGATGCTGGTGGTCTATTTCCTGCGCCAGGACAGCAAAGCGTGGCTGTTTTTTCTGGTGAGCACCGTCGCGTTTGGCCTGTTGACCTACATGATTGTCGGCGGCACGCGCGCCAACATCATTATTGCGTTTGCTATCTTCCTGTTTATCGGCATTATTCGGGGCTGGATCAGCCTGTGGATGCTGGCGGCGGCGGGCGTGCTGGGGATTGTCGGTATGTTCTGGCTGGCGCTCAAACGCTACGGATTAAATGTGAGCGGCGATGAGGCGTTCTATACGTTTCTTTATCTGACGCGCGATACCTTTTCGCCGTGGGAGAATCTGGCGCTGCTGTTGCAAAATTACCACAATATCGATTTTCAGGGGCTGGCCCCTATCGTGCGTGATTTCTACGTCTTTATTCCCACCTGGTTATGGCCGGGACGACCCAGTATCGTGCTGAATTCTGCGAATTACTTCACCTGGGAAGTCCTGAACAACCATTCTGGCCTGGCGATATCGCCAACGCTTATCGGATCGCTGGTGGTCATGGGCGGGGCGCTGTTTATTCCGCTCGGCGCGATCGTCGTCGGGCTGATTATCAAATGGTTCGACTGGCTGTATGAACTGGGTAACCGGGAGCCCAATCGCTATAAGGCGGCGATTCTGCACAGTTTCTGCTTTGGCGCCATCTTTAATATGATTGTGCTGGCGCGAGAAGGGCTGGATTCGTTTGTTTCGCGCGTGGTTTTCTTCCTGGTGGTTTTTGGCGCCAGCCTGCTGGTCGCTAAGCTTCTGTTCTGGTTATTTGATAGCGCCGGACTGATTCATAAACGTACAACTTCGCTCCCTCAGGCACAGGTGGAAGGAAAACTATGACCAATAATGCCGCTGCGCCCCTTTACTCGCTGCGTGGATTACCTCTGATTGGCTGGCGCGACATGTCACACGCGCTGAATTATCTGTTTGCCGATGGTCAACTGAAGCAAGGCACGTTGGTGGCGATCAACGCCGAAAAGCTGCTGACGGCGGAAGATAATCCGGAAGTCCGCGCGTTGATAGCGGCGGCGGAATTTAAATATGCCGATGGCATCAGCGTGGTGCGTTCAATACGTAAAAAATTTCCGCAGGCGCAGGTTTCTCGCGTGGCTGGCGCCGACCTTTGGGAAGCGTTAATGGCGCGCGCGGGGAAAGAAGGCACGCCGGTATTTCTTGTCGGCGGCAAGCCTGAGGTGCTGGCGCAGACGGAAGCAAAACTGCGGACGCAGTGGAACGTCAATATTGTGGGTAGCCAGGATGGTTACTTTACGCCGGAGCAGCGTCAGGCGCTATTTGCGCGTATCCATGTCAGCGGCGCGAAAATTGTCACCGTCGCGATGGGATCGCCAAAACAGGAATTACTCATGCGCGATTGTCGGGAAGTGCATCCCCATGCGTTATATATGGGGGTGGGCGGGACCTATGATGTGTTTACCGGTCACGTCAAACGCGCCCCAAAAATATGGCAGAACCTGGGGCTGGAGTGGTTGTATCGTCTGCTTTCGCAACCGAAGCGTATTACCCGCCAGATGCGTCTGCTGCGCTACCTTCGCTGGCACTATACTGGCGATCTCTAATTCTCCCTTCTGATGACTTGAGCAGCGGATTGTGCTTATGGCGCTGCTCATTTACAACATAATCGATGATTTCTTACACAATAAGTGCATTTTTTTAATGCTCCATTTGCCATTTGTCCAAATTTAAGAAAATATTCGCAACAATCGATGTACCCATAACAATAACCGGTACTACCGGAACCGTTGCAAACACGACATGAGGATTTATGGCAGAGAAAAAACCGGAGCTACAGCGTGGGCTGGAAGCTCGTCATATTGAATTGATTGCCCTCGGGGGCACCATCGGCGTCGGACTCTTTATGGGCGCCGCCAGTACGCTGAAATGGGCGGGCCCGTCAGTGCTGCTGGCGTATATCATCGCCGGATTGTTCGTCTTTTTCATCATGCGTTCGATGGGGGAGATGCTCTTTCTGGAACCTGTTACCGGCTCCTTTGCCGTGTACGCCCACCGGTATATGAGTCCTTTTTTTGGCTATCTTACCGCCTGGTCATACTGGTTTATGTGGATGGCGGTCGGGATCTCGGAAATTACCGCCATTGGGGTCTACGTCCAGTTCTGGTTTCCGGAGATGGCGCAGTGGATACCGGCGCTGATTGCCGTCGGACTGGTCGCGTTGGCGAATCTGGCTGCGGTGCGCCTGTATGGTGAAATCGAGTTCTGGTTTGCGATGATCAAAGTCACCACGATTATTGTGATGATCATCATCGGCCTGGGGGTGATTTTCTTCGGCTTTGGTAACGGCGGCCAGGCGATTGGCTTTGGTAATCTGACCGAGCATGGCGGCTTTTTTGCCGGCGGCTGGAAAGGCTTTCTGACCGCATTATGTATCGTGGTGGCCTCTTATCAAGGGGTTGAGTTGATCGGTATTACCGCCGGTGAAGCGAAGAATCCGCAGGTGACGTTGCGTAGCGCGGTGGGTAAAGTGCTGTGGCGTATCCTGATTTTTTATGTTGGCGCGATTTTCGTGATCGTCACCATTTTCCCGTGGAATGAGATTGGCAGTAACGGCAGTCCCTTTGTGCTCACCTTCGCGAAAATCGGCATCACCGCCGCGGCAGGCATTATCAACTTTGTCGTGCTGACGGCGGCGCTCTCCGGCTGTAACAGCGGAATGTATAGCTGTGGGCGTATGCTTTACGCGCTGGCGAAAAACCGTCAACTGCCGGCGGCAGTCGCGAAAGTCTCTCGCCACGGCGTGCCGGTCGCGGGCGTGGCGCTCTCTATTTTGATTTTGCTGGTAGGTTCTTGCCTGAACTACATTATCCCCAATCCGCAGCGCGTCTTTGTTTACGTTTATAGCGCCAGCGTACTGCCGGGGATGGTGCCGTGGTTTGTCATTCTGATTAGCCAACTGCGCTTTCGTCGGGCGCATAAAGAAGCGATTGCGGATCATCCTTTTCGTTCCATTATGTTTCCGTGGGCGAACTATTTGACGATGGCGTTTCTGGTTTGCGTTTTAATCGGCATGTACTTTAATGAAGATACGCGCATGTCGCTGTTTGTCGGCGTCATCTTCCTGCTGGCCGTCACGCTGGTCTACAAAGTTTTCGGTCTGAATCGTCACGGAACCGCCCACAAGGTGGGGGAATAAGCGCCAAAATGCGCAAAGCATAACCAAACGCGCATTTTATTTAAAAAGGCACTGGACAGCGGGGTGTGAAGTCCGTATTATCCACCCCCGCAACGGCGCTAAGCGCCCGTAGCTCAGCTGGATAGAGCGCTGCCCTCCGGAGGCAGAGGTCTCAGGTTCGAATCCTGTCGGGCGTACCATTTATTTAGGTGCTTGAGCTGCGGTGGTTTAATACCGCGTAAAAAGTTTCAGTGGTGGCTATAGCTCAGTTGGTAGAGCCCTGGATTGTGATTCCAGTTGTCGTGGGTTCGAATCCCATTAGCCACCCCATTAATATAGAGTTGTGAAACGCGAAGGTGGCGGAATTGGTAGACGCGCTAGCTTCAGGTGTTAGTGTCCTTACGGACGTGGGGGTTCAAGTCCCCCCCCTCGCACCACGACTCAATGAATTGAACTAAAAATTCAAAAAAGCAGTATATCGGCGAGTAGCGCAGCTTGGTAGCGCAACTGGTTTGGGACCAGTGGGTCGGAGGTTCGAATCCTCTCTCGCCGACCAATTTTGAACCCCGCTTCGGCGGGGTTTTTTGTTTTCTGTTCCTTTTCAACCCCTTATCCCGCACGTGTTGCCATTATGATTTGTTGGCGATATCCCAGGCTTCATTTGTCGCTATTCGGTGACGAGTAATCTATTGATTTATAATCACTTTGTAAAAAACATCCTGTTCTGTCTCCACCGGGCGACACGCTAAAACCTCGCCAGCGGCGGGGGGATGACAATCGCGTGAATTCTCTACGTTTTTTTAATGCCTGCGCCTGTTTTTTAGCGGTGCAAAGATGGCACGTTATGTGCAATAATGTACGGGTAGATGCTCATTCCATCTCTTATGTTCGCCTTCTGGCCTCATAAACTCAGGAATGATGCAGAGCCGTTTACGGTGCTTATCGTCCACTGACAGATGTCGCTTACGCCTCATCAAACACCCTGGACACAACGTTGAGTGAAGCACCCCTTTATGTTGTCATACAGACCTGTTTTGACGCCTGCCCCTTAACCGGGCAGGCGTTTTTTTATGCATCCCGAATGATTTTGTGTAGGCGGTAGGCCCGGTAAGCGAAGCGCCACCGGGCAAGAGGGAATTACTGCGGGGGATTGTTCTGTAATGTCAGCATCAAGCCATCGCGCCGCATGGCGGCGGCCTCTTCCGGTTGATGCAGTCGATCAAGCGCATCGGCAAGCCAGGCATAATCATACGCGTCCGGGCGTTGTTTCAGCGCGGCGCGGAAAGCCAGGGTCGCCTCCTGCCATTCACCGTGTTTCATTAGCGACTGGCCGAGCGTGCTCCATAACAGCGGGCGATCGCCTACCGTCTTGATTTGCTGGCGCAGCACTTTCTCCAGTTGTTCCGGATTATTGGTTCTGAGGCGAGGAATGGGCAGCACCAGCCGATCGTCATACTGGCGTTTCAGACCGTCGATGATAATCTGCTGCGCCATATCATGATCGTCACACTCGATTAGATGCTCGGCCATCGCGACCTGCAGCGCCACCTGATGGCGGGTTTTACGGCTTTGGTTTTTCCACCAGGTGCGTAATCCTTCGCTGCCCTGCTCGGCACGCGCCTGATCCATGAGTCCTATCCACGCCTGTTGTTCGAGCATGGCGCGATGCGCTTCATCGCCGACGTGCGCTTTCGCCATGGATGGGATGATATCCAGTAACGAACTCCATGCGCTGGTGCGAATATAGGCCTGCTCCGCCAGACGCAGAACTTCCGGGTGACGCGGCGTGACCTCCAGCAGTTTGTCCACGCCGTGACGCGCTGCGTGATTTTCATTGCGCGCCAGCTGTAAGCGCACGCGCGTGATCTCGACCGGGATGGTGTCGTTCCCCGCCAGCTCTGCCGCACGTTCAAGGTGCTGATTAGCGCGTGCTTCATCGCCGCGCTGCTGCGCCGCTTCTGCCGCCAGCAGATAATTTACCACCGGTTGTTCAGCATGGTCGGCATTTTTTGACATCAGCTTTTCAACCTGCTGATAGTCGCCCTCCGCCAGCTTCAGCAGCGCCTGTTCGGTCTGCTTGCGAGCGCGACGGCGTTTACGACCGGCAAACCAACCGCGGGTGTGCGCGCCGGTACGAAACAGACGGCGTAGTAACCACTCAATGGCGAATAGCACCACCATAGCGACGATGAGAATGATCGCCAGGCCGGTGACGCTGGTTTCAATGTTGTAGGTATCGGTCTGGATTAACACATAGCCCTGGTGACCGGCTATCATCGGGCCGACCACGATACCCGCGAGCAACAACACAAAGAGCAATAATACTTTTAGCATCATTATTCTCCTTGCGGCGCGGCTGCCGGAGCGTCTGTCTGCGTGGCAGGCGCTGCCGTAGAGACTGTCGGTTGCGCCAGCAGATTACGCACGCGGGTTTGCATCAGTTTTTCAAGAATCGCCTGGCTTCCCAGAGTTTCCGGCAGATCCATCGTGATATTTTGCTGGCTTAATTTATCGACCTCCTCCAGGAAGGCTTTTGTCGCGGCGTCGTCAGTATCGTAATAAGCGCGAACCCAGGTCGAAACGTTATCCAGCGCCTGACGGTATGTTTCTTCCTGATGGCGTGGCACGGCCTGCGCGGCGACTAACAGGCGGGAGCGAATATTTTCGCGTAAATAGACGTCCTGGTTGGGCGCCAACAGCGGTACGGCGGTATCATCGCGGCGGCGAATGGTAATAAAGCTGTCCATAAAGTTCTGCCAGCTTTTTTGCAGGTTAACGCGCCATTCGCTTAGCGAGCTGGACAGCTCGCTGCTGTCTGAATCCATCGGCGAACCATCGGTATCGTTATCCGCCAGACGCAGGTTATCGATTTGGTTAGAGAGCTGATTGAGCTTGAGAATAATTCCGTCGTAGTCGATCTGCGCAACGGATGACAGGCTGGCGATATCGTCAGTAATCGCGCGTCGTGCAGTAATCAGGCTAGGGTCATTCATGTCCGCCAGACTGGCGTCAGCGCTTTTGAGCAGCGCAGCGGCGGTAGTGACGTCCTGATCGCTCCACAGCTTGCGTCCGGCGAGTTTCACCAGGAAATCAGCCTGCGCCAGCAGCCAGGTTTTAGCATCGCTGCCGGAAATAGTGGCGACTTTTTGTTGTACTTCATCAAGCTGTTTCGCCAGCGCCGCCTGTTGGCGATTCGCGTCATCTAACTGCGCCGCTTGTTTTTTGATAATCCCTTCCAGCTCCGCTTTTTGGCTCTCCTGCGCCTTTTGCAAGGCGGTTAGTTGCGTCGCCAGCGCATCGCTGGTTTCCGTTTGCGCGGTTGCCTGCTGTTTTCCCCAGCCATAAAGCCCAATACCTGCCGCCAGGGCAATCGCAATCGCCACCGCGCTTAATACCAGCGCGGCGCCGTTCTTACTTTTTTTCTCGGTATTAACTGGCTGTGGCGTGGTTTCCACGCTCTCCCTGGTCTCATCAACCACGGCGGAGGATTTTTCTTGTTCCGTCATTATGGCATCCCATTATGAGAGTTATTGTAATGCGCGCAACAGCGCATCGTTGTCGGCGTTATCAGCGACCTTAATATCTTGCCAGCCCAGCTCCCGGGCGAGGTGCGCCAGACGTTCACTGACGACCAATAGCCGACAGCGTAGTAACCAGTGCTCACGATACCACTGGGGAGTCAGCGACCAGAGCCGTTGCAACATCTCGCCGCTGGTAACAACAAGCGTTGTTACGCCGCGAGTATGCCAGCGCATCGCTTCTTCCGCGCCATCGTAATGTTTCGCACATCGTTGATAACATTCACAAAAACTGACTTCGGCTCCGCGAGCTGTCAGGGTTTCGCCCAGCAGTTCGCGGCCGCCATTGCCACGCAAAATCAGCGCGCGTTTGCCCGCAATATTTTGTAATTCAGGTAATTGTAGCAAGGCTTCGCTGATTTCCCGATCCAATGGATAACGAATATCGAACCCGCTAACGGTATGAAGGGCGAGCGCCGTGGTGCGGCCAATCGCGAAATAGCGCGGCGACGCAGGCCAGTTTCGACCATCCCGCTGGAGCTGGGCGTGAGCAAAGGCGACAGCGTGCTGTGAAAGGGCAAAAACCAGATCGTTTTCCGTCAGCGTCGCCAGGCGGTCGGCCAGGGTGGGTAGCTCCCGACCGGCGACAAATTCAATCAGTGGAAAACTCCAGGCCACCTGCCCCAGTGCGCGCAGACGGCTCACTAATGCTTCCCCTGCGGGAGAGGGGCGGGTGATCAGAATACTCATGCGGGCGTCTCGCCGTTATAAACTTCTGTCAGAATCGCGCGTGCGCCGTTTTCCAGCAGTTCCTCTGCAAGCGAGATGCCCATTTGCTCCGCCTGCTCGGGAGAACCACGACGTTCGCCGCGCACCATCACCGAACCGTCCGGTGCGCCAACCAGCGCGCGTAACCAAATTTCACCGTTGATGATTTCTGCATAGCTGCCAATCGGCACCTGACATCCGCCTTCCAGGCGGGTGTTCATAGCGCGTTCCGCCGTTACGCGTAGCGCGGTTTGCGAGTGATTCAACGGTGCGAGCAGCGCCTGTGTTCGCGCGTCGTCAAGACGACACTCAATCCCGACGGCGCCCTGGCCTACGGCAGGAAGCGAAACGTCGGGCGGCAAGGCTGTGCGAATGCGCGACTCCAGACCTAAGCGTTTCAGACCGGCCACGGCCAGGATAATGGCGTCATAGTCGCCGTTGTCCAGCTTGCCGAGACGTGTGCCGACGTTGCCGCGCAACGAACGGATAATGAGGTCCGGACGGCGTTCCGCCAGTTGACACTGACGACGCAAACTGGACGTCCCGACGATACTACCCGCGGGCAGATCGTCCAGACTGTGATATTTATTCGAGACAAACGCGTCGCGCGGATCTTCGCGCTCGCAAATGGTCACCAGACCGAGACCGTCCGGGAAGGCCACCGGAACGTCTTTCATAGAGTGCACGGCGATATCAGCGCGTTTTTCCAGCAGCGCGATTTCAAGCTCTTTAACAAACAGTCCCTTACCGCCCACTTTCGCCAGGGGAGTATCGAGAATCACGTCGCCGCGTGTGACCATCGGCACCAGTTCTACCGTCAGTCCCGGATGGGTTGCCATCAATGCGTCTTTGACATAATGTGCCTGCCAAAGCGCAAGGGGACTTTGGCGTGTGGCAATTCTTAAAACATTGTCTAACATGCTTGTTACCGTCATTATCAATCATTGACCATCCTAACATCCTTATAGAGAGTATGTTAGTTTTCCGGTCACCGTGAGTGAGAGGATAAGGCGCAGTGTCGTCAATGACAGTGAATAATGACGAGAAACCGCCAGCCCGTATTTAAGAATTTACACGCAGCGAACGGTGCTACACTTGTATGTAGCGCATCTTTCTTTACGGTCAATGAGCAAGGTGTTAAATTGATCACGTTTTAGACCATTTTTTCGTCGGTATTAGATAAAAATATGCAGACGAGAAAGGGTAACGGTTATTTTTGACATACGGTTTATCCCGAATGGCGACGGTCAAGTACTGACCTGCACCATGACGGGTAGCAACATCAGGCGATACGTCTTGTACCTCTATATTGAGACTCTGAAACAGAGACTGGATGCCATAAATCAACTGCGTGTGGATCGCGCGCTTGCTGCCATGGGACCCGCTTTTCAGCAGGTTTACAGTCTTCTGCCGACATTATTGCACTATCACCATCCACTGATGCCGGGTTACCTTGATGGTAACGTTCCCAGCGGTATTTGCTTCTACACGCCTGATGAAACCCAACGCCACTATCTGAACGAACTTGAGCTGTACCGCGGTATGACGCCGCAGGATCCGCCGAAGGGCGAGTTGCCGATTACCGGCGTTTACACCATGGGCAGCACCTCCTCGGTCGGGCAGAGCTGCTCGTCCGACCTGGATATCTGGGTGTGCCATCAGTCCTGGCTCGACGGCGAAGAGCGTCAGTTGCTGCAACGTAAGTGTAGCCTGCTGGAAAGCTGGGCCGCCTCGCTTGGCGTTGAGGTGAGCTTCTTCCTGATCGACGAGAACCGTTTCCGCCATAACGAAAGCGGCAGTCTGGGCGGGGAAGACTGTGGTTCTACGCAGCATATCCTGTTGCTTGATGAGTTTTATCGTACCGCTGTGCGCCTGGCCGGGAAGCGTATCCTCTGGAGCATGGTGCCGTGCGACGAAGAAGAGCATTACGACGACTATGTCATGACGCTCTACGCGCAGGGCGTATTAACGCCAAACGAATGGCTGGATCTGGGGGGCTTAAGCTCGCTCTCCGCCGAAGAGTACTTTGGCGCCAGCCTGTGGCAGCTATACAAGAGCATTGACTCGCCGTACAAAGCGGTGCTGAAAACGCTGCTGCTGGAAGCCTACTCATGGGAATATCCCAACCCACGTCTGCTGGCGAAAGATATTAAACAACGTCTGCATGACGGTGAAATCGTATCGTTTGGACTCGATCCCTACTGCATGATGCTGGAACGGGTCACTGAATACCTGACGGCGATTGAAGATCCGACGCGGCTGGATTTAGTCCGCCGCTGCTTTTACCTGAAAGTGTGCGAGAAATTAAGTCGCGAGCGTGCCTGCGTAGGCTGGCGTCGGGAAGTATTAAGCCAGTTAGTCAGCGAGTGGGGATGGGACGACGCGCGTCTGACCATGCTCGATAATCGCGCAAACTGGAAAATCGATCAGGTGCGCGAAGCCCACAACGAATTGCTCGACGCCATGATGCAGAGCTATCGTAATCTGATTCGCTTTGCGCGGCGCAACAACCTCAGCGTGAGTGCCAGCCCGCAGGATATCGGCGTACTGACGCGTAAGCTGTACGCGGCTTTTGAAGCGTTGCCGGGTAAAGTCACGCTGGTGAACCCGCAGATATCGCCGGATCTGTCCGAGCCGAATTTAACCTTTATCCATGTGCCGCCGGGACGCGCCAACCGTTCAGGCTGGTATCTCTACAACCGTGCGCCGAACATGGATTCCATCATCAGCCATCAGCCGCTGGAATATAACCGTTATCTTAATAAGCTGGTCGCGTGGGCGTGGTTCAACGGCCTGCTGACGTCGCGAACGCATCTGTTTATTAAGGGCAACGGTATTGTCGATCTGCCTAAGTTGCAGGAGATGGTCGCCGATGTTTCGCACCATTTCCCGCTGCGCTTGCCTGCTCCAACGCCGAAAGCGCTCTACAGCCCCTGTGAAATTCGCCATCTGGCGATTATCGTTAACCTCGAATATGACCCGACGGCGGCGTTTCGCAATAAAGTGGTCCATTTTGACTTCCGTAAGCTGGACGTTTTCAGCTTTGGCGAAGAGCAAAACTGTCTGATAGGCAGTATCGACTTGTTATATCGCAACTCGTGGAACGAAGTGCGTACTCTGCACTTTAACGGCGAGCAGGCGATGATCGAAGCGCTGAAAACGATTCTGGGGAAAATGCACCAGGATGCCGCGCCGCCGGATAGCGTCGAAGTGTTCTGCTACAGTCAACATCTTCGCGGTCTGATTCGCACCCGCGTGCAGCAACTGGTCTCCGAATGTATCGAGCTACGTCTTTCCAGCACCCGCCAGGAGACTGGTCGCTTCAAGGCGCTGCGGGTTTCCGGGCAGACGTGGGGACTATTCTTCGAACGCTTGAATGTCTCGGTGCAGAAGCTGGAGAACGCTATCGAATTCTACGGCGCGATTTCGCATAACAAGCTGCACGGGCTGTCGGTACAGGTGGAAACCAACCAGGTGAAATTGCCGTCAGTGGTGGATGGCTTCGCCAGCGAAGGGATCATCCAGTTCTTCTTTGAAGAAACGGGCGATGAGAAAGGCTTTAATATTTATATTCTGGATGAAAGTAACCGGGCGGAAGTGTATCACCACTGCGAGGGTAGCAAGGAAGAACTGGTGCGCGACGTCAGTCGCTTCTATTCGTCATCGCACGATCGCTTCACGTATGGCTCCAGCTTTATCAACTTCAACCTGCCGCAGTTCTACCAGATAGTGAAAACCGATGGCCGCGCGCAGGTGATCCCATTCCGTACGCAGCCTATCAACACCGTGCCGCCAGCAAACCAGGATCATGACGCGCCGCTATTGCAGCAGTATTTCTCCTGAGGATTTTCGCCCGGTGGCGGCTACGCCTTACCGGGCCTACAGTAAGCCGGATAAGCAAAGCGCATCCGGCAAATAAATCAACGAAAACTCACCTTTTCACCCGCTTGCTGCGTCGCCGCCTGCTCCAGCAGCTCCCAGAAGGTTTCGCCGCTGCGATCGCAAACCCACTCGTCACCTTTCAGGTCAAAGTGATAGCCGCCCTGTTTGGTTGCCAGCCACACTTGGTGCAGCGGCTCCTGACGGTTAATAATGATCTTACTGCCGTTCTCAAAGCTGAGGGTCAGCACGCCGCCGTTGATTTCGCAGTCGATATCGCTGTCGCCGTCCCAGCTATCGAGGCGTTCTTCAATGGTGAGCCACAGGGCGTCAGCCAGGCGATGAAATTCACTGTCGTTCATTGTTTTATCCCGCTATTGAGTGATAGCGCCAGTATAAGGGGAAGCGTCAGCTTCTGGAACCGATACGAATTACCGTTGTGAGCGGTAAAGGATAAAACCCAGCGGTAGATAAATGACGATAAATAGCGCACTGGTGATAAGTATGACGGACGCGTTAACCGGGAAATGGTTCAGAGCCGACAACATTGCCACCATCAGCGCGACGCAGCCGCCGCAGAGGAGAAAATGCAACAGGATTAAGGGGGCGCGCGGCTTTGCTTTGATATCCAAAAGAGCGCTAAGCAGACCGAGTACCGCGCTTATCGTCAGGACTCCGGCAGCTTCAACACCGTTTATCGTGCCGTGCATAACGCTTTCAACAATGACGTAAATGCATGAACCGATCCCCACGCCCCGAAGGGCGTTTTTCAGATGTTTATTCAAACGCGCAAAACGGTTTAGCGGCGTCATTTTTGGCATTCCTGCGCCTGCGTTATGATGATGATGTCTTTATTGTTGGTGTACATGACGTTCCTATTCAGAGTATGCGTCTTATCCGGGCAGGGGGATGCTGTTCGGTAAAGCTGGCTGCCAATCCACGTATAAACTAGCGGTTGTCATACGCAAAACGCTCGGTGACTTTTAGCGGCCCATTGATGCTAAAGACCTGAATACCCTGACCTTGCTGGCTATCACGCATAAAATAGCCATGCTCTTTTCCGGCGTTAATTTCCCGGTTCAGGAAGGGGGTTGCGCTATCCAGTTCCAGCCCTGAGTTGCCGGGTTAATCAATGAATTGGGTAATCGACGCAGGCGTTTGAAATTCACCTCCGGCAACGAAAGATTGTTCTCCTCTTCTGGCTGGAGATAAACCACGCCGCTGCCTTGCCGTTGATAAACATTGTGCGGAGATTCACTCAGCCGGCATCCCCAGGCGGGAGGTAGCAGAAGTGAAAGCGAAAAAAGGCAAAACAAATTACGATATTGCATAAGGTCATCCGGACGTGGTACGTAAACCTAAAGTGATGAGCAAAGCATGTTTCCTGATGTAAATGCGCAATAATCATGGCAACGCGCCGCTTTTCAGATTTTATAAAGAGCCCCTAAACGCTTGCTTTTACGCCTTCTCCTGCGATGATAGAAAATAGAAAGCATGAACTTACAGGCAATCCATAATGAAAAACGTGTTTAAGACACTCGCTGTACTTCTGACTCTGTTCAGCCTGACGGGCTGCGGTTTGAAAGGGCCGCTTTATTTCCCGCCAGCCGATAAAAATGCGCCGCCGCCGACGAAAAAAGTCGATTCGCAAACGCAGTCCACGATGCCCGATAAGAACGATCGCGCAACGGGAGATGGCCCGTCCCAGGTCAATTAATGAGGATAGTTTTCTGTCCCCGCGTGAACGGAGTGAATGATGCAATTCTCTAAAATGCATGGCCTTGGCAACGATTTTATGGTCGTCGACGCGGTAACGCAGAATGTCTTTTTTTCGCCGGAACTGATTCGTCGGCTATCCGACAGACACTTGGGCGTAGGGTTCGATCAGCTGCTGGTGGTTGAGCCGCCCTATGATCCTGAGTTGGACTTTCATTACCGCATCTTCAACGCCGACGGCAGTGAAGTCTCGCAGTGCGGCAATGGCGCGCGCTGTTTCGCGCGATTTGTTCGCCTGAAAGGGCTAACCAATAAACGCGACATTCGGGTCAGTACCGCGAATGGCCGGATGGTACTGAGCGTCACGGAAGATGAACTGGTGCGGGTGAATATGGGGGAGCCAAACTTTGAACCCGCGCAGGTGCCTTTTCGCGCCAACAAAGCGGAAAAGACGTATATTATGCGAGCGGCGGAACAGACCATATTGTGCGGCGTGGTTTCAATGGGTAATCCGCACTGTGTCATTCAGGTTGATAACGTCGACACGGCGGCCGTTGAAACACTGGGGCCGGTTCTGGAAAGCCATGAGCGTTTTCCGGAACGTGCCAACATTGGTTTTATGCAGGTTGTAAGACGTGAGCATATCCGGCTGCGAGTCTATGAACGCGGCGCAGGGGAGACCCGTGCGTGCGGCAGCGGCGCGTGCGCTGCCGTTGCCGTGGGGATTCAGCAGGGGCTGCTGGCTGAAGAAGTACGCGTGGAATTACCGGGCGGTCGGCTGGATATCGCCTGGAAAGGTCCGGGTCATCCGTTATACATGACTGGTCCGGCGGCACATATCTACGACGGATTTATCCATTTATGAAGCAACCAGAGGAAGAACTACAGGAAACGCTCACGGAACTGGACGATCGAGCGGTCGTCGATTACCTGCGCCATCACCCTGAGTTTTTTATCCGTAACGCCCATGCCGTGGAAGCGATGCGTGTTCCACATCCCGTGCGGGGAACGGTTTCGCTCGTTGAGTGGCATATGGCCCGCGCGCGTAATCACATCAATGTGCTTGAAGAAAATATGACGCTGCTGATGGAACAGGCTCATGCCAATGAAAGCCTGTTTTATCGCTTGCTGCATCTGCAAAGCCGTCTGGTCGCCGCGGATAGTCTGGATGAGATGCTGGTGCGGTTTCACCGCTGGGCGCGCGATTTGGGGCTTGCCGGCGCGACGCTGCGTTTGTTCCCGGATCGGTGGCGTCTTGGCGCGCCATCGCGCTATACGCATCTGGCTTTAAACCGTCAGGCCTTCGAGCCGCTGCGTATTCAACGACTGGGACAGTCGCAGCATTATCTTGGCCCGCTAAACGGCCCGGAACTGCTGGTGGTCTTGCCGGAGGCGAAGGCTGTAGGCTCGGTAGCTATGTCGATGATGGGCAGCGATGGCGACCTCGGGGTGATTCTCTTCAGCAGCCGTGACCCGCACCACTATCAGCCGGGGCAGGGGACGCAGCTTTTACAGGAGATCGCGCTGATGCTGCCGGAACTGCTGGAACGCTGGATTAAACGCGTATGACGGATGTCGCGCTTTCTCAGGATGTCTCGCGGTTCCTGCGCTATTTAGGCGTGGAGCGCCAGCTTAGCCCCATTACCCTGCAGAACTACCAGCGTCAGCTTGATGCCATTATCGCTTTAGCCGGAGAAACCGGGCTGAAAAGCTGGCAACAATGTGACGCTGCGATTGTGCGCAGTTTTGCGGTGCGCAGTCGGCGTAAAGGGCTTGGCCCTGCCAGTCTGGCGCTACGTCTCTCGGCATTGCGAAGCTTTTTTGACTGGTTAGTCAGTCAGGGCGAATTGAAAGCTAACCCGGCGAAGGGCGTCTCCGCACCGAAAGCGCCGCGTCATCTGCCGAAAAATATTGATGTCGACGACGTTAACCGCCTGCTGGACATCGATCTTAACGATCCGCTCGCCGTACGTGACCGGGCGATGCTGGAGGTCATGTACGGCGCGGGGCTGCGTTTATCCGAACTGGTTGGCCTGGATATAAAGCACCTCGATCTTGATACCGGCGAAGTGTGGGTAATGGGTAAAGGCAGCAAAGAGCGACGCCTGCCGATTGGCCGTAACGCGGTGACGTGGATTGAGCACTGGCTGGATCTGCGCGGCCTGTTCGCCAGCGATGAAGAGGCGTTATTCCTGTCGAAGCTCGGCAAGCGTATCTCCGCGCGCAATGTCCAAAAACGGTTCGCCGAATGGGGCATAAAGCAGGGGCTAAACAGCCACGTGCATCCACATAAGCTGCGCCATTCGTTCGCGACCCATATGCTGGAATCGAGCGGCGATCTGCGCGGCGTGCAAGAGCTGCTGGGTCATGCCAACCTTTCCACCACCCAAATTTATACTCATCTTGATTTTCAACATCTTGCTTCAGTGTACGACGCGGCGCATCCGCGCGCTAAACGGGGGAAATAATGCGTTTTTACCGGCCTTTGGGGCGTATTGCCGCGCTCACCTTTGACCTGGATGATACCCTTTATGATAACCGTCCGGTGATTTTGCGTACTGAGCAGGAAGCGCTCGCTTTTATGCAAAATTATCACCCGTCGCTACGTTCGTTTCAAAACGTCGATTTACAGCGGATACGGCAGGCGGTGCGTGAAGCGGAGCCGGAAATCTATCATGACGTTACCCGCTGGCGCCATCGTGCGATAGAGCAGGCCATGCGGGATGCGGGATTATCGGCGCAGGAGGCCATTGCCGGCGCGAATGCGGCGATGATGCATTTTGCCAAATGGCGCAGCCAGATTGAGGTTCCGCAGGCTACCCATGAGACGTTACAGCAGCTTGCGAAAAAATGGCCGCTGGTGGCGATCACTAACGGCAATGCCCAGCCGGAACTGTTTGGCCTCGGCGATTACTTTAAGTTTGTACTGCGCGCCGGCCCGGATGGACGTTCCAAGCCGTTTAGCGACATGTATTTCCTGGCGGCGGAAAAGCTGCATGTGCCGATCGGCGAGATCCTGCATGTCGGCGATGATCTGACTACCGATGTGGCTGGCGCTATTCGCTGTGGGATGCAGGCCTGCTGGATTAAACCTGAAAATGCCGACCTGATGCGGACGCAGGACAGCCGTTTACTGCCGCATATCGAAATTTCGCGGTTGGCATCTCTCACCTCGCTGATATAATCACCAGTAGTTCTGTATAAATTCCCAGTTATTCTGGCGGATGGCGCTATGCTTATCCGCCCTACGATAAGTAGCCCCGGTAAGCGAAGCGCCACCGGGCGTTTTTAGTTTTCATGTTTTTACGCGGCGGTGCCAATGGACGTTTCTTACCTGCTCGACAGCCTTAATGATAAACAGCGCGAAGCGGTGGCCGCGCCACGTAGCAACATGCTGGTGTTGGCGGGCGCGGGAAGCGGGAAAACCCGCGTGCTGGTGCACCGTATCGCCTGGTTACTGAGCGTAGAAAACAACTCGCCATACTCCATCATGGCGGTGACCTTTACCAACAAAGCGGCGGCGGAAATGCGCCATCGTATTGGCCAGTTGATGGGGACCAGCCAGGGCGGAATGTGGGTAGGGACGTTCCACGGTCTGGCGCACCGCCTGCTGCGCGCGCATCATATGGACGCTAATTTGCCGCAGGATTTCCAGATTCTCGACAGCGAAGATCAGATGCGTTTGCTTAAACGCCTGATTAAGGCGATGAATCTTGATGAGAAGCAGTGGCCGCCGCGTCAGGCGATGTGGTACATCAATAGCCAGAAAGACGAAGGGCTACGCCCGCACCATATCCAAAGCTATGGCAACCCGGTGGAGCAGACCTGGCAGAAGGTGTATCAGGCCTATCAGGAAGCGTGCGATCGCGCTGGTCTGGTGGATTTTGCCGAGCTACTGCTGCGCGCTCATGAACTATGGCTGAACAAGCCGCACATCCTGCAACACTATCGCGAGCGGTTTACTAACATCCTGGTGGACGAATTCCAGGATACCAACAACATTCAGTACGCCTGGGTTCGTCTGCTGGCGGGCGACACTGGTAAGGTAATGATCGTTGGTGACGATGACCAGTCGATCTACGGCTGGCGCGGGGCCCAGGTAGAGAACATCCAGCGCTTCCTCAATGATTTCCCCGGCGCGCAGACCATTCGTCTGGAGCAGAATTACCGCTCGACCAGCAACATCCTTAGCGCGGCGAACGCTCTGATTGAGAATAACAATGGGCGTTTGGGTAAAAAGCTGTGGACTGACGGCGTTGACGGCGAACCGATATCGCTGTACTGCGCTTTCAACGAACTGGATGAAGCGCGCTTTGTGGTTAACCGTATCAAAACCTGGCAGGACAACGGCGGCGCGCTTGCGCAATGCGCCATCCTTTATCGCAGCAACGCCCAGTCGCGCGTGCTGGAAGAAGCGTTATTACAGGCCAGTATGCCGTACCGCATTTACGGCGGTATGCGCTTCTTCGAACGCCAGGAGATCAAAGATGCGCTCTCTTATCTGCGTTTGATTGCCAATCGCAACGATGATGCCGCCTTTGAACGCGTGGTGAATACCCCGACGCGCGGCATCGGCGACCGCACGCTGGACGTGGTGCGCCAGACCTCGCGCGATCGCCAGCTAACATTGTGGCAGGCGTGCCGTGAATTGTTACAGGAAAAAGCCCTGGCCGGGCGTGCGGCCAGCGCGCTACAACGCTTTATGGAACTGATTGACGCTCTGGCGCAGGAAACCGCCGACATGCCGCTGCATGTGCAGACTGACCGGGTGATCAAAGATTCCGGCCTGCGCACCATGTATGAGCAAGAAAAAGGCGAGAAAGGCCAGACGCGCATCGAAAACTTAGAGGAATTGGTGACGGCGACGCGGCAGTTCAGCTACAACGACGAAGATGAAGATTTGATGCCGTTGCAGGCCTTCCTCTCTCACGCGGCGCTGGAAGCGGGCGAGGGGCAGGCGGATACCTGGCAGGATGCGGTACAGCTGATGACGCTGCACTCGGCCAAAGGGCTGGAGTTTCCGCAGGTGTTTATCGTCGGCATGGAAGAGGGCATGTTCCCCAGCCAGATGTCGCTGGATGAGGGCGGGCGTTTGGAAGAGGAGCGTCGTCTGGCCTACGTCGGCGTTACCCGTGCCATGCAGAAACTGACGCTAACCTATGCCGAAACTCGCCGTCTGTATGGTAAAGAGGTCTACCATCGCCCGTCGCGTTTCATCGGCGAGTTGCCGGAGGAGTGCGTGGAAGAGGTCCGTCTGCGCGCCACCGTCAGTCGTCCGGTGAGCCATCAACGAATGGGAACGCTGCTGGCGGAAAACGACACAGGCTACAAACTCGGCCAACGCGTGCGCCATGCGAAGTTCGGCGAGGGAACTATTGTCAACCTGGAGGGCAGCGGCGAGCATAGCCGGTTGCAGGTGGCTTTTCAGGGGCAAGGGATCAAATGGCTGGTTGCCGCGTATGCGAAGCTGGAAACGGTTTGACCGGCTCTCATATTGCCGGATGGCACCTCTTATCCGGCCTACGCGCTGGCTAACATTTTGATTTGTAGGCCGGATAAGGCGAAGCCGCCATCCGGCGATATATTGATGTTAATATTCTGAAATCATAGATAAATACTCTCACTCTGCTAACCTTTCTGCATAAGGGGAAATTATTGCTTTTTCGCGTTTCGTTGCGTGTTGACGGCAAATTTTTGCTGGCGTAACATGCGCCCACGATTACGCTAAGAGGACATTCGCCTTGGACACACCCAGTAGATACTGGCTCATTATCCTGTCATCCAGGATCAACTCCTAAGGCTATCCCTTTTTGCTGATAGCCTTAGCGGTTGTCAGCGACCTTTCATTTTTTCCCGTCGCGTTGAGTCAGGCTGTTTAATGGTCTGAAACCCAATTTGTTTCTGTGTGCCCATCTGAACTGTCCGATATTTTTACGCATTGGGAGTCCCGGTCATGCTGAGCGCATTTCAACTGGAAAAAAACCGACTGACCCGGCTGGAAGTCGAGGAGTCACAAAGCCTGATTGATGCCGTATGGGTCGATTTGGTCGAACCGGACGACGACGAGCGATTGCGCGTACAATCTGAGCTGGGCCAGAGTCTGGCGACGCGTCCTGAACTGGAAGATATCGAAGCATCCGCGCGCTTCTTTGAAGACGAAGACGGACTGCATATCCACTCCTTCTTCTTCTTCGAAGATGCGGAAGATCATGCCGGTAACTCTACGGTGGCATTCACTATTCGCGATGGCCGTCTGTTTACGCTGCGTGAACGCGAACTGCCCGCCTTCCGTTTGTATCGTATGCGCGCCCGCAGCCAGGCGATGGTCGACGGTAATGCTTATGAATTACTGCTCGATCTGTTCGAAACTAAAATTGAACAGTTGGCGGATGAAATCGAAAACATCTACAGCGATCTGGAAAAACTGAGCCGCGTCATTATGGAAGGGCATCAGGGCGATGAATACGACGAAGCGCTCTCCACGCTGGCGGAACTGGAAGATATCGGCTGGAAGGTACGCCTGTGTCTGATGGATACCCAACGCGCGCTGAACTTCCTGGTGCGCAAGGCGCGCTTACCGGGCGGACAGCTGGAGCAGGCGCGTGAGATCCTGCGCGATATCGAATCTCTGCTGCCGCACAATGAATCGCTGTTCCAGAAGGTGAACTTCCTGATGCAGGCGGCGATGGGTTTCATCAACATCGAGCAGAACCGTATTATCAAAATCTTCTCGGTGGTTTCCGTGGTGTTCCTGCCGCCGACGCTGGTCGCTTCCAGCTATGGGATGAACTTCGAGTTTATGCCGGAACTGAAGTGGAGCTTTGGTTATCCAGGCGCGATTATCTTTATGATTCTGGCGGGGCTTGCGCCGTATCTGTACTTTAAGCGCAAGAACTGGCTGTAAAATATACGGACTGGCGATTTAACCGCCAGTCCGTTGGAAGTTCTTCATCATGAGGAAAGTTCTTGTTTTGAAGAAGCGATGAAAGATAGCAGTAGTGTTGTGAGTATTACCCAGGCAATATTGAGTTGTATACCAATGTTATCGCAATCAGCCCCATTGAGTGCGACACTGACTGTACAGAAGACATTTACACCTATAGACAATGCGATGAAATAAAGTGCCCTGCAACCTGAATCTCTGATTCTCTTCGCGCCAATATTAATATGGATATAGGTATTGGCAATAATAAATATTAAATTAAGATATTGGTTTTTAGGCATTATAGTAAATAATATTATCCATGATGATAATGTATAAATAACAAACTTTGCTCGCTTCAATGTATCCCTTGGGGAAGGGTGAAAAATATCTTTAATAATCCTAATCATATTATTTTTTCCATATTGATAACCAACTTCAGATCTCACATGTAAATATATTACACTGAATTTTCTAATGACAGCAATGGTAATTAATGTCATGATAATTACGCTGTACAGCAATCGATAATAATTAAATATATTATCTGGTAATTAACAATTTCAATGAATGGATTTCATAAAATGCAAAAGAAAAATTTCTGGCAAATTTATTTTGGTAAAGACCCTTTTTCTAAAGCCGAATTCATTAAAGCCTGGATTGGATGGTGGGTGATTGCTATTGTCCTGCTCGGTGTACTGTCGATTTGTACTTCATTAAATTTGAGGGGGATTGGAATAGCGTTGGGATTCGGCTTTTGCCAGATCCATGCCCGCTATTTAACGTTTGTTGGTTGGAATAAGTTTATTGGTGTGTTGGGCGTGTTTCCAGTAACAAATATTATATTATTTATTGTATTGCTATTTACTAAGAAGAAATAACATAAAATGGCAGCCAGATAATAGCTGCCATTTTATTATTTAATGCTTACGCCGCTGCGTATAAATCGCATCCATCACGAAAATCGCCAGCGCGACCCAGATAAACGCAAATGTCACCATCTTATCCGCGCCCGGCACTTCGCCATAAAACGTCACCGCCAGTAAAAACATCAGCGTTGGGCCGATATACTGGAAAAAGCCCAGTGTAGAAAGACGCAGACGCATAGCCGCTCCGGTAAAGCACAGCAGCGGAATCGTAGTGACCACACCCGCCGCCATTAACAGCAAGTTCAACGATAGTGCGTTTTGCCCCATATGGCTGGTGGCGCTATCGGCGATGCCAAACAGATAAATCGCGGCGACCGGCAACAGCCATAGTGTTTCGACCAGCATACCCGTCTGCGCTTCAACGGCGATCTTCTTACGCACCAGGCCGTAAAACGCAAAACTAAACGCCAGCCCCAGCGCGATAATCGGCAGCGAGCCAAAGGTCCAGAGTTGCACCAGCACGCCGCACACCGCCAGAATCACCGCCAGCCACTGCATTCGACGGAAGCGTTCGCCAAGAAAAATCATCCCCAGCAAGATGTTAACCAGCGGATTAATGAAATAACCCAGGCTGGCCTCCAGCATATGGTGATTATTTACCGCCCAAATGAACAATAGCCAGTTACCGCCGACCAGTACGGCGGACAGGGCCAGCAGGAAAATCTTCTTTGGCGTTTTCAGTAAGCGCTTAACCTGTCGCCACTGCCGGCTGACGCTAAGCAGCGCCACCATAAAGAAAAATGACCAAATCACGCGGTGCGTCAGGATCTCATCTGCGGGAACGTAATAGATCAGCTTGAAATACGCGGGGGCGATCCCCCAAATAAAATAGGCGGCAAGAGCGAGTAATACGCCCTGCCGTGTTTGTTTTGCGTCCATCCGGAAAACTCGTATCTGAAGTGTAACAACAGTTTACCTGCTTTTATCCCACCATATAAGTAGCGGTGGCGCTGGCGATGTACAGCTGATCTTCATTGTGTAATTCCACGCGGGCGACGGCCACTTTATTCCCTGCGCGCAGCAGGCTACTGGTGGCCGTAAAGCGGTTGCCTCTGCCCGGACGCAGGTAATCGACGCGCAGGTCAATCGTTCCCATCCGCGACAGGCGCTGGCGTAGTTCATCTTCGCTGATGGTTTCGTGGCGAGTTAGCGTGCTGCCGACGCATACCAGTCCGGCGGCGACATCCAGCGCAGAGGCGATCACGCCGCCGTGTAAAATGCTTTGCGCCCAGTTGCCGACCATCATCGGCTGGTTGTTGAAGGCCAGTTGGGCGAACGCTTTTTCATAGCGTTCCAGCTCCAGCCCTAACGCCCGATTAAACGGCATGTGGTAGACAAACATTTCACCCACTAATTTCAGAGCTTGTTCAGCGGTAAGTACAGCGGACATAGATTCCTGACACCTCATTGGTTAATGAAATGTTGATATTATGCTTCTTAATTGTTGTTTTCTACTTTAAGAAGGGATAACTAACGGCTATGTGTGTAAATATGTAAAAATGGTTGGCAGAGAATGATTCAAGCTGAAAATACTTCGTCAGGAGAACGTCAAGAATGCGGGCGATTTTGAGAGGGTTGTTGCCAGCCACGCTACTGCCATTAGCGGCATATGCACAAGAAGCTACGATAAAAGAGGTTCATGATGCGCCTGCAGTACGGGGAAGTATCATCGCTAACATGCTACAGGAGCATGATAACCCTTTTACGCTTTACCCTTATGACACGAACTACTTGATCTACACGAACACCAGCGATCTGAACAAAGAGGCCATAAGTACCTACAACTGGTCTGAAAACGCACGTAAAGATGAAGTGAAATTTCAGTTGAGCCTGGCGTTTCCGCTGTGGCGCGGAATACTGGGGCCGAACTCGGTACTGGGCGCTTCCTATACGCAGAAATCCTGGTGGCAGCTTTCCAACAGTAAAGAGTCTTCGCCGTTTCGCGAAACCAACTACGAACCGCAGCTTTTTCTTGGTTTTGCTACCGATTATCGCTTTGCTGGCTGGACGCTGCGCGACGTAGAGATGGGCTACAACCATGACTCTAACGGACGTTCGGACCCCACCTCGCGTAGCTGGAACCGTCTGTATACCCGTCTGATGGCCGAAAACGGTAACTGGCTGGTAGAGGTCAAACCGTGGTACGTGATTGGCAGTACCGACGATAATCCGGACATCACCAAATATATGGGTTATTACCAGCTTAAAATCGGTTATCACCTGGGCGAGGCGGTATTAAGCGCCAAAGGCCAGTACAACTGGAATACAGGCTACGGCGGCGCGGAAGTTGGATTAAGCTATCCGGTCACTAAACATGTCCGGCTTTATACCCAGGTGTACAGCGGCTATGGCGAATCGCTGATCGACTATAATTTTAATCAGACACGTGTCGGCGTCGGCGTGATGCTTAACGATATCTTCTGATTGGATTGTGTTTTAAACATTGCAGTTTCTCTCGCAGGCGCTGAAAATAGCGCCTGTTTTGATTTATGGTGAACGGGGTTAATGTGGCGCAGGCGGAAGTGTTGAATCTGGAATCAGGGGCCAAACAGGTTTTGCAGGAAACCTTTGGCTACCAACAGTTTCGCCCGGGCCAGGAAGCGATTATTGATACTGTGCTCTCCGGTCGCGACTGTCTGGTCGTCATGCCCACCGGCGGCGGCAAATCTCTGTGCTATCAAATCCCCGCGTTGTTGCTGGATGGATTGACCGTCGTCGTTTCGCCCTTGATCTCGTTGATGAAAGACCAGGTCGATCAGCTACTGGCGAACGGTGTGGCGGCGGCGTGCCTGAACTCCACTCAAAGCCGCGAGCAGCAGCTTGAGGTGATGGCGGGGTGCCGTACCGGACAGATTCGTCTGCTGTATATTGCGCCGGAACGCCTGATGCTGGACAACTTTCTTGATCATCTGGCGCACTGGAATCCGGTATTGCTGGCGGTGGATGAAGCGCACTGTATCTCGCAATGGGGACATGATTTCCGTCCGGAATATGCGGCTCTCGGTCAGCTTCGCCAGCGTTTTCCCGCTTTGCCGTTTATGGCATTGACCGCCACCGCCGACGACACCACGCGCCAGGATATTATTCGTCTGCTTGGGCTTAACGATCCGTTAATCCAGATCAGTAGCTTTGACCGACCGAATATCCGCTACATGCTGATGGAGAAGTTTAAGCCGCTCGACCAGCTAATGCGCTATGTTCAGGAGCAACGCGGCAAATCGGGTATCATCTACTGCAACAGTCGGGCGAAAGTGGAAGATACCGCCGCGCGCTTGCAAAGTCGCGGCATTAGCGCGGCGGCCTATCATGCGGGGCTGGAAAACGCTATTCGCGCCGATGTGCAGGAAAAATTTCAGCGCGACGATCTGCAAATCGTGGTGGCGACAGTCGCTTTTGGAATGGGCATAAACAAACCTAACGTACGTTTCGTCGTGCATTTCGATATCCCGCGCAATATTGAATCCTACTATCAGGAAACGGGCCGCGCCGGGCGCGACGGACTGCCTGCGGAAGCCATGCTATTTTACGATCCGGCTGATATGGCCTGGCTACGTCGTTGTCTGGAAGAGAAACCAGCCGGACAGCTTCAGGATATTGAACGGCATAAACTGAATGCGATGGGCGCTTTTGCCGAAGCGCAAACCTGCCGTCGCCTGGTATTGCTTAATTACTTTGGCGAAGGCCGACAAGAACCGTGCGGCAACTGCGATATCTGTCTCGATCCGCCCAAACAATATGATGGCTTAAACGATGCCCAGATTGCGCTTTCTACCATTGGTCGGGTTAACCAGCGTTTTGGCATGGGCTACGTTGTCGAGGTGATCCGCGGCGCGAATAACCAACGCATCCGCGATTTCGGTCATGACAAACTCAAGGTTTATGGCATGGGACGCGAAAAGAGCCATGAGCACTGGGTGAGCGTGATTCGCCAGCTCATTCATCTGGGGCTGGTAATGCAAAATATTGCGCAGCACTCCGCATTACAGCTGACGGATGCCGCGCGTCCGGTACTCCGTGGGGACGTTCCGCTAAAGCTTGCGGTGCCGCGCATCGTCGCCCTCAAACCCCGCGTGATGCAGAAATCGTTCGGCGGTAATTACGATCGCAAATTGTTCGCTAAGTTGCGCAAGCTGCGTAAAGCTATCGCTGATGAAGAGAATATCCCGCCGTATGTGGTCTTTAACGACGCCACGTTGATAGAAATGGCGGAACAGATGCCGGTTTCCGCCAGCGAGATGTTAAGCGTTAACGGGGTTGGGATGCGCAAACTGGAGCGCTTCGGGAAAGAATTTATGGCGCTCATCCGCGCGCATGTCGATGGTGATGACGAAGAGTAGTCAGCCCGGCAAAAAAGTGCCAGGATGGTGACTCACTGAACTATTTCCCCGCGAGCCATTTTTATGTTGATGCTATTTTTCACCGTGGCAATGGTGCACATCGTTGCGCTAATGAGCCCCGGCCCCGACTTTTTCTTCGTGTCTCAAACTGCTGTCAGCCGTTCGCGTAAAGAAGCGATGATGGGCGTACTGGGCATTACCTGCGGCGTGATGGTATGGGCGGGCGTGGCGCTGCTTGGCCTGCATCTCATCATCGAAAAAATGGCCTGGCTGCATACGATCATTATGGTAGGCGGCGGCCTGTACCTGTGCTGGATGGGCTATCAGATGCTGCGCGGCGCGCTGAAAAAACAGGATGCGGCGGCGTCTTCTCCGCACATTGAACTGGCGCAGAGCGGGCGCAGTTTTCTCAAAGGGCTGTTGACCAATCTGTCGAATCCTAAAGCGATTATCTATTTTGGTTCCGTTTTTTCACTGTTTGTCGGCGATAACGTCGGCGCTGCGGCGCGCTGGGGTATTTTCGCGTTAATCACCCTGGAAACGCTGGCCTGGTTTACCGTAGTCGCCAGCCTGTTCGCGCTGCCGAAAATGCGCCGCGGCTATCAGCGTCTGGCGAAATGGATTGATGGCTTTGCCGGCGCTTTGTTTGCGGGCTTTGGTATTCACCTGATTATTTCGCGCTAATTTACCTCCGGGCCGGATAAACATCATCCGGCACGACTATCACGCGTGTCTTGCCGACGCCAGGAGCGCGCCTACCAGCATAAACAACGAACCAAACGCTTTATTCAGTGCCTTCATCTGCTTTGGTCCTTTAATCCAGGCGGCAATGCGCTGCGCCAGTGTGGCGTAACCGGTCATCACAATCATATCCACCACAATCGTGGTGACGCCGAGAATGAGGTACTGCGCCAGTTGCGGTTGCTGCGGCATGATGAATTGCGGAAACAGGGCGGCAAGAAAGACAATACTTTTGGGATTGGTTAGATTGACAAATATCGCCCGTTTGAACAGCCGACCCCGCGATTGCGTCTGGGCGAGAGTATGCAGATCGATAGCGCCTGCGGCGCGCCATTGCTGGATACCCAGCCAGATAAGATAAGCCGCGCCAGCCCATTTCAGAATTTCAAAAGCGAGGAGCGAGCGCGAAAAGAGCGTACCCAGTCCGACGCCCACCAGTACGATATGTATCCCCAGTCCGGTCTGGAGCCCGGCGATAGAAGCCGCTGCGCCCCGATATCCATGGTTGATAGACGTCGTCATGGTATTGATGGCGCCTGAACCCGGAGAAAGACTCAACAGAGTTGAGGTCAGTAGATAGGCGAACCACCATTCAAAGGTCATGCGAAACTCCCTGGTTGTCTGTTTTTGTGCCACAATACGCTACTGCCGCTGTGTTGTGTCAGGCACGACGCAAAAAACGATTTTACCTGGTAAACGAGGCCGAAAACCCGATGTTTCAGCAGCAAAATGACTGGGAAACAAGAGAAAATGCGTTTGCCGCTTTTGCTATGGGGCCGCTGACCGATTTCTGGCGTCAGCGGGAAGAGGCGGAGTTTATCGGCGTGGGTAACATTCCGGTGCGCTTTGTCCGTTTTCGAAATGATTCCAACGATCGGACGATCGTCATTTGTCCTGGCCGCATTGAGAGTTATGTAAAATACGCTGAACTGGCGTATGACCTTTTTCATCTCGGTTTTGATATCTTCATCATCGACCACCGTGGTCAAGGGCGCTCCGGGCGGATGTTATCGGACCCGCATCGGGGTCATGTCGATCATTTTAACGATTATGTTGAGGACTTAGCGGCGTTCTGGCAGCAGGAAATTGAGCCGGGGCCGTGGCGTAAGCGTTATATCCTGGCGCACTCAATGGGGGGCGCGATAGCCACCCTGTTCCTGCAACGCCATCGTGTGCGGTGCGACGCTATTGCGCTCACCGCGCCGATGTTTGGTATTGTGATACGCTTGCCTTCCTTTATGGTGCGCCATATTCTCGACTGGGCCGAAGGGCACCAGCGTATCCGTGAAGATTACGCTATTGGTACCGGTCAGTGGCGGGCGTTGCCGTTTGGGATGAATGCGCTGACCCACAGCCGCCAGCGTTATCAGCGCAACTTACGATTTTATGCCGACGAGCCGCAGCTGCGCGTTGGCGGCCCCACCTGGCATTGGGTACGCGAAGGCATTCTGGCGGGTGAGCAGGTTCTGGCTGGGGCGAGCGATGACACGACGCCTACGCTACTGATTCAGGCGGAAGAAGAGCGGGTAGTGGATAACCGCACCCACGATCGTTTTTGTGAAATTCGCGCCGCGGCGGGATACCCTTGTGAAGGGGGAAAACCGCTGGTTATCAAGGGCGCGTACCATGAGATCCTTTTTGAAAAGGACGCCATGCGCTCAGTCGCGCTTAACGCCATTGTTGAATTTTTCAACAAGCCTAATTTATCCAGCGGAAATCGCTTTGCTTAGAGGTTAAATTTTATTATGTATCAGGTTGTTGCGTCTGATTTAGATGGCACGCTGCTCTCCCCCGACCATACGTTGTCCCCTTATGCCAAAGAGACTCTGAAGCTGTTGACCGCACGCGGCATCCATTTTGTCTTTGCCACTGGTCGTCATCATGTCGATGTAGGGCAAATCCGCGATAATCTTGAAATCAAGTCTTACATGATCACCTCCAACGGCGCGCGAGTGCACGATACCGACGGGAATTTGGTTTTTACGCATAATCTGGACAGCGACATTGCCAGCGACCTGTTCGGGGTGGTGAATGCGAACCCGGACATCGTGACTAACGTTTATCGCGACGACGAATGGTTTATGAATCGTCATCGCCCCGATGAAATGCGTTTTTTCAAAGAGGCGGTATTTAACTATTCGCTGTTTGAGCCTGCGCTGCTGGAGCCGGAGGGCGTCAGCAAAGTGTTTTTCACCAGCGACACTCATGAAAAGTTGTTGCCGCTGGAGCAGGCGATTAACGCGCGCTGGGGCGATCGGGTAAACGTGAGCTTCTCCACGCTAACCTGTCTGGAAGTGATGGCGGGCGGAGTGTCGAAAGGTCATGCGCTGGAAGCGGTCGCTCAGGCGATGGGGTACAGCCTGAAAGAGTGTATCGCCTTTGGCGACGGAATGAACGACGCTGAAATGCTCACGATGGCGGGCAAAGGCTGCATCATGGGCAATGCGCACCAGCGTCTGAAAGACCTGTATCCCGAACTTGAGGTGATCGGCATCAACGCGGATAACGCCGTGCCGCATTACCTGCGCGATCTTTTCTTACGCTGATGTGATTGTTTGTTAGTTGACCAGTTGTCAACTTCACTCTCCGCTACAATGGGTGTTCCCTGTTTTAAGAGACATCCATTGTGGCGCTACTCATCATTACCACTATCCTGTGGGCTTTCTCCTTTAGTCTATTTGGCGAGTATCTTGCCGGGCATGTCGATAGCTATTTCGCGGTGCTGATACGCGTTGGGCTGGCGGCGCTCGTTTTTCTGCCGTTTTTGCGTACTCGCGGGCACAACCTAAAAACCATCAGCCTGTATATGCTGGTGGGGGCGATGCAGCTTGGCATCATGTATATGTTGAGCTTCCATGCTTACCTCTACCTGACCGTATCCGAACTGCTGCTGTTTACCGTTCTGACGCCGCTCTATATCACGCTGATTTACGATGTGATGAGTCAGCGTCGTTTGCGCTGGGGCTATGCATTTAGCGCGTTGCTGGCGGTGATTGGCGCCGGGATTATTCGCTACGATCGCGTGACCGACCATTTTTGGGTAGGTTTGCTCCTGGTGCAGCTTTCTAATATCAGTTTCGCTATCGGAATGGTGGGGTATAAACGTCTGATGGAGACCCGTCCCATGCCGCAGCACAACGCCTTTGCGTGGTTCTATCTGGGGGCGTTTTTGGTGGCGGCGGTGGCGTGGTCGCTGTTGGGGAACGCGCAAAAGCTGCCGGAAACCACGCTGCAATGGAGCATTCTGGTGTTTCTCGGCGTGGTGGCGTCCGGCATTGGCTACTTTATGTGGAACTATGGCGCTACCCAGGTAGACGCCGGGACGCTGGGTATCATGAATAATATGCATGTTCCCGCAGGACTGCTGGTTAATCTTGCCATCTGGCATCAGCAGCCCCACTGGCCAAGCTTTATTACAGGCGCGGCTGTGATCCTGGCTTCGCTGTGGGTGCATCGAAAATGGGTCGCTCCGCGCTCCGCACAAACGGCAGATGATCGCAGGCGTGATCCCGCGTCGAGCGAATAAACGCCTCGGTCACCGCCTGACGCTGGTCGCCGTCGCGCACGGCGGCATACAGGCGGCTCCACAGACCATCGCCCAGGGTTTTGGTCACCACCAGACCCTGGCGCTCAACGCTTTCCACCACCCAGTGCGGCAGGGCGGCAATACCCATTCTGGCCGCCACCATCTGAATCAGCAGTAGCGTATTATCCACGCTTTTCAGCAGCGGACTGATACCCGCCGGTTGCAGGAAATGTCGCCAGACATCCAGTCGGCTGCGCTGCACCGGGTAAATCAACAGCGTTTCGCTGGCTAAATCTTCCGGCGTAATCTGCGTTTTGCTGGCCAGCGGATGGTCGGGCGCCAGCACCAGTCGGACTTCAAAATCAAACATCGGCGAATAATGCAGCCCGCTGCGCGGCAAAATATCCGACGTCATCACCAAATCCAGCTCGCCTTGTTGCAAGGCCGGTTGCGGATCAAAAGTGACGCCGGATGTGAAATCCATTTCTACCTGCGGCCAGCTTGCACGGAAGTTTTCCAGCGCCGGGGTCAGCCACTGAATACAGCTATGACATTCAATAGCGATGCGCAGACGAGTTTGCTGCGGTTCGTTGCACGCCTGCAGCGCACGGCTGATTTGCGGCAGCACCTGGTTTGCCAGTTGCAGCAGAACTTCCCCCTGCGGCGTAAAGCGCAGCGGCTGGCTTTTACGCACGAACAGGCGGAAGCCAAGGCGTTGTTCCAGATCGCTGAACTGATGAGACAGAGCGGATTGGGTCTGGTGCAGCACCGCAGCAGCAGCAGCCAGCGATCCACTATTCCGCAATGCCTGGAGTGTTTTCAGATGTTTAATTTCGATCATGAAAGTCCTTCACTTCGCCATGAACAAATTGCGCTTGAGGAATATACAGTACCTTTACATTATGGATGTGTAAACATCCAGACGTCTAAAATCCGTCGTCTTTTAAATTGATGGTGCGTTGGCTGCGTTTCCTCACCCCGGTCACTTACTGATGTAAGCTCCCGGGGATGAGCAAACTTGCCGCCTTCCCTGAATTTAAAATACTTAGGATTTACATATAATTAGAGGAAGTAAAATGACAATATTGACTCATACCCTCGGTTTTCCTCGCGTTGGCCTGCGTCGCGAGTTGAAAAAAGCGCAAGAGAGCTACTGGGCGGGGAACTCAACGCGTGAAGCGTTACTGGCGGTGGGGCGCGAACTGCGCGCGCGTCACTGGGAGCAGCAGAAACAAGCGGGTATTGACCTGTTACCGGTAGGCGACTTTGCCTGGTACGACCATGTTCTGACCACCAGCCTGCTGTTAGGCAATGTGCCGGCTCGTCATCAGAACAACGACGGTTCCGTGGACATCGACACTCTGTTCCGCATTGGCCGCGGTCGCGCGCCAACCGGCGAACCGGCGGCGGCAGCGGAAATGACCAAATGGTTTAATACTAACTATCACTACATAGTACCGGAGTTCAGCAAAGGCCAGCAGTTCAGACTCACCTGGACACAATTGCTGGAGGAAGTGGACGAAGCGCTGGCGCTGGGGCATAAGATCAAACCCGTACTGCTGGGGCCTGTCACGTATCTGTGGCTGGGTAAAGTGAAAGGCGAACCGTTTGACCGCCTGACGTTGCTGAAAGACATTTTGCCGGTGTATCAGCACGTGCTGGCTGAACTGGCGAAGCGTGGTATTGAGTGGGTCCAAATTGATGAGCCAGCGCTGGTGCTGGAACTGCCGCAGGCGTGGCTGGATGCCTTCAAACCGGCTTACGACGCGCTTGCCGGCCAGGTGAAGCTGTTGCTGACGACCTATTTTGAAGGCGTGACGCCAAACCTGGACACTATTATCGCGCTACCGGTACAGGGGCTACATGTTGACCTCATTCATGGCAAAGATGATGTAGCGGAACTGCATCAACGTCTGCCGGTCGACTGGCTGCTCTCCGCAGGCTTGATTAACGGGCGTAATGTCTGGCGCGCCGATTTGACCGAAAAATACGCGCAGATTAACGCCATTGTGGGCAAACGCGCGCTGTGGGTAGCATCCTCCTGCTCTTTGCTGCACAGCCCGATCGATCTCAGCGTCGAAACGCGTCTGGATACGGAAGTTAAAAGCTGGTTTGCCTTTGCGCTGCAAAAATGCGGTGAACTGGCGTTGCTGCGCGATGCGCTGAACAGCGGCGAAACGGCGGCGCTTGAGGAATGGAGCGCACCGATTCAGGCTCGTCGTCACTCCCGCCGCGTACATAATGCCGCGGTAGAAAAACGCCTGGCGGCGATCACCGCGCAGGACAGCCAGCGTGAGAATCCGTATGAGGTGCGCGCTGAAGCGCAACGCGCCCGCTTTAAACTTCCCGCCTGGCCGACGACGACTATCGGTTCGTTTCCGCAAACCACGGAAATTCGCGGCCTGCGTCTGGACTTCAAAAAGGGCAACCTCGACGCGAATAACTACCGCACCGGCATCGCCGAACATATCAAACAGGCTATCATCGAGCAGGAGCGTTTAGGGCTGGATGTGCTGGTACACGGCGAAGCCGAGCGAAACGACATGGTGGAATACTTCGGCGAGCATCTGGACGGCTTCGTCTTTACCCAGAATGGTTGGGTGCAAAGCTATGGCTCCCGCTGTGTGAAACCGCCGGTAGTGATTGGCGATATCAGCCGTCCGGCACCGATTACCGTGGAGTGGGCGAAATATGCCCAGTCGCTGACCGACAAGCCGGTAAAAGGGATGTTGACCGGCCCGGTGACTATTCTTTGCTGGTCATTCCCCCGCGAAGACGTGACCCGTGAAACGATTGCGAAACAGATTGCGCTGGCGCTGCGTGATGAAGTCGCGGATCTGGAGGCGGCGGGGATCGGGATTATTCAGATCGACGAACCGGCGCTGCGTGAAGGTTTACCATTGCGTCGCAGCGACTGGGACGCCTATCTGGAATGGGGTGTGGAAGCCTTCCGCATCAACGCGGCGGTGGCGAAGGATGAAACTCAGATCCACACCCACATGTGTTACTGCGAGTTCAACGACATTATGGATTCGATCGCCGCGCTGGACGCGGATGTGATCACCATTGAGACCTCCCGCTCGGATATGGAGTTGCTGGAGTCGTTCGAAGCGTTCGACTACCCGAACGAAATCGGGCCGGGCGTGTACGATATTCACTCGCCGAACGTGCCGAGCGTCGAGTGGATTGAAGCCCTGCTGAAGAAGGCGGCACAGCGTATTCCGGCACAACGCCTGTGGGTGAATCCGGACTGCGGTCTGAAAACTCGCGGTTGGCCAGAAACCCGCGCGGCGTTAGCGAACATGGTCAAAGCGGCGCATAATCTGCGTCAGGCGAAATAGCCCATCCTGACCGCTGCGTTTATCCGGCAGCAATGCGGCGCTACCCTTTGACGGGTAGCGCCCGTGTCTGACCTGATTAACAGCGCCTCTTTCTTCTCATTTCCCTTTTTCTTATTTTCCGCGCTGTCTTTTTCAGGATCTGGCTATTTGGCGATCTTGATAATAAAAAGGTTCTCCGTATGAATGACAACCAGGCGGATAGCGTCCCCGGAAGCAGCGCGGCGGCTTTTATTGCCTCGCAGATCGTTTGTCCTGTCATGATCGCCCAGCGCTCTCATAGCACAAAACGAGGTTTTCCATTCTGTTATGTTCCCTGGCGACGATAAACGTCGCATTGTCTCATGGCGCAGGTGAACCTTATTTTTTAACGGAGATGTCTGACATGGCGGTAGCAGGTTGTCACGTAATGGCCAAACCCGGCGGCGCGATCTGCAATATTGATTGCACATATTGCTTCTATCTTGAAAAAGAGGCGCTGTACCCGGAACGCAATAAAAACTGGCGAATGTCGGACGAGACGCTGGAACAGTTTATACGCCAGCATATTGCCGCGCAGAGTGGCGACCGCATTGACTTTGCCTGGCAGGGCGGCGAACCGACCATGATGGGACTACCGTTTTTCCGCCGGGTTGTCGCATTATGTGAAAAGTACGGCGATGGGCGAAAAATCACTCATGCGTTGCAGACGAACGGCATCCTGGTGAATGACGAGTGGGCGCGCTTTTTCGCTGAACAGCATTTTCTCATCGGTCTCTCTATCGACGGCCCGGCGTCGTTACACAACCACTATCGGCTTAATCGCGCTGGAAAAGGAACTCATGAACAGGTCGTCGCAGCAATGGCGCGGCTTAAAGCGCACCATGTCGACTTTAATACCTTAACCGTCGTGGGAAAACATAACGTCGGTCATGCAGCAGACGTCTACGAATTTCTTCTGGCGGCGGGATCGCGTTTTATTCAGTTTATCCCGCTGGTGGAGCGAATGAGCACCGATAACTCATCGGTACTTAATCTGGTGATGCCCGGCGAAAGCGCGGCGACGCTGGCGCCATGGACGGTACCGTCGTGGCAATATGGCGAATTTCTCAACCAGATCTTTGATATCTGGGTTCGTCGCGACGTAGACCGCGTCTATGTGCAGATGTTTGACGTGGCGTTAGCCGCCTGGACGGCGCAGCAGCCGGTACTGTGTGTACATTCCGAGACTTGTGGACATGCCTTCGCGTTGGAGTCGAACGGCGATCTCTACAACTGCGACCACTTTGTCTACCCGGAGCATCTGCTGGGAAATATCCACCAGCACAGCATCAAAGCCTTAAATAATAGCGAGCGGGCTATTGCGTTTGGCGAGGCCAAGCGGGAGACCCTGACCGCCGATTGTCGTCGCTGTGACTACCGCTTTGCGTGTCATGGCGGCTGTCCGAAGCATCGCTTTGCCGTCTCGCCGTCCGGTCATCCTGCGCATAATTACTTGTGTGCGGGCTATAAGCATTTTTTCCAGCACGTTACGCCGTATATGAATGTCTGGCGGGAGCTGCTGGCGCAAGGCTATCCGATGGCATCGATCATGCGCTGGCTGGCGCAGGACGCGCGTAAAGACACAGGAGCCGTCAGTCGTAACCATCTCTGTCCCTGCGGCAGCGGCAAAAAATATAAAAAATGCTGTGGTAAAGCATAGCTAACGTGGCGATGACGCTTTGTTGAGCCTATACCGACTCCGGTCTCGTAGGCCCAACAAACATCGTAATGCGCTGTGGTTAGCCTTTTTTCCCGCCGTACTGAGCGAACCATTCCAGCATTCTTTGCCAGCCGTCTTTCGCCGAGGCTTCGTGGTATCCCGGACGATAATCGGCATTAAACGCGTGCCCTGCATCGGGATAGACCACGATTTCCGCCTTCGCATTAGCGGCGCGTAGCGCCTGACGCATGGTTTCCACGCTCTCCTGTGGAATACTGGTATCCTGTCCGCCGTATAAACCCAGTACCGGCGCGTTAAGATCGGTGGCGATATCAACGGGATGCTTCGGCGAATTGAGTGACGTGTCGCCCACCAGCTTGCCGTACCACGCTACCGCTGCTTTTAACTGTGGGTTGTGCGCGGCGTACAGCCAGGTAATTCGGCCTCCCCAACAAAAACCGGTGATCATCAGCCGATGCGCATCCCCGCCGTTGCGCGAAGCCCAACTGGCTACGTGATCCAGGTCGGCAAGGACTTGCGAATCGGGTACTTTAGCCACCAGACCGCTCAATAATGTGGGTATATCGGCGAAATCATTGGGGTCGCCTTCGCGGAAATAGAGCTCCGGTGCGATAGCGAGATAGCCTTCCAGCGCCAGTCGTCGGCAAATATCGCGAATGTGTTCATGTACGCCAAAAATTTCCTGTACCACAATGACCACAGGCAATGCGCCGTCGCTTGCCTTTGGTCTGGCGTAATAGGCTGGCATATCGTCGCCCTGAGAGGGAATCGACGTTATCCCCGCGCTAATGGCCCCATCAGGCGTATGAATCATCGTAGGGGCAAGTGGGGAAGCTGCAGGTGCAAAGCCGGATGGATGTGTCGTTGTCATGGTATTCTCCGTACCCTTAAAAAATAGCGCAATCTTAACTATAGACAGTGTGTAACAAACCACATTGCCTTAAAGCGGCTATCTTTTGTGCAATGCCTGGCGATATTGATTATTTATTGTGATGCGCATCACTTTTTAATGGTAAACGAGTGCAATTGTTTTACGCCATAGTGATGACTGTCACGAAAATATCTTTATGCCTTAGGTAAAGTGTCTTTTTGCTTCTTCTGACAAACCCGATTCACAGAGGAGTTTTATATGTCCAAGTCTGATGTTTTTCATCTCGGCCTCACCAAAAACGATTTACAAGGGGCCCAGCTCGCCATCGTCCCTGGCGATCCTGAGCGTGTGGAAAAGATCGCCGCGCTGATGGATAAGCCGGTTAAGCTGGCATCTCACCGCGAATTCACCTCCTGGCGCGCTGAGCTGGATGGCAAAGCAGTTATCGTTTGCTCTACCGGTATCGGCGGCCCGTCTACCTCTATTGCCGTGGAAGAACTGGCGCAACTGGGTATTCGTACCTTCTTGCGTATCGGCACCACGGGGGCTATTCAGCCGCACATCAACGTCGGCGACGTTCTGGTAACGACCGCATCCGTACGTCTGGATGGGGCAAGCCTGCATTTTGCGCCGATGGAATTCCCGGCGGTTGCCGACTTTGCCTGCACCACCGCGCTGGTTGAAGCCGCGAAATCGATTGGCGCCACGACTCACGTTGGCGTAACCGCCTCTTCCGACACTTTCTATCCGGGTCAGGAACGTTACGACACCTATTCTGGCCGCGTTGTTCGTCGCTTCAAAGGCTCTATGGAAGAGTGGCAGGCGATGGGCGTGATGAACTACGAAATGGAATCCGCTACGCTGTTAACCATGTGCGCAAGCCAGGGTTTACGCGCAGGTATGGTGGCGGGCGTTATCGTTAACCGTACCCAACAAGAGATTCCGAATGCGGAAACGATGAAACAAACTGAAAGCCACGCGGTGAAAATCGTCGTGGAAGCGGCCCGTCGTCTGCTGTAATTCTCCTCTCTTTTGCAAAGGCCGACGCGTTCGGCCTTTTCTTTTTGCGTGGCGCCTCGCAGGAAATCCCTTTTAAACTGGACGTTTATACAGCACAATTCTATTTTGTGCAGGACAGTGTGGTTCCAGGAGAGGTGTTGTGGATATTACTCTTATGATAAGCGCCGTCGTGGCGCTGGCGGCTGGGGCGGTGATTGGCTGGCTGGCGACGAAAGCGCACGCCGATCAAATCCGCGCCGATCTTATCGAAGAACGGCGTGAGCTGGATATCGAACTTAGCGCGGCCCGGCAGCAATTAGCGCAAGAAGCGCACTGGCGCAGTGAATGCGAGTTACTTAATAACGAACTGCGTAGCCTGCACAGTATTAATACCTCTCTGGAAGCCGATCTGCGTGAAGTCACGACCCGTCTGGAAGCGACTCAGCAACACGCGGAAGACAAAATCCGTCAGATGATCAACAGCGAACAGCGTTTAAGCGAGCAGTTTGAAAATCTGGCGAATCGTATCTTTGAACACAGTAATCGTCGCGTAGACGAACAAAACCGACAAAGCCTGAATAGCCTGCTGACGCCGCTGCGTGAGCAACTGGACGGTTTTCGCCGCCAGGTTCAGGAGAGTTTTGGCAAAGAAGCGCAGGAGCGGCATACGCTGGCGCACGAAATTCGTAATTTGCAGCAGCTTAACGCGCAAATGGCGCAGGAAGCGATCAACCTGACGCGCGCCCTGAAAGGGGACAATAAGGCGCAAGGAAACTGGGGCGAAGTTGTGCTGGCGCGGGTGCTGGAGGCATCCGGACTGCGTGAAGGCTACGAATACGAAACCCAGGTCAGTATTGAGAACGATGCGCGCTCGCGGATGCAGCCGGATGTCATCGTCCGCTTGCCGCAGGGCAAAGATGTGGTCATCGACGCTAAAATGACGTTGGTCGCCTACGAGCGTTACTTTAACGCTGAAGATGACTACACGCGCGAGGCCGCTTTACAAGAGCACATCGCCTCGGTGCGCAATCATATTCGCTTACTGGGGCGTAAAGACTACCAGCAGCTTCCCGGCCTCCGCTCGCTGGACTATGTTCTGATGTTTATCCCCGTAGAACCCGCTTTCCTGCTGGCGTTAGATAAACAGCCCGAACTGATAACCGAGGCGCTGAAAAATAACATTATGCTGGTAAGCCCCACGACGCTGCTGGTGGCGTTACGGACAATCGCCAACCTGTGGCGCTATGAACACCAGAGCCGCAATGCGCAGCACATCGCAGACAGAGCCAGTAAGCTCTACGATAAAATGCGGTTGTTCGTTGATGATATGTCAGCGATCGGTCAGAGTCTGGATAAAGCGCAGGATAACTACCGCCAGGCGATGAAAAAACTTGCGTCGGGGCGTGGCAACGTTTTGGCGCAGGCGGAGGCCTTCAGGGGGCTAGGCGTGGAAATCAAACGCGAGATTAATCCGGATTTAGCGGAACAGGCCGTTACGCAAGATGAAGAATATCGTTTACGATCGATCCCTGAAGGGCGGCAGGATGAACATTATCCCAATGATGAACGGGTGAAGCAGCAGTTAAGTTAACCCATACGGAGTAGTTTAGTCCTGGCGCAGAGTAGGGCAAATTGGCCCAATCTGTTACACTTCTTGAACATTTTTATCGATAAGCAGGCACTGAGATGGTGGAAGATTCACAAGAAACGACGCACTTTGGCTTTCAGACCGTCGCTAAAGAGCAGAAAGCTGACATGGTGGCCCACGTTTTTCATTCTGTGGCGTCAAAGTACGATGTGATGAATGACTTAATGTCATTTGGCATTCATCGTTTGTGGAAGCGCTTCACCATTGATTGCAGTGGCGTGCGTCGTGGACAAACCGTTCTCGATTTAGCGGGTGGTACGGGCGATCTTACCGCGAAATTTTCACGTATGGTCGGGGAAACTGGCAAAGTTATCCTGGCGGATATTAATGATTCCATGCTCAAAATGGGGCGTGAGAAGCTGCGTAATATCGGCGTGATCGGCAACGTAGAGTATGTGCAGGCGAATGCCGAAGCTCTGCCTTTCCCTGATAATACGTTTGATTGCATTACCATTTCGTTTGGTTTGCGCAATGTAACGGAAAAAGAAAAAGCGCTGCGGTCAATGTTCCGTGTGTTGAAACCCGGCGGACGTTTACTGGTGCTTGAATTTTCCAAGCCTATCATTGAGCCGCTGAGTAAAGCGTATGACGCCTATTCTTTCCATATTTTACCGCGTATTGGCTCGATGGTCGCGAACGATGCGGATAGCTATCGGTATCTCGCGGAATCCATCCGTATGCATCCCGATCAGGATACCTTAAAAGCCATGATGCAGGACGCCGGATTTGAGAGCGTGGATTATTACAATCTGACGGCGGGCGTTGTGGCATTGCACCGTGGTTATAAATTCTAGGAGGGTGGAATGCCTTTTAAACCCTTAGTGACCGCAGGAATTGAAGGTCTCCTCAATACGTTTCTGTATCGTTCGCCAGCGCTGAAATCAGCCAGAACGCGCTTACAGGGAAAAGTACTGTGTGTGAAACTAAAGGGATTTTCGACGCCATTAGTCCTGGTATTCAGCGAACGCCAGGTTGATGTGCTGGGGGCATGGGAAGGCGAAGCGGACTGTACGGTAATCACTCAAGCTAGCGTTTTGCCAAAACTACGCGATCGTCAGCAGCTGGCCGCGCTTATTCGCAGCGGCGAACTGGAAGTGCAGGGCGATATTCAGGTCGTGCAAAATTTTGTGGCGCTCGCCGATCTCGCCGAATTCGATCCTGCGGAGCTGTTGGCGCCATACACGGGTGATATTGCGGCGGAAAGTATCGGTAAGGCCGTGCGTGGCGGGGCTAAATTCCTGCGCCACGGGTTTCAACGCCAGCAGCGTTATGCCGCTGAAGCGATCACTGAAGAGTGGCGTATGGCGCCTGGCCCGCTGGAAGTCGCATGGTTTGCCGAAGAAACCGCGGCTGTTGAGCGCGCCGTAGATGCTCTGACCACACGGCTGGAAAAACTGGAGGCCAAATGACGCCAGGTGAAGTACGGCGCCTATATTTCATCATCCGCACGTTTTTAAGCTACGGCCTTGATGAACTCATCCCCCGAATGCGTCTTACACTGCCACTCCGATTATGGCGCTATTCGCTGTTCTGGATGCCAAACCGGCATAAAGATAAATTGCTGGGTGAACGATTAAGACTGGCGTTGCAAGAGCTGGGACCGGTCTGGATCAAATTTGGTCAGATGCTCTCCACACGCCGTGACCTGTTCCCGCCGCAAATCGCCGATCAGCTCGCTTTGCTCCAGGATAAAGTCGCGCCATTCGATGGTCGGCTGGCGAAAGCCCAGATTGAAGAGGCGATGGGGGGGCTACCTGTCGAAGCCTGGTTTGACGACTTTGATATCCAGCCTTTAGCGTCGGCGTCAATCGCCCAGGTACATACCGCGCGATTGAAATCAAACGGTAAAGAAGTGGTTATTAAGGTCATTCGCCCGGATATTTTGCCGGTAATTCAGGCAGACCTGAAACTGATTTATCGCCTTGCTCGCTGGGTACCACGCCTGTTGCCGGATGGGCGTCGTCTGCGCCCGACGGAAGTGGTGCGTGAGTATGAGAAAACGCTGATCGATGAGCTGAATCTGCTGCGGGAATCGGCCAACGCGATTCAGTTACGCCGCAATTTTGAAAATAGTCCCATGCTGTATATCCCGGAGGTGTACTCCGATTACTGTAGCCAGAACATGATGGTGATGGAGCGGATATACGGCATTCCGGTTTCGGATGTGGCGGCGCTGGAAAAGAACGGCACCAACATGAAACTGCTGGCGGAACGCGGGGTTAAAGTTTTCTTCACCCAGGTTTTCCGCGACAGCTTTTTCCATGCGGACATGCATCCGGGAAATATTTTTGTCAGCCATGAACACCCTGAAAACCCGCAATATATCGGCATTGACTGCGGTATCGTCGGGTCGCTAAACAAAGAAGATAAGCGCTATCTGGCTGAAAACTTTATCGCGTTCTTTAATCGCGATTACCGAAAGGTGGCGGAGCTGCATGTCGATTCAGGCTGGGTTCCGCCAGATACCAACGTTGAAGATTTTGAGTTTGCCATCCGCACCGTCTGTGAACCTATCTTTGAAAAGCCGCTCGCGGAAATCTCGTTTGGTCATGTGTTGTTAAACCTTTTCAATACAGCGCGTCGATTTAACATGGAAGTCCAGCCGCAACTGGTGTTGTTGCAGAAAACATTATTGTATGTTGAAGGGGTTGGGCGGCAACTTTATCCTCAGCTTGATTTGTGGAAAACGGCGAAGCCGTTTCTTGAGTCCTGGATCAAAGATCAGGTGGGTATTCCGGCTCTCACGCGGGCTCTTAAAGAAAAAGCGCCGTTCTGGGTCGAAAAAATGCCAGAAATACCTGAACTGGTGTACGACAGTTTGCGCCAGGGCAAATATTTACAGCACAGTGTTGATAAGATTGCGCGCGAGTTACAGGTAAACCATGTGCGCCAAAGTCAGTCTCGTTATTTATTGGGAATTGGCGCAACGCTGTTACTGAGCGGGTCATTCTTACTCGTCAACCGCCCTGAATGGGGATTGATGCCTGGCTGGCTCATGGTCGGCGGCGTAGTTGTCTGGCTGGTTGGCTGGCGTAAAACTCGTTGAGATTTTTTATCGCTCAACGCCGGTTGTGTCACGCAGGTACATATTATCACTCGAGGCAATACTCAGGCCGCAAGTCAAGGTCGTCCCGGTCGTATGTAAAAGTATGTGAATAGGGCGGGCGAAAGCGGCTAACAAAGAGGCAGCGCGAAGGATAATGTGTATAATGCGGCCCTATTAATTCATCATCTATCACAGAGGAACATGTATGGGTGGTATCAGTATTTGGCAGTTGTTGATTGTTGCCGTCATCGTCGTACTGCTGTTCGGCACCAAAAAACTCGGTTCCATCGGTTCCGATCTTGGCGCGTCTATCAAAGGCTTTAAAAAGGCCATGAGCGATGATGATGCCAAACAGGATAAAACCAGTCAGGACGCTGATTTTACCGCTAAATCTATCGCGGATAAGCAAGGCGAAGCGAAAAAGGAAGACGCTAAAAGCCAAGATAAAGAGCAGGTATAATCCGTGTTTGATATCGGTTTTAGCGAACTGCTGTTAGTGTTCGTTATCGGCCTCATTGTGTTGGGGCCGCAACGATTGCCAGTAGCGGTAAAAACGGTAGCGGGCTGGATTCGCGCGTTGCGATCCCTTGCGACAACGGTTCAGAATGAACTGACTCAGGAACTGAAACTTCAGGAGTTCCAGGACAGTCTGAAAAAAGTCGAAAAGGCGAGCCTGGAAAATCTGACTCCCGAACTGAAAGCATCTATGGATGAACTGCGTCAGGCGGCGGAGTCGATGAAACGCACCTACAGCGCTAACGATCCCGAACAAGCGAGCGATGAAGCGCATACCATCCATAATCCGGTGGTAAAAGGGAACGAAACGCAGCATGAGGGCGTCACCCCTGCCGCCGCTGAAACACAGGCGAGCGCGCCGGAACAAAAGCCGGAGCCCGTTAAAGCTAACGTGCCTGAGTCGACGGAAACCGCTTCCGTAGCCACGATAGACGCCGAGAAGAAATCCGCTGCGCCTGTTGTCGAATCTTCCCCCTCGTCGAGTGATAAACCGTAAACATGGCTGTAGAAGATACTCAACCGCTTATCACGCATCTGATCGAGTTGCGTAAGCGCCTGCTAAACTGCATCGTCGCAGTGCTTCTGATTTTTCTGGCGTTAATTTATTTCGCCAATGATATTTATCATTTAGTCGCCGCACCGCTGATTAAACAGATGCCGCAAGGGGCGACAATGATTGCGACGGATGTGGCGTCGCCGTTTTTTACGCCTATCAAACTCACCTTCATGGTGTCTTTGATCTTATCCGCGCCTGTCATTTTGTACCAGGTTTGGGCCTTTATCGCCCCGGCGCTGTATAAGCATGAGCGTCGTCTGGTCGTACCGCTGCTGGTATCCAGCTCGCTGCTTTTCTACATTGGTATGGCCTTCGCCTATTTTGTCGTATTCCCTTTGGCCTTTGGTTTCCTGACGCATACGGCGCCGGAAGGGGTACAGGTTTCGACAGATATCGCCAGCTATCTTAGCTTTGTTATGGCGCTTTTTATGGCCTTTGGCGTAGCCTTTGAAGTGCCGGTGGCGATTGTGTTGCTGTGCTGGATGGGCATCACCACGCCAGAAGATTTGCGTAAAAAACGGCCTTATATCCTGGTCGGGGCATTCATTGTGGGAATGCTGCTTACGCCGCCAGATGTTTTCTCGCAAACGTTGCTGGCGATACCGATGTACTGCCTGTTTGAAATTGGCGTTTTCTGCTCACGCTTTTATGTCGGTAAGCGACGGACGCGCGACGAAGATAACGAGGCCGAAACCGAAAAGGCCGAGCACACTGAAGACTAAACACAACCGCCCGCCAGGGCGGTTGTCATATGGGGGCAAGCATGTTTGATATTGGCGTTAATTTAACCAGTAGCCAGTTTGCAAAAGATCGTGATGATGTGGTCGCCCGTGCGTTTACGGCGGGAGTAAAAGGTATGCTACTGACCGGAACGAACATCCATGAAAGTCAGCAGGCGTTAAAACTGGCGCGGCGCTACCCCCATTGTTGGTCGACGGCTGGCGTCCATCCCCATGACAGCAGTCAGTGGTCATCCGCGTCTGAAGACGCCATTATTGCGCTGGCGAACCAGCCGGAAGTCGTCGCTATTGGTGAGTGCGGGCTGGATTTCAATCGCAATTTTTCCACGCCGCAGGAGCAGGAGCGTGCCTTTCAGGCGCAGCTACAAATTGCCGCCGAATTGCAGATGCCAATCTTTATGCACTGCCGGGACGCGCATGAGCGATTTCTGGCATTGCTTGATCCCTGGCTGGATAGTCTTCCTGGTGCAATACTGCACTGCTTTACCGGTTCACGCCAGCAAATGCAGGCCTGTGTGGATAGAGGGCTCTATATCGGTATTACCGGGTGGGTTTGCGACGAACGACGCGGGCTTGAGCTACGTGAACTCTTACCGTTTATTCCAGCGGAAAAGCTACTGATAGAAACCGACGCGCCGTATCTGTTGCCCCGCGATCTTACGCCGAAACCAACGTCACGACGCAACGAGCCCGCGTATCTGCCTCACATCCTGGAGCGCATAGCGCTATGGCGTGGTGAAGATCCGCAATGGTTAGCGGCGATGACAGATGCCAACGCCAGAACCTTATTTGAGGTCGTATTCTGAACGATAGCTAAATCTTGCGAAAACCGGTGTTTTTTACGCTCTGCTTCACTTCTTTATTGAGTAAATTAAGCAGTAACATCGAACGCGTTTCGCCATCCGGTTCGGTAAAAATCGCTTTCAGCCCTTCAAATGCGCCTTCCGTGATGATGACGCTATCGCCGGGATAGGGGGTTTCAGGATCGACAACGCCTTCGGGCTTGTAGATAGAAAGCTGATGAATAACGCTGGAAGGCACGATCGCAGGATGCGCGCCAAAGCGCACAAAATGGCTGACGCCGCGCGTGGCGTTGATTGTAGTGGTATGTATCACTTCCGGATCAAATTCAACGAACAGATAATTAGGAAAGAGCGGTTCGCTGACGGAGGTACGTTTTCCGCGTACCATTTTTTCCAGGGTGATCATCGGTGTCAGGCAACTTACCGCTTGTCTTTCGAGGTGTTCCTGAGCACGCTGAAGTTGCCCGCGTTTGCAGTACAGTAAATACCAGGATTGCATAATGACTCTTATCCGCTTGTTCGGGGCGCAAGCATAGCAAAAGCCATGCGCGAAGTTAATTATACACTTCATCCTTTAAGCCGTATCTGGATTAGCGTTGGTTGCCAGAGTTCACGCTAATTTAACAAAAATACAGCATCCCGATGATGAACGCCGTATAATGATGCGCTTACCAAGAGGCTACAATGGACGCCATGAAATATCACGATTTACGCGACTTCCTGATGCTACTTGAGCAGCAGGGGGAACTAAAACGCATCACGCTACCTGTGGATCCTCATCTGGAAATCACGGAAATCGCTGACCGCACGCTGCGTGCGGGTGGACCGGCGTTGCTGTTTGAAAATCCTAAAGGTTACGCCATGCCGGTGCTGTGCAACCTTTTTGGCACGCCAAAACGCGTGGCGATGGGCATGGGGCAGGATGATGTTTCCGCCTTACGGGAAGTGGGTAAATTATTAGCGTTTCTGAAAGAACCTGAGCCGCCGAAAGGCTTTCGCGATCTGTTTGACAAGCTGCCGCAGTTTAAGCAAGTGCTGAATATGCCGACGAAACGGTTACGCGGCGCGCCTTGCCAGCAGAAAATCGCGTCTGGCGATGATGTCGATTTAACGCGTCTTCCTGTCATGACCTGTTGGCCGGACGACGCCGCGCCGCTGATTACCTGGGGACTGACGGTAACGCGTGGCCCGCACAAAGAACGGCAAAACCTGGGCATTTATCGTCAGCAGTTGATAGGTAAAAATAAGCTTATTATGCGCTGGCTGTCTCACCGCGGCGGCGCGCTGGATTTTCAGGAGTGGTTAGCCGCGCGTCCGGGTGAACGTTTCCCGGTCTCCGTCGCATTGGGCGCCGATCCGGCGACGATACTTGGCGCCGTGACTCCTGTTCCCGATACTCTGTCGGAGTATGCCTTTGCGGGCCTGCTGCGCGGCACGAAAACTGAAGTGGTTAAATGCCTTTCTAACGATCTGGAAGTGCCTGCCAGCGCCGAGATTATCCTTGAAGGTTACATTGAGCCGGGAGAGATGGCGCCGGAAGGACCGTATGGCGATCATACGGGCTATTATAATGAAGTGGATAGCTTTCCGGTCTTTACCGTCACGCATATTACGCAGCGTGAGGATGCCATCTATCACTCCACCTATACCGGGCGTCCGCCCGATGAGCCTGCGGTATTAGGGGTGGCGCTCAATGAAGTCTTCGTGCCTATTCTGCAAAAACAGTTTCCGGAAATCGTCGACTTTTATCTGCCGCCGGAAGGGTGTTCTTACCGCCTGGCGGTAGTGACGATGAAAAAGCAGTACGCTGGTCATGCGAAACGCGTCATGATGGGCGTCTGGTCGTTTTTGCGCCAGTTTATGTATACGAAGTTTGTTATCGTTTGCGATGATGACGTTAACGCACGCGACTGGAATGATGTGATCTGGGCGATTACCACCCGTATGGACCCTGCGCGGGATACGGTGCTGGTTGAAAATACGCCGATTGACTACCTGGATTTTGCCTCGCCGGTCTCCGGGCTGGGTTCAAAAATGGGGCTGGATGCCACAAACAAATGGCCGGGCGAAACCCAACGCGAGTGGGGTCGTCCTATTGTTAAAGATCCTGAAGTTACCGCGCGTATTGATGCGATTTGGGATGAGCTGGCTATCTTTAAATAACTGAAAGCGGACATCGACATTTCAGGCTGCGGCGACTCGGCTTGAAAAATGTCGGTATTGACCCGACACCCGACAGAGGGAGCGCATGACAACCTTAAGCTGTAAAGTGACCTCGGTAGAAGCTATCACCGATACCGTATATCGGGTTCGTTTAGTGCCGGACGCGGCGTTTACATTCCGCGCTGGTCAGTATTTGATGGTCGTAATGGACGAGCGTGACAAACGCCCGTTTTCGATGGCCTCAACGCCGGACGAGAAAGGGTTTATTGAATTACACATTGGCGCTTCCGAGCTCAATCTGTATGCGATGGCGGTCATGGATCGAATTCTGAAAGACCGGGAAATCGTCGTCGATATTCCGCATGGCGACGCCTGGCTACGTGACGATGAAGAGCGTCCGTTGATTCTGATCGCGGGCGGTACGGGCTTTTCTTATGTGCGCTCCATCCTGTTGACGGCGTTAGCGCGCAACCCGGCCCGCGATGTTACCATTTACTGGGGTGGTCGCGAAGAAAAGCACCTCTATGATCTCTCTGAGCTGGAAGCACTCTCTGTTAACCATCCGAATTTGCGTATTGAACCTGTTGTCGAGCAGCCGGAAGAAGGCTGGCGTGGACGTACAGGAACGGTACTTACGGCGGTATTGCAAGATTATGGTACGCTGGCGGGGCACGATATTTATATTGCCGGACGTTTTGAGATGGCGAAAATCGCCCGCGATCTGTTCTGTCATGAGCGTAACGCGCGGGAAGATCGTCTGTTTGGCGATGCGTTCGCATTTATTTAACTATTTTATGGGACGCAGTAGCGTCCCTTTTTACGTTAGCCTACCTAAAAGTCCTCTTAAATATTAATTAATCGTCAACTATAAAACGTTATGATATTGAATATCTACAGGATTTGTATTGCGTGTAATAAATTAAGTAATATTATGTCCTGAGGCTATCAATAAAAATAGTTAATTATATATGCTTCATTTATTTTTATAAAAGAAACATAAAATGGAAAGTTAGTTATTTATTTATAAGATGGAGAGTGTTATGAAATTTAAATATGCTTTAACTTCTCTCGCATTATCTGTTGCAATTTTGTCATCAGTACCTTCTACTGCTTTCGCCATCGGCGGCGCCAGCGGCGCTAAAGTGGACTATCAGGTCCAGGGAAAAATTGGCGAAGTTGTTATGAACCCCTATGATATCGCGCCGTTAACCGCCGTTATTCGTAATGGCGGTTACCAGTTACGTGACGTGCATGTGCGGATTGTCCCCAAAGAAAATGGCCAGGAGATCGCGTATAAAGTTAATAATAAATACCTTTTAACGTATGGCGGTATTCCCGTCTTTGGTCTTTACCCGGATTATGTCAATACCGTTGAGGTTGAATATACAAGAATCCAGGGTAGTAAAACCGAAAATATAAAAGAAAGCTATAAAATGTATGCACCGCCTGCCTATATTGAATCAGCGGGCACAAAAGAAGAACAATCAGCACTCTTTACTATCGATGTTAAAAAGGTTTCCCCAGAATTTAAAGATCGCTTGTATCTTTTGAATAATACGAAAGATAAGTCTGGGAATGGAACGCGTACTGTCTGGAACAACCCTACTGGGGGTGCATTAGAATGGAACTTCACTACAGCTAACGCTATTATCGACACCTCCGGTGATATTCGTTGGTTTATGAATCCAAGTTCAATTTATGATTTAAAGTCAATTTATCGTGCTGGCGTTATGATGGGCTTTAAACAAAACCAGGATGGCGCACTATCGTGGGGCTACGGTCAGCGTTATGTGAAATACGATATCATGGGGCGTGAAATCTTTAACCGCCGTCTGCCGGATAATTATAACGATTTTTCACACTCAATGGATAACGCGGCCAACGGTCACTACTTCCTGCGTGTAGCCAGCTCTAACTATAAACGCCCTGATGGGAAAAATGTTCGTACCGTGCGTGATGTGATTGCCGAAGTTGATCAGAACGGCGTGGTAGTGGATGAATGGCGTCTGTTTGATATCCTCGATCCTTATCGTGATGTGATAATGAAAACCCTCGATCAGGGCGCTGTGTGCCTGAATATCGACGCCAGCCAGTCCGGCCATACGTTGAGCGAAGAAGATCTGGCGGCGCTGGACTCCTCCGACAAATTCGGGGATATCGTGGGTAGTGGGGCTGGCCGCAACTGGGCGCATGTCAACAGCGTCGACTATGACAGTGAAGATGATTCCATCATCATCAGCTCCCGCCACCAGAGTGCGATTATCAAAATCGGCCGCGATAAGAAAGTGAAGTGGATACTGGGTACGCCTGCTGGCTGGAAAGCGCCATTTAATGCCGCAATTCTGACGCCAGTGGATAGCAAAGGCCAAAAAATTGCTTGCCAGGACAGTGGCTGCGAGGGTGACTTCGACTGGACATGGACGCAACATACGGCCTTTAAAATTGATAGTAAGAGTAAAGGCGATATCTTATACCTTTCCGCTTTCGACAATGGCGATGGCCGCGGCTTAGAACAGCCTGCTATGCAGAGTATGAAATACAGCCGCTCCGTGATTTACAAAATCGACCAGAAAAACAAGACAGTCCAACAGATCTGGCAATACGGTAAAGAGCGCGGGAACGAGTGGTTTAGCCCGGTAACCTCTATCACCGAGTACCAGACTGACAAGAATTCTGTGTTCGTGTATTCCGCAACAGCAGGTGGTGCGTTTGATTTGTCGGTAGGCGCATTTACCAGCTTACCTAATCCGTATCTGGAAGAGTTCAAATGGGGAGAAAAAGAGCCTGCGGTCGAAATGCAAATACATGGTGCGCGTGGATATCAGGCTATGCCATTTAGCCTGACCAAAGCGCTTACTGAGTAGAGCAGGCCATACGGTGAAAAAACCCGCCTCTGACGGGCGGGAAAAACGGCAACTAAACTGTTTCCCGTCATAATTCGCGCAGCCTCTTTGTTGGCTGCCTTTGCTCACCCCGGGCACATAGTTATCTATGTGCCCGGGGATTCGCTCAGTTGCCGCTGCGCTGCAATGCGAGTTATTTAGGGGATATTATCTTTGATTAAACCCGCTCAAACACCGTGGCGATGCCCTGACCCAGACCAATACACATCGTCGCCAGACCAAACTGCGCGTCTTTGCGCTCCATCAGGTTGATAAGCGTGGTGCTGATACGTGCTCCGGAGCAGCCGAGCGGATGACCAAGCGCGATCGCACCGCCGTTGAGGTTGATCTTCTCGTCTATCTGCTCCATCAATCCCAGATCCTTAATGCATGGCAGGATCTGTGCGGCAAACGCTTCGTTCATCTCAAACACATCGATATCGCTGGCTGACAGTCCCGCTTTTTTCAACGCCAGTTTTGACGCCGGAACCGGCCCGTAACCCATAATTGACGGATCACAACCCACCACTGCCATTGAGCGAATACGGGCGCGAGGCTTCAGACCCAGCTCACGGGCACGACTTTCGCTCATTACCAGCATGGCGGCTGCGCCATCGGAAAGCGCGGATGAGGTGCCCGCCGTGACCGTGCCACTAACCGGATCAAATGCCGGACGCAGCGTTGATAGCGCTTCGACCGTGGTTTCCGGGCGGATCACTTCATCGTAGTTAAACTGCTTCAACACGCCGTCTGCATCATGACCGCCAGTCGGGATAATCTCCGTTTTGAATGCGCCAGACTGGGTGGCGGCCCAGGCGCGAGCGTGAGAACGCGCGGCGAACTGGTCCTGCATTTCCCGGCTAATGCCGTGCAGGCGGGAGAGCATTTCCGCCGTTAGCCCCATCATCCCTGCCGCTTTGGCGACGTTGCGACTCAGACCCGGGTGAAAATCCACGCCGTGGCTCATCGGCACGTGCCCCATATGCTCCACGCCGCCAACCAGACAAACCTGCGCATCGCCGGTCATGATCATTCGCGCTGCATCGTGTAACGCCTGCATCGAGGAACCACACAGACGGTTGACGGTGACCGCCGGTACCGAATGGGGAATTTCTGCCAGCAGCGCGGCGTTACGGGCAATGTTGAAGCCTTGCTCCAGCGTTTGTTGTACGCAGCCCCAGTAAATATCATCGAGGGTCGCCGCTGTAAGCGACGGATTACGCGCCAGCAGGCTACGCATTAAGTGGGCGGAGAGATCTTCTGCCCGCACGTTGCGAAACGCGCCGCCCTTCGAACGGCCCATCGGGGTGCGAATAGCATCGACAATGACAACCTGTTCCATTGTGACTCCTTAAGCCGTTTTCAGAGAACCAACCGGACGGGCTGGTTCAACCGGGGGATAATACGGTTCGTTATGGCGCGCTTTATTACGCAGCCCTTCCGGCACCTCATACAGCGGGCCGAGGTGTTGATACTGCTGCGCCATATCAAGATATTTCGCGCTGCCCTGTGTATCCAGCCAGCGGAATGCGCCGCCGTGGAACGGAGGGAAGCCCAGGCCGTAGACCAGCGCCATATCAGCTTCCGCCGGGCTTGCGATAATGCCTTCTTCCAGACAGCGAACCACTTCGTTAATCATCGGGATCATCATACGGGCGATTATCTCGTCGTCGCTGAAGTCGCGTTTCGGCTGGCTGACGCTTGCCAGCAGGTCATCCACCGCGGCATCTTCTTCTTTCTTCGGCTTACCCTTGCTGTCTTCTTTATAGCGCCAGAAGCCCAGACCGTTTTTTTGCCCAAAACGGCTGGCGTCAAACAATGCGTCGATCGCGTCGCGATACTCTTTCTGCATCCGTTGCGGGAAGCCTGCCGCCATTACAGCCTGCGCGTGGTGGGCGGTATCAATACCCACCACGTCGAGCAGATAGGCCGGGCCCATCGGCCAGCCGAACTGTTTTTCCATCACTTTATCGACTTTGCGGAAATCCGCGCCGTCGCGCAGCAGTTGACTGAAACCGGCGAAATAGGGGAACAGCACGCGGTTAACAAAGAAGCCGGGGCAGTCGTTGACTACAATCGGCGTCTTGCCCATTTTGCTGGCCCAGGCGACGACTTTGGCGATGGTTTCGTCTGAACTCTTCTCGCCGCGAATGATTTCAACCAGCGGCATCCGGTGTACCGGGTTGAAGAAGTGCATTCCGCAAAAGTTTTCCGGACGTTCCAGGGCGCTTGCCAGTTCGCCAATTGGGATGGTGGAGGTATTTGAGGCCAGCACGGTTTCCGGGCGCACTTTCTGCTCGGTTTCCGCCAGTACCGCTTTTTTCACTTTCGGATTTTCGACTACCGCTTCGACAACAACATCTACGCGATCGAAACCGGCATAATCGAGAGTCGGGTGGATGGTCGAAATGACGCTCGCCAGCTTCAGACCGTCGATCTTGCCGCGCTCCAGCTGTTTGTTCAGCAGCTTGGCCGCTTCGGTCATGCCGAGGTTCAACGATTTATCGTTGATATCTTTCATGATGACCGGTACGCCTTTCCAGGCCGACTGGTAAGCGATACCGCCGCCCATAATGCCCGCGCCCAGTACGGCTGCCTGTTTCGGCGTCTCAATATCTTTGGTCAGCTTTTTGGCTTTACCTTTTACATATTGATCGTTGAGGAAGATACCGACCAGCGCACGAGCCTCATTGGTATGCGCCAGCGGAACAAAGCTTTTATTTTCCAGATTCAACGCTTCTTCACGACCAAAACGCGCGGCGGCTTCAATGGTTTTCACTGCGGTCATCGGCGCCGGATAATGTTTACCCGCCGTTTGTGCGACCATGCCTTTAGCGATGGTAAAGCTCATCGCCGCTTCAATCTTACTGAGTTTCAACGGTTCCAGTTTCGGCTGGCGTTTAGCTCTCCAGTCGAGATCGCCGGTAATGGCCTGGCGTAACACCGCTATCGCGCCTTCAATTAGCTTCTCTTGTTTGACCACGCCGTCCACAAGGCCGATTTTCAGCGCGTGCTCAGCACCGACATCTTTACCTGCCGCGATAATCTCCAGCGCGCTGTCTGCGCCCAGCATACGCGGCAGACGAACGGAGCCGCCGAAACCCGGCATGATGCCCAGTTTAGTTTCCGGCAGACCGATACGGAGGTCTGGCGTCGCCAGACGGTAATCGGTGGCCAGCACGCATTCGCACCCGCCGCCCAGCGCATAGCCGTTTACGGCGGCAAGGGTCGGTACGGGTAAATCTTCCAGACGGTTAAAGACGCTATTAGCGAAATGCAGCCATTGGCTTAACTGCTCTTCGGGGACGAGGAACAGTGAAAGAAATTCGGTGATGTCCGCGCCGACAATAAAGGCCGCTTTATTAGAGCGCAGCAGCAGCCCTTTTAAATCGTGTTGCTTTTCCAGCACCTCAAGCGCCTGGCCGAGGCTGGCGACGGTTGCGGTGTCGAGTTTATTGACCGAGCCTGGAGCATCGAACACCAGTTCGGCGATGCCATCTTCCAGCCAGTCGAGGTACAGGGTGTCGCCTTTATAAAGCATGTCAGTCTCCTGAATCCACAAGGTGATCTGGTCGTACCAGATGAAGCGAAGTGTGTATTTTGTGTTAATAAAATGCAAATAAATGATTAAAGAAATGCCGATGTGATCACGCTCGGCAGAGATCACGCTCTCGTGGGGCGATGTGCTAAGATGCGGGAACTTGAGGTCAAAAAAACAGAAGGGTAAAAAATGGAATCACTGGCCGCGCTCTATAAAAATCATATTGTTACCTTACAAGAACGGACGCGCGATGTTCTGGCGCGCTTTAAGCTGGATGCGTTACTTATTCATTCCGGCGAGCTTTTCAACGTCTTTCTCGACGATCACCCTTATCCGTTTAAGGTCAATCCACAGTTTAAAGCGTGGGTGCCGGTAACTCAGGTTCCAAATTGCTGGCTGCTGGTCGATGGCGTCAACAAACCCAAATTGTGGTTTTATCTGCCGGTCGATTACTGGCATAACGTTGAACCGCTGCCAACATCCTTCTGGACGGAAGAAGTCGAGGTCGTCGCCTTGCCGAAAGCGGATGGCATCGGCAGCCAGCTGCCTGCCGCGCGTGGCAATATCGGCTATATCGGCCCGGTTCCTGAGCGCGCGCTACAATTGGATATCGCCGCCAGCAACATCAACCCGAAAGGTGTTATCGACTATCTGCATTACTACCGCGCCTATAAAACGGATTATGAACTGGCCTGTATGCGCGAAGCGCAGAAAATGGCGGTGAGCGGTCATCGGGCGGCGGAAGAGGCCTTCCGTTCCGGCATGAGCGAGTTTGACATCAACCTGGCGTACCTGACCGCCACGGGACATCGCGATACCGATGTTCCATACAGCAACATTGTGGCGCTGAACGAACATGCCGCCGTGCTGCATTACACGAAACTGGATCATCAGGCACCGTCTGAAATGCGCAGTTTCCTGCTGGATGCGGGCGCGGAATACAACGGCTACGCGGCGGATCTGACGCGAACCTGGTCGGCGAAAAGCGATAACGACTACGCCCACCTGGTGAAAGATGTTAACGACGAACAGTTGGCGCTGATCGCTACCATGAAGGCGGGCGTCAGCTATGTGGATTATCATATTCAGTTCCATCAACGCATCGCGAAGCTGCTGCGTAAACATCAAATCATTACCGACATGAGTGAAGAGGCGATGGTGGAAAATGATCTTACCGGGCCGTTTATGCCGCACGGTATTGGTCATCCGTTGGGTCTGCAGGTACACGATGTGGCCGGGTTTATGCAGGATGATTCCGGTACGCATCTCGCTGCACCGTCCAAATACCCGTATCTGCGCTGCACGCGTGTGTTACAGCCGCGAATGGTGTTGACCATCGAACCGGGGATTTACTTCATCGAATCGCTGTTAGCGCCGTGGCGCGAAGGGCCGTTCAGCAAGCACTTCAACTGGCAGAAAATTGAAGCGCTCAAGCCTTTCGGCGGTATTCGCATTGAAGATAACGTGGTCATCCACGAAAACGGCGTGGAAAACATGACGCGGGATTTAAAACTGGCGTAATGGACAGTTGGTTAATCCCTGCAGCGCCGGTCACCGTTGTTGAAGAGATCAAAAAAAGCCGCTTTATTACGCTATTGGCGCATACCGATGGCGTAGAGGCGGCGAAAGCGTTTGTTGAGTCAGTCAGAGCTGAGCACCCTGATGCGCGCCACCATTGTGTGGCGTGGGTGGCGGGGGCGCCGGACGACTCACAGCAACTGGGCTTTTCAGACGACGGCGAACCGGCGGGAACGGCAGGCAAGCCGATGCTTGCGCAATTGATGGGCAGCGGCGTCGGAGAAATTACTGCCGTCGTCGTGCGCTACTATGGTGGTATTCTGCTGGGTACGGGCGGGCTGGTAAAAGCCTATGGCGGCGGTGTGAATCAGGCATTACGTCAGCTTGCCACACAACGCAAGACGCCATTAACCGAATATACTTTGCAGTGTGAGTACGGTCAGTTGGACGGAATCGAAGCATTATTAGGACAGTTTGCCGGGAAGATCGTTTCCAGCGATTATCAGGCGTCTGTTCGGCTCAGGGTGGCGCTTCCTTTTGCTCATGTGAATGTATTTTCCACAAAACTGGCGGATTTTAGCCGTGGTTCATTGCAATTGTTAGCGATTGAAGAATAATCCCCACCTCATTTTTAAGAATAAAGGAAGCGGCAGAGATGCATTTTCGCGCCATTACCCGAATCGTTGGACTACTGGTTATCTTATTTTCGGGGACAATGATTCTCCCGGGACTGGTAGCGGTAATATATCGTGATGGCGCAGGAAGAGCGTTCACGCAGACCTTTTTTGTCGCGCTGGCGATCGGTTCCATACTGTGGTGGCCGAACCGTAGGGAAAAGGGCGAGCTGAAATCCCGCGAAGGATTTCTTATCGTGGTGCTGTTCTGGACCGTGCTGGGCAGCGTGGGTGCGCTGCCGTTTATTTTCTCGGAAAGCCCAAACCTCACCATTACCGATGCTTTTTTTGAATCGTTCTCCGGGTTAACCACCACGGGCGCCACTACTCTGGTGGGGCTGGATTCATTACCGCACGCCATTCTCTTTTATCGTCAGATGCTGCAATGGTTTGGCGGTATGGGGATCATTGTGCTGGCGGTGGCGATTCTCCCTATCCTCGGCGTCGGGGGGATGCAGCTCTATCGGGCAGAAATGCCGGGGCCGCTCAAAGATAACAAAATGCGCCCGCGTATTGCCGAGACGGCGAAAACGCTGTGGCTTATCTATGTCTTGCTAACGGTAGCCTGCGCGCTGGCGCTATGGTTTGCAGGGATGCCCGCGTTTGACGCTATCGGACACAGCTTCTCCACTATCGCTATCGGCGGCTTTTCAACGCATGACGCCAGCGTAGGCTATTTTGATAGTCCCACTATTAATACCATCATCGCTATTTTCCTGCTGATCTCCGGTTGTAACTATGGCCTGCATTTCTCTTTATTAAGCGGGCGTAGCCTGAAAGTATACTGGCGCGATCCGGAATTCCGCATGTTCATCGGCGTACAGTTGACGCTGGTGGTGATCTGCACGCTGGTACTGTGGTTCCATAATATCTACGACTCGGCGCTGACAACGCTAAATCAGGCGTTCTTCCAGGTTGTGTCGATGGCGACAACGGCAGGGTTTACCACGGACAGCATTGCGCGCTGGCCGCTGTTTTTGCCCGTCTTGCTGCTATGTTCCGCGTTTATTGGCGGTTGCGCCGGGTCAACGGGCGGGGGGTTAAAGGTCATCCGTATTCTGTTGTTGTTTAAACAGGGGAACCGCGAACTCAAACGTCTGGTGCATCCGAATGCCGTTTACAGTATTAAGCTGGGGAACCGGGCGCTGCCAGAGCGTATTCTGGAAGCCGTCTGGGGATTCTTTTCTGCCTACGCGCTGGTATTTATCGTCAGTATGCTGGCCATTATCGCTACAGGCGTAGATGATTTCTCGGCTTTCGCCTCGGTAGTGGCTACGCTTAATAACCTGGGACCGGGGCTGGGGGTGGTTGCTGATAACTTCGCCAGTATGAATCCGGTTGCGAAATGGATACTCATCGCCAACATGCTATTTGGTCGTCTGGAAGTATTCACTTTGCTGGTACTTTTTACCCCGACTTTCTGGCGTGAATAATGGAGTAACACGTGAAAACATTGATTCTTTTCTCTACCCGGGACGGACAAACGCGCGAAATTGCCTCTTATCTGGCTTCTGAACTCAAAGAGATGGGGATCTGGGCCGATGTCGTTAATCTGCATCGCGCAGAAGAGCCGGACTGGGATAGCTATGATCGCGTAGTGATTGGCGCGTCTATTCGTTATGGTCATTACCACAGCGCCTTTCAGGAGTTTGTTAAGAAATATGCCACGCGGTTGAACGGAATGCCGAGCGCCTTTTATTCCGTTAACCTGGTGGCGCGTAAAGCTGAAAAACGGACGCCGCAGACTAACAGCTACGCGCGTAAGTTTTTAATGAGCTCTCCGTGGCGACCTGACTACTGTGCCGTCATTGCAGGCGCGCTTCGCTATCCCCGCTATCGCTGGTATGACCGTCTGATGATCAAGCTTATTATGAAGATGTCGGGCGGCGAAACGGATACCAGTAAAGAAGTGGTGTACACCGACTGGGAGCAGGTTGCGCACTTTGCCCGTGAAATAGCCCATTTAACCAACAAATCGTCGGCAAAATAAACGCAAAGAATAAAAAGTGCGCACTCAGAAAATTATTTTAAATTTCCTCTTGTCAGGCAGAAATAACTCCCTATAATGCGCCACCACTGACACGGAACAACGGCACACAGGCCGCCGGGTCAGCGGGGTTCAGACCAGAACCTCACGGAGAAAAGC
>NZ_JAGEQS010000011.1:0-77318 GCF_017572235.1 Salmonella sp. 32010601201800023SM
CAGTACACCTCCCCGCCGTCCGGGCGCGCCAGCCCGGTCAGCAGGCGCAGCAGGGTGGTTTTTCCGGCGCCGTTGCCGCCGGTGACCTGCACCCACTCCCCGGCGTCCACGGTGAACGACAGCCCGCTAAACAGCGTCCTCTCGTCCCGCTCGCAGTACAGATCTCTGGCTTCAAGCATCATTGTCATTGCGCATATTCAGGTTGATATGGCGTATAAACACCGGTCAGGCTTTCCAGGAAGGCGACGATATCGTCAATATCGTTTTGCGGCAGATCGGTGCCAACCTGGTAACGCAGCATCAGTTTTACCGCGCCATCCAGCGTCGGTACGTCGCCCCGATGGAAATAAGGTGCCGTTAACGCGACGTTGCGTAAGCCCGGGACTTTTTGCCGTAATTTATCGCGAACCTCTTTGGTGACGTTCATACGACCAATATCCGCTGCGGTAATTTCGCCAAAATTAAAGTCTCGCTTTAATCCCAATGGTTCAAAAGAGCGCCCGCCTAAAATGATACCGCCGTGACAGGTTGCACATTTATTTTCTTTAAATAATTGATAACCGTGTTTCTGTTGCGCGGTCAGCGCATTTTCATCTCCACGTAGCCATTTATCAAAGGCGGAGTCCGGCGTTATCAACGTTTTTTCAAATTCGGCGATCGCATCAGTAATATTTTCCCCGGTAAATCCTTGCGGATAAACCGCCTGGAAATCTTTTTTCAGGACAGGATCTTTATCAAGCTTGCTAATAATTTCATCCCAGGATTTAGAGGCCATTTCAATAGGATTTAACGGTGGTCCGCCTGCTTGCTCCTGCAGGGTTGCAGCACGACCATCCCAAAATTGTTCGATATTAAATACGGAGTTGAATACCGTCGGCGCATTTATTGGTCCTACCGCGCCGCCAACGCCAATTGAGGTTTTTCTGCCATCGACACCGCCCGCATTTAACGCGTGACAATGCGCACAGGATATTGTGCTGTCGCCGGATAAACGTTCATCATGATAAAGCCGGAAACCTAAGTCGACTTTTTTCGCATCGACGGGAATATTGCGCGGAATAGGCTGAACGGGTTCATTCCGGTGCGCGGGGTCGGTATCGGCGCTGGCATAGTTGCGCTCACGCTGATCGGCTATCCAGTTCAGGATGTCAGTACGCTCTTTATCGCTGACGCCCCCCGCCCAGTGCAGCGCGACATAGCGGGTTGGCGGCATAGTCTGATGTTGCATAACCCATTCAATTTTATTCAGTTCGCTTTGCGGCACCGGCGTATCCGCAATCAGGGCGGCCCGTACCGCCTCCAGGTTAAACGACTTGTAACCGAGCTGGATATCGTAATCCATTAGCTGCTTTGCCACCGGAAAAGAGGAATAAAAAGGCAATTCAGCGGAAGGCGTATGACAATAATCACATCCTTTCTCCCTGAAATAACCCAGTATTTTATTATTTTCACCCACAACCGAGGCCTGCACATCGCTTTTTTTACTGCGCTGTTTGTCGTAATACCATACATACCCGGACAAACCTAAATAACATAACAGCCCAACGGTGATAACCGTTGTCGCATAGAGGGTAATTTTTTTCATATCACTATCCTTATGGGGTATTGCGGCATGATTAATTAAATTTTATTTTTTTACTCATGAGGCCCGTCAATACTAAATACAAACCCATCATGGATATTGATTGGTATCAATAATTACAATTGGCTAAACCTATAGATATGATAACCCCCGACTATCGTAAGATTTATTTTGCGATGTCCGTCACAGGGTTTATTCAGCAGCAACAATGGATAAATCCTCTTTTCCGTCATCAAAACGAACGATAGCCAACAATAATTGACTTAACGCAGCATAAAAGCCATAGGGATCATGCTTAAGGCAATTATTTGTAAATTCCGGAAGCCATTCCAGTAATGACGACAATGTTTTCTGGCGTAATTTATTCATTCTCCGTTGTTGGAACGATTCACCCAATGAAAAATGTAAATGGCTGAGTAATTCCAGATAAATCGCTAGGTGGTCGGTCGGCTCTTTAAAATCGTCGTTGACTTCCATCCCGGCTTCAAGCAATAAATGTTTAATCATGCCGGGTTCCTGCTGCGGGTATTGCGAGGCGTAGGGCAACGCCGATTTTTTATCCGTCATCAGGAACAATCCGCAAAAATCTGCGGCCAGCTCCAGCTGCGCATCCTGGCGCAGGCTAAGTGCGGCAATTTTTTGTTCGAGTAACGCCACCGACGCCGCCAGCGCGGGCTGACGCTTTAACAGCGCCAGCCAGTCCGCGATTTCCGCGGACTGTAATTGTATTAACCCTTCATCATCCACTTCCCGGAAAAAGAGTAACGCCAGCCATGCATATACGCAGGCGTACTGTTCCTGAGCAAGCGCTGGCTGCTTAATCATGCGGATTCCCCTGCGATGCGGGTACATATTCACACTGCGCGACCATCTCGACCGGACCGTTAAACGCCGTGACGTTATCCATAGGGCCGGTATATTTTTCAATTTCCACCAGCGTCGTATGCGCGCTGGTCGCCTGCGCGAGCTGTGATGTACCGATATCCAGCGTTAATACGTTAGGGTTGCCGTACTTACATAACGCGTTGAGATCGCCGCCTTTATCAGGATCGTACCAGGCGCCTTCATGAATTCGCGCCACGCCCGGCGCATAGCGATCGGAAACTACCGCTCCCGCCAGTACCTGCCCGCGTGCATTGAATACCCGCACGATGTCACCGTTGCGGATCCCGCGCGCGCTGGCATCCTGTGGGTTAATAAAGACCGGCTCCTTGCCGCCAACGGCATATTGCTGACGCAGCGTTTCCGACTCGCACAGTTGGGAATGCAGACGGAAATCAGGGTGGACGGACTGTAAGTGCAGCGGCCAGCGCTGCGATCCCGGCCCGCCATGCGAGCGTTCGATTTTTTCGAACCACATGGGATGGCCCTGACAATCGTCGTATTGCATGTCGGCGATCGTTTTGGAGTAAATCTCGATCAAACCGCTTGGCGTGCCCAACGGCTCCAGGTCCGGATCTTCACGGAAAGCCTGATGGCGCACAAACATCTGCGGATGATCAAACTCGATGTACTCCTGTTGATTCCAGAACACCTCGAAAGTCGGTAAGTGGATACCGCGACCTTTTCCCTGCTGGCTCCCTTCCTGCCAGATGCGTTTCAGCCAGCCCATTTCATCAAGACCTTCCGTGAATGCCGCTTCACGGTTAAAGCGTCGGCAGAGATCGCGGAAAATATCAAAGTCGTTACGCGCTTCAAACTGCGGCGACACCACCTGTTTCATGGCGATAATGCCGCGGTTAGAGTGGTTGCCGAACTGATCGAGGTCGTTACGCTCAAATTGGGTGGTAGCCGGCAAAACGATATCCGCAAAGCGGCAGGTCGACGTCCACTGGTTATCAATAGCGATGACCGTTTCCAGCTTGCGCCAGCCTTCAATTATGCGGTTAATTTGTTGGTGTCGGTGGAACGGGTTGGTCCCGGCGAACACGCACATCTTCAGCGGCGGTAATTTAACCGATTTCCCGTTCCAGTTAATGATCTTGCCCGGTTCAAGAATGGCATCCATAAAACGCGCAATAGGAATGGTGCTGCTGTAGCCTTTGTAATCCGTGCTGTCGTGTACTGGCGGAACGGTCGTCGAACCGGAAAAGCCGCTTAAAATGATCCCTTTACGACCAGGCGTCCCGGCGCCGTTATAGTGCCAGCCAAAACCAAAGCCGCCGCCCGGTAAACCAATCTGTCCCAGCATTGCCGCCAGCACGACGACCATCCATGACCACTGTTCGCCATGCTGCATACGTTGTACGCACCAGCCAGCGATGATTTGCGTTCTGTCGCCCGCCATCTGCCGCGCCAACGCGCGGATGGTGTCGGCGTCAATACCGCACAGTTTTTCCGCCCAGGCGGCATCTTTGGGCTGTCCATCTTTTTCGCCCAGCAAATAGGGGAGGAACTGGTCAAAACCGACGCAGTAGTTATCGAGGAAATTTTTATCGTACAGTTTCTCGCTGTACAGGGTATGCGCCAGCGCCAGTTGTAACGGGACATCCGTCTGCGGGTTAATAGCGATATGTTTGACCTTATCGCGCCCCAGATAATCGTGCGTGGAGGTGACGACCGGGTCGATGCTGATGACCGAGATAGCGCCGCTGGCAACTTTCTCTTTTAATTGTTCATAGTACTGATAGACATCGTGATCCGGGCACCACCAGTTTGCCTGCTGGTTTTTCACCATATCAGAACCCCATAGCACAATCGTTTTACTGTTCTGTAAAACCAGAGGCCATGACGTTTGCTGCTCGTACACTTCCATTGAACCCACCACGCGCGGCAGAATCACCTGCGCCGCGCCGGTCGAATAGTCCCCTCCCGTGCTGACGCTATTGCCATGTAGCGCAATCGCGCGCGCCAGCATCCCGGAGGCGTTATGGAACATGCCGGTAGATTGCCAGCCGCTCGCCGTCAGTAACGCGCTCGGCCCGTAGGTTTTTTGCACCCGCTCCAGTTCCTGATAGAACAGATCCAGCGCTTCATCCCAGGAGACGCGCACAAAACGATTATCGCCGCGCTGCGAGGTGTCGCTTTGATGACCTTTGCGCATCCAGTCGACGCGCACCATCGGATAGCAAATACGCGCCGCGTTGTGGACGTGATCGGGCAGACCGGCGATCATTTTGGACGGGTATTTATCCTGTTCAAACGGTTTTGCCGCCACAAATCGACCGTCAACCACCGTGGCGCGAATCGCCCCCCAGTGAGAGCCGGTAAGGATCCCCTCTTTCGTCGCGGCGCCTGGTGCAACGGCATCCGCCGCGCGGGCGCTACGGGGCGTCAGTAGTGACGGCCCCAGCATTCCTGCCACCGTCAAGCCGCCAAGCTGCGCCAGAAAACGTCGACGAGAGACGTGTAACGAGTCCTTATTTTTCATTGTGTTCTCCCTTATCGCTGTGCGGCGTGTTGGTGGTATCAGACGCATTCATCTGGAGATATTTCAACAAGGTACGTTCTTCACGCTTATCCAGACTGGTGAAACCGATCATGCCGTTGAGCGTGCCGATCCAGCCGTTAGCGTCAAAGTGCGCTTTGTCCGGCGCGCCGTGACACTGATTACAGGTGCCGTTATAGAGGGAGTCGGCATAGGCCCAAATCGGTTTAATGTCATTTACCATGTCGCCTTTTTGCATCCACGCAGTTGCCTGTAATTTGCTCCACTGAGTATTGGTCGCCGCGACGGTGGTCTCTTCCAGCGTTTTCACATGCTGTTGCACATCGCCGCGAATCGAGGCGACAAAAATACGTTTACCGGGCAACTGCGTCAGCACGCGCTGGCGACCGTCCGTCTCCGTCCAGCCTTCGATTTGCACTTGCAGCCAGTCACCGTCCCGTTTAAGGACTTTCACTTCAGAAGCAGGTAACAGCGAACCTGCCGGTTCTTTATCGCCTTTAGCGGCGTAAATCGGCTTGATATCCAGCGAATAGAGCGTATCGCCGTCATTATGCGTACTGGCGCTGGCGCGCAGTTCATCAAACTGTTTGCGGAATCCGCTGCTCATATCCGGTAGCTGGTGGGCAATCCCTTTATGACAGTCGATGCAGGACTGATTTTCTTTCGCGGCGATTTTCATTTGCCGCGCCGCTTCCGGGTTCTGTTTCGCGTGATCCATCGCATCGTAGTTATGGCAGGAACGACAGGTCGCGGAGTTATTCTCTTTCATGCGCGCCCATTCACGCTCGGCAAGCTCGGCGCGTTTGGCTTCAAATTTTTCCGGGGTATCAATCGAGTGGGCGATAAATGTCTGGTAAAGATCGTTGCTGGCTTCCAGCTTACGTTTCACCATGCCGGGAATATCAGGGGGGATATGGCAATCGTGGCATTCCGCGCGCACGCCGGAAGCGTTCTGGAAATGTACGGACTGTTTATATTCCTGATACACCGGCTGCATACTATGGCAGCTGACGCAAAACTCTGTCGTACTGGTCAGTTTGATACCGACGTGAGGTAACACGATCAGCGCAACGCCGATCACAATCCCGACAATGACCAGCGCCAGTATCGACCAACGGGCGCTTGGCCTGAGTAGCGCTCTCCAGAGTTTTCGCATAATAGCCCCTGTAATTATATGGTTTAATGCGCAGATCTTATTCCGCAAATATGAACAGCGTCACTGGTCAGGATGAACGGGATACGGCAATATATGAACAGATATGAACAGAAAGAGACCGCGCGCAGGATGTCACATCACATTGTTATTGTTGAGGATGAACCTGTTACTCAGGCCAGATTACAGGCCTATTTTGAGCAGGAGGGGTATCGCGTTTCGGTGACCGACAGCGGCGCGGGCCTGCGTGACATCATGGAGCATGAGCACGTTTCGCTGATCCTGCTGGATATCAACCTCCCCGATGAAAACGGGTTGATGCTGACCAGGGCGCTACGCGAACGCTCCACGGTGGGCATTATTCTGGTGACGGGGCGTTGCGACCAAATCGACCGCATCGTCGGACTGGAGATGGGCGCGGACGACTACGTCACCAAGCCGCTGGAACTGCGCGAGCTGGTAGTACGGGTGAAAAATCTTTTGTGGCGCATCGATCTGGCCCGCCCCACGCCGCAAAATGCCAGTGAAAACTGCTATATGTTTTCCGGCTACTGCCTGAACGTGATGAATCACACGCTGGAGCACAACGGTGAAGCCATTAAGCTTACGCGCGCGGAGTACGAGCTGCTGCTGGCCTTTGTGACCAACCCAGGCAAAGTGCTGCATCGCGAACGTCTGCTGCGAATGCTTTCCGCCCGCCGCGTAGAGACTCCGGATCTCCGCACGATTGATGTCCTGGTTCGCCGCTTACGCCATAAAATTACGCCGGAGCTGCTGGTCACACAGCATGGCGAAGGCTACTTTTTAGCCTCGGAGGTGTATTGATACAAATAGACGGGCCGAAATCCCGGAGGCGATAGCGAACGACGAACGCGCGCGCTGTCGGCGTTGTTATGCGTCAAAATAAGCACCGGCGGGCTGATATTTTCAGGCACCGGTTGCCCCTGTAAGACCTTAATCGACTGCGTTATCGCTAATTCTCCCTGCCAGGCCATCTGATCGCTGAGCGCCATCAGGATATGGCCGCGTTTTAAACCGCGATAAACCTGATGCGTCAGATAAAATGAGACGATCGTGAGCGGAGTCGTCAAATTTCGCCCTTCGCCCATCGCCGCCTCCGCCGCTATCGCCGACCCGGCGACCACATTGGCGTCCGGATGACGCTCCAGCATTTCCTGGAGTAAGTTTCGCTGCACTTCAATGTCGTTATCGCCCCAGGCGATATCCACAATGTTGATGGCGCTGCCTTTAATTGCCTGACGAAAACCCGCCACCATCTCCTGACTGCCGCCAGCTTCCTCCGGCCCCGGGAAGAGTAAAACGTTAAGCGTTTTTCCTTTGCTCCACTGCACCAGGAAACGTCCCGGCAGATAACCCATCTGAAACCACGGCAGACCGACGTGAGTTGCCACGCTGGCGTCGCGTATCACGTTCGCCACTTCAATAACCGGCACATTACCGGCATACCGTTCCAGTTCCGGGAAACGAATGGTACTGCTGCCAAGCAGAATAGCGTCGGCGCCCCACTCCCGGCACTGCGTCATTTGCTGTTGTTGCGTCGCCAGTTGCCGATAGCCATTCGCTTCCAGCACTTTTAAATCAACGCCATACAATTTGGCCGCTTTTTGCATCCCGTAGTTGACGGACAACCAGTAAGAATCTTTCAGGCTGGGGTATAATGCGCACAGTTTCCAGGGTTTACTCGCATTGACTGACGTTTGCCGCCAGGGAATCGCCCGATCGGCGCGCGTCCAGTGTAGCAGTCCGGTTTCGGCTGACGCCGTTTCTACATTCGAGACGATGATTATCAAAAAAAAGAACGAAATAAGCGCGCGCATGATAGCCCCACCAGCAATAAGGTTTTATCCTAATGGTTTTTCCGGCGGCAACTCAACCCATTTCACCCGCGGCGCATAAATGTCAACGCCTTCACTGACCCGCAGATTATGGCTGGCCTTCGCCCTGATGGCGGCACTCACCCTGCTCAGCACCGTGATCGGCTGGATAAGCCTGCGCGTCATTAGTCAGGTGGAGCAAACCAATACGCAAGCGCTGCTCCCCACGATGAATATGGCCAGGCAGTTAAGCGAAGCCAGCGCTTACGAGCTCTTTTCCGCGCAAAATCTGACCAATGCCGACAGTGAGGGCGTTTGGCTGGCGCAGGGGAAGATGCTGAAAGCGCAAAGCCTTAAAATTAACCATCTTTTGCAGGCATTAAGCGAGCAGGGATTTAATACCTCGGCCATCGCCCGGCAAGAAAAAGAGATTGCGCAAACGCTTGGGCAACAGGGAACGCTGGTCGGTGAAATTCTCACGCTGCGCGCACAGCAACAGCAGTTAAACCGCCAGATTGCGGAGGCGGCGGAAAGCATTGCCGCCCAGGCTCACGGCCAGGCCAATAATGCAGCGACATCTGCGGGCGCCACCCAGGCCGGTATTTACGATCTTATCGAAAGCGGTAAAGGGGACCAGGCTGAACGCGCGCTTGACCGATTGATTGATATCGACCTTGAGTATGTGAATCAGATGAATGAGTTGCGGGTCAATGCCCTGCGGTTTAAGCAGCTCATTGTGACCTTAAAAGACGCGCAAGGGCTGAGCGATGCCGAGGAAACCGATGAAAAACTTAATCAGTTGGTTAAAATTTTATCCCGCCGCCAGCAGCGTATAGAAGATCCTACCGTTCGCGCCCAAATCGCCGACGCGCTGGAGAAAATAAACCAGTACACCACACTGGTTACCCTGTTTCGTAAGGAAAACGCCATCCGCGACCAGCTTCAAACGCTTATGGCCAATAACCTCTTTCAGTTTACCCGCTTCAGTACGGAAGTGTCGCAGTTGGTGAACGCCATCGAAAAACGAAACGAGGCTGGGTTAGCGCGTCTTACACACGCCAGTCAGCGTGGGCAAATAGGGTTAGTGATCTTAGGCATCCTGGCGCTGTGCTCATTAAGTTTTATTCTTTGGCGAGTGGTTTACCGTTCCGTATCCCGCCCGCTGGCGCAACAAACGCAGGCCTTACAGCGGCTACTGGAGGGCGATATTGACTCGCCGTTTCCGGAGGCGGCTGGCGTCAGCGAACTGGATACCATCAGCCGTCTGATGGAAGCGTTTCGCGCCAACGTGCGCAAATTGAACCGCCATCGTGAGGATTTGGCGGAACAGGTGCGTTCGCAAACGGCGGAGCTTCATGCGCTGGTGCTGGAACACCGGCAGGCGCGCGCCGAAGCGGAAAAGGCCAACGAGGCGAAATCGACGTTCCTTGCCGCCATGAGCCATGAAATTCGCACGCCGCTTTACGGCATTCTCGGTACGGTACAATTGCTGGCCGATAAACCGCTCATGGCAAACTACCGCGACGACTTACAGGCCATTAATGATTCAGGCGAATCGCTACTGGCGATTCTTAACGATATTCTTGATTACTCAGCGATTGAAGTAGGCGGCACCAACGTTTCCATTAGCGAGGAACCGTTTGAACCGCGACAATTGTTGAATAGCGCGCTGCATTTAATGCACAGCCGCGTGCAGGTGGCGCTCATCACCGACTTTAGCGAGCAACTCCCTTCCACGCTACAAGGCGATCCGCGCCGGATACGTCAAATTGTGATTAATCTTTTAAGTAATGCGGCGAAATTTACCGATCGCGGCAGCATAGTGCTGCGCACGTTTTGCGACGATCAGAACTGGTTTATTGAGGTTGAAGATACCGGATGCGGTATCCCTGAAGCGAAGCTGACGGCTATTTTCAAACCGTTTGTGCAGGCGACAGGACGCCGGGGCGGGACGGGCCTGGGGCTGGCTATCAGCGCCAGCCTGGCAGAGGCGATGGGCGGGACGCTAACCGTCACCAGTACGCTTCATGTTGGCAGTTGTTTTCGTTTACAACTGCCGGTTTGCCACTCCAAACCCGCAAGTAAAAGTGCGTTCAGGGAACCGATAAATCTTAACGGACTACGCTTGTTGCTGATTGAAGATAATATGCTGACGCAGCGTATTACCGCTGAAATGCTCACGGGCAAAGGGGTGAAGGTCTCAGTAGCTGAAAGCGCGAATGACGCGCTACGCTGTTTAGCCGAAGGCGAGTCCTTTGATGTCGCGCTGGTGGATTTTGATTTGCCGGATTATGACGGCTTAACCCTGGCGCAGCAGTTGATGAGTCAGTATCCCGCCATGAAACGCATTGGTTTTAGCGCGCATGTGATAGACGATAATCTTCGTCAGCGTACCGCCGGTCTTTTCTGCGGGATTATTCAAAAGCCCGTTCCCCGCGAGGAGCTTTACCGTATGATAGCGCACTATTTACAGGGCAAATCTCACAACGCGCGGGCGATGCTGAATGAACATCAGCTTGCCAGCGATATGGCGTCTGTCGGCCCGGAAAAACTCCGGCAATGGGTCGCGTTATTCAAAGACAGCGCGCTGCCTTTAGTCGAGGAGATCGAGGCGGCGCGCGCCATGAATGACGACGTTAACATTAAGCGGCTGGCGCATAAATTAAAAAGCGGCTGCGCCAGCCTGGGGATGACGCAGGCAACCGAAGCCTGTCGGGAGCTGGAATTGCAACCGCTTAGCGATATAGATATTAAAACTATCGTGACGCAGGGAGTGACGGCGCTCGACGCATGGATAGCCGGTCATCCTTCGCCATAATAGCTTCCGGCTCGCCACGGCCAACTTATCCGACGCGTTTCACATCGCCCACTAACAGGATGTAAGACAGCGCGCCCAGCAGGGCCACAACGGAGATATAGACCAGCGCCGGAGCAAAACCGTAGCTTTGCGCCAGATAACCAATCACTAACGGTACGCTAATCCCGCCTAACCCACCGATAAAGTTAAACATACCGCCGGTAAGGCCAATCAACCGCATCGGCGCAAGGGAAGAGATTAACGACCAGGTAATGGACGCAAATCCATTGCCGAAGAAAGCTATCGCCATCAATGCCATAATCCACAACGGATCGTTAGTGTAGTTAGCGCCCATAATGCACGTGGAGATGAGCAAACCGCAAATAATCGGCGTTTTGCGCGCCACGCCCAGCGAGAAGCCTTTTTTCACCAGTTTATCCGCCAGCCAGCCGGAGAGCAGTACGCCAAAAAAGGCAGCCAGGAACGGTACGGTCGTCATAAAGCCCGCTTTTAGCGCGGTAATGCCTTTTTCCTGGGTCAGATAATTAGGGAACCAGGTCAGAAAGAACCATAGCGTAGAGTTTACGGCGAACTGACCGAGGTAGACGCCCACCAGCTTACGATGGAACACCAGTTTCCAGTCGGCTTTCGTCAGCGGCTGGCGGGCCTCTTTTTTCGCTGGCGCATCGCCATCCACCAGACCACCGCCATCGCGAATATACTCCAACTCCGCCTGGCTAAGGCTTTTCGTCAAACGCGGCGGTTGATAAACCTTAAACCAGACCAATGACCAGATAATCCCGATACCGCCGGTGACGATAAAGACCCAGTGCCAGCTCAGCATTTCCTGAATCCAGATCAGCAGCGGCGTAAGGAATGCCAGTCCGACGAACTGTCCGGAGGTGTAGAACCCGACTGCGGATGCGCGCTCATGCTCCGGAAACCAGCTAGTGACCATCCGGTTATTTGCCGGAAAGGCTGGTGCCTCGAAAATCCCGGTAATAGCGCGCAGGCCGATAAGCGACAATAGTCCCGTCGCAAACCCCTGCAATAGCGTTGCGACTGACCAGCCGAAGATAGCGATAAAATAGGTCAGCCGGGACCCAATACGGTCGAGAAACCAGCCGCCAGGGATCTGGCATAACGTATAGAGCCAGGCAAAAGCGGAGAAGACATAGCCCATTTCCGCTTTGGTAATGCCGAATTCTTTTTGAATATGCATGGAAGCCACGGCAAGGTTGGCGCGATCGACGTAGCAAATCACCACGGTAATAAAGATCATCACCAGCGTCAGATAGCGGCGACGCCCCGGCTGTGCTGCTGTAACTGAAATATCCATCGTCATCTGTCTCCAGATTCTGGGCATAGCGAGGCCGCTCACCATGCCCTGTAAATTACAGAGGGTGTGTTTTTATATTTAAATTGGGTTGCCCGGAGGGCGACGTTTGTTGAGCCTACAGCGTGGCGATCACCACTCGGCTACCGATCCGTCAGCGTGCCGCCACAACGGATTACGCCAGTCCGGCGCGCTTTTGCTAAGTTCAATCACCCTGGCCTCGTCAATGTCTACGCCAAGACCCGGTTTGGTTAAGGGTTTAAAGAAGCCGCCGTCCATGCTGAAGTCTTCTTTGTTTTTCACAAAGTCGAGCAGCTCCGCGCCCTTGTTATAGTGAATGCCCATGCTCTGCTCCTGGAATACCGCGTTGCGCGAAACAAAATCGATATGCAGGCAGGCAGCCAGGGCGATTGGACCCAGCGGGCAATGCGGCGCCAGCGCCACATCATATGCTTCCGCCATTCCGGCGATTTTATAGCATTCGGTAATGCCGCCCGCGTGGGATAAATCCGGCTGTAGAATCGCCAGCCCACCCGCGTCCAGCACGCGTTTAAACTCAAAACGCGAGAACATACGCTCGCCTGCAGCAATCGGAATATGCGTTTGCGCCGCCAGGCGCGGATAATATTCCGCCTGTTCCGCCAGCACCGGCTCTTCAATAAACAGCGGACGATAGGGTTCCAGTTCTTTAATCAGCACCTTCGCCATCGGCGCGCTAACGCGACCGTGGAAATCGAGCCCAAACTCAATTTCACTGCCAAAAGCTTCGCGGATTTGCGCCACGGTATTGACCGCCGCATCCACCGCACGGGAGTTATCAATCACGCCCATCTCTTCACAGCCGTTCAGCTTGAAGGTGTCAAAACCAATACCGCGCAATTTTTCAATACCGTCAATGACGTCTGCCGGACGATCGCCACCCACCCAGCTATAGGCCTTGATTTTGTCGCGCACCAGGCCGCCCATGAGCTGCCAGACCGGCGCATTCAACACCTTGCCTTTGATATCCCACAATGCCTGGTCAATACCGGCGATGGCGCTCATCATAATCGGGCCGCCGCGATAAAAACCGGCCCGGTACATTACCTGCCACAGGTCGTTGATACGCGCCGGATCTTTCCCTATCAGGTAGTCGGCAAACTCATGTACTGCCGCCTCTACAGTACGTGCCCGACCTTCAATGACCGGCTCTCCCCAGCCAACCACGCCTTCATCCGTTTCGATTTTCAGGAACATCCAACGTGGAGGTAAACGGTACGTGGTGATGTGAGTTATTTTCATTTCACTGCCTCTCGATACGCATTAACAAATGCCGCAGCCTGCTGCGCGGTGCGTTCAACGGATTGCCCGGCGCGATAGAGATCGCTACCCAGTCCCGCGCCCACACAGCCTGCTTTAATCCATTGCGCCAGGTTTTCCGGCGTCACGCCGCCGACGGCAAATAGCGGAACATCCGGCGGAAGTACCGCTTTCAGCGCGCTGATGTAGCCCGGACCAAACGCCGACGACGGGAAAATTTTTAACGCCTGTGCGCCTGCATCCAGCGCAGAAAAGGCTTCCGTTGCCGTGGCGCAGCCCGGACACACGGTCATGCCATAGCTCACCGCCCGGCGGATCACCTCCGGTTGGATATTCGGCGTGACGATCAGCTTGCAGCCCATCCCGGCAAGCTGGTCTACCTGTTCCGGTTTCAGTACGGTACCAGCGCCAATAAGCGCCCTGCCGCCATACGCCTTCACCACGAAAGAAATGCTTTTTTCCCACTGTGGGGAGTTAAGCGGAATTTCTATAGCGTCAAATCCCGCATCCACCACCGCGCCAACGTGCGCCAGGGCATCATCGGGCGTAATACCGCGTAAGATAGCGATGAGAGGGAGATTAGTTTGCCACTGCATGAGCGATGCTCCTTATTCCAGCCTGAAATGCCATATCGCCATCCACGGTTGAAACATCACGCCCAATAGCACGAAACGCCTGTTGGTAACGTAAGATCAGCGCGGGTCCAGCGACGAGAGTGATAGCCTGTTGCGCCGCGAAGGATTCGCTCATGCTGGCGACTTCCGCGCCAATCAACAGGCCGGAGAGGAAGTCGCTGACCTGCTCACGCGCAAGATGTCCCAACACGTGCGAGGCGCGAACCTCAAAAAGAGAAGGCAGGACGGCAGGAGAATTAAGACCGCGCTCCAGCCCCGCGGCATAGGCGTCGCCAGAAGCTTCCTGTTCCGGCAAACCAGCCCCGACCAGCGAGTGACGCAGCAACAAGTGATGGAGTTCGCCTGTCATCACAGTACGAAAATCATGAATTTGTTGCGTATCAGTCTGTACCCATTTGCAATGCGTGCCGGGCATGACATAGACAGAAGAAGGAGAAAGTTCGCGGGCGCCAAGCAGTTGCGTCTCTTCGCCGCGCATCACGTTGTGGTTATCCTCGCGTGAGACACACAATCCGGGGATGATCCAGATGTTGTCGCCAACGGCGGTTAACTGTTCGCCAATAGCGGAGAACAGGGCGGGAACCGGCAGATAAGGCGCATTTTGCCAGCCTACGTTACTGCCGATCATGCCCGCCATTACCACGGGGGTGGCGCTGTCGCGCCAGTGTGTTGTGACTTCTGCTAACACCGCGTCAGGAGATTTACCGTTCAGGCGTGTAACGCCTGCTTCTGATTGCCTGCTCTCCAGGCATTTGTCGCCCTGGTAAAGCCAGGCGCGCAGATTGGTCGATCCCCAGTCAATTGCGATGTAGCGAGCTGTCATGTGATTTCCTTTAACCTTCGTGTCGAGCTGGCGATCATGGTTAATGCCGCCTGCTCTGCCGCATCGCCATCCTGATGCCGTATCGCATCGAATAGCGCCTTATGTTCCTGGAGCGTTTTCGGCATATTGGCCGCATCGCCCATCCAGGTCCGTTCAAATACCGCTCGCTGTAGCGAGCTGATCGCTACATTTAACTGTTGCAGTACCGGGTTATGCACCGACTGCAACACTGCTTCGTGATAGCGAATATCCGCCTCGTTAAACGCTTCCCGGTCCTGGTTGTTGGCAATCATGTCGTTTAGCGCCGACTCAATTTCAGCCAGATCGCTTGATGTTGCCCGTTCCGCCGCCCAGCGTGCTATTGCTGGCTCCACCAGGTTTCGTATTTCGCTCATCGCGCTGATAAGCCTCGGGTCGTAGTCGTTTTCCAGCACCCATTGCAGCACGTCGGTATCGAGATAATTCCACTGGTTACGCGGTGCGATAAACGCGCCGCGATAGCGCTTCATTTCAATTAGCCGCTTCGCCATAAGCGAACGAAACACTTCGCGAATGATGTTGCGAGACGTTTCAAACTCCTCGCACAGATCCGCTTCCGCTGGCAGCGCCGAACCGGGTACGTATTTACCGCTGACAATCTGTTTGCCCAGCGTGATAACGATGCGATCGGTTTTATTGAGAGTCATAGAGAGTCCTTGTGCTCGATGTGAACTCTCTTACTTTACCGCGATAGCTGAATTACGCCGCAATTTTGTAGTACTAGCGTGATATCAACCGTCGTTACCATGCCATCAATGTAGTACAACACAATTATGTTGTACTACAATTTAGATCACAAAAACGACAATTGGTTATGGGGACGTTATAAGACGTAAACGAAAGATATAAAAAAACCCGCAGCAAGTGCGGGTCGTTAAGCGCGTATTTGCCCGATGGCGACGATGCCTTATCGGGCGGGAAAATGGCCGGATGAGTGATCGGGGTTCAGCACAAATTTTTCAATCGCCCAGGCAACACCATCTTCAAGGTTCGATTTAGTCACAAAGTTAGCCACCTCTTTGACCGACGGAATGGCGTTGTCCATTGCCACGCCCATGCCGGCGTATTCGATCATCGCAATGTCGTTTTCCTGATCGCCAATCGCCATCACCTCCTCTGGCTTAATACCCAGCGCCTCGGCCAGTGATTTTACGCCGGTGCCTTTATTAACCCGTTTATCGAGGATTTCAAGGAAGTACGGCGCACTTTTCAGCACGGTGTACTTTTCCTTCACCTCTGCCGGTATACGCGCAATCGCCCGGTCGAGAACGGCAGGCTCATCGATCATCATAACTTTCAGGAACTGGGTGTTCGGGTCCATCTTCTCCGCTTCACAAAATACCAACGGAATGGTCGCCACATACGACTCATGCACCGTGTAGTAGCTGATATCGCGGTTAGCGGTATAAAGCGTATTTCGGTCTAATGCGTGGAAGTGAGAACCCACCTCACGGGATAGTTTTTCCAGGTAACGGTAGTCATCATAGCTGAGCGCCGTTTGCGCAACCGTACTGCCGTCCCCTGCTTTCTGCACCAGCGCCCCGTTATAGGTAATGCAATAATCGCCGGGCTGTTCCATATGAAGTTCTTTCAGATAGCTGTGCACACCCGCATACGGACGGCCTGTGGTCAGCACCACGTTTACCCCTTTTTCACGCGCAGCGGCAATCGCGTTTTTAACCGCCGGAGAAATGGTGTGATCGGGCAGCAGAAGGGTGCCATCCATGTCGATAGCAATAAGTTTGATAGCCATGAAATCCCCGCATTAAATGAGTCCTGACTCATGCTAACGCGATTCCGCTCAAAAAACAGTAAAGAATCCGAGAGAAAGGGGGATAAGATTCACAAACGGGATTCCCCTTTTCAGGCCGTATTCTCTCCTCCTGATGTATTAGATAACCTCATTAATCAAACAGAAAATACCGTTTTTCTAAAAGAATGCGTATTGCTACTTTGGACATCATCACTTAGAGCCTAATGGGATTGGTTCTTAATCAGTAAAAATCAACAAAAACTTATATTTTAAAATAACCTTATCCGATGAGAAGGAGATCGCCAAATGTCGATGGCCCTTACCGCCCCCCCAACCAGGAAAAGATTTTTAATCGTTGCCTGTCTGTTTATTGGAATATTTATTGCTTATCTCGATCGCGTTAATGTTTCGGTATTAGCCGCGAATGAACCCTTCTTAGCCTATATGGGTATTGAAGGTATGCCATTGCAAATCGGCATGATGATGACCGTCTTTCTGGCCGCTTATGGTATCGCTAACGTTGTATTATCACCGCTTGGTGATTATCTCGGCCCCAGAAAAGCAATGATGCTTTGTATTCTGATCTGGACTATCGCTTTAATGATTGGCGGAGTCGCTACATCATTCGCTCTAATTATTATTTGCCGTATATTACTGGGCATCGGAGAGGGATTTTATTATCCACTGCAAAGCGTATTTATTAAAAACTGGTTCCCGAAGCAGGAACGCGGCAGAGCAAACGCGGCGTGGATCGTCGGCCAGTCAGTCGCTCCCGCCATTGCGATGCCTTTTTTCACCTGGTGGATAGGCACCCACGGCTGGCGCTCCAACTTCTTTTTATGCGCCGCTCTCGGGTTAATCCCTCTTTGGCTACTTTGGCGATATGTTGCTGATAAACCAGAACAACATAAAAGTATCAGCGAACAAGAACTGGCTTATATCAAAGCTGGACAGGAAACGGAAAGCGCAGGCAGCAGCGAAAGTTTTATGTTGCGGGTAAAACCGGTGATTACCAACTACAGCTATTGGTTGCTGGTGCTGTGGTATCTGTGTCTGCAATGCCTGTACTGGGGGATGATTACCTGGCTGCCGACCTATCTAAAATCAGCCAGAGGGTTCAGTTGGGCGGAAATGGGCTGGCTGGCGTCGCTTCCCTTTGTCCTGTCGATATTTGCCAAAGCGGCCGCAGGCGTCTTCGTCGATAAAATAGGACGCAGCGCCCCCATATTAATGGTATTAATGTTTTTCGCTGGCGTCAGTATCTATTTCGGCACCATAACCGAACATAAATATATGTCAGCGGTACTCCTCTCCTTTGCTGTTGCTTTCTGTACGATGGGTACACCCGTTGCCTGGACGTTATTACAGGGAATGATACCCGGAAAATCTATTTCCGCCGCCAGCGGCGTAATGAACGGCGTCGCCAATGGACTCTCTTCATTATCCCCCGTATTTATCGGCTTATTTATTTCTATCACTGGAACTTATACCGGCGGCTTACTATGCCTGGTTTTTATCAGCGCTATCGCCGTGGTATCGGCATTAATCTTAACGATTAAAAAATATTAATTACGAGGAGTAAATGATGAAAATTACCAGCGTTGATATTATTGATGTGGCGAACGATTTTGCGTCCGCCACCAGCAAATGGCGTCCTGTGGTGGTAAAAATTAATACCGACGAGGGCATTTCCGGTTTTGGCGAAGTCGGGTTGGCCTACGGCGTCGGCGCCTCCGCAGGCATCGGCATGGCAAAAGATTTAGCCGCCATTATCATCGGCATGGACCCGATGAATAACGAAGCTATCTGGGAAAAGATGCTCAAAAAAACCTTCTGGGGGCAGGGCGGCGGCGGCATCTTTTCCGCGGCGATGAGCGGCATCGATATCGCGCTGTGGGATATCAAAGGCAAAGCGTGGGGCGTGCCGCTGTATAAAATGCTTGGCGGCAAAAGCCGCGAGAAAATAAGAACCTACGCCAGTCAGCTACAGTTTGGTTGGGGGGACGGCAGCGATAAAGATATGCTGACCGAGCCGGAGCAGTATGCACAGGCGGCACTGACCGCCGTCAGCGAAGGCTATGACGCGATAAAAGTGGATACCGTCGCAATGGATCGCCACGGCAACTGGAACCAGCAAAACCTCAACGGGCCTCTCACTGATAAAATCCTGCGTCTGGGCTACGACCGTATGGCCGCCATTCGCGATGCAGTCGGCCCGGACGTGGATATCATCGCCGAAATGCATGCCTTTACGGATACCACCTCGGCGATTCAGTTTGGCCGCATGATCGAAGAACTGGGCATCTTCTACTACGAAGAGCCGGTCATGCCGTTGAACCCCGCGCAGATGAAGCAGGTTGCCGATAAGGTCAATATTCCGCTGGCGGCTGGCGAACGTATATACTGGCGCTGGGGATACCGTCCTTTCCTGGAAAACGGCAGCCTGAGCGTGATCCAGCCCGATATTTGTACCTGCGGCGGCATCACCGAAGTGAAGAAAATCTGCGATATGGCGCATGTTTATGACAAAACGGTGCAAATCCACGTTTGCGGCGGGCCGATTTCCACGGCGGTGGCGCTGCATATGGAAACCGCAATCCCTAACTTCGTCATCCACGAACTGCACCGGTATGCGCTGCTGGAGCCGAATACGCAAACCTGTAAGTACAACTACCTGCCGAAAAATGGCATGTACGACGTTCCGGAGCTTCCCGGCATCGGCCAGGAACTGACCGAAGAAACCATGAAAAAATCACCAACCATCACCGTAAAATAAGCCAACTGTCTGCCTGCGCCGCAGGCAGACACCCTGTATTTGCGAGTCGTATCAACGCGACCTTATCCAGCCTGAGATAAAATCCTCTCAGTAAAGGGGTAACACAGGTGGCAAATGAATTTAACTATCCGGCAATTTCGCGCGTTTCTGGCCGTCGCGGATTTGCGTAGTTTTACCGCCGCCAGCAAATATCTGTGCATCACGCAGGGAGCTGTTAGCGGTTTAATCAACGAAATGGAAAGCCAGATGGAGGTTTCCCTTTTCGACCGCACTTCGCGCGTGGTGAAGCTATCGCCCGACGGCGAAAAGTTTTTACCCGCCGCCATGCGGGTTGTTGAAGAGTTTCAACGGGCCGAAAATTATGCCCGCGACCTGAAAGAGATCAAAAAATCCCTGGTGCGGGTTGTTGGCGCGCCGCTGATCGCCTGTGCTTTTCTGCCGCAAATCATCCATGCCTTTAAGCGGCAGCATCCGCATACCCACGTACAGCTTATTGATAAGCCCATGTCGCAATTACAAAAAAGCATTATGTTGGGAGAAGCCGATTTTGGTATCGGCCCGGAGCGGCCGCTGGAACCGGAAATCGACAAACAAACGCTGTTCACAACGGAAATCGCCCTGTACTGCCATCCGGACTATCGGCTGCATAAAAAAACGGTTCGCTGGGAAGAGATTCAAAGCGAAGAGCTGATCGCCGTTGGCAACGAATCCATTCCGATGATCTCCGCAACCGCTGGCGTGCGCATTAAGCCCAAAATGACGGTGGAACATATGGCGACCGCCATGTCGCTGGCGGCGCAGTGTGAAGGCGTGGTGATCGCCGGAACATTTTCCCGCCATTACGCCAAAAGCTACCAATTAGCGACCTGTTCGCTCACACCTCCGCTGCGGCGCAATATGAACGTGTATTACCATGCGTGGCGCGCACAAACGCCCGCCACTCAGCGCTTTAAAGAGTTTCTACTCAGATATATGGATGAACATCATGATGCCCCGGCCAACCAGCGGTAGGCCGGGGATTAAGGCAGGTTAAATATCGATATTCGCCGCTTTCAGGGCGTTCTCTTCGATAAATGCGCGACGCGGTTCAACGGCATCGCCCATCAGCGTAGTGAACAGCTGGTCGGCAGCAATCGCATCTTTGACGGTCACGCGCAGCATACGGCGGCTTTCCGGGTCCATGGTGGTTTCCCACAGCTGATCCGGGTTCATTTCACCCAGACCTTTATAACGCTGGATAGCCAGACCGCGACGTGATTCTTTCACCAGCCACTCCAGCGCCTGCTCGAAGCTGGTTACCGGCTGGCGACGCTCGCCGCGTTCGATAAACGCGTCCTCTTCAATCAGACCACGCAGCTTCTCGCCCAGCGTGCAGATACGACGATATTCCGCGCCGGTCACAAACTCGTGATCCAACGGATAATCGGTATCCACGCCATGCGTACGCACGCGAACGATCGGCTCGAACAGATTCTGTTCCGTATTAGTATGAACATCGAACTTCCACTGACTGCCGTGCTGCTCTTTCTCGTTCAGCTCGGTAATCAGCGCATTCACCCAGCGCGTTACAGTCTGCTCATCAGAAAGATCGGCTTCGGTCAGAGTTGGCTGATACACCAGCTCTTTGAGCAGCGCTTTCGGGAAGCGACGCTCCATACGACCAATCATTTTCTGCGTGGCGTTATATTCAGAGACCAGTTTTTCTAACGCTTCGCCGGATAGCGCCGGCGCATGAGCGTTCGCGTGCAGAGTCGCACCGTCAAGCGCGATGGAAATCTGGTACTGATCCATCGCTTCGTCGTCTTTAATGTACTGTTCCTGCTTGCCTTTCTTCACTTTGTACAGCGGCGGCTGCGCAATGTAGACGTGGCCACGCTCGACAATTTCCGGCATCTGACGATAGAAGAAGGTCAACAGCAGCGTACGGATGTGCGAGCCGTCGACGTCCGCATCGGTCATGATGATGATGCTGTGATAGCGCAGCTTGTCCGGGTTGTACTCGTCGCGACCGATACCGCAGCCCAGCGCGGTGATCAGCGTCGCCACTTCCTGGGAGGAAAGCATCTTGTCGAAGCGCGCTTTCTCGACGTTAAGGATTTTACCTTTCAGCGGCAGAATCGCCTGGTTCTTGCGGTTACGCCCCTGCTTCGCAGAGCCGCCCGCGGAGTCCCCTTCCACCAGGTACAGTTCGGACAGCGCCGGGTCGCGTTCCTGACAGTCCGCCAGTTTGCCCGGCAGACCGGCTAAATCGAGCGCGCCTTTACGACGGGTCATTTCACGGGCGCGACGCGCCGCTTCACGCGCACGCGCGGCGTCGATAATTTTGCCGACGACGATTTTCGCGTCAGATGGGTTTTCCAGCAGGTATTCGCTCAGCAGTTCGTTCATCTGCTGTTCTACCGCCGATTTCACCTCGGAAGAGACCAGCTTATCTTTGGTCTGTGAGGAGAATTTCGGATCCGGTACTTTTACGGAAACCACCGCAATCAGACCTTCACGGGCATCGTCGCCGGTGGCGCTGACTTTGGCTTTTTTGCTGTAGCCTTCTTTGTCCATGTAGGCGTTCAGCGTACGGGTCATCGCCGCACGGAAGCCTGCAAGGTGAGTACCGCCGTCGCGCTGCGGAATGTTGTTGGTAAAGCAGTAGATGTTTTCCTGGAAACCATCGTTCCACTGCAGCGCTACTTCCACGCCGATACCGTCTTTTTCGGTGGAGAAATAGAAGATATTCGGGTGGATCGGCGTTTTATTCTTGTTCAGATATTCAACAAACGCCTTGATGCCGCCTTCGTAGTGGAAATGATCTTCTTTGCCATCGCGCTTGTCGCGCAGGCGGATGGAGACGCCTGAGTTCAGGAATGACAGTTCACGCAGGCGTTTCGCCAGGATCTCATATTCAAATTCAGTGACGTTGGTGAAGGTTTCGTGGCTCGGCCAGAAACGTACCATCGTGCCGGTTTTATCGGTATCGCCAGTGACGGCCAGGGGTGCCTGCGGCACGCCGTGCTCGTAGATCTGACGGTGAATTTTGCCATCTCGCTGGATAACCAGTTCCAGTTTTTGCGACAGAGCGTTGACTACCGAGACGCCCACGCCGTGCAGACCGCCGGAGACTTTATAGGAGTTATCGTCAAATTTACCGCCCGCGTGCAGAACGGTCATGATCACTTCCGCCGCCGAGACGCCTTCTTCCGGGTGAATCCCGGTCGGAATGCCACGGCCATCATCCGTTACGGACACGGAGTTATCGGCGTGAATAGTCACGACGATATCTTTACAGTGACCTGCGAGCGCTTCGTCGATAGCGTTATCTACCACCTCGAATACCATGTGGTGCAGACCGGTGCCGTCATCCGTGTCGCCGATATACATACCCGGGCGCTTACGCACCGCATCCAGCCCTTTCAGGACTTTGATACTGGAGGAGTCATAAGAATTCGACATCAACGTTTCTCGCTCATTTAATCTTGGGTTAATCCGTTATTTTACCCTTTTCCACGGTAAACATCTTCGAATTTTCATCCGACATGTCTATAACGTGTTCAGCGCTAATTGCGCTGACAAAGACCTGCGATTGCGTGGCTTTTAAGCGGCTGGCCAGCAGTCCGCGACGCGCATCGTCAAGTTCAGAGGCAAAATCATCTATCAGGTACAGGCAGCGCCGCCCGCTTTCGCGGGTGAGGAACTCGCCCTGCGCCAGACGTAAGGCGCACATCAATAACTTTAGCTGCCCGCGCGACAGGGTATCTTCCACCGGCGCGCCGTCGGCGCGAATGCGAAAGTCCGCTTTATGCGGCCCGTGCGCGGTGTAGGTCAACATACGGTCACGCTCAAAGCTTCGCTCCAGCACGTCCGCATAGTCTGTCTCTTTCTCCCAGCCGCGCTGGAAAGAGAACGTCAGGGAAAATTCAGGTAAAAACTGCTGACAGGTATCCGCCATGTCCTGTGCGATAGCGCTACTGTACTCCGCCCGCCAGGTACTAATTTGTTCCGCCAGCGGAATCAGCTCTTTATCCCACGGGCGCAATTGCTCATAACGACTCACCTGGCGCAGCGCAGCATTACGCTGTTTCAGTAATCGTTTCAGGTTGCTCCAGGCGGTGAAGAATCCGACTTCGTTGTGAAAGCATCCCCAGTCAAGGAACGCTCTTCTGTATTTGGGGCCGCCGTTGAGTAAAGTAAACCCCTCCGGCGTAATCAACTGCATCGGCATTAAATGCGCCAGCTCCGCGATCTTGTGACCGTCGGTACCGTCGATACGGACCTTGCTGTCGCCCTGCTTATCTTTGGTTAAGCCAATCGACGTCTCACGCTCTTCGCCCTGTAATCGCCCGTGAAGAACAAACGCTTCCTGCTCATGACGAATCACGCGGCCAGGCTGCAAACTGCGAAACGCCCGACCGTGGCCAAGCGTATAGATAGCTTCCAGCACGCTGGTTTTGCCGCTGCCGTTGGCGCCAACCAGGAAGTTAAAGCCGGGGGATAAAGCGAGATCCGCATTTTCTATGTTGCGGAAGTCTTTGATTAAAAGGCGCGTCAGTGACATATATTAGTACATTCGTCCAGGGGCGTGTGTGTCGCAGCCAGTTCGTCTACCGCCAGCGCGCAGAAAGCGGAGCGTACACGAAGTACGTGAGCATTTCGAGCACTGCCGGGAGGCGAAATGGCAAGTAAACCAGCCCCTTTTCAGATTCTACAGCCTCATTGGCATAACAACGTAGGCAGCACTCTGTGACGCCGCATCCTCAATCTGTACGCTGGATACGGAATCCGTCAGCATAATGCGCACGGTTTCGCACTTCAGCGCATTGAGCACGTCCAGCACGTAACTGACGTTAAAGCCGATTTCCATCTCCGTCCCGCCGTAGCTCACGTCCAGAATCTCTTCCGCTTCTTCCTGTTCCGGGTTATTGGCGGTGATTTTGAGCTGATTCTCACTGACGTACAGACGCACGCCGCGGAATTTCTCATTCGAGAGGATTGCTGCGCGGGCAAACGCCTGCTTGAGGATATCGCAGCCCGCTTCCAGATGTTTATCCGGATTCTTCGGCAGAACGCGACGGTAATCCGGGAAGCGACCATCCACCAGCTTCGAGGTAAAGATAAAGTCGCCGACGTGCGCGCGGATATTATTACTGCCAATCTGCACGCGCAGCGGGTTTTCGCCGCCGTCGAGCATACGCATCAGTTCAATCACGCCTTTACGCGGCACAATCACCGAGTGGCTGGGTAAAGACGCTTCCAGCGGCATTGAGCACACCGCCAGACGGTGGCCGTCGGTCGCGACAGTGCGCAGTTCGCTACCTTCCGTTTCAAACAGCATACCGTTTAAGTAGTAGCGCACATCCTGATGGGCCATCGAAAACTGGGTCGCTTCAATCAGGCGCTTCATCGTGGCCTGCGGCAGCGTAAATTCAACTTCGCTTTGCCAGTCGTCAAGATTCGGGAAATCGGCGGCAGGCAGCGTAGACAGCGAGAAGCGGCTACGGCCAGAACGCACCAGCATCCGATCGCCTTCCAACTGAACGGCAATCTCCGCGCCCTCCGGCAGGCCGCGGCAGATATCAAAGAATTTCCGCGCCGGCACGGTAGTGGCGCCTGGCTCATGCGGCTGAGAAAGCGTAACGCGCGCGACCATCTCCATTTCAAGATCGGTGCCGGTCAGAGAAAGCGTACCGTCCGCTACCTGGAGGAGCAGGTTACCGAGAATCGGCAGCGTAGGACGACCGCCCAGCGGGCCGCTGACCTGCTGAAGCGGTTTTAATAAATGTTCACGTTCAACGGTAAATTTCATAGGATCACGACGACAATGTTCTGATTAAATTCGAAAAATCTTCTTTGATATCGTGGCTTTCTTCACGCAGTTGCTCAATTTTACGACAGGCATGAAGTACGGTAGTGTGGTCGCGCCCGCCAAACGCATCGCCGATTTCCGGCAGACTGTGGTTGGTGAGCTCTTTTGCCAGCGCCATAGCCATCTGGCGCGGACGTGCTACCGAGCGAGATCGACGCTTAGAAAGCAGATCCGCAATTTTGATTTTGTAATACTCGGCCACCGTCTTCTGAATATTGTCGATGGTGACCAGTTTTTCCTGCAACGCCAGTAAATCGCGCAGCGCTTCGCGCACAAAGTCGATAGTAATCGCCCGGCCGGTAAAGTTGGCATTGGCGATCACCCGGTTCAGCGCGCCTTCCAGTTCACGCACGTTAGAGCGTAGACGTTTGGCGATAAAGAACGCGACTTCGCCTGGCAGACGAATATCATTTTCGTCCGCTTTTTTCATCAGGATCGCCACGCGGGTTTCCAGCTCTGGTGGTTCGATCGCCACTGTCAGCCCCCAACCAAAGCGGGACTTGAGACGATCCTCAACGCCGTTGATCTCTTTCGGATAGCGATCCGACGTCAAAATGATCTGCTGATTGCCTTCCAGCAGAGCGTTAAAGGTATGGAAAAACTCTTCCTGGGATCGTTCTTTATTGGCGAAGAATTGAATATCGTCGATCAGCAATGCGTCAACGGAGCGGTAGTAGCGTTTAAACTCTTCGATGGCGTTATTTTGCAGGGCTTTTACCATGTCCTGCACAAAGCGCTCGGAGTGCATATACACGACTTTCGCGTTGGGTTTGCGCGCCATAATGCCGTTACCTACCGCATGTAGCAGGTGAGTTTTACCCAGACCGGTGCCGCCATAGAGGAATAACGGGTTATAGGCGCCGCCAGGATTATCCGCCACCTGACGTGCCGCCGCGCGCGCCAGTTGGTTGGATTTACCTTCGACGAAGTTATCAAATGTATGTTTAACATTGACGTTGGAGCGGTAGGTCGGCTCCGCCGGCGCTGGTACGTTATCCCAGCCCGAACGGGCCGCAGGCGCTACGCGCTGCGGCTGCGCCGTTGTTGTCTGCGCAGGCGCGACAACGTTATGCACAGGCGTTTTTAGCGTTTGCGTAACGGGCTTTGTTCCCACTTCAAAACGCAGTTGTGGGGCATCCGCGCCGCAGAATGCGTTGAGTAATCCATTGATATTGTTGAGGTACTTATCTCTTACCCAATCGAGCACAAAACGGTTTGGCGCATACAAAGCCAGCGTGTTATCGCTCAGTTCCGCCTGCAACGGGCGTATCCACATACTGAATTCTGTGGCTGGTAACTCATCCTGCAATCGGGCAAGACACTGCTGCCAAAGCGAAAGTGACACGGCGGACTCCACTCGAACAAAAGTCGATAAATGACAAAGGCTGATACATTAATGATTGTTGGCGCACGTCGATAAGACCCTGCATGAAGGGTGACGCACGAACCGCTGTCTGCGGTTTTCACGGATCTTTCAAACGATCGCGACTTCACGCAGTCTGAAAAATTTCGTGTTCATGCCTGACCAGGATCGTTTGAAACGATCAGGACCGCGGATCATAGCCTAAACTGAGCAAGAGATCTTCTGTTTCTCACAGATTCTTCCCTATTTATCCACAGGACTTTCCAGGAAAGGATAAGTGTAATCGATCCTGGGGAACTCCTGTACGCTTTCGCGCGCATATTGAAAAAATTAATAGGTAAAGGTGAGCAGACGCCTAAAAGATCGCATAAAGATCCAGGGCGATCCTTGCGCTTTACCTGGCAGTCCGTATAATTCTCCACCCGTCGCGCAATGCCCGTCATATGGCGTCAACGCTGCTTATTTTCCGCACAAAAAGGCGTGGAAAATCGCGGGAAAATAAGGAAAGAGAATTGACTCCGGAGTGTACAATTATTACAATCCGGCCTCTTTAATCACCCACACTGTGGCGTAAGTCGTTCAAAGTTTGTTCGGGTATACGCAAAAGTCAGTGAATTTATTCAAGTTTAGGTAGAAATCGCCATGAAACGCACTTTTCAACCGTCTGTACTGAAGCGCAACCGTTCTCACGGCTTCCGTGCTCGTATGGCTACTAAAAATGGTCGTCAGGTTCTGGCACGTCGTCGTGCTAAAGGCCGCGCTCGTCTGACCGTTTCCAAGTAATAAAGCTAACCCCTGAGTGGTTAAGCTCGCATTTCCCAGGGAGTTACGTTTGTTAACTCCCGCTCATTTCACATTCGTCTTCCAGCAACCTCAACGGGCTGGCACGCCGCAAATCACCATCCTCGGCCGCCTGAATTCGCTGGGGCATCCCCGTATCGGTCTTACCGTCGCCAAGAAAAATGTTCGACGTGCGCATGAACGCAACCGGATTAAACGTCTGACGCGTGAAAGCTTCCGTCTGCGCCAGCATGAACTTCCTGCAATGGATTTCGTGGTGGTGGCGAAAAAAGGGGTTGCCGACCTCGATAACCGTGCTCTCTCGGAAGCGTTGGAAAAATTATGGCGCCGCCACTGTCGCCTGGCTCGCGGGTCCTGATAGCCCTTATTCGGGTCTATCAACGCCTGATCAGTCCGCTGCTTGGGCCGCATTGTCGTTTCACGCCAACGTGCTCAAGCTACGGAATTGAGGCATTGCGCAGGTTTGGAGTGATAAAAGGCAGTTGGTTGACGGTGAAACGCGTATTAAAATGCCACCCTTTACACCCTGGTGGTGACGATCCCGTCCCGCCCGGACCATTTGATACCAGAGAACACTAACGATGGATTCGCAACGCAATCTTTTAGTCATCGCTTTGCTGTTCGTGTCTTTCATGATCTGGCAAGCCTGGGAGCAGGATAAAAATCCGCAACCTCAGACTCAACAGACCACGCAGACAACGACCACCGCAGCGGGTAGCGCCGCCGACCAGGGCGTACCAGCCAGTGGCCAGGGGAAAATGATTACGGTGAAAACCGATGTGCTTGATTTGACTATCAACACCCGTGGTGGTGATGTCGAGCAGGCCTTGCTCCCGGCTTACCCGAAAGAACTGGGTTCCAACGAACCGTTCCAGCTGCTGGAAACCACCCCGCAGTTTATCTATCAGGCGCAAAGCGGCCTGACAGGCCGCGACGGCCCGGATAACCCGGCGAACGGCCCGCGTCCGCTGTACAACGTCGAGAAAGAGGCGTTTGTACTGGCCGACGGTCAGAACGAACTGCAGGTTCCGATGACTTATACTGACGCCGCAGGCAACACGTTTACCAAAACGTTTGTCTTTAAGCGTGGCGATTATGCGGTTAACGTGAACTATAGCGTGCAGAACACCGGCGAAAAACCGCTGGAAGTCTCCACCTTTGGTCAGTTAAAACAATCCGTCAACCTGCCTCCTCATCGCGACACCGGCAGCAGCAACTTTGCGCTGCATACGTTCCGCGGCGCAGCGTACTCCACGCCGGATGAGAAGTATGAGAAATACAAATTCGACACCATTGCCGATAACGAAAACCTCAACGTCAGCTCCAAAGGCGGTTGGGTGGCAATGTTGCAACAGTATTTCGCTACCGCATGGATTCCGCGTAACGACGGCACCAACAATTTCTACACCGCCAATCTGGGTAACGGCATTGTCGCTATCGGCTATAAAGCGCAGCCGGTACTGGTACAGCCAGGCCAGACTGGCGCGATGACCAGCACCCTGTGGGTCGGCCCGGAAATTCAGGATAAAATGGCGGCTGTTGCACCGCACCTGGATTTGACCGTGGACTACGGCTGGTTGTGGTTCATCTCTCAGCCGCTGTTCAAGTTGCTGAAGTGGATCCACAGCTTTGTGGGCAACTGGGGCTTCTCCATTATCATCATTACCTTTATCGTTCGCGGTATCATGTACCCGCTGACCAAAGCGCAGTACACGTCAATGGCGAAGATGCGTATGCTGCAGCCGAAAATTCAGGCGATGCGCGAACGTCTTGGCGATGATAAACAGCGCCAAAGCCAGGAGATGATGGCCCTGTACAAAGCGGAGAAGGTTAACCCACTGGGCGGCTGCTTCCCGCTGATCATCCAGATGCCTATCTTCCTGGCGTTGTACTACATGCTGATGGGTTCCATTGAACTGCGTCATGCGCCGTTCGCGCTGTGGATTCATGACCTGTCCGCACAGGACCCGTACTACATTCTGCCGATCCTGATGGGCGTAACGATGTTCTTCATTCAGAAGATGTCGCCGACCACCGTGACCGACCCGATGCAGCAGAAGATCATGACCTTTATGCCGGTCATCTTTACGGTGTTCTTCCTGTGGTTCCCGTCAGGTCTGGTGCTGTACTATATCGTCAGCAACCTGGTCACCATCATTCAGCAGCAGCTGATTTACCGTGGTCTGGAGAAGCGTGGCCTGCATAGCCGCGAGAAGAAAAAATCCTGATTCGGTGTAGGCCGGATAAGGCGAAGCCGCCATCCGGCAAGGCGCGCCGGTCAGCCTGATGGCGCTAACGCTTATCAGGCCTACAATCAAAAGGCGGTCATATGACCGCCTTTTTTATTGCAACAAAGTTGAGACTAACCATGAGCCATAACGACACTATCGTCGCCCAGGCAACCCCACCGGGACGCGGTGGCGTGGGTATCCTGCGTATCTCTGGTCTGAAAGCGCGTGACGTTGCGCAAGAGGTGCTGGGCAAGCTGCCGAAGCCGCGCTATGCCGACTACCTGCCGTTTAAAGACGTTGACGGCAGCGCGCTGGATCAGGGTATTGCGCTGTGGTTCCCCGGCCCAAACTCCTTCACCGGTGAAGATGTGCTGGAGCTACAAGGGCACGGCGGTCCGGTGATCCTGGACCTGCTGTTAAAACGTATCCTGACGCTTCCAGGCGTGCGCATTGCCCGACCGGGCGAGTTCTCCGAGCGAGCGTTCCTCAACGATAAGCTCGATTTAGCCCAGGCAGAAGCCATTGCCGACCTGATCGATGCCAGTTCCGAACAGGCGGCGCGTTCGGCGCTAAACTCGTTACAGGGGGCATTTTCCGCCCGCGTTAACCACCTTGTGGAAGCACTTACTCACCTGCGAATCTACGTCGAAGCGGCTATCGATTTTCCGGATGAGGAGATCGACTTTCTCTCTGACGGCAAAATCGAAGCGCAGCTCAATGGCGTCATCGCCGATCTTGACGCCGTGCGCACCGAAGCGCGCCAGGGCAGCCTGCTGCGCGAAGGGATGAAGGTAGTGATTGCCGGACGCCCGAATGCCGGGAAATCCAGCCTGCTGAATGCGCTGGCAGGCCGTGAAGCGGCCATTGTCACCGATATCGCCGGCACCACGCGCGACGTGTTGCGCGAGCATATCCACATCGACGGGATGCCGCTGCATATCATCGATACCGCCGGACTACGCGACGCCAGCGACGAAGTTGAGCGTATCGGCATCGAACGCGCCTGGCAGGAGATTGAACAGGCCGATCGCGTGCTGTTTATGGTGGATGGCACCACGACGGACGCCGTTGACCCTGCCGACATCTGGCCGGACTTTATCGCCCGTCTGCCCAAAAATCTACCGATTACCGTGGTACGTAACAAGGCGGATATCACCGGCGAAACGTTGGGTATTAGTGAAGTAAACGGTCACTCACTGGTTCGCCTCTCGGCGCGTACCGGCGAAGGCGTCGACGTGTTGCGTAACCACCTCAAGCAGAGCATGGGGTTTGATACCAATATGGAAGGCGGCTTCCTGGCCCGCCGCCGTCACCTACAGGCGCTGGCGGAAGCCGCTGAACATCTTGAGCAGGGCAAAGCGCAGCTATTAGGCGCATGGGCGGGGGAACTGCTGGCGGAAGAGTTGCGCCTGGCGCAGCAAAGCTTAAGCGAGATTACCGGCGAGTTTACCTCCGACGACCTGCTGGGACGGATTTTCTCCAGCTTCTGTATCGGCAAATAACGTTGTGTTGCCCGGTGGCGCGATGCTTACCGGGCCTACAAAACCCGTAAGCCGGATAAGGCGTTTATGCCGCCATCCGGCAGCAATGATTTCCCATGCGGAAATCACTGTTGTCCAAATGGCAACTCGTCTCGCGCAACGTCGCCCCGTATTCTTAGCGCCACACTTTTCGTGAGGCCGCTATGAAACGTTTTCTACTGTGTAGTTTTGCCCTGGTTTTACTCTATCCTGCCGGTATTGATATGTATCTGGTCGGTTTACCGCGTATAGCCGCCGATCTGAACGCCAGCGAGGCGCAGTTGCATATCGCCTTCTCCGTTTACCTGGCCGGAATGGCGACGGCCATGCTGTTTGCCGGGAAGATAGCCGACCAGTCAGGCCGCAAGCCGGTCGCGATCGTCGGCGCGATCGTCTTTATGATGGCCTCACTGCTTTGTTCACGGGCGTCGGAAGGCTCGCTATTTCTGAGTGGGCGTTTTCTTCAGGGGGTAGGAGCAGGCGGCTGCTATGTGGTGGCGTTCGCCATTCTGCGCGACACGCTCGACGAGCATCGCCGGGCGAAAGTGCTGTCATTATTGAATGGGATTACCTGTATTGTGCCGGTACTCGCCCCGGTGATGGGGCATTTGATTATGCTGCGTTTCCCCTGGCAAAGTCTGTTCTATACGATGTCCGCGATGGGCATTATTGTGGGCCTGTTATCACTGTTTATCCTGCGCGAGACGCGCCCGGCAAGGCTGGCTCCACGCGATTTATCACGATCGTCGCCCGCCGCCGAGTCGCTGGTTAACCGTTTTTTCGTTAGTCGACTGGCGATCACCACCCTTAGCGTGTCGGTGATCCTGACCTTCGTCAATGCCTCTCCAGTGCTGCTGATGGAGGTGATGGGATTTAGCCGTGGCGACTATGCCATTACCATGGCGCTCACCGCAGGCGTCAGCATGGTCGTCTCTTTTTCTACCCCTTTTGCGCTTGGGTTATTTAAGCCGCGAACCTTAATGCTCGTCTCACAGGGGCTGTTTTTGACGGCTGGCGTGACGTTAAGCCTTGCTCATACCAATACCGTCACGCTCTTTGGCCTGACGCTTATCTGCGCCGGATTCTCGGTTGGTTTTGGCGTCGCGATGAGCCAGGCGCTGGGGCCATTTTCGCTGCGCGCCGGAGTGGCCAGTTCCACGCTGGGTATCGCTCAGGTTTGCGGTTCATCACTGTGGATTTGGCTGGCGGCAATACTCGGTATCAGCGCGATGAATATGCTGATCGGGATTCTGATTGGTTGTAGCATAGTGAGTATTCTGCTGATCTTCTCCGTCGCGCCCAACAGGTCCGTAGCCGAGCATGAAGAAATCCCTTACCAGTCTCGATCTTAATTTGCTGTTATGCCTACAGTTACTCATGCAGGAGCGCAGCGTCACTAAAGCTGCAAAACGGATGAACGTAACGCCCTCTGCGGTCAGCAAATCGCTGGCGAAACTCCGGGCATGGTTTGACGATCCGCTGTTCGTCAATACGCCGCTGGGCCTGGCGCCGACGCCGCTGATGGTCAGTATGGAGCAAAGTCTGGCGGACTGGATGCAGATGGGGAATCAACTGCTTGATAAGCCGCATCATCAAACGCCGCGCGGTTTAAAATTTGAGTTGGCGGCAGAGTCGCCGCTGATGATGATTATGTTTAATTCACTGTCGCAGCAGATTTATCAGCGCTATCCGCAGGCTACCATTAAGGTTCGCAACTGGGATTATGACTCGCTGGAGGCGATTACGCGCGGGGAAGTCGATATCGGATTTACCGGACGCGAAAGCCATCCCCGCTCGCGAGAATTGCTCAGTCTGTTGCCGCTCGCGATTGATTTTGAGGTGTTGTTTAGCGATTTGCCGTGGGTCTGGCTGCGGGAAGATCATCCGGCGCTGCGCGAAGCGTGGGATCTGGACACTTTTCTGCGCTACCCGCATATCAGTATTTGCTGGGAGCAAAGCGATACCTGGGCGCTGGATGATGTCCTGCAAGAAATGGGACGCAAACGCCATATTGCGTTGAGCCTGCCGGGGTTCGAGCAGTCGCTCTTTATGGCCGCCCAGCCGGATCACACCCTGATAGCAACCGCGCCGCGCTATTGCCAGCACTACAATCAGCTCCACCAGCTACCGTTAGTGGCGCGCCCCCTGCCTTTTGATGCGCAACAGCGGGAAAAGCTGATGGTGCCGTTTACCCTATTATGGCACAAACGTAATAGTCATAATCCCAAGATTGTGTGGCTACGACAGGCTATCAACACGCTCTGCCGTCGCCTTATCTGACCACCTGCGTTGATAAATTAACCTTCCTCTTACCAGAAATGTCACCGTCTGATTAAAGAACCTTCTGAAATTGAATTTTTAGCGCGTAAAACCTGTCCATAATTTACGTTAATGTTACTCTCGTCATTATCACGGCCCATTAATCACGGAGCGAAAAATGGCGACTCACTTTGCCAGAGGGATACTTACGGAGGGACAGTTGGTTTCAATTCGTCTCTCTTCGTCTTGCCATATTGAAGCCAGAAACCTGCCTGCTCACCGACGAACGCGTTTTCTTGCCTCCAGAGGCCTTCTTGCCGAACTGATGTTTATGCTGTACGGAATTAGCGAGCTGCCGGAAATCATTATTCAGGCGAAAGGTAAACCCGCGTTTCGTGACAAAAATCTGCCAGGCTTTTCTATCTCCTACGCCGGAAATATGGTTGGCGTGGCGTTGACCACCGAAGGAGAGTGCGGGCTGGATATGGAATTACAGCGCACCTCCCGCGGCTTTCACCATCCGCATTCGCTCGAACGCCACCCTTTCTCCCGTAATGAAAACTTATGGGTAGCCAATCAAAACGATCCCAACGAAGCGCGAGCGCAACTCATTACATTGCGCCAGAGCGTGTTAAAACTCACCGGCGATGTCATGAATGACGATCCGCGGGAGCTGCAACTTTTACCCGTTGCCGGACGCCTGAAGTGCGCGCATGTCACGCAGCTTGAAGCCGTGTGCGATGCGGAAGATGTGCTGGTATGGTCCGTAACCGTTACGCCAGCGATAGAAAAATTAAAAGTGTGGGAGTTCGATGGCAAACTGGGCTGGAAAAGCCTGCCCGATATCCAGACGCGCGCCAATGAGCCAACCGGCCGTCTGATGCGATTCGCCCAACTCCCCGCCGCCAAATCGTATACGCTTAATCGTTCATAATGAAAAAAGGGGCACGTATGTCTGAAACGCTGAATGTGGTTACATTGCTGGGAAGTTTACGCAAAGGTTCCTTTAACGGGATGGTGGCGCGTACGCTGCCTAAAGTCGCGCCGGCAGGAATGACGGTATCGCCGCTGCCTTCGATCGGGGATATTCCGCTGTATGACGCCGATATCCAGCAGGAAGAGGGATTTCCAGCCAGCGTAGAGGCGCTGGCGGAGCAGATTCGCAACGCCGACGGCGTCGTCATTGTGACGCCGGAATATAACTATTCCGTTCCCGGCGGCCTGAAGAATGCCATCGACTGGCTATCCCGTCTGCCTGAGCAGCCGCTGGCGGGTAAGCCCGTTCTTATCCAGACCAGCTCAATGGGGGCGATTGGCGGCGCGCGCTGCCAGTATCATCTGCGCCAGATTCTGGTGTTCCTTGATGCGATGGTGATGAATAAACCGGAATTTATGGGCGGCGTGATTCAGAATAAAGTCGATCCGCAGACTGGAGAAGTGGTGGATCAGGGAACGTTAGATCATTTGACCGGTCAGTTGACCGCATTTGGCGAGTATATTCAGCGCGTTAAAGCGTAAGTTCGTTAAAAACCCTCACCCCGATGGGGCGAGGGTTCATTTCATCAGTGTGCGTCAATAAACACAATCTTCAGCACGAATAACAGCGCGACAATCACTACGCACGGGCTAAGGTCGCGCAGGCGACCGGTACCGATTTTCATCACGCAGTAAGAGATAAAGCCCAGCGCGATACCTTCGGTGATCGAGAAGCTAAACGGCATCATTACCGCCGTAATAAACGCCGGGACCGATTCGGTTAAATCCTGCCAGTTTACCCGCGCCAGGCTGGAGGTCATCAGCACGCCGACGTAAATCAACGCGCCCGCCGCCGCGTAAGGCGGCACCATGCCCGCCAGCGGCGACAGGAAGATAACCAGCAGGAACAAAATACCGACCACCACCGCCGTCAAACCGGTGCGACCGCCCACCGAAACGCCGGAAGACGATTCAATATAAGCAGTCACAGAAGACGTTCCGACAAATGCGCCAGTGACGGAAGAGATACTATCAACAAACAGCGCCTGCTTCATGCGCGGGAATTTGCCTTTCTCATCCGCCAGGCCGGCTTTATCGGTCACGCCAATCAGCGTACCGGAGGAGTCAAACAGGTTTACCAGCATGAAGGAGAAAATAACCCCCGCCAGGCCAAGATTGAACGAGCCTGCCAAATCGACATGCCCTACCACGCTGGTGACGCTTGGTGGCGCGGAGACAATGCCGTTGTAGTGTACATCACCCATCATCCAGCCAAGCAGCGTCGTGACGATGATGGACACCAGCACCGCCGCATGAATGTTGCGCGAAGCGAGAATCGCAATAATAAAGAATCCGAGAACCCCCAGCAGCACGCTGTGCGAGGTCAGGTTGCCGATGCTGACCAGCGTTTCCGGGTTAGCGACGATCACGCCGGCGTTTTTCAGCCCCATCATGCCGATAAACAGGCCGATGCCGCTGGTGATGCCCACGCGCAGGCTGACCGGAATGTTGGCGATCATCCAGTAACGCACGCGGAAGATAGTCAGCAATAAAAGACCAACAGCGCCCCAGAAAATGGCGCCCATGCCTACCTGCCACGGCAGTCCCATTGCCTGCACAACCACGAAGGCAAAGAACGCATTCAGCCCCATCGCGGGCGCCAGCGCCACCGGCAAGTTAGCGAACAGGCCCATCAGAATACTGCCAAAGGCCGCAATCAGACAGGTGGTCACAAAGACGGCGCTGGTGTCCATGCCAGCTACGCCCAGAATTTGCGGGTTAACAAAAACGATATAAACCATCGTCAGGAAAGTGGTAAAACCGGCGATCACTTCGGTTCGTGCCGTCGTGCCATGTTCGCGCAGTTTAAACACGCGTTCCAGCATACCCTGACCAGAAGCCTGGGTGGTGTGTTGTTGACTCATTATCAATTTCCGGAGAAAGGAGGGAAAATTCGCCGTTATCCTATACCAAAATGCGACACCTGGCGCAGTTGTGTGGTAATTTTTTTCACTCAATTTGTTAGTACGGCAACGATTGCGTCCCCTCATTCAGCATTACGTAAACGTTAAACTTGTTAAAATGGAAATGACATGTCCCAAATCGAAGCGGTGTTTTTTGACTGTGACGGCACGCTGGTCGACAGTGAAGTAATTTGCTCGCGCGCCTATGTCACTATGTTCCGGCAGTTCGGCATTACGCTTGAGCTCACGGAAGTATTCAGACGCTTTAAAGGCGTAAAGCTCTACGAAATTATCGATACCATCAGTAAAGAGCATGGCGTTGCGCTGGCAAAGGCGGAGCTGGAGCCGGTGTACCGCGCGGAAGTGGCGCGCCTGTTCGATACCGAACTGGAAGCGATCGCGGGCGCAAATACCCTGCTGGAGAGCATTAAGACGCCTATGTGCGTGGTATCCAACGGGCCGGTCAGTAAGATGCAGCATTCGCTGGGTAAACTGGGCATGTTGCATTATTTTCCCGATTTGCTGTTTAGCGGTTACGATATTCAACGCTGGAAGCCCGATCCGGCGCTGATGCTCCATGCGGCGAACGCCATGAAGGTCAATGTTGAGAAGTGTATTCTGGTGGATGATTCCAGCGCAGGCGCGCAGTCAGGAATTGCGGCGGGAATGGAAGTGTTTTATTTCTGCGCCGATCCGCATAACAAGCCGATCGATCACCCTAACGTGACGACTTTTACCGATTTGGCGCAGTTGCCGGGATTGTGGAAAGCGCGCGGGTGGGAGATTACGCGTTAACTGAAATGCCGGATGGCGCTGACGCTTATCCGGCCTACAGCATCTGTACCTGTAGGCCCGGTAAGCGCAGCGCCACCGGGCAAAAGAATGAGATTTACTCTTTCGGATCTTTCCCCGCCAGCAGCTTATCCAGCTCATCGCCGCCGACGTGACGGAAATCCTGCCCCTTCACGAAGTAGAAGATGTATTCGCAGATATTCTGGCAGCGGTCGCCGATACGCTCGATAGAACGAGCGCAGAATAACGCGGTCAGCACGCTGGGAATGGTGCGCGAGTCTTCCATCATGTAGGTCATCAGCTGACGCACGATGCCTTCATATTCCTGGTCAACTTTCTTATCTTCACGATAGATACGCACCGCTTCATCGAGATCCATGCGCGCGAACGCATCCAGCACGTCGTGCAGCATCTGCACGGTGTGGCGGCCCAGTGACTCCAGACTCACCAACAGCGGCTGATGCTGCTGGGAGAATTTCTCCAGCGCGGTACGGCAGATTTTATCCGCCACGTCGCCAATGCGCTCCAGTTCGGCGATGGTTTTGATAATCGCCATTACCAGACGCAGATCGCTCGCCGTCGGCTGGCGCTTGGCGATAATACGCACGCAGGCTTCATCGATGGCGACTTCCATCATATTAACCTGATGATCGCCTTCTACCACGCGCTTCGCCAGCTCGCTATCCTGGTTGTGCATCGCGGTAATGGCATCAGAAAGCTGCTGCTCCACCATACCGCCCATGGTCATCACCTGGGTACGAATGCTCTCCAGTTCTGCGTTGAACTGGCCGGAAATATGTTTATTAAGGTTCAGACTGTCCATTACGCACTCCTGAATTAACCGTAACGACCGGTGATATAGTCTTCTGTTTGTTTCTTCGCGGGCTTGGTGAACAGATCGTCCGTGTTGCTGAACTCAATCAACTCGCCCAGGTACATAAACGCCGTATGATCGGAGCAACGTGCCGCCTGCTGCATGTTGTGGGTCACGATCACCACGGTGTAATCCTGTTTCAGCTCGGTGATCAGCTCTTCAATACGCCCGGTAGAGATCGGGTCCAGAGCTGAACATGGCTCATCCAACAGCAGCACTTCCGGGCGAATGGCGATACCGCGCGCAATGCACAGGCGCTGCTGCTGACCACCGGAGAGAGAGTACCCGCTCTGGTGCAATTTATCTTTGGTTTCGTTCCATAATGCGGCTTTGGTCAACGCCCACTGCACGCGCTCGTCCATATCGGCACGAGACAGCTTCTCAAACAGACGCACGCCAAAGGCGATATTGTCATAGATGGACATCGGGAACGGCGTCGGCTTCTGGAATACCATCCCCACTTTTGCGCGCAGAAGCGCGATATCCTGGGTGTTGGTGAGAATATTGTCGCCATCCAGCAGAATTTCACCTTCCGCGCGCTGCTCCGGATAAAGCGAATACATTTTATTGAAGGTACGCAGTAGCGTTGATTTACCGCAGCCGGATGGCCCGATAAATGCCGTTACCTGATTCTTCGCGATATCCAGATTAATGTTCTTCAGGGCATGGAATTTGCCGTAGTAGAAGTTCAAATCACGAACCTGAATCTTACTCGGGGCAGTTTCAACCATACTCATTTCACTCTTTTCCTCATCCAGCGCCGCATCCGCCACGCCGTAAAATAATGCCTGATGGCGCTACGCTTATCAGGCCTACAATGTCTTTAACCGTGTTTTTTCTTCGCGAAAACAACACGCGCCAGAATATTCAGCAGCAGTACGCACAGGGTAATAATCAGCACGCCCGCCCAGGCTAATTGTTGCCATTCGGCAAACGGGCTCATCGCGAATTTAAAGATGGTCACCGGCAGGTTGGCGATCGGCTGCATCATGTCGGTGCTCCAGAACTGGTTCGAGAGCGCGGTAAACAACAATGGCGCCGTTTCCCCGGCGATACGCGCAATAGCCAGCAGAATACCGGTCATAATCCCGGAGATAGAGGCTTTCAGCGTAATCGCGGAGATCATCTTCCACTTCGGCGTACCCAGCGCATAAGCGGCTTCACGCAGGCTATCCGGTACCAGCTTGAGCATGTTTTCAGTGGTACGGATAACGATCGGCACCTGCAACAGCGCCAGCGCAATCACCCCTGCCCAGCCGGAGAAGTGCTGCATCTGCGCCACCACGATGGTGTAAACAAACAGCCCCACAACAATTGACGGCGCGGAAAGCAGAATGTCGTTAATAAAGCGAATGATTTCCGCCAGCCAGGATTTACGGCCATACTCCGCCAGATAGATCCCGGCCATAATCCCCAGCGGCGTACCCAATACGGTAGCCCAGAGAATCAACAATCCACTCCCCGCCAGGGCGTTCGCCAGCCCGCCGCCCGCCGTATTCGGCGGCGGCGTCATTTCGGTAAACAGCGCCAGCGACATACCATCAATGCCGCGCGTGATGGTGGACATCAAAATCCAGATCAGCCAGAACAGGCCAAATGCCATCGTCGCCATTGAGAGCGTTAGTGCGATACGGTTCTTCATGCGGCGACGCGCCTGCATCTTGCGACGGGATTCCGCGAGCTGCGCGGTGTTCTGCATATCAAGCGTAGCCATTAACGTGCTCCCTCGTTCTTCGCCAGACGCATAATCATGAACTTAGACGCCGCCAGGACGATAAAGGTGATCACAAACAGGATCAGCCCCAGCTCCATCAACGCTGCCACGTGCAGGCCCGATTCCGCCTCAGCGAATTCGTTCGCCAGCGCGGAAGTGATGCTGTTGCCCGGCATATACAGCGACGCGCTGTCGAGCTGGTAAGTGTTGCCGATGATAAAAGTGACCGCCATCGTTTCACCCAGAGCACGGCCCAGCCCCAGCATAATGCCGCCGATCACGCCATTTTTGGTGAACGGTAGCACGATGCGCCAGATAACTTCCCAGGTAGTACAGCCGATACCGTAAGCGGACTCTTTCATCATTACCGGTGTTTGCTCGAAGACGTCGCGCATAACCGCCGCAATGTAGGGGATGATCATGATGGCGAGGATGACGCCCGCCGCCAGAATGCCGATACCAAAGGCCGGGCCGGAGAACAGCGCGCCGACAAACGGAATGTTGGAAAGAATATTGCCGACCGGCTCCTGGAAGTACGTCGCAAACAGCGGCGCGAAGATAAACAGCCCCCACATGCCGTACACGATACTGGGAATTGCCGCCAGCAGTTCAATGGCGATGCCGAGCGGACGCTTTAGCCAGCCTGGCGCCAGCTCGGTTAAAAACAGGGCAATGCCGAAACTGACCGGAACGGCGATCAGCAGTGCGATAAAGGAGGTCACCAGCGTGCCATAAATGGGCACCAGAGCGCCGTAGATATCGTTTGGCGCGTCCCATTCCTTAGTCCAAAGAAATGAGAAACCAAATTTCTGAATACTTGGCCAGGAGGAGATGATCAATGAGACGATAATACCGCCCAACATCAATAGCACAATCAGCGCAGCCAGTTTTACCAGCGCGCTGAAAATCATGTCGCCTTTTTTACCCGGCGGGTTAAAAGCAGGCTTGGTTGCAGCCATAAATTACTCTTTCCATTAAACGCATTTTACGACGTTGCCCCTGCCGGATGGCGCTACGCTTATCCGGCCTACAACGTGGGCCTGCGGTCGAAACCGTAGGGCGGATAAGCGTAGCGCCATCCGCCAATTCGTTAATTAATACAGCGCCTTACCGTTGCTGTCTTTTATACTGGTCTTCCATGCAGCACGAACCTGCTCAACAACGTTATCCGGCAGGCTGGCGTAGTCCAGATCATTCGCCTGCTTAGCGCCATTTTTGTAGGCCCAGTCGAAGAACTTCAACACTTCAGCACCCTGCTCAGGTTTCTTCTGCGCTTTGTGGACCAGGATAAACGTGGTGGAAGTGATTGGCCACACATCGTCACCTTTCTGGTTGGTCAGATCCTGCGCGAAGGTTTTGCTCCAGTCTGCGCCTTTCGCCGCATTAGAGAAGCTCTCTTCCGTCGGGCTTACCGGTTTGCCGTCGGCAGAAACCAATTTGGTGTAGGCCAGGTTGTTCTGCTTGGCGTAAGCGTATTCAACGTAGCCAATAGCGCCTGGCAGACGCTGTACAAATGCTGCGATGCCGTCGTTACCTTTACCGCCCAGACCGGTTGGCCAGTTCACGGTAGAACCCGCGCCCACTTTCGATTTCCACTCGTCGTTGACTTTCGCCAGGTAACTGGTGAACACGAAGGAGGTACCGGAACCGTCAGCGCGACGCACCACAGCGATATTCTGTGAGGGCAGCTTCACGCCTGGGTTCAGTTTGGTGATGGCTTCATCATCCCACTTCTTGATTTTACCGAGGTAGATGTCACCCAGCGTTTTACCATCCAGCACCAGTTCACCGGATTTGAGGCCTGGAATATTCACCGCCAGCACCACGCCGCCGATCACCGTCGGAAACTGGAACAGGCCTTCCTGATTCAGTTTTTCGTCAGACAGCGGCGCATCGGAAGCGCCAAAATCAACGGTATTCGCGGTGATTTGTTTCACGCCGCCGGAAGAGCCTATCCCCTGGTAATTGACTTTGTTACCGGTTTCTTTCTGGTAGGTATCCGCCCATTTGGCATACACCGGCGCAGGAAACGTTGCACCGGCACCTGTCAGGCTTGCTGCTGCAAAGGCAGAGAACGCGCTCATCGATAAGGTCGCGGCGACAACAGTTGCGACAGTGGTACGCATAACTTTCATAATGTCTCCTGCACGGTTTCGGTAAATCGTTGTTTGAGTTGCTACGATGAGCAAAATAGGACAAATTGATGACAGTTATATGTCTTGATTATGACGGTTTGATGACAATGGAAATAAAAAAGCTGGCCCGGGGAGACACCAGACCAGCCTGCAGGGGGAGATGAATTAAACTGTTTGCGCAACCGCAGACGGTTTCAACAGCGCGTACATCAGGCCGCAGACAATCGTGCCCAGGGCAATCGAGAGCAGGTACTGCATCACATGTTCTACCGCATGCGGGATCGCCAGGACAAAGAGACCACCGTGTGGCGCCATCAGTGTACAACCGAAATACATGGACAGTCCCCCGGCGATTGCGCCACCGACCATCGTAGAAGGGATGACGCGCATCGGGTCACGCGCGGCGAAGGGAATCGCCCCTTCAGAGATAAAGCACAGCCCCAGGATAAAGGATGCGTTACCCGCTTCATGCTCAGAAGCAGTGAATTTCGCTCTGGCCGCCCAGGTTGCGACGCCCATCCCTAATGCCGGTACCATCCCTGCCGCCATAATGGCCGCCATCGGCATATAGGAATGAGAAGCCAGTAAACCGACGCCGAAGGTATACGCAGCTTTATTCACCGGCCCACCAAGGTCAAAACCTTGCATTGCGCCCAGCAACATTCCCAGCAAGATAGCATTCGTAGAGGTCATATTCCCCAGGAACGTCGTCAGCCCTTCCATCACCGCAGACACCGGGCCACCCACCACGTAAATCATGATTAGGCCGGTAATCAGCGTAGACAGTAGCGGCAGAACCAGCACAGGCTTAAGCGCTTCCATTGACGCTGGTAGCTTAATATTTTGCGCCAGAAACCGTACGCTGTAACCGGCCAGAAAACCGGCCACAATCCCTCCCAGGAAACCAGCACCGCACAGGCTGGCCAACATCCCGCCAATAAGCCCCGGGGCCAGACCCGGACGATCGGCAATTGAGAAGGCAATAAACCCAGCCAGTACCGGCACCATCAGCGCAAAGGCCGCCTTACCACCAATTTGAAATAACGCAGCCGCCAGCGTGCCCGGCTCGTTGAAGGCCTGGATACCGAAGACAAAAGAGAGTGCGATACACAACCCTCCCGCCACCACCAAAGGAAGCATATGGGATACGCCGGTCATTAAATGCTTATAAACGCCAGGTAGCTCTGTTTTACCAGCTGAAGAAGATCGCCCGGCACTCCCCTGATAGACCTCGGCGCTATTGAAAGCATTATCCATTTCCTGCGCACTCTTTTTTAGCGCCGCGCCGGTACTGGTGCGATAGAGTCTTTTGCCAACAAAGCCTGACAGATCCAGCTCAATATCCGCCGCGATAATCACCACATCCGCTTGCGCTATCTCTTCCGCGGTCAGCGTGTTCTTCGCCCCGACGGAACCGCGAGTTTCAACCTTGATCCAGTCACCACGCTTGCGGGCTTCAATTTCCAACGCTTCTGCCGCCATAAAGGTATGGGCGACGCCCGTCGGACAGGCCGTCACAGCAACAATTTTTTTAGTCATAGTAGGGTACCCTGTTCTTTTAATTTAAAGAAAAAGCGGGAAAAAATGTTACAGGCGTGACCAGGCCGCTGCTTTCTGGAACAGCGCGTCATCCGGGCGAATCCCGGTATAAAGGACAAATTGCTCCACGGCCTGAATAGCAAACACTTCGGAACCGGTAATCACGGTTTTACCGCGTTCACGGGCGTAGCGGATCAGCGGTGTGACGGGCGGTAGCGCCACCACATCAAAGATAACGCTCGCCTTATCCACTTCCTGTTCGGAATAAGAGAGTTTGTCGGCATCATTACCGCCAGCCATTCCGATAGGCGTGGCGTTAATTAACAAATCGGCTTCAATACCGTCGGTATCCGGGCGCCATTCATAGCCATAGAGTTCGGCCAGTTGTTTACCTGACGCTTCATCAATCGCAACAATATAACCACGGGTAAACCCTGCATCCTTCAGCGCGCAGGCTACCGCCTTTGCCATACCACCGCTGCCACGCAAAGCAAACACCAGGTCGGGAGAGACCTTGTAATTCGCCAGCAAGCGAGCTATTGCAATGTAATCAGTGTTGTACGCCTTCAGATGGCCATTGGTATTCACAATGGTATTAACTGAGTGAATGGCCTGAGCAGAAGCATCCAGTTCATCCACCAGCGGAATGCAGGCTTCCTTAAATGGCATAGAGATCGCGCACCCGCGGATCCCCAGACCACGCACGCCGCTAATGGCCTGCGTAAGATCGGTCGGCGAAAAGGCTTTGTAGAGATAATTGAGATCCAGCGCTTCGTACAGATAGTTGTGAAAGCGTGTACCGAAGTTACTTGGGCGTGCCGCCAGGGACATGCAGACCTGAGTATCTTTATTAATGCGCTTTGTCATGATGAATCCTCATAGAAGTTGCGATAGAGAAAATCATCGGCTAAAAAGGGGATATTAAAAATTGCTCATTCCCGTTCGGGAAATTTCACCTTTTATGACAACCCGGCACACTGAACAAAAATACTTAAAGCTACTCCAGCACTATGGCGACAAGCCTGTTAGCGTGACGCTACAGGAGCTGGCGGATGTGTTGTTCTGCACCCGGCGACATATGCGTAATCTGTTGCTTCAGATGCAGGAGGCAAAGTGGCTCATCTGGCAATCACAGGCCGGACGTGGGCATCGCGCCCGGCTTCACCTGCGCTATAAACCAGAACAGCTGTTAAGCGAAAAGGCGGAGCAGTTACTGGAGTCTGGTCATATTGATCAGGCCATTCAGCTGCTGGGTAAAAATAAGCACCAGGTGGCGCAACTGCTGCGTTCAAAGCTGGGCTATAGCGTGCGGGCAGACTATCAGCGGCTGTGCATCCCCTATTACCGGACAATGCCGTCACTGTGCCCCGGCATACCGTTGCGTCGCTCTGAGCAGCATCTGGTCAGGCAGATTTTTAGCGGCCTGACGCGCATAAATGAGGAAAAAGGTGAAGTCGAAGCCGATCTTGCCCACCACTGGCGGCAGATTGATCCACTGCGCTGGCGTTTTTATCTGCGCCCCGCCGTCCTCTGGCATGATGGTCAGGAGCTGACGATCGACGCGGTTATCGCTTCACTGACCCGCAGCGCTAAGCTGCCGTTGTTCTCGCACTTGCAGACCATTCAGGCCACCGGGCCGCTGAGCCTTGAAATTACGCTGGCGCACCCGGATAACCGACTGCCTCTGCTGCTCAGCCATATTGATGCCATGATCCTACCGCCTGACCATACACAACGCGCTGATTTCCCGGCACATCCTGTGGGGACTGGCCCTTATGAGGTGGTGGAAAACAATGGCTTTCATCTGCAAATGAAGGCCTTTGACCACTATTTCGGTTTGCGCGGGCTGCTGGATGAAGTGGAGGTCTTTATCTGGCCGAATTTAACGGAGACAGACAACCTGGCGGAATCGCTGTCGGATAACGACACGGCAGCCTGGCTCAGTTCCAGCCTGAGCGATGAGGATTACGTTTCCGGACGGCTTAGCCAGGTATCAGGCAAACCTTCTGACAACCTGCGCGAGATGTTTCTTGAGCGTGGAGGCTATTTTTTATTATGCGACAGCCGCTCCCCGCACTGGCATACCGCCGAACATCGCCGCTGGCTGCGGGAAACTCTCAGCCCTTACGCCTTACTCCAGCATCTGAGTGAGGCAATTCGCCCCTTCTGGGTACCGGGCGGCAGCCTGCTGTCCTCCTGGTTTCATACTATTGAGGCGGGCCCGGCCTGTTCACCTTTTATCTCGTCGTCGCCCTACGCAAAACTGCGTCTGGCCTATCACGATCAGCACCCTGAATTTCCGATGCTCCTGGATATCATGCAAGAGATCATGCGCCAGCAGGGCATTTTACTTGAGGGCGTGGAGCTGAATTATGATGACTGGGCGAATGGCAAAGCCAATGTGGATCTCTGGCTGGGGACGGTCAATTTCCCCATTCCCGAAGAGTGGAACGTCGGTACATGGCTGCTGGGCTCCCCTTTACTGCGCCACGCCATCAGCGGTGGGGATGATGCGCTGCTGGCCCAATGGGAAACCCAGTGGCATGCCGAAACCATCAGCGCGGAACAACTGGTCAGGGAAACCACCCGTTCAGGCTGGCTACAGCCGCTTTTTCACCACTGGATGCGACTCAAAGGCCCCGACCGGGCCAGGGGGATCCACCTGAATAACCTGGGATGGTTTGATTTCCGATCCACCTGGATTGAGCCAGGGCCTTAAAGAAGAGAATGTGACCGGGTACCCGTAGCGCAGGCAGGCGTAGCACCTCTTAGTCGCTCTTCAGCCACCATAGAGAAAGAACAGCGCCTGTCACGGCGCACAAAAAAAGGCCGTCTATCGACGGCCTTCTGCCTAGTGCAACATTTGTACTTACTCTACCGTCACCGATTTCGCCAGGTTACGCGGCTGGTCAACGTCGGTGCCTTTAATCAGCGCCACGTGATACGCCAGCAGTTGCAGCGGAACGGTGTAGAAGATAGGCGCAATGACCTCTTCCACATGCGGCATCTCGATGATGTGCATGTTGTCGTTGCTGACGAAACCCGCATCCTGATCGGCGAAGACGTACAACTGACCGCCACGTGCGCGAACTTCTTCGATGTTGGATTTCAGTTTCTCCAGCAGTTCGTTGTTCGGCGCCACCACAATCACCGGCATATCGGCGTCAATCAGCGCCAACGGCCCGTGTTTCAGCTCGCCTGCAGCATAGGCTTCCGCGTGAATGTAAGAGATCTCTTTCAGCTTCAGCGCGCCTTCGAGTGCAATCGGATATTGATCGCCACGCCCCAGGAACAGCGCATGGTGTTTGTCAGAGAAATCTTCCGCCAGGGCTTCGATACGTTTGTCCTGCGACAGCATCTGCTCAATACGGCTCGGCAGCGCCTGTAGGCCATGAACGATATCATGCTCAATGGACGTATCCAGACCTTTCAGACGCGCCAGTTTCGCCACCAGCATCAACAGCACGGTTAACTGGGTGGTGAAGGCTTTGGTAGATGCTACGCCAATTTCCGTACCCGCGTTGGTCATCAGCGCCAGATCGGATTCACGCACCAGCGAAGAGCCCGGCACGTTACAAATTGCCAGAGAGCCCAAATATCCCAGCTCTTTCGACAGACGCAGGCCAGCCAGGGTATCTGCGGTTTCGCCAGACTGTGACAGGGTGATCATCAGGCTGTTACGGCGCACGGCAGATTTGCGATAACGGAATTCAGAGGCGATTTCAACGTCGCACGGAATACCTGCCAGCGATTCAAACCAGTAACGGGAAACCATACCGGAGTTGTAAGACGTACCGCAGGCGAGGATCTGAATATGCTCAACCTTCGACAACAGATCATCGGCGTTCGGTCCCAGCTCGCTTAAATCCACCTGACCGTGGCTGATGCGCCCGGTAAGGGTGTTTTTGATCGCGTTCGGCTGTTCGTAGATCTCTTTCTGCATGTAGTGGCGGTAAATACCTTTATCGCCCGCGTCATATTGCAGATTGGATTCGATATCCTGACGTTTTACTTCCGCGCCGGTGTTATCGAAGATATTTACCGAACGGCGAGTGATTTCAGCGATATCGCCCTCTTCAAGGAAGATAAAGCGACGAGTCACTGGCAACAGCGCCAGCTGGTCAGAAGCGATAAAGTTTTCGCCCATACCCAGGCCAATCACCAGCGGGCTACCAGAACGTGCCGCCAGTAGGGTATCCGGGTGACGGGTATCCATGATCACTGTACCGTACGCACCACGCAGTTGCGGGATAGCACGCAGAACAGCCTCACGCAGAGTACCGCCCTGTTTCAGTTCCCAGTTTACCAGGTGTGCAATCACTTCGGTGTCGGTTTCAGAAACGAAGGTATAGCCACGCGCTTTTAACGCTTCACGCAGCGGTTCATGGTTTTCGATGATGCCGTTATGCACCACCACAATGTGTTCAGAAACATGCGGATGCGCGTTAGCTTCTGAAGGTTCACCGTGCGTCGCCCAGCGAGTGTGAGCAATACCAGTGCCGCCATGCAGAGGATGTTCTTCCGCTGCCTGAGCCAGCATCTGGACTTTACCGAGGCGACGCAGGCGGGTCATATGACCTTCTGCATCCACCACGGCCAGACCGGCAGAGTCATATCCGCGGTATTCCAGACGACGTAAACCTTCGAGAAGGATTTCAGCTACATCACGCTGCGCGATAGCGCCAACAATTCCACACATAGTTTTATTTCCTGATTATGGCATTACGCCATGCGTTGTCGCTGACCTGTATGCCCGTCGTTGCGGGCGCCCCGAGCCTTGTAGAGAGTGGGGTTATTTTTATAAGTACTGCTCATGGAGCGGAGGATTATTTTATCCTCTCATCTCCGGTCTGCCGGATGGCGCTGACGCTTATCCGGCTTACAAAATCACTTTTTCTTCACCGGACGCTGCCAGCCTTGCTTATGCACCTGCGGCACGCGGCTTAATACCAGTTCATTGTCAGCTACGTTACGGGTGACGGTAGTCCCTGCGGCGATGGTGGCCCCTTTACCAACAGTAACCGGCGCCACCAGTTGGGTATCGGAGCCGACAAACACATCGTCGCCAATAACCGTTTTGAATTTGTTCGCGCCATCATAGTTACAGGTGATGGTCCCCGCGCCGATATTCACGTTGTCGCCAATTTCCGCATCGCCCAGGTAGGTCAGATGGCCGGCTTTAGAACCTTTACCGAGACGCGCTTTTTTCATTTCAACGAAATTGCCGACGTGAGCGCCCGCTAACAGCTCCGCGCCGGGACGCAGGCGAGCAAACGGACCGATGGTGCAGGCCGCTTCCAGATGCGCATCTTCCACCACGCTGTATGGGCTAATTTCGCAGTCATCGCCAATAACGCTGTTTTTAATAATGCAGCCCGCGCCGATCTTCACGCGGTGACCGAGCGTTACATAACCTTCGATGATAACGTTAGCGTCAATTTCCACATCCATTCCACAATGAAGGGTGCCGCGAAGATCAAAACGTGCCGGATCGCGCAACATAACACCGGATAACAGCAGTTTCTCCGCCTGTTCGGCCTGGTAAATACGCTCCAGACGAGAAAGCTGTAGACGGTTATTCACGCCGTCCGTTTCGCTGATGCGAGCCGGATGCACCGCGGCGATTTCTCGTCCTTCCTGATAAGCCAGCGCAATGATATCAGTGATGTAATATTCACCCTGCGCATTATTGTTAGTCAGCTTAGACAACCAACGTTTCATGTCCGCGCCGTTGGCGATCAGAATACCGGTGTTAATTTCCTGAATCTGACGCTGTTCATCAGTGGCGTCTTTATGTTCAACGATGCCGGTCACTTTACCGTTTTCACGCGTAATACGGCCATAGCCGCTCGGATCGTCCAGCTTCACGGTTAATAACCCAATACCACCCTGCGGTTTGGCATCGCGCAGGCGCTGTAAGGTTTCAACCGAAATCAGCGGCACGTCGCCGTAAAGCATTAAAATATCTTCATCGTCACTAAAGAAGGGCGCGGCCTGCTGCATTGCGTGACCTGTACCCAACTGTTCCGCCTGAAGCACCCAGTTCAGCTTGTCATCTTTCAGGGTCTGTTTTAACAACTCGCCACCGTGGCCATAGACCAGATGAACCTGTGCGGCCCCTAATTTAGTAGCTGCATCAATGACATGCTGCACCATGGGTTTACCCGCCAGCGTGTGCAGCACTTTAGGAATATCGGAATACATGCGCGTGCCTTTACCTGCGGCAAGGATCACTACGCTCATAGCACTATTTAACATACGCGTCCTGACTGTAATTTGAGAACGAATTTATACTGTTTCACGTTGAAAATACTACATTTTTTTCATCGTAAAATGGAAGAAGGATAAAACGCTCACCGGGATAAAATCCCCGCCTGCTAATGAATCATTTTCGTTCATTACCGCGCCTCTTGTCTCCTGAAAAGTAAAAACACCCGCGTATTGGCAACGTAGTCCGATGTTTTTGCTGTTTTTTTACTCCATAAATAAAGAAGATAACGTAATAAAGCGCAGGGGAGTCAGAAAAGCAAAAACCAGCGACAGAGGCCGCTGGTTTTCCGTTGCGCGTATTTTTTACTTAATTACGCGACATAAAAATCCGCAAAATATACCAGAACATGGTCGCGATAGAAGCAAACAGATGTAATGCCGCGCCAGCAGGGCGATCGGTAGGGTAATGGTGAATAATGTTAGAAGTATCGTAAAGTATAAACCCGGCGCACAGCAGTACCATCAGCGCAGAAAACCAGACGCCCAGCGAGAAGCCGCAGATGACGCTGGCAATAATCGCGCCAAAAGCAATGAACCCAGCCATAGTCAGAAACGAGCGCAGAAAAGAAAAGTCTTTTTTTATAGAAAAAGCGGTAAACGTCAGGCCGCCGACCAGCAACAGAGTCGTTATTGCCGCCGCGCCAATACTCGACGGGTTAATATACGCCGCCACCGTTAACAGGGGGGCAAAAATCAGGGATTCTGCCAACACATAAATCCCCAGCCCGATAAGTTGCGTTTGATTATTCCCCGCATTATCCGCCAGACGGGTCGCCAGCATTCCCACCAGCATAAAAGCGCCGAGAACAACCAACCAGCTATATCTTCCACCAGCCAGCAGCACATCAAGCGCATACTCCCCGACCCCTATAAAACTCCACGCCGCGCTCAATACGATAAAACCGACGATGGCGACGGCGAGATGAAGATAAGCACGACGAATAAAGGTAGTACGATCAATCCTTGAGTCGGGTTGTGGACCCGCAAAGGATGGCTGAAATGACATAGTAATAATCCCTCATTTTATGCAATAAAAACGCATCCATTCCTCCCTTCTTCGCACAATGTGCAGATGCCAATGACAGAAAGAAGGATTTAATGAAAACAGCGCTGTCGCTGAAAACGCGTCGCCTTCAGCCGCTTGTTTTTGTCGTTGCTAGTTTATCGAATAAAAATTGAGAGGATAAAAAAAAACCAGTCCGCAATCAGACTGGTTTTATGCTTTCAAGCCGGTGTTACATCGCTTTTTTGGTCAACTCGATAACGCGCAGTTTAGCGATCGCTTTGGCCAGTTCCGCAGACGCCTGAGCGTAATCCACGTCACCGTGCGAGCTCTTAATGTGCTCTTCGGCTTTACGCTTCGCTTCCAGGGCTCGCGCTTCGTCGAGATCCTGACCGCGAATCGCGGTATCCGCCAGAACGGTCACGCTGCCAGGCTGCACTTCCAGAATGCCGCCGGACAGATAGATAAACTCTTCATGACCGTGCTGCTTAACGATGCGAATCATACCAGGCTTAATGGCGGTGAGTAGCGGCGCGTGCCCCGGGTAAATCCCCAGTTCGCCTTCGCTACCCGTAACCTGGATTTTCTCGACCAGACCGGAGAACATTTGTTGCTCCGCGCTGACGACATCCAGGTGGTAAGTCATTGCCATATCACCCTCCGATTAAGGCGTTAAAGTTTTTTGGCTTTTTCCACGGCTTCGTCGATGGAACCGACCATGTAGAACGCCTGCTCCGGCAGGTGATCGTATTCGCCTTCCATGATGCCTTTAAAGCCACGGATGGTGTCTTTCAGGGAGACGTATTTGCCCGGAGAACCGGTAAATACTTCCGCCACGAAGAACGGCTGGGACAGGAAGCGCTGAATTTTACGCGCGCGAGCTACCACCAGTTTATCTTCTTCAGACAGTTCATCCATACCGAGGATGGCGATGATGTCTTTCAGTTCCTGATAACGCTGCAGGATGGACTGAACGCCACGCGCGGTGTCGTAGTGTTCCTGACCAACAACCAGCGGATCCAGCTGACGGCTGGTGGAGTCCAGCGGGTCAACGGCCGGGTAGATACCCAGGGATGCGATCTGACGGCTCAGTACCACGGTTGCATCTAAGTGCGCAAAGGTGGTGGCTGGAGACGGGTCAGTCAAGTCATCCGCCGGTACGTATACCGCCTGTACGGAGGTGATAGAACCGGTTTTGGTGGAGGTGATACGTTCCTGCAGAACGCCCATCTCTTCCGCCAGAGTCGGCTGGTAACCTACTGCGGAAGGCATACGGCCCAGCAGTGCGGATACTTCCGTACCGGCCAGGGTGTAACGATAGATGTTATCGACGAACAGCAGTACGTCACGACCTTCGTCACGGAATTTCTCCGCCATGGTCAGACCGGTCAATGCAACGCGCAGACGGTTTCCCGGCGGCTCGTTCATCTGGCCATACACCAGGGATACTTTATCGATAACGTTGGAGTCGGTCATTTCGTGGTAGAAGTCGTTACCCTCACGAGTACGTTCACCTACGCCCGCAAACACAGAGTAACCGGAGTGCTCGATCGCGATGTTACGGATAAGCTCCATCATGTTTACGGTTTTACCCACACCCGCACCACCGAACAGACCGACTTTACCGCCCTTCGCGAACGGACACATCAGGTCGATAACTTTGATACCGGTTTCCAGCAGTTCCTGAGAGTTTGACAACTCTTCGTAGGAAGGCGCTGCGCGGTGAATCGCCCAACGCTCTTCTTCGCCGATCTCGCCTTTCATGTCGACCGGTTCGCCCAGGACGTTCATGATACGACCCAGCGTGGCTTTACCTACCGGGACTTCGATCGGGTGTTCGAGATCTTTTACATCCAGACCGCGACGCAGACCGTCAGAAGACCCCATCGCGATGGTACGCACAATACCGCCGCCAAGCTGCTGCTGAACTTCCAGCACCAGCTTCTCATTACCATTCTGCACCTCAAGGGCATCGTACACGCGTGGTACGGCATCCTGAGGGAACTCGACGTCGACCACGGCGCCGATTACCTGGACAATCTTTCCAGTAGCCATCTTAAATCCTCTACGAAATAACCTGGTTAAACCGCGGCGGCCCCCGAGACGATCTCGGTGAGTTCCTGAGTAATGCTGGCCTGACGAGCTTTGTTGTATACCAACTGCAGCTCTTTAATCAGGCTGCCGCCATTATCGGTTGCGGCTTTCATCGCCACCATTCGTGCGGCCTGCTCGCTGGCCAGGTTTTCTACCACGCCCTGATAAACCTGAGACTCCACATAACGACGCAGGAGAGTATCCAGCAGCGCTTTCGGGTCTGGTTCATATAGGTAATCCCAGGCTTTACGCTTCAGATCATCATCTTCTGACGCCGGCAGCGGCAGCAGTTGAGTGATCGTCGGCACCTGAGACATGGTGTTAATAAATTTGTTGCTGACAATGTAAAGCTTGTCCAGACGGCCTTCGTCGTAGGCCTGCAACATCACTTTAACCGGACCGATCAGTTCGGACAGAGAAGGGTTATCCCCCATACCTGTCACCTGAGCGACAACGTTGCCGCCTACGGAATTAAAGAATGACACGCCCTTAGAGCCGATCATTGCGAGTTCGCACTGAACGCCTTTATCGGACCATGCCTTCATATCCGCCAGCAGCTTTTTGAACAGGTTAATGTTCAAGCCACCGCACAAACCACGGTCGGTCGACACTACCAGGTAGCCCACGCGTTTAACGTCGCGCTCTTCCAGGTAGGGGTGCTTATATTCCAGATTACCGTTCGCAAGGTGACCAATCACTTTGCGCATGGTCTCTGCATAAGGACGGCTGGCCGCCATGCGATCCTGCGATTTACGCATTTTGGAAGCGGCGACCATCTCCATCGCTTTAGTGATCTTTTGCGTGTTCTGGACGCTTGCGATCTTACTACGTATCTCTTTTGCGCCGGCCATGAGCTTCTCCTCAATGCCTTACGGCCTGCCCTAAGGCAAGCCGCCAGACGTTACCAGGACTGGGTTGCTTTGAAGGAATCGAGGATGCCTTTCAGCTTGCCTTCGATTTCGTCGTTATAGCCACCGGACTGGTTGATCTCTTGCATCAGCGGAGCGTGATCACGGTCGACGTAAGCCAGCAGTGCGGCTTCGAAGCTACCGATTTTCGCCAGTTCGACATCCGCCAGATAACCACGTTCTGCTGCGAACAGAACCAGAGACTGCTGCGCGACGGACATCGGCGCATACTGTTTCTGTTTCAGCAGTTCGGTCACTTTCTGACCGTGGTCAAGCTGTTTACGGGTGGCATCGTCAAGGTCGGATGCAAACTGAGAGAACGCCGCCAGTTCACGATACTGCGCCAGCGCGGTACGAATACCACCGGACAGTTTTTTCATGATCTTGGTCTGGGCTGCGCCACCTACACGGGATACCGAGATACCCGGGTTAACCGCAGGACGGATACCGGCGTTAAACAGGTTAGATTCCAGGAAGATCTGACCATCGGTAATGGAAATTACGTTGGTCGGAACGAACGCGGAAACGTCGCCTGCCTGCGTTTCGATAATCGGCAGCGCGGTCAGTGAACCGGTTTTCCCTTTCACTTCACCTTTAGTGAAGGCTTCGACGTAGTCGGCGTTAACACGCGCAGCACGCTCCAGCAGACGAGAGTGGAGGTAGAATACGTCGCCCGGGAATGCTTCACGTCCTGGCGGACGACGGAGCAGCAGGGAGATCTGACGGTAAGCAACAGCCTGTTTAGACAGGTCATCGTAAATGATCAGCGCATCTTCGCCGCGGTCACGGAAGTATTCGCCCATTGCGCAACCGGCATACGGCGCCAGATATTGCAGCGCAGCGGATTCGGACGCGGTCGCCACCACAACAATGGTGTTAGCCAGCGCGCCGTGCTCTTCCAGTTTACGCACCACGTTAGAGATGGTGGACGCTTTCTGGCCGATAGCGACATAGATACATTTGATGCCGGAGTCGCGCTGGTTGATGATGGCGTCGATAGCCAGCGCGGTTTTACCGGTCTGACGGTCACCGATGATCAGTTCACGCTGACCACGACCGATTGGGATCATGGAGTCAACGGCTTTATAGCCGGTCTGCACCGGCTGATCGACAGACTGACGATCGATAACGCCCGGCGCAATCGCTTCAACGGCAGAGAAGCCGTCATTATCAACCGGACCTTTACCGTCGATTGGCGCACCCAGGGTGTTTACCACACGTCCCAGCAGGCCGCGGCCAACCGGAACTTCCAGGATACGACCCGTACATTTAACCTTCATGCCTTCGGCAAGGTCAGCGTATGGACCCATGACTACCGCACCCACGGAGTCGCGCTCCAGGTTCAGTGCGATAGCGTAACGGTTACCCGGCAGGGAGATCATTTCACCCTGCATACAATCGGCCAGGCCGTGAATGCGGATAACACCGTCACTGACAGAAACAATAGTACCTTCGTTGTGAGCTTCGCTCACCACATTGAACTGAGCAATGCGCTGCTTGATCAGTTCGCTGATTTCGGTGGAATTCAGTTGCATGCTCCAGTCCCCTTAAGACTGCAAGACGTCTGCAAGGCGCTCAAGACGGCCGCGTACGCTGCCATCAATGACCATATCACCCGCCCGGATGATAACGCCTGCCATTACAGACTTATCGATTTTGCAATTCAGCTTCACTTTGCGTGACAGACGTTTTTCCATCGCGGCGCTGATTTTCGAAAGCTGCTCTTCACTCAATGCGGTTGCCGACGTAACTTCTACCTCGGAGGTAGCTTCACTGGCGGCACGCAGATGAATAAACTGCTCCAGAACATCCGGGAGCGCGTTCAGACGATTATTTTCAGCCATCACCCGAATCAGGTTCTGACCGTTTTCGTCTAACTGCTCACCGCAGACTGCGATAAACGACTCAGCGAGCGTTTCCGGCGCCAGCGCGCCAGAGAGAAGCTCTGCCATTTGTTCGTTCTTGGTTACCTCGGCGGCAAACGCCAGCATATCCTGCCAGCGCTCTACACTTTGGTGTTCAACGGCAAAGTCAAAAGCTGCTTTGGCGTAGGGGCGAGCTACCGTAACAAATTCAGACATCAGCCCCTCCCTCCTTACAGTTCAGCGACAAGTTTATCCACGATGTCGCTGTTAGCAGCTTCATCCACGGAACGTTCGATGATCTTCTCGGCGCCAGCAACAGCCAGGATAGCAACTTGCTTACGCAGCTCTTCACGGGCGCGTTTACGCTCGGCTTCAATTTCCGCCTGCGCCTGCGCCACGATTTTAGTACGTTCCTGCTCTGCTTCAGTTTTGGCTTCGTCCAGGATCTGAGCGCGGCGTTTGTTTGCCTGCTCGATGATTACCTGAGCTTCCGCTTTCGCTTTTTTCAGCTGGTCGGTCGCGCTGGCCTTTGCAAGGTCAAGATCCTTATGTGCTCGTTCAGCAGAAGCGAGACCGTCAGCAATTTCTTTCTGACGTTTCTCGATGGCTGCCATTAACGGCGGCCATACGTACTTCATGCAAAACCAGACAAAGAGAATAAACGCGATGGCCTGGCCGAGGATTGTTGCGTTAAGATTCACAGCACAATGCCTCTATCTAGTTAACCTTCTGATATTGCTCTTAATTCAAGCAACGCTTACTACGCGACAGCGAACATCACGTACAGACCCAGACCTACAGCGATCATCGGGATAGCATCCACCAGACCCATAACGATAAAGAACTGAGTACGCAGCAGAGGAATCAGATCAGGTTGACGCGCCGCGCCTTCCAGGAATTTACCCCCGAGGATGCCGATACCGATCGCAGCACCGATTGCCGCCAGACCCATCATCACAGCGGCAGCCATGTACAGCAGATCCATATTCAGGTTTTCCATGACAGTCTCCAGTTTGTTTCAGTTAAAACGTAGTAGTGTTGGTAAATTAATGCTCTTCGGACGCCATCGACAGATAGACAATCGTCAGAACCATGAAAATGAAGGCTTGCAGCGTAATAATCAGGATGTGGAAAATGGCCCACGGCACATTCAGAATCCACTGTGACCACCACGGCAACAGACCAGCAATCAGAATGAAAATCAGCTCACCGGCATACATGTTGCCGAACAGTCGCAGACCGAGAGAAACCGGTTTGGACAGCAGACTTACCCCTTCAAGGATTAAGTTGACAGGAATGAACGCCCAGTGATTGAACGGCTGCAGCGTCAACTCTTTTGCGAAGCCGCCGATGCCTTTCATTTTGATGCTGTAGAACAGAATAAGGATGAATACGCCCAGCGCCATCGACAGGGTGATGTTGACGTCAGCAGACGGCACCACGCGCGTTGCCGGCAGACCCAGCCAATGCTCAGCGATATACGGCAGCAGGTCGATAGGCAGTAAGTCCATCAGGTTCATAAGGAATACCCAGACGAAAATCGTCAGGGCCAGCGGCGCAATCAGCTTGCTTTTGCCATGGTACATGTCTTTGACGCTGCCATGCACAAAGCCGACTATCAGCTCAATCGCGGTCTGAAACTTGCCTGGCACGCCGCTGGTCGCTTTTTTAGCAACGCTACGGAACATCACCAGAAACAACAGACCCAGCACCACCGAGAAGAACATGGAGTCAATATTGAGCGTCCAGAAGGTGGCTGGGGGGTTCTGCGGATCCACCAGCGAGAAAGTACGCAGGTCCAGCTGAAGGTTATTCAGATGGTGTCCTATGTATTCCTGCGGCGTCATATTTTCTGAAGCCATGATGCCTTTTACCCTTTGTTGTTAATTACAGCCGGCGCCAGTATCTGAACCACCAGCACCAAAACCCACGTAACGATCAGCGGCAAAAACACCGCCTTTAAAACCGCCAACGCCACCACCAGTAAAACCAGCATCGCTAACACCTTGAAGGCTTCACCGAAGGCGAAAGTCCAGGACACGCGGCCCTTAGCAGGTGTATGCGCCTGGTGACGCCAGGCAAATATCATAAACAACATATTAGGCAGTGCCACTGCCAATCCCCCACATACTGCGGAGATGCCCCAGAAGGGGTCTTTGAGGCAAAACAGCAATCCACTTGCTATTACCGCCAGAAACTGAATGAACAGAAGCTTACGAGCAACGTTTCGACTCACGAGCGACACAGACATCACGTTTTTACTCCTGCTCACTTCGAGGTATGCCGCGTGTCGTATAAAACGTTCTTTAAGACTTAGAGTCAAGCATCAAAAAGCGGTCAAATTATACGGTGCGCCCCCGTGATTTCAAACAATAAGTAGCCAAAAGGTGAATAAATGTTTAAATATTTTTCTCTGGCCCGCATTTTTAACTTTTAGCCAAAGTGTGAACGATCGTACAAAACTGCAAATAGCGCGAAAACACTGGCGATAAAGCGTGCACCAGATCACACATTAAACATATTCATGCTTACGCAATTCATTTACGTGTCAATTCATGCCTTTTCATCTTTTTGATATTTAAGCGTAAAACCTGGTACTGTTTTAAAAATACCAGCTTACACCTTAAAAACGCCCCATTGACATTTATAATAAAAATTTAACAAGCAAAAGTGATTTTTCGATTCGATTTTTAGCAGACTGATATTTACAAAGTTGATTACTCTCTGTTTTAACAAAAGAAGCGACGTTGTCATGTTGAAACGAAACCGTAAATCCAGAGTTAAATGTAACAACGCTGAAATGCGTTATACCTGTCGATTTTTAACACAAGCCGCGTCGTTTTTTTTCTATTTTTTTTGATAAAAATTAAACTTTGTTTGACTTAATAATCACCAGATGCCGCTCGCCTTCCAGTTGCGGAACGCGTAATTTTTCAACAGATTCGACGCTAAAATCGTCAGGTAGTGAGGCAATTTCATCCCCTGGCAATTGCCCTTTTAAGGCATAAAAACGCCCTTTCTCTCCCGGCAGATGGTGACACCAGCTCACCATATCATTCAACGATGCGAAAGCGCGGCTGATAACGCCATCAAACGGCGGTTCGGAGGGATAGGCTTCAACGCGGCTTTGAACCGGCGTGATGTTTTCCAGTTTCAGTTCGTGCTGGACCTGACGCAGAAAACGTACCCGCTTGCCCAGGCTGTCGAGTAAGGTGAAATGCGCGTCAGGGAGAACAATAGCCAGCGGGATGCCCGGCAGCCCCGGTCCTGTTCCTACGTCGATAAAACGCTGTCCCTGAAGATACGGCGCAACGACTATGCTGTCGAGAATATGGCGTACCAACATTTCGTTGGGATCCCGCACTGACGTCAGGTTGTATGCTTTGTTCCATTTGTGCAGCATATCAACGTAGGCGACCAGCAGCGTTTTCTGGTGATCGGTAAGAGAAATACCGGCATCAGCCAGCAGACGAGAGAGTTTGTTGAGCACGGTCATTACCTGTTAATAATCAAATGCCCGATGCGCTTTCGCTTATCGGGCCTACAAATTTGTAGGGCGGGCAAGCGAAGCGCCCCCGCCAAATTAGTGTTATCAAGCGCTACGACGCAGCATACCTTGTTTTTTCAGCCATACCAGCAGAATGGAGATTGCCGCTGGCGTAACGCCGGAGATACGCGATGCCTGGCCGATAGACGCCGGTTTATGATCGTTCAGCTTGGCGATAACTTCGTTCGACAGACCGGAAACCTGACGATAATCCAGCGTGGCAGGTAGCAACGTATTCTCGTTACGTAGTTGTTTTTCAATCTCATCCTGCTGGCGAGCGATATAGCCTTCGTATTTGACCTGGATTTCCACCTGCTCAGCGGCTTGCTCATCTTCAAGCGCAGGCGCGAATGCGGCAAGCGAAGTGAGCTGCGCGTAGGTCATTTCCGGACGACGCAACAGATCTTCGCCGCTGGCCTCACGGGAGAGAGGCGTGGTCAAATGCGCATTCACTTCATCGGCGGATTCCGCAGACGGCGTTACCCATGTCGATTTCAGCCGCTGACGTTCGCGTTCGATATTTTCCAGCTTCTCGTTGAAGCGCGCCCAGCGTTCATCATCCACCAGACCCAGCTCGCGGCCCATTTCGGTCAGACGCAGATCGGCGTTGTCCTCACGCAGCATCAGGCGATATTCGGCGCGGGAGGTAAACATGCGATACGGCTCTTTGGTGCCCAGCGTACAGAGATCGTCCACCAGCACGCCGAGATAAGCCTGAGAACGCGCAGGCGCCCAGCCCTCTTTGTCGGCGGAAAGACGCGCGGCATTCAGACCAGCGAGCAAGCCCTGCGCCGCAGCCTCTTCATAGCCGGTAGTACCGTTGATTTGACCAGCAAAGAACAGGCCGTGAATAAATTTACTTTCCAGAGTCGGTTTCAGATCGCGCGGGTCGAAGAAATCGTACTCAATCGCGTAACCAGGGCGAACGATCTTCGCGTTCTCCATACCCTGCATGGAACGGACAATCTGCATCTGCACGTCAAACGGCAGGCTGGTGGAGATACCGTTAGGGTAAATCTCGTTAGAGGTCAGTCCTTCCGGCTCAAGGAAGATCTGATGCTGGTTACGATCGGCAAAACGCATCACCTTGTCTTCGATCGAAGGACAGTAGCGTGGGCCGATCCCTTCGATCACGCCAGCGTACATTGGGCTACGATCGAGGTTATTACGAATCACGTCATGGGTTTTCTCATTGGTATGCGTGATGTAACACGGCACCTGTTGCGGATGCTGAGAAGCATTCCCCATAAACGAGAAAACCGGCATCGGGTTATCGCCATGCTGTTGAGCCAACACGCTGAAATCGATAGTACGCGCATCAATACGCGGCGGTGTGCCGGTTTTCAGGCGGCTGACGCGTAGCGGAAGCTCACGCAGACGGCGAGACAGCGGGATGGATGGCGGATCGCCAGCACGACCGCCGCTGTAGTTATCCAGACCAATATGAATTTTGCCATCCAGGAAGGTTCCGACGGTCAGTACCACCGCTTTCGCGCGGAATTTGAGCCCCATTTGGGTCACGGCGCCGACAACGCGATCGTTTTCGACAATCAGATCTTCAACAGCTTGCTGGAAGATCATCAGATTCGGCTGATTCTCCAGCGCGGTACGCACCGCCTGGCGGTATAAGACTCGATCCGCCTGAGCCCGGGTAGCGCGAACGGCCGGACCTTTGCTGGCGTTTAGTATCCTAAACTGAATACCTGCCTGATCGATCGCTTTCGCCATCAGACCGCCGAGCGCATCCACCTCTTTTACCAGATGTCCCTTTCCAATACCGCCGATCGCCGGGTTGCAGCTCATCTGTCCCAACGTGTCAATATTGTGTGTCAAAAGCAGAGTCTGTTGACCCATACGCGCTGCGGCCATCGCGGCCTCAGTGCCTGCATGACCCCCGCCAATAATAATGACGTCAAAAGGATCCTGATAAAACATGGTAATTGCCTCGCATAACGCGGTGTGAAAATGGATTGAAGCCCGGGCGGTGGATTCTACTCAACTTTAGCCGATGGAGAAAGCCCCGGGATCCGGGCTATTAAAAAGAAGATCTTTTTATTTAGAGATCTGTTCTATTGTGATCTCTTATTAGGATCGCGCCAGGCTGTGGATAACCCGGATCCTGTAATAAAGATCAATGCGTTGGAAAGGATCACTAGCTGTGAATGATCGGTGATCGTGGCCAGTATAAGCTGGGATCAAAACGGGTACTTATACACAACTCAAAAAGTGAACAACGGTTATTCTTTGGATAACTACCGGTTGATCCAAGCTTTCCACCAGATTTATCCACAATGGATCGCACGATCTTTACACTTATTTGAGTAAATTAATCCAGGATCCGAGCCAAATCTCCGCTGGATCTTCCGGAATCTCATGTTCAAGGATGTTGATCTTCAGTGTTTCCCCAACCTGTTTTGCGCCAGCGCCTTTCAGTTCCGCTTCTATTTTCTCAATCGCGCCGCAAAACGTGTCGTATTCTCGACTGCCAATGCCAATTGCGCCGAAACGTACCGCGGAAAGATCGGGTTTCTGCGTCTGAAGGTCTTCATAGAAAGGAGTCAGGTTGTCCGGAATGTCTCCGGCGCCGTGCGTTGAGCTGATTATCAGCCAGATCCCGGAAGTTGACAGATCCTCTAATAACGGACCGTGCACCGTTTCGGTTGAAAAACCGGCAGCTTCCAGCTTTTCCGCCAGATGTTCCGCGACGTATTCGGCGCCGCCCAGGGTGCTGCCGCTGATAAGAGTAATGTCTGCCATTGATCGCTCGCTCAGGTAAAGAGGCTGCATTGTACTCTGTGAACGAGCTGGGATCTACCTGTGGAAAAATGTGGGATTAAAAAAGCCGATCATGGCTTGATGGTGCGCATGATCGGGTTCTGCAAGACGATCAGTGTCTCAGTGGACTGAATTTCATCAATTGTTTGGATCTTGTTGATAAGTACGTGCTGAAGCGCGTCGATTGATTTGCACATCACTTTTATAAAGATGCTGTAGTGACCGGTGGTGTAATACGCTTCCGTCACCTCATCCAGGCTTTCCAGCCGGGCCAGTGCGGAGGGATAGTCTTTGGCGCTTTTGAGGATGATGCCAATAAAGCAGCCCACATCGTAGCCCAGTTGTTTAGGGCTGACGTCAATCCGTGCGCCCGTAATGATCCCGGCCTGCTTCATTTTCTCGACGCGAACGTGAATGGTTCCAGGGCTAACGCCAAATTGTTTGGCCAGTTCGGCGTAGGCGGTGCGGGCATTTCCCATTAAGGCGTCAAGTATGCCGCGGTCCAGATTGTCGATCTGATAATTTTCCATCGCTTTTTCTTATGCAGATTAATGATTATCTCTATTTTAGCCATTATTTTTAACGAATCAAAACCGAAGTTAGCTTTTTATCTGTTGATTATTGAATAGTGCTCTCGTTTTGTTGCTTAATCATAGGCAACAGGACGCAGGAGTAAAAAAATGAAAACCGCTTACATTGCCAAACAACGTCAAATTAGCTTCGTGAAATCACATTTCTCTCGCCAGCTGGAGGAGCGTCTGGGTCTGATTGAGGTCCAGGCGCCGATCCTGAGTCGCGTAGGGGATGGTACGCAGGATAATTTGTCCGGCTGTGAAAAAGCGGTGCAGGTAAAAGTGAAAGCGTTGCCTGACGCCCAGTTCGAAGTGGTGCATTCACTGGCGAAGTGGAAACGTCAAACCCTGGGGCAACATGACTTCAGCGCGGGCGAAGGGCTGTACACGCACATGAAAGCCCTTCGCCCCGATGAAGACCGACTCTCTCCGCTCCACTCGGTCTATGTGGATCAGTGGGACTGGGAGCGTGTCATGGGCGATGGCGAGCGCCAATTTTCCACCCTGAAAAGCACAGTAGAGGCTATATGGGCTGGAATTAAGGCGACGGAAGCAGAAGTGCATAAACAGTTTGGTCTGGCGCCGTTCCTGCCAGAGCAAATTCAGTTTGTTCACAGCCAGGAGCTGTTGTCTCGCTATCCGGATCTGGATGCGAAAGGGCGCGAACGCGCGATCGCCAAAGAACTTGGCGCCGTTTTTCTGGTGGGGATCGGCGGTAAACTGAGCGATGGCCACCGCCATGATGTACGCGCGCCGGATTATGATGACTGGAGCTCCGCATCTGAGCTGGGCTACGCCGGTCTGAACGGCGATATCCTGGTGTGGAACCCGGTGCTGGAAGATGCGTTTGAGCTTTCCTCTATGGGTATTCGCGTAGATGCCGATACGCTGATGCGCCAGCTGGCGTTGACCGGTGATGAAGATCGTCTGCAACTGGAGTGGCATCAGGCGCTGCTGCGCGGCGAAATGCCGCAGACCATCGGCGGCGGGATTGGGCAGTCGCGTCTGACGATGTTGCTGCTGCAATTGCCGCATATTGGTCAGGTACAGTGCGGCGTATGGCCCGCGCAGGTTCGCGAAAGCATTCCTGCTATTTTATAAGCCGTTAGCGCCGCCAGCGTCTCAACAGGCGGCTTCGCATCCCGGTGTCAAAGCGCCAGATATGATCGAAAATGCGCATGATGCCGGGTTTGCCGTGCGCCGACATCGCCACCGCATGGAATCGATGCTGGTGAAGACGCTGCAACTCTCCCACTTTGCTCACCACGTCATCCGGCAAGCGCTGGGCGATAAAATCCGAAATGACCACCGCATCGGCATCAAACCATTCCCGTCCCTGCATTCTTTCAATAATGGCGCGAAAACAGCTGGCGATATCCGTGCCGCCGCGAAAACGTTGACTTAAAAAGCGGATGGCCTGCTCAATACCTTCCGGGCCGGAGAGTTCATAACGCACAACGTCAGTGGAAAACAGCATAATAAAGCAGCGACGGTTATCCGCCAGCGCAACGCGCATCAACGCCAGGCAGAACGCTTTTGCGCACTGCTCGTTAAATCCTCCCATCGAGCCTGAAGTATCGACGCAGACAATAAACGGTCCGCGCGGCTGCTCGTCGACATCCTGGTGTACTACCGGCCGTTCGGTTACTTTCTCACGCCACGCTTCGCCATGCAGGCGATAGGTGAGGAGCTGTTTTTCCACTAACCGGCGGTAGAATTCATATTCCAGCTCGGTGATGCCGAGCGTCGCCAGCTCTGGCGGCAACAGGCGCAGAATATCATCGCCTTGCTGAATACCGTCAACCTGCTCCGGCACCGTAGCGGGTTCGCGTACCAGTGTACGAAAGGTTTCCATCGGCGCGTCTTTTTTCGGTACCGATTTGGCTTCCCGCGAACGTCCCAGTTGTTCCGCCAGTTGCATTAGCTCCGGCTGGGCGGCGAGAAATTCGCCGTATTTTACGATCAGTTGATAATCACCACGTTTAAGCTGGCCCGCGCTCATATCCCACAGGCGGCCTGCGGCATTATCATTTTCCGCCAGCGTCGGTTCCAGTTGCCCGCTCAGCGTCATCCGTTCCTGAACGTCACTCAGCAACTGCTCGCGCTCTTCTTCCAGTAGTTGTTGGTTTAACGTGGTGGCCTGCACGACCAGACTTAACCGCCAGCGTTGCAAAAAAAGTGTGTGTAGCGCAGGGGTAAAGGTACTGTTGCTCTCCGTCAACTGCTTCGCCTGCGCGGCATACGGTGAATGCAGGCGGTGAAGCAACGCCAGTATTTGCGGCAGTTGCACGATGAACTGTGGGGTAGAGAGAAGTTGGCTTTGCTGATAACACATGACCTCTTCCGTGAGTTCCGGCGGAACGCGTGCGTCTTTAAGACGGCTGCGTAGCGCTTCCCGCCAGCGCGGGAGATCGGCGGTCACGGCGTTTTTTAAACGCGGAAACTTTTCAAAGAAAATGACCAGTTGTGGGGAAGCCAGTAGCGCGAGGATCATCTCTTCGACCATTCCCTCTTCGCTGACGGCCAGCATGGTATTTAGCGTATCCAGCGTCAGCATTGTTTCGCCTGGCGGATCTGTTCTCCTACATCCTGCAGGCTGGCCTCAATGCGCCCTAACCAGTCGCTGTGAATAAACAGGCAATGTTGCTGTTCGCTGAAGCGGGTATGCTGCTGGCGCCAGTCGTTTTCTAACGTTTCCAGCTGCTGTTTGATCTCCGCAGGCATACTGTCTTCAGCCGTTCCCGGTAACGCCAGACGGGTACCTTGTAGACTGATGTCGCGCACCACCAGATGTTGAGCGTTATCGACTTCCATATTCAACGTTTGGGCAAAGCCGATCCCGTTCAGTTTGCCGCGGATCTCGCCGCCTTTGGTCAGCCAAAGTTCCAGCGCGCTGCGGTCAAAAGTAATATGGATCACTTCCATATCATGCAGTTTTAGCGGTTTTTGTAGCAATAACGTCAACGTTGATGCACTGACTTCCGGCGGTAAAGTGTAATGCGGGCGGCGGCTGAACATACCGCCTTCTTTAATGACGGTGAAGGCGGTTTTATCGCTTTGCTGTTGCTGCAACTGGAGGCGGCGCTGGACGATACCGCCGAGGCGAGTCAGCATGGCCTGCTGCTGCCAGGCGTGTCCGGTCATCAATATTTCTAGTTGCTGTTGCATGAGATTCAGACTCTGCGCGTCATACCACAAGCAATCTTTTAGCAGGATAAGGTCAATCGGCGCAACCGCGTCGCGTCCGCTAAAGAAGGCGCTGGCCTGTAACAGGCGGATGGCTTTCTTCCAGCGACGGTCGGAGACATAAGGCGCATTCGGCAAATTATCCAGCTGTTGGCGCAGAGTAAATATCAGCTCAAAGACCGGATCAGGGAGTGAAATCGCGCCGATATCTTTTTGCCACTGTTGATATTCTTCGTCGCTTACCTGTAACGAGGCGGGGACCGGGTTATCACTCTCATCCTGCTGACTAACCAGCATGGAGCGGAAATTGGCTTTATCCTGAACTTTATCCAGCCACAGGCGAATCAACATTCGGTCGTACAAGGCTTCCAGGCTGCTGTCCGCTTCGGGCAGTTCGTTAGAGGCCGCCACCAGTAGCCGCATCGGGATTTTTTCCTCAAATGCGCCGTTGCGGAAATGGCGTTCGTTAATGGCGGTCAGCAATGTGTTCAGGATAGCGGGCCCGGCTTTCCAGATTTCATCCAGAAAAACGATTTCGGCTTCGGGAAGGTAGCCGGTCGTTAAGCGTTCATAGCGACCTTCATCTTTCAGCGCCTGAATAGAGAGCGGGCCAAAAACCTCTTCCGGCGTGGAAAAGCGTGTCATCAGATATTCAAAAGCGCGGGCGCGCTGGAAAGCAAACTTCAGGCGGCGGGCAATCAGACTCTTGGCGATACCGGGCGGGCCCAACAAAAAGACGCTCTCACCGCTTAACGCCGCCAGTAGGCAAAGGCGTATGGCATGACTACGTTCATACAGTCCCTTCTCAAGGGCGCTGCTCAGACGGGAAATTCTTTCCGCTAATAAATGTGGGTGAGCCATAATAAAGAGGCGTCCTTTCGACAAATGGATCATGCTAATTGCGAGTATAGACGTTTCACCACCGGGGCTGTAATCGTCTGACGCGCTGTTTATTTTTCTTTGAGCCAGGTTAATCTGGCTTCATTTAGGGGTACGATTTTATGATTAATCGTGCATACTGTGCGCTTTTTTGTGGGCCAAGGGACTAAGCACACATTTCATATCTATACACTCATTCATTCAAACTACATCAAGGCGGCAAAGGAGTGAATCCCCTGGCACTGACTTAAACGTGTGACTGGGGTAAGCGAATGCAGCCGACAAGGAGGTAGCGTGAAGGGTGACGTGTATAAACGAAAGATGAGTCTATGAGCACTGATAATAAGCAATCGTTGCCTGCGATTACCCTCGCAGCTATTGGGGTTGTCTACGGTGATATTGGTACCAGCCCGCTTTATACGCTTCGTGAATGTTTGTCCGGTCAGTTTGGTTTTGGCGTTGAACGAGATGCCGTGTTTGGTTTTCTGTCGCTGATCTTCTGGCTACTCATCTTTGTGGTTTCCATCAAATATCTCACCTTCGTGATGCGCGCCGATAACGCGGGTGAAGGTGGAATTTTGACGCTGATGTCGCTTGCCGGGCGTAATACCTCGGCGCGCACCACATCCATGTTAGTTATCATGGGACTGATAGGCGGCAGCTTTTTCTATGGCGAAGTGGTCATTACGCCGGCGATTTCGGTGATGTCGGCGATTGAAGGCCTGGAGATTGTCGCGCCGCAGCTGGATACCTGGATTGTCCCGCTCTCCATTATTGTGCTGACTCTGTTGTTTATGATTCAGAAGCACGGTACGGGAATGGTAGGGAAACTCTTTGCGCCGATCATGCTGACCTGGTTTTTAATCCTGGCGGTACTTGGCCTGCGCAGTATTATCGCCAATCCCGAAGTGTTACATGCGCTGAATCCTGTCTGGGCGGTACGTTTTTTCCTTGAATATAAAACCGTATCGTTTATTGCGTTGGGCGCGGTGGTGCTGTCGATTACCGGCGTAGAGGCGTTGTACGCCGATATGGGACACTTCGGTAAGTTCCCGATTCGCCTGGCGTGGTTTACCGTGGTATTGCCGTCGTTAGTACTGAACTACTTTGGTCAGGGCGCATTGCTACTAAAGCATCCGGAAGCGATTAAAAACCCCTTCTTCCTGTTGGCACCGGACTGGGCGTTAATTCCGCTGCTGATTCTGGCCGCGCTGGCGACGGTGATCGCCTCCCAGGCGGTCATTTCCGGCGTCTTTTCGCTGACGCGTCAGGCCGTGCGTCTTGGCTATTTGTCGCCAATGCGCATTATCCATACCTCCGAGATGGAATCCGGTCAGATCTATATCCCTTTCGTTAACTGGCTGCTTTATTTCGCGGTCGTGGTTGTTATTGTTAGCTTTGAGCACTCCAGCAACCTGGCGGCGGCCTATGGTATCGCCGTGACCGGCACGATGGTGCTGACGTCTATTCTTTCTACGACCGTGGCGCGTAAGAACTGGCACTGGAACAAATATTTTGTCGCGCTGATCCTCATCGCATTCCTGTGCGTGGATATCCCGCTGTTCTCGGCCAACCTCGACAAATTGTTGTCCGGTGGTTGGCTTCCGCTGAGCCTGGGCCTGATCATGTTCACGATCATGACCACCTGGAAGAGCGAGCGTTTCCGTCTGTTGCGTCGTATGCATGAACACGGTAATTCGTTGGAAGCGATGATTGCTTCACTGGAGAAGTCACCGCCGGTTCGGGTACCGGGTACTGCCGTATACATGTCGCGCGCGCTCAGTGTGATCCCTTTTGCTTTATTGCATAACCTGAAGCACAACAAAGTGTTGCATGAGCGCGTAATCTTACTGACGTTGCGTACGGAAGATGCGCCTTATGTGCATAACGTTCGCCGGGTGCAGATTGAGCAGTTGTCTCCGACATTCTGGCGCGTGGTGGCTAGCTACGGCTGGCGCGAAACGCCAAACGTTGAAGAGGTGTTCCACCGCTGCGGTCTGGAAGGGCTTAGCTGTCGGATGATGGAAACGTCGTTCTTTATGTCGCACGAGTCGTTGATTGTCGGCAAACGCCCGTGGTATTTGCGTTTGCGCGGTAAACTGTATTTGTTGCTGCAACGTAACGCCCTGCGCGCGCCGGATCAGTTCGAGATCCCGCCTAACCGTGTGATTGAGTTAGGTACGCAGGTCGAGATTTAACCTCCCATCAACATGCCGGGGGCCGCGTTGGCTTACCCGGCCTGGCCAATCCGTAGATTCCCACAAGATAATCGCCTGATTTCCGCTAGCGAAACGTTTCGACGGCGATCACAATTCTGTTACGTCATGATGGTTTTATGAACACATCCAGGGTTACACTGCGGCCAGCGAAACGTTTCGCTAGTGGAGCAGAAAAATGAAGAAAGGCACCGTACTCAACTCTGAAATCTCGTCGGTCATTTCCCGTCTGGGGCATACTGATACTCTGGTGGTCTGTGATGCGGGTTTACCCATCCCGAATAGCACCGCGCGTATCGATATGGCACTAACCCAGGGCGTACCTTCTTTTATGCAGGTGGTGGATGTCGTGACCCGGGAAATGCAGGTTGAGTCGGCGATTCTTGCAACGGAAATCAAACAACAGAATCCGCAGCTCCACGAAACGTTGCTCACTCACCTTGAGCAACTGCAGCAACACCAGGGAAACACCATAAAAATTAGTTATACGACACACGAACAATTCAAAAAATTGACTGCAGACAGTCAGGCGGTGATTCGCAGCGGGGAGTGTTCCCCGTATGCGAACGTCATTCTTTGCGCTGGCGTCACTTTCTGAGGCCGCTATGGACGCATTACTGCAACTCAAAGGGATCGATAAAGCGTTCCCCGGCGTGAAGGCTCTCTCCGGCGCCGCGTTAAACGTTTATCCTGGCCGCGTTATGGCGCTGGTGGGGGAAAACGGCGCCGGAAAATCCACCATGATGAAAGTATTAACCGGCATCTATACGCGAGATGCGGGATCGTTGTTATGGCTGGGTAAAGAGACCACCTTTAATGGGCCTAAATCGTCTCAGGAAGCCGGGATCGGCATTATTCATCAGGAACTGAACCTGATCCCGCAGTTGACCATTGCGGAAAACATCTTCCTGGGCCGTGAGTTTGTGAATCGCTTTGGCAAAATCGACTGGAAAAAGATGTATGCCGAAGCCGACCACCTCTTAGCCAAACTCAATCTGCGTTTTAAGAGCGATAAGCTGGTGGGCGAACTCTCTATCGGCGATCAGCAAATGGTGGAAATCGCCAAAGTGCTGAGCTTCGAATCCAAAGTCATCATTATGGATGAACCGACCGATGCGCTGACCGACACTGAAACCGACTCTCTGTTCCGCGTTATCCGCGAATTAAAATCGCAGGGGCGCGGTATTGTCTATATCTCCCACCGTATGAAAGAGATCTTCGAAATTTGCGATGACGTGACGGTCTTCCGCGATGGGCAATTTATCGCCGAGCGTGAAGTGGCCACGTTGACCGAAGATTCTCTTATCGAAATGATGGTGGGACGTAAGCTGGAAGATCAGTACCCGCATCTGGATAACGCGCCGGGTGAGATTCGCCTGAAGGTCGATAATCTGTGCGGACCGGGCGTGAATGATGTCTCTTTTGTGCTGCGAAAAGGCGAGATTCTTGGCATTTCCGGCCTGATGGGCGCCGGTCGCACCGAGCTGATGAAAGTATTGTACGGCGCGATGCCGCGAACCAGCGGTTACGTGACGCTCGATGGACACGAAGTGGTGACGCGTTCTCCGCAGGACGGGCTGGCCAATGGCATCGTTTATATCTCTGAAGACCGTAAGCGCGATGGACTGGTGCTCGGCATGTCAGTTAAAGAGAATATGTCGCTGACGGCGCTGGATTATTTCAGCCGCGCTGGCGGAAGCCTGAAACACAAAGATGAGCAGCAGGCGGTGGGGGATTTTATCCGTCTGTTCAACGTCAAGACGCCGTCAATGGAACAGGCGATAGGCCTGCTTTCCGGTGGTAATCAGCAAAAAGTGGCGATTGCCCGCGGGTTGATGACGCGCCCGAAAGTGCTCATTCTCGACGAGCCGACCCGCGGCGTGGACGTCGGCGCCAAGAAAGAGATTTATCAGCTTATCAACCAGTTTAAGGCCGACGGCCTGAGCATCATTCTGGTCTCATCTGAGATGCCAGAAGTATTAGGCATGAGCGATCGCATCATCGTCATGCATGAAGGGCATCTCAGCGGTGAATTTACTCGCGAGCAGGCCACCCAGGAAGTGTTAATGGCTGCCGCAGTGGGCAAGCTTAATCGCGTGAATCAGGAGTAAAAAAGATGACAACCCAGGCTGTTTCTGGTCGCCGTTATTTCACTAAAGCGTGGCTTCTTGAGCAGAAGTCGCTCATTGCCCTGCTGGTGTTGATCGCGATTGTTTCGACGTTGAGCCCCAACTTTTTTACCGTTAATAATCTGTTCAATATTCTTCAACAGACCTCCGTCAACGCCATTATGGCGGTGGGGATGACGTTGGTGATTCTGACATCGGGGATCGATCTGTCCGTCGGTTCCCTGCTGGCGCTCACCGGCGCGGTTGCCGCTTCAATCGTCGGCGTTGAAGTGAATGCGCTGGTCGCGGTTGCCGCCGCGCTGGCGCTGGGCGCTGCGATTGGCGCCGTCACTGGTGTTATCGTCGCGAAAGGCCGCGTACAGGCGTTTATCGCTACGCTGGTGATGATGCTGCTACTGCGCGGCGTGACGATGGTTTACACCGACGGTAGTCCGGTCAACACCGGCTTTACCGATAACGCCGATCTGTTTGGCTGGTTCGGTATCGGCCGTCCGTTGGGCGTTCCTACGCCGGTCTGGATCATGGCTATCGTCTTTATCGCCGCCTGGTATATGCTGCATCACACCCGTCTGGGACGCTATATCTACGCGCTGGGCGGTAACGAAGCGGCGACGCGTCTGTCTGGCATTAGCGTGAGCAAAGTGAAAATTATCGTCTATTCACTTTGCGGCCTGACAGCATCGCTGGCGGGCATCATTGAAGTGGCGCGCCTCTCTTCCGCGCAGCCGACGGCGGGTACCGGCTATGAGCTGGATGCTATTGCCGCCGTGGTGCTGGGCGGCACCAGCCTTGCAGGTGGTAAAGGGCGCATTGTTGGGACATTGATCGGCGCATTGATTCTCGGCTTCCTTAATAATGGTTTGAATTTGTTAGGTGTTTCCTCCTATTACCAGATGATCGTCAAAGCGGTGGTGATTTTGCTGGCGGTACTGGTAGACAACAAAAAGCAGTAACAACGACTACAGGACATCTGAAATATGAACATGAAAAAACTGGCTACCCTGGTATCTGCTGTTGCGCTGAGCGCCACCGTGAGCGCGAATGCAATGGCGAAAGACACCATTGCGCTGGTGATCTCTACCCTCAATAATCCCTTCTTCGTGTCGTTAAAAGACGGGGCGCAAAAAGAGGCGGATAAACTGGGTTATAACCTGGTGGTGCTGGACTCCCAGAACAACCCTGCCAAAGAGCTGGCGAACGTGCAGGATTTAACCGTTCGCGGGACCAAAATTCTGCTGATCAACCCGACTGACTCCGATGCGGTGGGTAACGCGGTGAAGATGGCTAACCAGGCGAAGATTCCGGTTATCACGCTTGACCGCCAGGCAACCAAAGGTGATGTCGTCAGCCATATCGCGTCTGATAACGTGCTGGGCGGTAAGATCGCTGGCGACTATATCGCGAAAAAAGCTGGCGAAGGCGCCAAAGTGATTGAGTTGCAAGGCATTGCCGGAACATCTGCGGCGCGTGAGCGTGGCGAAGGTTTCCAGCAGGCGGTAGCCGCTCACAAATTTAATGTCCTGGCCAGCCAGCCTGCCGATTTCGACCGTACTAAGGGTCTGAACGTCATGCAGAACCTGCTGACCGCGCATCCGGATGTTCAGGCTGTCTTCGCCCAGAACGATGAAATGGCGCTGGGCGCACTGCGCGCGCTGCAAACTGCCGGTAAAGCAGATGTGATGGTGGTTGGATTTGACGGTACGCCGGATGGCGAAAAGGCCGTAAAAGATGGCAAACTGGCAGCGACTATCGCTCAGTTACCGGATCAAATCGGCGCCAAAGGCGTTGAAGTGGCGGATAAGGTGCTGAAAGGCGAAAAAGTTCAGGCCAAATATCCGGTTGACCTGAAACTGGTCATCAAGCAGTAATAAACGACACGGGTCAACTATGGCCTGATGGCGACAGAAATACGCGAGCCTCCGCTGAGGTGAACGTAAAAAAAGAAAAGCAGGGCACGCGCCACCCTAACCGGTGGCGCACTTTGACGTGGAACCCCGAATATGAAAACCGCAGGTAATCTCATCGTCCTTGGCAGCATTAATGCCGATCATATCCTTAATCTTGAGTCCTTCCCTACCCCGGGTGAAACGGTAACCGGTAGCCATTATCAGGTCGCGTTTGGCGGGAAAGGCGCGAATCAGGCGGTTGCTGCGGGACGTAGCGGGGCAAATATTGCGTTTATTGCCTGCACGGGCGATGACGATATTGGCGACAGTATTCGTAAACAATTAGTCAGCGATCGTATTGATATCGCGCCAGTTAGCGTTATTAAAGGCGAGTCTACCGGGGTGGCGCTGATTTTCGTTAACGGCGAAGGCGAGAACGTCATCGGTATTCATGCCGGAGCGAATGCCGCGTTATCGCCGGCGTTGGTTGATGCGCAACGTGAACGTATCGCGCAGGCGGATGCGTTACTGATGCAGCTGGAATCGCCGCTGGAAAGCGTACTGGCGGCGGCGAAAATCGCCCATCAACATCATACTACTGTTGCGCTTAACCCGGCGCCTGCCCGTGAGCTACCGGATGAACTGCTGGCGCTGGTGGACATCATCACGCCAAATGAAACGGAAGCTGAAAAGCTGACGGGCGTGCGTGTGGAAAATGACGACGATGCCGCGAAAGCTGCGCAGGTTTTGCATGATAAAGGCATTCGAACCGTATTAATTACCTTAGGAAGCCGTGGCGTCTGGGCCAGCGTAGACGGCGAGGGCCGCCGCGTTCCTGGATTTAGCGTTGAGGCTGTCGATACCATTGCCGCCGGAGATACGTTTAACGGCGCCTTTATCACCGCGATACTGGAGGAGACGCCGTTGCCGGAAGCGATTCGCTTTGCCCATGCCGCCGCCGCGATTGCCGTAACGCGTAAAGGCGCGCAGCCGTCCGTTCCGTGGCGCGAAGAGATAGAAGCGTTTTTACATCAGCAGGGGTAACGTTTGGCTACTATGAAAGATGTTGCCCGCCTGGCGGGAGTCTCTACATCGACGGTCTCTCACGTTATTAACAAAGATCGCTTTGTGAGTGAGACGATAACCGAAAAAGTTGAAGCGGCGATTAAATCGCTTAACTATGCGCCTTCTGCGCTGGCGCGAAGCCTCAAGTTAAACCAGACCCGCACGATTGGTATGCTAATTACCGCCAGTACCAACCCTTTTTATTCCGAACTGGTGCGCGGCGTTGAGCGAAGCTGTTTTGAGCGCGGTTATAGTCTGGTGCTGTGCAATACCGAAGGCGACGAGCAACGGATGAACCGCAACCTGGAGACGCTGATGCAAAAACGGGTAGACGGTTTACTGCTGCTGTGTACCGAAACGCATCAGCCTTCTCGTGAAATCATGGAGCGTTATCCGTCTATTCCTACCGTCATGATGGACTGGTCGCCGTTTGATGGTGAGGGCGATAGCGATCTCATTCAGGATAATTCGTTGTTAGGCGGCGATCTTGCCACCCAACACCTTATCGATAAAGGATTTACCCGAATAGCCTGTATTACCGGCCCGCTGGACAAAACGCCAGCGCGTTTGCGGCTGGAAGGGTATCGGGCGGCGATGAAACGCGCAGGGCTGGCTATTCCGCAAGGCTATGAGATCACCGGCGATTTTGAATTTGGCGGCGGCTTTGACGCCATGCAGGCGTTACTCGCCCATCAACAGCGACCGCAAGCGGTTTTTACCGGAAACGATGCGATGGCTGTCGGCGCCTATCAGGCGCTATATCAGGCGGGGCTTCGTATTCCGCAGGATATGGCAGTCATTGGCTATGATGATATTGAGCTGGCGCGCTATATGACGCCGCCGCTGACGACTATCCATCAGCCGAAAGATGAATTGGGCGAGCTGGCTATTGATGTGTTGATTCATCGGATGGCGCAGCCCGCCTTGCAACAACAGCGACTTCAGCTTACTCCGGTTTTGACGGTGCGTGGGTCGGTTTAGATTTATGCCGTTCTTTAATCAGATTGTTGCCGTCTTTGACTCTTAGCAGCATAAACATCAGCGCGGACACGATAGTGATCGCCCCCATCGTGATAAAGGTATAGTGGAACTGTTCCACGGTACTGGTGCCCGCAAAACCTTCATAAATACGTAACACCGCCGCGCTGATCGCCACGCCTAAACTGATAGACAATTGCTGCGTAACCGCCAGAACGCTGTTGCCGCTGCTGGCGTTATCGTCTGTCAGATCCGCAAGAGTAATCGTATTCATTGCCGTAAATTGAGTGGACATCGCCATTCCAAGAATGAATAGCGGCAGTACGAGCATCCAGATCGGCATGGCGGGAGATTGAAACGAAAACTGGGCAATCATCAGACCGATAAATACCGTAATGCCGACCAGAGTCTTCCGGTATCCCAAACGTCGCAAAACCTGCGTTACGGTCGATTTCGCGATAATAGAACCCAAAGCTGTCGGCGCCATCATGCAGCCGGCGATCAGAGCCGGGTAGCCAAAACCAACCTGTAGCATTAACGGCATCAAAAAAGGTACGCAGCCTGTCCCCAGACGCGTGGCGAGGTTGCCGGCAATACCGACGGAAAATGTGCGTGTCTTAAACAGCGATAGTGATATTAACGGTGTCGGATGACGGCGGGCGTGGCGGATATAGGCCAATAGTAGAACGATACTGCAAAAAATAATGGCGGATGCGATCCATGTCGCCACAATCTTTTCGCCAAACAGTTCCATTCCGCTGGAGAATAAAACCAGACTTAACCCAAAAAGAAAGAAGCCGGTCATGTCAAACTTGCGACGCGGCGTGGTGAAGTTGGGCATATATTTGCGGGCATACAGAATGCCTGCAACACCAATGGGAATATTAATCAGGAAGATCCAGTGCCAGCTTGCCCAGGTCACCAGTACGCCGCCTAATACCGGCCCCAGAATCGGACCTACCAGCCCCGGCATAGTGACAAAGTTAAGAACGGGCAGCAGCTCACTACGCGGATAGGCTCGCAATAACGCCAGCCGCGCCACTGGCATCATCATCGCTCCGCCGACGCCTTGTACGACGCGAAAAATAACCAATTCAGATAGTGAGCTGGAGAGCGCGCAGGCCAGCGAGCCTAACGTAAACAGACTTACGGCAACCATAAAGACGCGACGCGTACCGAAGCGGTCAGCCAGCCAGCCGCTTACCGGAATTAACATGGCTACTGTCAGGGTATAACTGATAATAGCGGACTGCATGGCGAGTGGGGAACGGTTAAGACTATGCGCAATAGCCGGTAAAGCGGTATTCAAAATGGTGGCGTCTAGCGCCTGCATAAAGAAGGCCATCGCCGCGATCCACGGCAGGCCAGCCATACTGCGCGCTTTTTTGCTGGTCATTCAATATCCTGTTAATTATCTGGTCTCTCATTGGGCGCTATTAACAACGCCTGGCAGGCCTGGAAAGCGCGTTCGCCGTCGCCATCAGCGATGGCATCAACAATGGCCTGGTGCAAATCCAGCTTTACCACCTCGTTATAGGTGATTGAGGTAAAGTAAGTGTGATAAACCGAATGAAATAGCGTCGCAAAAGAGATTAGAAAGGGATTGGCGCTCATTTCGTAGATATGCTCGTGCCACGCCATATCCACTTCAATCCAGCGTTCACGCTTAAAATGCTTTTTCAGCGCGACCATCTCTTCCATTAAGGCATTAAGCCGCGCTTTCTGCTCCGGTGTGCCAAGAGTCGCCGCCAGCAGGCAGGCTTGCGGCTCCAGGCTAATACGCATCACCAGAAAATGCTCTACCACCTGATGAAAATTTTCTTCCGTCATCCACCAGGTCAGCAGCTCTTGATCCAGAAAGTTCCAGTTTCCCTGCGGCATCACCCGCGTACCAATGCGCGGACGAGGTAGCACCATACCTTTAGCCGTCAACGTTTTCACCGCTTCGCGAACTGCCGTTCGACTTACGCCGTACTGCTCGCCCAGTTCTATTTCGCCGGGAAGAATAGTACCGGGGGCGTAGTCACCCTTTAATATCCGCTGCGCCAGCTTTTCAGCCAGAACATAGGATAGATTTTTCTGTGCGGCTAATTGTTGTGCGCTTAAAGGCATGAATGTTCTTCCTTTCTCTTTCGTTTGGTTATTAGTATGCCACCTGGAAGTGTGATTGCAGTTGCATTAACGGCAATTTGCTTATTTTATGGCACGTTAAGCACGCCATTGATGAAAAAAGAGACACTCAGAAAATTATTTTAAATTTCCTCTTGTCAGGCAGAAATAACTCCCTATAATGCGCCACCACTGACACGGAACAACGGCACACAGGCCGCCGGGTCAGCGGGGTTCAGACCAGAACTTCACGGAGAAAAGCGAAAATAAACGCTTGACTCTGAAGCGGGAAAGCGTAATATGCACACCCCGCGCCGCTGAGAAAAAGCGAAGCGGCACTGCTCTTTAACAATTTATCAGACAATCTGTGTGGGCACTCGAAGATACGGATTCTTAACG
>NZ_JAGEQS010000012.1:0-32270 GCF_017572235.1 Salmonella sp. 32010601201800023SM
GAATTAAACTTCGTAATGAATTACGTGTTCACTCTTGAGACTTGGTATTCATTTTTCGTCTTGCGACGTTAAGAATCCGTATCTTCGAGTGCCCACACAGATTGTCTGATAAATTGTTAAAGAGCAGGTGCGACGCGGCTTGCAGCTCACCGTCGCGAGGTGGCGTATATTACGCTTTCCTCTTTCAGAGTCAACCCTGAATTTCAGGATTTTTCTCTTCAACCGACCGGCTGTTTGTGTGAAGTGATTCACATCCGCCGTGTCGATGGAGGCGCATTATAGGGAGTTCTCTGCTGACCGCAATAGAAAAATTGCAGAAAAATGACTGTTTGCTGCATTCCCCAGCAAAACCCCTGGTTATACCCATTTACGCACAGACTTATCCACAAAATGCGCGTTCATCTCCTGGATCTTCTCACTCTGCAAATGATCTTTCAGGGATAAAAGCGGGGCCAGAATTTAAAAAGAAAAATTCGCGAGCGTTGCGCAAACGTTTTCGTTACAATGTCGCCGCAAAATGAGAATACCCCATAAGGGGCGTTAGCTGAGTTTTTCACGAAAAATTCAGCTAACGCTCTCTGTAATCGTCAAATCCAGGGGATTTACCATGCAACAACGTCGTCCAGTCCGCCGCGCTCTGCTCAGTGTTTCTGACAAGGCCGGTATCATCGAATTCGCCCAGGCACTTTCCGCACGCGGTGTGGAGCTGCTGTCTACGGGGGGCACCGCCCGCCTGTTAGCAGAAAAAGGCCTGCCGGTGACCGAAGTTTCCGATTACACCGGTTTCCCGGAAATGATGGATGGACGCGTAAAGACCCTGCATCCAAAAGTCCACGGCGGCATCCTCGGTCGTCGCGGCCAGGACGATGCCATTATGGAACAGCACCACATCGCCCCTATCGATATGGTTGTCGTTAACCTGTATCCGTTCGCCGAGACCGTGGCACGCGAAGGCTGCTCGCTGGAAGATGCGGTAGAGAACATTGATATCGGCGGCCCGACCATGGTGCGCTCTGCTGCTAAGAACCATAAAGACGTCGCTATCGTGGTGAAGAGCAGCGACTACGATGCCATTATTAAAGAGATGGATGCTAACGAAGGTTCTCTGACCCTCGACACCCGTTTCGATCTCGCGATTAAAGCCTTCGAACACACCGCCGCCTACGACAGCATGATCGCTAACTACTTCGGCAGCATGGTTCCGGCCTACCACGGTGAAAGCAAAGAAGCCGCCGGTCGCTTCCCGCGTACGCTGAATCTGAACTTCATTAAGAAGCAGGATATGCGCTATGGCGAGAACAGCCACCAGCAGGCAGCCTTCTATATAGAAGAAAATGTGAAAGAAGCGTCCGTTGCCACCGCACAGCAGGTTCAGGGCAAAGCGCTTTCTTACAACAACATCGCTGATACCGACGCGGCGCTGGAGTGTGTGAAAGAGTTCAACGAGCCAGCCTGCGTAATCGTCAAGCACGCTAACCCATGCGGCGTGGCGGTAAGTACCTCTATTCTCGACGCTTACGACCGCGCCTATAAAACCGACCCGACCTCCGCGTTCGGCGGCATCATCGCTTTCAACCGCGAGCTGGATGCCGAAACCGCGCAGGCCATCATCTCCCGTCAGTTCGTGGAAGTGATCATCGCCCCATCCGCAAGCGAAGAAGCGCTGAAAATCACCGCAGCCAAGCAGAACGTCCGTGTTCTGACCTGCGGTCAGTGGGGCGAGCGTGTTCCGGGCCTGGATTTCAAACGCGTTAACGGCGGCCTGCTGGTTCAGGATCGTGACCTGGGTATGGTGAGCGAAGCTGAACTGCGCGTGGTTTCCAAACGCCAGCCGACCGAGCAGGAGCTGCGTGACGCGCTGTTCTGCTGGAAGGTAGCCAAGTTCGTGAAATCCAACGCCATTGTGTATGCCAAAGAGAACATGACTATCGGCATAGGCGCAGGCCAGATGAGCCGCGTGTACTCCGCGAAAATCGCTGGCATTAAAGCGGCTGACGAAGGTCTGGAAGTGAAAGGCTCAGCCATGGCTTCCGACGCCTTCTTCCCGTTCCGTGACGGTATTGATGCCGCTGCCGCTGTCGGCGTGAGCTGCGTTATCCAGCCTGGCGGTTCTATCCGTGATGATGAAGTGATTGCCGCTGCCGATGAACACGGCATTGCGATGATCTTCACCGACATGCGCCACTTCCGCCATTAATTCAGGGAGCAGACGATGAAAGTTTTAGTCATTGGTAACGGCGGGCGCGAACACGCGCTGGCCTGGAAAGCCGCACAGTCGCCGCTGGTTGATACCGTTTTTGTCGCACCGGGCAACGCGGGCACCGCGCTGGAACCCGCGCTGCAGAACGTGGCTATTGGGGTCACCGATATTCCGGCGCTGCTGAGCTTTGCCCAGAACGAGAAGATTGATCTGACCATCGTCGGCCCGGAAGCGCCGCTGGTGATTGGCGTGGTCGATGCATTCCGCGCCGCTGGCCTGAAGATCTTCGGCCCAACTGAAGGCGCTGCGCAGCTGGAAGGCTCCAAAGCCTTCACCAAAGATTTTCTTGCGCGTCATCACATCCCGACGGCGGAATACCAGAATTTCACCGAGATTGAGCCAGCCCTGGCTTATCTGCGTGAGAAAGGCGCGCCGATCGTCATCAAGGCCGATGGTCTGGCTGCGGGTAAAGGTGTTATCGTCGCAATGACGCTGGAAGAAGCCGAAGCCGCCGTTCATGACATGCTGGCAGGCAACGCCTTTGGCGACGCGGGCCACCGTATCGTGATTGAAGAGTTCCTCGACGGCGAAGAAGCAAGCTTTATCGTGATGGTCGACGGCGAGCACGTGCTGCCGATGGCCACCAGCCAGGACCACAAACGCGTGGGAAACGGTGATACCGGCCCGAACACTGGCGGGATGGGTGCTTACTCCCCGGCGCCGGTGGTGACTGATGAAGTGCACCAGCGCACCATGGAACGCATCATCTGGCCAACCGTAAAAGGCATGGCGGCGGAAGGGAATACCTACACCGGCTTCCTGTATGCGGGCCTGATGATCGACAAGCAGGGCAACCCGAAGGTAATCGAGTTCAACTGTCGCTTTGGCGATCCGGAAACCCAGCCAATCATGCTGCGCATGAAGTCGGACCTGGTGGATCTGTGCCTGGCCGCCTGCGACGGCAAGCTGGATGAGAAAACCTCCGAGTGGGACGAGCGCGCTTCATTAGGCGTGGTGATCGCCGCGGGCGGTTATCCGGGCAGCTACAGCACCGGCGACGAGATCCAAGGTCTGCCGCTGGAAGAAGTGGCTGACGGTAAGGTTTTCCACGCGGGCACCAAACTCGCCGATGACGACCGCGTGTTGACCAGCGGCGGACGCGTCCTGTGCGCCACCGCGCTGGGCCACACCGTGGCCGAAGCGCAGAAACGCGCTTACGCCCTGATGACCGACATCCGCTGGGACGGCAGCTTCAGCCGTAACGACATCGGCTGGCGCGCCATCGAGCGTGAACAGAACTAACGGCTGAGTTTAGCCAGCAGCGTTTTGCGCGTAATGCCCAATTGACGGGCGGCTTCCGTTTTATTGCCGCCCGTTTTTTCCAGCGCCGCCAGAATCACCTCTTTCTCCACATCGACCAACGGTTGGATTTCGGCGCTGTATTCCGTTTTTATCGGCGTCGCGGCAATAGCGAGAGGCAATTCGCGTTCAGAAATGTATTCTCCCGTCAGCAACACCACCGCCCGCTCGATAGCGTTTTCCAGCTCACGGATATTGCCCGGCCAGTCGTAGTGGATCAGCAGATCCATCGCCTGCGGCGTAAACCCCTTCACCGCTTTTCGGTTACGTTCGGCAAAACGCCGCAGAAAATGGTCTGCCAGTAGCGGAATATCTTCCCGACGCTGGCGCAAAGAAGGCATTTCAATCGCCACCACATTCAGGCGGTAATAGAGATCCTGGCGAAAACGACCAGCACTCACCTCTTCCGCCAGATCGCGGTGGGTAGCGGCAATTAACCGAACATCCACAGATATCGTCTGGTTACTTCCCACGCGTTGCACTTCGCGCTCCTGAATCGCCCGCAGCAAACGTACCTGCATTAACGGCGAGATATCGCCGATTTCATCAAGAAACAATGTCCCGCCGTCAGCTTCGACAAAGCGTCCCTCCCGACGTTTATCCGCACCGGTAAACGCACCTTTTTCGTGACCAAACAGCTCGGACTCCAGCAGCGATTCATTAAGCGCCGCGCAGTTGAGCGTGACCAGCGGTTTATCGCTCCGGGCGCTACAGGCGTGTAGCGCCCGCGCCACCAGCTCTTTACCCGTGCCGGAGTCTCCGTGAATCAATACCGTGGCGTCTGATGGTGCAACCATCGCGATTTCATTCAGTAAATGTTGCATCGCCGGGCTGCTGCCAATCATGCCAAATTGCGCAGCCGACGCCGATGGCAATTCAGCGCCCGTTTCCCGCGTATGCGCCAACGCCTTTTCCAGCGTCTCCTGCAGACGGTCAAAATCCAGCGGTTTAATTAAATAGTCGAGCGCGCCGGCTTTCAACGCCTCTACCGCCGTTTCCACGCTGGAGAATGCCGTCATAATCAAAATCGGAATGGCGGGATTGAGCGCTTTAATCTCCTTCAGCGTGGCGATACCGTCCATCTCCGCCATACGCACATCGCACAGTACCAGATCAAAGACTTTCTCACGCACCTGAGCCAACGCATCATGCCCACTGTAGGCCAGAGCGACGTTATAGCCCCAGCCCCGAAGCAGCGCCTGTAAAATCGTGCAGTGGCTTACATCATCATCCACAACCAGAATATCGATTTTTCCGCGTATCACCCTTGTTAATCCTGTTGTCTCGCTATCACTGGCAACCAGATAGTAAAGACCGCGCCTTTACCCTCAATACTTTTCACCTTAATCGCGCCGCCATGCTGTTCGATGATATTTTGCACCACCGCCAGCCCCAGGCCTGTCCCGTCAGCTTTGGTCGTAAAATAAGGTGTAAAAATCGCCTCCAGCTGATCCGGGGCGATCCCTTTCCCGCTATCGGTAACAGTGATGATAACGCGGTCGGTCCCACTTTCTTTTGCCTCTACGGTAATCGTTCCCTGGCGGCCAATCGCATGAATAGCGTTCAGGTACAAATTCAATAGCACCTGAGTCAGCCTGTCCGGGTCAGCCTGAATACGCTTAAGCGTCTCATTCGCCGTGAATCTCAACTGAATCTCTCTGCTTTGGGCATCCTGACTGACCAGATTCAGGGAGTGAGTAATAATATCATTGAGGTTAACCGCCTGGAGCGTCAGATGCGCGGGCTTTACCAGTTCGAGCAATTCGCTTACCACCCGGTTCAAACGGTCGGCCTCTTTGGCCATCACCTGCGCCAGTTCATGCGACTCGCCGCCGGCAGGCGTGCGCTCGGCAAAGTATTTCGCCAGCCCTTTGATGGACGAGAGCGGGTTACGAATTTCGTGCGCGACGCCCGCCGCCAGATGCCCCATCGCCACCAGCTTTTCTTTACGCTTCATTGCATCAAGCAGTTCTCTGTGCGAGCGCTGATAACGCTGATGCCAAAAAAACGCCAGTAACGTTGCCAACAGCACCGCCGCTAACGCAGACAACACAATCAGCGTATTACGCCACTCCCTTGCCTGTGTCGCGGCCAGCTCGCTGGCGTCAAAGGCAATAAAAATAGTTTGTTTCGCTGGTTCGTCGTCATTGGCGCTACGCGCCATGCCGTGCCCCCTCATACCGTGACCTCTCATACCGAAAAGCGGCTGGAACTGACGGTAAATTTCCAGCGCAGGCACCGTCTCGCCGTTAGCAACAACGTCGACACGCCGCCAACGCTCCTGCGGCCCGGGGTTTAGTTGATGCATTTCAGATGCGGAATAGAGCGATTTGCCCACCATGCCAGGGTTGCTATGAGTGATGATTACCCCCTGCGCATCCGTTACAGCGAACCACAACACGCCTGGCTGACCCGCCATCTCTTCCAGCAATGTCTGCTGCTGCGCGTGATGCATCCGCATTCCCATACCTACTCGCGTGCCGGACTCCAGTGCGCGAATGAGTACATTTCCCTTTTCCAGCAGCGTCTGCCTGGCGGCAGCGCTCTCACGGCCATAGTCGCGAATGACCATAATGGAAAATAGCCCCACCAGAATGAAGATCGCCGCAGGTAACAGCCGACTCAACCACATTGCAGCGGCATCTTTATGTAATCGTATAAAACTCACAGGCTTCCCCGGCTCGTTTTTATTTTCCTTACTTAAGCAGAGATCATGCCATTCTTCGCTCCGCATAACCGCGCGTTGTCGCACACCCTTTCGGATACGGATGGGTAAAAATGACTCGCCAGGCGGGTCATGCGAGTCATTTTTACTCGCTTTTTGCCGCCTGAAGCGGGTTAACTCGCTGCCCGACAAGGAATAGTTACCTGGCACGGAAGATGCAAGAGAGAGGATAAGATGAGCAACAGGAGAACGCAAAATGAAACGGAACAATAAATCAGCTATCGCGCTAATCGCCCTCTCTCTTTTGGCCCTGAGCTCCGGCGCCGCCTTCGCCGGGCATCACTGGGGCAACAATGACGGTATGTGGCAACAGGGAGGTAGCCCGTTAACCACGGAACAGCAGGCGACGGCGCAGAAGATTTATGATGATTACTATACGCAGACCAGCGCGCTGCGCCAGCAACTGATATCCAAACGTTATGAATACAATGCGCTACTGACCGCCAGTTCGCCGGATACTGCGAAAATTAACGCGGTTGCCAAAGAGATGGAGTCATTAGGCCAGAAGTTAGATGAGCAACGCGTGAAACGGGATGTCGCGATGGCGCAGGCTGGCATACCACGCGGCGCAGGAATGGGCTATGGCGGTTGCGGCGGCTATGGCGGCGGTTATCATCGCGGCGGCGGTCATATGGGTATGGGAAACTGGTAAAGCATGTTTGCCGAATGGCGGCTTCGCCATTCGGTATTCCATCAAAAGGTTTTCGCTTGCGGCTGCCAGTGACAGAAATCTGAATTCGCCACCAGCAAAAGTTGCGATCCTTCCGGCGCCTCCAGCCATGCTACGCTCACCTCTACCGATGAGTGGTTCTGGCGGCGCTCAATGTGGCTTATTGCCCAGGAATCCAGATCCGGTTTCAGCGTTTCACCTTCACAGGTGGTTACCGTATGGTCGGCGTGCCAGCGTCCCTGGCGTAGTATGACCCGCCCCAGGCGCAAGGCGTCGCTGGTCTGACGGATTTGTTCGGCGCGATAACGATACAAGGCAATCTGATCGTTGGAAAGCTGCTGCTTCTGCCCCCCGACTTCACGCTGCATAAAACTGAGTTCGCCATGAGCGTCGAAACGCGCGCGAATATGTTCTGGCGGTTTGCTGTAAATATTGAGTTCAATAAGCGAAAGCGTATCACCCTGCCAACGATATTCGCTGGTCGTCGTGCTGCCGCTATGCCACGGGCTAAAAACAGAAAGCAGATGGACTTCATCGTTCGTATCTTTACGCCAGATACGCACCGCGCCGTGATCGCCGGCAAAGCCGCTGGCAGTAAACGGAGGCGGTGAAGCGTTATGACTGCAGGCAGTCAGCAACAGCGCGCCAGAAAACAGAAACGCGCGACGCCAGACAGACAAAAGGGGCTGACGAGCCCCTTCGATAAAACTGTTCACAGCTACGCGTCTTACTTAACTGCGTCTTTCAGAGCTTTACCAGAAACAAACGCCGGTACGTTAGCGGCGGCGATTTTGATTTCTTTACCGGTCTGTGGGTTACGGCCAGTGCGCTCAGCACGGTGGTTCACTTTGAAGGTACCGAAACCAACCAGTTGTACAGCATCGCCTTCTTTCAGAGACTCAGTAATAGCAGCCAGAGTGGATTCCAGAGCAGCTTTAGCCTGGGTTTTGGACAGTTCTGCTTTGTCTGCAATTACATCAATCAGTTGAGTCTTGTTCATAAGTTATCCTTACAATGTGTTTATCGCTTGCTAAGCATCGAGTGCGACGGAAATGCCAGAAAAGCACTCTCCTGCATACACGCACCGATAGCCACTTTTTTTCGCCTCCCAAATGTAGACCAGACGGGGGGCATAAGGGAAGCCTTATGGCACGACAAATCAGACGTTAAATCACGTTTTCTGGTGTCATTGCTGAAAATTTATACCGATATTGCTCTCACCAGCCTCGCGCAGGTCTGCCCTGAGCCCTTTTATCAGTTCAATATCGCGTTCTTCGCAGTCGGCTAAAAGTCGGAATATTTCCCACTGAATATCCCATTCCTGTTCAACGGCAGGGTTCGTTTTGAGCTCCTCATCGGTCATTTCCCGACCAGCCTGAGTCATTTCCAACATCGCTACCGTAGTAATGGAAGTCTTACTAACCTCAATAGCGTGTTCCAGCGTTTCGCCGCTAAGGCGAGAATGCATTAATTCGCTTAATGCGACGCAGGCATCAATCGCCGGGTAAACGCCGTACAGATCATAGTCGTCAGCTGCCGGAATTGCCTCTTCAAACTTCTCCAGTTGGCTATCGAAATTGACCTTTGCATCTTTCACCGTCAGGGTTTCCCAGATCAGATCCAGAATGCGACGGTAGATCTGTCCGTCGCCGAATTCCGTCTGCTTGCAAAACATGGCGTAGTTCGGGTACATGCGCTCGCACAAGCAGGCCATAAAGGTAACGTGCTGCCAGCTTTCCAGCCGCTCCAGACGCAAATGAATCGGGTTTTGTAACATGATGGAATCTCGAATCGGAAATTAGCGGCAGTTTACCTGAATCAGCGCTGAATTTCTTGCCAACGAACAAACGCCGGACGTCCGGAAGCGACGGCATCCGCCCAGCGCGTCGGCTCCGGCAGGCGATACCCTTTCATACAGCGCTGTACCCACGCCAGCGCGCTGTCAGTACTGACCCGGTGCCCTGTCGCGATAAACAGCGGATTACAGCGCGCCTTGCTGCGCCATACCCACGCCAGTTGCTCGCCTTTATCCATTAAGGGGCTAAGTGCGCCAGGTTCGGTGGAAAGTGGTTCAAATTTACCGCATAGCCGTTTTTTCGCCACGCCGATGGTCGGCACGTCCACCAACAGTCCAAAATGACTGGCGACGCCAAGCCGACGCGGATGCGAAATACCGTGACCGTCCACAAACAGCAAATCGGGCTTTTGCGAGAGCTGTTCCCACGCCGCCAGCAGAGCAGGATATTCACGAAAAGAGAGAAAGCCGGGGATATACGGCATGGTGGTGGCAATACGCGCCACCTTGTACTCGACCAGTTCAAGCGACGGATATTTCAGCAATACCATCGCCGCCCGCGTCACCTCGCCCCCCTGCTCAAAACCGACGTCCGCCCCGCCGATAAACGCTGGCGGATCTTTGTCCAGGCGATCTTCGCGGCAAACCGATGAAGCAAGTTCTATCTGTTGAGCGCGTAGCGACGCGAGATCCATACTAACTCCTTAGTTGTGATACTGCGCAGAAAGTCGGTGCACTGCCTCCACAAATGCGCCAGCATGTTCTGGCGGCACATCCTGATGGATGCCATGTCCAAGGTTAAAGACGTGCCCTTCTCCCTGACCGAAACCAGCAAGTATAGTCGCTACTTCGTCTTCGATCCGTGCCGGCGGCGCATACAGCATCGAGGGGTCCATATTGCCCTGCAGCGCCACTTTATGACCAACGCGACGGCGCGCATCGGCGATATCTGTCGTCCAGTCGAGACCCAGCGCGTCGCAGCCGGTTTCCGCCATCGCCTCCAGCCACTGACCGCCACCTTTAGTGAACAGCGTTACCGGCACGCGGCGACCGTCGTTTTCACGCAGCAGGCCATCGACGATTTTATGCATGTAGTAGAGGGAGAATTGCTGGTAATCGCGGCCAGTCAGCACGCCGCCCCAGGTATCGAAAATCATCACCGACTGCGCACCCGCTTTAATCTGCGCGTTGAGGTACAGCGTGACGCTTTTCGCCAACTTATCCAGCAGCAGATGCAACGCCTGCGGGTCGGCGTACATCATCTTTTTAATCACCGTGAAGGCTTTGCTACTGCCGCCTTCCACCATGTAAGTCGCCAGCGTCCACGGGCTGCCGGAGAAGCCGATCAGCGGAACCTCGCCTTTTAGTTCGCGGCGAATCGTACGCACCGCATTCATCACGTAGCCCAGTTCACCTTCTGGATCCGGAATCGGCAGTTTTTCAACGTCGGCTTTGCAGGTGACAGGGGCTGTAAAGCGCGGGCCTTCCCCAGCTTCAAAATAGAGCCCCAGGCCCATCGCGTCCGGAATCGTCAGGATATCCGAGAAAAGGATCGCCGCATCAAGCGGATAACGGCGCAGCGGCTGTAAAGTGACCTCGCAAGCCAGTTCGGCATTTTTGCACAGCGACATAAAATCGCCCGCCTGAGCGCGAGTGGCTTTGTACTCCGGTAGATAACGGCCCGCCTGGCGCATCATCCACACTGGCGTAACATCAACGGGCTGGCGCAGCAGCGCACGTAGATAACGATCGTTTTTGAGTTCGGTCATTTTTACATTCCTTTAGCGTTGATGCGCCCAGTGTAACATGTCAATCATATTCAGCCCGACACATTGCCACCGTATCTTCGATCAAACGGCGCGCGACGGTGCCCGGTGGCGGTAGTAGCGGCAGATCGTCATAACGGTACCAATTTGCTTCCAACAGTTCTTTCGGGTCGATGACAATCTCGCCGCTGTCATACTCCGCCATAAAAGCGGTCATCAACGACTGCGGGAAAGGCCACGGCTGGGAAGTCACATAGCGCAGATTTTTCACCTTAATCCCGCTCTCCTCCATTACCTCTCGCGCGACCGCCTGTTCTAAGGTTTCGCCGACTTCAACAAACCCGGCCAGCACGGTATGCACGCCGTTGCGGTGGCGAACGTGCTGGGCAAGGAGGATCGAATCCTCACGGCGGATCGCGACGATAATGCAAGGGGCGATTTGCGGGTAGTAACGCTCGCGGCAATGGCTGCACAGCATCGCCCATTCGGTTTTACTCGGGTGCATAGGGTGCCCGCAATAGCCGCAAAATTTATGCGAACGATAAAACTCCGCCAACTGTACGCCACGTCCCGCCAGTTGAAACAGCCCTGCATCCTGATCGATAACCTGGCGAACCGAGCCCATATCATGGCGTCGATGCTGTAACACCAGCCAGACGGGCTCGCCTTGCCATTCACCTATCCGGAGTGCGCGCTGCCCCACAAGATCGAAATTTGCCGCCAGCCCGTGTGGTAATTCCCCATACGGCAACCATAATTTTTGTTCATGGCTGACGATCCACCAGCCACTATCTAATTTCTCAATTATACGATCCATAGCTCTTGCACTACCTTTGCTTCACTGGCATGTTGTTAACATTATTTTTACATTCATGGCGAGCAGCCTTTATCTAACTTGCGGAGACAATCATGCTAAACCAGCTGGAAAACCTGACGGAGCGCGTTGGCGGAAGCAACAAACTGGTCGATCGCTGGCTGGATGTACGTAAGCACCTGCTCGTGGCTTACTACAATCTGGTTGGCATTAAGCCTGGCAAAGAATCGTACATGCGGCTGAATGAAAAAGCGCTGGATGATTTTTGTCAGAGCCTGGTCGATTACCTTTCCGCCGGGCACTTCAGTATTTATGAACGTATTCTCCATAAATTGGAAGGAAACGGTCAGCTTTTACATGCGGCAAAAATCTGGCCACTGCTGGAAGATAATACGCAGCGCATTATGGATTATTACGACACCAGCCTGGAAACTGCCATCGATCACGATAATTGTCTCGAATTTCAACAAGCTCTGTCAGATATCGGCGAAGCGCTGGAAGCCCGCTTTGTGCTGGAAGACAAGCTGATTATGCTGGTGTTTGATGCGATGCACGACGGCGCCAGAGTCAAACGTCCCGCTTGAGTTCTGCGCGAGTAACGGGTAGTTTACTTCAGCCCCCTCTTCGGAGGGGCGGTTATCTTGTCGGAGTGCTAATTTTCCACAAAAGCGTTCGTGATGCGTCAAGGCGGCAAGTCGGTGAATCTCCAGGAGCTTACATAAGTAAGTGACTGGAGTGAGCGGACGAAGCCAACGAAGAGGCAGCGCGAAGGATGAAGTGGAAAAGGCTGAGACCGTTAATTCGGGATCCGCGGAACCTGATCAGGTTAATACCTGCGAAGGGAACAAGAGTAATTCTGCTTTTTGCTGCTGCCTTTACGGGCGGCGCACATCCATTACTCCATCCGTCGTCTGACAAGCCACGTCCTTAATTTTTTGGAATGAGCTATGTCTACAACAACGTTAACCCGCCGCGAGCAGCGCGCTAAAGCCCAGCATTTTATCGATACGCTGGAAGGCACCGCGTTTCCCAACTCGAAACGCATCTACGTGACCGGTTCGCAGCATGATATTCGCGTACCGATGCGCGAAATTCAACTTAGCCCCACGCTCATCGGCGGCAGTAAAGACAACCCGCAGTTTGAAGAGAACGAAGCCGTACCGGTATACGACACCTCCGGCCCCTATGGCGATCCTGAGGTGGCGATTAACGTCCAGCAGGGTCTGGCGAAACTGCGCCAGCTATGGATTGACGCACGTAACGATAGCGAAGAATTAGACGACCGTAGCTCGGCTTATACCAGAGAACGTCTGGCCGACGATGGCCTGGACGATCTGCGTTTTACCGGCCTGCTGACGCCAAAACGCGCTAAAGCGGGCAAGCGCGTCACCCAGTTACACTACGCCCGCCAGGGGATCGTCACTCCCGAAATGGAGTTCATCGCCATCCGTGAAAATATGGGCCGCGAGCGCATTCGCAGTGAAGTGCTGCGCCACCAGCATCCGGGGATGAACTTTGGCGCGCGCCTGCCGGAAAACATCACCCCGGAATTCGTGCGTGATGAAGTCGCCGCGGGCCGCGCGATTATTCCCGCCAACATCAACCACCCGGAATCGGAGCCGATGATTATCGGCCGCAACTTCCTGGTGAAGGTCAACGCCAATATCGGTAACTCGGCGGTCACCTCCTCCATCGAAGAAGAGGTGGAAAAACTGGTGTGGTCAACCCGCTGGGGCGCGGATACGGTTATGGACCTCTCCACCGGCCGCTATATCCACGAAACCCGCGAATGGATCCTGCGTAACAGCCCGGTACCGATCGGCACCGTCCCGATCTACCAGGCGCTGGAGAAGGTCAACGGGATCGCCGAAGATCTTACCTGGGAAGCGTTCCGCGACACGCTGCTGGAGCAGGCCGAACAGGGCGTCGACTACTTCACCATTCACGCGGGCGTGCTGTTGCGCTACGTGCCGATGACCGCCAAACGCCTGACCGGGATTGTCTCGCGCGGCGGTTCGATCATGGCGAAGTGGTGCCTCTCGCATCACAAAGAGAACTTCCTGTTCGAACATTTCCGCGAGATCTGCGAAATCTGCGCCGCCTACGACGTTTCCCTGTCGTTAGGCGACGGCCTGCGCCCCGGCTCCATTCAGGACGCCAACGACGAAGCGCAGTTCTCCGAGCTGCATACGCTGGGCGAGCTGACCAAAATCGCCTGGGAATACGACGTGCAGGTGATGATTGAAGGCCCGGGTCATGTACCCATGCATATGATTCAGCGCAACATGACCGAAGAGCTGGAGAGCTGCCATGAAGCACCGTTCTACACCTTAGGGCCATTGACCACCGATATCGCGCCGGGCTATGACCACTTCACCTCCGGGATCGGTGCCGCAATGATCGGCTGGTTTGGCTGCGCGATGCTGTGTTATGTGACGCCGAAAGAGCATCTCGGCCTGCCGAACAAAGAAGATGTGAAGCAGGGGCTAATCACCTACAAAATCGCCGCCCACGCCGCGGATTTAGCCAAAGGACATCCGGGCGCGCAGATCCGCGATAACGCCATGTCGAAAGCGCGCTTTGAATTCCGCTGGGAAGATCAGTTTAACCTCGCACTCGACCCGTTCACCGCCCGCGCTTATCACGATGAAACCCTGCCGCAGGAGTCCGGTAAGGTCGCTCACTTCTGTTCCATGTGCGGGCCGAAGTTCTGCTCGATGAAAATCAGCCAGGAAGTACGTGACTACGCCGCCGCGCAAGCCATTGAAGTCGGCATGGCGGATATGTCGGAGAACTTCCGCGCCAAAGGCGGCGAAATTTATCTCAAACGGGAGGAAGCCTGATGTATCAGCCTGATTTCCCAACCGTGCCGTTCCGCCTCGGGCTTTACCCGGTGGTAGACAGCGTTGAATGGATTGAACGCCTGCTGGAGGCGGGCGTACGCACGATCCAGTTGCGTATCAAAGATAAACGCGATGAAGAGGTGGAAGCCGACGTTATCGCCGCCATCGCGCTGGGGCGTCGTTATGACGCCCGCCTGTTTATCAACGACTACTGGCGACTGGCGATTAAGCACAACGCCTACGGCGTGCATCTGGGCCAGGAAGACCTCGAAACCACCGACCTGAAGGCCATTCAGGCGGCGGGGTTACGCCTCGGCGTATCGACCCACGATGATATGGAGATAGACGTCGCGCTGGCCGCTAAGCCTTCTTATATCGCGCTGGGTCATGTCTTCCCCACGCAAACCAAGCAAATGCCTTCCGCCCCGCAGGGGCTGGCGCAGTTGGCCAGTCATATTGAACGACTGGCGGATTACCCGACCGTCGCGATCGGCGGCATCAGCCTTGAACGCGCTCCGGCGGTACTGGCGACCGGCGTCGGCAGCGTGGCTGTGGTTAGCGCTATTACTCAGGCCGCAGACTGGCGTGAAGCCACTGCAGAGCTGCTGGCAATCGCAGGAGTCGGCGATGAATGACCATGATTTTATGCGTTATAGCCGCCAGATCCTGCTCGGCGATATCGCGATTGAAGGCCAGCAAAAGTTGCTCAATAGCCATGTATTGATTGTCGGCTTAGGCGGATTGGGTTCGCCTGCCGCGCTGTATCTGGCGGGAGCAGGCATCGGCAAACTAACGCTGGTAGACGATGACGACATTCATCTGAGCAATTTACAGCGCCAGATTCTATTTACCACTGATGATATCGCCCACCCGAAGGCGCAGGCGGCAAAACTACGGCTGGCGCAGCTCAACCCCGGTAGCAAGCTGATCGTATTGCAACAACGTCTGACTGGCGATGTGCTTAAAAACGCGGTAGCACACGCCGACGTAGTGCTCGACTGTACCGATAACATGGCGACGCGCCAGGAGATTAACGCCGCCTGTGTGGCGCTCAACACTCCGTTAATTTCCGCCAGCGCCGTCGGCTTTGGCGGCCAGCTAATGGTCCTCACACCACCGTGGGAACAAGGCTGTTACCGCTGCCTGTGGCCGGACGATGTCGAGCCTGAACGCAACTGCCGTACCGCCGGTATCGTCGGACCGGTTGTTGGCGTGATGGGCACTTTGCAGGCGCTGGAGGCAATCAAATTACTCAGCGGTATTGAGACGCCCAGCGGAGAGCTACGCCTGTTTGACGGCAAAACCAGCCAGTGGCGCAGCCTGGCGCTGCGTCGTGCCAGCGGCTGTCCGGTCTGCGGAGGGCAACATGCAGATTCAGTTCAATGATGAACCGATGCAGTGCGCCGCAGGGCAAACCGTCAGTGAGCTGCTCACGCAACTCAATCAGCTTAAACCGGGCGCGGCGCTGGCGCTCAATCAGCAGATCCTGCCGCGCGAGCAGTGGGAACAGCAAATCGTGCAGGAAGGCGACCAGATCCTGTTTTTTCAGGTTATTGCAGGGGGTTGATATGTTACGTATTGCCGACAAAACGTTTGATTCACATCTGTTCACCGGTACCGGGAAGTTTGCCTCATCGCAACTGATGGTCGAGGCAATTCGCGCCTCCGGCAGCCAGTTGGTGACACTGGCGATGAAGCGCGTGGATTTACGTCAGCACAACGACGCTATCCTGGCGCCGCTGATTGAAGCGGGCGTCACGCTGCTGCCCAATACCTCCGGGGCGAAAACCGCCGAAGAGGCAATCTTCGCCGCCCAACTGGCGCGCGAAGCGCTGGGAACCCACTGGCTGAAATTAGAAATCCATCCGGACGCCCGCTGGCTGCTGCCGGATCCGATCGAAACGCTAAAAGCCGCCGAGGCGCTGGTGAAGCAGGGTTTTGTGGTGCTGCCCTACTGCGGCGCGGATCCGGTGTTGTGCAAGCGGCTGGAAGAGGTCGGCTGCGCGGCGGTGATGCCGCTCGGCGCGCCTATCGGTTCGAATCAGGGGCTGGAAACCAAAGCGATGCTGGAGATTATTATCCAGCAGTCCACCGTGCCGGTGGTGGTTGATGCGGGCATTGGAGTGCCCAGCCATGCGGCGCAGGCGCTGGAAATGGACGCTGATGCGGTGCTGGTCAACACGGCGATTGCCGTGGCGGACGATCCGGTGATGATGGCAACCGCTTTCCGTCTGGCGGTGGAAGCCGGATTACTGGCGCGTCAGGCGGTGCCGGGTAATCGTAGCACCTACGCCAACGCCACCAGCCCGCTCACCGGATTTCTGGAGGCCCTGTCATGAAAACCTTCACCGACCGTTGGCGGCAACTGGAGTGGGACGATATTCGCCTGCGCATCAATGGTAAAACCGCCGCTGACGTGGAACGTGCGCTGAACGCCGCGCATCTTAGCCGGGATGATTTGATGGCACTGCTCTCCCCCGCCGCCGCCGATTATCTGGAACCGATAGCGCAGCGGGCGCAAAGGCTGACCCGACAACGCTTTGGCAACACCGTCAGTTTCTACGTGCCGCTTTATCTCTCAAACCTCTGTGCCAACGACTGTACCTACTGCGGTTTTTCGATGAGCAACCGCATTAAGCGTAAAACGCTGGATGAGGTGGATATTCAAAGGGAGTGCGATGCTATCCGTAAACTGGGCTTTGAGCATCTGCTGTTAGTCACCGGCGAACATCAGGCCAAAGTCGGCATGGACTATTTTCGCCGTCATTTACCCACCATCCGCCGTCAATTTTCCTCTTTACAGATGGAAGTCCAGCCCTTGTCGCAAGAAAACTATGCGGAGCTCAAAACGCTGGGGATCGATGGCGTGATGGTTTATCAGGAGACTTATCATGAGGCAATCTATGCACAGCATCACCTGAAGGGAAAGAAACAGGACTTTTTCTGGCGGCTGGAAACGCCGGATCGGTTAGGCCGGGCAGGTATCGACAAAATCGGTCTTGGCGCGCTAATTGGTCTGTCGGACAACTGGCGGGTGGATTGCTATATGGTGGCGGAGCATCTGTTGTGGATGCAAAAACAGTACTGGCAGAGTCGCTATTCTGTTTCCTTCCCGCGTCTGCGTCCGTGTACTGGCGGTGTGGAACCCGCATCTGTGATGGATGAAAAGCAACTGGTGCAAACGATTTGCGCTTTCCGGTTATTGGCGCCGGAAATTGAATTATCACTCTCCACCCGCGAATCGCCGTGGTTTCGAGACCAGGTGATTCCTCTGGCAATCAACAACGTCAGCGCCTTCTCAAAAACGCAGCCCGGCGGCTACGCTGACGATCATCCGGAACTGGAGCAGTTTTCTCCCCACGATGCCCGTCGGCCTGAAACAGTAGCAAGCGCGTTAAGCGCGCAAGGATTGCAGCCCGTCTGGAAAGACTGGGACAGTTGGCTGGGGCGCGCTTCGCAAACGCGGTGAACCCGTATGTAAACGCATTAGTATTTCACGAACGAGTACGTAATGCGAAAAACGGGAGATTGTTATCGACCTCCCGTTTTTTTATTTTGTCATCGTCAGCAATGGAAGCTGACTAGGGCAAATTATCCCTTCCTCATTTTTGCCCAGCCTTCTCCCCTTCATCAGTAACTGACGACCGGGGGCTGGCCACTGGATTATCGAAATAGCGGTGAACTTGAAGTTTTCGGGCAGCGTTCCTGACTGTAATTTCGCTGGCGCCCCCTCTTCCAACCGTGTCTGCTGATCGTTTTTGTCCATAAAATGATGCCCCAGAACAACGGAATCAGGGGCGAACCCATCAGGGAAAAATGTGTTGCGGCCGGACGCCGATGGTAACGTTACTTGATGGAAAACGCATCTGGGCTGAGAAAAAGTTAAGCCAGATGTAATCTGACAGATATCTGTATAAATAACCGGTAACTGTCAGATCAGGTCTGAGATAATACATATCATTTTACCTATACGCACTACATCCTCGGACATCTGGGATTGATGTATTGTCCGATTATAAAGTCGTCTGTGTGTTTTTTTCGGCCTAAAGACCTTAATGGAATTAAATACTCCATTTAATAATTTAAAATATCCCGTGTAAACAATCAATAAAACAGGTTTATCATTTAATGTATGAACAGCAGGCATTTTATAATGGCGAGCCAATAGACTTTAATAACTTAGATTTATGGGATAAATTTAAAGTCACATTTGGACTCAATGTTACAGAAAAAATCAAACCCAATGGTAAAAAATTTCAATTTTGAGTATTGTGGATTCTCTACTTTTATTACGCAGGTTGATGGCGTTGGCGGGATTTTAGCAAAGTGGCTCTCAAACAAACATAATGTGATTGTCCCAACGCCTTATACATTCGGTCAAGACCCCATTCCTGGCGTCAATCTTTATCATAATACAAAAGCAAAATTTGTTATGGCTAACGGCGGTAATAGTCTTCCCTGTGCGATGGCAAAATATAATGCAACAACTGGACAATTTATTCATATAAGCAGTGACAATGAGTTTTCACAAATAATGCGAGAAACAAGAGTCATGAAAAAATAATTCATTTATTCATTAAATTTATAATTACAGATAAAATCAAGAGCCAGCATGGCATTGAAAAATAAAATACGGCTTTTTTATCCGCGCTGGTTTTGACTTGATGAAGAATAACGGTGGCGACAATAATAATAAGACAATAAATAAATATAAGTAATGATTTATGGTGAAGTATATATAACGATAGAAACAATAAAAAAGCGGACAGAACGTTTGAAATGGTTATCTTTTTTGTAAATACCAAAAGACTAAACATTAAATAGATTAATGAAATAATCGCTGGCATTTTCTTTCCTTGTAGGCAAGCGACCCGGGATTCGGTATCCAGCATGAAGCTGGTGGAGGGATAAATACCCCTCCACCATTTAACGATTACTCGTTATCAGAACCGCCCAGACCTGCGTTCAGCAGTTCTGCCAGGCTTGCAGATGCATCTTCCGCAGTGACCTGCGGTGTTGCTGGCTGCTCGCCCGCGGCGCGACGGCGCATACGATCCTGGTGGTACGCATAACCGGTACCGGCCGGAATCAGACGACCCACGATAACGTTCTCTTTCAGGCCGCGCAGTTCGTCGCGTTTACCCGCAACGGCTGCTTCGGTCAGGACACGCGTGGTCTCCTGGAACGATGCGGCAGAGATGAACGATTCGGTTGCCAGAGACGCTTTGGTAATACCCAGCAGATCGCGGGAGAAGGTAGCCCCCACTTTGCCGTTCGCTTCCAGCTCGCGGTTAGCGATCTTGACGCGAGAGTATTCAACCTGTTCGCCTTCCAGGAAGTCGGAACTACCGGCGCTTTCGATGGTCGCTTTACGCAGCATCTGACGAACGATAACTTCGATGTGTTTATCGTTAATCTTAACGCCCTGCAGACGGTATACATCCTGAACTTCGTTAACAATGTAACGCGTCACAGCATGAACACCACGCAGACGCAGAATGTCGTGCGGCGCTTCCGGACCATCGGAAATCACATCACCACGTTCTACACGTTCCCCTTCGAACACGTTGAGCTGACGCCATTTCGGAATCATCTCTTCGTACGGGTCACTACCATCAACCGGCGTAATCACCAGACGACGTTTGCCTTTGGTTTCTTTACCGAAGGAAACGATACCTGCGATTTCAGCAAGGATTGCCGGTTCTTTCGGACGACGCGCTTCGAACAGGTCGGCAACGCGCGGCAGACCACCGGTAATATCCTTGGTACCGCCGGATTCCTGCGGAATACGCGCCAGGGTGTCACCAGAACTAATCTGTACGCCATCTTCCAGCTGTACAATCGCTTTACCCGGCAGGAAGTACTGCGCAGGCATATCGGTACCCGGGATCAGAACGTCATTACCCTGAGCATCAACAATTTTCAGCGCCGGACGCAGATCTTTACCACCGGTAGTACGTTCAGCCGAATCCAGAACCACCAGCGAAGACAAACCGGTCAGTTCGTCGGTCTGACGCGTAATGGTCTGACCGTCGATCATGTCAGTGAAGCGGATGAAACCACTCACTTCGGTGATAACCGGCATGGTGTGCGGGTCCCAGTTTGCCACGGTTTCGCCGCCGGCAACCTGCTCGCCATCACCTTTCGCCATGACAGCGCCATAAGGCACTTTATAGCTCTCTTTGGTACGACCGAATTCGTCGATCAGCTTCAGTTCGGTGTTACGGGAAGTGATAACCAGTTTACCGCTGGAGTTCACAACCGACTTCACGTTGCTGAGCTTGATGCTACCTTTGTTCTTAACCTGGATGCTGGATTCAGCAGCCGCACGCGATGCCGCACCACCGATGTGGAACGTACGCATCGTCAGCTGTGTACCCGGTTCACCGATGGACTGTGCCGCGATAACGCCGATAGCTTCACCTTTGTTGATGATGTGGCCACGCGCCAGGTCACGACCATAGCAGTGCGCACATACACCAAAGTCGGTGTCGCAGGATACAACAGAACGCACTTTAACGGCGTCAACGGAGTTTGCTTCCAGCAGGTCACACCACTGTTCGTGCAGCAGCGTGTTGCGTGGAACCAGAATGTCCGCGGTACCCGGTTTCAGCACATCTTCTGCTGTCACACGGCCCAGAACGCGGTCACGCAGCGGCTCTTTCACGTCGCCACCCTCGATAACCGGGGTCATCAGGATACCTTCGTGCGTACCACAGTCATCTTCGGTCACTACCAGATCCTGCGCGACGTCAACCAGACGACGAGTCAGGTAACCGGAGTTCGCGGTTTTCAGTGCGGTATCCGCCAGACCTTTACGCGCACCGTGCGTGGAGATGAAGTACTGGAGTACGTTCAGACCTTCACGGAAGTTCGCGGTGATTGGCGTTTCGATGATGGAGCCATCCGGCTTCGCCATCAGACCACGCATACCGGCCAGCTGACGAATCTGTGCCGCAGAACCACGCGCACCGGAGTCGGCCATCATGTAGATGCTGTTGAAGGAGACCTGCTGCTCTTCCTGGCCGTCACGGTTAATCACGGTTTCGGTTTGCAGGTTATCCATCATCGCTTTGGATACACGATCGTTCGCCGCAGCCCAGATATCGATAACTTTGTTATAGCGTTCGCCAGCGGTTACCAGACCAGACTGGAACTGCTCCTGGATCTCAGCAACTTCGGCTTCCGCTTCAGAGATGATCTCGTGTTTTTTCTCCGGGATGACCATGTCATCAATACCAACGGACGCACCTGAACGCGCTGCATAAGCAAAGCCGGTGTACATCGTCTGGTCCGCAAAAATAACGGTCGGTTTCAGGCCCAGAATACGGTAGCAAGTGTTCAGCATTTTGGAGATCGCTTTCTTGCCCAGCGCCTGGTTGACGATGGAGAAAGGCAGACCTTTCGGTACGATCATCCACAGAATGGCGCGACCAACGGTCGTGTCTTTCAGGCTGGTGTGCGCAACGAATTCGCCGTTTTCATCTTTTTCATATTCAGTGATACGCACTTTAACGCGCGCATGCAGAGAGGCCAGACCTGCGCGATAGATACGCTCAGCTTCTTTCGGGCCAGTCAGCACCATGCCTTCGCCTTTGGCGTTAACACAGTCACGGGTCATGTAGTACAGACCCAATACCACGTCCTGAGACGGAACGATGATAGGTTCGCCGTTCGCCGGAGACAGGATGTTGTTGGTAGACATCATCAGCGCACGCGCTTCAAGCTGGGCTTCCAGCGTCAGCGGTACGTGAACAGCCATCTGGTCACCATCGAAGTCGGCGTTATAGGCCGCACAAACCAGCGGGTGCAGCTGGATAGCTTTACCTTCGATCAGTACCGGTTCAAATGCCTGGATACCCAGACGGTGCAGTGTTGGTGCACGGTTCAGCAGTACCGGGTGTTCGCGGATCACTTCGTCCAGGATATCCCAAACGACGGCTTCTTCACGCTCAACCATTTTCTTCGCGGCTTTGATGGTGGTGGCAAGGCCACGCAATTCCAGCTTGCCGTAGATGAACGGTTTGAACAGCTCCAGCGCCATTTTCTTCGGCAGACCGCACTGGTGCAGACGCAGGTATGGACCTACGGTGATAACAGAACGACCGGAGTAGTCAACACGCTTACCGAGCAGGTTCTGACGGAAACGACCCTGTTTACCTTTGATCATGTCGGCCAAAGATTTCAGAGGACGCTTGTTAGAACCGGTGATCGCACGACCGCGACGACCGTTATCCAGCAGGGCGTCAACCGCTTCCTGCAGCATACGTTTTTCGTTACGTACGATGATGTCCGGCGCAGCCAGATCCAGCAGACGCTTCAGACGGTTGTTACGGTTAATGACGCGACGATACAGATCGTTCAGGTCAGAAGTCGCGAAACGACCACCATCCAGCGGAACCAGCGGACGCAGATCTGGCGGCAGAACCGGCAGAACGGTCAGGATCATCCACTCTGGCTTGTTGCCAGACTGTACGAAGGCTTCCAGCAGTTTGATACGCTTGGTCAGCTTTTTACGCTTGGTTTCGGAGTTGGTTTCGTTCAGCTCTTCGCGCAGAGTTTCACACTCTTGCTCCAGATCCATGCTCTTCAGCAGGGCCTGGATAGCTTCCGCACCCATCTTCGCGTCGAATTCGTCACCGAACTCTTCCAGCGCGTCCAGATACTGCTCTTCAGTCAGGATCTGTTGACGTTCCAGGTTGGTCATACCGCCTTCGATAACCACATAAGATTCGAAGTACAGTACGCGTTCGATATCGCGCAACGGCATATCGAGCAGCAGACCGATACGGGACGGCAGCGATTTCAGGAACCAGATGTGAGCAGTCGGAGACGCCAGCTCAATGTGGCCCATACGCTCACGGCGTACTTTGGTCTGGGTCACTTCAACGCCGCACTTCTCACAAATAACACCACGGTGTTTCAGGCGCTTGTACTTACCGCACAGGCACTCGTAGTCTTTTACCGGCCCAAAGATACGGGCGCAGAAAAGGCCGTCACGCTCAGGTTTGAACGTACGGTAGTTGATGGTTTCCGGCTTTTTAACTTCACCGAAAGACCATGAACGGATCATGTCTGGCGAAGCCAGAGCAATTTTGATCGCATCAAACTCTTCGGTTTTAGTCTGCGCTTTCAGAAACTTTAATAAATCTTTCACGGATTTGCTCCCGTCGGAGTTAGCACAATCTGGTGTCGGGTTTTACCCCGACACCAGTGACCTGTTTGAGCGAGAATTACTCGTCTTCCAGTTCGATGTTGATGCCCAGCGAGCGGATCTCTTTCAACAGAACGTTGAAGGATTCCGGCATACCCGGTTCCATCTGATGGTTGCCGTCCACGATGTTCTTATACATCTTGGTACGACCATTCACGTCATCAGACTTAACGGTGAGCATTTCCTGCAGGGTGTAGGCGGCGCCGTAAGCTTCCAGCGCCCACACTTCCATCTCCCCGAAGCGCTGACCACCGAACTGCGCCTTACCACCCAGCGGCTGCTGAGTAACCAGGCTGTAAGAACCGGTAGAACGCGCATGCATCTTGTCATCAACCAGGTGGTTCAGTTTCAGCATGTACATGTAACCGACGGTTACCGGACGTTCGAACTGTTCACCCGTACGGCCATCGAACAGGGTGATCTGACCGGAGGTCGGCAGGTCGCCCAGTTTCAGCAGCTCTTTGATTTCCGCTTCTTTCGCACCGTCAAACACTGGTGTGGCAATCGGCATACCTTTACGCAGGTTTTCTGCCAGACGCAGCACTTCATCATCGCTGAAGGTGCTCAGGTCGACTTTCTGACGAACGTCGGCGCCCAGATCGTAGGCACGCTGGATGAATTCGCGCAGTTTGGCGACTTCCTGCTGCTGTTTCAGCATGGCGTTAATCTTGTCGCCAATACCTTTCGCAGCCATACCCAGGTGGGTTTCCAGAATCTGGCCGATGTTCATACGAGACGGTACGCCCAGCGGGTTCAGTACGATGTCTACCGGCGTGCCGTTTTCATCGTAAGGCATGTCTTCGATCGGGTTGATCTTAGAGATAACACCCTTGTTACCGTGACGACCTGCCATCTTATCACCCGGCTGGATACGGCGTTTAACGGCCAGATAGACCTTCACGATCTTCAGCACGCCCGGCGCCAGATCGTCGCCCTGGGTGATTTTACGGCGCTTCGCTTCAAGTTTTTTCTCGAACTCGTGTTTCAGTTCGTCATACTGCTCAGCCAGTTGTTCCAGCTGATTTTGTTTCTCTTCGTCGGTCAGACCGAGTTCCAGCCAGCGGTCGCGCGGCAGTTTGTCGAGCTTCTCAGCTTCAACGCCGCCGGACACCAGTACCGCACGGATACGGCTAAACAGGCCCGCTTCGAGGATTTGCAGTTCTTCAGACAGGTCTTTTTTCGCCTGCTTGAGCTGCATCTCTTCGATTTCCAGAGCACGTTTGTCTTTTTCTACGCCATCGCGAGTAAAGACCTGAACGTCGATAACCGTACCGGAGACACCGTTAGGTACGCGCAGAGAAGAGTCTTTAACGTCAGACGCTTTCTCACCGAAGATCGCACGCAGCAGTTTCTCTTCCGGCGTCAGCTGGGTTTCACCTTTCGGCGTCACCTTACCGACCAGAATGTCGCCGCCGGTTACTTCCGCGCCGATGTAAACGATACCGGATTCATCCAGTTTGGAGAGCGCAGCTTCACCCACGTTCGGGATGTCAGCGGTGATCTCTTCCGGCCCCAGCTTGGTGTCACGGGACACGCACGCCAGTTCCTGAATGTGGATGGTGGTGAAACGGTCTTCCTGGACAACACGCTCGGAAACGAGAATGGAGTCTTCGAAGTTGTAGCCGTTCCACGGCATGAACGCCACGCGCATGTTCTGACCGAGCGCCAGTTCACCGAGGTCGGTGGACGGACCGTCTGCCAGCACGTCGCCGCGTTCAACCGGCTCGCCCAGAGACACACATGGCATCTGGTTGATACAGGTGTTCTGGTTAGAGCGGGTGTATTTGGTCAGGTTATAGATGTCGATACCCGCTTCGCCCGGGTACATCTCGTCTTCGTTAACTTTGATAACGATACGGGACGCATCCACGTACTGAACAGTACCGCCACGTTTAGCTACTGCAGTAACACCGGAGTCGACGGCGACAGCACGTTCCATACCGGTACCCACCAGCGGCTTGTCAGCGCGCAGAGTCGGAACCGCCTGACGTTGCATGTTCGCACCCATCAATGCACGGTTGGCGTCATCGTGTTCCAGGAACGGGATCAGGGACGCACCGACGGAGACCACCTGCTGGGTGGAAACGTCCATGTAGTCAACCTGGTCGCGGCTGAACAAGCTGGATTCGCCTTTGCTACGGCAGGTAACCAAATCTTCTACAAAGTGGCCTTCGTCATCCAGGTTGGAGTTCGCCTGAGCGATAACGTAGTTGCCTTCTTCGATAGCAGACAGGTAATGAATTTCGTCAGTAACCACGCCATCAACCACACGACGGTACGGCGTCTCAAGGAAGCCATATTCGTTAGTCTGTGCGTACACGGACAGGGAGTTGATCAGACCGATGTTCGGACCTTCCGGCGTTTCGATAGGACATACGCGACCGTAGTGCGTCGGGTGTACGTCTCGAACTTCGAAGCCTGCGCGTTCGCGGGTCAGACCGCCTGGGCCGAGTGCGGAGATACGACGTTTGTGCGTAATCTCAGACAGCGGGTTGTTCTGGTCCATAAACTGAGACAGCTGGCTGGAACCAAAGAACTCTTTCACTGCGGCGGAAATCGGCTTGGCGTTGATCATATCCTGAGGCATCAGGGTATCCAGATCGCCCAGAGACAGACGCTCTTTCACCGCACGCTCTACACGCACCAGGCCAACGCGGAACTGGTTTTCCGCCATTTCGCCGACGGAACGGATACGACGGTTGCCGAGGTGGTCGATATCATCCACTTCGCCTTTACCGTTACGGATATCGATGAGCTTCTTCATGACATCAATGATGTCGTCTTTGCTCAGGATACCGGAACCTTCGATTTCGTCGCGCAGCAGAGAACGGTTGAACTTCATACGACCCACCGCAGACAGGTCATAGCGGTCTTCGGAGAAGAACAGGTTCTCGAACAGGCTTTCAGCCGCTTCGCGAGTCGGCGGCTCACCAGGGCGCATCATGCGGTAGATTTCTACCAGCGCGCTCAGACGATCGTTAGTTGGGTCGACGCGTACCGTTTCAGAAATGTACGGGCCGTGGTCCAGATCGTTGGTAAACAGCGTTTCGATACGCTTGTGGCCGGACTGGCTCAGCTTAGCCAGCAGATCCAGGCTCAGCTCCATGTTCGCCGCGCAGATCAGCTCGCCAGTAGATTCGTCAACGTAGTCTTTAGAGACGACTTTACCTGCGATGTACTCAACCGGAACTTCGATATGCTTGATATCGTCTTTTTCCAGCTGACGGATGTGACGCGCGGTAATGCGACGGCCTTTTTCAACGTACACTTTGCCGTTAGCTTCGATATCGAACGACGCGGTTTCGCCGCGCAGACGTTCTGGAATCAGCTCCATCTGCAGTTTGTTGTCGCGAATTTCGAAGACGACTTTCTCAAAGAACAGGTCAAGGATCTGCTCAGTGGTGTAGTTCAGCGCACGCAGGATGATGGTCGCAGGCAGTTTACGGCGACGGTCGATACGCACGAACAGGTTGTCCTTCGGATCGAATTCGAAGTCCAGCCAGGAACCACGGTAAGGAATGATGCGCGCGTTATACAGCACTTTACCCGAAGAGTGGGTTTTACCTTTGTCGGAGTCAAAGAAGACGCCAGGACTACGGTGCAGCTGAGAAACGATAACACGCTCAGTACCGTTGATAACAAAGGTACCGTTGTCGGTCATGAGCGGAATTTCGCCCATGTAGACTTCTTGTTCTTTAATGTCTTTTACGGTGCCTTCCGGCGCTTCGCGCTCGTAGATCACCAGACGCAGTTTTACGCGCAGCGGTGCGGAATAGGTCACGCCACGGATCTGACATTCCTGAACGTCAAACACCGGTTCGCCAAGGCGGTAGCTGACGTACTGCAGCTCGGAATTACCGCTGTAGCTCTGAATCGGGAACACGGAACGGAAGGCTGCTTCCAGGCCGTACTGCCCTTCAGGATCTTGCTCGATAAACTTCTGAAACGAGTCAAGCTGGATAGAAAGGAGATAAGGTACATCCAGAACTTGTGGACGTTTACCAAAATCCTTACGAATACGTTTTTTCTCGGTATAGGAGTAAACCATAGGGTTCCTCAGCTCGCTGACAAGTCGACCCATCTGTCCTGCGGGGGACAGTTTGTGCAACACTATTTTGTTGACCGGAAAATGGATACTTTCCGCAATGCCTGTTGCTATCACGCTTAAACCATTTCATTGCGATTTACACAGAACGTACGCTCTGTCGCAGTATATTAAGTCGTCGATAGAAACAAGCATTGAAAGGCACAGCAGTAGTCAAACAGTGTGAAACGCTACTGGCGCCTTACAGCGCAAAAAGGCTGGTGACTAAAAAGTCACCAGCCATCAGCCTGATTTCTCAGGCTGCAACCGGAAGGGTTGGCTTATTTAACTTCAACTTCAGCGCCAGCTTCTTCCAGAGATTTTTTCAGTGCTTCAGCGTCATCTTTGCTCACGCCTTCTTTCAGAGCGGCCGGAGCAGATTCTACCAGGTCTTTAGCTTCTTTCAGACCCAGGCCAGTTGCGCCACGTACTGCTTTGATAACAGCAACTTTGTTAGCGCCAGCAGCTTTCAGAATTACGTCGAATTCAGTTTTTTCTTCAGCAGCTTCAGCCGGGCCAGCAGCTACAGCTACAGCAGCAGCAGCGGAAACACCGAATTTTTCTTCCATTGCAGAAATCAGTTCTACAACGTCCATTACGGACATAGCGGATACTGCTTCAATGATTTGATCTTTAGTGATAGACATTTAAATTGTTCCTGAATATCAGAATAAGTTTATACGTAAGCAAATGCTTGATAAAGACAACTGCGATTACGCAGCTTCTTTTGCATCGCGTACAGCAGCCAGTGTGCGAACCAGTTTGCCAGCCGAAGCTTCTTTCATGGTTGCCATCAGGCGTGCAATTGCTTCTTCGTAGGTCGGCAGAGTTGCCAGGCGGTCGATCTGAGACGCCGGGATCAGCTCACCTTCAAAGGCTGCAGCTTTGACCTCAAATTTTGCATTCGCTTTCGCGAACTCTTTGAACAGACGAGCAGCAGCGCCCGGGTGTTCCATAGAGTATGCAATCAGGGTCGGACCAACAAACGTGTCTTTCAGGCACTCGAACTGAGTACCTTCAACGACGCGGCGCAGCAGGGTGTTACGAACAACACGCATGTATACGCCAGCTTCACGACCTGCTTTACGCAGTTCAGTCATTTTATCTACAGTTACGCCACGGGAATCCGCAACTACTGCAGACAGCGCGCCTTTGGCTACTTCGCTGACTTCAGCAACAATCGCTTGTTTGTCTTGAAGATTTAAAGCCATTAGCTTTGCTCCTGGATGTTTGCCGGAACTCATGTTCCGGAACTCACTTCACTCATCTCAACGAGAAGAGCGTCTTAATACGGTGAGCAGAAACAAGCCAGAGTATCAAAAATAATCTTAGCGTTCTGTCACCGTCTACGCAGGGGATTAAGCCTCTTGCGAGACGCCTGCGGTCTTCGACGGAGGCCTGGATAGGCCAGGCTCCAACGAACAAATTCTTTCTATGACTTCGTCCTTTGAACCGCACCTGTGTTAGCTGCGCTCGTTCACACCAGTCACATAGTTAACTATGCTCCTGGCGATTCACTCACTTGCTGCCTTGCTGCAATTCAAATGACTCGCATAGTGCTCTGTTATATTTCAACAGAATCGTGGGGGTAAGATTGTAGACAAAATCACCGCCCACGTAAAGACTAATCTTAGTTCGCAGATGCGCTCAGACCAGCCTGATCAACGGCAACGCCAGCACCCATGGTGGTGGAGATGCTAACTTTCTTGATGTACACGCCTTTCGCCTGGCTCGGTTTTGCTTTTTTCAGCGCAACCAGCAGAGCTTCCAGGTTTTCTTTCAGTTTGTCAGCGTCAAAGTCCACTTTACCGATGGTGGTGTGGATAATGCCGTTTTTGTCGTTACGGTAACGAACCTGACCTGCTTTAGCGTTCTTAACCGCTTCAGCAACGTTCGGCGTTACGGTACCGACTTTCGGGTTTGGCATCAGGCCGCGCGGACCCAGAACCTGGCCCAGCTGGCCAACAACGCGCATTGCATCCGGGGATGCGATAACAACGTCGAAGTTCATTTCGCCTTTCTTGATCTGGTCAGCCAGATCTTCCATACCTACCAGCTCAGCGCCAGCAGCTTTAGCTGCTTCAGCGTTCGGGCCCTGGGTAAATACGGCAACGCGAACAGAACGGCCAGTACCGTGCGGCAGTACAGTCGCGCCACGAACGTTCTGGTCAGATTTACGAGCGTCGATGCCGAGGTTAACGGCAACGTCAACGCTTTCGTTGAATTTAGCAGTGGCCAGCTCTTTCAGCAGGGCAATAGCTTCGTTGATGTCGTACTGTTTGGTCGCATCAACTTTTTCACGGATCACGCGCATACGCTTGGTCAGTTTAGCCATTTCTTAGTCCTCCACTACCAGGCCCATGGAACGTGCAGTACCTTCGATGGAGCGAGTCATCGCTTCAATGTCGGCACCAGTCATGTCGGCAGCTTTGGTCTGCGCGATTTCCTGCAGCTGAGCGCGGGAAATTTTACCTACTTTGTCTTTGTTCGGCTTGCCGGAACCAGACTTGATACCAGCCGCTTTTTTCAGCAGAACAGCTGCCGGAGGCGTTTTGGTAACGAAGGTGAAAGAACGGTCAGCGTAAACGGTAATAACAACCGGAATCGGCAGACCTTTTTCGATGGAATCCGTTTTTGCGTTGAACGCTTTGCAGAATTCCATGATGTTCACACCCTGCTGACCCAGTGCTGGACCAACCGGCGGACTCGGGTTCGCCATACCAGCTGCAACCTGCAGCTTGACGTAGGCTTGTACTTTCTTAGCCATTCTAAATTCCTCGAATTGGGTAGTATCGCTTCAAAGAAGCTCCCCGTGATAAATATCGCTTTATGGGCATAAGGCCCATAAAAACAAAAGGCGCGAAATTGTATGTCAATTTCGCGCCCTATGCAACGATTAGATCGCTGCTTTTTTGATCGCAGCCTTACGCTTTCTCAACCTGGCTGAAGTCCAGCTCTACCGGGGTCGCACGACCGAAGATAGAAACAGACACTTTCAGGCGAGACTTCTCATAATCGACTTCTTCGACAACGCCGTTAAAGTCTGCGAACGGACCGTCGTTAACACGAACCATTTCACCCGGTTCAAACAGAGTTTTCGGCCGCGGCTTATCGCCAACCTGCTGCAGGCGGTTCATGATCGCATCGACTTCTTTGTCGCTGATCGGCGCCGGACGGTCAGACGTACCGCCGATAAAGCCCATCACACGCGGCACGCTGCGCACCAGGTGCCAGCTTGCGTCGTTCATGACCATCTGGACCAGAACGTAACCCGGGAAGAATTTGCGTTCGCTTTTACGACGCTGGCCGCCACGGATCTCAACGACTTCTTCAGTCGGCACCATGACTTCGCCAAACAGCTCTTCCATATTGTGTAATTTGATATGCTCGCGCAGCGATGTGGCTACGCGGCCTTCAAAACCGGAAAACGCCTGAACGACGTACCAGCGCTTTTTAGGTGCTTCAGACATCTCAGAACCTCAGGCCAGTGATAAAGGATACCAGGCGAACCAGAATACCATCCAGTCCCCACAGGATCAGTGACATAACTGCGGTAACCGCAGCGACGATCAGCGTGGTGTGCAGCGTTTCCTGGCGAGTCGGCCAAATGACCTTACGGACTTCGGTTCTCGCTTCACGGGCAAAAGCAACGGTTGCTTTACCTTTTGTCGTCAACAGCGCGACACCACCCGCTGCAGCAATCAGAATTACTACGGCCAGCGCACGCAGCGGCAGCATCATGTCGCGATAGAGGTAGTTGCCGACGATTGCGACGATCAGCAATATGGCAACAACTATCCACTTCATCGCTTCCAGGCCGCGCCCGCTCCCTTGAGCTTCGGTATTCGCACTCATAAACCAACCTGTCAGAAGTATTCTACAAACATTTTCACCCCGCAATCGCGAGGCAATCCAAATCGAAACGCTTATTCGCCTTTCGGATTATACGCCCTCTACAGAGCCTGTCTCAGCAATGATTATGACAAATAAAATCACTGATGAGCCAGGTTCTGGTGTGAAAGCGTGCAAAAAGGGCATCAAATGATGCCCTTTTATTGCGCATTGCGTCAAATGTTATCAGCGATTAGCCGAGAACTTTAGCAACAACGCCCGCGCCAACGGTACGGCCGCCTTCACGGATTGCGAAACGCAGACCGTCGTCCATCGCGATCGGGTGGATCAGGGTAACAACCATTTTGATGTTGTCGCCCGGCATTACCATCTCTACGCCTTCCGGCAATTCGATGGTGCCAGTCACGTCAGTAGTACGGAAGTAGAACTGCGGACGGTAGCCTTTGAAGAACGGAGTGTGACGGCCGCCTTCATCTTTGGACAGAATGTACACTTCAGATTCGAACTTGGTGTGCGGCTTGATGGTGCCCGGCTTAGCCAGTACCTGACCACGTTCGATTTCTTCACGTTTGATACCACGCAGCAGAACACCTACGTTCTCACCGGCACGGCCTTCGTCCAGCAGTTTGCGGAACATTTCAACGCCAGTACAGGTAGACTTCTGAGTCTCTTTGATACCAACGATTTCAACTTCTTCGCCCACTTTGATGATACCGCGTTCTACACGACCGGTAACAACGGTACCACGACCGGAGATGGAGAATACGTCTTCGATCGGCAGCAGGAACGGCTTGTCAATCGCACGCTCTGGTTCCGGGATGTAAGAATCCAGGAAGCCAGCCAGTTCGATGATTTTCGCTTCCCACTCTGCGTCGCCTTCCAGCGCTTTCAGAGCAGAACCACGAACGATCGGCGTGTCGTCGCCCGGGAAGTCGTACTGAGACAGAA
>NZ_JAGEQS010000013.1:0-26471 GCF_017572235.1 Salmonella sp. 32010601201800023SM
GGTGGCGTATATTACGCTTTCCTCTTTCAGAGTCAACCCTGAATTTCAGGATTTTTCTCTTCAACCGACCGGCTGTTTGTGTGAAGTGATTCACATCCGCCGTGTCGATGGAGGCGCATTATAGGGATCCCATTTTTTTGCACAAGCGTTTTTTGGATCTTTTTTTCTGTTTGTTGATTTTTCATCCCTTTCGCTCCATTCCTGCGCAAAGTGGCGATTTTTTGATGCTATCTCCCCTTGCACAACGCCGTTAAAGCAACCAAAGTCTTCATGACTATTCATTTATGATGAGGTAGACATGTCTGACACATTACGTCCTTATAAGGATCTTTTTCCTGGTATCGGTCAGCGCGTGATGATCGATACCAGCAGCGTGGTTATTGGCGATGTCCGTCTGGCGGATGATGTCGGGATCTGGCCGCTTGTGGTGATTCGCGGCGATGTGAATTACGTTGCGATAGGGGCTCGTACGAACATTCAGGATGGCAGCGTTCTTCACGTAACCCACAAGTCTTCATCCAATCCACACGGCAACCCATTAATCATTGGCGAAGATGTTACCGTTGGCCATAAAGTTATGCTGCACGGCTGTACCATCGGTAACCGCGTACTGGTCGGTATGGGCTCCATTGTGCTGGATGGCGCGATAATAGAAGATGACGTAATGATTGGCGCGGGAAGCCTGGTGCCGCAGCACAAACGGCTGGAAAGCGGCTATTTATATCTTGGCAGTCCGGTAAAACAGATCCGCCCCTTGAGCGATGCTGAGAGATCGGGCCTGCAGTACTCCGCCAATAACTATGTAAAGTGGAAAGACGACTATCTTTCTCAGGATAACCATATCCAACCGTGATCATCTTCCTGCTGGGCCAGGATTAATGCTTCCGCCTCTTCTTCCAGGTCCCAGCGATACTCACGAAAAATGGCCAGCCATTGCTCCGCTGTTTCTCCACCAAAGCGATACGCCAGTACATCTTTTTTTATTGCACACGTGAGTTGCATCCCATTAACCAGGGCGGGAAAGATGATAGCACTGGCGGCAGTATCCCATTCTTCGCGGTCAGGAAATTGTATGGCCTGGTTCACGCTAATAATTCCTGCTGTAGCAGCTCAATCACTGGCTCGACCTGCGGTAATACACCGTGCCAAAGCAAAACGGCATGTGCAGCCTGCCCCACCAGCATTCCCAGCCCATCTGCGTAGCGTTTTGCGCCCTGTTGTACACACCAGGAGAGAAATGGTGTATTCCCTTTTTGATAGAACATGTCATAGCAACAGAGGGAAGGGTGAATAAGTGACGCCGGAATCGCCGGGATTTCGCCCCGTATGCCGCTGGAGGTCGCATTAATAATCAGGTCAAATTCACAACCATCCAGCTTGTCCATATCCGTGGCATGAACGCTGCCGGTATGAGCAAAGATTTTCGCCAACGCTTCGGCACGTGAAGCTGTACGGTTAGTGATAGTGACCGCGCAATCCAAAGAAAGCAGGGGTAACAGCACGCCCCGGGATGCGCCGCCCGCGCCAATCAGCAAAATACGCAATCCTGGGCGGATAAAATTTAAACGTTCGAGATCGCTTAATAAACCGATACCGTCAGTATTGTCGCCAAGCAAACGACCATCTTCCAGCCGTTTTAATGTATTGACGGCTCCCGCCAGCGATGCTCGTTCCGTTAACTCATCCGAACGCGCAAACGCCTCCTCTTTAAAAGGTACTGTGATGTTTGCGCCTTTTCCCCCTGCCGCGAAAAAGGCATCAAGCGTATTAATGAAATTATTAATAGGGGCCAGCACGCGACCATAGGGGTGAACAATATCTAGCTGCTGAGCAAATTGCTGATGAATAAATGGCGATTTGCTGTGCGCAATCGGATTTCCAAAAACAGCATAGGTTTCCATCATATTACCCCTGTCGAAACAGTTCGCCCGTCAGAGCATCGCGAATTTCTGAAGGATTTAAACGCCCACCCGTTGCGCCTTCAACCACCGGAAAATCATCGCCAAATTGCGCACGCACCTCTTCAACGGTACGACATGGCGGTAATCCGCTCAGATTGGCGCTGGTGGAAACCAGCGGTTTGCCATACGCATTGCATAGCGCGACCACCAGCGGGTGGTTGGTAACACGAACGGCCAGGGAATCAAAACGTCCCGTGAGCCACCGCGGCGTTGTCGCGGGCGCAGGAAAAACAAACGTTACCGGCCCGGGCCAGCAATCAAATACCGCTTTACGCTGTGCGACGGTAAGTATGCTGTCATCAATATAAGGTTTTAACTGCTCAAAGCTGGCGGCAATCAAAATGAGTCCCTTATCGACGGGCCGTTGTTTTAACGCCAACAGGCGCGTAACGGCTGTTTCACTATCGGGATCGCAGCCGACGCCGAAAACGGCTTCTGTTGGATAAGCGATGACATTTTCTTTATTCAGGAGATCTACCGCTGCGGCGATAGATCCTGTTGGCAGGTTATTATTCACTTGTTTATTCCACCGGAACCGGCTTTCCACATTGTTTACTGGCGCAAAAGCGCTTCACGCCCTGCGCGGTTTTCTTTTCGATGAGTAGCGGATAATGGCACTCGGGGCATTCCCCCGCAACCGGTGTGAAGTTAATGACAAACTGACATTCCGGGTAGCGATCGCAGGAATGAAAGATTTTACCGTAACGAGAACGGCGCTGGACCAAATGTCCTTGCTGGCAGGCTGGACAGGCAATCGCCGTTTCATCCGGTTTATCAATAACCACTGTATGTTCACATTGCGGATACTGACTGCATCCGATGAACATGCCAAAGCGCCCCTGACGCAACACCAGCACGGCGCCACACTCAGGGCACAGTTGCCCCTCCAGAATTTTAACGATATGTCCGTCCGCCTGACTTTTCAGCGGACGAACGTAATCGCATTCCGGATAGCGAGAACAGCCGAGAAACGGACCATGTTTCCCGGAACGAATTACCAGTTCGGCCCCGCACTGCGGGCAGGGCTCATTTTTACGCACCGAAAACAGTGCTGATTTAGCCATATTCACTCATGCAGCATTAACACCTATCAATGCAGCATACCTTCATTTACCTCAAAGAGTAATTCTTCCATTTGCTGATAGGCGTTTTCACAGCCCGGAATGTTGAATAACACCATCAAAATAACCCATTTCAAGTCTTCCAGGTCAAACTCTGCGGTATCCAGCGCCAGCACACGCTCAATCACCATTTCTCGTGTTTCGAGGTTTAGCACCTGAATCTGCTCAAGGAATAACAGGAACCCCCGGCAACTGGCATCAAGCCTTTCACACTCTTCAACCGTATAAATGCGCATTGAAAGAGGGTCGGAAGCAAGTTGCATGGGTTCCGCGAGGCCATCCTGATAGTCAGCGAGTTTTTCCAGCCACAGCAGCGCATTGTAGATGTCTTCGCGATCAAACCCAGCGTCGGTGAGATCACGCTCCAGTCTGTCCTGATCCACGCGCAGCTCGGCTTCGTTATGGATGTATGTTTCAAACAAATACATTAGTACGTCGAACATGGCTTGCCCTCCTTAATCGGACATAGCCGCCGGGTACAGCTGCGATCCATCCTGCTAACTCCAGTTCGAGTAGCTGAGCCACTACCGCTGGCACAGGTTGGCCGGCACGTTCAGCGACGACGTCAACAGGTGTTACCTCATCTCCTACGTTAGCCAGGAGCTCAGGAAATGGCAATGCCGCCTCATCCTGATTTAGTGAATAAAGTGAATTTTCCGCCGTAGTTGGCAACCAGTGTAAGCCGTATTGCAAATTTTCCAGAATATCCTCCGGCGTCGTCACAAGCGTGGCCCCTTGTTTAATTAACCAGTGCGTGCCTTCGCTTCCCGGACTACCGATAGGACCTGGTAATGCAAAAACGTCCCGCCCCTGTTCAAGCACGCAGCGCGCCGTCACCAACGAACCGCTGCGCAACGCCGCCTCAATCACCAGCACGCCTTTGCTCAGTCCGCTGATGATACGGTTTCTGCGAGGAAAATGTTGCGGTAGCGGAGGCGTTGAAAGCGGAAATTCTGAGACCACTGCGCCGCCGGTGGCAATCAAGTTTTCAGCCAGCATGGCATGTCGGCGAGGATAAATCTTTGCCAAGCCATTCCCTAACACCGCTACACTTTTTCCCCCCATACTCACCGCGGCGTTGTGTGCTACGCCATCAATTCCCCGGGCAAGGCCACTGGTGATCGTCAAACCGCTTTTCGCAAGGCTTTCGCAAAGCAGACGTCCCCAGCGTTCTCCATACCAGGAGTGGCTCCGGCTCCCTACGACGGCAAGTTGGCAGGTATGCAGACAGGCAGGATCGCCGTCAATAAAAATAGCGCCGGGATAATCATCAATAGCACGCAGTTGGGGAGGATAAATCTCACTATCCGCACACAGAAAATGATGCTGCGGTAGTTCAAGCCAGCGTAACGTCTCATCAAGCACACCTGCTGGAAGCTGTAAAAAACGTTCAGCTTGCCGCGCGGTAAGACCAGCCTCCTGAAGGTGCGTGCGATTTATCTGAGGCTGACGAATAAGCGAGTTCGCCATGTTCAACATCGCCTCGCCATAAAGGTCGCCGACGTACATTAAACGTAACCAAATTTCGGTACGGGCCATCCTTTCCCTCCCCTGCCACAAGCAGTCTGAACAATCTTTGCGATTGGTCACTGATGCTGTCAATCAGGTGGGGATTTGTCTAGAATAGAGGTAATAATCTTTTCAACTCCTGAACACAACTCTGGATAATTATGTCAGTTTTGCAAGTGTTACATATTCCGGACGAGCGCCTTCGCAAAGTCGCAAAGCCGGTTGAAGAAGTGAATGCAGAAATTCAGCGTATCGTCGATGATATGTTCGAAACGATGTACGCGGAAGAAGGTATCGGTCTGGCCGCAACGCAGGTCGATATCCACCAGCGGATCATCGTGATTGACGTTTCGGAAAACCGCGACGAGCGCCTGGTACTCATTAACCCGGAATTGCTGGAGAAAAGTGGCGAAACGGGTATAGAAGAAGGCTGTCTGTCGATTCCGGAACAGCGCGCTTTAGTGCCGCGCGCCGAGAAAGTGAAAATCCGCGCGCTGGATCGCGACGGCAACCCATTTGAACTTGAAGCGGATGGTTTGCTGGCAATCTGCATTCAGCATGAGATGGATCACCTGGTCGGTAAACTGTTTATCGATTATTTGTCGCCGCTGAAGCAACAACGTATTCGTCAGAAAGTAGAAAAACTCGACCGCCTGAACGCCCGGGCTTAAAGGACAAGAACCAACGTGTCAGATTCACTACGTATTATTTTTGCGGGTACACCTGACTTTGCAGCGCGTCATCTCGACGCGCTGTTAACTTCTGGACATAACGTTGTCGGCGTATTTACCCAACCCGATCGTCCAGCAGGTCGCGGCAAAAAGTTGATGCCCAGCCCGGTAAAAGTGCTGGCGGAAGAAAAAGGCCTGCCCGTTTTCCAGCCCGTGTCGCTTCGTCCTCAGGAAAACCAGCAACTGGTTGCTGACTTACATACCGACGTCATGGTTGTCGTAGCATATGGTCTGATTCTCCCAAAGGCAGTGCTGGATATGCCCCGTCTCGGATGTATCAACGTTCACGGTTCGCTGCTTCCACGCTGGCGCGGCGCGGCGCCTATTCAGCGCTCACTCTGGGCAGGCGATGCGGAAACCGGCGTCACAATTATGCAGATGGATGTAGGGCTGGATACCGGCGACATGCTGTATAAACTTGCGTGCCCGATTACCGCAGAAGATACCAGTGGCTCACTGTATAATAAGTTGGCTGAACTTGGCCCGCAGGGGTTAATTACCACACTAAAACAACTGGCGGACGGCACAGCGACGCCTGAAGCGCAGAATGAAGCGCTGGTCACTCATGCGGAAAAGCTCAGTAAAGAAGAAGCGCGTATCGACTGGTCTCTCTCCGCAGCACAGCTGGAGCGTTGCATTCGCGCCTTTAATCCGTGGCCAATGAGCTGGCTGGAAATCGACGGCCAGCCGGTAAAAGTCTGGCAGGCGTCCGTCATAGAGGACGCCACGCAGTCGCTGCCGGGAACTATTCTGGCCGCGACGAAACAGGGCATCCAGGTTGCAACAGGCAAGGGGATATTAAATTTGCTTTCGCTTCAGCCTGCCGGCAAAAAAGCGATGAGCGCCCAGGATCTGTTAAATTCACGCCGGGAATGGTTTATTCCTGGTAACCGCCTTGCCTGACGATCACGTCTTTATACGCCCGGTGTTACCGGGCATTTTTATTTTATACATATGAAAAAACAAAACAATTTACGTAGTCTGGCAGCACAGGCCGTTGAACAGGTCGTCGAGCAGGGACAATCATTAAGTAATGTGCTCCCGCCGCTGCAACAAAAAGTCGCCGATAAAGACAAAGCGTTACTTCAGGAGCTGTGCTTTGGCGTCCTGCGAACTCTTTCACAGCTGGAATGGCTGATCAATAAGCTGATGTCTCGTCCAATGACCGGCAAGCAGCGTACAGTGCATTACTTAATTATGGTCGGTTTTTATCAGTTGCTGTACACCCGCGTTCCTCCCCATGCGGCGCTGGCTGAAACCGTTGAAGGCGCGGTCTCCATCAAACGTCCGCAGTTGAAAGGGTTAATTAACGGCGTCCTGCGCCAGTTCCAGCGCCAGCAGGAAACGTTGCTTAATGAGTTTGCGACCAGCGATGCGCGCTTTTTACATCCAGGTTGGCTGGTAAAGCGTTTGCAAAATGCTTACCCCACACAGTGGCAACGCATTATTGAAGCGAATAACCAGCGTCCACCGATGTGGCTACGTGTAAATCGTACACACCACACCCGCGACGGTTGGCTTGGCTTACTTGAAGACGCAGGCATGAAGGGATATCCCCATCCCGATTATCCCGACGCTGTACGTCTGGAAACGCCAGCTCCGGTACATGCTTTACCCGGTTTTGCTGAGGGTTGGGTAACTGTCCAGGATGCCTCTGCGCAGGGATGTGCGGTTTTTCTCGCTCCTCAGAACGGTGAGCACATTTTAGACTTGTGCGCCGCGCCCGGCGGTAAAACCACGCATATTCTCGAAGTGGCCCCCGAAGCAGACGTGGTGGCGGTTGATATTGATGAACAACGACTCTCCCGCGTTTACGACAACCTAAAGCGTCTTGGGATGAAAGCGACAGTTAAACAAGGGGATGGACGTTATCCCGCCCAATGGTGCGGCGAGCAGCAGTTTGACCGTATTCTGCTGGATGCGCCCTGCTCCGCAACCGGCGTCATTCGCCGTCATCCAGATATCAAATGGCTGCGTCGCGATCGCGATATCGCGGAACTGGCGCAATTACAGGCGGAAATTCTTGATGCCGTCTGGCCGCGCCTGAAGCCCGGCGGGACGCTGGTTTACGCCACCTGTTCCGTACTGCCGGAAGAAAACCGCGATCAGATCAAAACCTTTTTACAACGCACTCCCGATGCCGCGCTCAGCGAAACGGGAACACCTGATCAGCCAGGACAACAGAATCTGCCGGGCGGCGAAGAAGGTGATGGGTTCTTTTACGCTAAGCTAATCAAGAAGTGATGAGATAACGGGCCACGACTGATGAAAATTATCATACTGGGCGCAGGGCAAGTTGGCGGAACACTGGCGGAAAACCTGGTCGGCGAAAACAACGACATCACGGTGGTTGATACCAACGGCGAACGGTTACGCAGTCTGCAAGATAAGTTCGATCTACGCGTAGTTCAGGGGCATGGTTCGCATCCCCGCGTGTTGCGCGAAGCGGGCGCTGACGATGCGGATATGCTGGTCGCTGTCACCAGTTCAGATGAAACTAATATGGTTGCCTGCCAGGTAGCCTATTCACTCTTCAACACTCCAAACCGTATCGCCCGCATTCGCTCCCCGGACTATGTTCGCGATGCGGATAAACTCTTTCATTCTGAAGCGGTTCCGATTGATCATCTGATCGCGCCGGAGCAGTTGGTTATCGATAATATTTATCGCCTGATCGAGTATCCGGGAGCATTACAGGTTGTAAACTTTGCCGAAGGGAAAGTCAGTCTGGCAGTAGTTAAAGCCTACTATGGCGGTCCACTAATAGGTAACGCGCTCTCGACAATGCGAGAGCATATGCCGCATATCGATACCCGCGTTGCCGCAATTTTCCGCCATGACAGACCAATCCGTCCTCAGGGCTCGACTATCGTGGAAGCAGGGGATGAAGTCTTCTTTATTGCGGCTTCACAGCATATCCGTGCAGTAATGAGCGAATTACAGCGTCTGGAAAAACCCTACAAGCGCATCATGCTGGTGGGCGGCGGCAATATCGGCGCCGGGCTGGCAAGGCGTCTGGAAAAAGACCATAGCGTTAAATTGATCGAACGCGATCAACAACGCGCCGCAGAATTGGCTGAGAAACTGCAAAACACGATCGTCTTTTTTGGCGACGCTTCCGATCAGGAATTGCTGGCGGAGGAGCATATTGATCAGGTCGATCTCTTTATCGCGGTCACTAACGATGATGAAGCCAATATCATGTCCGCGATGTTGGCTAAGCGGATGGGCGCCAAGAAAGTGATGGTGTTGATCCAACGTCGCGCTTATGTCGATCTTGTGCAGGGTAGCGTTATAGATATTGCGATTTCTCCGCAGCAGGCCACCATCTCTGCATTACTGAGCCATGTGCGTAAAGCGGATATCGTCGGCGTTTCCTCACTACGTCGCGGGGTTGCCGAAGCCATCGAAGCCGTCGCGCACGGCGATGAAAGCACTTCCCGCGTGGTTGGCCGCGTCATTGACGAAATTAAACTGCCGCCAGGCACCATTATTGGCGCGGTGGTTCGCGGTAATGATGTCATGATCGCTAATGACAATTTGCGCATTGAACAAGGCGATCACGTCATTATGTTTTTGACCGATAAAAAGTTTATTACCGACGTCGAACGTCTGTTCCAGCCAAGTCCTTTCTTCCTCTAATTTAAGGGGCGCTCATTCAGCGCCCTTTTTAATTCCCTTTATTTATCAAGGTTTAATTTATTTCGCTAAACAGAAGCCGTAAATGGAAAATGCCTTAGCATTTGTTAAACTTATAACGTCAGCTGCATAGGGAGAATAAAAATGAGTTTTATTAAAGAATTTCGCGAATTCGCGATGCGCGGGAATGTTGTGGATTTGGCAGTGGGTGTCATTATTGGCGCGGCATTCGGTAAGATTGTTTCTTCACTGGTTGCCGATATCATTATGCCGCCGTTGGGATTGTTAATCGGCGGGATCGACTTTAAACAATTTGCTTTTACGTTACGCGAAGCGCAGGGAGATATTCCGGCGGTCGTCATGCATTACGGCGTGTTTATCCAGAACGTATTTGATTTTGTGATTGTGGCCTTTGCTATCTTTGTTGCCATTAAGCTTATCAACAGACTCAACCGTAAAAAAGCAGAAGAGCCGGCAGCTCCGCCAGCGCCTTCTAAAGAGGAAGTGTTATTGGGCGAAATCCGCGATCTGCTGAAAGAACAAAATAACCGTTCTTAATAAGCAGAAGGCCAGTGGTAAAAAAGTTACTTACTTTCTTGCCACTGGCCTCCCAGTTCCCTCGATTACCGTGTTTACCTTTGCGCAGATAGCTTCCTTTGCCTTTCTTATTTTTTTCAACGCGTTGCCTGAAAAGGGGATCGTGCAGTAATGCCTCAATGGCATTGTCCTTTATCTGCCCTTTCTTATGTTGATAACGACTCATAATGTCTCCCGATTGTATAAATTAACGGCGCGAGTGTAGCCCCGCCGGTTCAATAAATCAACATCCTGATTTCGCTCCACTGGCCCCCTGTTCCAGGGCTTCCAGAATGGAACAATAGACGCTACTGTGGGCCGTTCCGCAACAAGCATCATTAAGCCTTTGTAACGAACGCTGCATCGTTTGCAGTTCCGCAATCCTGGCTTCAACCTCCTGCAATCGCTCTTGCACAATACTTTTTGACTCCTGACAGGTATGGTGCTCAGGATCAATTCGGATCGATAAAAGCTCGCGGATCGAGTCGAGCGTGAAACCCAACTGTCGCGCATAACGAATAAACTTGAGACGCTGCAGATCGTTTTCGGTATACAGACGAAACCCGCCTTCAGTACGTACCTCATGATCCATCATCTGCTGTTTTTCATAGTAGCGAATGGTATCAGGCGTTACGTCTGCCAGCTTTGCCAGCTCACCAATGCGATACATACAAGCTCCGTTAATTATCGTTGATTTTATGCAGCAGTTTTTCTGCATACTCACCGTGTAAAAAGTCGGTACTCAACCCAGCCTGCCGAAGTTTTAGTTCAAGCAGGGAGAGCTGGCGACTAACCTGATGGTATCGAGGGTCATCTTCCCGGATACTGTTGAGGATATCAAGTAACTGAATAGCGTCTCTGCGCTGCTCCAGTTCAGGGGGAAGACAGCCCGCATTCTTGAGTAAGCGATAACCCGCACGAAGTTCCGCCGGCACATGAGAATCATCATCCAGAATAAGCGGCTCGCCACGGCCAGGCAAATTATCAAACTCGCCTTTACGCTGTGCCTCGATAATATGACGCTCTGCCCACTGGTCAAGTAACCACATACGTCGCTCCAGGGATTGAACGAAAAGAATACAATTATTGTAGATATGTGGGGTTCAGGAGGATATAAAAAAACCCGCCGAAGCGGGTTTTTTTACGTTACTACAGATTACTCTGCAGCAGCTTCTGTTTTCTCTGAACGATCAACCAGCTCGATGTATGCCATCGGCGCGTTGTCGCCTGCACGGAAGCCACACTTCAGAATGCGAGTGTAACCACCGGCGCGGCTCGCGAAACGCGGGCCCAGCTCGTTAAACAGTTTTGCCACGATCTCGTTATCACGAGTACGGGCGAATGCCAGACGACGATTAGCAACGCTATCAGTCTTGGCAAGAGTAATCAGCGGCTCAACTACGCGACGCAGCTCTTTCGCTTTAGGCAGGGTCGTCTTGATGATTTCATGACGAACCAGTGAACCTGCCATATTGCGGAACATAGCCTGGCGATGGCTGCTGTTGCGGTTCAGTTGACGACCACTCTTACGATGGCGCATGACCTTATCCTTCTCAGTAAAACCTTAACCTGTGATCCGGTTACTCGTCAGCGATGCTTGCCGGTGGCCAGTTTTCCAGGCGCATACCCAGAGACAGTCCACGGGAAGCCAGCACGTCTTTAATCTCGGTAAGAGATTTTTTACCCAGGTTAGGCGTCTTAAGAAGCTCAACCTCGGTACGCTGTACCAGATCACCGATATAGTGGATAGCTTCTGCCTTGAGGCAGTTAGCAGAGCGGACAGTCAATTCCAGATCGTCAACAGGGCGCAGCAGGATCGGATCGAATTCTGGTTTCTCTTCTTTCACTTCCGGTTGACGTACATCACGTAAATCAACGAAAGCTTCCAGTTGTTCAGCCAGGATGGTTGCCGCACGACGAATCGCCTCTTCAGGATCGATTGTGCCGTTGGTTTCCATTTCGATGACCAGCTTGTCCAGGTCGGTACGCTGTTCTACACGCGCTGCTTCAACATTGTAGGCAATACGCTCTACAGGGCTGTAGCAGGCGTCGACCAGCAGACGGCCGATTGGGCGCTCATCTTCTTCCGAATGAATTCGGGTAGAAGCCGGCACATAACCACGACCGCGCTGAACTTTGATACGCATACTAATAGACGCGTTTTCATCGGTCAGGTGGCAGATCACGTGCTGCGGCTTGACGATTTCGACATCCCCATCATGGGTGATATCGGCTGCAGTCACAGGGCCAATGCCAGATTTATTCAAGGTAAGAATAACTTCATCTTTACCCTGAACTCTCACCGCCAGCCCTTTCAGGTTGAGCAGGATTTCAAGGATATCTTCCTGAACGCCTTCTTTGGTGCTGTACTCATGTAGTACACCATCAATCTCAACCTCGGTCACCGCGCAACCCGGCATCGATGAGAGCAGAATACGGCGCAGTGCGTTACCCAGAGTATGGCCGAAGCCACGCTCTAAAGGCTCAAGGGTCACCTTGGCGTGCGTCGAACTCACTTGCTCGATATCTACCAGGCGCGGTTTTAGAAACTCTGTCACAGAACCCTGCATTGTGTCCTCTCTTTGGTACTAAGCTTTACTTGGAGTAAAGCTCGACGATCAGGTGTTCGTTAATGTCCGCAGACAGATCAGAACGCTCAGGCTTACGCTTGTACGTACCTTCCATCTTGCCAGCATCAACTTCCAGCCAGGTTGGCTTTTCACGCTGCTCAGCCAGCTCCAGAGCGGCTTTCACGCGAGACTGCTTCTTCGCTTTCTCACGAATGCTAACAACGTCATTCGGACTAACCTGATAAGAAGCGATGTTAACAACACGACCGTTTACCATAATTGCTTTATGGCTAACCAACTGACGTGCTTCTGCACGAGTGGCGCCGAAGCCCATACGGTATACAACGTTGTCCAGACGACCTTCCAGCAGAGCCAACAGGTTTTCACCGGTGTTGCCTTTCAGACGTGCTGCTTCTTTGTAGTAGTTACGGAACTGACGCTCCAGCACACCGTAAATGCGGCGAACTTTTTGCTTTTCACGCAACTGCACACCATAGTCAGACAGACGCGGCTTACGCGCACCGTGCTGGCCAGGAGCTTGTTCAATTTTACACTTGGTATCGATCGCGCGAACGCCAGACTTAAGGAATAAGTCGGTGCCCTCACGACGGCTCAGCTTGAGCTTAGGACCCAAATATCTTGCCATTTTCTTTCTCCAACTAACCTGGAAAACGAAGCGTTATACGCGACGTTTTTTCGGCGGACGACAACCGTTATGAGGGATCGGAGTCACATCAGTAATATTAGTGATGCGGAAACCAGCGGCGTTCAGAGCACGAATAGTAGATTCGCGGCCTGGACCCGGACCTTTAACCATAACTTCCAGATTCTTGATACCGTATTCTTTCACGGCGTCAGCGCAACGCTCTGCTGCAACCTGAGCTGCAAACGGAGTGGATTTACGCGAACCACGGAAACCGGAACCACCGGCTGTTGCCCAACCCAGCGCATTACCCTGACGATCGGTAATAGTCACGATGGTGTTGTTGAAAGAAGCATGGATATGAGCCACGCCGTCAGAGACTTGTTTTCTTACACGTTTACGTGCGCGAACTGGTGCCTTTGCCATTATTCAATCACCCCGATTATTTCTTGATCGGTTTGCGCGGACCCTTACGGGTACGAGCGTTGGTCTTGGTACGCTGACCGCGAACCGGGAGACCACGACGATGACGCAAACCGCGATAGCAACCAAGATCCATCAGGCGCTTGATGCTCATGCTGATTTCACGGCGCAGATCACCTTCAACGACAAATTTGGCAACTTCGTCACGCAGCGTGTCGATTTGTTCTTCAGACAGCTCACTGATCTTAACATTTTCAGCGATACCCGCTGCAGCCAGGATGGCTTTAGAACGGGTCTTGCCGACACCGTAGATCGAAGTTAACGCGATCACGGCGTGTTTCTGATCAGGAATGTTAATGCCTGCTATACGGGCCACTATGCACTCCTACTATTTAATATGTACGTACCATGCTGAAAAGCCCGTTTTCAGGATACTCAAATGGAAACGTACAGACATACAAAAGATTGGCTGGCTAATCTAGCCAGCTCAACCCAACTTTGCAAGAAAAATATGCGAAAAAATCAGCCTTGGCGCTGTTTATGCTTCGGCTCGGCACTGCAAATCACACGGATGACACCATCACGCTTAACGATTTTGCAGTTACGGCATAATTTCTTGACGGAAGCACGAACTTTCATTTTTACTCTCCGTAACTTCTCAGGCGACCAATTAACGGCCGTAGCCTTTCAGGTTCGCCTTCTTCAATGCAGACTCATACTGACTGGACATCATCAGAGTTTGCACTTGAGCCATAAAGTCCATAATCACGACAACAACGATAAGCAGTGAGGTCCCACCGAAGTAGAACGGCACTTTCATTGCATCACGCATGAACTCCGGGATCAGGCAGATAAAGGTAATATACAGCGCACCAACCAGGGTCAGGCGGGTCATTACTTTATCGATATACTTCGCCGTTTGCTCTCCCGGACGAATTCCTGGTACAAATGCACCGGACTTCTTCAGGTTATCTGCTGTTTCACGCGGGTTGAAAACCAACGCCGTGTAGAAGAAACAGAAGAAGATGATTGCAGACGCATAGAGTAACACATAAAGCGGTTGCCCAGGCTGCAAATACAGCGAAATTGTTGTCAGCCAGTTCCAACCAGTACCGCCCCCGAACCATGACGCGATGGTCGCCGGGAACAGAATAATACTGGAAGCGAAGATTGCCGGGATTACCCCCGCCATATTCACTTTCAGCGGTAAATGTGTGCTCTGTGCAGCATAGACACGACGACCTTGCTGACGTTTGGCGTAGTTTACCACAATACGGCGTTGACCACGTTCAACGAATACTACAAAGAACGTCACTGCAAATACTAATACTGCAACCAACAGCAACACGAGGAAGTGCAGGTCGCCTTGACGCGCTTGCTCGATAGTATGGGCAATGGCTGGCGGGAGTCCCGCAACGATACCAGCGAAGATGATGATTGAGATACCGTTACCGATACCGCGCTCAGTAATCTGTTCGCCGAGCCACATCAGGAACATCGTCCCTGTAACCAGACTTACAACAGCGGTGAAATAGAATGCAAAGCCTGGATTCATCACCAGGCCCTGCATACCAGGCATATTCGGCAAACCGGTAGCAATACCGATCGACTGGAATATCGCCAGCACCAGAGTACCGTAACGGGTGTACTGGCTGATCTTACGACGACCAGACTCCCCTTCTTTCTTAATTTCTGCCAGCGTTGGATGAACCACCGTCAACAGCTGGATAATGATCGACGCCGAAATATACGGCATGATCCCCAGGGCAAAGATAGAAGCACGGCTGAGAGCACCACCAGAGAACATGTTAAACATTTCAATGATGGTGCCTCGCTGTTGCTCAAGCAGTTTGGCAAGTACAGCGGCATCAATACCAGGGATCGGAATAAAAGAGCCAATACGGAACACAATCAGCGCGCCGATAACAAACAGCAGTCTGCGTTTCAGCTCACCTAAGCCACCTTTGGCACTTTGAAAATCTAATCCCGGTTGTTTAGCCATCTGCTACTTATTCCTCGATTTTACCGCCAGCAGCTTCGATAGCAGCACGAGCGCCTTTAGTAACACGCAGGCCACGAACAGTTACCGGAGTAGTGACTTCGCCAGCCAGGATCACTTTCGCGAACTCGATCTGGATACCGATAATGTTTGCCGCTTTCAGCGTGTTCAGGTCTACAACGCCGCCTTCTACTTTCGCCAGGTCAGACAGACGAACTTCGGCTGTAATCGCTGCTTTGCGAGAAGTGAAGCCGAATTTCGGCAGACGACGGTACAGAGGCATCTGACCACCCTCGAAACCGCGACGTACGCCACCGCCAGAACGAGACTTCTGACCTTTGTGACCACGACCACCGGTTTTACCGAGGCCAGAACCGATACCACGACCCAGGCGTTTACCCGCCTTTTTGGAGCCTTCGGCCGGAGACAGAGTATTTAAACGCATCTCTTACTCCTCAACTTTAACCATGAAGGAAACCGCGTTGACCATACCACGAACAGCAGGAGTATCCTCGCGCTCTACGGTGTGGCCAATACGACGCAGACCCAGGCCAAGCAGCGTTGCCTTGTGTTTCGGCAGACGACCGATTGCACTGCGGGTTTGAGTAATTTTAATAGTCTTTGCCATGGTTTATTTCCCCAGAATTTCTTCAACGGATTTACCACGCTTGGCAGCGACCATTTCTGGAGAATTCATATTTTCCAGGCCATCAATAGTTGCACGAACCACGTTGATCGGGTTGGTGGAACCGTATGCTTTAGCCAGAACGTTATGAACCCCAGCAACTTCCAGAACGGCGCGCATTGCACCACCGGCGATGATACCGGTACCTTCGGAAGCTGGCTGCATGAATACACGAGACCCCGTGTGAACACCTTTAACCGGGTGCTGCAGGGTGCCGTTGTTCAGCGCGACGTTAATCATATTGCGACGGGCTTTTTCCATCGCTTTCTGGATCGCTGCTGGAACTTCACGCGCTTTACCGTAACCAAAACCTACGCGACCGTTACCATCGCCTACTACAGTCAGAGCTGTGAAGGAGAAAATACGACCACCTTTAACGGTTTTAGATACGCGGTTTACCGCGATCAGCTTTTCCTGCAGTTCGCCAGCTTGTTTTTCGATGTGAGCCATCTTACACCTCTACCTTAGAACTGAAGGCCAGCTTCACGGGCAGCATCTGCCAGTGCCTGGACACGACCATGATATTGGAACCCGGAACGGTCAAAGGACACATCTTTGATGCCTTTTTCCAGAGCGCGTTCAGCGACAGCTTTACCCACAGCTGCAGCCGCGTCTTTGTTACCGGTGTACTTCAGTTGTTCAGCGATAGCTTTTTCTACAGTAGAAGCAGCTACCAGAACTTCAGAACCGTTCGGTGCAATTACCTGTGCGTAAATATGACGCGGGGTACGATGTACCACCAGGCGAGTTGCGCCCAGCTCTTTGAGCTTGCGGCGTGCGCGGGTCGCACGACGGATACGAGCAGATTTCTTATCCATAGTGTTACCTTACTTCTTCTTAGCCTCTTTGGTACGCACGACTTCGTCGGCGTAACGAACACCCTTGCCTTTGTAAGGCTCAGGACGACGGTAGGCGCGCAGATCTGCTGCAACCTGGCCGATCACCTGCTTATCAGCGCCTTTCAGCACGATTTCAGTTTGAGTCGGACATTCAGCAGTGATACCTGCCGGCAGCTGATGGTCAACCGGGTGAGAGAAACCTAAAGACAGGTTTACTACATTCCCTTTAACCGCTGCACGATAACCTACACCAACCAGCTGCAGCTTCTTAGTGAAGCCTTCGGTAACACCGATAACCATTGAGTTCAGCAGGGCACGCGCGGTACCAGCCTGTGCCCAACCGTCTGCGTAACCATCACGCGGACCGAAGGTCAGTGCATTATCTGCATGTTTAACTTCAACAGCATCGTTGAGAGTACGAGTCAGCTCGCCGTTTTTACCTTTGATCGTAATAACCTGACCGTTGATTTTGACATCAACGCCGGCAGGAACAACGACCGGTGCTTTAGCAACACGAGACATTTTTTCCTCCGATTAGGCTACGTAGCAGATAATTTCGCCACCAAGACCAGCCTGGCGCGCTGCACGATCAGTCATAACACCTTTAGAGGTAGAAACAACTGCGATACCCAGACCGGCCATAACTTTCGGCAGCTCATCTTTACGTTTGTAGATGCGCAGACCTGGGCGGCTGACACGCTGAATGCTTTCTACAACAGCTTTACCCTGGAAATACTTAAGAGTCAGTTCCAGTTCCGGCTTGGTGTCGCCTTCAACTTTAAAATCTTCAATAAAACCTTCTTCCTTCAGCACGTTGGCAATTGCCACTTTCAGCTTGGAGGAAGGCATGGTGACCGCAGCTTTGTTCGCGGCCTGACCGTTACGGATACGGGTCAGCATATCCGCGATCGGATCTTGCATGCTCATCTGTCTTTACTCCCGTGATTCAATTGGTGACAATTACCAGCTAGCCTTTTTCAGACCCGGAATTTCACCGCGCATAGCGGCTTCACGGACCTTAATACGGCTCAACCCGAACTTCCGCAGGAAAGCGTGCGGACGACCAGTTTGACGGCAGCGGTTACGCTGACGTGACGGGCTGGAATCACGCGGCAGAGTCTGCAGCTTAAGAACCGCATTCCAACGATCTTCGTCGGTTGCGTTCACATCAGAGATGATCGCTTTCAGTTCAGCGCGTTTCGCGAAGTATTTATCAGCTAAAGCTACGCGTTTTACTTCGCGTGCTTTCATTGATTGCTTAGCCATTTAGTAACCCTACCTTACTTGCGGAACGGGAAGTCAAAGGCAGCCAGCAGAGCACGGCCTTCTTCGTCAGATTTCGCAGTAGTGGTAATGGTAATATCCAAACCACGAACGCGGTCGACTTTATCGTAGTCGATTTCTGGGAAGATGATCTGCTCACGGACACCCATGCTGTAGTTACCACGACCGTCGAATGACTTAGCGGACAAGCCACGGAAGTCACGGATACGAGGAACAGCAATAGTGATCAGGCGCTCAAAGAACTCCCACATGCGTTCGCCACGCAGAGTTACTTTACAGCCGATCGGATAGCCCTGACGGATTTTGAAGCCTGCAACAGATTTGCGTGCTTTGGTGATCAACGGTTTTTGACCGGAGATTGCTGTCAGGTCTGCTGCTGCGTTATCCAGCAGTTTCTTGTCAGCGATCGCTTCACCAACACCCATGTTCAGGGTGATCTTCTCGACCCGAGGGACTTGCATGACAGAATTGTAGTTAAACTCAGTCATGAGTTTGTTAACTACTTCGTCTTTGTAGTAATCATGCAGTTTCGCCATCGTACTACTCCAAATTACTTGATAGTTTCGCTGTTAGACTTGAAGAAACGGACTTTTTTGCCGTCTTCGAATCTAAAGCCTACACGGTCAGCCTTGCCGGTTGCCGCATTGAAGATTGCAACGTTAGAAACCTGAATTGCAGCTTCTTTTTCAACGATGCCGCCCGGTTGGTTCAGAGCCGGAACCGGCTTCTGGTGTTTCTTAACCAGGTTGATACCTTCAACAATGACCTTGCCGGAAGACAGGACATTCTTAACTTTACCGCGTTTACCTTTATCTTTACCGGTTAACACGATAACTTCGTCATCACGACGGATTTTCGCTGCCATGATTCGCTCCTTAGAGTACTTCTGGTGCCAGAGAGATAATTTTCATGAACTTCTCGTTACGAAGTTCACGAGTTACCGGCCCAAAAATACGCGTACCGATAGGCTGCTCGCTGTTATTGTTTAAAATAACGCATGCATTACCATCGAAGCGAATGACAGAACCGTCCGGGCGACGAACACCCTTCTTGGTGCGCACCACTACCGCCTTCAGCACATCACCTTTTTTGACCTTACCACGCGGAATCGCTTCTTTGATGGTGATCTTAATGATGTCGCCTACGCCTGCGTAGCGACGGTGCGAGCCACCCAGAACCTTGATACACATTACGCGACGTGCACCGGAGTTGTCGGCGACGTTCAGCATAGTCTGTTCTTGGATCATTTTAGTGCTCCGCTAATGTCAACTACTACTGAGACCCGAAAATCAGGTCGTTAAAAAAACCCCATATCGAGGGCGCGGCATTATAACACCGCAAATCAGATATGGGTAGAAAAAATAAACGGCCCATCGCTGAGCCGTTTATTCGTTGAGAATGCGTACTGTATTACAGAACCGCTTTCTCTACAACGCGAACCAGAGTCCAGGATTTGGTCTTGGACAGCGGACGGCATTCGCGGATTTCAACCACGTCGCCGATACCGCATTCGTTGTTCTCGTCATGTACGTGCATTTTGGTCGTACGCTTGATGAATTTACCGTAGATCGGGTGTTTCACAAAACGTTCGATAGCAACAACAATGGATTTCTCCATTTTGTCGCTAACCACGCGACCTTGCAGAGTACGGATTTTATCGGTCATTACGCACCCGCCTTCTCAGTCAGTAAAGTCTTAACGCGTGCGACATCACGACGCACTTGCTTCAACAGGTGAGACTGTTGCAGCTGGCCACTTGCAGCCTGCATACGCAGGTTGAACTGCTCACGCAGCAGGTTCAGTAGCTCGGTGTTCAGCTCTTCAACGCTCTTCTCACGCAGCTCTTTTGCTTTCATTACATCACCGTCTTAGTTACAAAGGTGGTTTTAATCGGCAGTTTCGCTGCTGCCAGCTTGAATGCTTCACGGGCCAGCTCTTCCGGTACGCCGTCCATTTCATACAGGACTTTACCCGGCTGAATCAAGGCAACCCAATACTCCACGTTACCTTTACCTTTACCCATACGCACTGCCAGCGGCTTTTCAGTGATCGGTTTGTCCGGGAATACACGGATCCAGATCTTACCTTGACGCTTAACTGCACGGGTCATAGCACGACGTGCTGCTTCGATCTGACGGGCAGTCAGACGACCACGGCCAACAGCTTTCAGGCCGAAGCTGCCGAAGCTAACATCCGCGCCTGCAGCCAGACCACGGTTGCGGCCTTTGTGCATTTTACGGAATTTTGTACGCTTTGGTTGTAACATCAGCGACGCTCCTTATTTACGGCCTTTACGCTGCTGCTTTTTCGGTTGAGCAGCCGGTTTTTCCGGTTGTTCAACAGCAGCCATACCACCCAGGATCTCGCCTTTGAAGATCCACACTTTAACGCCGATTACACCATAAGTGGTGTGCGCTTCAGAGGTGTTGTAGTCGATGTCAGCACGCAGAGTGTGCAGCGGTACGCGACCTTCGCGGTACCATTCGGTACGTGCGATTTCCGCGCCGCCCAGACGGCCGCTAACTTCAACTTTGATACCTTTAGCGCCCAGACGCATGGCGTTCTGTACAGCACGCTTCATCGCACGACGGAACATAACGCGACGTTCCAGCTGAGAAGTGATGCTGTCAGCAACCAGTTTAGCGTCCAGTTCAGGTTTACGAACTTCGGCGATGTTGATCTGTGCAGGAACGCCAGCGATATCCGCTACGACCTTACGCAGTTTTTCTACGTCTTCACCTTTTTTACCGATAACGATACCCGGGCGAGCGGTGTGAATAGTCACACGGATGCTCTTAGCCGGACGCTCGATAACGATACGAGATACAGACGCTTTAGCCAGTTCCTTCGTCAGGTACTGACGTACTTTAAAATCGCTGTCCAGGTTGTCAGCGAATTCTTTGGTGTTCGCAAACCAGGTAGAGTTCCATGGTTTTACAATACCCAGGCGAATACCATTAGGATGTACTTTCTGACCCATTGCTAGTCTCCAGAGTCTCAGCGATCGGACACAACCACAGTGATGTGGCTGGTGCGCTTCAGGATGCGATCTGCACGACCTTTTGCACGCGGCATAATGCGCTTCATGCTCGGGCCTTCGTCTACGAAAATTTTCGTAACTTTCAGATCGTCAATGTCAGCGCCATCGTTGTGTTCAGCGTTAGCAATGGCAGATTCCAGAACTTTCTTGACCAGTACAGCCGCTTTCTTGTTGGTGTAGGTCAGAATATCCAGAGCCTGCGACACTTTCTTACCGCGAATCAGGTCAGCAACAAGGCGAACCTTCTGAGCAGAAGAACGAGCATGGCGATGTTTAGCGATAGTTTCCATCTCTTCCTCCTACCTTATTTCTTCTTCGCTTTTTTATCAGCAGCGTGGCCGCGATAAGTACGAGTCGGTGCGAATTCACCCAGTTTGTGACCGACCATTTCGTCGGAAACAAATACCGGAACGTGCTGACGACCATTATGGACAGCGATGGTCAAACCGATCATGTTAGGAAAGATCGTTGAACGACGGGACCAGGTGCGCAGGGGCTTCTTGTCTCCGCTTTCCACCGCTTTCTCTACCTTCTTCAGCAAGTGCAGGTCAATAAAAGGACCTTTCTTGAGAGAACGTGGCATGGCTTATCCTCTAAAATTATTTGCTACGGCGACGTACGATGAATTTATCAGTACGCTTGTTGCTGCGGGTCTTCTTACCTTTGGTCTGAACGCCCCACGGAGTTACCGGGTGCTTACCAAAGTTACGACCTTCACCACCACCATGTGGGTGGTCTACTGGGTTCATCGCAGTACCGCGAACGGTAGGACGAACGCCACGCCAGCGTGCAGCACCTGCTTTACCCAGAACGCGCAGCATATGCTCAGCATTGCCAACTTCGCCCAGGGTTGCACGGCAGTCTGCTTCGACTTTACGCATTTCACCAGAACGCAGACGCAGGGTGACATAAGCGCCATCGCGAGCAACGATCTGAACGTAAGTACCAGCGGAACGTGCCAGCTGACCGCCTTTACCTGGTTTCATTTCTACGTTATGAACGGTAGAACCAACCGGGATATTGCGCATCGGCAGGGTGTTGCCTGCTTTGATTGCAGCATCAACGCCAGACTGAATCTGGTCGCCAGCTTTCAGGCCTTTCGGGGCCAGGATGTAACGGCGTTCGCCGTCTTTGTACAGAACCAGCGCGATGTTCGCGGAACGGTTCGGATCGTACTCAAGACGTTCAACAACTGCCGGGATACCGTCTTTGTTGCGTTTGAAGTCAACAATACGATAAGCCTGTTTGTGACCACCACCGATATGACGAGTGGTGATACGGCCATTGTTGTTACGACCACCGGATTTGCTGTTTTTTTCAACCAGCGGAGCAAAAGGTTTGCCCTTGTGCAGCTCTGGGTTGACCACTTTAACGACGTGGCGACGACCCGGAGATGTCGGTTTACATTTAACAACTGCCATTGTATTACTCCTCCGACTTACTCAGCGCCGCCGACGAAGTCCAGATTCTGGCCTTCTTTCAGGGTGACGTAAGCTTTTTTCCAGTCGCTACGACGACCGATACGCTGTCCGTGACGTTTAACTTTCCCTTTAACTACCAGGGTGTTAACGACTTCGACTTCGACTTCAAACAGTTTCTGCACAGCAGCTTTGATTTCTGCTTTGGTCGCGTCTTTAGCAACTTTGAGAACGATGGTGTTGGTTTTTTCCATCGCAGTAGACGCTTTTTCAGAAACGTGCGGTGCGCGCAGCACCTTCAGCAGACGTTCTTCACGAATCATGCCAGCATCTCCTCAACTTGCTTAACAGCATCAGCAGTCATTACGACTTTGTCGAAGGCGATCAGGCTAACCGGGTCGATACCAGTCGCATCGCGTACGTCAACCTTGTGCAGGTTACGTGCGGCCAGGAACAGGTTCTCGTCCAGCTCACCGGTGATGATCAGCACATCTTCCAGAGCCATGTCTTTCAGTTTCTGTGCCAGCAGCTTAGTTTTCGGCGCTTCTACAGAGAACTTCTCGACAACGATCAGACGATCCTGACGTACCAGTTCGGACAGGATGCTTTTCAGCGCGCCGCGGTACATCTTCTTGTTAACTTTTTGACTGTGGTCCTGCGGACGAGCAGCGAAGGTCACGCCACCGGAACGCCAGATCGGGCTCTTGATAGAACCTGAACGCGCACGGCCAGTGCCTTTCTGGCGCCACGGTTTTTTACCGGAACCAGTTACTTCAGCACGAGTCTTCTGAGCACGAGTACCCTGACGAGCACCAGCTGCATAAGCAACAACAACCTGGTGAACCAGCGCTTCGTTGAAATCACGACCGAAGGTAGTTTCGGAAACAGTCAGCGCGCTCTGCGCGTCTTTCAATACTAATTCCATTGCTATCCCCTTACGCCTTCACAGCTGGTTTAACGATCAGGTCGCAACCGGTTGCACCCGGAACACCACCCTTAACCAGCAGCAGGTTGCGCTCAGCGTCAACGCGTACTACGTCAAGGCTCTGAACGGTTACGCGCTCATTACCCATCTGACCTGCCATTTTCTTGCCTTTGAACACTTTGCCCGGAGTCTGGTTCTGACCGATAGAACCCGGAACGCGGTGAGACAAGGAGTTACCGTGAGTAGCGTCCTGGGTACGGAAGTTCCAGCGCTTAACGGTACCAGCGAAACCTTTACCTTTAGAGGTACCGGTTACGTCAACTTTTTTAACGTCAGCAAACAGTTCAACGCTGATGCTCTGACCTACGGTGTATTCTTCGCCTTCAGCCAGACGGAATTCCCACAGACCACGGCCAGCTTCTACGCCAGCTTTAGCAAAGTGACCCGCTTCCGGCTTGGTGACACGGTTAGCTTTTTTAGCGCCCGTAGTAACCTGAACAGCGCGGTAGCCATCGTTAGCCAGGTCTTTAACCTGAGTAACACGGTTTGCTTCAACTTCGATTACGGTTACTGGGATAGAGACGCCATCTTCAGTGAAGATGCGGGTCATACCCACTTTTTTACCGACTAAACCAATCATTGTATCAACCTCTCAATCGCTCGATGACCTGATTAACCCAGGCTGATCTGCACGTCTACACCGGCAGCCAGGTCCAGACGCATCAGAGCATCAACGGTTTTCTCGGTTGGCTCAACGATGTCAACCAGACGCTTGTGAGTGCGAATTTCGTACTGATCGCGCGCATCTTTGTTAACGTGCGGAGAGATCAGAACGGTAAAGCGCTCTTTGCGGGTCGGCAGCGGGATCGGACCGCGAACCTGCGCACCAGTGCGCTTGGCAGTCTCGACGATTTCCGCGGTTGATTGATCGATCAGACGATGATCAAACGCTTTCAGGCGGATACGGATTCTTTGGTTCTGCATGAGACCAGAGCTCCAATTATTTTATAAACGAAAATGATTACTCCTCACACCCATTACGATTGATGGGAGAGTGTAACCGTTCTTACGTAGCTCCCCGATTGGGAGCATTGTTAAATAGCCAAATCGGCTATTCGAGGTTCAAATCGAACCTGCCGTCAATTACGACAAGCCCGCGCATTATACGTAAATCTCAGCCTGACGCAAGTGTCGGATAGAAATTAAGCGCTTTATTCTTATGCGAACATGATTCCAGATGGTACGCATGGGATGGCAACGCGCATCTTTTCTTTGGAAGGCATCAGGCAAACCTGGTAATACGTCGTTGTCGCTGTCGCATAAATCTATAAAGGTGAGCACAAGCCTTGACGAGGATTTGCTTATGTTTGTTGCCCTCCCCTTTCTCATTTTTTATGCGTCGTTCTCTTTATTACTTGGCATATACGACGCGCGTACCGGTCTGTTGCCTGACCGGTTTACCTGTCCATTACTGTGGGGTGGTCTGCTTTATCACCAGATTTGCCTGCCGGAGCGTTTACCGGATGCGCTTTGGGGTGCTATCGCCGGCTATGGCGGATTCGCGTTAATTTACTGGGGCTATCGCCTGCGTTATCAGAAAGAGGGGCTTGGATATGGCGACGTCAAGTACCTCGCTGCCTTAGGGGCGTGGCATTGTTGGGAAACACTGCCGTTACTGGTTTTCCTTGCCGCTATGTTGGCCTGTGGCGGGTTTGGCGTCGCGCTACTGGTGAGAGGTAAATCGGCATTAATAAACCCGCTACCTTTTGGGCCATGGCTGGCGGTGGCGGGTTTCATAACAGGTTGGAAAGTTTTCTTTCCAGACGCTTAATCGGTAACCTTAATTTGTGATTGCAGATAATTTTGCATACCAAGTTTGGCAATCAAATCCAGCTCAGTTTCCAGCCAGTCGATGTGGCCTTCCTCGTCGGCAAGAATTTCAATCATCATATCCCGGCTGACATAATCATGAACGCTATCGGCATAGGCTATTGCCTCACGTAGATCTTTTGCGCCTTCCAGTTCGAGCCGGAGATCCGATCGTAGCATCTCTTCGACATCTTCACCGATGCCCAGCTTGCCCAGATCCTGTAGGTTCGGTATGCCTTCCAGAAATAAAATACGCTCAATATACTTATCGGCGTGTTTCATCTCATCAATGGATTCATGGTACTCAACATCATTAAGCCGGGTCAGCCCCCAGTTTTTGAACATACGGGCATGAAGAAAATACTGATTAATTGCGACAAGCTCATTTCCCAATAGTTTATTGAGATAATTTATGATTTTAACATCACCTTTCATTTTATAGTCCCTCCGCTTCCACTCTCTAGAGCGTAGATGGGGCTACAGGGATGTCAAAAAAAAGAGTGTGACTCAGGCGATCTCTTTAAATTCCGGCAGTTGCGTTAACTCATCCTGCATCACTTCTCGCGCGGCGCGAATACACTTACCACATTGATTTCCCACAGGAATAAATTTACGCAACTGTTGAAATGACTGTGGATGAAATTGTCGTACAGCCTGGCGGATTTTTTTATCGCTTATACCATTACACAAACAAACGTACATGATCGCTCCCGTTCAATTTCCGCACAAAGTGTAAATGAGAATGGTTATGATTACAATAGCACAAAGCGATTTACGCCACGGGAGAAGCGTTAAAAAAGGCAAATAAATATAACAGCGGCTAAATAGCAGGCAACAAAAAGGGCGCCGAAGCGCCCTCTTCAATTCAAAACTAATTAACGAGTAATTAGCCCAGAACTTTAGCAACAACGCCCGCGCCAACGGTACGGCCGCCTTCACGGATTGCGAAACGCAGACCGTCGTCCATTGCGATCGGGTGGATCAGGGTAACAACCATTTTGATGTTGTCGCCCGGCATTACCATCTCTACGCCTTCCGGCAGTTCGATGGTGCCAGTCACGTCAGTAGTACGGAAGTAGAACTGCGGACGGTAGCCTTTGAAGAACGGAGTATGACGGCCGCCTTCATCTTTGGACAGAATGTACACTTCAGATTCGAACTTGGTGTGCGGCTTGATGGTGCCCGGCTTAGCCAGTACCTGACCACGTTCGATTTCTTCACGTTTGATACCACGCAGCA
>NZ_JAGEQS010000014.1:0-6239 GCF_017572235.1 Salmonella sp. 32010601201800023SM
GCGGGCTGTCGTTCACCGTGGACGCCGGGGAGTGGGTGCAGGTCACCGGCGGCAACGGCGCCGGAAAAACCACCCTGCTGCGCCTGCTGACCGGGCTGGCGCGCCCGGACGGCGGGGAGGTGTACTGGCAGGGCGAACCCCTGCGCCGCGTGCGCGACAGCTTCCATCGCAGTCTGCTGTGGATAGGGCACCAGCCGGGGATAAAAACCCGCCTGACGGCGCGGGAGAACCTGCACTTTTTCCACCCCGGCGACGGCGCGCGCCTCCCGGAGGCGCTGGCGCAGGCCGGGCTGGCGGGATTTGAGGACGTGCCGGTCGCCCGGCTCTCGGCCGGGCAGCAGCGCCGGGTGGCGCTGGCCCGCCTGTGGCTGACCCGCGCCGCGCTGTGGGTGCTTGACGAGCCGTTCACCGCCATTGACGTTAACGGCGTGGCGCGCCTCACCCGGCGGATGGCGGCGCACACGGCGCAGGGCGGGATGGTCATTCTCACCACCCACCAGCCGCTGCCGGGGGCCGCGGACACCGTCCGCCGCCTGGCGCTGACCGGCGGGGGGGCCGGGCTGTGATGTGGCGTGTCTTCTGTCTCGAGCTGCGCGTGGCGTTCCGCCACGGCGCGGACATCGCCGGCCCGCTGTGGTTCTTCCTGATGGTCATCACCCTGTTTCCGTTAAGCGTCGGGCCGCAGCCGCAGCTGCTGGCGCGTATCGCGCCGGGCATCATCCAGGTGGCGGCGCTGCTGGCCTCGCTGCTGGCGCTGGAGCGGCTGTTTCGCGACGACCTGCAGGACGGCAGCCTGGAGCAGCTGATGCTGCTGCCGGTGCCGCTGCCGGCGGTGGTGCTGGCGAAGGTGCTGGCCCACTGGGCGGTGACCGGCCTGCCGCTGATGATGCTCTCCCCGCTGGTGGCGCTGCTGCTGGGGATGGACGTGTACGGCTGGAAAATCATGGCGCTGACGCTGCTGCTCGGCACGCCGGCGCTGGGGTTTCTCGCCGCGCCGGGCGTTGCGCTGACGGCCGGGCTGCGGCGCGGCGGCGTCCTGCTGGGCATTCTGGTGCTGCCGCTGAGTGTCCCGGTGCTGATTTTCGCCACCGCGGCGATGGACGCGGCATCGATGCATTTACCCGTTGACGGCTATCTGGCGGTGCTGGGGGCGCTGCTGGCGGGCAGCGCGACGTTAAGCCCGTTCGCCACCGCGGCGGCGCTGCGCCTCAGCGTGCAGTAGCGCCCCGGCGCGACGGACATTTTACTGGTTTCAGGAGGTCAGGTGACGACTATGTGGAAAACCCTTCATCAGCTGGCGGCGCCGCCCCGGCTGTATCAGATTTGCGGCAGGCTCGTGCCGTGGCTGGCGGCGGCCGGCATCATCGCGCTGGCCACCGGCTGGGTCCGGGGCTTTGGTTTCGCCCCGGCGGACTACCAGCAGGGGGAGAGCTACCGCATTATGTACCTGCATGTCCCGGCGGCCATCTGGTCGATGGGTATCTATGCGGCGATGGCGGTGGCGGCGTTCACCGGGCTGGTCTGGCAGATGAAAATGGCCAGCCTTGCCGTCGCGGCGATGGCGCCGGTGGGGGCGGTGTACACCTTCATCGCGCTGGTCACCGGCGCGGCGTGGGGCAAACCGATGTGGGGCACCTGGTGGGTGTGGGACGCGCGCCTGACCTCGGAGCTGGTGCTGCTGTTTCTCTACGCCGGGGTCATCGCCCTGTGGCACGCCTTTGACGACCGTAAAATGGCCGGGCGCGCGGCGGGCATTCTGGTGCTGGTCGGCGTGGTGAACCTGCCGGTTATCCACTATTCCGTCGAGTGGTGGAACACCCTGCACCAGGGCTCGACGCGGATGCAGCAGAGTATCGACCCGGCGATGCGCTCGCCGCTGCGCTGGGCCATCGCCGGCTTCCTGCTGCTCTTTATGACGCTGTCGCTGATGCGGATGCGCAACCTGATTTTACTGATGGAAAAACGCCGCCCGTGGGTGAGCGAACTGATACTGAAAAGGGGGCACCGGTGAGTCCGGCATTTTCATCGTGGAGCGATTTTTTCGCCATGGGCGGGTACGCCTTTTTTGTCTGGCTGGCGGTGGCGATGACCGTGGCGCCGCTGGCGCTGCTGGCGCTGCACACGGTGCTGCAGCGCCGGGCCATTCTGCGCGGCGTGGCGCTGCAGCGGGCGCGCGAGGCGCGGATGCGTGCCGCACAGGCGCAACAGGAGGCCGCGTGAACCTGCGACGTAAAAACCGGCTATGGGTGGTCTGCGTGGTGCTGGCGGGCCTGGGGCTGACCACCGCCCTGGTCCTGTACGCGCTGCGCGCGAATATCGACCTGTTCTATACCCCCGGCGAAATTCTCTACGGCAAGCGCGAGACGCAGCAGCTGCCGGCGGTGGGCCAGCGCCTGCGCGTCGGCGGGATGGTGATGCCCGGCAGCGTCAGGCGCGACCCGGACTCGCTGAAGGTGAACTTCAGCCTCTACGACGCCGAAGGGTCGGTGACGGTGAGCTATGAGGGGATACTGCCGGACCTGTTCCGCGAGGGGCAGGGGGTGGTGGTGCAGGGCACCCTGGAGAAGGGCAACCACGTCCTGGCGCACGAGGTGCTGGCCAAGCATGACGAGAACTACACCCCGCCGGAAGTGGAAAAGGCGATGCAGGAAAACCACCGCCGCCCGCAACGCGCTGATAAGGACACCTCATCATGATGCCTGAATACGGCCACGCGCTGCTGTGCCTGGCGCTCGGCGTGGCGCTGCTGCTGTCCGTTTACCCGCTGTGGGGCGTGGCGCGCGGCGACGCGCGGATGATGGCGTCGGCCGGGGTGTTCGCCTGGCTGTTGTTCATCTGCGTGGCGGGCGCGTTTTTCGTGCTGGTGCACGCCTTTGTGGTTAACGACTTCACCGTGGCCTATGTCGCCGGCAACTCGAACACGCAGCTGCCGGTGTGGTACCGGGTGGCCGCCACCTGGGGGGCGCACGAGGGCTCGCTGCTGCTGTGGGTGCTGCTGATGAGCGGCTGGACCCTGGCGGTGGCGGTGTTCAGCCGGCGGGTGCCGGCGGATATCGTCGCCCGGGTGCTGGCGGTGATGGGGATGGTCTGCGCCGGTTTTCTGGCGTTCATCCTGTTCACCTCCGGCCCGTTCGCCCGCACGCTGCCGGCCTTTCCGGTGGAGGGGCGCGACCTGAACCCGCTGCTGCAGGACCCGGGGCTGATTTTCCACCCGCCGCTGCTGTACATGGGCTATGTCGGCTTCTCGGTGGCCTTCGCCTTCGCCATCGCCGCGCTGCTGAGCGGGCGTCTGGACAGCGCGTTCACCCGTTTTGCCCGCCCGTGGACGCTGGCGGCGTGGGTGTTCCTGACGCTGGGCATCGTGCTCGGCTCGGCGTGGGCCTACTACGAGCTGGGCTGGGGCGGCTGGTGGTTCTGGGACCCGGTGGAGAACGCCTCCTTTATGCCGTGGCTGGCGGGCACCGCCCTGCTGCACTCGCTGGCGGTCACCGAACAGCGCGCCGGCTTTAAGGCGTGGACGCTGCTGCTGTCCATCTGCGCCTTCTCGCTGTGCCTGCTGGGCACCTTCCTGGTGCGCTCCGGGGTGCTGGTGTCGGTGCACGCCTTCGCCTCCGACCCGGCGCGCGGGATGTTTATCCTCGCCTTTATGGTGCTGGTCACCGGCGGCTCGCTGCTGCTGTTCGCCGTGCGCGGGCACAGGGTGCGTTCGCGGGTGAACAACGCGCTGTGGTCGCGCGAGTCGCTGCTGCTCGGCAACAACGTCCTGCTGATGGCCGCCATGCTGGTGGTGCTGCTGGGCACCCTGCTGCCGCTGGTGCACAAACAGCTGGGGCTGGGCAGCATTTCGGTGGGGGAGCCGTTCTTTAACACCATGTTCACCTGGCTGATGGTCCCCTTTGCCCTGCTGCTGGGGGTGGGGCCGCTGGTGCGCTGGGGCCGGGACCGGCCGCGTAACATCAGGAAACTGCTGCTCACCGCCCTGGTCTCCACCCTGGTGCTGTCGGTACTTTTGCCATGGCTGCTGGAAGATAAAATCATCGCCATGACGGCGGTGGGGATGGCGATGGCCTGCTGGATTGCGGTGCTGGCGGTGGCCGAAGCCGTACAGCGCGTGTCCCGCGGCACGAAAACCTCTCTCAGCTACTGGGGAATGGTGGCGGCGCACCTCGGGCTGGCGGTGACGATTACCGGCATCGCCTTCAGCCAGAATTACAGCGTGGAGCGTGACGTGCGGATGCGGGCGGGCGACAGCGTGACCATTCACGACTACCGCTTCACCTTCCGGGAGGTGCGGGACATCACCGGCCCCAACTACCGCGGCGGGGTGGCCCTCATCGGGGTGACGCGCCACGGCGAGCCGGAGGCGGTGCTGCACGCGGAGAAACGGCTCTACAACACCAGCCGGATGGTGATGACCGAGGCGGCGATTGACGGCGGGCTGACCCGCGACCTGTACGCCGCGCTCGGGGAGGAGCTGGACAACGGCGCGTGGGCCGTGCGCCTGTACTACAAACCGTTTGTCCGCTGGATATGGGCCGGGGGGCTGCTGATGGCGCTGGGCGGGCTGCTGTGCCTGGCGGACCCGCGCTACCGCCGCCGTAAACCATTGCCGGAGGCCGGATGAAACGCAACGTACTGTTATTACCGTTACTGATTTTTCTGCTGATTGCCGCGGCGCTGCTGTGGCAGCTGGCGCGCAACGCGCAGGGGGATGACCCGACGAATCTCGAATCGGCGCTGACCGGGAAGCCGGTGCCGGCGTTCCGCCTGGAATCGCTGGAGACGCCGGGTCAGTACTACCAGGCGGAGGTGCTGACGCAGGGGAAACCGGTGCTGCTTAACGTCTGGGCCACCTGGTGCCCGACCTGCCGCGCCGAGCATCAGTACCTGAACCGGCTGGCCGCGCAGGGTATCCGGGTGGTGGGGCTGAACTATAAGGACGACCGGGCGAAGGCGGTGGCCTGGTTAAAAGAACTGGGCAACCCGTATGCGCTGAGTTTATCGGACAGCGACGGGATGCTGGGGCTGGACCTGGGCGTGTACGGCGCGCCGGAAACCTTCCTCATCGACGGCAACGGGATTATCCGCTACCGCCATGCGGGCGATTTGAATGCCCGGGTATGGGAAAGTGAACTGAAACCGCTGTGGGACAGATACAGCCGGGAGGCGGCGCAATGAGACTGTTACCGGGCATGGTGATGCTGATGCTGGCGCTGGTTATCTCCGGGTCAGCGCGGGCAACCACCGACGTGATGCCGTTTAAAGATGAAGCGCAGGAGCAGCAGTTCCGCCAGCTCACGGAGCAGCTGCGCTGCCCGAAATGCCAGAACAACAGCATTGCGGACTCGAACGCGATGATAGCCACCGACATGCGCCGCAGGGTGTATGACCTGATGCAGGAGGGGAAGAGCCGCCAGGAAATCATCGATTACATGGTGGCGCGCTACGGCAACTTCGTCACCTACGACCCGCCGCTGACCCCGCTGACGGTGCTGCTGTGGGTGCTGCCGCTGGCCGCCATCGTGGCGGGCGGATGGATAATCGTTGCCCGCACGCGCCGGCGGGTGCGCCTGCGCCGGGAGCCGCTGCCGGCGGACACCCCGGTTTGCGGCGCGCGCGCCGGGTGGGGCGTTTACGTGCCGGGGGCCGTCATTGCGCTGGCGGTCGGCGCCGGCAGCTACGCCCTGACCGGCAGCTATCAGCAGGTCAGGGCCTGGCAGCAGGCAACGGCGCAGACGCCCGGGCTGCTGGCGCGGGCGCTGGACCCGCAGGCGCAGCCGCTGAATGAGGAGGAGATGGCGCGGCTGGCGCTGGGGCTGCGCACCCGCCTGCAGAATGATGCCGGCAATGTTGAGGGCTGGCTCATGCTGGGGCGCACCGGTATGGTACTGGGTAATGCCGGTACCGCCACCGGGGCGTATGCGAACGCTTACCGTCTGGACCCGAAAAACCGCGATGCGGCGCTGGGCTACGCGGAGGCGCTGACGCGCTCGTCCGACCCGGAGGATAACCGCCGCGGCGGGGAGCTGCTGCGTCAGCTGGTGAGCCGCGACCACACGGATATCCGGGTGTTAAGCCTGTATGCGTTTAACGCCTTTGAGCAGCAGCGCTTTGGCGAGGCGGTGGCGGCCTGGGAGATGATGCTGAAGTTACTGCCGGCGGGTGACGCCCGGCGGGCGGTGATAGAGCGCAGTATCCGGCTGGCGCAGGAGAAATAAGACCCTGACGGCCCGGTGGCG
>NZ_JAGEQS010000015.1:0-4438 GCF_017572235.1 Salmonella sp. 32010601201800023SM
TGAAACGCCGTAGCGCCGATGGTAGTGTGGGGTCTCCCCATGCGAGAGTAGGGAACTGCCAGGCATCAAATAAAACGAAGGGCCCTGTCGGAAGACAGGGCCTTTTGTTTTATCTGTAGTCTGCCGGATGGCGGCTCCGCCTTATCCAGCCTACAGGGACGCGCCGATCCACCCTCAATATAACCACAAGCCTTCCCTACACAGATACGGTAAACTATTGCCGATTGAGTATCAGGAAAGCAGCCATGACCCACTCCCTAAAACCCTGGAATACCTTCGGCATTGATCATTGTGCAAAGCACATCGTATGCGCTGAAAACGAACAACAACTACTGAGCGCCTGGCAGCAAGCAACTCGTGAGGGACTGCCGGTTATGATCCTGGGTGAAGGAAGCAACGTCCTGTTTCTGGAAAATTACGCCGGCACCGTGATCCTTAACCGCCTGAAAGGCATTGAGGTGAATGAAACCGCGGGCGCCTGGCACCTACACGTCGGCGCAGGCGAAAACTGGCATCAGCTGGTTCGCTACGCGCTGGACAACAACATGCCCGGCCTGGAGAATCTGGCGCTCATCCCTGGCTGCGTTGGTTCCTCGCCTATACAGAATATTGGCGCGTATGGCGTAGAACTACATCGCGTCTGCGACTACGTTGACTGCGTTGAACTGGAAACGGGAAAACGTCTGCGTTTGTCCGCGGCGGAATGCCGTTTCGGCTATCGTGACAGTATCTTCAAAAATGAATATCAGGATCGCGTTGCGATCGTCGCGGTGGGTCTGCGTTTGTCAAAGCAATGGCAGCCGGTGTTGACCTATGGCGATCTTACTCGTCTGGACCCGAAAACGGTCACCGCGCAACAGGTGTTTGATGCTGTATGCCATATGCGCACCACAAAATTGCCGGATCCTAAAGTGAATGGCAATGCGGGCAGCTTTTTTAAAAATCCCGTTGTCGCAGCCGATATCGCTATGGAACTGTTAGAACGATTTCCCAACGCGCCGCATTACCCTCAGGCAGACGGCTCAGTGAAGCTGGCGGCAGGCTGGCTGATAGATCAATGTCAGTTGAAAGGCGTCACCATTGGCGGCGCTGCGGTGCATCGCCAACAGGCGCTGGTATTGATTAATGCGAATGATGCGACAAGTAAAGATGTGGTGGCGCTGGCGCATCATGTCCGGCAAAAAGTGGGTGAAAAATTTAATGTCTGGCTGGAGCCTGAGGTTCGCTTTATTGGTCGGTCCGGAGAGGTGAACGCTGTGGAGAGCATTGCATGAAAGATACTACCGTTCCCCTGACGCTGATCTCACTACTTGCCGACGGAGAGTTTCACTCAGGCGAGCAGTTGGGTGAACGGCTGGGAATGAGCCGTGCGGCTATTAATAAACATATCCAGACATTACGCGACTGGGGAGTAGATGTATTTACCGTTCCCGGGAAAGGATATAGCTTACCGGAACCCATCCAGTTACTGGATGCTGACCGTATACATAGCCAACTGGATAGCGGAAACGTGGCGGTATTGCCCGTTATCGATTCAACCAATCAGTATTTACTTGATCGAATTGGCGAGCTGCGTTCAGGCGATGCCTGTGTAGCAGAATACCAACAGGCGGGGCGTGGTCGTCGCGGGCGTAAATGGTTCTCACCGTTTGGCGCGAATCTATATCTTTCAATGTACTGGCGTCTGGAGCAGGGGCCTGCGGCGGCAATAGGCTTGAGTCTGGTCATTGGAATTGTGATGGCGGAAGTGCTGCGTGAACTGGGCGCAGATAAAGTTCGTGTGAAGTGGCCTAACGACCTCTACCTGCTGGATCGCAAACTGGCGGGTATTCTGGTCGAGTTAACCGGTAAAACGGGCGATGCCGCACAAATAGTGATTGGCGCTGGTATTAACATGGCAATGCGTCGCGTAGAAGAGGACGTGATAAATCAGGGATGGATCACACTACAAGAGGCCGGAATTACGCTCGACCGCAATATGCTGGCCGCAAAGCTGATTTATAAGCTACGTGCTGCGCTTGAGCTTTTTGAGCAAGAAGGTCTTTCTCCTTATCTTTCGCGCTGGAAAAAACTGGATAATTTTATTGATCGCCCGGTAAAACTAATTATTGGCGACAAAGAAATATTTGGTATTTCTCGCGGCATTGATACTCAGGGTGCATTATTGCTTGAACAGGATGGCGTGATTAAACCCTGGATGGGTGGGGAAATATCGCTGCGAAGCGCCGAATAGTAAAAAAGGGGAGTCGGTACTCCCCTTTTTTCTGTTATTTCCGCAATCTTACCTGTTCCACCGCATGGTTAGCGCTCTTGGTCATAATAAGGCTGGCACGTTCTCGTGTAGGTAAAATATTTTGTTTTAAATTCAACCAGTTAATTTCTTTCCAAAGCGAAGCTGCTGTATTAACAGCTTCTTCTTTAGATAATTTCGCATAATTGTGGAAATAAGAGTCAGGATCGGTAAACGCCCCTTCGCGGAATTTCAGGAAGCGATTGATATACCACGTCTGAAGAAGCTCTTCTGGCGCATCCACGTAAATAGAGAAATCAACGAAATCAGAGACAAATACATGATGCGGATCGTGAGGATAATCCATACCGCTTTGTAAAACATTCAAACCTTCAAGAATCAATATATCAGGCTGAGCGACGGTTTTATCCCCTTCAGGAATAACATCGTAAATCAAATGAGAATAGACTGGCGCCGTCACGTTCGGTACGCCCGACTTGAGGTCAGAAACGAATTTCACCAGTCGGTGCATATCATACGATTCGGGGAACCCCTTTTTCTTCATTAACCCGCGTTCTTTCAACACCTGGTTTGGGTGGAGGAAGCCGTCAGTGGTAATCAATTCAACACGGCGGTGTTCCGGCCAGCGACTCAGCAACGCTTGCAGAACGCGTGCTGTCGTGCTTTTACCCACTGCGACGCTGCCCGCGATACTGATGATGTAAGGGATTCGCTGGCCGTTAGTGCCCAGAAACTGTTCCAGGACAGCCTGACGACGCAGATTTGAACTGATATAGAAATTTAGCAAACGGGAGAGAGGTAAATATATTTCTGCAACTTCTTCCAGCGATAAATCTTCATTAATGCCTTTTAACTGCGCGATCTCATCCTCGGTCAGGGTCATCGGCACAGAATCGCGAAGCGCAGCCCACTGGCTGCGATCAAACTGTAGGTAAGGCGTCATTAACGATTGCTCTTTTATACTCATAAGCATGTTTCTGGCTGCTATTGCTACATCAGTTCAGCGATGAACGAGGGCCATCCCTGACATGCAACGGCACGTCACATTTAAGTTAATTTGGACAATGGGCAGGAGGGTAACACCAGATGGGGAGGAATAATAAGAAAAAATCTCGCTGTGAAAGCTATCCCTGAGAAGCAATGTGACGAATATACCAGATACAGAAGATTGCTTTCTATCGACGGAGCGTTGAAATGCCGCGTCGTATTCTGGTCAGACGGTCAGTAAAATGCCGAAAATTTATGCTCTCTTGTTTGAAATTAGAGCATTTTTGTCTCTTATAGCGCAAAATGTGAGCGATAGAACATTTTATGCAATTTTTTAGTTGCATGAGCACGCAGGTCTCCATAGAATGCGCGCTACTTGATGCCGACTTAGCTCAGTAGGTAGAGCAACTGACTTGTAATCAGTAGGTCACCAGTTCGATTCCGGTAGTCGGCACCATCAAGTCCGGTGGGGTTCCCGAGCGGCCAAAGGGAGCAGACTGTAAATCTGCCGTCACAGACTTCGAAGGTTCGAATCCTTCCCCCACCACCATTTTCGGCCGCGCGATGGCGCAGCCCGAGACGATAAGTTCGCTTACCGGCTCGAATAAAGAGAGTTTCTCTCGATATTCAGTGCAGAATGAAAATCAGGTAGCCGAGTTCCAGGATGCGGGCATCGTATAATGGCTATTACCTCAGCCTTCCAAGCTGATGATGCGGGTTCGATTCCCGCTGCCCGCTCCAAGATGTGCTGATATAGCTCAGTTGGTAGAGCGCACCCTTGGTAAGGGTGAGGTCGGCAGTTCGAATCTGCCTATCAGCACCACTTCTTTTCTCCTTCCTGTTTTTCTCTTCTGTTTATTAGCATTCAACAAGTCGGGCGTGTTGCCTGGTTGATGTGGTGATATCACCGATTTATCCGTGTCTTAGAGGGACAATCGATGTCTAAAGAAAAGTTTGAACGTACAAAACCGCACGTTAACGTCGGTACTATCGGCCACGTTGACCATGGTAAAACAACGCTGACCGCTGCCATTACTACCGTACTGGCTAAAACCTACGGCGGTGCCGCTCGCGCATTCGACCAGATCGATAACGCGCCGGAAGAAAAAGCGCGTGGTATCACCATCAACACTTCTCACGTTGAATACGATACCCCGACCCGCCACTACGCACACGTAGACTGCCCGGGGCACGCCGACT
>NZ_JAGEQS010000016.1:0-4409 GCF_017572235.1 Salmonella sp. 32010601201800023SM
TTTGAAGGGGAAGAATAGTGTTAAATAAAAGCACGGTGGCTTTATATTTGATATTCTCATTATGCGTTTTCGCGCTTTGCCTTTATATTTCCTTCAATAACCCAGTTACATCTGATGGAGCATCTTTATTTTTAGAAGCAAAAGATATGGCGGATGGAAACATTCTGCTACGAGGATGGACTCTTTCTACTGTATCGTTTTATTTCACTGAGGCGATATGGTATATGATAGTAATCAGGGTTTTTGGTGACAGTATATACCTGATGTATGTGTTACCAGCCGTATTCTACACGATTACTATTATGCTGGCCTTTGCTCTGTCACATACAGATGGGAAAATGAAGTGGTCAATCGCAGCGCTAATTCCATGCGTAATCATTTCATCTCCTATGGCGTCAACCATGACACTAGAGACATGTGTACATGTAGGAACTATCATATTTGCTCTGGTGTGCTTAAATATGCTTAGGTATGATAAACATACAACAATTAAACTGACAAGCGTCACGACTCTCACTGCTGCATCTGTATTCAGTGACTCGATATTCAACTACTATATCACTATACCGATAGTTGTTACTTTTGTTGTTCATGTATTGATAAACAAAGATTTTAGCAAGTGGCGCTATGTATTTGCAGTTATTGTTGGCGTTGTCATAGCAAAGTTTCTTGCTTTAGTGGCAAATTATTTTGGTCTACTAAACACCCCCGGGACTCAACCTCCAGCATTTGTTAATTACGAGAATATACCATCTAACCTCAATCTTTTCATTGTTGGCATCATCCAGTATTTCGACGCCTTCATTTTCGGAAAACAGCTTTCTGCAAGCAATGCGATGATATTTAGTAGATTTGCAGTGATGATATTTTGGTTAGCTCTTTTAGTTGTAGCTATCAAAAACAGGTTTAAAGCGTCGTTTGTTGATACTGCATTATCCATTTCCTCAGTATTGCTACCAGCCGCATATGTAGCAAGTAACATGCCTGTAGACCTTGGCACTACAAGGTATCTGGTTTTCTCTTTTATTACTGGATCCGCTCTAATTGCACGTTATCTAAATTCACAAGCCGATCAAAGACTCTATGCTTTTGCTTCAACTATCATACTGATTTTTATTTTCATCCCAAGCGGAAGATACGAACTACCGAATTCGAGAGTACAAGATATTAGTAACTTTGTTCGTGATAATAACCTCGGTGATGGTTACGGCACATACTGGGTTGCGTCTGCCGTGACTCTGTTTAAAAACGGAGACGTAAGGCCAATCACGTTTACTGATGAAAACAAAGCGGTTAGGTTAAACTGGCTGTCCAATAAAGCATGGTACGGTTTTAAATCAAGATATATCGTCACAGAGTTCAAGCATGATATTGATAAGATATTAAACCAGTATGGACGGGAAGGGCATATAAAAGAGATTGATAACGCATATATAATTTACTATGATGATGCAAGGATTGTTATAGAGTAGTCAACAAGGAGCCTGTCCATAATTCTGTGTAACTGCCACTGTATTAAAGGTGATCGCTCAGGCGGTCACCGACCTCAATAATAAAACGACTCATTGCCAGCCGCCAGTGCTGGATCGGCATACTCCACTTTTTTGAGACATCTTTGATCGCCAGATAAATAACCTTCCACACTGAGTCGTCTCCCGGGAATACCTTGCATTTCTTATCTCGGCCCGGATCACACTGTTCAGTGATTCGATAGCGTTTGTGGTGTAGATCGCCTGGCGGATATCCGGCAGGTAGCTGAAGAATGTGTTCAGGTTTTCCCAGTGCGCACGCCTGCTTTTGCTGATCTGCGGGTATTTGTCGTCACACACGCCCGCGAACACATTCAGCATCATCAACGCCGCCTCTTCGGTAAACCGTCTTCAGACCACTGGTGACCGCCTTGTAGTCTTTCCAGGACACGTATTTCAGGCTGCTACGTACCATATGGATGATGCACTGCTGGATATGGGTCTGCGGATAGACGCTGTTTATCGCATCCGGAAAGTCTTTCAGGCCGTCCACACAGGCAATCAGGATGTCCTGAAAACCACGATTTTTCAGCTCCGCCAGCACATTCAGCCAGAATGTTGCGCCTTCATTTTCGGTCAGTCACCTACCCGGCAGCGCTTTCTGGCCTTCGGTGTTGATACCCAGCGCCAGGAAGACAGTTCTGTTTATGACGCTGTCATTTTGACGGATTTTTACGACAATGCAGCCCATGTAAACGATGGGATACAGCGCATCCAGTTACCGGTTTTGCCACTCCGTAGCCTGCTCTTTTAGGGCATCTGTGACTTTAGATATCAATGTGAGCGACACATCGGCGTCGTAAATTTCTTTGAAGGTGGCGGAGATTTCGCGCGTGATCATGCCTTTGACATACAGCGATAAAATCTGGCTGTCCATCTGTGTGAGCCGCGTCTGGTTCTTCTTAATCAACTGAGGTTTGAAGGTGTTTTCACGGTCACGCGGCGTGTTCAGTTCAATCTCGTCGTCACCGCAAAGCAGGATTTTTGACGAGTAGCCATTACGGATGTTTGAGCTTTATTGTGCGTGTTTTTCTCATGCCCGGGATGGTCGGTCTGTTCTGCATTGAGCGCAGTTTCGACAGTAAGCTTCGTCAGCATCCGGGAAAACTGGTTGAGATCGGCTTTGGTTTTAAGGCCTTTAGCCAGTTCAGCAGCCAGCACTTTGAATTTATTTTCATCCATAATTTGCCTGTCTCCGTTGTTGGAATGAACATATCAAAAACAGGCAGATACACAATTTAAATTACAGTCTCTGAGGCGGAATTATAGTTAATTACACCACTTAGGCGTGCTCCATATTACAGGTCCTAACCATATTTTCCCTTCCGCACCGTTATACAATATTTTTCCGTTTTTACTCTTTAATTCTGACTCTATTATTTTATCCGCCTTGCCATCTTTTGTGTAATATAAAACCTCACCATTAATGCAGTACCAACTTGGTCTGGACAACCATGTTCTAGGAATTACAAATTTATCATAAGCGTCTGTGAGTTCAGAAGAGTGTACTTCTGCATCAATCGAGTTTAATAGTTGCATTCTCCAAAAATCCTCTCCATAAATATATGTTATTCCAGTTGACTTTACAATTGAAATGATTTTTTTATTTATTTCTGAATTCATATTGGATTTATTGTAACTAAAAGGCTTTGCTTTTGTTGTATATAGTACTGGTGCTATAGCTGACATGCATATAGCCATTGCAATAGTTAATGAATATGTATATGCATTATTTTTTATATTACTTTTAAAAATTTTAAAAATGGTGGCAAATACAGAAATTTTTAGTATACAAGTTGCCCAGAAAATATGACGCCCTTCTGGGTTGAGGCATGATATAAGTAGCAGTCCTAAAACAAAACCTGTAGCTCCCAATGCACATAACAGATCTAGTCGACAAATACTGGTTTTAGTTTTTCTGCCATCAATCAAAATATGAAGAAATATTTTTAAGCCATATACAATAGTTGCAATAAATAAAAGTATATACAATAAGCCCATAAAGTAGAAAGGTGTCAATATTCCTATTGCATTACTTCCAACAGCCAAGCTAGAGGATGAAGAGTACACCAGGATTGACTTTAAAATTATAAAAAGATTGTCAATTGCTTTATCTGGAGATATTAACAACGATGCTTGAGAATAGTCGACCTTGAGTGGGAAATGTCTGCCTAAAAGATAATCATTTGCCATCTTGCCGATAACAAAAGATACAGCTATAGATAACATTGACACAACTGAAGTTTTTGATCTGAATATAATCAGTATGAATAAAATAAAAGGTGCTATAATAATCAAAGTTCTAATTGGTTGCTCTGCAGTCATTAGAATAACAGCAAGGGCAGAAATACACAAAAAACTCTTTTTGCTTTCTTGAATATATATGATAACCGGTAGGCATATCATAATAGAAAGTACTACATTCGAAAGATGCGATTCCTGACCAAGTAAAAAATCAATATCATCCATACCAAGCGGAATGAATAAGCAAGTTGATAGTAAAAGTGAAAAATATTTATTTCCACAATATTTAGAGATAATTAGATTGCAAATATAAAACCAAACGCAGATCGCTATTGCACCGCCTATTGCATAAGCCTTATATCCTGAAAAACCAATGTAGTTGGCTAAGGCTATGAATGGGCTTATTTTTAGCATAATAAGTTGGTTGCCGTAGAAAAAATCATGTGGAAGTAAAACCCCTTCATCTCTTATGGCTGAAGCTAAAACTTGATATGCTGCTGAATCTGCGTGAAAAAAATTCGGATAAATATAAATGTGATGCACTAAGCCAATGACAAGGCCAATAATGATTACAGATACATGCCAAAAATAATTTTTTTTAAATTCCATCATTTTATTTGACCAACTTTCTTAATG
>NZ_JAGEQS010000017.1:0-1719 GCF_017572235.1 Salmonella sp. 32010601201800023SM
GAAGGTGGCCTGTGAGGGTTGCTGGAGGTATCAGAAGTGCGAATGCTGACATAAGTAACGATAAAGCGGGTGAAAAGCCCGCTCGCCGGAAGACCAAGGGTTCCTGTCCAACGTTAATCGGGGCAGGGTGAGTCGACCCCTAAGGCGAGGCCGAAAGGCGTAGTCGATGGGAAACAGGTTAATATTCCTGTACTTGGTGTTACTGCGAAGGGGGGACGGAGAAGGCTATGTTGGCCGGGCGACGGTTGTCCCGGTTTAAGCGTGTAGGTGTGTGTTCCAGGTAAATCCGGTTCACTTTAACACTGAGGCGTGATGACGAGGCACTACGGTGCTGAAGCAACAAATGCCCTGCTTCCAGGAAAAGCCTCTAAGCATCAGGTAACATCAAATCGTACCCCAAACCGACACAGGTGGTCAGGTAGAGAATACCAAGGCGCTTGAGAGAACTCGGGTGAAGGAACTAGGCAAAATGGTGCCGTAACTTCGGGAGAAGGCACGCTGACACGTAGGTGAAGTGATTTACTCATGGAGCTGAAGTCAGTCGAAGATACCAGCTGGCTGCAACTGTTTATTAAAAACACAGCACTGTGCAAACACGAAAGTGGACGTATACGGTGTGACGCCTGCCCGGTGCCGGAAGGTTAATTGATGGGGTCAGCGCAAGCGAAGCTCCTGATCGAAGCCCCGGTAAACGGCGGCCGTAACTATAACGGTCCTAAGGTAGCGAAATTCCTTGTCGGGTAAGTTCCGACCTGCACGAATGGCGTAATGATGGCCAGGCTGTCTCCACCCGAGACTCAGTGAAATTGAACTCGCTGTGAAGATGCAGTGTACCCGCGGCAAGACGGAAAGACCCCGTGAACCTTTACTATAGCTTGACACTGAACATTGAGCCTTGATGTGTAGGATAGGTGGGAGGCTTTGAAGCGTGGACGCCAGTCTGCGTGGAGCCGACCTTGAAATACCACCCTTTAATGTTTGATGTTCTAACGTGGACCCGTAATCCGGGTTGCGGACAGTGTCTGGTGGGTAGTTTGACTGGGGCGGTCTCCTCCTAAAGAGTAACGGAGGAGCACGAAGGTTGGCTAATCCTGGTCGGACATCAGGAGGTTAGTGCAATGGCATAAGCCAGCTTGACTGCGAGCGTGACGGCGCGAGCAGGTGCGAAAGCAGGTCATAGTGATCCGGTGGTTCTGAATGGAAGGGCCATCGCTCAACGGATAAAAGGTACTCCGGGGATAACAGGCTGATACCGCCCAAGAGTTCATATCGACGGCGGTGTTTGGCACCTCGATGTCGGCTCATCACATCCTGGGGCTGAAGTAGGTCCCAAGGGTATGGCTGTTCGCCATTTAAAGTGGTACGCGAGCTGGGTTTAGAACGTCGTGAGACAGTTCGGTCCCTATCTGCCGTGGGCGCTGGAGAACTGAGGGGGGCTGCTCCTAGTACGAGAGGACCGGAGTGGACGCATCACTGGTGTTCGGGTTGTCATGCCAATGGCACTGCCCGGTAGCTAAATGCGGAAGAGATAAGTGCTGAAAGCATCTAAGCACGAAACTTGCCCCGAGATGAGTTCTCCCTGAGACTTAGAGTCTCCTGAAGGAACGTTGAAGACGACGACGTTGATAGGCCGGGTGTGTAAGCGCAGCGATGCGTTGAGCTAACCGGTACTAATGAACCGTGAGGCTTAACCTTACAACGCCGAAGATGTTTTGGCGG
>NZ_JAGEQS010000018.1:0-1308 GCF_017572235.1 Salmonella sp. 32010601201800023SM
ATATATTTAGGTCTTGCTTTGGTTTCAATGTAAATTCTTCCGATATACTCGCCGAGTACACCAATGCCGATTAGCTGGATGCCACCAAGAAACAGTATCGACACCAGAAGTGACGGGTATCCCCGCACGGCGTTACCGAACGCCAGAGTGTCGAATATCATCCAGGCACCATACAGAAATGCAACACCTGCGACAGCTAACCCGATATACGTCCAGATGCGGAGAGGGAAAGTTGAGAAGCTGGTAATCCCTTCGAGCGCCAGATTCCATAATTTCCAGCCGTTGAATTTCGAATCACCGGCCACGCGTTCGGCACGGGCATATTTAACAACATCCGTTTTTCCGCCAACCCAACTGAGCACACCCTTCATGAACAAGTTGCGTTCGGGCATTAATTTAATATTTTCGACAACCTCACGGCTCATTAACCGGAAATCACCGACGTTCTCTTCAATTTTCGGATTGCTGATTTTATTGTGCAGCTTATAAAACCATTCAGCTGTCTTACGCTTCATGCGCCCGTCAGTTGAGCGGTCTGAGCGCTTAGCCAGCACCATATCCGCGCCAGCCTGCCACTTCTCAATGAGATGGGGGATAACTTCTATCGGATCCTGTAAATCGACATCAATAGGAATGACCGCATCCCCGGTTGCATGGTCGAGACCCGCGAAAAGAGCAGGTTCTTTACCGAAGTTTCGCGTAAACGAAAGCGGAATAACGAGCGGATCAGATGCAGCTATTTTGTTAATTATTGATTCAGTCGCATCTTTGCTTCCGTCGTTGATGAAAACAATCTCAACTTCATACGGTTTTAGCTCTTCAAACTCGCGAACCGTTTTATAGAAAATAGGTATCGTGGCTTCTTCATTGAAGACCGGAACGACTAACGAGACTTTCATTTCGCATCCCTAAAGACAATGAACTTTGAATAAATGAATCCGCATGTCAGGCTGATAGCTGAAAAGGTGACAAGAGTAAGGAGTGGCGGCAGGGAACATTTGTCAGCCATCCAGCCAACAACGGCGCTCAGTGTTCCCATAAATCCCACGTACATCATGTAGCGAAGCGTGGTGGTGCTGGCGTTAAAGGTGAAGCGCGCATTGGCATAGAAGCTGAACGATACTGCGATAACAAAACCGGAAAAGTTCGCCAGCGCCTGATGCGTATGCATCCCATACACACAAAAAGCAAATACGCCCCAATGAATAAGCGTGTTAAGAACACCGATCGATGTGTACTTAGCGAATAACTTCAACATTATGAAAATCAGCGGATTCGGAAAGGTCTGGAGTGTAGCACTACAAATTG
>NZ_JAGEQS010000019.1:0-1244 GCF_017572235.1 Salmonella sp. 32010601201800023SM
GCAAAAGAAGTAGGTAGCTTAACCTTCGGGAGGGCGCTTACCACTTTGTGATTCATGACTGGGGTGAAGTCGTAACAAGGTAACCGTAGGGGAACCTGCGGTTGGATCACCTCCTTACCTTAAAGAAGCGTACTTTGCAGTGCTCACACAGATTGTCTGATGAAAAGTAAATAGCAAGGCGTCTTGCGAAGCAGACTGATACGTCCCCTTCGTCTAGAGGCCCAGGACACCGCCCTTTCACGGCGGTAACAGGGGTTCGAATCCCCTAGGGGACGCCACTTGCTGGTTTGTGAGTGAAAGTCACCTGCCTTAATATCTCAAAACTGACTTACGAGTCACGTTTGAGATATTTGCTCTTTAAAAATCTGGATCAAGCTGAAAATTGAAACACAGAACAACGGAAGTTGTTCGTGAGTCTCTCAAATTTTCGCAACACGATGATGAATCACAAGAAACATCTTCGGGTTGTGAGGTTAAGCGACTAAGCGTACACGGTGGATGCCCTGGCAGTCAGAGGCGATGAAGGGCGTGCTAATCTGCGATAAGCGCCGGTAAGGTGATATGAACCGTTATAACCGGCGATACCCGAATGGGGAAACCCAGTGTGACTCGTCACACTATCATTAACTGAATCCATAGGTTAATGAGGCGAACCGGGGGAACTGAAACATCTAAGTACCCCGAGGAAAAGAAATCAACCGAGATTCCCCCAGTAGCGGCGAGCGAACGGGGAGGAGCCCAGAGCCTGAATCAGCATGTGTGTTAGTGGAAGCGTCTGGAAAGACGCGCGATACAGGGTGACAGCCCCGTACACAAAAGCGCATGTGCTGTGAGCTCGATGAGTAGGGCGGGACACGTGGTATCCTGTCTGAATATGGGGGGACCATCCTCCAAGGCTAAATACTCCTGACTGACCGATAGTGAACCAGTACCGTGAGGGAAAGGCGAAAAGAACCCCGGCGAGGGGAGTGAAAAAGAACCTGAAACCGTGTACGTACAAGCAGTGGGAGCACCCTTTGGGGTGTGACTGCGTACCTTTTGTATAATGGGTCAGCGACTTATATTCTGTAGCAAGGTTAACCGTATAGGGGAGCCGTAGGGAAACCGAGTCTTAACCGGGCGTTAAGTTGCAGGGTATAGACCCGAAACCCGGTGATCTAGCCATGGGCAGGTTGAAGGTTGGGTAACACTAACTGGAGGACCGAACCGACTAATGTTGAAAAATTAGCGGATGACCTGTGGCT
>NZ_JAGEQS010000002.1:0-715548 GCF_017572235.1 Salmonella sp. 32010601201800023SM
TCTCCTGAAGGAACGTTGAAGACGACGACGTTGATAGGCCGGGTGTGTAAGCGCAGCGATGCGTTGAGCTAACCGGTACTAATGAACCGTGAGGCTTAACCTTACAACGCCGAAGATGTTTTGGCGGATGAGAAGACAGATTTTCAGCACTGATTCAGAGTTGAGTACGCAATAATTTGCGCAGCAGCAAGGCGGCAAGCGAAGGAAAGGAAGGAGCATACAGAAGTATGTGACTGACTTTACGAGCGCAGGCAACGCCGCTGATGCGATAAAAAATTGCGTACAGAGCACAAAGAATTTGCCTGGCGGCAGTAGCGCGGTGGTCCCACCTGACCCCATGCCGAACTCAGAAGTGAAACGCCGTAGCGCCGATGGTAGTGTGGGGTCTCCCCATGCGAGAGTAGGGAACTGCCAGGCATCAAATTTAGTGTGCTGATATGGCTCAGTTGGTAGAGCGCACCCTTGGTAAGGGTGAGGTCCCCAGTTCGACTCTGGGTATCAGCACCACTTAATACGGTTAAAGTTCGGTATTTGAAAAAGAATTTGTCTGGCGGCAGTAGCGCGGTGGTCCCACCTGACCCCATGCCGAACTCAGAAGTGAAACGCCGTAGCGCCGATGGTAGTGTGGGGTCTCCCCATGCGAGAGTAGGGAACTGCCAGACATCAAATAAAGCAAAAGGCCCAATCGAAAGATTGGGCCTTTTTGCATTTATCTCTCTATGGAAAAAGTTATCGGTTAATGGCGCCGACGCGTTTTATATTTGGTTTATACCCTTCATACTTCAAGTCGCTTATGTGTTGGCTACGGATTACTCGGCCCATTCATGGGCCTCGCCCTGACGGGCCGTCGCACGCGACGTTCAAATCTGCTCCCGGCAGATTTGTCGCTCACCCCAGTCACATAGTTATCTATGCTCCTGGGGACTCACTCCCTTGCCGCCTTTAAGCAACTCGAATTATTTTGGGTATATAACATCTTCGTAGAGTGGATAAAAACCGTTTTAGTCAACGTGATTTCCCGCCATATATCCGCCTGAACCATAGAATGTGAACCGTGTTGAAGTGGATGTACAAACGGCTTTTACTTACGCCTCTAATAAGCAATAGAGATATTCGCTGAGGACTAAGAATCTGGCCCATTAGGCTATTTTATTTGCCAGTTTGGCCCTGGGACAGTGCTCAAAATCCTCATGTATTACGTGTATGCTCCGGTTTTTATCCAGACTGTCTGCGATAATTACGCCTAATGACCACGCTCTAAGTCTTACTGTATAAAGCGTGTTTGTAATGCGGCTTACGATGCTATCAAGCTACAATTTTGTCTGCATCGGACAAGGAATAGAATAAATACCATCGGGATGGGCGAGTAAGAAAAGAGAGCGTTTTATCGTGTTAACTTTCGGGGGACAGGCTGAACAGATTACGTCGCTGAGTATCCTTACGACCTTTATATTATTACTGAAAGCGCGGCATTGCCGCGCCTGCATGTATCATTTAGAAAGCGCAATGATACCCATCGTCAACCCTGCTACCGCCGCAGCGCCGCCAGCAATAGCGCCTGCTGTCTCCCAGTTATCCTGCGTAGTACCTTTCATACATGTATTGGTATGAACCAGCCGCCCTTGATCGTCATAAACCGGTACGCAGGGAGAATCATGTGCACAACCTGCCAATAAGGTGGTAAGCAATGCAACTGGAATTAGTCTTTTCATGGTGTTACCTCATTAATCAGCGTTTCGCGAAGTACAACAACGTAAATGCTGGCTCTAACCGCTGCGAAAACGAGAGTTATTTTACCACCACAGAAAAAATGGCCGACATGAGGAATCATCTCAATTCATGTGAATTGTAAAAACTATGGAGAATGCAAAAGTAAGCGGAGAGGGAGGAATAGCGGAGATAAAGACGTACCGTTTAAAAAGGCGTCCGAAGACGCCTCTGTTTACCGGTTAATCATGATGGCGATTAAATCGGCGTTTTACAACAACGAAGAATACTGGCACGAAGAAGATAGCTAATAAGGTTGCGGTTAACATTCCCCCCATAACCCCTGTGCCTACTGCGTTCTGTGCCCCACTACCTGCGCCACGACTGATAACTAACGGCATTACCCCGAGAATAAAGGCCAGCGAGGTCATTAGAATAGGACGTAAACGCATACGGGATGCTTCCAGCGTCGCTTCAATCAATCCACGTCCTTCTTTTTCCATGAGATCTTTGGCGAACTCGACAATCAGGATGGCGTTTTTAGCAGAAAGGCCAATAGTGGTTAACAAGCCAACCTGGAAGTAAACGTCATTGTTCAGACCGCGCAATGACGCTGCAAGCAGAGCGCCAACCACGCCGAGCGGTACGACCAGCATTACCGAGAACGGAATTGACCAGCTTTCATACAGAGCGGCAAGGCAGAGGAAAACGACAATGAGTGAGATTGCGTACAGCGCCGGCGCCTGGTTACCTGACAACCGTTCCTGATACGACATACCTGTCCAGTCATAGCCAATACCGTTTGGCAGCTGTGAAGCCAGGTTTTCCATTAACGACATGGCTTCACCGGTACTTCGTCCGGGCGCTGCTTCACCGAGCAGTTCCATTGACGGCATCCCGTTATAGCGTTCCAGGCGTGGCGAACCATAAATCCACCGTGCTGAGCTAAAGGTAGAGAAGGGCACCATCTCGCCATTAGCGCTGCGAACATAAAGATTGTTGATATCTCCCGGCAGCATACGGAACTGAGCGTCAGCCTGAACGTATACTTTTTTCACTCGTCCGCGATCGATAAAGTCGTTAACGTAATAGCCGCCCAACGCCGCGGAGATGGTTTCGTTGATATCAGACAGCGAAACGCCGAGCGCCTGCGCTTTTTCTTGATCGACATCCAGCTTGAACTGTGGCGTGTCTTCCAGCCCGTTCGGGCGTACGCGCACTAATAGATCAGGATGCTTCGCGACCATACCCAGGAGTTGATTACGCGCTTTTGTTAACGCATCGTGACCGAGTCCTCCCTGATCAATCAGTTCGAAGTCGAAACCTGTTGCGGTACCTAACTCGACAATTGCCGGCATGTTGAAGGGGAACACCAACCCGTCGCGAATCTGGCTAAAGGCGCGTGTCGCTCTGGCGATAACGGCTTCGACGCTATTTTCTTCACCGTTACGCTCTTCCCAGGGTTTAAGGCTGACAAATGCCATCCCTGAGTTTTGTCCCTGACCGCTAAAGCTAAAGCCGTTTACGGTAAACACGCTTTCGACGTTCGCTTTTTCATTATTCAGGTAGTAATGAGTGACTTGATCCAGCACTTTCTGCGTACGTTCTTGCGTAGCGCCAGAGGGGAGCTGAATCATGGTCAGGAATACCCCCTGATCTTCTTCCGGCAGGAAGGAGGTCGGGAGGCGTAAAAACAGAACCGCCATTCCGACTACAATAAGTAGATAGATAATGAGATAGCGACCCGTATTACGCACGATGCCGCTTACGCTGTTAGTATAGTGGTTAACGCTGTGGTCAAACCTGGTATTGAACCAGCCAAAGAAGCCGCTTTTTTTCTCGTGATGTTCAGCAGATACGGGTTTAAGCAGCGTAGCGCACAGTGCTGGCGTCAGAATCAACGCAACCAGAACGGATAGCGCCATTGCTGAAACAATAGTAATAGAGAACTGGCGATAAATTGCCCCGGTCGAGCCGCCAAAAAAGGCCATCGGGATAAATACCGCAGACAGTACCATCGCGATACCAACCAGCGCTCCCTGAATCTGCGACATGGATTTTTCCGTCGCCTCTCGGGGAGAAAGGTTATCCTCCATCATTACACGTTCAACGTTTTCTACGACCACTATCGCATCGTCAACCAACAGCCCTATCGCCAGTACCATACCAAACATCGTCAGAGTATTGATGGAATAGCCAAAGGCGGCGAGTACCGCAAAAGTGCCTAGCAACACGACAGGAACAGCGATGGTAGGAATCAGGGTTGCCCGGATATTCTGTAAGAACAGATACATTACCAGGAACACCAGAATAATCGCTTCAAACAGCGTTTTTACCACTTCGTGGATAGATATTTTTACGAAGGGCGTTGTGTCATAAGGATAAACCACCTTCATTCCCTGGGGGAAGAAAGGCTGCAGCTCCGCCAGTTTCGCTTTGATTGCGGTTGCGGTATCCAGCGCGTTAGCGCCGGTCGCCAGTTTAATACCGAGACCGGAGGCCGGTTTACCGTTAATGCGCGCTACAACGTTATAGTTTTCACCGCCAAGCTCAATACGCGCGACATCTTTGAGATGAACGACAGAGCCGTCGGTATTGACGCGCAACGTAACTTTGCCGAACTCTTCCGGATCTTTCAGACGCGTTTGGGCGATGATTGAGGCGTTAAGCTGCTGGCCCGGTAATGCTGGCGTGCCGCCCAGTTGGCCTGCCGCAATCTGGTCGTTCTGTACTTTTAACTGGTTGATGACGTCAACTGGCGTGAGCTGGTATTTATTTAGCAGATTCGCATCCAGCCAGATACGCATGGCGTACTGTGCGCCAAAGAGCTGAACGTCGCCCACACCATTCAGACGGCTGATAGAATCCTTAATGTTAGAGGCGACATAGTCAGAGATGTCGTCCTGGGTAGTGTTCGGATTATCTGAAACGAACCCGGCGACCATCAAAAAGCTGCTGCTGGACTTTTCAACGCTAATCCCCTGCTGCTGGACTTCTTGCGGCAGTAAAGGCGTGGCGAGCTGCAATTTATTTTGCACCTGAACCTGCGCGATATCCGGATCGGTTCCGGACTGGAAGGTCAGGGTGATGGTCACGCTACCAGCAGAGTCGCTGGTAGAGGACATATACATCAGGTTATCGATACCGTTCATATTTTGTTCGATAACCTGAGTAACCGTATCCTGTACCGTCTGCGCATCCGCGCCAGGATAGGTTGCAGAAATAGAAACCGCTGGCGGCGCAATGGTTGGATACTGCGCAACGGGAAGTTGCATTATTGCCAGTGCGCCAGCCATCATCAGGATAATGGCCAGAACCCAGGCGAAAATAGGACGTCTAATAAAAAAGTTTGCCATGTACGGTTACCTTATTGCGCCGTTTTCGCTGCAGGAGCATCGGTAGTGGCTTTCACCTGGACGCCCGGTCGCGCTTTTTGTAAGCCGCTGACGATGACCTTATCGCCCGGTTTTAACCCTTCGCTGATGAGCCATTTATCGCCAATGGCCTGCGCCGCCACGACATTGCGGGCTTCGACCTGGCTTTTATCGTTAACCACCATCACCATTGCGTCGCCGCGCGGCGTGCGGGTTACGCCCTGCTGGGGGACAAGGATGGCATTGGGCTGGACGCCTTCATCAATGCGGGCGCGAACAAACATACCGGGAAGCAGACTGTGTTGCGGGTTAGGGAACACCGCCCTGAGCGTGATAGAGCCGGTGCTTTCATCTACGGTAACGTCGGAAAATTGCAGCGTGCCTTTAATCGGGTAGACCTGACCATTTTCCATTACCAGTTGAACCGTGCTACTGGCGCTGTCTTTATGTAGGTTACCTTGTTCGACGGATTGCTTGAGTCGCATAAAGTCGTTGCTTGATTGCGTCACGTCGACATAAATCGGGTCGAGTTGTTGCACGGTAGCCAGTTCAGTTGACTGACCATTAGTCACCAGCGCGCCTTCAGTCACATTAGATTTTCCTATACGCCCGCTGATGGGTGAGGTGACTTTGGTATACGCAAGGTTAATACGCGCGCTTTCAACAGCGGCTTTTGCCGCCACAACGGCGGCATCGGCCTGGCGGGCGTCGGCAATCGCCTGATCATATTCCTGTTGGCTGATATATTTTGTGCCGACCAGTGGAACATAGCGTTTGACCGTCAGGTGCGCGATAGCCGCAGCCGCTTCGCTTTTAGCAAGTTCGCCTTTAGCGCTGTCATAATCGGCCTGATAAGTGGCAGGATCGATCTGATAGAGCGACTGCCCGGCCTCTACATCGCTACCTTCGGTGAAGTTTCTTTTAAGCACGATCCCGCTCACCTGGGGGCGAACCTCCGCAATGCGAAATGCGGACGTACGTCCGGGAAGTTCGGTCGTTACGGCTAGCGGCGCTGTTTCGACCACATGGACGGTGACTTGCGGCTCGCCGGCATGAGCCTGGGTATCTCCCTGGTCATTACAACCGGCCAGCAGCGCAGCAGAGAATATGATGAATGAGGGCAGGAGTGAAAACCTGGCATGTTTCGTCATTACTGTTCCTTAAAAAACCGAAAGCTCGTTATTCACCGGATAACGGTAAGGCGTTAACGCGCGAAAAATAGAATAGCAGTGGGGTATCCTACAAATTATTAGCTTGTGATGTAAGCAATACTTATTTTGGGATGGGGTTCACGGCACATAAAAGCAAAAAAAAAGAACTATTCCCTGTCGTTTCATAATGTCCCGATTAGTAAAATCATGATGTTGAATAACATAAATAGAAATATATATTTTATATGAATGTGTTTTATTAATTTATTTGTTTTTATTATTGATTTGGCGATATTGTGCGAAATAAAAATAGCTGTCTCTCGTCTGACTAAAAAGGACATGATAAAGTTGTTTTTTGTGCTGAGTATTTTATCAGCGTATTTATCGTTTTTATGGTCCAGGATATCTTAATTATGGCGAAGAAAACGAAGGCGGATGCGCTTAAAACGCGGCAACATTTGATTGAAACCGCTATTGCGCAGTTCGCTTTGCGCGGCGTTGCCAACACGACGCTGAATGATATCGCTGATGCCGCTGATGTCACGCGGGGCGCCATCTACTGGCACTTTGAGAATAAAACGCAGTTGTTTAATGAGGTTTGGTTACAGCAACCACCTTTACGCGAACTTATTCAGGATAGGCTTACGGGATGCTGGAATGATAATCCTTTACAGGATCTACGAGAGAAATTTATTGCAGCCTTACAATATATTGCGGCAGTGCCTCGTCAGCAGGCATTAATGCAGATTTTATATCATAAATGTGAATTCCATAATGGTATGATATCGGAACAGGCCATTCGGGAGAAGATTGGTTTCCATCATCAGTCGCTGCTTGAAGTATTACAGCGATGTATGGATAAAAAGCTGATCTCAGGCAGTCTTGATCTGGATGTCATATTAATTATTCTGCATGGTAGCTTTAGCGGAATAGTAAAGAACTGGTTAATGAATCCCACAAGTTATGATCTTTATAAGCAGGCGCCTGCATTAGTCGATAATGTATTAAAAATGCTAAGCCCGGATGGCAGTGTGAGGCAATTAATGCCAAATGAACAACAGGCGGAAGAAGCCTGAGATTATTTTGAGTTGATATTATATATTTACCTTGTGAATATATTGGCAGGGTCCCGAATATCGCGAGCAATTTCCTCTGCCGTACGCGGCTTGCCAAGCAGGAACCCCTGAAGCGTATGGCATCCTAACTGGGTCAAAAATTGTTGCTGCGTTTCATTTTCTACCCCTTCTGCCACAATTTGCAGATTTAACGCTTTCGCCAGCGCGACAATAGCCGCAACAATGGTCGCGCCGTCGCCTGCCTCGCTGAGTTCATGTACGAAAGCGCGATCAATTTTTAGTTCGCACGCTGGAAGACGTTTCAGATAGAGAAGGCTGGAATAACCGGTGCCAAAGTCGTCAATAGAGGCCTTAACCCCCATTTCCGTTAATCTGGTGAGTATAGCGACGCTTTGCTCTGGCTTGTTCATCGCCGTGGTTTCGGTGATTTCCAGAATCAATAAATCGGGACGGATACTGTGTCGGGCCAGGCTCCGCGTAATGGTGTCCACAAGCCCGGGCTGCTCAAATTGTAAGGCGGACAGGTTTACCGCCACTGACCATAAGGCGTATCCCTGTAAGTGCCACTCGCGGAGCTGTCGACACGCCTCGTCTATCACCCAGCTACCGATAGTGACGATAAGACCCGTTTTTTCCGCCAGCGGTAAAAACTGGTCAGGATTCAGTACGCCTTGTTTTGGATGATACCAGCGCAACAGGGCCTCAAATCCTACAATGGGGCCGGCAGGGGCCTGAAATTTAGGCTGGTACACCAGCCTGAGCTCTTGTCTTTCCAGCGCCAGCCACAGGTCATTCATTAGCTGAAGTTGGGTTTGCGCCAGCATATTCATTGATGGCTGAAAGAAATGGTATCCGTTACGCCCCGTATGTTTCGTGTGGTACATCGCGGCATCGGCGTTGAACATCAGTTCCCGTTCGTTTTTTCCGTCCAGCGGATAGAGCGCTATTCCCACGCTAAGGGTGACGACCAGTTCGTACGGATCTATCGTAAAGGGCGCATCTATAGAATGTACCAGCGCGCTGGCAAGGGAAGCCGCTTCGTCAGGCGCGCTGACTTCTGCAAGCAGCACAAATTCGTCGCCGCCAATCCGCGCCAGGGTAAACTGCCCGCTCAGCGGTTGGTTCAGACGATGCGTGACCGCTACCAGTAGCTTATCGCCGATATCATGACCATAAGCGTCATTAACGGCTTTAAAGCCATCCAGATCCATAAACAGTAGCGCGAAAGACGAGCCTTCCCGATTCGCTTTGCTGATGGCCTGTTCCAGACGATCCTCAAGGAGTACCCGGTTTGGTAAACGGGTGAGCGTATCATGCAGCGCCAACTGCGCCAGTTCCTGGTTCGCCTGCGCCAGCGAAGAGGCAAGTAGTGCGGTGCGGGCCTGAAGCCGGGCGTCAAATAAAGAAACCAGAAGAGTAATGCCCAGGATAGTCAGCGCGACCACGCTGACAAGAACAGCCAGCCAGTTGCTATCGACGCCACGATGTTCCATCGGCCAGTTTTGGGGAAAGTGTGCGGCCTTCATGCCGGCGTAATGCATGCCGGCGATAGCTATCCCCATTAATACCGCGGCGCCTGCTCGCCTCAGGGCGACATCTGTTCCCTCATGACGCAGGCGGAACGTGAGCCACAGCGCGCCGCAGGACGCCAGTAGCGCGATAATGATAGAGAGGGCAACCCATGCGCTATTCCAGACGATAATGGAAGCAAATTGCAGCGCCGCCATCCCGGTATAATGCATTGCGCTGATGCCCAGTCCCATCACCAGCGCGCCCGGCAGTAAACGGCGCAGGCGCAGTTTTTCAGCGCTGACCAGCCATAGCGCAAACAGGGAGGAGCCGATCGCGATCAGCATGGAGAGGCCGGTGAGGAACGGATCGAAGCGCATGTTCATCGCGTGATCCATCGCCAGCATCCCGACAAAATGCATCGCCCAAATACCGACGCCCAGCGCGAAGCCGCCGCCCATTAGCCATATTCTGGCGTTTGATCGGGCGCTTCCGGCTACGCGTCCGGCCATATTTAATGCGGTATAGGACGCAAAAATAGCGACAGCAAATGAAACCGCCACAAGGATGTGGTTGTACTCACTAACCGGCATGTATCATTAGCTCATTGGTTATGCAGGAAAAGAACAGGACGAGACAGTATCACCCCTTCTTTTATCCTCAACGTGTTTTAATTCCCTGTTTTTATAAGGGATAAAAGAAATCCGGGTGATAAATAATCATAGGTTAAATCGCCCGGTTCGCTACTCCAGATCGGTACAATTGATCAATTTGAGAGGGTTAACCGAATCCATGTTTCGGCACTTATCCTGTTCAGTTGCCATCAATTCGATCCATTGCATCAAAAGCGCATCAAAAAGAAAAACGGAGACGGCAAAAACAACCAGCCACCAATACTTACGTATCATCGTCAAATCCTGTGTATTCATGCCCATGCGTGCTGGGAATATACATGAAATTTTGACGCTGAAAAGCGGACTTACAATGCTTTTACTTCTCTGAAGATAGCGCGTTTATCCCGACATTTCGCTGCTTTTTGGACAGGTTTTGTGTTTTTCTCTTTTTGACTTTTGCAAGTTCATTTTCTGAATAATGCGAAGTGACGCTCAATCTTCTGAGCCCCATTTTTACGTACTCATTATTGAGTTCAATACCGATAAACTTACGACCTGACGCCGCTGCGACAGCGCCTGTGGTGAAACTGCCCGCGAAAGGGTCCAATACGGTATCGCTCGGGTTAGAAGAGGCCAGTATGATCCGTTTTAACAGCGCGCTGGGCTTTTGCGTAGGATGGTTTTCATATTCATCCATCAGATAACGTACACGAGGAAATGACCAGACGTTGCCCGGCACTTTTTTCTGATTGTATGGTTGGGGCGGGTTTTTTCGATAATCGATTAGCGCGCGCTTAGCGCCCGTGGTGGTTTCGACCAGAATCGCATCACGGTTAAAGGTATAGCTTTTCGGGTTTTTTACCATCATCAGGATCGGTTCATACATAGAACCAAAGTATTTTTTCGCCTGCACCCCGGAACTATCATAGGACCAGACGATACGGCTTTTGATGGTAAAAAGCGTTCGGCATTTGAGATCGATATACGGCATATTTTCTGTGCTATTCATGATGTACATGGTGCCGTGTTTCTTCAGTACGCGGTGGCACTCATCAATGCATTCATACAGCCAGGCCAGAAAAGACGCTTCGTCCCAGGATTCCACCATACCGTCGAAATCTTTTCCGATATTGTAAGGCGGATCGGCAAAAATTAAGTCAATGCTTTCAGAAGGCAGTTTTTTAAGTTCTGTTAGCGCGTCACCGTGAATAATCTTCTTCGATTCATCGCCAAAGTACTGAGGTTCACATTCCGCTTTCATGACCAAATTCCATGTGATGCGTATAAAAAAGGCGCTTCCCCATGCCGAGTAGCGCCTTTTTAAACAAGCAGTTAGCTAATCGAAATTAGTTCATGCCGTATTTTTTTAATTTTTTACGCAGCGTACCACGGTTGATGCCCATCATCAGAGCAGCACGGGTCTGGTTACCACGGGTGTATTGCATCACCATGTCCAACAGGGGCTGTTCTACTTCAGCCAGTACCAGCTCATACAGGTCATTAACGTCCTGACCATTCAGTTGAGCAAAATAGTTCTTCAGTGCCTGTTTAACCGAGTCACGCAGGGGTTTTTGGGTTACCTGATCCTGAGAGTTAACGGTAGAAACGGTCAGTACGTCAGAATTTACGCGTTGTTCGAACATAGTTCTGTCAGCTCTTTATTTCTGTTTACGCAAAATTTTCGAAGTATGCCTCCAACGCCTCCAGCTGTTCGCTGGCGTCCTCAATAGCGTTGAATGTGCGCCGAAACTGGTCGTCTGGAGCGTGCTCCTGGAGATACCAGGAGACGTGTTTACGCGCGATTCGGTACCCTTTTGCCTGACCGTAAAAGTCATGCAGTTCCCGAACATGCGTGCAAAGCAAGCGCTTTACCTCTGCCAGCGGCAGCGGCGGAAGCAGCTCCCCAGTGTCCAGATAATGCTGGATTTCCCGAAAGATCCAGGGTCTTCCCTGAGCTGCGCGGCCTATCATCAGGGCATCCGCCCCTGTATAGTCGAGAACAGCTCTGGCTTTATGCGGGTTAGTAATGTCGCCATTCGCGATAATCGGAATGGAAACTTTCTGCTTAACTGCCCGAATACTGTCGTATTCAGCTTCTCCGTTGAACAAACAGGCGCGGGTGCGGCCATGGATGGTCAGAGCCTGAATACCACAATCTTCAGCCAGTTGGGCAATCTCTACGCAGTTACGGTGTTCCGGCGCCCAGCCGGTGCGAATCTTGAGAGTCACAGGAACGTCCACTGCGTTTACGACCCCGATGAGTATAGACTTCACTAAATCCGGGTACTGCAAGAGGGCTGAACCTGCCAGCTTACGATTCACTTTCTTCGCCGGGCACCCCATATTGATATCAATAATCTGGGCGCCGCTTTCCACGTTAATACGTGCGGCATCGGCCATCTCAACAGGGTCGCTACCGGCAATTTGCACCGTGCGAATTCCTGGCTCATCAACGTGCACCATCCGTAAACGAGATTTATCGCTTTCCCACACTTGCGGGTTAGAAGACATCATCTCGGATACTGTCAATCCTGCTCCCATCTCATAGCACAGCGTCCGGAAAGGTCTGTCAGTAATGCCAGCCATGGGCGCTGCGATCAGGCGATTTCTGAGCTGATATTGTCCGATGCGCATGAGTTAAGAAATGACCATACTGTGACTGCAAGGCGGCGTATATTACGCATTTTTTGCACGAGATGAAAGGCCAAACTTTGAACAATCCACTGTTGTAGATCAATGAATCGTGCTTAAAAACAGCAAAATAAATTTATAATTCAGTAAAATCATAGGTTTATTTATTGTCGGCGGTTTTGTACGCGCTTACAAATTCCCGTAACTTCTCTCTATTTCTTCGACCAGAAACAAGATAAGCGGAATAATCTGCTTTTTTTATAAGCTAATTACCCCAAATGAATGGGATCGCCGTCTCGTTTCAGGACAAGATCACTTCCCGCTGCGCGTGACTTTTCTCCGTTGCCAGTCGGAAGGGGGCGCACAGATGCGCTTTTGTGTTCATGAATGGCACGCATAAATTTTTCCAGCTGTGCTGAAGAGCGCGATAGCGGATGCTGCAGAACAACCCGGACAGCATTACTAAGTACGAGGGCGATGGCTGCGACCCGTTAAAACGCCAGTACCTTTTGTCCGCTGGTAGCAGCTGTTTATCCAGACGGATAGTGACAAAGAAGTCATTTCAGGCATTCATTTGATGAATTTAATGATGTCTCGGTGCCTGAAAGGCGTTAAGGCAGTTGTGTGGAGAAAAGCGTGGCCGGGCGACCACGCTGACAAGAATTATTTCTTACGGCCAGTAATGCGGCACCATTCTTCTTTTTCGACGACCGGGTCGAGAGTGAAAAGCTCGGCGTAAGCATCGCAGACGCTTTCCGCCTGGCTGGCGAGAATACCTGAAAGCCCCAGCAGACCGCACTCAACGGGCAGTACGCTGATTAACGGGGCCAGTTCGCGTAATGGGCCTGCCAGGATGTTAGCGACGACCACGTCGGCTTTCATGGCTTCTGGCTGGTCTTTCGGCAGGTACAGCTCCAGCCGGTCAGACACGCCGTTGCGTTCAGCATTATCGCGACTGGCCTGAATAGCTTGCGGATCGATATCAATACCAATCGCCTTTGCCGCTCCCAGTTTCAGCGCGGCAATCGCCAGAATGCCTGAACCGCAGCCAAAGTCGATCACGGTTTTGCCGTTGAGATCGAGCCCGTCCAGCCATTGCAGACATAAAGAGGTGGTGGGGTGCGTACCCGTACCGAACGCCAGTCCCGGGTCGAGCATCACGTTGACGGCATTCTCGTCCGGAATGTCACGCCAGCTGGGACAAATCCACAGACGCTCGCCAAAACGCATCGGATGGAAATTATCCATCCATTCGCGTTCCCAGTCTTTATCTTCCAGTTGTTCGATTTTATGGGCAAATCCGGCACCCAGCAGCGGATGTTGCTCCAGAATCGCGACAACGTCTTTCATGTCGGTTTCGGCGTCGAACAGACCGATCACATCGGTATCGCCCCACAGACGGGTTTCGCCCGGCAACGGCTCAAAAACCGGCGTATCGTGCGTATCCTGAAAGGTAATGGAAACGGCGCCCGCTTCCATCAGCGCATCACTCAGCTCTTCAGCATTCGCGCCGGTGGTATTCAGTTTCAATTGGATCCATGGCATGGCAAAACTCTTTATTTATCAGTAGACAATACGGTGGCTTGCGAAGCGGAAGAGCCGAATCGGTTTCCGATCAGAAAAGCCAATAAACTTAACAGTAACGCGGGCACAATCGGATGAAAGCCCAGGTACTGAATATTAAATGTGGCAAGCAGGGCATATAGCACGCCGCCCACGATCATGGCGCTTAATGCGCCTGCCGCGTTTGCCCGCTCCCAGTAAAGGCCCAGTACCAGCGGCCATAAGAACACCGCTTCCAGGCCGCCAAACGCCAGCAGGTTGAGCCAAATGATCATCTCTGGCGGTTTCCATGCTGCCAGCAGCAACAGCGCGCCTAGCAGTAATGTAATCGCTGCCGACATACGCTTCAGCCGGATCTCATTTTGCATCTGATCGGGGCGCAGGTTGAGATAGAGATCTTTAATGATCGTCGCGGAACTTTGCAGCAGTTGGGCATTAATTGTTGACATGATCGCCGCCATTGGCGCAGCGAGGAAGATCCCGGCGGCAAACGGCGGCAAAACTTTCACCATTAGCGTTGGGATCACCAGATCCGGCACCGTCAGATCCGGAAGCACCGCGCGACCCAGCGCGCCGGCAAGGTGCATCCCGAACATTAAAATCGCCACGACAATCGTACCGATAATAATGCCCCGGTGTACCGCTTTACTGTCTTTATAGGAGATGCAGCGCACCGCCGTATGCGGCAGGCCAATCACACCAAAACAGACCAGTACCCAAAAAGAGGTCATAAAGGCGGGAGAAAGTATGTCATCGGCGCCCTGCGGCGTTACCAGTTTGGGGTCGAGAGCGTGCAGCGTGTCAATGGCCTGACTTAGACCGCCCGCCGCATGCACCACGCCCACCAGCAGCACTATCGTGCCGACCAGCATCACCAGGCCCTGTAGCGTATCGTTAAGTACGCTGGCGCGAAAGCCGCCAAACGCCGTATAGAGTGCGATACTGACGCCAAATATTAGCAGGCCGGTTTCGTAGGGAATTCCCGCCGCGGTTTCCAGCAGTCGCGCGCCGCCGATAAATTGTACGGTCATTGCGCCAATAAACGCGACCAATAAACTCAGGCTTGCCAACCACACCAGCAGGCGGCTTTGGTAACGCGCGAATAGCATATCGTTAAGCGTGACGGCATTATAGCGACGCGCCAGGATAGCGAATTTTTTACCCAGAATACCCAGTGAAAGCCAGACGGCGGGAAGCTGGATCATCGCCAGCAAGACCCAGCCCAGACCGTATTTATAAGCCGCGCCGGGACCGCCGATAAATGAACTGGCGCTAATATAGGTGGCGGTAAGCGTCATCGCGAGCACGATCCCGCCCATCGAACGGCTGCCAAGAAAATATTCGTTTAAAAAAGTGCCGGCGGTACGCTTGCGCATAGCGTAAATCGAGACCCCGAAGACCACGACCAGATAGGCTACCAGCGGTAGAATGACCTCAAGCTGCATCGTCATCCTCCAGCGAAATATCGCGATAAATGAATTTCACCATCGCCCAGCACAGCAAAATAAAGACCAGCGGCGTCAATAAGCAGGCCATCTCGAACCAGTGCGGCAGACCGGTAATTCCCGGCGAGTCTCCAGGTAAGTAAGCAGCCACTAACCATGCCGCCAGATAGCAAAGGGTCAGCCACAGCGCCCAGCGCGCCTCTTTATGGGCCTGAACAAAACGAGCGTCCATTTTTTGTCCCTTATGGGTGAAGAAAGCGGGAATTGTACATGATGGGGCATCGCTATCCCCAGAAATAAAAAAGGCCGGATTCACCGGCCTTTTGAGATTAACGTGCGATTACTTTTCCTGAAGACCGAGTTTTTTCTCCAGATAGTGGATGTTGGTTCCACCGTGCTGGAAGTGCTCGTCATTCATGATGCGGGTCTGCAGATCGATATTGGTTTTGATACCATCGATAATCAGTTCCTGCAGGGCATTTTTCATACGGGCAATCGCCACATCGCGGTTTTCACCGTAGCAGATGAGCTTGCCGATCATGGAATCATAGTACGGCGGCACCGTGTAGCCCGCGTAGATATGAGATTCCCAGCGAACGCCAAAGCCGCCAGGCGCATGGAAGCGCGTGATTTTGCCAGGGCTTGGCAGGAAGGTGTTCGGATCTTCGGCATTGATACGGCATTCTACCGCATGGCCTCGAACGACAACTTCGTCCTGTGTGATCGACAGCGGCTGACCCGCCGCGATGCGCAACTGCTCTTTGATCAAATCGACGCCAGTAATCATTTCAGTCACCGGGTGTTCAACCTGAATACGGGTGTTCATTTCGATGAAATAGAACTCGCCGTTTTCGAACAGGAATTCGAACGTCCCTGCGCCGCGATAGCCGATGTCTACGCACGCTTTCGCGCAGCGTTCGCCGATATAGCGACGCAGTTCCGGCGTAATGCCTGGCGCCGGGGCTTCTTCAACCACTTTCTGGTGGCGACGCTGCATGGAACAGTCGCGTTCCGCCAGATAGATAGCGTTGCCCTGGCCGTCCGCCAGCACCTGAATTTCGATGTGGCGTGGATTTTCCAGGTATTTTTCCATGTATACCATGTCGTTGCTGAAAGCTGCTTTCGCTTCCGCTTTGGTCATGGAGATGGACTGCGCCAGTTCAGCATCGCTACGAACCACGCGCATACCGCGGCCGCCGCCGCCGCCGGACGCTTTGATGATCACCGGATAGCCAATACGTTTGGCATGAGCGCGGTTCGCATTCATATCGTCGCCCAGCGGGCCGTCAGATCCTGGTACGGTCGGCACGCCCGCTTTTTTCATCGCGGTAATCGCGGACACTTTATCGCCCATCAGGCGGATGGTGTCCGCTTTCGGGCCGATAAAGATAAAGCCGGAGCGTTCAACCTGCTCGGCAAAATTGGCGTTCTCAGAAAGGAAGCCGTAACCCGGGTGGATTGCCACCGCGCCGGTGATTTCAGCGGCGCTAATGATAGCCGGGATGTTCAGATAACTTTTTACGGACGGTGCCGGACCAATACAGACCGTCTCATCCGCCAGCAATACGTGTTTTAAATCGCGATCCGCGCTTGAGTGCACAGCGACGGTCTTGATGCCGAGTTCTTTACAGGCTCGAAGAATACGTAGTGCGATCTCGCCACGGTTGGCGATGACAATTTTATCCAACATGTTCGCCTCGTTACTCGATGACGACCAGTGGCTCGTCAAATTCTACCGGTTGACCACTTTCGACCAGAATCGCTTTCACAGTACCTGCTTTGTCAGCTTCGATCTGGTTCATCATTTTCATGGCTTCAACGATGCACAGGGTATCGCCCACGTTCACTTTCTGGCCCACTTCGATGAACGCTTTCGCGTCCGGGCTTGGGGTGCGGTAGAAAGTACCAACCATTGGGGAGCGTACGATGTGACCACTGATTTCCGCTGCGGCAGGCGCTTCCATTGCTGGAGTAGCCGCTGGCGCGACAGCGTTAGACAGAGCGGGTTGCTGCATCATCGGCGCCGCATAAGCCTGCTGCATCACCGGAAAACCGGCGTTTGCCGTTGTGCGGCTGATGCGAACAGATTCTTCGCCTTCAGAAATTTCCAGTTCGGAGATACCTGATTCTTCAACCAGCTCGATCAGTTTTTTAATCTTACGAATATCCATGAGTGGGTTCCGTACTCTTTGTTTAGTGTGATTGTGACAGGCGTTTTAGCGCCGTCTGTAAAGCATGTGAATGACTGCCGCGGGTAAAATACCGCGCATCTTTGATTTGCCTGTTATGCCGTAGCACCCGAAGGTGAAATTCATGATTTGCCAGTCATTGTGTGGCTATCTTCTGCCATTTTCGGGCAAAAAACAAAATATACCTTCATTGCTCGATTGTCACCCTTTCTGCGAACGAAAATCGCCGTTGGGCAATGTAAAGTCGCACATTATAACTATTTCGTCGCAATTGGCAGCTAAATACTGGTCTTATCAGGGAAGATAATCAACCCGAAACATAAAAAGGACATTACCTGTTTTGCGTTTTGCAATCGACCGCACAGTTCACCAAACTAGCGCCACCACTGGCGAAACTTCCGGTAACGCAACGCTAAAAGGGCTAACGCTAATGCCGCGTAGATGACCGGTTGCGGTGATAAAATCTTTACCGACCACAGGTAATGTATGGGAGCCAGGATCGCGACAAGATAGACGACGTTATGCAGTGTTTGCCAGCGTTTGCCCAATTTACGCTGCGCAAATTGCGTTGAGGTCAACGTTAGCGCCAATAACACCAGCCAGCTAATGATCCCAAGCGTCAAATAAGGGCGTGAAATCAACTCGCTTCCTAACAACGCCAGGTTATGTATCCCCAGTTCCAGTAAGGCATAGCTGGTTAAATGCAGTGTCGCCCAAACGAAACACCATAACCCCAACAGGCGGCGTGTGCGTATCAATAATGGCTGTTTAGCGTAGCGCGCCAGCGGTGAAACCAGCAAGGTGGCGAGCAAAAATTTGAGCGCGGTTCTGCCGGTAAAGTGTTGGATATCCTTTACCGGGTCTGCGCTGAGTCCACCGTGATTTATCGCCCAAAAGAGCCACAGAAGCGGCAAAAAACCGGCAAGATGCAGACAAACTTTTAGCCAGGTTATCTGTTTTACTGTCAGACGCACTTAAAAATTCTCCCGCAAATTGAGACCGCGATACAGCGAAGCGACTTCATTGGCGTAGCCGTTAAACAGCAGCGTCGGCTGCCTTTGCACATCAAGGATACCGCCTGAACCAATAAAGCGTTCGGTAGCCTGAGACCAGCGTGGATGATCCACATGCGGGTTCACATTGGCGTAAAAACCATATTCGTTGGGAGCCGACAAATTCCAGGTGGTTGGCGGACGTTCGCGGGTGAGTTTAATGCTGACAATAGATTTAATACCTTTAAAACCATACTTCCATGGAACGATGAGTCGAATGGGCGCGCCGTTTTGCGGGGGTAACGCCTTACCATAGACGCCAACGGTCATCAGAGTCAGCGGATGCATGGCTTCATCCAGACGTAGCCCTTCGACATAAGGGTATTTCAGTCCGCCGCCAATAAAGCGATCTTTCTGTCCTGGCATATCATCCGGCGCGTATAGCGTTTCGAATGCCACATATTTAGCGTGGCTGGTGGGCTGTGCCTGCGCGAGTAGCTTATATAAAGGGAAACCAATCCACGGCACGACCATGGACCACGCTTCGACGCAGCGCATTCGATAGATACGCTCTTCTAATGGGAAACGATGTGTTAAATCGTCGTAATCCAGCGTAAATGGCTTCGCGACTTCCCCGCTGATTTTCAACGTCCACGGTTCGGTTTTCAGACTTCCGGCATTGGCCGCCGGGTCGGCTTTATCAAGGCCAAACTCATAGAAATTGTTGTAGCCCGTCACCTTATCTTCCGGCGTTAACGCTAAATCGCTTCGCCAGGCGGCAGGCTGACTAAACTCAAGCGGTTTACCGGCAGGCGCTTTCGGACGATCGTTGCCTTTAAACCAACTGAAGAGATCGGCCTGCGCCGTTGAGGGTAAGGATAAGGCGGCCGCGCTGATGCCTAATGCTTTTAGCACCTGTCGGCGCTGCATAAAAAAAGCCGATTCCGCAGTCACATCGGCTTCTGTTAATGGACGTATCTTTTTCATCACAGACTCCCGGTCTACCCACCACAACATGGCGTGTAGTGAATATGACAGGGAGTGTGTCAATGTGTAAAAATAAATAGTTAATTAAGTGTAAATTTTTTTATACGTGACGTTATTTTATCTTCACCAGCGTACGGCCCTGAACCTGATTATTGATGATGGCATCGGCGAACTTCGGCGCATCCGCCAGCGTAATCTCTGTGGCGGCCTGAGCATAGAACGATTCCGGCAGATCCTTAACCAAACGCGCCCAGGCTTCTGCGCGACGTGCCGGTGGGGTCATCACCGAGTCCACCCCTTGCAAACGCACATTACGCAGAATGAATGGCATAACGGTGGTCGGCAGCGCGAAGCCGCCCGCCAAGCCGCAGGCGGCCACGCAACCGCCATAGTTCATCTGTGCCAGCACTTTCGCCAGCACTTTATCGCCAACGGTATCAATTGCACCGGCCCACAGCTGTTTTTCCAACGGGCGAGATTCAGCAAACTCATCGCGGCTGAGAATACGGTTAGCTCCCAGGCTCTTAAGATAGCCGTGGGTGCTTTCACGTCCTGATACTGCTGCAACCTGATAGCCCAGCTTATGCAGTAATGCAACGGCAGTGCTGCCCACACCGCCGCTGGCGCCGGTGACGACAACCTCACCGTCTTGCGGGCGAATACCTGCATCTTCAAGCGCCATGACGCACAGCATGGCGGTAAAACCGGCGGTGCCGATGATCATGGCGTTACGGCTGCTCAGTCCCGCAGGCAGCGCGACCAGCCAGTCGCCTTTAACGCGTGCGCGTTCGGCCAGGCCGCCCCAGTGGTTTTCGCCCACGCCCCAGCCAGTCAGTAGTACTTCCTGGCCTGCATGAAAGCGAGGATCTTCGCTTGCGTGAACGGTGCCGGCGAAATCAATACCAGGAATCATCGGAAAATGACGGATAATTTTCCCTTTTCCGGTGATAGCCAGAGCATCTTTATAATTCAGGCTGGACCAGTGGACATCCACCGTCACATCACCTGCCGGCAGTTGACTCTCTTCGAGATGTTGCACGGATGCGAGGGTTTTACCGTCCTGCTGTTCTAAGATCAACGCCTGCATAACCTGTCCTCACTTTACATGGTAGATTGGAAAAATAGCTACGAAGACTATACTCGCTAATTAAAACGTGATGCCGATGCAACGCAATAAATTGCCAGATAGATCCATTTTGGTAGTATGCCTGCTTCATTGCGCGCCGTGGCGAATTCCGCCTTCAGATTCGCTTTTTCATACTGTTTATAACCGTCGGAGTTAACTCAAGGATGCGATTAACGACGAAATTCTCAGCTTTTATCACGCTGCTCACGGGGTTAACGATCTTCGTGACTCTGATAGGTTGCTCGCTAAGCTTTTATAACGCCGTACAGTATAAGTATGTCAGCCGTGTGCAGGCGACGGCAACAGCCATTGATACGCACCTGGTGACCCATGATATTGTCTCGCTGACGCCGCAAATCGACGAGCTCATGATTGCTTCCGATATTGTGCGTGTCGATCTGTTGCAGGGGGAGCGCAGCGTCTACAGCCATTCTCGCGCCAGAGGTTATCGGCCAGCCGGCACCAGCGACATGTATCGCGAGCTGGTCGTACCGCTGATAAAACATCCAGGAATGTCGCTACGTCTGGTTTATCAGGACCCGATGGGTAACTATTTTCACTCACTGATCACCACGGCGCCGCTGACGCTGGCGATCGGTTTTATCGTTCTGATTTTGTTTTTATCGGTGCGCTGGCTGCAGCGGCAGCTTTCCGGGCAGGAGCTTCTGGAAATTCGCTCCACGCGTATTCTGAACGGCGAACGTGGGGCGAATGTCCGCGGTTCTGTTTACGAATGGCCGGCGCGCACCAGTAGCGCGCTTGATGTATTGCTTTCCGAAATTCAGTTTGCTCACGAACAGCGTAGTCGCCTGGACACCCTCATTCGCTCCTACGCCGCGCAGGACACCAAAACCGGGCTCGGTAACCGTCTGTTTTTTGATAACCAACTGGCGACGCTGCTGGAAGATCAGGAAAAAGTGGGAGTGCATGGCGTGGTGATGATGATCCGCTTGCCAGATTTCAATCTTCTGCGCGACAGCCTGGGAGGCAATCAGGCGGAAGAGCAGATGTTTATGCTTATCAATCTGCTATCGACATTTATTATGCGTTACCCAGGCTCGCTGCTGGCGCGTTATCACCGCAGCGACTTTGCCGTGCTGCTACCGCATCGAACGCTGAAAGAAGCGGAAAGTATTGCCGGACAACTTTTAAAAGCTGTCGATGCGCTACCGGCTAACAAAATGCTCGATCGTGACGATATGGTACATATCGGCATTTGCGCCTGGCGCAGCGGACAGTCCACCGAGCAGGTGATGGAACATGCTGAAGCCGCGGCGCGGAACGCCGCCCTGCAGGGGGGAAATAGCTGGGCTATCTACGACGACACGCTGCCGGAAAAAGGGCGCGGCAATGTGCGCTGGCGCACATTGATTGAGCAGATGCTGAACCGGGGCGGACCGCGACTTTATCAAAAACCGGCGGTCACGCGAGAAGGTCGCGTACATCATCGGGAATTGATGTGTCGCATCTATGACGGTAAAGAAGAGGTGAGCTCGGCGGAGTATATGCCGATGGTGTTGCAATTTGGTTTATCGGAAGAGTATGACAGATTACAAATTAGCCGCCTGATTACGTTGCTGGGCTACTGGCCGGATGAAAATCTGGCAATGCAGTTGACGGTTGAGTCGCTGATTCGTCCGCGTTTTCAGCGCTGGTTGCGCGATACGTTAATGCAGTGTGAAAAATCACAGCGAAATCGCATAATTATTGAACTTGCGGAGGCAGATGTTTGTCAACACATCAGCCGGTTACAACCCATCCTTCGCTTAGTCAATGCGCTTGGCGTTCGGGTGGCGGTGACACAGGCGGGTTTGACGCTGGTTAGCACGAGCTGGATTAAAGCGCTCAATGTGGAATTACTCAAGCTGCATCCGAGTCTGGTCAGAAACATTGAGAAGCGAACGGAAAACCAGCTTCTGGTTCAAAGTCTGGTAGAGGCCTGCGCGGGCACGCCTACGCAGGTTTACGCGACGGGCGTCCGTTCGCGCGGCGAGTGGCAGACGCTGACAAAACGCGGCGTGGCTGGCGGGCAGGGTGATTTTTTTGCCTCCTCCCAACTACTTGACACAAACGTGAAAAAATATTCGCAAAGATACTCGGTTTAACCTGCCGTTTAATTTGTTTTCACGTAGAATAACGCGCGCTGCGCCTCATGGGGGTGTGCTTGTCTGCTCGCCAGATTGTTGCAGCAAATATGCAGGTGAATGACCTTTGACAGGTTGCAAACGAAGGCGAGGATTGCTGCTGATTTTTTCAGCCCTGAGGGACTCAGGCCGAGATTTGTAACAAAGGAAACGAACTGCACTAATTTTCACCGTAGCAGATGATTTTTGCGCCTTGTCGCTGCTGCGTGTGGTTGGTAAAGTAAGCGGATTTTGTTTTCCGCCCCAGCTTTCAGGATTATCCCTTAGTATGTTGAAAAAATTTCGTGGCATGTTTTCCAATGACCTGTCCATTGACCTGGGTACCGCGAATACCCTCATTTATGTAAAAGGACAAGGCATCGTATTGAATGAGCCTTCCGTTGTGGCCATTCGTCAGGATCGTGCCGGTTCGCCGAAAAGCGTGGCTGCAGTCGGTCATGATGCGAAGCAGATGCTGGGCCGTACGCCGGGCAATATCGCTGCGATCCGTCCGATGAAAGACGGCGTTATCGCTGACTTCTTTGTGACCGAAAAAATGCTCCAGCACTTTATTAAACAAGTGCACAGCAACAGCTTTATGCGCCCAAGCCCGCGCGTACTGGTATGCGTGCCGGTCGGCGCGACGCAGGTAGAACGCCGCGCGATTCGTGAATCCGCTCAGGGCGCAGGCGCCCGTGAAGTCTTTTTGATCGAAGAGCCGATGGCGGCCGCGATCGGCGCAGGTCTGCCAGTTTCTGAAGCAACCGGTTCAATGGTTGTGGATATCGGTGGTGGTACCACTGAAGTTGCCGTGATCTCCCTGAACGGCGTGGTTTACTCTTCTTCTGTCCGTATTGGTGGTGATCGCTTCGACGAAGCCATCATTAATTACGTTCGTCGTAACTACGGTTCTCTGATCGGTGAAGCCACCGCAGAACGTATTAAACACGAAATCGGTTCCGCTTATCCGGGCGACGAAGTCCGCGAGATTGAAGTGCGTGGCCGTAACCTGGCGGAAGGCGTTCCACGCGGCTTTACCCTGAACTCAAACGAGATTCTGGAAGCGTTGCAGGAACCGTTGACCGGTATCGTCAGCGCGGTAATGGTGGCGCTGGAACAGTGTCCGCCGGAGCTGGCGTCAGACATCTCCGAGCGCGGTATGGTGCTCACCGGCGGCGGCGCGCTGCTGCGTAACCTTGACCGTCTGTTAATGGAAGAGACGGGCATTCCTGTCGTGGTTGCTGAAGATCCGCTGACCTGTGTGGCGCGCGGCGGCGGCAAGGCGCTGGAAATGATCGATATGCACGGCGGCGACCTGTTCAGCGAAGAGTAGTTGGATACGGGCAGGATTATCCCTGGATTGTCCTGCCTCTCCGACGCGAGAATACGCATAGCCTATGAAGCCAATTTTTAGCCGTGGCCCGTCGCTACAGATTCGCCTTATTCTGGCGGTGCTGGTGGCGCTCGGCGTTATCATTGCCGACAGCCGCCTGGGGACGTTCAGTCAAATCCGAACGTACATGGACACTGCCGTCAGTCCTTTCTATTTTATTTCAAACGGCCCTCGTGAACTGCTCGACAGCGTGTCGCAAACGCTGGCTTCTCGCGACCAGCTTGAGCTGGAAAACCGGGCGCTGCGCCAGGAATTACTGCTAAAAAACAGCGACCTGCTGATGCTGGGGCAGTACAAACAGGAGAACGCGCGGTTGCGCGAGCTGCTGGGGTCGCCGCTGCGTCAGGACGAGCAGAAAATGGTGACGCAGGTTATTTCAACGGTTAACGATCCTTACAGCGATCAGGTCGTTATCGATAAAGGCAGCGTTAATGGCGTATATGAAGGTCAACCGGTCATTAGCGACAAAGGCGTCGTAGGGCAGGTTGTCGCCGTGGCGAAACTGACCAGCCGCGTACTGCTGATTTGCGATGCGACTCATGCGCTGCCGATTCAGGTACTGCGCAATGACATCCGCGTGATTGCCGCCGGTAACGGCTGCACTGACGATCTTCAGCTTGAACATCTGCCCGCCAATACCGATATTCGCGTCGGCGATGTGCTGGTAACGTCCGGACTTGGTGGGCGTTTCCCGGAAGGGTATCCGGTGGCGGTGGTCTCCTCCGTCAAGCTGGACACTCAGCGCGCCTATACCGTCATTCAGGCACGTCCAACCGCGGGTTTGCAGCGTTTGCGCTATCTGCTGCTGTTGTGGGGAGCCGATCGTAACGGCGCCAATCCGATGACGCCGGAAGAGGTTCACCGCGTCGCCAATGAGCGCCTGATGCAGATGATGCCGCAGGTGTTGCCTTCTCCGGATGCGATGGGGCCGCCGGCGCCAGTGCCGGACCCGGCGACGGGGATTACTCAGCCATCTGCGGGCCAGACTGCGCCGGTATCAACGCAACCATCGCCTTCGGGCGCGACCACGCCGCCTGCGCGTGCGCCGGGAGGGTAATGGTGGCGAGCTATCGTAGCCAGGGGCGCTGGGTTATCTGGCTCTCTTTTCTTATTGCGCTGTTGCTGCAAATCATGCCCTGGCCGGACGACATCATTGTTTTCCGGCCAAACTGGGTTTTGCTTATCTTACTGTACTGGATTCTGGCCCTGCCGCACCGCGTAAATGTGGGGACGGGATTTGTGATGGGTGCCATACTTGATCTCATCAGCGGTTCCACACTTGGCGTGCGCGCTCTGTCGATGAGTATTGTCGCCTATCTGGTCGCTCTGAAATTCCAGCTCTTCCGTAACCTGGCGCTCTGGCAGCAGGCGCTGGTGGTAATGTTGCTTTCACTGGCCGTGGACATTATTGTTTTCTGGGCCGAGTTTTTAGTGATCAACGTCTCTTTCAGACCGGAAGTGTTCTGGAGTAGTGTAGTCAATGGCGTGCTGTGGCCCTGGCTCTTTTTGCTGATGCGTAAAGTACGCCAGCAGTTTGCTGTGCAATAAAGGTCGATATGACAACTCTGTATCTTGCTTCCGGTTCCCCGCGTCGCCAGGAATTATTGACTCAACTTGGATTTTCATTCGAGCAGGTCGTGCCTGGTATTGAAGAGCAACGGCGTGCTCAGGAAAGCGCGCAGCAGTATGTTGTTCGGCTGGCACGCGAAAAGGCGCAGGCTGGCGTGGCGCTGGTTCCCCGTGATCTGCCGGTGTTGGGCGCGGATACGATAGTCGTGTTAAACGGCGAGGTGCTGGAAAAGCCGCGCGACGCCGCTCATGCCGCAGAAATGCTGCGTTTGCTTTCCGGAAATACGCATCAGGTGATGACTGCTGTTGCGCTTGCGGACTCGCAGCAGACGCTGGATTGTCTGGTGGTAACGGAGGTGACTTTCCGCACGCTTTCTGCGCAGGATATTACTGGCTATGTCGCCAGCGGCGAGCCTTTAGATAAAGCAGGTGCATACGGTATTCAGGGGCGGGGTGGCTGTTTTGTCAGGAAGATAAATGGCAGCTATCACGCCGTGGTCGGCTTACCGCTGGTTGAAACGTATGAGTTGTTGAGTCATTTTAACGCACTGCGTGATAAAAGGGATAAACATGACGGCTGAATTGTTGGTAAACGTAACGCCATCGGAAACGCGCGTGGCGTACATTGATGGCGGTATTCTTCAGGAAATCCATATTGAGCGCGAAGCGCGACGCGGAATCGTAGGCAATATCTACAAAGGTCGTGTAAGTCGTGTACTTCCAGGTATGCAGGCGGCTTTTGTAGATATTGGGCTGGATAAAGCCGCATTTCTTCACGCTTCCGACATTATGCCGCATACCGAATGCGTGGCGGGCGACGAGCAAAAACAGTTTACCGTGCGCGATATCTCCGAACTGGTGCGTCAGGGACAGGATCTGATGGTGCAGGTAGTGAAAGATCCGCTCGGCACGAAAGGCGCGCGTTTGACCACGGACATCACGTTGCCCTCCCGTTACCTTGTTTTTATGCCCGGCGCGTCACACGTTGGCGTTTCCCAGCGTATCGAAAGCGAAAGTGAACGCGAGCGCCTGAAAAAGGTGGTGGCGGAATACTGCGACGAACAGGGCGGGTTTATTATCCGCACCGCGGCGGAAGGCGTGTGTGAAGAGGATCTCGCGTCTGACGCCGCCTATCTCAAGCGCGTCTGGACGAAAGTCATGGAGCGCAAAAAGCGTCCGCAAACGCGCTACCAGATGTATGGCGAACTGGCGCTGGCGCAGCGCGTGCTGCGCGATTTCGCCGATGCGCAGTTGGACCGAATTCGCGTCGACTCACGTCTGACCTATGAGTCGCTGCTGGAGTTTACCGCAGAATACATCCCGGAAATGACCAGTAAGCTGGAGCATTACAGTGGCCATCAGCCGATCTTCGATCTTTATGACGTGGAAAATGAGATCCAGCGCGCGTTGGAGCGTAAGGTTGAACTCAAGTCCGGCGGTTATCTGATTATCGACCAAACCGAAGCGATGACGACGGTAGATATCAATACCGGCGCGTTTGTTGGACACCGTAATCTCGACGACACCATTTTTAATACCAATATTGAAGCGACTCAGGCCATTGCCCGCCAGCTACGCCTGCGTAATCTGGGCGGCATTATCATTATCGATTTTATCGACATGAATAATGAAGATCATCGCCGCCGGGTGCTGCATTCGCTGGAACAGGCGTTAAGTAAGGATCGCGTGAAAACCAGTATTAACGGTTTTTCGCCGCTGGGACTGGTGGAAATGACCCGTAAACGGACTCGTGAAAGCGTGGAACATGTGCTTTGTAACGAGTGTCCAACCTGTCATGGCCGCGGGACGGTAAAAACGGTGGAAACCGTCTGCTATGAGATCATGCGTGAAATTGTACGTGTTCATCACGCTTATGACTCCGATCGCTTCCTGGTTTATGCTTCTCCTGCGGTGGCGGAAGCGCTGAAAGGCGAAGAATCACACGCGCTGGCGGAAGTCGAAATCTTTGTCGGCAAACAGGTTAAAGTTCAGGTCGAACCGCTTTATAACCAGGAGCAGTTTGACGTCGTAATGATGTAAAAGACCGCGACCCGTACGAGCATTTGCAGGCCGGATAAGGCGTTCACGCCGCCGTCCGGCAAAGCAAGGTTGTGAGTCGTATTTTTTGGCAGACAAGGAGAGACGCGTGAGGCGATTGCCGGGGATTTTATTGCTCACTGGAGCCGCGCTCATCGTCATTGCAGCGCTGCTGGTTAGCGGGCTGCGCCTGGCGTTGCCTCATCTTGACGCCTGGCGTCCAGCTATCCTGAATAAAATTGAGTCCGTGACCGGCGTGCCGGTGGCCGCCAGCCAACTCTCCGCAAGCTGGCAAAATTTTGGCCCTACGCTGGAAGCGCATAATATTCATGCCGCCCTGAAAGATGGCGGCGAACTGTCGATAAAACGCGTTACGCTGGCGCTGGACGTCTGGCAAAGCCTGTTGCATATGCGCTGGCAGTTTCGCGACCTGACCTTCTGGCAACTCAATTTCCGCACCAACACGCCTCTTCAAAGCAGCGACGGCGAAGGCATCGAAACCAGCCGTTTAAGCGATCTTTTCCTGCGGCAGTTCGATCATTTCGATCTGCGCGATAGCCAAATCAGTTTTCTGACGCTTTCCGGACAACGCGCGGAGCTGGCGATCCCACAGCTTACCTGGCTAAACGGCAAAGAGCGGCACCGCGCCGAAGGCGAAGTCAGCCTCTCCAGCCTGACCGGCCAGCACGGCGTGATGCAGGTGCGGATGGATTTACGCGATGACGACGGTTTGCTAAATAACGGCAGAGTCTGGTTACAGGCCGACGATATTGACGTCAAGCCGTGGCTGGGCAAATGGATGCAGGATAATGTGGCGCTCCAGACGGCGCGTTTCAGTCTGGAAGGCTGGATGACGCTCAGTAAAGGCGAAATCGCCGGAGGGGACGTCTGGCTGAAACAGGGCGGCGCAAGCTGGCTGGGCGATAACACGACGCACACGCTGTCTGTCGATAACCTGACGGCGCAGATTAGCCGCGAGCAGCCGGGCTGGCAGTTTTATATTCCGGACACACGGATTACGCTTGATGGTAAACCCTGGCCGAGCGGAGCCTTAACCGTGGCCTGGCTCCCGCAGCAGGATGTCGGCGGCGAGAATCACACACGTAGCGATGAGCTACGCATTCGCGCCAGTAATCTTGAACTGGCGGGGCTGGAAGCATTACGTCCGCTGGCGGCTAAACTGTCGCCTGTGCTGGGCGAAATATGGCAGGCTACGCAGCCGAGCGGAAAGATCGCCACACTGGCGCTGGATATTCCGCTACAGGCGACCGAAAAAACGCGTTTTCAGGCATCGTGGGAAAACCTTGCCTGGAAACAGTGGAAGCTGTTGCCCGGCGCGGAACATTTTTCCGGTACGCTGGCGGGAAGCGTAGAAGACGGGCAGATGAAGGTTGCGATGCAGCAGGCTAAGATGCCCTATGAAACCGTTTTTCGCGCGCCGCTGGAAATTGAAAACGGCGTCGCGACGCTTAGTTGGTTGAAGAATGAGAACGGCTTTCAGCTTGATGGCCGCGACATTGACGTCAAAGCAAAGGCGGTACATGCGCGCGGCGGGTTCCGCTATCTGCAACCGACGGGCGACGAACCGTGGCTGGGCATTCTGGCCGGAATCAGTACCGACGATGGATCTCAGGCGTGGCGCTATTTTCCGGAAAACCTGATGGGCAAAGCGCTGGTCGATTACCTTAGCGGCGCGATTCAGGGCGGCGAGGCGGATAACGCCACGTTGGTTTACGGTGGTAACCCGCACCTCTTTCCCTATAAGCATAACGAAGGTCAGTTTGAAGTGCTGGTGCCGCTGCGCAATGCGACGTTTGCCTTTCAACCCGACTGGCCGGCGCTAAAAAATCTCAACATTGAACTGGATTTCCTGAACGACGGCCTGTGGATGCGTTCGGATAGCGTCGATTTGGGCGGGGTGAAGGCCAGCAAACTCGCGGCGGCGATTCCGGATTATTCCAAAGAGAAACTGCTCATTGATGCCGATATTAACGGGCCGGGAAAAGCCGTTGGGCCTTATTTCGACGAGACGCCACTAAAAGACTCGCTTGGCTCGACGCTGGCGGAGCTCCAATTAGATGGCGATGTGAATGCTCGCTTACATCTTGATATTCCGCTGGACGGAGAACAGGTTACCGCTGAGGGCGATGTCTCGTTGCGTAATAACAGTCTGTTTATTAAGCCGCTAAACAGCACGCTCAAAAATCTGAACGGTAAATTCAGCTTTGTGAATGGCGCGCTAAAAAGCGGGCCGCTGACGGCAAACTGGTTTAATCAGCCGCTTAACCTGGATTTCAGTACGACGGAAGGGGCAAAAGCCTATCAGGTCGCCGTCAACCTGAACGGTAACTGGCAGCCAACGCGTATGGGCGTCTTACCGCCGCAACTGAATGACGCCCTGAGCGGCAGCGTGACGTGGAATGGTAAAGTCGGCATCGATCTTCCATATCACGCTGACACCACTTATCACATCGAGCTGAACGGCGATCTGAGAAATGTGAGTAGTCACTTACCTTCTCCGCTAAATAAACCCGCAGGCGAAGCCATTCCGGTGAACATTCAGGCTGACGGCAACCTGAAAAGTTTTGCGCTAACGGGGAGCGCAGGGAGTAAAAATCACTTTAACAGCCGCTGGTTATTAAATCAGAAGCTGACGTTGGATCGGGCTATCTGGACGACGGACAGCCGGACGATTCCGCCATTGCCTGCTCAACAAGGCGTTGAGCTCAATCTGCCGGCGCTGGATGGCGCGCAATGGCTGGCGTTATTCCAGAAAGGCGCGGCGGATAACGTGAGCAGTTCGGCCGAGTTTCCTCAACGCGTCACGTTGCGTACTCCCGCGCTATCGCTGGGCGGCCAGCAGTGGAACAATTTGAGCGTCGTTTCAGCCCCCTCGCTGAACGGAACAAAAATTGAAGCGCAGGGCCGTGAGGTGAACGCCACGCTGCTCATGCGCAACCATGCGCCGTGGCTGGCGAACATTAAGTACCTGTATTACAACCCTGGCGTCGCAAAAACGCACGCCTCGTCACCAACGCCGACATCGCCGTTGGCTTCGGCGAACACGATTAGCTTCCGCGGCTGGCCGGACTTACAGCTTCGCTGCGAAGAGTGCTGGCTATGGGGGCAAAAATATGGGCGTATTGATGGCGATTTCGCCATCAAAGGCAATACGCTGACTCTGGCGAATGGCCTGATCGATACCGGATTCGCCCGTTTGAAAGCGAGCGGCGAGTGGGTGAATGCGCCGGGTAATGAACGAACCTCGCTGAAAGGTAGTCTGCATGGTAGTAACCTCGACACGGCTGCCGGGTTCTTCGGCATCTCGACGCCAATCCAGAACGCGTCTTTTAACGTAGATTACGATCTGCACTGGCGAAACCCGCCCTGGCAACCTGAGGAAGCCACGCTCAACGGGATTTTACGTACGCGTCTGGGCAAAGGCGAGTTTACTGATCTCAGTAGCGGTCATGCCGGACAGCTACTGCGGCTGCTCAGTTTTGACGCGTTGCTGCGTAAGCTGCGGTTTGACTTCAGAGATACCTTTAGCGAGGGCTTCTATTTCGACTCTATTCATAGTACCGCGTGGATTAAAGATGGCGTCCTGCATACTGACGATACGCTGGTGGATGGGCTGGAAGCGGATATTGCAATGAAAGGTTCTGTTGATCTGGTGCGTCGTCGTCTTGATATGGAGGCCGTTGTCGCACCGGAAATTTCCGCCACCGTGGGCGTCGCCGCCGCGTTTGCCGTTAACCCGATTGTCGGCGCGGCGGTATTTGCCGCCAGTAAAGTGTTGGGGCCGCTATGGAGCAAGGTCTCCATTTTGCGATATCGCATTACCGGTCCGGTCGATGCGCCGCAGATCAACGAAGTTCTGCGCCAACCGAGAAAAGAAAGCCAGCAATGATTTGACGGGGGCGAGGAATTGCCCCACTCTCAGTAAATAGTCATGCCGGACGGCGCTGCGTTTATCCGGTTTGTACAATCTAACAACGTAGTCCGGATCAGGCGTGAACCGCCATCCGGCAGAAATCAACGAGTAGCAAAAACGATGAGTCTGAACCTGGTAAGTGAACAATTGCTAGCGGCGAATGGCCTGAACCATCAGGATCTGTTCGCTATTTTGGGCCAACTGGCCGAACGCCGTCTTGATTATGGCGACCTCTATTTTCAGTCGAGCTATCACGAATCCTGGGTTTTAGAAGACCGCATCATTAAAGATGGTTCATATAATATCGACCAGGGCGTTGGCGTTCGCGCCATTAGCGGCGAAAAAACCGGTTTTGCTTATGCTGACCAGATAAGCCTCCTCGCGCTGGAGCAGAGTGCGCAGGCAGCGCGAACCATTGTACGCGAGAACGGCGAAGGCAAGGTAAAAACGCTCGCCGCCGTAGCGCATCAGCCGCTCTACACCCCCCTTGATCCGCTGCAAAGTATGAGCCGCGAAGAGAAGCTGGATATCCTCAGACGCGTTGATAAAGCGGCGCGAGAAGCCGATAAACGCGTGCAGGAAGTTAACGCCAGCCTGACCGGCGTATATGAATTAATCCTCGTGGCGGCGACCGACGGGACGCTGGCGGCGGATGTCCGTCCACTGGTGCGTTTGTCCGTTAGCGTGCAGGTGGAAGAAGACGGTAAACGCGAGCGCGGCGCCAGCGGCGGCGGCGGTCGCTTTGGTTATGAGTATTTTCTTGCCGATCTCGACGGCGAGGTGCGCGCCGACGCGTGGGCGAAAGAAGCGGTACGCATGGCGCTGGTTAATCTCTCCGCGGTCGCTGCGCCAGCGGGGACGTTACCGGTGGTTCTGGGCGCCGGGTGGCCGGGCGTATTGCTGCACGAAGCGGTCGGGCACGGGCTGGAAGGTGATTTCAACCGTCGTGGGACGTCAGTGTTTAGCGGTCAGATCGGTGAGCAGGTTGCCTCCGCGCTTTGCACCGTAGTGGATGACGGCACAATGATGAACCGTCGTGGCTCCGTTGCTATCGATGATGAAGGTACGCCAGGCCAGTACAACGTATTGATTGAAAATGGCGTGCTGAAAGGATACATGCAGGACAAGCTGAACGCGCGCCTGATGGGCGCTGCGCCGACCGGTAACGGGCGTCGCGAATCTTATGCGCATCTGCCGATGCCGCGTATGACGAATACCTATATGTTGGCGGGGCAGTCAACGCCGCAGGAAATTATCGAATCCGTTGAGTACGGCATCTATGCGCCTAACTTTGGCGGCGGTCAGGTGGATATCACCTCCGGCAAGTTTGTGTTCTCTACCTCGGAAGCGTATCTGATTGAAAACGGAAAAGTCACGACGCCGGTGAAGGGCGCGACGTTGATTGGATCAGGCATTGAAACGATGCAACAGATCTCCATGGTCGGCAATGACCTTAAGCTGGATAACGGGGTGGGGGTTTGCGGTAAAGAGGGGCAAAGTCTGCCGGTAGGCGTAGGCCAGCCGACGCTGAAAGTCGATAACCTGACGGTTGGCGGCACCGCATAACTGCCCGCCTTATCAGGCCTGTGGTGTGTGCCGCCCAGGCCTGATAAGCGCAGCGCCATCAGGAAATGTCAGCCTCGGGTGGCATCTGGCCTACAATCGTCTTCAGCAATTACCCGGTGTTTTTATTTTTCTTTCCCTCGCCCGTGCATCCCCTGAAACAGGTGTGCGACATCGACAAAATAGTCAGTTAACGCGTTAATCACTACCTGCACTTTAAGCGGCAGCTTATCTTTTTCGGTGTACAGCGCGTACACCGGACGGGGATCGGACTGATAGCGAGGCAGCAGGATCTCCAGATCGCCACGATTGATCTCATCGATCACCCACATCAGCGGCACATAAGCGATTCCGGTTCCGGCGGTCAGCCAGCGTACCAGCGTCATCGGATCGTTAGTGACGAACCGCCCCTGTGGAATCAGTCGGGTAGAAATTCCTTCCGGCGCGATAAGTTCAAACTCATTATCCGGGCGCACGCTATATTCCAGCCAGGAATGGCTACTGAGATCGGCGGGTTTTTCCGGGACGCCGTACTGAGCGAGGTAGGGCTTGGCGGCGCACACAACCATCGGCATCGCGCCGAGTCGACGGGAAAACAGGCTGGAGTCTTGCAGCGCGCCCACGCGGATCACCACGTCCAGCCCGTCGGCAATTAAATCCGGAGCCGGAATTCCTGTCACCAGATTGACCGCCAGACCGGGATACTCTTTTAATAATTTTGCGGTAAGCCCGGCCAGCACATTTTGCGCCATGGTTGAAGAACAGCCGATACGCAATGTACCGATGGGCGTGTTATTAAAAGCGTAAAGCTGCTCATGAACATCCTGCACTTCATGCAGCATACGACGGCAGCCCTGATAATAGATTTTTCCAGCCTCGGTAAGCCCAATGCTGCGTGTGCTGCGGTTGAGCAATTTAACCTGAAGCTCATCTTCCAGTTTCGCCACAGTCTGGCTGATGGACGATACGCTCATTTGCAGCTGTCTGGCTGCGGCGGTAAAAGAGCCAAACTCGACAACTTTGGCGAATACCGACATTCGTTTTAATCGTTCCATTATTCACTCTGGCTTAAAAGTGATTTAGATCACATAATATAGATAACAGCATAACAATTACGTTAATATACTATTATTCGAATAAGAGCTATGTCGCTCTCGCCTGGCGTCTCTTGCCCTTCTCTGCGGCGATGTAGCTTAACAATCTATCGCCTGCTCTCTCTCAGAAATCAAGGTCAACATGAGTCTGTTTCCCGTTATCGTGGTGTTTGGTCTTTCCTTCCCACCGATATTTTTCGAATTGCTTTTGTCACTGGCTATTTTTTGGCTGGTGCGTCGGATGCTTGTGCCGACGGGTATCTATGATTTTGTCTGGCATCCGGCTCTGTTCAATACCGCGCTGTATTGTTGTCTGTTTTATTTAATATCGCGCCTGTTCGTTTGAGGTTGAAGTGAAAACACTAACAAGAAAACTCTCCCGTACGGCCATTACCCTCGTACTGGTTATTCTGGCCTTTATCGCCATTTTCCGCGCCTGGGTGTATTACACCGAATCTCCCTGGACGCGCGACGCGCGTTTTAGCGCCGATGTCGTCGCTATTGCCCCGGATGTCGCGGGCCTGATTACCCATGTAAACGTGCATGATAACCAACTGGTGAAAAAGGATCAGGTCCTGTTTACCATCGATCAGCCACGCTATCAAAAAGCGCTGGCGGAAGCGGAAGCTGATGTAGCCTATTATCAGGTACTGGCGCAGGAAAAACGCCAGGAAGCCGGTCGCCGTAATCGCCTCGGCGTACAGGCGATGTCCCGGGAAGAGATCGATCAGGCGAACAACGTCTTGCAGACGGTACTGCATCAACTGGCTAAAGCCCAGGCGACGCGCGATCTGGCTAAACTCGATCTGGAGCGTACCGTCATTCGCGCGCCTGCCGACGGCTGGGTGACTAACCTTAATGTTTATGCCGGTGAATTTATTACCCGCGGTTCCACAGCCGTCGCCCTGGTGAAAAAGAACTCTTTTTATGTGCAGGCCTATATGGAAGAGACCAAGCTGGAAGGCGTGCGTCCGGGATATCGTGCCGAAATCACGCCGCTTGGCAGCAACCGGGTATTAAAAGGTACCGTCGATAGCGTGGCGGCAGGGGTAACGAATGCCAGCAGTACCAGCGATGCGAAAGGGATGGCGACGATAGACTCTAACCTCGAATGGGTGCGTCTGGCCCAGCGTGTCCCGGTGCGTATCCGGCTCGACGAGCAGCAGGGGAATTTGTGGCCTGCCGGTACGACGGCAACCGTCGTGATCACCGGTAAGCAGGATCGTGACGCAAGCCAGGACTCCTTCTTCCGTAAACTGGCGCACCGGCTGCGCGAATTCGGTTAATCGTCATGGGCATTTTCTCCATTGCCAACCAGCACATTCGTTTTGCGGTAAAGCTGGCGTGCGCCATTGTGCTGGCATTATTTATCGGCTTCCATTTTCAACTGGAGACGCCGCGTTGGGCGGTGCTGACCGCCGCGATCGTGGCGGCAGGCCCGGCATTTGCCGCCGGCGGGGAACCCTATTCCGGCGCTATCCGTTATCGCGGAATGTTGCGTATTATCGGGACGTTTATTGGCTGTATCGCCGCGCTTATCATTATTATCTCTATGATCCGCGCGCCGCTATTGATGATTCTGGTGTGCTGTGTCTGGGCCGGTTTTTGTACCTGGATCTCCTCTTTAGTACGGATCGAAAACTCTTATGCGTGGGGACTGTCAGGTTATACTGCGCTGATCATTGTGATTACCATTCAGACGGAGCCGCTGCTTACGCCGCAATTTGCGCTTGAGCGCTGTAGCGAAATCGTCATCGGCATTGGCTGCGCTATTTTAGCGGATCTGCTTTTCTCGCCGCGATCGATAAAGCAGGAGGTTGATCGCGAACTGGACAGTTTACTGGTAGCGCAATATCAGCTAATGCAACTTTGTATTAAGCATGGCGACAGCGAAGAAGTCGACAACGCCTGGGGCGATCTGGTGCGACGCACGGCGGCGCTGGAGGGAATGCGAAGTAATCTGAATATGGAATCTTCGCGCTGGGTACGCGCTAACCGCCGCCTGAAAGCGTTGAATACGCTTTCGCTCACGCTGATTACGCAATCCTGTGAAACTTATCTTATTCAAAACACGCGGCCGGAACTGATTACCGATACATTCCGGGAACTGTTCGAGACGCCGGTTGAAACGGTACAGGACGTCCACAGGCAGTTAAAACGGATGCGGCGTGTCATTGTCTGGACCGGCGAGCGCGAAACGCCCGTCACGCTTTATAGCTGGGTAGGCGCAGCGACGCGCTATCTGCTGCTTAAACGCGGCGTGATCAGTAACACCAAAATCAGCGCGACGGAAGAAGAGATCCTGCAAGGCGAGCCCGTAGTTAAAGTGGAATCCGCTGAACGTCACCATGCGATGGTGAACTTCTGGCGCACCACGCTTTCCTGCATACTGGGGACATTATTCTGGCTATGGACCGGCTGGACATCGGGTAATGGCGCGATGGTGATGATTGCCGTGGTGACCTCGCTGGCGATGCGTTTACCCAATCCGCGCATGGTCTGCATTGATTTTATTTATGGCACTCTGGCGGCGTTGCCGCTGGGATTGCTCTATTTCCTGGTGATTATTCCCAATACGCAGCAAAGTATGCTGTTGTTATGTTTGAGCCTGGCGGTATTGGGGTTCTTTATCGGCATTGAGGTCCAGAAACGGCGTCTGGGGTCGATGGGGGCGCTGGCCAGTACGATTAACATTATTGTGTTGGATAATCCGATGACGTTCCATTTCAGCCAGTTCCTCGACAGCGCGTTGGGGCAAATTGTCGGCTGTATGCTGGCGTTTATCGTCATCCTGCTGGTGCGTGATAAATCCAAAGATCGAACCGGTCGCGTGCTGCTTAATCAGTTTGTTTCCGCTGCGGTCTCGGCAATGACGACCAACGTGGTACGTCGTAAAGAAAACCGTCTGCCTGCGTTATATCAGCAACTCTTTTTGCTGATGAATAAATTCCCTGGCGATTTGCCGAAGTTTCGCCTGGCGCTAACGATGATCATTGCTCATCAACGTCTGCGCGACGCGCCGATACCGGTTAATGAGGATCTGTCAGTGTTCCACCGCCAGCTTCGTCGTACCGCAGACCATGTTATTTCCGCCGGAAGCGATGATAAACGGCGACGCTACTTTGGTCAGTTGCTGGATGAGCTGGATATCTATCAGGAGAAATTACGTATCTGGGAGGCGCCGCCGCAGGTGACGGAACCGGTTAAACGTCTGACGGGCATGTTACATAAATACCAGAACGCGCTTACCGATAGCTAACCCACAAGAACCGATGCCAAAAGCGTCGGTTTTTTTATGACTATACTTATTTGAGATACAAAAACAGCGCAAGAGTGCTCCGGGGCTAAAAGCGTTTCTGGAAGTGAAACCTCTGCATAATGATGCTTAGTAGTAAAACAGACAATTGTCTGTCGGGGATGGTGGCTGGCTATGAATGTCTATACTTTTGATTTTAATGATATTAAAAACCAAAGCGATTTTTATCGCGAGTTTACGCAGACGTTTGGTCTTGCCAGTGAGAAAGTAAGCGATCTTGATACATTATGGGATGCGGTAATGAGCGATATCTTACCTCTACCGCTAGAGATTGAGTTCGTTCACCTGCCTGATAAACTGCGCAGGCGCTACGGGGCGCTGATTTTACTCTTTGATGAAGCGGAAGAAGAGCTGGAGGGGCGGCTACGGTTTAATGTCCGGCATTGAAAAAGCATAAAAAAGCCCCCGGCAGGCGGGGGCAAGTCGTCGGGTTAGACGACGAGGGTTTACTTATACAACTCGGCGGTGGCGTGCCAGTTATCACCTTCTTTTAATTCGATGATGCGATAGCTATTAGCGCCTGCTTTTTCAGCTTTAGCGACGATCTCCTGGCGCATATCCATTGGCGTACTGCCAATCTGCGAGACGGAAATGGTGCCCATCGGTTGCAGATTCTGCGCCTGTTCCGCGTTGACCTGATGTACTGCGGCATTTGCGCCGAAAGAGAGCAGAGTGGCCAGGCCGAGTGATGCGATAATGTATTTCGTTTTCATGATCTTTTATTCCTTTATAGGGTCAACCTCGCGGATTAATGGGCTTTTCTTATGCGATATCTCCGCGAAGCAATGACACGTTATATGCGATGGCAGGTGAATTTTATTTGTACAGTTCGGCAGTGGCGTGCCAGTTGCTGCCGCTACGCGCTTCGGTAATGTGGTAGGCCGTAGCGCCTTGTTCATCCGCTTTTTTGCTCAGCATGGCGTTCATATCCATAGGCGATGAGCCGATAGCGCTGACTGAAACCGATCCGATTGCTTCACGGTTTTGCGCTTGCTCTGCGCTGATAGGTTCTGCGGCGAAAGCGCCAAAAGAGAGAACGGACAGAATACTTAATGTTGCAACAGTGGTTTTGATTTTCATGATTTTTACCTCGTCGAATTCCTTTACTGGGGTCTTTGTTTCGTGACCCTCATCACAAAATTAAGTATACACTAATCACGCGATTAATTAATACCACGCTAATTGTTTCTGCTTTTTAAAGACATTAAAAATTTTATTTTTTATAACGTTATGGAATTAAAATTGCTGTTTTTCGCCGCTGTCATTTAAAAAATAAAAGAAAATCAATTGGTTAAAAAAATTGACATTTTGTGCGTTTTTTTGATTTGTCATTCATGTGGTGAATGTTTAAGGGCATGATTTGCCAAATGATAGCCGTACAGGAAAGCGGCGAGGGGAGAGGACAAAAAGGTGCCTCCGCCGTACGACGACGGAGGAAGTGGGACTAAAGCTCTTGTTCAAAAAGTTCCAGAATGGCTTCGTACAGATCTCTTACGGAAAAGCCGCTGGCAGGCGTAGTGAAGATAGTATCGTCGCCGGCAATCGTGCCGAGAATACCTTCTGCTTTCCCCAGTGAATCCAGCAGGCGCGCGATGAGTTGTGCCGCGCCGGGGCTGGTATGAATCACCACGACAGCGTCGTTATAGTCGATATCCAGCACCAGGTTTTTCAACGGACTGGATGTTGTTGGGACGCCCAGTTCAGCCGGAAGACAGTACACCATTTCCATTTTTGCGTTACGTGTACGCACTGCGCCGAACTTAGTCAACATGCGCGAGACCTTGGACTGATTGATATTTTCAAAGCCCTGATCCTGCAACGCGAGGACGATTTCGCCCTGTGAGCTGAATTTTTCTTCTTTGAGGAGCGCTTTAAACGCTCTTACTAGTTCTTCTTGTTTAGCCGAGCTTCGCATAAGTCACCCGTAATATGGCGGTAGAAACAACATTATTGTGCATACAGATGAATTTTTATGCAAACAGTCTGCCTTGTTTAAGGCTGAAATAATGTTATGAAAGAGCGGAATTTTATCAAATTTCGTTATCAAGAAACATGCCTGTGTCACGCCTCGCAAATAAGATTAAAAGTAAATTAATTGTTATCAAAATGATGTTGTTTTGAGAGGATAGTAGGGTATATTGTCACCACCTGTAGGAACGTTGCTCTCTGGTTGCAGTCGATCCGGATTACGCAAATTAAATGCATAAAAGCCAAAATTGCGCGACTCCGCATTCTTGATGAGTGAGGATTGTAATCATTGAATTTGTGAATTAAGGTCGCCGCCGCGGAGCAATAGACACTTAGCTAATCATATAATAAGGAGTTTAGGATGAAAGTCGCAGTCCTCGGCGCTGCTGGTGGTATCGGTCAGGCGCTGGCATTACTTTTAAAAAACCAACTGCCTTCAGGTTCAGAACTCTCCCTGTACGACATCGCTCCAGTGACTCCCGGTGTGGCCGTTGATTTGAGCCACATCCCCACCGCTGTAAAAATCAAAGGTTTCTCCGGTGAAGACGCAACCCCGGCGCTTGAAGGCGCTGACGTAGTACTGATTTCTGCGGGTGTGGCGCGTAAGCCGGGTATGGACCGTTCCGACCTGTTTAACGTTAACGCCGGCATCGTGAAAAACCTGGTGCAGCAGATCGCTAAAACCTGCCCGAAAGCGTGCGTGGGCATTATCACCAACCCGGTGAACACCACCGTTGCGATTGCGGCGGAAGTGCTGAAAAAAGCAGGCGTATACGACAAAAACAAACTGTTTGGCGTTACCACGCTGGATATCATCCGCTCTAATACCTTTGTCGCAGAGCTGAAAGGTAAGCTGCCAACGGAAGTTGAAGTGCCGGTGATTGGCGGACACTCCGGCGTGACGATTCTGCCGCTGCTGTCGCAGATTCCAGGCGTAAGTTTTACCGAACAAGAAGCGGCTGAGCTGACTAAACGTATTCAGAACGCCGGTACTGAAGTCGTCGAGGCGAAAGCCGGCGGCGGATCGGCAACCCTCTCTATGGGTCAGGCTGCCGCGCGTTTCGGTCTTTCTTTGGTTCGCGCTCTGCAGGGCGAAAAAGGCGTGGTGGAATGCGCCTATGTGGAAGGCGACGGTCAGTATGCCCGTTTCTTCTCTCAGCCGCTGCTGCTGGGTAAAAACGGTGTAGAAGAGCGTAAATCCATCGGCACACTGAGCGCTTTCGAGCAACATTCGCTGGACGCTATGCTGGATACGCTGAAAAAAGATATTCAGTTGGGTGAAGATTTTATTAATAAATAAGCTGTTCCTGCCCGATGCCGGGGCTTTTGCTCCGGCTTCTTTGACTGTAAACAAGCCACGAAATCAAGTACTAAATCTGCTAAACTCCTCACGTCTTATCGGTTATTAACGAGAACGTCGTGAAAAAGATCCAAAGAACGCAAACCCGCGATCACATTACGCAAATGCTTCGCTATGAAATTCTTTCCGGCAATATAAAAGCGGGAGAAGAACTCGCGCAGGAAAGTATTGCGGAGCAGCTTGGTCTTTCACGAATGCCGGTTCGAGAAGCGCTACAGTCACTCGAACAGGAAGGTTTTTTAATCCGACTGCCCAACAGGCACATGCAGGTCGCGCATCTTGAGGCCGATCGCGTGAGTCATATTTTTCGCGTGATTGCCGCGATGGCCGCCGAAATGTTTTCGCTGATACCCAGCGAAGTAGGCGATGCCCTCCTGATACGTGCGCAAGCGCTGGCTGTCGCAGAAGACAAATCCTGCGAACTGGAGTGTCATGCGATGCTGATTTCTTATGTGAATAACCGCTATCTGGAAAAGGTGTATCAGCAGTTCCTGGACGGTTATGTCTCTTATGTTATTTTGCATCTGAAAAAAGATAATCAGGAGTCGGCGCAGCTTTTCGCTGAACTGGCTGACGTCATACGCCAGGGGCGGCGTGATGAGATTGGGCAAGTTATGCAGCGTTATTTCCTCTCTTTAGCAGAAATAATGCGTCAACATATGAAGGATTGGGAAAGTGCAGAAGCCTAAGTTAGGGAAGATTAAGCTTCTTTCAGCGAAAGAACAGGTCGCGGCAGTGCTGCGTAAAGCGATTCTTTCGAGGGAGTTAGTGGAAGGGCAGGAGATTACGTTAGAAGGCATTGCCGGAATGGTCGGCGTGTCCAGTATGCCAGTGCGCGAGGCGTTTCAGATTCTGGCGGCGGATGGGCTGATAAAAGTGCGCCCTAATAAAGGGGCGGTGGTGTTGGGCATCAATGAACAAACGATCCGTGAACACTATGAAATTCGCGCGCTGTTAGAAAGTGAGGCGGTGGCTAAAGCTTCTCGTCCTGGCACCGATATCTCGCGGATAGCCCAGGTGCATTATGCCGCTGAAAAGGCTCTCGCGGAAAATAACTCGGCGGAATACTCCGACCTGAATCAGGCATTTCATATGGAAATATGGAATGTTGCTGGCAACGAAAAAATGAAAATGTTGCTCTGTAATATGTGGAACGGCCTGTCGATGGGCCATAAGGTCACCGAAGAAGAGTATGCCGTGATTTCCATTCAGGAACATAAAAGTATTCTGCAAGCTCTTGAACTTCATGATGAAACATTGGCACGCCAGCGCATGCGCGAACACATTATTCGCTCAATGGAGAATATGCTGACCCGCTATGTTGGTGACCCTTCTGCCTGATCTTTTCGCCTGCGTGAGCATCGCAGGCGCTTCAACCAATTCTTCAATTCTATTAATCACGTCCAGTAACGATCTAACCACGATCTTGATGTAGATCCCACTCCTGCATCTTTCCTGAGAAACGATTTGACTTAGTTTTTTTATGGGAATAATTTCTCCCTGTCAACATTGGATACAATATCATATATCATTGATTGGATAATTATAAATATGGAACCCATTACCCTTACCTTATGTTTATTGGTGTTCGCTATCGTCATGTTTGTATGGGAAAAAGTGCCACTGGCCGTCACTTCCATGATTGTCTGCGTGGCCTTAGTGATCACCGGCGTTCTGAATATCAAACAGGCCTTTGCTGGCTTTATCGACACTAACGTCATCCTCTTTGTCGCGATGTTCATCGTGGGCGGCGCGTTGTTCGAGACCGGTATGGCAAACAAAGTGGGCGGCGTCATCACGCGCTTCGCGAAAACAGAAAAACAGCTGATCTTCACCATTATGGTGGTGGTGGGTTTGATGTCTGGCGTCCTTTCTAACACCGGTACCGCTGCGGTTTTGATTCCGGTGGTGATCGGCGTGGCGGCAAAATCGGGCTTCTCGCGTTCTCGTCTACTGATGCCGCTGGTTTTCGCCGCTGCGTTGGGCGGTAACCTGTCGTTAATTGGCGCGCCGGGAAATCTTATCGCGCAGTCTGCGCTACAGAATATTGGCGGCGGCTTTGGCTTTTTTGAATACGCAAAAATCGGTCTCCCGATGCTCATCTGCGGCATTCTCTACTTCCTGACTATTGGCTATCGCTTTCTGCCGAATAATGCGACCGGCGGTGAGGTGGGGAGCGTCGGGGAGCAACGTGACTACAGCCATGTTCCACAGTGGAAACAACGGCTCTCACTCGTGGTGTTGATCGCAACGATCCTCGGCATGATCTTTGAGAAGAAGATCGGTGTCAGCCTGGCCGTGACCGGTTGTATTGGCGCTCTTGTGCTGGTAGTAAGCGGCGTACTCACGGAAAAACAGGCCTATAAAGCCATTGATTCACAGACTATTTTTATCTTTGGCGGCACCCTGGCGCTGGCAAAAGCGCTGGAAATGACCGGGGCAGGTAAGCTGGTTGCGGACTATGTAATCGGCATGCTGGGGCAAAACTCCTCACCGTTCATGTTGCTGATCGCCGTTTTCGCCTTATCCGTTGTGATGACCAACTTTATGTCCAATACCGCAACGACAGCGCTGTTGGTGCCGGTGAGTTTGTCCATTGCCGCAGGTATGGGGGCCGACCCGCGTGCGGTTCTGATGGCGACGGTCATTGGCGGTTCCTGCGCCTACGCAACCCCTATCGGTATGCCTGCCAACATGATGGTGCTCTCCGCGGGTGGCTATAAATTTGTCGACTACGCTAAGGCCGGTATTCCCCTGATTATCGTTTCAACCATTGTCAGCTTGATCCTGCTGCCAATCCTTTTCCCTTTTCATCCGTAATTAACGGAAGCTGTTCTGACTAAGGAGCATTTATGAGCAAAAGTGAACAGATATCCCATATGACCGACGTTATGGCCAAGTTTGTGGGATATACCGGCAAAGTTTTGCCTGATGATGTCACTGCAAAACTGGAAGATTTGCATAAGAAAGAGACCAGTAAACTGGCCGACGTCATCTTTACTACCATGATTGAGAACCAGCGTCTGGCGAAAGAGCTGGATCGACCTTCCTGCCAGGACACCGGTGTCATTCAGTTTCTGGTGGAGTGCGGGACGAACTTTCCGCTGATTGGCGAGCTGGAAGCGTTGTTGCGTGAGGCGGTGATCAAAGCAACTGTAGATTCTCCGCTGCGCCACAACAGCGTAGAAACTTTTGATGAATACAACACCGGTAAAAACGTGGGTAAAGGTACGCCGACGGTCTTCTGGGAGATCGTTCCCAATTCCGATCAGTGCAGCATTTATACCTATATGGCGGGCGGCGGTTGTTCTCTGCCGGGGAAAGCGATGGTGCTGATGCCGGGTGCTGGCTATGAAGGCGTGACCCGCTTTGTACTGGATGTGATGACCAGCTACGGCCTCAACGCGTGTCCGCCGCTGCTGGTTGGCGTGGGCGTAGCGACCTCTGTTGAAACGGCGGCACTGCTATCGAAAAAAGCGCTGATGCGTCCGATCGGTTCGCATAACGAGAATGAGCGTGCAGCCTCGCTGGAAAAAATGCTGGAAGACGGCATTAACAAAATTGGCCTGGGGCCGCAGGGGATGTCCGGTAATACCTCCGTTATGGGCGTGAACATTGAAAACACCGCGCGTCATCCTTCTACCATCGGCGTGGCGGTAAACGTCGGCTGCTGGTCGCACCGTAAAGGGCATATCGTTTTCGATAAAGATTTGAATTACACCATTACGTCTCACAGCGGAGTGAATTTCTGATGACTAAAAAAATCCTGACTACGCCAATTAAAGATGAAGATTTAGCGGATATTAAGGCTGGCGATATTATTTATCTCAACGGTCATATTGTTACCTGCCGTGACGTAGCCCATCGCCGTTTAATTGAAGGTGGTCGCGAACTTCCGGTAGATGTTCGCGGCGGCGCTATTTTACACGCTGGCCCCATTGTCCGCCCAATTAAAGGCGAAGACGATAAGTTTGAAATGGTCTCCGTTGGACCAACCACCAGCATGCGTATGGAGAAATTCGAAAAAGAGTTTATTGCGCAAACCGGTGTCAAATTAATTGTTGGTAAAGGCGGTATGGGTAAAGGTACCGAAGAGGGCTGTGCTGAACACAAAGCGCTGCACTGCGTATTCCCTGCCGGTTGTGCGGTTGTAGCCGCCGTGTGCGTGGAAGAAATTGAAGATGCCCAATGGCGCGATCTGGGGATGCCGGAAACGCTGTGGGTCTGTCGGGTTAAAGAGTTTGGCCCGCTGATTGTTTCTATTGATACCCATGGGAATAATCTGTTTGAACAGAACAAAATTATTTTTAATCAGCGTAAAGAGATCGTCGCTGATGAAATATGCCAGAACGTAAGTTTCATCAAATAAACCTGATTACGTAAATTGCACGATAATGGTGGTAATACGTTATGACGATAATAATAACCAAGGGCTCTGGCCGGGGGCGGCTCAGGGAAATCCACCCTTATTATTTCATCGTCATAAATAGCCCCATTATCGTGCCTCCTGCCTGAAGGCTATTTTATGACTAATGCAGCTCTGCTATTAGGTGAAGGCTTCACCCTGATGTTCCTCGGCATGGGATTCGTGCTGGCGTTTCTGTTCCTGCTGATTTTCGCCATCCGCGGCATGTCCGCCGTGATTACTCGCTTCTTCCCGGAACCCGTCGCCGCGCCCGCACCGCGTGCCGTTCCCGTCGTGGACGACTTCACCCGCTTAAAGCCGGTGATTGCCGCCGCCATTCACCATCACCGCCTTAACGCTTAATTCCCGGAGGGATCCATGACTATTGCCATTACCGACGTCGTCCTGCGTGACGCCCACCAGTCCCTGTTCGCCACCCGCCTGCGTCTTGACGATATGCTGCCGATTGCCGCTCAGCTCGACGACGTGGGCTACGGCTCCCTCGAATGCTGGGGCGGCGCCACCTTTGACGCCTGCATCCGTTTCCTCGGCGAGGACCCGTGGCTGCGCCTGCGCGAACTCAAAAAAGCCATGCCCAAAACCCCGCTGCAGATGCTGCTGCGCGGCCAGAACCTGCTCGGCTACCGCCACTACGCCGATGATGTGGTGGAGCGCTTCGTTGAGCGGGCGGTGAAAAACGGCATGGACGTGTTCCGCGTCTTCGATGCCATGAACGACCCGCGCAATATGAAAGCCGCCCTGCAGGCGGTGCGCAGCCACGGCGCGCACGCCCAGGGGACCCTGAGTTACACCACCAGCCCGGCGCACACCCTGCAGACCTGGCTGGATTTAACGGAGCAACTGCTGGAAACCGGCGTTGACTCGATTGCCATCAAGGATATGTCCGGCATTCTCACGCCGATGGCGGCGTATGAGCTGGTCAGCGAAATCAAAAAACGTTTTGAGGTGCGCCTGCACCTGCACTGTCATGCCACCACCGGGATGGCGGAGATGGCCCTGCTGAAGGCCATTGAAGCGGGCGTCGACGGCGTCGACACGGCGATTTCCTCCATGAGCGCCACCTACGGCCACCCGGCCACCGAAGCGCTGGTGGCAACGCTTGCCGGCACGGAACACGACACCGGGCTGGATATCCTGAAGCTGGAAAACATCGCCGCGTACTTCCGCGAGGTGCGCAAAAAGTATCACGCCTTTGAAGGCCAGCTGAAAGGCTATGACAGCCGTATTCTGGTGGCCCAGGTGCCGGGCGGAATGCTCACTAACCTCGAAGGCCAGCTGAAGCAGCAGAACGCGGCGGACAAGCTGGACCAGGTGCTGGCGGAAATCCCCCGCGTGCGCGAGGACCTCGGCTTTATCCCGCTGGTGACCCCCACCTCGCAGATTGTCGGCACCCAGGCGGTGCTCAACGTGCTGACCGGGGAACGCTACAAAACCATCGCCAAAGAAACCGCCGGCATTCTGAAAGGCGAGTACGGCCACACCCCGGTGCCGGTTAACGCCGCGTTACAGGCCCGCGTGCTGGAAGGGGGCGCTCCGGTGACCTGCCGTCCGGCGGATTTACTCAAACCGGAACTGGCTGAACTGGAAGCGAACGTCAGGCGCCAGGCGCAGGAGAAGGGCATCACTCTGGCGGGAAACGCCATCGACGACGTGCTCACCGTGGCGCTGTTCCCGCAAATCGGCCTCAAATTCCTTGAGAACCGCAATAACCCGGCGGCGTTTGAGCCACTGCCGCAGGCGGAAGCCGCGCAGCCGGTGGCAAAAGCAGAGAAGCCTGCCGCTTCCGGTATCTACACCGTGGAAGTGGAAGGCAAGGCCTTTGTGGTGAAGGTCAGCGACGGCGGCGATATCAGCCAGCTTACTGCGGCTGTTCCGGCGGCCTCTTCCGCACCGGTTCAGGCTGCCGCTCCCGCAGGCGCCGGCACCCCGGTCACCGCGCCGCTGGCGGGCAACATCTGGAAGGTGATTGCCACCGAAGGCCAGACGGTGGCCGAAGGCGATGTGCTGCTGATTCTGGAAGCCATGAAGATGGAAACCGAAATCCGCGCCGCGCAGGCCGGGACGGTACGCGGTATCGCGGTGAAGTCCGGGGATGCGGTTTCCGTGGGCGACACCCTGATGACGCTGGCGTAACGGAGAACTGAAATGGAAAGTCTGAACGCCCTGCTTCAGGGCATGGGGCTGATGCACCTTGGCGCGGGCCAGGCCATCATGCTGCTGGTCAGCCTGCTGCTGCTGTGGCTGGCGATAGCGAAGAAGTTCGAGCCGTTACTGCTGCTGCCGATAGGCTTCGGCGGTCTGCTCTCCAACATCCCGGAAGCGGGTATGGCGCTGACCGCGCTGGAAAGCCTGCTGGCGCATCACGACGCCGGGCAGCTGGCGGTGATTGCCGCGAAGCTTAACTGCGCGCCGGACGTGCACGCCATTAAGGAAGCATTAGCGCTGGCGCTGCCGTCGGTGCAGAGCCAGATGGAGAACCTGGCGGTGGACATGGGCTACACGCCGGGGGTGCTGGCGCTGTTCTATAAAGTGGCGATTGGCTCCGGCGTCGCGCCGCTGGTCATCTTTATGGGCGTCGGCGCGATGACCGACTTCGGCCCGCTGCTGGCCAATCCGCGCACCCTGCTGCTCGGCGCGGCGGCGCAGTTCGGCATCTTCGCCACCGTGCTGGGGGCGCTGACGCTGAACTACTTCGGCCTGATTTCCTTCACCCTGCCGCAGGCGGCGGCCATCGGCATCATCGGCGGCGCGGACGGCCCGACGGCGATTTATCTGTCGGGCAAGCTGGCGCCGGAGCTGCTGGGGGCCATCGCGGTGGCGGCGTACTCGTATATGGCGCTGGTGCCGTTAATCCAGCCGCCGATTATGAAGGCGCTGACCAGCGAGACGGAGCGGAAAATCCGCATGGTGCAGCTGCGCACGGTGAGTAAGCGGGAAAAAATCCTCTTCCCGGTGGTGCTGTTACTACTGGTGGCGCTGCTGCTGCCGGACGCCGCGCCGCTGCTGGGGATGTTCTGCTTTGGCAATCTGATGCGCGAAAGCGGCGTGGTGGAGCGTCTGAGCGACACGGTACAGAACGGGCTGATTAATATCGTGACCATCTTCCTCGGGCTGTCGGTGGGCGCAAAACTGGTGGCGGACAAGTTCCTGCAGCCGCAGACGCTGGGCATTCTGCTGCTGGGGGTGATTGCGTTCGGGATTGGGACGGCGGCCGGGGTGCTGATGGCGAAGCTGATGAACCTGTGCAGTAAGAACAAAATCAACCCGCTGATTGGCTCCGCCGGCGTGTCGGCAGTGCCGATGGCGGCCCGCGTATCGAACAAGGTGGGCCTGGAGTCGGACCCGCAGAACTTCCTGCTGATGCACGCGATGGGGCCGAACGTGGCCGGGGTGATTGGCTCGGCCATTGCGGCGGGCGTGATGCTGAAATACGTGCTGGCGATGTAATCCAATCTAACCGGGGGCAGTGATTCTGCTCCCGCAAAATGAGGACACAGTAATGAGTGAAATGGTTGCGTTTCGGCAAGGTACATCCATGCCATCCAGAGAAACCATCTTGCGTTATGTTGTTGAGACGGTGAATCAGATAACTGAGCTTGAGCCAGCACTGCATTTGCTGCCGTGGTCTGGCGTCAACTCAGCAATATATGAGCAACGTTTTGCACAGTGTTACGACGAGGGGCTTTGTGCCGCACAGACGTCGGCACCGAATGTTCCGCAGGGGATTCTGCCATCGACCGATTGGGCTCAGGGTATCGGGTTACTCTGTTTTGCCGCAGGGTATATGAGCGCAGGCGAGCGGCCATTAACACACAATCAGTTATGCGATTTCGTCAAACAGGCGGCTGTTGGTTTATCGCCGATTGAGGAGGAGGCGGCGAGCGGTTTCTCGACGGTACGTAGTATTGCATTACCCGTATTCAGGCGATTACAACGCGATGGTCACGCGTCTCGGATCCTGCTGTTACAAACGTTGCTGCATCTGGTCGCCTGGAAAAGCGCATCGCAGTATGCGCGTCAACAGGCGCAACGACTGCTCTGGATGGGCGGCATTCTGGGGGAAGGGGGCGAGTCTGGCTTATTGGCACTCGATAAGGCGCTGCGTGAAGAGGCCGTCGGGGAGAAAAGTCTCCCCGCTCTGCTGATCTTCACGAGTTTCCTGGCGCATTTTCCGGCAGGGCCAGTCTTTATTGACTAGTCGTCGAACGACGCAGGCAAAAGCTGCGTCGTTTTAGTTCGACGCCGGGTATTCCTGCACCGTCACCTGGAACGTGAGCTGCTTATCATCTCGCATCACCACGACCGGAATGACAGAGCCCGGGCGGATTTCCGCCACCTGATCCATCGTCTCCAGCGCGGACACGGCGGGTTTATTATTGACCGAAATAATCAAATCATTAACCTGAATACCGGCAAGCGCGGCGGGGCCGTTTGGCGTTACTTCATTAACGACAATGCCCTGAATCGGGTCCATGCCGCTACCCTGCTGCGCGTGCAGCGGCGCGATTTCTCGTCCGCCAATACCGATATAGCCGCGAATCACGCGACCGTCGCGGATAAGCTTATCCATAATTTTCGTGGCTAGCTGGAAGGGAATCGCAAAACCAAGGCCTTCCGGCGTTTCGCCATCGTTACTCTTATCAAAAGAGAGGGTGTTGATCCCCATCAGTTCGCCTAACGAGTTGACCAGCGCGCCGCCGGAATTACCGTGGTTAATCGAGGCGTCGGTCTGGAGAAAATTCTGTCGCCCCGTCGGGTTCAGGCCGATACGACCCGTTGCGCTGATGATTCCCTGGGTGATGGTCTGTCCCAGATTATATGGGTTGCCGATAGCCAGTACGACGTCGCCAATATGCGGTGTACGCTTTGTATTAATCGGGATGGTAGGCAGCCCGCCAGTGGCGTTGATCTTCAGCACCGCCAGGTCGGTAAGCGAATCGGAGCCAACCAGTAGTGCTTCAAAGACGCGGCCATCCTGTAGCGCGACGATAATCTGATCGGCATCGTTAATCACGTGCTTGTTGGTAATAATATAACCGCGTTGATCCATGATCACGCCGGAACCCAGCGTGCGGATCTCCAGTTGATTATGCGCGGTACTGTTCATACTGCGGTTATAGACGTTGACGACGGCAGGCGCGGCGCGGCGAACCGCAAAATTATAACTGGCTGGCGTCTCATCGGTACTGTCGAATTGCGGGACGGCGATAGGATTAATTTTGCGCAAAGAAGGCATGACGGCCAACAGAATAGCGCCGACAATTAAACCTATTGCGACCGAACGTAAGAGCTTCACAAACATGATGGAGGCGTCGTTAAAAAAGGGAACGGCAGCAGCATACCATGAGTTAACCGGACATCACATCGCAGGCTGATGCCCGGTTTAAGACAGGATTAGCGCAGCAATAGATAAATGTTCTCGTTGCCGCGTACTACCTGAAGAGCAATGATGGACGGTTTTGCCGCCATCACTTTACGCATTTCGGCGATAGAACTGATGCGATCGCGATTAACGCCGATGATAACATCATCTTTTTGCAAACCGGCCTGCGCGGCAGGACTGCTTTTTTCGACGCTATCAACCTTAACGCCTTTCGTCCCGTCTTTCAGTTGGCCGTCGCTCAACGTCGCGCCTTGCAACGCCGGGGCGATCATTTCGGCGCTGGCGGAAGAAGAGGTATTGGAATCCAGCGTGACTTCCACCTCCAGCGGCTTACCATCGCGCAGCAGGCCCAGCTTCACTTTCGTGCCCGGTTCGGTGGTGGCGATACGTGAACGCAGTTCGGCAAAGCTATTCAGCGGCTTACCGTTAAGACTGATAATCACGTCTCCGGATTTCACCCCGGCCTTCGCCGAACCTGAATTGGGTAAAACCTCGCTGACAAAAGCGCCACGCTGAACGTTCAGTTTGAATGCCTTGGCGATATCAGCGGTCATTTCAGTGCCTTTAATTCCCAGCAATCCGCGTTTGATTTCGCCGAACTGAATCAACTGCTGCGCCAGCGTCTGCGCCATATTGGAAGGAATAGCAAAGCCAATGCCGATGCTCCCGCCCCCTGGCGCGAGGATCGCGGTATTAATCCCGATCAGCTCGCCGTTCAGGTTAAGCAGCGCGCCGCCGGAGTTGCCGCGGTTAATAGAGGCATCGGTTTGAATAAAGTTCTCAAGCCCTTCCAGATTAAGCCCGCTGCGTCCCAGCGCTGAAATAATCCCGGAGGTGGCGGTTTGTCCAAGACCAAACGGATTACCGACCGCCACGGCGAAATCGCCGACGCGGAGTTTGTCGGAATCGGCGATGGCAATTTGCGTTAACTTGCTGGGATTCTGAATTTGTAACAGAGCGATATCGCTCTGGTCGTCGCCGCCGATCAGCTTCGCGTCGAATTCGCGTCCGTCATTCAGTTGAATGCTGATCTTCTGTGCCTGATTAATCACATGATTATTGGTTAATACATAGCCTTTCGCGGCATCGATAATCACCCCCGAACCGAGTCCTTCAAACGGCTGGGACGGCTGGTCTGGCAGATCCTCGCCAAAGAATTTTTTAAACTCCTCCGGCACTTTTTGGCTCTGGGCGGCGGTTCCCTCGACTTTTACGCTGACGACAGCAGGCAGCACTTTCTCCAGCATAGGGGCAAGGCTTGGCAGCGTCGCCTGGCCTGGCACCTGGCCTGGTATCGATGCAAGGGCTGGAAACGGCGCCGAAAGAGTTAACCCGACACTTAACGCTAATGCACTTAACAGCTGGGTGTGTTTTTTCATGGATGCTGCTCTCGTACCTTGAATGAACGGATAGACAATTCAAAACAGATTGATGTTATTGAATTTTCAGCCTGGTAACAATGATAATAGCTGGGACAGGAAAGATAGAGAGAGGGCGCAAGCGATGCGCCCGATAAATTTCTTAACGGCGTGCGATTAATCGCGTTTCGCGCCGCTACGTAACAGGCCAGACGCGCCTTCAGAATAATCACGTGGCATTTGTACTGGCGCCTGATCGTTGCTCGCCTCAGACTCCGCCAGACGGTTACGGAACGGATTCGACTCCGCAGACATTTCCGGCAGCAGGCTGCTGGAGCTTTTCGCCATATGCTGATACAGCTGGCGGTAATCATGCGCCATGGTATCCAGCAGTTCCGCGCTGCGGGCAAAGTGGCTAACCAGCTCTTCACGGTACTCTTCCAGCTCAGCTTTGTTTTTTTCCAGTTCGTACTGCAATGCCTGCTGTTGACGTAACTTACGATTACCAAAACGCATGGCCACGGCACCAATGATGATACCGACGACTAATCCAATTAGCGCATATTCCCAGGTCATGAACATCTCCCGTTGTCTTATGTTTCCGTAGGGTGTTGGCTCCAGGCTCCATGCCCGCGCCTGATTATGCCACTATAACCGCTAATTTCGTAGAAGTGGAATCCCGACAGCATATCGCGTAGTGTAGAACGGCCTTTTTTTCGTCAGCCGTGAACGACGGCACATCGATTTTCAAGGAATAACAATAACATTATGCAAAGCCTTTCCCCTACATCGCGTTATCTCCAGGCACTCAACGAAGGCACCCATCAGCCTGACGACGTACAGAAAGAGGCGGTCGACCGTCTGGAAACCCTTTATCAGGCGCTCACCGCGAAAAAATCGTCGGCTACGCCACCCGGCGGTCTGATAGCGCGACTGGGGAAATTATTAGGCAAAAACGAACCGGACGCGCAAATACCGGTTCGCGGGCTGTATATGTGGGGGGGCGTGGGGCGCGGCAAAACCTGGCTCATGGATCTCTTCTACCACAGCCTGCCGGGCGAGCGAAAACTACGCCTGCATTTTCATCGGTTTATGCTGCGCGTGCATGAAGAACTTACCGCGCTACAGGGACAGATCGATCCGTTAGACATTATTGCCGATCGGTTTAAAACCGAGACGGACGTACTGTGTTTCGATGAGTTTTTCGTCACCGATATTACCGACGCCATGCTGCTGGGCGGTTTAATGAAAGCGCTGTTTGCACGCGGCATTACGCTGGTCGCGACCTCCAATATTCCGCCGGATGAACTCTACCGCAACGGTTTGCAACGCGCCCGCTTCCTGCCGGCTATCGATGCCATTAAACAGCACTGCGACATTATGAATGTGGACGCCGGCGTCGATTACCGGCTGCGGACGCTGACGCAGGCCCATTTATGGCTAACGCCGCTTAATAATGAAACCCGGCGGCAAATGGATAAACTGTGGCTGGCGTTAGCGGGGGCCGCACGAGAACACGCTCCGACGCTGGAAATCAATCATCGCCCTTTATCCACCCTGGGCGTTGAAAACCAAACGTTAGCGGTCTCTTTCGCTACGCTGTGCGTCGAGGCCCGCAGCCAGCATGATTACATTGCGCTCTCAAGGTTATTTCACACGGTTCTGCTGTTTGACGTGCCGGTCATGACGCCGCTGATGGAGAACGAAGCGCGCCGCTTTATTGCGCTGGTGGATGAGTTTTACGAGCGCCACGTTAAGCTGGTGGTCAGCGCCGCCGCGCCGTTATATGAGATTTATCAGGGGGAGCGCCTCAAGTTTGAATTTCAGCGCTGTCTGTCACGCCTGCAAGAGATGCAGAGTGCGGAGTACCTCAAGCGGGAGCATATGCCGTAAGCCGGACAAGCGCAGCGCCCCGGCATTCTGTGCAACCTCCCCGACCGAGGGTGAACCAGGCCTGAACAAAACCCGCGGCAAATCGCAAAAAGGGGTCGATCTTTGACCTGGACTTCTCTATAATCCTGCGACCCCACGTTACAAGAGAGTTTTTTCCCAAACTTTCTCTGTGCCGGCCAAACATATCCGAGGGGGTAGGTTTACCGGACTTTGTCGTGTGAACCTCAACTATTTAAAACGTTTGGGTGTTCACCAACGTGTAACTTATTTATTTGGGTAAGCTTTTAATGAAAACTTTTACAGCTAAACCAGAAACCGTAAAACGCGACTGGTATGTTGTTGACGCGACCGGTAAAACTCTGGGCCGTCTGGCTACTGAACTGGCTCGTCGCCTGCGCGGTAAGCACAAAGCGGAATACACTCCGCACGTAGATACTGGTGATTACATCATCGTTCTGAACGCTGACAAAGTTGCTGTAACCGGCAACAAGCGTACTGACAAAGTGTACTATCACCACACCGGCCACATCGGTGGTATCAAACAAGCGACCTTTGAAGAGATGATTGCCCGCCGTCCTGAGCGTGTGATTGAAATCGCGGTTAAAGGCATGCTGCCAAAAGGCCCGCTGGGTCGTGCTATGTTCCGTAAACTGAAAGTTTACGCGGGCAACGAGCACAACCACGCGGCACAGCAACCGCAAGTTCTTGACATCTAATCGGGATTATAGGCAATGGCTGAAAATCAATACTACGGCACTGGTCGCCGCAAAAGTTCCGCAGCTCGCGTTTTCATCAAACCGGGCAACGGTAAAATCGTTATCAACCAACGTTCTCTGGAACAGTACTTCGGTCGTGAAACTGCCCGCATGGTAGTTCGTCAGCCGCTGGAACTGGTCGACATGGTTGAGAAACTGGATCTGTACATCACTGTTAAAGGTGGTGGTATCTCTGGTCAGGCTGGTGCGATCCGTCACGGTATCACCCGCGCTCTGATGGAGTACGACGAGTCCCTGCGTGGCGAACTGCGTAAAGCTGGCTTCGTTACTCGTGACGCTCGTCAGGTTGAACGTAAGAAAGTCGGCCTGCGTAAAGCACGTCGTCGTCCGCAGTTCTCCAAACGTTAATTGTTTTCTGCTTCGGCAGACAACTGTTAGCGAAAAAACCCGCTTCGGCGGGTTTTTTTATGGCTAAAGTCCGAATCCAGTCTCTTTTCCTCCCTATCTTTAGCATTATTCTCATCTTATTCATCTTTCATGCACGCTCAGAGAAAAGGAAGTCGCAGTGGGATTTTTTAACTCATTGTTTACTAAGAAAGAGTCGTTAATGCTGTCGAATAAATGGGAATTCTTTATAACAACGGTGGATGACCATGTTACGGGGATACGTGTGGATATCGGCGCCATTCAGGATGAAAAATTTGATCGCCTTATCCATACCGGGTTCTTACGTGTTCATTACACCAACTGTTATGAAAATGGTTTACCGCAGCCCGATGAAACACAGCGTTTAAATCGTATAGAGGACTGGCTTGATGAAAAGGGGAAGACGTTTCCGATCTGGCTGGTGGGTGTGGTTACCCAACAAGGCTGGCGCGATTTTGTGTTCATGTCGGAAGAGGATCTTAACTGGGAAAAGACGCTGGATAAATTGCTCGCTGGTGGCCCGGAAATCTCTTTTAGTTATAGAGAGAGTCACAATGATAAAGGAAACTTTTACCGCCAGTTCTTGTATCCAACCCGATACGACTGGAACTGGATACACGATTCCCGTGTGTGCCGGGGATTACAGGAACAAGGTGATGATCTGACGCTTCCGCGCGCTATTGATTATTATGCGACATTGCCTACAGAGGTCGCAGCGCGCGACCTGGCGCAAGATATTGCTGCATTACCGTATGGCATAACGCTGGTCAGTATTCGAATGAATGACCCGCAACAGGGGTTTATGGCGTCTTTTATCAGCACCGATGCTCCGCAACAATGGCATATGACAGAAATCACTTGCCAGCTTACCGATCTGGCTGAAAAACATGGCGGCAGTTTTGATGGCTGGGGCGCACCGGTAGTACAGGCATAACAGGCGAAAGACAATATCTCAGGTGGGGCGAGCATTTCAGACCAGGAATATCTCTTTTTCCTCATTTCCAGAATCGACTCACCACAAAGGTCACAAAATCTGGTAAACTATCATCCAATTTTCTGCCCAAATAGCGGGGAATGTTCATTTTTTGTCTCGTTTCTGAGCAATGATGGCTTTTTTCGCCCTGGGTGACATAACATCTGGCTGGTCACATTGTGGCTGGTAGCAGTAAAAATTCTGAATATACCTGGAGGTTTTCATGGCTGTCGCTGCCAACAAACGTTCGGTAATGACGCTGTTTTCTGGTCCTACTGACATCTATAGCCATCAGGTCCGCATTGTGTTGGCTGAAAAGGGTGTTAGTTTTGAGATCGAACATGTGGAAAAGGACAATCCACCTCAGGATCTGATTGACCTCAACCCGAATCAAAGCGTTCCGACACTGGTGGATCGTGAGCTGACCCTGTGGGAATCTCGCATCATTATGGAATATCTGGATGAGCGTTTCCCTCATCCGCCGCTGATGCCGGTTTATCCGGTCGCGCGCGGTGAAAGCCGTCTGTACATGCACCGTATTGAAAAAGACTGGTATACGCTGATGAACGTCATCGTAAACGGGTCTGCTTCCGAGGCCGACTCTGCGCGTAAACAACTGCGTGAAGAGCTGCTGGCGATTGCGCCGGTATTTGGTCAGAAACCGTATTTCCTGAGCGACGAATTCAGCCTGGTTGATTGCTACCTGGCGCCTCTCTTGTGGCGTTTACCGCAGTTGGGTATTGAATTCAGCGGCGCAGGGGCGAAAGAGCTGAAAGGCTATATGACCCGCGTCTTTGAACGTGATTCTTTCCTGGCTTCTTTAACCGAAGCTGAACGTGAAATGCGCCTCGGTCGGGGTTAACCTGTATGGATTTGTCACAGTTGACGCCGCGTCGTCCCTATCTGTTGCGTGCTTTCTACGAGTGGTTGCTGGATAACCAGTTGACTCCGCATCTGGTGGTGGATGTGATGCTGCCTGGCGTGCATGTCCCTATGGAATATGCGCGCGATGGGCAAATCGTCCTCAATATTGCGCCGCGGGCGGTAGGTAATCTGGAGCTGTCTAATGATGAAGTGCGTTTTAATGCGCGCTTCGGCGGCGTTCCCCGTCAGGTTTCTGTGCCTTTGGCTGCGGTGCTGGCGATTTACGCCCGTGAAAACGGCGCAGGCACCATGTTTGAGCCTGAAGCCGCCTATGATGAAGACGTTGTCAGCTTAAATGATGATGACAATACCGCAGGCGCGGAAAGCGAGACCGTGATGTCCGTCATTGATGGCGATAAGCCCGACCACGATGACGACAGTAGTCCTGATGACGAGCCGCCTCCGCCGCGTGGCGGACGTCCGGCACTGCGCGTAGTAAAATAATCAACAGGCCCTGAAGGGCCTGTTTTGTTTGGCCTCCTCGCGGGTTCACCCTGCTTTTGAAGCTGTGTTACGATAAGCTTGCTATTATTTGCCACCGACCACTCATGAATGGACGTTATGAACGCATTTGATTCGCAAGCAGAAGATTCACCGACATCCCTCGGGCGTAGTTTGCGCCGCCGCCCGCTGGCGCGTAAAAAACTGTCTGAAATGGTTGAGGAAGAGCTGGAGCAGATGATCCGCCGTCATGAGTTTGGCGAGGGAGAACAGCTACCGTCTGAACGTGAATTAATGGCCTTCTTCAATGTGGGACGTCCCTCCGTGCGTGAAGCGTTAGCTGCGCTGAAACGTAAAGGTCTGGTGCAAATCAATAACGGCGAACGCGCCCGCGTCTCGCGCCCCTCTGCTGATACCATCATCAGCGAACTGTCGGGTATGGCGAAAGATTTTCTTACTCATCCTGGCGGCATCGCTCACTTTGAACAGCTACGGCTTTTCTTTGAATCCAGCCTGGTACGCTATGCGGCGGAACATGCCACCGACGAGCAGATCGCGTTGTTAACGAAAGCGCTGGAAATTAATAGCCAGTCGCTGGATGACAACGCGCTGTTTATTCGTTCGGATGTCGAGTTTCACCGGGTGTTGGCTGAAATTCCCGGCAATCCGATCTTTATGGCTATTCATGTTGCTCTGCTGGACTGGCTAATCGCCGCTCGCCCAAGCGTTCCCGATCGTGAGCTGCATGAACATAATAACGTGAGTTATCAACAGCATATTGTGATTGTTGATGCCATTCGCCAGCGAGATCCCGATAAAGCGGATCGCGCTCTGCAAACCCACCTCAATAGCGTTTCCGCTACCTGGCACGCACTCGGTAAAAAAAGTCAAAAAATGCGGTAGCGATCGCACCTCCGATCCCGGTTTAGTGAAGCAGATCGCACTATAAGCGTTCTGTATTATTTGCTGCTTATTTGATCTGGTATAACAGGTATAAAGGTAGGTAGTTAATATATTCATCATCCGTAGAGGTAGGTATGGCAAAAGCATTGCAAGGCGTAATGGCGGCGTTGTTGACCCCATTTGATCATCAGCAGCAACTGGATAGCGAAAGCCTGCGCCGTCTGGTGCGTTTTAACATCGGGCAGGGTATCGACGGGCTGTACGTTGGCGGTTCCACCGGGGAAGCATTCGTACAGAGCCTTGCTGAAAGAGAGCAGGTACTGGAGATTGTCGCCGAAGAGGCGAAGGGAAAAATCACGTTGATCGCCCATGTCGGGACGGTAAGCACCGCAGAAAGCCAGCAGCTTGCCAGCGCCGCAAAGCGTTACGGTTTTGATGCGGTCTCTGCGGTGACGCCTTTTTATTACCCTTTCAGTTTTGAAGAGCACTGTGACCATTATCGGGCAATCATTGATTCCGCAGATGGATTGCCGATGGTGGTATACAACATTCCGGCGTTAAGCGGCGTAAAACTTACCCTCGATCAGATCAATACGCTGGTGACATTACCGGGCGTGAGCGCGCTGAAGCAAACCTCCGGCGATCTCTTCCAGATGGAGCAGATCCGCCGCGCGCATCCGGATCTGGTGCTGTACAACGGTTATGACGAAATCTTCGCTTCCGGCCTGCTGGCGGGCGCGGACGGCGGTATCGGCAGCACATACAACATTATGGGCTGGCGTTATCAGGGGATTGTTCAGGCATTACGTGAGGGCGATGTGGCGAAAGCGCAGCGCCTGCAAACCGAGTGCAATAAGGTTATTGATTTACTGATTAAAACCGGCGTATTCCGCGGCCTGAAAACGGTCCTGCATTATATGGACGTGCTATCGGTGCCGCTGTGTCGTAAACCGTTTGCGCCTGTTGATGAAAAATACCTGCCGGCGCTCAAGGCGCTGGCTCAACAACTGATGGAAGAAAAGGCGTAACAGCATAATGCCGGGGGCGCTACGCTTGCCCGGCCTACAACAGTGCGAACAGTAGGCCGGATAAGGCGGAGCCGCCATTCGGCATAACGACAACAAAAATCGTCGGGAGAGTAAAATGAGTACTTCTACCCAGAACATCCCGTGGTATCGCCATCTCAACCGGGCGCAGTGGCGGGCATTTTCCGCTGCCTGGCTGGGATATCTGCTTGATGGTTTTGATTTTGTGTTAATTGCTCTTGTACTGACTGAGGTACAAAGCGAATTTGGGCTGACGACGGTACAGGCGGCAAGCCTGATTTCTGCGGCTTTTATCTCTCGCTGGTTCGGCGGGTTATTACTGGGCGCGATGGGCGATCGCTATGGGCGTCGTCTGGCGATGGTCAGCAGCATCATTCTGTTTTCGGTGGGAACCCTGGCATGCGGGTTTGCGCCCGGTTACACCACCATGTTCATCGCCCGACTGGTGATTGGTATGGGCATGGCGGGCGAATATGGTTCCAGCGCGACCTATGTGATTGAAAGCTGGCCAAAACATTTACGCAATAAAGCCAGCGGTTTTCTGATTTCCGGCTTCTCCGTCGGCGCGGTCGTTGCCGCGCAGGTGTACAGCCTGGTGGTGCCTGTCTGGGGCTGGCGCGCGCTGTTTTTCATTGGCATTTTGCCAATTATCTTCGCTCTCTGGCTGCGGAAAAACATTCCGGAAGCGGAAGACTGGAAAGAGAAACACGCGGGTAAAGCGCCGGTACGCACGATGGTCGACATTCTTTATCGGGGCGAGCATCGCATCATCAACATTTTAATGACTTTCGCCGCCGCCGCTGCGCTGTGGTTCTGTTTTGCCGGTAACCTACAAAATGCTGCGATTGTGGCGGGGCTGGGACTACTGTGCGCGGTTATCTTTATCAGCTTTATGGTGCAGAGCAGCGGTAAACGCTGGCCCACTGGCGTCATGCTGATGCTGGTGGTACTGTTTGCTTTCCTCTATTCCTGGCCGATTCAGGCGCTATTACCCACTTATCTGAAAACCGAGCTGGCCTACGATCCGCATACGGTGGCGAATGTCCTGTTCTTTAGCGGATTTGGCGCGGCGGTTGGTTGCTGCGTAGGCGGTTTTCTTGGCGACTGGCTGGGAACGCGTAAAGCATATGTCTGTAGCCTGCTGGCCTCGCAAATCCTCATTATTCCGGTCTTTGCGATTGGCGGCACAAACGTCTGGGTTCTGGGTCTGCTACTGTTTTTCCAACAGATGTTGGGGCAGGGGATTGCCGGGATTCTACCGAAACTGATCGGCGGTTACTTCGATACCGATCAGCGCGCGGCGGGGCTGGGCTTTACTTATAACGTCGGCGCGCTCGGCGGCGCGCTGGCGCCGATCCTGGGAGCGCTGATCGCTCAACGTCTGGATTTGGGCACTGCGCTGGCATCGCTCTCTTTCAGCCTGACGTTTGTCGTGATCCTGCTTATTGGGCTTGATATGCCGTCTCGCGTACAGCGTTGGCTACGTCCGGAAGCGTTACGCACCCACGATGCTATTGACGACAAACCGTTCAGCGGAGCCGTACCGCTTGGCAGTGGTAAAGGTGCCTTTGTAAAAACGAAAAGTTAATCCGCTTGCCCGGTTTTTAACCGGGCAATATCTGTAAGGGAGTAGTATGTCGTTACTTGAACAACTGGATAAAAATATTGCCGCTTCTGGCGGCCTGATTGTCTCCTGCCAGCCCGTTCCGGGCAGTCCGCTGGATAAGCCGGAGATTGTAGCGGCAATGGCGTTGGCAGCGGAACAGGCGGGCGCGGTTGCGGTGCGTATTGAAGGCATAGACAACCTGCGTATGACCCGCTCGCTCGTTTCGGTACCCATTATCGGCATTATCAAACGCGATCTGGACGACTCTCCAGTGCGCATTACCCCTTTTCTCGACGATGTAGATGCGCTGGCACAGGCCGGAGCAGCTATTATCGCCGTTGATGGAACCGCTCGGCAACGGCCGGTAGCCGTTGAGGCGTTGTTGGCGCGCATTCATCACCACCATCTACTGGCGATGGCCGACTGCTCATCCGTGGACGATGGTCTCGCCTGTCAACGGTTGGGCGCGGACATTATCGGCACGACAATGTCCGGCTACACCACCCCCGATACGCCGGAGGAACCCGATCTGCCCTTAGTCAAAGCGTTGCATGACGCCGGATGCCGGGTAATAGCCGAAGGGCGCTATAACTCGCCAGCACTGGCAGCGGAGGCGATCCGCTATGGCGCATGGGCGGTGACGGTGGGGTCCGCCATTACCCGTCTGGAACATATCTGTGGATGGTATAACGACGCATTAAAAAAGGCGGCGTCATGACTACGTTAGCAATTGATATTGGCGGGACTAAACTTGCCGCCGCGCTCATCGACAAAAACTTGCGCATTAGCCAGCGTCGCGAGCTACCGACCCCCGCGAGCAAAACGCCGGATGCGTTACGTGAAGCATTAAAGGCGCTGGTTGAACCACTACGGGCAGAGGCGCGTCAGGTAGCGATAGCTTCTACCGGGATCATTCAGGAAGGGATGCTGCTGGCGCTAAACCCCCATAATCTGGGCGGCTTGCTACACTTTCCGTTAGTACAAACACTGGAAACGATCGCTGGCCTGCCGACGCTGGCGGTGAACGACGCGCAGGCGGCGGCCTGGGCCGAGTATCACGCGCTCCCTGATGATATCCGCGATATGGTATTTATCACCGTTTCAACCGGCGTTGGCGGCGGCGTTGTCTGCGACGGCAAACTCCTTACCGGAAAAGGCGGTCTGGCCGGGCATCTGGGACACACCCTGGCGGACCCACACGGGCCCGTATGCGGCTGTGGACGCGTTGGCTGCGTAGAGGCCATCGCCTCCGGACGAGGGATGGCCGCGGCGGCGCGGGACGATCTGGCGGGATGCGACGCCAAAACCCTATTTATTCGCGCTGGCGAAGGTCATCAGCAGGCGCGATATCTGGTAAGCCAATCCGCGCAGGTAATAGCGCGGATGATCGCCGATGTGAAAGCGACTACCGACTGCCAGTGTGTGGTCATTGGCGGCAGCGTAGGGTTAGCTGAGGGATACCTGGAGCAGGTTCGCGCGTTTTTGATGCAAGAGCCTGCGCCTTATCACGTGGCGCTGAGCGCCGCTCGCTATCGGCATGACGCAGGATTATTAGGCGCTGCGTTGTTAGCTCAAGGAGACACATTATGATGATGGGGGAAGTACAGTCGTTGCCTTCTTGCGGGTTGCATCCGCGATTGTTGGATGCCTTGACTCTCGCGCTGGCGGCAAGGCCGCAGGAGAAAGCGCCGGGGCGCTATGAATTGCAGGGCGACAATGTCTTTATGAATGTAATGCAGTTAACGACGCAAATGCCGGCCGAGAAGAAAGCGGAATTGCATGAACAATACATTGATATTCAGCTACTACTAACCGGCGTCGAGCGTATTGCGTTTGGGATGTCCGGTGCCGCTCGCCAGTGCGAGGAGATGCACGTTGAAGAGGATTACCAGCTTTGTAGTCAAATTGTCGACGAGCAGACTATTACGCTGCAAGCGGGGATGTTTGCTGTGTTTATGCCGGGAGAACCGCATAAACCGGGATGTGCAGTGGGTGAGCCAGATGACATCAAAAAAGTGGTAGTGAAAGTACGCGCCAGTCTGCTGGCGGCCTGAATCTCTTGCCGGAGCAGTCTTCCGAACGCAGCCCCTTACGGGGCTGCGTGGTGAATGTGCCGGAGAGCGCGGGTATGACGGGTTAACGCTTAAACGTCACGGCTTCCGGCTGGGTCAGGTGCAGCGTCGTCTGGCTCGGCACCGTCTCGGCAATAACCCGCCCGTGGCGAATCGAGTAACGGGCAGGCGTCTGGCGACGTACCGCATCGAATCCATTCTCAGCGGGTAAGATAACCAGATTCGCGGCATTGCCGACGCTCAGACCGTAGTCCTGTAAATGCAGGGTTTTTGCGCTGTGGGTAGTGATCAGATTTAACCCGTCGTTGATTTGCCCATACCCCATCAACTGGCAAACGTGTAACCCCATATGCAACACCTGCAGCATATTTGCTGTGCCTAATGGATACCACGGGTCGAAGACGTCATCATGGCCAAAGCAGACGTTGATCCCCGCCTCCAGCATCTCTTTCACTCGCGTGACGCCACGACGTTTCGGGTAAGTGTCAAACCGCCCTTGCAGATGAATATTCACCAGCGGGTTGGCGACGAAGTTAATCCCCGACATTTTCAACAGGCGGAACAGGCGTGACGCATACGCGCCGTTGTACGAGTGCATAGCCGTGGTGTGGCTGGCGGTCACGCGCGCCCCCATGCCATCACGATGCGCCAGCGCCGCGACCGTTTCGACAAAGCGAGACTGCTCGTCATCAATTTCGTCGCAGTGCACATCGATCAAGCGATCGTATTTCTGCGCCAGGGCGAAGATTTTGTGCAGCGATTCAACGCCATATTCCCGAGTGAACTCAAAGTGCGGAATGGCGCCAATAACGTCAGCGCCCAAACGCACGGCTTCCTCTAACAGCGCTTCACCGTTGGGATAAGACAGAATACCTTCTTGCGGAAAGGCGACGATTTGCAGGTCTACCCACGGCGCAACCTCTTGCTTCACTTCCAGCATGGCTTTCAGCGCGGTGAGCGTAGGATCTGAAACGTCAACGTGAGTACGAACGTACTGGATGCCGTTAGCCATCTGCCATTTCAGGGTCTGCATCGCGCGCGCTTTCACATCTTCATGCGTGAGCATTGCTTTACGTTCTGCCCAGCGCTCAATCCCTTCAAACAGTGTGCCGGACTGGTTCCAGCTCGGTTCACCCGCCGTTTGCGTGGTATCCAGGTGGATATGTGGCTCAACAAACGGTGGAATAGCCAGGCCGCCTTCGGCATCAAGCACTTCGCCCTGCGGTAACGATGCGGCTTCCTGAGGCTCAATCCGGCTAAAGCGCCCGTTTTCAATCGTAAGCTGCCATAATCCTTCGTGTCCCTGCAGACGCGTCTGACGAATGGTGATGTTATTGTTCTGCATGGCTGACCTCTGGTGATTTAGCAAGGCTGCGGTTGAAAAGTGGATTCAGCAGGATATAGCTGAAGACGCCGCCGAGTACGGCGTTGACGGGCACAATACCAGGAGCATAATGTCCGGCGGCGATGCCCAGCGCGACGGAAAGAATAGCAATCCAGTTAACGGGAATAAAGCGCACGGTGTTGAAGTCGGCATAGCGGCGGCGGTTCAACAGATAGTCGGCAATAATCACTCCGCCAATCGGTGGGATGGCAGATGACAGGAACGTCAGCCAGCCGACAAAATTATTGTAAAGCCACAGCGCGCACACGGTACCGATAATCCCGTTCACCACCGACAGCGTGCGGCTGGAAAGACCGGTAATATTGGCGAAGCCCAGACCCGATGCGTACAGCGCGTTATCGTTGGTGGTCCATATATTCAGGCCGAGCACCACAATCGCGGGCAGCAGCAGCCCCTGCGCTATCATCACGTCAGAGATATCCGCCTGACCGACAGCGGCAGCGCCTGCCGCGCCAAAGATAAACATCAGCGAGTTGCCGAGGAAAAAAGCGATCATCGCAATCAGTACGGCGCTTTTGGCATGACGCCCGAAGCGGACGAAGTCGGCGGTCAATGTACCGGCGCTGACAAACGATCCCACCACCAGCGCCAGCGCGCTGGAAAAATCCAGCGGCGTCTGCGGCACTATCGTTTTTAAATGCTCCAGCCCACCCACGCCGCTGATCGCCAGCCAGACGGAGTAGCTGCCCAGTATAACGATCGCGGGTACGGCAATGATAGACAAAATGGTCAACGCCGAGATGCCGAAAAAAATGGTCAGGGTCATCAGTAGACCCGAAACGGCAATCAGAATATTGGCATCAATGCCCGTCGCTTTACTGACCGGAATAGCGAACATCGCTACGCCAACGCCAAACCAGCCTACCTGTGTGCCGCCTAGCAGCAGCGAGGGAAGCCATGATCCTTTAACGCCAAAGGAGTAACGTGCAAGGAGGTGGGTGGAGAGTCCGGTTTTTGCGCCGATGTAACCAAGAAATGCAGTGTAGATACCGAGGAGGAGATTACCGAAGAGAACTGCGAGGAAGAAATCATTATAAGAAAGACCGGTGCCGAGTGTCCCTCCGGTCCACATACTGGCGGAAAAAAACGTTAAACCCAACATGACAAACGTCAGTGGAATCACGCCCTTCCGCGCCGCCAGAGGGACGGGGCCCTGGCTATAATTGTTGTCCTGCGACACAACGCCTCCATGAATTTTGCCCAAAAAATCCGCCGCATAATATACAGTTCTCAGAATAAAGCAAACGTTTTCGTATGATATTTTTTTGATAATTATTCATGGCATTAATTGTTCGCTAGTTTTTCTCCGTTGTCAGTGAACCACCGCGTGTGAGTTGAGTTTCCAGCATGGTTTGCGAACGAATAAGTTCGTCTGTGAGTAATTTTTCGTCGGGCAACTGCACTTTGTATTCGCTCGCCATGATGGTGTTTGGCAGGCCAGTCAGCGCGTAATGCGCTTCCCCCGCGCCTTTCCCTGCGCACAAAACCAGGCCGACTGGCGGGTTTTCTCCGGGTATTGTCCAGTGCTCTTTGGCATAGTTCAGGTACATATTCATCTGCCCGGCATCCGCATAACCGAATTTGCCTACCTTCAGGTCAACGAGCAACAGGCAGCGCAAGCGACGATGGAAGAACAGCAGATCGACGCGGAACCAGCTATCGTCTATGCGTAGTCGGCGTTGGCGGCCAACAAAAGCAAAATCGTCACCGAGCTCCAGCATAAAGTCCATCAGGTGGCTGAGCAGCGCGTCTTCGAGGTCTGATTCGGAATACTCGTCCTTCAGGTTAAGAAATTCCAGAATGAACGGGTCGCGTATGGCTTGCTCCGGCAAAACGTTTGGCTCGGCGGGTGCAGGCTGCTGCAACATGGCGGATTTGTCGTGGGACAGTAGCGTTCGTTCGTAAAATTGAGTGGCGATTTGCCGATCGAGTTGCCGTACGGACCAGCCGTTACGTAGCGTCTCTTTCTCGTAAAAAGTGCGGGCATTGGGATTTTTTACCGACAAGAGGCGGACATACGCCGACCAGGGGAGTGGGAATGTTTTGGCGAGCGGTATGAGATTTGAAGATTCCGCAGACAGTGTCTGCGGAATTTCAATATGTTGAAAAAAAAGATAAAATGTACGAATTTGCCATAGGTTTCTGGTGGAAAAACCGCGCTTATAGCGCTGACTTAAATCTACCGATAATCGTTCGATAAGCTGGGTGCCATAGGCCGCTCGCGCTTCTCCTCCCTGTTCAAATTCGACAATGCGTCGGCCAATTTCCCAGTAGGTGGCAGTCATAATGGCATTGATGCTGCGCACGGTCTCGGTACGTGCCGTATCGACCAGACGAATAATACCGTCATGAATTTGCTGATATTCATCAGACTGTGGCGCTAAAGTTGGATTCGTCATGTCATCCCTTACGTGATAGTTTCATTGTGAAATTAGAACGCTATCAATACGCTTCAGGCGTAAACGGATCAATCTATGAACGGATTTTACATGGCATTACATCTCGATTTACGAGCGGGTTTCCAGAATCGGCAGGAGAGATATTGAGGAGAGGAATATCGGCTCCCCAGCCATCAGCCAAGGCAGTAAGCGGGGAGCCGGAAGGGTTATACTTCGAGGTAGTTCATAATCCCGTCAGCCGCTTTACGGCCTTCCGCAATCGCCGTCACCACCAGATCGGAACCGCGCACGATGTCGCCACCGGCGAAGATTTTCGGGTTGCTGGTCTGGAAAGCATTATCGCTGCGTTCCGGCGCGATAATTCGTCCCTGCGAGTCCAGTTCCACGCTGTGTTTCGCCAGCCATTCCATGCTGTGTGGACGAAAACCAAACGCCATCACCACCGCATCAGCCGGAACCACATGCTCGGAACCGGCGACGATCTCTGCCCGCCGACGGCCTTTGGCATCCGGTTCGCCCATTTCAGTGCGCACCATTTTTACGCCGCTCACTTTGCCGTTGGCATTGACTTCAATGCCCAGCGGTTGAACGTTAAACTGAAATTCGACACCTTCCTCGCGCGCGTTCTTCACTTCGCGTCTGGAGCCCGGCATGTTCTCTTCATCACGACGATAAGCACAGGTTACGTGCGTTGCGCCCTGGCGTATGGAAGTGCGTACGCAGTCCATTGCGGTATCGCCGCCGCCCAGCACCACCACGCGTTTGCCTTCCATGCTGACATATGGTTCGTCGCTGGTTTCGCCAAACCCCATGATCTGCTTCGTATTGGCGATCAGGAACGGCAGAGCGTCGAAAACCCCGTCCGCATCTTCATTTTCCAGCCCGCCGCGCATCGACTGATAGGTGCCGACGCCAAGGAATACCGCATCGTAATCTTTCAGCAGATCTTCAAGCTGTACATCACGACCCACTTCGGTATTAAGTTTGAACTCAATACCCATGCCGGTGAAGATCTCACGGCGGCGGGTCATGACTTCTTTCTCCAGCTTGAAGGCCGGGATACCGAAGGTCAGCAGACCACCGATTTCCGGATGGCGATCAAAGACCACCGCCTTCACGCCGTTGCGGGTCAGCACGTCGGCGCACGCCAGCCCTGCCGGACCTGCGCCGATTATCGCTACCCGTTTGTCCGTCTGGCGTACGCCGGTCATATCCGGGCGCCAGCCCATCTCAAACGCTTTATCGTTGATATAGCGCTCAATGTTACCGATGGTCACTGCGCCGAACTCATCGTGCAGCGTACAGGAGCCTTCGCACAGGCGGTCCTGCGGGCAGACGCGGCCACACACTTCCGGCAGGGTGTTGGTCTGGTGCGATAGCTCAGCCGCCTCAAAAATACGCCCTTCGTTAGCCAGTTTCAGCCAGTTCGGGATGTAGTTATGTACCGGACATTTCCACTCGCAGTAGGGGTTACCGCAGGACAAACAGCGATCCGCCTGGGCTTTCGCCTGACCTTCGGAAAACGGTTCGTAGATTTCAACAAACTCGATCTTACGGATCTTCAGCGGTTTCTTCGGCGGATCAACGCGCTGCAGGTCGATAAATTGATAAACATTCTGGCTCATTTCAATTCCTTACTGCGCCTGCACGCGCAATTCTGCCGCACTACGACTACGGTGGCCCAACAGGGCTTTGACATCGCTGGACTTGGGCTTAACTAACGCGAATTGGGTTGAGAAGCTTGACCACCTGGACAGGATCTCTTCGCCGCGTTGCGAACCAGTATGTTGCACGTGCTCGGTGATCAGGCCGCGCAGATGCTCTTCGTGGATAGCCAGCGAATCAACGTCCAGTACTTCTACCAGTTCCGGGTTCACGCGTTTACGGAATTCGCCATCTTCGTCCAGCACATAGGCGAAGCCGCCGGTCATCCCCGCGCCGAAGTTAACGCCGGTTTTACCCAGCACGCAGACGATGCCGCCGGTCATGTATTCACAGCCGTTGTCGCCGATGCCCTCTACTACGGTAATCGCCCCGGAGTTACGCACGCCGAAACGTTCGCCCGCGCGGCCCGCCGCGTACAGACGGCCACCGGTGGCTCCATACAGGCAGGTGTTGCCGATAATGCTGGCTTTATGACTGAGGAAGGCGGAACCTACCGGCGGTCTGATGGCGATCAAACCGCCTGCCATACCTTTACCGACATAGTCGTTGGCATCGCCAGTCAGATATAACTCTACGCCGCCCGCGTTCCACACGCCAAAGCTCTGGCCTGCGGTACCGCTGAAGTGTGCTTTAATCGGATCGGAAGCCAGCCCCTGATCGCCGTGGGTCTGTGCGATGTAGCCGGAAAGCGACGCGCCGACGGAACGATCGGTGTTGCGGATGTCGAACCAGAAGGTTTTGCTCTGGCGCGCATCGACAAACGGCTTCGCCTGCTGCAACAGTTGCGCATTCAGCACGCCGTTATCAAACGGCGGGTTATTCTCGGTGCAGTACAGCGCTTTACCCGGATGAGGTTCAGCGGTTTCCAGTAGACGAGACAGCGCCAGCTTCTGCTGTTTAGCGGTGAAGCCCTCCAGCTCTTTCAGCAGGTCGGTGCGGCCAATCAAATCCACCAGGCGGGTCACGCCAAGCGAAGCCATCAGCTCGCGCACTTCGCGGGCGATAAATTCAAAGTAGTTGGTTACTTTGAACGGCAGGCCGTGATAGTGGTTCTTACGCAGTTTTTCATCCTGCGTCGCCACGCCGGTTGCGCAGTTGTTCAGATGGCAAATGCGCAGGTATTTACAGCCCAGCGCCACCATCGGGCCGGTGCCGAAGCCGAAACTTTCCGCACCGAGAATTGCCGCTTTAATGATATCGACGCCGGTTTTCAGACCGCCGTCCACCTGCAGACGAATCTTGTGACGCAGACCGTTGGCGACCAGCGCCTGCTGGGTTTCAACAAGTCCGAGTTCCCACGGACAGCCCGCATATTTCACCGAAGAGAGCGGGCTGGCGCCGGTACCGCCGTCGTAACCGGCGATGGTGATCAGATCCGCATAGGCTTTCGCCACGCCGGTCGCGATGGTGCCGACGCCCGGTTCGGACACCAGCTTCACGGAGATCATCGCCTTCGGGTTGACCTGTTTGAGGTCGAAAATGAGCTGCGCTAAGTCCTCGATAGAGTAGATATCGTGGTGCGGCGGCGGGGAGATCAGCGTCACGCCCGGTACTGAATAGCGCAGTTTAGCGATATACGGAGTGACTTTATCCCCCGGCAACTGACCGCCTTCGCCCGGTTTCGCGCCCTGCGCGACTTTAATCTGAATCACATCGGCATTCACGAGGTAGGCCGGCGTCACGCCAAAGCGGCCGGAAGCCACCTGCTTGATGCGCGACACTTTATTGGTGCCGTAGCGCGCCGGGTCTTCACCGCCTTCGCCGGAGTTGGAGTTACCGCCGAGGCTGTTCATCGCTTCGGCCAGCGCTTCGTGCGCTTCCGGACTTAATGCGCCGATAGACATGGCTGCGGTATCAAAGCGTTTAAACAGCTCACTGGCGGGCTCAACCTCGTCGATAGTCACCGCCTCGCCGTCTGGATGTATCGCCAGCAGATCGCGCAGCGTTGCCGCCGGACGCTCATTGACCAGTTTGGCGTATTCCTGATAATCGCTGTACTCGCCGCTCTGTACCGCCTGTTGCAGAGTACGCACGACATCCGGGTTATAGGCGTGATATTCGCCGCCGTGGACGTACTTCAGCAGGCCACCCGGGCTAATGGGTTTGCGCGCCAGCCAGGCGCGTTTGGAGAGATTCAGCAGATCCTGCTGGAAGTCATCAAAGCTCGCGCCGCCGATACGGCTGACCACGCCCTGGAAGCACAGGTTTACCACATCATCGTGCAGTCCGACCGCTTCAAACAGTTTGGAGCAGCGGTAAGAGGCAATGGTCGAAATGCCCATTTTGGACATAATCTTGTACAGCCCCTTGTTGATGCCGTTACGGTAGTTCTGCATCACGGTACGGTAGTTTTTGGCGATGGCCTGGGTATCAATCAGACGCCCCAGCGTTTCGTAGGCCAGGTACGGATAGATGGCCGTTGCGCCAAAGCCGAGCAGTACCGCAAAGTGATGCGGATCGCGGGCGCTTCCGGTTTCTACGATGATGTTGGCGTCGCAGCGCAGGCTTTGATCGACCAGACGAGTCTGCACCGCGCCCACCGCCATCGGCGCGGGGACCGGCAGGCGATTCTTACCGATATTGCGATCCGAGAGGACCAGCAGCACGGTGCCGTTGCGCACCATCTGTTCCGCTTTATCGCACAGCGCCTTAACCGTCGCGTCCAGTGTGGTTTCGGTGACATCAAAGGTAATATCAAGCCAGTCGGCGCGGTAGTGATGCTCGCTCATGGTGGTGAGCTGTTTGAAATCGGAGTACAGCAGAATTGGCGATTTAAAACTCAGGCGATGGGCCTGACCTTCCGCTTCGCAGAAGACGTTCATTTCGCGACCGATGCTGGTGGCGAGCGACATGACGTGCGCTTCACGCAGCGGGTCGATAGGCGGGTTAGTGACCTGCGCGAACTGCTGGCGGAAGTAGTCGTAAATAATACGCGGCTGGCTGGAGAGCACGGCAAAGGGGGTATCGTCGCCCATTGAACCGACGGCTTCCTGGCCGTTTTCGCCCAAAACGCGGATAACCGAGTCCAGCTCTTCGGCGCTGTAGTTAAACTGTTTTTGATAGCTGGCGAGCAGGTCATCGTCCAGTTCGCGGCTACCGACTTCTTCATCAGGCAGCTCTTCAAACGGCACCAGGCGGCGGACGTTTTTCTCCATCCACTCTTTATATGGATGGCGGCTTTTCAGGTCGTCATCGGTTTCCGCGGAATGCAGAATACGTCCGCCGCGGGTGTCGATCACCATCAGCTCGCCTGGGCCGACGCGGCCTTTCTCGACCACTTCATCCGGCTGATAGTCCCAGATACCGACTTCGGAGGCGCAGGTGATCAGCTTGTCTTTGGTAATGACGTAGCGCGCCGGGCGCAGGCCGTTACGGTCAAGGTTACAGGCGGCGAAGCGCCCGTCGGACATCACGATGCCTGCCGGACCGTCCCACGGCTCCATATGCATGGAGTTAAAGTCAAAGAAGGCGCGCAGATCCTGGTCCATATCGGGGTTGTTCTGCCAGGCGGGCGGCACCAACAGGCGCATGGCGCGGATGATGTCCATCCCGCCTGCCAGCAGCAGTTCCAGCATGTTGTCCAGCGAGCTGGAATCCGAACCGGTTTCGTTAACAAACGGCGCAGCGGACTGTAAATCCGGGATCAGCGGCGTCTGGAATTTATAGGTACGGGCGCGCGCCCACTGGCGGTTGCCGGTGATAGTGTTAATCTCGCCGTTATGCGCCAGGTAGCGGAACGGCTGCGCCAGCGGCCAACGCGGCACGGTGTTAGTGGAAAAGCGCTGGTGGAACAGGCAGATGGCCGATTCCAGACGCAGATCCGCAAGATCCAGGTAGAAGCGCGGCAGATCCGCCGGCATACATAGACCTTTATAAATGTTGACCAGGTTCGACAGGCTGCATACGTAGAAATCTTTGTCGTCCTGCAGACGTTTTTCAATGCGTCGGCGGGCGATAAACAGACGGCGCTCCATATCGCGCGGACGCCAGCCCGCCGGAGCGTTGACAAAAATCTGCTCAATACGCGGCAGGGAGGAGAGGGCGATTTCACCGAGCACGCCTTCATTGGTTGGCACATCGCGCCAGCCGACAATCGACAGGGTTTCCTGTTGTAATTCTTCTTCGACAATATGGCGTGACGCGGCGGCCAGTTCAGGATCTTTATTCAAAAAGATCATCCCGACGGCGTAGTTTTTGGCTAAGCGCCAGCCGCGCTCTTCGGCCACGATGCGAAAGAAACGGTCAGGTTTTTGTAACAGCAAGCCGCAACCGTCGCCGGTTTTACCGTCGGCAAGGATCGCGCCACGGTGCTGCATCCGGGCCAGCGCGTGTATGGCAGTACGCACTACCTTGTGGCTAGGTTCGCCTTCTATGTGGGCGATCAGGCCGAAACCACAGTTATCCTTCTCAAGGGATTTATCGTACAACATATCAGTGAACCTCCCCAGGCTCTACGGGACGCTCTCCCAACCGACGGCGCGCGGGCACAGCAAGAGCATGGCGACGGGGCTGGCGCATCATACGCTTACCTCGCATTCGCCCTCTTTGTGTCCTTTGCGCATTGGTAAATACGGTTAAGAGGGAATCTCAATTACTGCATAAATATGATGAGCAGACGGCTCATCCAGAAAGCTTCCAGCGGATCCCCAACTTATCGGGAATCCACACCCAGGTCAAATGGCAAACTGATTTATGCAAAAGTGTGCTGTAGCACAGATAACTTTTTGAATATATTGAAATTAAAAGGTTTTTTATAGAGGGGCTGCTAATACGGAGCGGCAGAAAGCCTGTGATCTGTCTCACTATAAGAGCCGCTCGCCAGACGTTATCTGACCTTTCTTTTTCAAAAATCTTGGCATTTTATGCTGTTTTAAGCGTGAGCAGTATTGAATGCTACTGTTTTTATCGATGACCCAGCAGACGCTGAAAAAAGAGGGGAATATCAGGAAAAATCATCAGCGGGATTATGAATGAAATATCGTTTATTTTGCTTGATTATGCAATTGGTAAAAGCCTTCCGGGACGATTGATCCAGGTCATCGCCAAAGGAGACTAAAAATGGCAGGCTTTGGCCTCTTTTTAAGAGGCGGTCTATCAGATTATGCAGTTACAGAAATTAGTCAATATGTTTGGTGGGGATCTTTTACGTCGGTATGGGCAAAAGGTTCATAAGCTGACGCTTCATGGCGGTTTTAGCTGCCCTAACCGCGACGGCACCATCGGGCGTGGCGGTTGCACCTTCTGTAATGTCGCCTCTTTTGCCGATGAGGCGCAGCAGCATCATTCGATTGCCGAGCAGCTTGCGCATCAGGCGCATCTGGTGAACCGCGCTAAACGTTATCTGGCCTATTTCCAGGCCTACACCAGCACCTTTGCGGAAGTGCAGGTGCTGCGTTCCATGTATCAACAGGCGGTCAGCCAGGCCAGTATCGTCGGGTTATGCGTCGGTACGCGTCCGGATTGTGTCCCGCAGGCAGTAGTAGATTTACTGTGTGAATATAAAGATCAAGGCTACGAGGTATGGCTGGAACTGGGATTGCAAACCGCGCACGATAAAACCCTGCACCGAATTAACCGCGGGCATGACTTCGCCTGCTATCAGCGTACCACCCGGATTGCCCGGGAGCGCGGGCTGAAAGTGTGTGCGCATCTGATTGTGGGGCTGCCGGGAGAAGGGCAGGCAGAATGCCTGCAAACCATGGAGCGTGTGGTGGAGACGGGCGTTGACGGTATTAAACTGCATCCGCTGCATATTGTGAAAGGCAGTACGATGGCCAAAGCCTGGGAAGCGGGGCGGCTGAACGGCATCGAACTGGACGACTACACGCTAACGGCAGGTGAGATGATTCGTCATACGCCGCCGGAGGTGATTTATCACCGAATTTCAGCCAGCGCTCGCCGTCCGACGCTGCTTGCCCCGCTGTGGTGCGAGAATCGCTGGACGGGGATGGTTGAGCTGGACAAATACCTGAATGAGCATGGCGTACAGGGCTCTGCGCTGGCCCGTCCCTGGATACCACCTGTAGCGTAGCGTGATGAGGGGCGCTACGCATATTTCGCACAATATTCAACGCGGTTCCCATAATTGGGTATTATGTGCGAAGTTGTGGTGAAGGAATCCTCTATGAAGCAAATTCGTATGCTGGCGCAATACTATGTCGACCTGATGATGAAATTGGGTCTGGTGCGCTTTTCCATGCTCCTGGCGTTGGCATTGGTGGTGCTGGCGATTGTCGTGCAGATGGCGGTGACCATGGTGCTGCATGGTCAGGTTGAAAGTATCGACGTTATTCGTTCCATCTTTTTTGGCCTGTTAATTACGCCCTGGGCGGTCTATTTCTTATCCGTTGTTGTTGAACAACTGGAAGAGTCAAGGCAGCGACTGTCGCGTCTGGTGCAAAAGCTGGAGGAGATGCGCGAGCGCGATCTCAAGCTTAACGTACAGTTGAAGGACAATATTGCCCAGCTTAATCAGGAAATTGCCGATCGCGAAAAAGCGGAAGCGGAGCTGCAAGAGACATTTGAACAGCTAAAAGTAGAAATTAAAGAGCGTGAAGAGGCGCAAATCCAGCTAGAACAGCAATCCTCTTTTCTGCGTTCCTTTCTGGACGCCTCGCCGGATTTGGTTTTTTATCGTAATGAGGATAAAGAATTTTCCGGCTGTAACCGCGCAATGGAATTGCTAACCGGCAAGAGCGAAAAACAGCTGGTGCATTTGAAGCCGGAAGATGTGTACTCTCCCGAAGCGGCGGAGAAAGTCATTGAAACCGACGAAAAAGTATTCCGCCATAACGTCTCCCTGACCTATGAACAGTGGCTGGATTACCCCGACGGACGAAAGGCCTGCTTTGAAATTCGTAAAGTGCCTTATTACGACCGTGTCGGTAAACGTCATGGCTTGATGGGATTTGGTCGTGATATTACCGAACGTAAGCGTTATCAGGACGCGCTGGAGCGCGCCAGCCGCGACAAGACCACGTTTATCTCTACCATCAGTCATGAGCTGCGCACCCCGCTTAACGGCATCGTCGGTTTAAGCCGCATCCTGCTGGATACCGATCTCACCGCCGAACAGGAAAAATACCTTAAGACAATCCATGTCTCCGCCGTGACGTTAGGCAATATTTTCAATGATATCATTGATATGGATAAGATGGAGCGGCGTAAGGTTCAGCTTGATAAGCAACCCATTGATTTCACCAGCTTTATGGCCGATCTGGAAAACCTTTCCGGTTTGCAGGCGCAGCAAAAAGGGCTACGTTTTGTGCTTGAGCCGACGCTGCCGTTGCCGCACAAAGTCATTACCGACGGAACGCGTCTGCGCCAGATTTTATGGAATTTGATCAGCAATGCGGTGAAGTTTACTCAGCAGGGCCAGGTGACGGTGCGGGCGCGCTATGATGAAGGCGACATGCTGCACTTTGAAGTGGAAGATTCCGGGATCGGCATTCCGCAGGATGAGCAGGATAAAATTTTCGCCATGTATTATCAGGTGAAAGACAGTAACGGCGGCAAACCGGCAACGGGTACCGGTATCGGGCTGGCGGTCTCCCGTCGGCTGGCGAAAAATATGGGCGGCGATATTACCGTTTCCAGTCTGCCGGGCAAAGGATCGACCTTTACGCTAACGGTTCATGCGCCAGCGGTGGCGGAAGAGGTGGAGGACGCCTTTGATGAAGATGACATGCCGCTGCCCGCGCTGCATGTTCTGCTGGTCGAAGATATTGAACTGAACGTGATCGTGGCGCGTTCGGTACTGGAAAAACTGGGTAACAGCGTGGATGTCGCGATGACCGGCAAGGCGGCGCTGGAGATGTTCGCGCCAGGCGAATATGACCTGGTCTTACTGGATATTCAGCTACCGGATATGACGGGTCTGGATATCGCCAGAGAACTGACCCGTCGCCACACGCGGGAAGATTTACCGCCGCTGGTAGCGCTTACGGCTAACGTTCTGAAAGATAAAAAAGAGTATCTGGACGCTGGTATGGACGATGTGCTGAGTAAGCCGCTGTCGGTGCCGGCCTTAACCGCGATGATTAAAAAATTCTGGGATGCCACCGATAAAGAGGAGAGTACCGTGACGCCTGAAGAGAGCGATAAAGCGCAAGCGCTGCTGGATATCCCGATGCTGGAACAATACATCGAGTTGGTTGGGCCTAAATTGATCACCGACGGTCTCGCGGTGTTTGAAAAAATGATGCCTGGCTATTTAAGCGTGCTGGAGTCCAATCTGACGGCGCGTGACAAAAAAGGCGTCGTTGAGGAGGGGCATAAGATTAAAGGCGCCGCCGGTTCGGTAGGGCTGCGTCATCTGCAACAGCTTGGCCAGCAAATCCAGTCGCCGGATCTTCCCGCCTGGGAAGATAACGTCGCGGAATGGATTGAAGAGATGAAGCAGGAGTGGCAGCACGATGTCGCGGTGCTGAAAGCCTGGGTGGCAAACGCGGAAAAAAAATGACCCCGGTTTGACCGGGGTGCGCGAATACTGCGCCAACACCAGGGAAATCGTGGCTGCGCCGTGCTTATTATGATGATGTCAAAGGCGCAGTCCTGTTTTCAGGCCGCACGCAGTTAAGATAGCAAATCCTAAATGATTTGTTACATGAATCATTTAAATGTGTGAAGCGTAGCATTTTAATCAAAATTATTAATGGGCTTGAGTCGGTTGCAGGAGGATGTTCACCATGAAAAAAATTGGCGTAGTGCTCAGCGGATGCGGCGTCTATGACGGCACCGAAATTCATGAGGCCGTTCTGACGCTGTTGGCCATTGCCCGCAGCGGCGCGCAGGCTGTCTGCTTCGCGCCGGATAAACCACAAGCGGATGTTATTAATCACCTGACCGGCGAAGCGATGGCGGAAACGCGTAACGTTCTGATTGAGGCGGCGCGTATTACGCGGGGCGATATTCGTCCCCTGTCCCAGGCGCAGCCAGAGGAGCTGGATGCGCTCATTGTGCCCGGTGGTTTCGGCGCGGCGAAGAACCTGAGTAATTTCGCCAGCCAGGGGAGCGAATGCCGGGTGGATAGCGATGTCGTCGCGCTGGCGAAGGCCATGCACCAGTCCGGCAAGCCGCTGGGATTCATCTGTATCGCGCCCGCAATGTTGCCGAAAATCTTTGACTTCCCGCTACGTCTGACAATAGGGACGGATATTGATACCGCTGAAGTACTTGAAGAGATGGGCGCCGAACACGTACCTTGCCCGGTTGATGATATCGTTGTGGACGAGGATAACAAGGTCGTGACCACCCCTGCCTATATGCTGGCGCAGGATATCGCTCAGGCGGCAAGCGGCATTGATAAATTAGTGTCGCGCGTGCTGGTTCTGGCGGAATGAGCAAACGACGCATCGCGCCGTTAACGTTTTTGCGCCGTCTACTTTTACGTATCCTTGCTGCGCTCGCCGTCTTTTGGGGCGGCGGCATTGCGCTGTTTAGCGTGGTTCCGGTGCCTTTTTCGGCGGTGATGGCGGAACGGCAGATTAGCGCCTGGCTAAGTGGAGAATTTGGTTATGTGGCGCATTCTGACTGGGTCAGTATGGCGGATATCTCGCCGTGGATGGGGCTGGCGGTAATTGCGGCGGAAGACCAGAAGTTCCCTGAGCACTGGGGCTTTGATGTTCCGGCGATTGAAAAAGCGTTGGCGCATAATGAGCGGAATGAGAGCCGTATTCGCGGCGCCTCTACGCTTTCGCAGCAAACGGCGAAAAATCTCTTTTTATGGGATGGACGCAGTTGGGTGCGCAAAGGTCTGGAGGCTGGGCTAACGCTGGGCATTGAAACTGTCTGGAGCAAAAAACGCATTCTCACGGTTTATCTGAATATCGCGGAGTTTGGCGATGGTATTTTTGGCGTGGAGGCTGCGGCACAACGGTATTTTCATAAACCTGCCAGTCGCTTGAGTGTGTCTGAAGCCGCGTTGCTGGCGGCGGTATTGCCAAATCCGTTACGCTATAAGGCGAATGCGCCGTCTGGCTATGTGCGTAGCCGGCAGGCGTGGATTATGCGCCAGATGCGACAACTGGGCGGGGAATCTTTTATGACGCGCAACCAGCTTAATTAATTTTGCCGATTGGCGGCGCGAACGCCTTATCCGGCCTGCGATCTGTGTCGTCCAGGCCTGATAAGCACAGGCCATTAAGCTTCGTGAGAAGTAAGCGCCAGCCGTTTCTTGTCTTTTGGCTGCGCGTCCCTCTCCAGGGCAACGGCCAGCGCAGGCTGGGCGATAAACCGCTGCCACACTCTCTCCAGTTTGCGTTCACAGCACCATGTTGACCAGGTCGCCAGCGGGATAAAGGTACTTTCCCCCAGATTGTCGCAAACCACCGGAACCACTTCTGACTCGCTGATACGCTGGCACAGGATATTTTGCGGCTTCAGCGACATCGTCACAATATGGTTATCCAGCAGGTAACGTTTCAGTTTTTTCAGTAGCCGCCGCAGGACAGCGACATCCTCTTCATAACGACATTGCGCGGCGAACTCGGTCAGGGTAATAGAGGGCGCGCCGTTGAAATCGGTAATCATGTCGTAGACATAGCCGGTGCCGCAATCGGTTTCTACCGTGCCGTAATAACGGGGGATAGCGCTCCAGTCCGTCAGGTAGCGGGACAGATGTGCATAGTAGCTCAGTTCACGCCGAATCTCTTTATCACCGCCGTGGTCACGGTTGTAAATAACTTTTATGCAACGCCGGGCATTATCCGGATGCGTATAGCATTTACGATGTCGACCAGCGCCCAGCGGAGTCTGTTTCGATAAGAGGATCATGGCAAGTCCTGGAAAAATTTATTCACATAAATTTAGTATGGACAAAGAACTTAAACAAAACCTAAACGAAATTTTTTAAGGTTTTCTTAATGTTTTTATGCATAGGTAAAGCGCACGAAATGTACAAATCTTACGAAAGGGCGGGGCTGCGGGACAAGAGGCAGGCAGGCGTAACACGCCCGGTTTTGGGGGGACTGTCATCAAATACCGGGACGGCGTTGGGGGAAATAGGGTATAGAGGGGGAGGTTTAGTCTTCGTCAAAGCCGGAATTGAACAGCGCGATAACCGCCGCCAGCGCTTCAACTTCTTGCGGGCCGGTGGCTTCAATTTCGATCTGACGCCCTTTGGCGGAGTCGAGCATTAACAGCGCGATGACGCTGTTTGCTTCCGCTTCGGTGCCTTCGTCATTGCGTAATAGCACCTCGGCGTCAAACCCCTGCATCAGTTCGAAAAGCTTCATGGCAGGCCGGGCATGCATGCCCAGCTTATTGGTGACTTCAACTGTTTGCTTTACGGTCATGTTTTGCGTTTTTCCAGCGTGCGATGGCGAGACTGGACATTTTTACCGCGCGAGCGGAAGTAGTCTGCCAGCTGTTCTGCAATATACACCGAACGGTGTTTCCCGCCGGTACAACCGATAGCGACGGTAAGGTAGCTGCGGTTGTTGGTCTCCAGCATCGGTAACCATAGCTCAAGATAGCTGCGAGTCTGATAGATAAAATTGTGAACTTCTGTGTGTCGGTCAAGAAACGCGGCTACCGGCTTATCAAGCCCGGTCATGGGGCGCAGTTTTGGATCCCAGTGCGGGTTGGGCAGAAAGCGGACATCAAACACATAGTCCGCATCAATCGGGATACCATGTTTAAAGCCGAAGGACTCAAATACCATCGTCAGTTCACGCTCGCGTTTGCCCAACAGCCGGGTACGCAGCATCTCCGCCAGCTCATGGACGGACATTTCTGAAGTGTCGACGATCAGATCCGCACGTGAGCGTAACGGCTCCAGCAAGTCACTCTCTTTATCGATCGCACTCTCTAAAGAAAGATTTTTGCTGGAAAGCGGATGCAAACGGCGCGTGTCGCTGTAGCGGCGAATCAAGGTATTGCGGTCGGCGTCAAGAAACAGCAATTGCGGCGAGAAAGCGCCAGGCAGATTATTCATCGCCTGTTCAAAAATCTCAGGTGATTCAGGCATATTGCGCACATCAATGCTGACGGCGGCGGAAATCTGGCGATCGGCCAGCGTTCGCGCCAGATCGGGCAACAGCACGACGGGGAGGTTATCCACGCAGTAAAATCCCATATCTTCCAGCGCGCGCAGAGCGACAGATTTACCTGATCCGGAACGCCCGCTGACGATCATCAGTACCATGTACCGTTTCTCCTCACAACGACAGAAAGAAATGCCATTGAGTTGTTATGCCTCATTCTGCTCACCTTCGGTGTCAGTAATGATTTGATACAGCTCTTCATCATTCAGCGCCGCGCGCAGGCGGCGGCAGATCGTTTTATCCGCCAGACGTTTCGCCACCAGCGACAGCGTGTGCAGATGCGTTTTAGTTTGATCGGCGGGCACCAGCAGGGCGAAGAGGAGATCGACCGGCTGGTTATCGATGGCGTCGAACGCGATCGGCGTTTCGAGCTGAACGAACACACCGACGGCGCGTAAGGTATCTTCTTCCAGTTTCCCGTGCGGGATGGCGATACCATTACCAATACCGGTACTGCCCATTTTTTCGCGTGTCAGAATGGCTTCAAACACGACCTGAGGAGGTAAACTGAGCTGTTTTGCCGCCAGTTCGCTGATGATTTCCAGCGCGCGTTTCTTACTCTGACAATGAACGCCGCTACGCGTACACTCCTGGTTAAGTACACTGCTCAGTTGTAGAGTCGTATCGTTATTTATCATAATTTCACCTAAGAACCTGTCCTGTCAGGTTGATGGCCAGGTTCGGAGCGCTAACTGTACAAATGGCCCGTTGTGTCACACAACAGGCCGTCCTGCACTGGCTAACTGCCCGGACAATTAGTGTTGTTTCAGTTTATCTTTATGCCTGGTTAACTGCCTTGCCAGTTTATCAATCAAGCCGTCAATGGCGGCATACATATCCTGGCCTTCCGCGCTGGCGTGAATTTCGCCGCCATTAACGTGTAGCGTCGCATCCGAGATGTGCGTGACCTTCTCCACTTTCAACACCACGTATACCTGATTAATCCGCTCAAAATACTGTTCAAGTTTGGCGAATTTCGTCGTCACAAATTCACGCAGGGCTTCAGTAATTTCGACATTATGTCCGGTGATATTGAGCTGCATAGTGTCTTCCTTATCGGTTGGGTCAAACCAGCTGTTTGCGTTGGTTTGACGGCGGAATGGATAAAGACTCTCGGTACTTCGCAACAGTGCGGCGCGCCACCATGATACCCTGTTCTGACAGCAGAGAGGTTAACTTGCTGTCGCTCAGCGGTTTCGCGGGGTTTTCCGCCGCAATTAACTTCTTCACCAGCGCGCGAATCGCGGTGGAAGAGGCTTCGCCTCCGCCTTCGGTATTGACGTGGCTGGAAAAGAAATATTTGAGTTCAAAAATACCGCGCGGGCTGTGCAAATACTTCTGCGTGGTCACGCGGGATATAGTGGATTCGTGCATCTCGACGGCCTGGGCGATATCCGCCAGTACCATCGGTTTCATATATTCTTCGCCCTGTTCAAAAAAGGCTTGCTGTTGCTCGACGATGCAGCGACTGACGCGCAGCAGCGTGTCGTTGCGGCTTTCAAGGCTTTTTATCAGCCATTTCGCATCCTGTAAATTACTGCGGATGAACTGGCTGTCGGCATCGTTGCGCGCGCTATTGCACATGGCGGCATAGTGCTGGTTAATCTGTAAACGGGGAATACTGTCGCTATTAAGCTCCACCGTCCAGCGACCGTTATGCTTGCGTACCAGCACATCCGGGATAACGTACTCCGGCTCGCCGGTCTGGATCGATTGACCGGGTCTGGGATCGAGCGACTGAATCAGGTTTACCGCCTCTTTCAGCACCTCTTCTTTCAGTCGGGTAACGCGCATCAACGTGCGGAAATCGTGATTGGCCAGCAGATCAAGGTGATCGCAGATAATAAGCCGCGCCTCTTCCAGCCACGGCGTGGATTTGTCGAATTGTGAAAGCTGGATCAGCAGACAGTCGCGAAGATCTTTTGCCGCGACGCCTACCGGATCAAAACGCTGAATGCGCTTCAGAACGGCTTCAACCTCATCGAGATCCACCTCTACATCGCCCATGCTTTCGCGAATTTCGTCCAGGGATACGGTGAGATAACCGGTATCATCTACCGCATCGACAATAGATGTCGCAATAGCGCGATCGGTGTCCGAGAAGGGCGTTAGCTCAACCTGCCACATCAGATAATCCTGCAACGACTGCGTTGTTTCGCCCTGATAGACGGGCAGCTCATCGTCGATATAATCGCCGCTGGGGCCGGACGGCGTCCCGGCGGTGTAAATTTCATCCCAACTGGCGTCAAGCGGCAGCTCTTCCGGCATCTCTTTTTGTTCGAGCGCGTCGGCGGTATCGAGAGGATCGTTATCCTGAGGTTGCTGAGTGTCGATTTCGTCATGAAGATCGGTTTGCTCAAGCAGCGGGTTATTTTCCAGCGCTTGCTGGAGTTCCTGCTGAAGTTCCAGCGTAGACAACTGCAACAGACGGATGGCCTGTTGTAGCTGAGGCGTCATCGCCAGTTGTTGGCTAAGCCTGAGTTGCAAACCTTGCTTCATATTCAGAGTCGTTTTCTCCCGCTAGAGCAGCATAGCCCTCTACCCTATCAGAGTCTGAAGTCTTCCCCAAGATATACACGCTTAACGTGTTCGTCTTGCAGGATTTCTGTCGGCGTACCGTGGGCAATAAGGTGGCCCTGGCTCACGATATAGGCGCGTTCACAGACTGCCAGCGTCTCACGGACGTTATGGTCGGTGATCAGCACGCCGAGCCCGCTATCGCGCAGATGCTCGATAATGCGTTTGATGTCGATAACGGAAATCGGGTCAACGCCGGCAAAGGGTTCATCCAGCAGGATAAATTTGGGATTAGCGGCCAACGCGCGGGCTATTTCTACACGACGGCGTTCACCACCGGACAGCGCCTGTCCCATGCTGTCGCGCAGATGCTCGATATGAAACTCTTCCATCAGCTCGTTGGCGCGGTCTTCTCGCTGTTCTGCGGTCAAATCGTCACGAATTTGCAGTACCGCCATCAGGTTATCAAATACGCTGAGACGGCGGAAAATAGAGGCTTCCTGCGGCAAATAGCCGATACCGCGGCGCGCGCGCGCGTGCAGCGGCAGCAGACTGATATCTTCATCATCGATGATGATATTGCCCGCGTCACGCGGCACGATACCGACGACCATATAAAAGGTGGTGGTTTTACCCGCGCCGTTTGGACCGAGCAGCCCGACAATCTCCCCGGAGTTAACGGTCAGACTGACATCTTCCACTACGCGACGGCCTTTATAGGCCTTCGCCAGATTCTTTGCAGTTAATGTTGCCATAACGAATTAGTTACTCTTCTTTTGCGCCGGAGTCTGGCCTTTGTTTTTGTCTTGCAACTGCGACGGCACCAGAACGGTGGTGACGCGTTTGCCTTTCTCGCTGAAGGCCTGCATTTTCTGCTCTTTCACCAGGTAGGTGATTTTGTCGCCGGTAATGTTGCTGTCAAGCTGCTCCAGATAAGCGTTGCCGGTCAGCACCACAAAATCTTTCGCCAGCTCGTAATGCATATGGGAAGCGTGGCCTTTCACCGGCTTACCGTTGTCCTGCATCTGGTAGAAGGTGGCCGGATTGCCGTAACCGTCGATCACCTCTTTCCCCTGTTCGCCGCCAGGGCGGGTAACCACGACTTTATCGGCGTTGATCTTAATCGTGCCCTGGGTCATCACCACGTTGCCCGTAAAGGTCACGACGTTGCCTTGCATATCCAGCGACTGTTGATCCGAGTCAATATGAATAGGCTGTTCGGTATCGCCCGTGACGGCGAAAGCCGGAATGCTGGCGGCCAGCAGCGAGCCGGCAAGCATAAGATTAAGGCTGAGTTTGTTTGTTTTGAATTTCATAAGAGGTTCTAACCTTTTCAATCAGCTCGGCGTTCTTGCTGCGTAAGTTACCGCGCATTTTCAGTCCGCTGGAGTTAAATGTTGTGCCGTATAACGTCACCAGATCGTTCGAGGTAACATCCTGCGTCACCAGATTAATCTGCGCGTTATCGGTGGTAATTCTGCGTAATTGAGCGTCAGGCACCAGGGCGTTGACTTCAACATGGCCATACAGATAGAGCATCCGATCGTTAGTCAATTTGGCTTTATCGGCCTTGATCGACCATGTCGGCACCTTATCCTTATCAAAGGTGGTTAATACCGGTTGCGTAAACCATGAGACCGCCTGATCGGAAAAATATTCAACGTGCTGCGCAATCAGACGATAGCTCAACGCGCCTTCCGGACTGTACACGACGGTATCCGTATGCTCGCTTTTATACGTGGGATCGTTGCTGTTGACCATCACGGCAGCAGGATCGTCTTTATCCGCCAGATTGATACCAATCAGTACCAGAATGGCCAGCGACAGTAGAATGATAACCCAACGTCTGGTTTTACTCATATCGATTGCCCTTTGGCCTCATCCAGCTTGCCCTGCGCCAGCAGCAACAAGTCGCACACCTCACGTACCGCGCCGCGCCCGCCGACAATGTGCGTCACATAGTCAGCGCGGGGGATCAGCAGCGGATGCGCATCCGCAACGGCAACGCTTAACCCCACTTTTTCCATCACTGGCCAGTCAATCAGATCATCGCCGACATAGGCAACATTTTCCGGCGCAATGGCCAGTTTTTCCAGCAGATCGCTAAAGGCGATCAGCTTATTCGACTGTCCCTGATAAAGATGGACAATCCCCAGCGTGGCGCAGCGATCTTCTACAAGTTTAGCCTTTCGTCCGGTAATAATGGCAACCTCGATATTGGAGGTCAAAGCACAGCGAATACCATAGCCGTCACGAACGTTGAAAGCCTTCAGCTCTTCGCCGTTATTGCCCATATAAATCAGGCCGTCAGACAATACGCCATCCACGTCCAGGATGAGCAGGCGGATATTCTCCGCTTTGGTCATGACATGGGGGCTGACGGGGCCATAACAGGTCGCAAGCGACGCACCTGCTTTACTCATCGTTAATTATCCTTGAGTTTCTACACGACGCCTGCACGCAGGAGATCATGCATATGTAACACACCGAGTAACTGGTCGCCATCAGCAACCAGTACGGAGGTGATATGGCGGGACTGCATTAAATTCAGCGCATCGACGGCGAGAATACCGGGACGCACGCGAATGCCCCCTGGCGTCATCACCTCGGCGATCCCCAACTGGCGCATATCGCCGCCCATATCGAACACGCGACGTAAATCGCCGTCGGTGAAGATACCGTCGATCTTCATGGATTCATCGCAAATGACGGTCATACCGAGATTTTTACGCGTAATTTCTAACAGCGCATCACGCAGGGTGGCATGTTTATTAACATGCGGGATTTCATCGCCAGTATGCATAATATCGCTTACGCGCAGCAGTAGCTTACGTCCCAGCGCGCCGCCAGGATGCGACAGAGCGAAATCCTCGGCGGTAAAGCCGCGCGCTTTTAACAATGCCACGGCGAGCGCGTCGCCCATCACCAGCGTTGCGGTGGTACTACTGGTAGGCGCCAGTCCTAACGGACACGCTTCTTTGGGCACTTTAACACACAGATGCACATCTGCCGCACGCGCCATGCTGCTTTCCGGTCGCCCGGTAATGCAAATTAACGGTACGTGCAGACGTTTAAGCACCGGTATTAGCGCCGCGATCTCGCTGGATTCGCCGGAGTTGGAGATAGCGATAACCACATCCTGCGGTGTAACCATCCCCAAATCGCCGTGCGCGGCTTCGCCCGGATGTACAAAAAAGGAAGAGGTGCCGGTACTGGCGAACGTGGCGGCCATTTTCCGTCCGATATGGCCGGATTTCCCCATCCCCATGACCACCACTTTTCCGGTGCAGTTGAACATTTTTTCACAGGCCAGCGTGAAATGCTGGTTGATATATTGATCAAGCTCCGCCAGGCCTTCACGTTCAATTTCCAGGACCTCTTTGCCTGCCTGCTGAAAGTCAAACCCCGGTTGCAACGCTAAATGCGACATAATCCGTTTCCAGTTATCCAACAAGAAGTGGCGATAGCCAATAGAGCATCGCCAGCCATACGATAAACCCGCCGGTCAGCAGTATACCTGCGCCCCGACCAATCTGGCGCGGATGCCGCCAGCAAAGTAAAGCGAAAACCACGCTAACCAGCAACATCACGCTATAATCTCGCCCAAACGCCAGCGGGTTGATCTCCCCCGGCGCGATCAGCGCAGGCAGTCCCAGCACGATGGCGAGATTAAAAATATTGGCGCCAATGAGATTACCAACGGCAATATCATTTTCGCCTTTTCGCACGCCGGCAATCGCCGTCGCCAGCTCTGGCAGACTGGTGCCGACAGCGATGACTGTCAGACCGAGCGTTAATTCACTCATGGCGAAATAATTCGCCAGCACCGTAGCGTTATCGATTACCATGCGCGTCGCCATCGGCATGATGACCAGCGCAATGCCCAGCCATAAGAACGCGACGGGGAGCCCGCCTTCGCGTGGCAGCTCCGCCAGTTGTTCGCGGGTGAGGCTGTCATTCCCCTGGCGTTCGGCCAGACGCGCGATTTTAACAATGAATAACAGCCATAGCACAGCCAGAAGCAGGAGAAAGATACCATCACTGCGGCTTAACTGTCCGTCATGCAGTACGGAACCGGCTACCACGCTAACAAATAACATTAATGGCAATTCGCGACGTAAAACATCGGAATGCACGGTAAATGGACGAACCAGCGCCGCCAGCCCTAAGATCAGCAAAATATTGGTGATGTTAGAACCGAGCGCCGCGCCGACGGCCAAATCGAGCTGGCCGTGTAGCGATGCGGCGACCGACACAATAATTTCCGGCAGCGAGGTGCCGATACTCACGACCGTCATCCCGATGATCAGCGGGGGAATACCGAATGTACGGCATAAAATAGAGGCCGCAAACACCAGACGATCGGCGCCGTAGGCCACCAGAAGCAAACCAATTATGAGTAGCGCCATCGCTAAAAGCATCTAAAGTCCTTTCTTCAGGTATACTCGCCGGTCCCCTGGAAGGGATATCTGGAAGCCGTAACGAAGTCCTAATTTTGACTTTATGCGGCTAAAAAGTAAAACGAATGCCAGCTTTCGCTAACCCTGTCAGTTAATATTCTGTAATTATGTCGAACCCATGGTTAAATTCAGCGCCATGGTTACCTCAACAAGGCAATACGAAGGATGAATCAATGGGTCAGTCTGCGGCCAATTTAGTCGATATGCGCGACGTCAGCTTTTCCCGTGGCGAACGCTGCATTTTCGATAATATTTCCCTGACGGTGCCGCGCGGGAAGATCACGGCGATCATGGGGCCGTCGGGCATCGGTAAAACCACGCTGTTGCGCCTGATTGGCGGACAGATCCCGCCGGATAAGGGCGAGATCTTATTTGATGGCGAGAATGTGCCGGCCATGTCCCGTTCGCGGCTCTACACCGTCCGCAAACGTATGAGTATGCTGTTTCAGTCGGGAGCGCTGTTTACCGACATGAACGTGTTTGACAATGTGGCCTATCCGCTACGGGAGCACACCAATTTACCCGCGCCGCTGCTAAAAAGCGTCGTGATGATGAAACTGGAAGCTGTCGGGCTGCGCGGCGCGGCAAAACTGATGCCTTCCGAGCTCTCCGGTGGAATGGCGCGCCGCGCCGCGTTGGCGCGCGCCATCGCTCTGGAACCGGATCTCATCATGTTCGATGAGCCGTTTGTTGGCCAGGACCCGATTACCATGGGCGTTCTGGTGAAGCTGATTTCAGAATTGAACAGCGCGCTGGGCGTGACCTGCGTGGTGGTCTCGCATGATGTGCCAGAGGTGCTCAGTATTGCGGATCACGCCTGGATCATGGCGGACAAAAAAATCGTCGCTCACGGTAGCGCTCAGGCGTTGCAGGAGAATACGGACCCGCGCGTGCGTCAGTTCCTTGACGGTATTGCCGACGGGCCGGTTCCGTTCCGCTATCCGGCGGGCGACTATCACCTTGATTTACTCGAAACAGGGAGTTAAGCCACTCATGCTGTTAAATGCGCTGGCAGCACTCGGACACAGCGGGATCAAAACCGTCAGGACGTTCGGGCGCGCCGGGTTAATGTTATTCAATGCGATTATCGGTAAGCCGGAGTTTCGCAAACATGCGCCGCTGCTGGTGCGCCAGCTTTATAATGTGGGCGTCTTGTCGATGCTTATCATTATTGTCTCCGGCGTATTCATCGGTATGGTGCTGGGGCTGCAAGGCTATCTGGTTCTGACCACTTACAGCGCGGAGACCAGTCTTGGCATGTTAGTGGCGCTTTCGCTGCTGCGCGAGCTGGGGCCGGTGGTCGCGGCGTTGCTGTTTGCCGGGCGGGCCGGGTCGGCGTTGACGGCGGAAATCGGCCTGATGCGGGCGACGGAGCAGCTCTCCAGTATGGAGATGATGGCGGTCGATCCATTGCGCCGGGTGATTTCGCCGCGCTTTTGGGCGGGCGTGATTTCGTTGCCGCTACTGACCATTATCTTTGTGGCGGTCGGTATCTGGGGCGGCTCGCTGGTCGGCGTAAGCTGGAAAGGAATCGACGCCGGGTTCTTCTGGTCCGCGATGCAGAATGCCGTCGACTGGCGTATGGACCTGGTGAACTGTCTGATAAAGAGCGTGGTGTTCGCCATTACGGTAACATGGATTGCGTTATTCAACGGTTATGACGCAATACCAACTTCTGCCGGGATTAGCCGGGCAACGACGCGTACCGTGGTTCACGCATCGTTGGCCGTTCTGGGGCTGGATTTTGTGCTGACCGCACTGATGTTTGGGAATTGAGTTCATGCAAACGAAAAAAAATGAAATTTGGGTAGGCGTTTTTTTGCTGGTAGCGTTGCTGGCGGCGCTGTTTGTTTGCCTGAAGGCGGCAAATGTGACCTCTATGCGCACGGAGCCGACCTATAAGGTTTATGCGACCTTCGATAACATCGGCGGTCTGAAAGTGCGTTCCCCGGTACGCATCGGCGGGGTGGTTGTCGGGCGGGTTGAAGATATCTCGCTTGATCCGAAAACATACCTGCCGCGCGTAACGCTCGACATCGAAGAGCGTTATAACCATATTCCCGATACCAGCTCGTTGAGTATTCGTACTTCCGGGCTGCTGGGGGAGCAATATCTGGCATTAAACGTCGGTTTTGAAGATCCTGAGCTGGGAACGTCTATCCTCAAAGATGGGAGTACGATTCAGGACACCAAGTCTGCAATGGTGCTGGAAGATATGATTGGCCAGTTCCTTTATAACAGCAAAGGCGACGACAATAAGAATTCTGGCGATGCGCCAGCCGCAACGGAAGGTCATACTGAAGCCACAACGCCCGCGGGCGAAACGAAATAATCTCAGGAGAATTGAGGCATGTTTAAACGACTGATGATGGTGGCCCTGCTGGTCATTGCGCCATTAAGCGCAGCAACGGCAGCGGATCAGAGCAATCCTTATAAACTGATGAACGAGGCGGCGCAGAAAACTTTTGATCGCCTGAAAAACGAACAGCCGAAAATTCGTGCCAATCCGGATTACCTGCGAGACGTTGTTGATCAGGAACTTCTGCCGTACGTGCAGGTAAAATATGCCGGCGCGCTGGTGTTGGGCCGCTACTACAAAGAGGCGACCCCGGCGCAGCGTGAAGCCTATTTTGCAGCGTTTCGCGAATACCTGAAACAGGCATACGGTCAGGCGCTGGCGATGTACCACGGTCAGACTTACCAGATAGCGCCTGAGCAACCGCTGGGCGATGCGACCATTGTGCCTATCCGTGTAACGATTATCGATCCCAACGGTCGTCCGCCGGTACGCCTGGATTTCCAGTGGCGCAAAAACACCCAGACCGGCAACTGGCAGGCGTATGACATGATTGCGGAAGGCGTCAGCATGATCACCACCAAGCAAAATGAGTGGAGCGACCTGCTGCGTACTAAAGGCATCGACGGCCTGACCGCACAACTGAAATCTATCTCTCAACAGAAAATTACTTTGGACGAGAAACAGTAATGACGCCGCAACTCACCTGGACGCGTGAGGCGGACACTCTGGTGCTGGCGGGAGAGCTGGATCAGGACGTGTTGGCGCCGCTATGGGACGCGCGCGTAGAAGCGATGACTGGCGTTACCCGTATCGACCTGAGCCAGATCTCCAGGGTGGATACGGGGGGACTGGCGCTGCTGGCGCACCTTGTGAACCAGGCAAAAAAGCAGGGCAATGCCGTGTCGCTGTCTGGCGTTAACGACAAGGTTTACGCGCTGGCGCAATTATATAACTTGCCCGAAGACGTACTTCCCCGTATGTAATGAATGCCGGATGGTTTATCCGGCCTACACTTCGCATGATCCCCGTAGGCCGGATAAGTTGCGTTAGCAGCACCATCCGGCACTTTTACCGCGCTGATTTATCAGCGTAATCTTTTGCTTATTTAAGACGGCGCGACTTTGCTCTAAGATGTTGGGCTGTTTTCACTATTTGACGAATAAAGAACCCATGGAAAATCATGAAATTCAGAGTGTGCTGATGAATGCCCTCTCCCTCCAGGAAGTCCACGTCTCCGGCGATGGCAGTCACTTTCAGGTTATTGCCGTGGGCGAGATGTTTGACGGCATGAGCCGGGTCAAGAAACAGCAAACGGTCTATGGGCCGCTAATGGAGTACATTGCGGACAACCGTATCCATGCCGTATCGATCAAAGCGTATACCCCGGCGGAATGGGCGCGCGATCGTAAACTTAACGGATTTTAAGCTACGGGTAACCTGCCGGTAGCGGAGATGAATGCTTAACTGAGAATACAATAATGGATAAATTTCGTGTACAGGGGCCAACGACGCTCCAGGGCGAAGTCACAATTTCCGGCGCCAAAAACGCCGCGCTGCCGATCCTGTTCGCCGCTCTGCTGGCAGAAGAACCGGTAGAGATCCAAAACGTTCCAAAACTGAAAGACGTGGATACGTCGATGAAGCTCTTGAGCCAATTAGGCGCGAAAGTGGAACGCAATGGATCGGTACATATTGACGCCAGCCAGGTGAACGTGTTCTGCGCGCCTTATGATCTGGTTAAGACCATGCGCGCCTCGATATGGGCGCTGGGGCCGCTGGTTGCCCGTTTTGGTCAGGGACAAGTCTCTCTGCCGGGGGGCTGTACTATCGGCGCGCGTCCGGTTGATCTGCATATTACCGGTCTGGAACAACTGGGTGCGACCATCAAGCTGGAAGAGGGCTACGTAAAGGCCTCCGTCGAAGGACGTCTTAAAGGGGCGCATATCGTGATGGATAAGGTCAGCGTCGGCGCGACCGTCACCATTATGTGTGCCGCCACGCTGGCGGAAGGGACGACCATCATTGAAAACGCCGCGCGCGAGCCGGAAATTGTCGACACCGCTAACTTCCTGGTTACGCTGGGGGCGAAGATCGCCGGGCAGGGCACCGATCGTATTACGATCGAGGGTGTAGAGCGTCTGGGCGGCGGCGTTTATCGTGTGCTGCCGGATCGTATCGAAACGGGGACTTTCCTGGTGGCGGCAGCGATCTCTCGCGGCAAAATCCTCTGCCGTAACGCGCAACCGGACACTCTGGACGCGGTACTGGCGAAACTGCGCGATGCTGGCGCGGATATCGAAGTGGGCGAGGACTGGATTAGTCTGGACATGCACGGCAAACGACCGAAGGCGGTCAATGTCCGTACCGCGCCGCACCCGGCATTCCCGACCGATATGCAGGCGCAGTTCACGTTGCTGAACCTGGTGGCGGAAGGGACGGGCTTTATCACTGAAACCGTCTTTGAAAACCGTTTTATGCACGTGCCTGAACTCAGTCGCATGGGCGCGCGTGCGGAAATTGAAAGCAATACCGTCATATGTCATGGCGTAGAAACGCTCTCTGGCGCCCAGGTCATGGCGACAGATCTGCGGGCATCTGCGAGCCTGGTGCTGGCGGGCTGTATTGCGGAAGGCACGACGATTGTGGATCGCATTTATCACATCGATCGCGGTTATGAGCGCATCGAAGACAAACTGCGCGCGCTAGGCGCGAATATTGAACGCGTGAAAGGCGAATAACCTTCTGTACGCTGAATAACCCCCGCGAACGCGATTGCGGGGGTTGTTTTACAGACACTTACTCTACATTCTGTTTGTCTTTATTACGCGCTCTCATAAGCCGCGTTCTGTCGATAAACTCATGCGTGCGCGGATCGTGATAACGCGATGGCCAAATAACCCAGGGTTCCGTTCCCAATGCTTTCGCAATAATCAACTCTCCTTTCGGCCACGGGCGCGTTAATGCATTGGCCAGCGTGGATGAACTCAATCCATTCCGGCGTGACTCAGCGGCCATTGAAGTCCCTTTTTTACGTAGTCCGGCAATGATATCGGCCGGATGCCAGTCAATAAGCTTGCTTTCCATACATCCATCACTCCTTAGGTTAATCACTTACGGTTTTAACAACCCGACGACGTTCGATACTATAACGCTTCGTGAAGGAATGTTCTAAAAAGTTCATGTAAGTGGCGGCAATATTCAGAATATGCCAGGGGAAGTCCTGGATGAGTATGTGAAAAACAGGCGATAGGGTATCTGGAGTTTATTAGAACTTAATGGGATATCCCGCGCAGTACGCGGGATAAGAGAACGGCATTAACGATCGCGCTGCACCGCGATGTGTGCGAGACCGATTAGCGCCTCACGCCATGGGGTATTCGGCAATATCTGCAACGCGGATATCGCTTTGTCGGCTTCTTCTTCCGCTCGCTGACGCGTCCATTCCAGCGAGCCGCAGGTGGTCATCGCTTCCAGAACCGGTTCCAGAAGATGACGGCCATTACCTTGTTCAATAGCGGTACGGATCATCGCTGACTGTTCTGGCGTACCGTGGCGCATGGCGTGAAGCAACGGTAAGGTGGGTTTGCCCTCATTGAGGTCATCACCCACATTTTTACCGAGATGCTCGCCGTCGGCACTGTAATCCAGCAGATCGTCAATGAGCTGGAAAGCCGTACCAAGGTAGCGGCCATAGTCCTGCAACCCTTTCTCTTGCTCAGGCGTACAACCGGCAAGAATACCGGAGCACTGGGCGGCGGCTTCGAACAGACGGGCCGTTTTACTGTAAATCACCCGCATGTAATTTTCTTCGGTAATGTCCGGGTCATTCACGTTCATCAATTGCAGCACTTCGCCTTCTGCAATCACGTTGACCGCTTCCGACATCACTTCCAGCACTTTTAACGAGCCGAGGCTGGTCATCATCTGGAAGGCGCGGGTATAGATAAAGTCGCCGACCAACACGCTGGCGGCATTACCGAAAGCGGCATTTGCCGTCGCTTTGCCGCGACGCATATCGGATTCATCCACCACATCATCATGTAGCAGCGTCGCCGTGTGGATAAACTCGATCAGAGCGGCGATAGTCACGTGCGCGTTACCCTGATAACCCACCGCGCGCGCGGCAAGAACGGCAATCATCGGACGAATGCGTTTTCCGCCGCCGCTAATAATGTAATATCCTAGCTGATTAATCAGTTGAACGTCGGAATTAAGCTGTTCAAGGATTGTCGCATTGACACCCGCCATATCTTGCGCGGTTAACTCGTTGATTTTTTCTAAATTCATCGCAAAAGCCGGGCTTATCGCCCCGATTATCCCATGTCTGAATGAGGTAACGTAGGGTTTATGGTTAGAAATATACCCTGATTGTACTGAAAAAACGCCGCAGATAAACGTTACCGTATGCGTTGTGTTTTTTTTCTTCATGTATTGATGGTAGCACTTGTCAAAGCCGTGCAATTTGCGTAATATTCGCGCCCTATTGTGAATATTTATAGCGCGCTCTGAATCATTGAAAGGTGTGCGCGGAAGCGGAGTTTTTTATGTACGCGGTTTTCCAAAGTGGTGGTAAACAACACCGAGTAAGCGAAGGTCAGACCGTTCGCCTGGAAAAGCTGGACATCGCAACTGGCGAAACTATCGAGTTCGCTGAAGTTCTGATGATCGCAAACGGTGAAGAAGTCAAAATCGGCGTTCCTTTCGTTGATGGCGGCGTAATCAAAGCTGAAGTTGTTGCCCACGGTCGTGGCGAGAAAGTTAAAATCGTTAAGTTTCGTCGCCGTAAACACTACCGTAAGCAGCAGGGCCATCGTCAGTGGTTCACTGATGTGAAAATTACCGGCATCAGCGCTTAAGATTAGGGGAGCAGATTAAATGGCACATAAAAAGGCTGGCGGCTCGACTCGTAACGGTCGCGATTCTGAAGCTAAACGTCTGGGCGTAAAACGCTTTGGCGGTGAAGCAGTTCTGGCAGGCAGCATCATCGTTCGTCAACGTGGTACTAAATTCCACGCTGGCACCAACGTTGGTTGCGGTCGTGACCACACTCTGTTTGCTAAAGCAGACGGTAAAGTGAAATTCGAAGTTAAAGGCCCGAAAAACCGTAAATACATCAGCATCGTTGCTGAGTAAGTTTTTTGTGGTCCGGTAACGGATGAAAGCCCCGCACCTGTTGCGGGGCTTTTTACATTCGATGGCCGACTAAAATATACCCGTGTGGCTGTGCGAATGCCGTTAACGGGTCTTTGCAGGGAACACGGCATGAAGCAGCAGGCAGGCATTGGCATTCTTTTAGCGCTCACTACCGCGATGTGCTGGGGAGCGTTGCCAATAGCAATGAAGCAAGTGCTGGAGGTGATGGAGCCTTCAACCATTGTCTTCTACCGCTTCTTAATGGCCAGTATTGGCCTCGGGGCGATACTGGCAGTAAAAAGAAAGCTGCCGCCGCTGCGTATTTTTCGTAAGCCGCGCTGGTTGGTGTTATTGGCGATAGCGACCTGCGGACTGTTCGGTAATTTCATTTTGTTCAGTTCTTCCCTGCAATATTTAAGCCCAACCGCGTCGCAGGTTATCGGCCAGCTCTCGCCGGTTGGCATGATGGTCGCCAGCGTCTTTATTCTGAAAGAAAAGATGCGCGGTACGCAGGTGATTGGCGCGCTGATGTTATTGAGCGGGCTGGTGATGTTTTTTAACACCAGTCTGATCGAGATTTTTACCCGACTGACCGACTACACCTGGGGCGTTATTTTTGGCGTAGGCGCGGCGATGGTGTGGGTGAGCTATGGCGTGGCGCAAAAAGTATTATTGCGACGTCTGGCCTCGCAGCAGATCCTGTTTTTACTGTACACTTTATGTACGATAGCGCTCTTGCCGCTGGCAAAACCGATGGTGATAGCGCAACTGAGCGACTGGCAGCTCGCCTGTTTGATTTTCTGCGGGCTAAATACGCTGGTAGGATATGGCGCCCTGGCGGAAGCGATGGCGCGTTGGCAGGCGGCGCAGGTGAGCGCGATAATCACGCTTACACCGCTATTTACCCTGCTGTTTTCAGATCTTTTATCTATGGCCTGGCCCGATTTCTTCGCCAGACCGATGTTAAACCTTTTAGGTTATCTCGGTGCGTTTGTCGTGGTTGCGGGCGCGATGTATTCCGCCATTGGTCATCGTATTTGGGGCGGTTTACGCAAGCATGAAACGGTGGTTTCGCAACCCCGCTCAGGCGAATGATTTACGGAGAATAAAATGAAGTTTGTTGATGAAGCATCGATTCTGGTCGTTGCAGGCGATGGCGGTAATGGCTGTGTGAGCTTCCGCCGCGAAAAATATATCCCGAAAGGCGGCCCGGACGGCGGTGATGGCGGCGACGGCGGCGACGTCTGGATGGAAGCCGATGAAAACCTGAATACGCTGATCGATTACCGCTTTGAAAAATCGTTCCGCGCTGAACGTGGTCAGAATGGCGCGAGCCGGGACTGTACCGGTAAACGCGGTAAAGACGTGACCATCAAAGTGCCGGTCGGTACGCGCGTTATCGACCAGGGAACCGGTGAAACGATGGGCGACATGACCAAACACGGTCAGCGTCTGTTGGTCGCGAAGGGCGGCTGGCATGGGTTAGGCAATACCCGTTTTAAATCCTCGGTTAACCGTACGCCGCGCCAGAAAACCAATGGTACGCCGGGCGATAAGCGCGACCTGCTGCTGGAACTGATGCTGCTGGCGGATGTCGGGATGCTGGGGATGCCAAACGCCGGTAAATCAACGTTCATTCGCGCGGTATCGGCAGCAAAACCGAAAGTCGCGGACTATCCGTTTACCACGCTGGTGCCGAGCCTTGGCGTGGTACGAATGGATAGCGAAAAGAGTTTTGTGGTGGCCGACATTCCGGGGTTGATCGAAGGCGCGGCGGAAGGCGCGGGCCTGGGGATTCGCTTCCTGAAGCACCTCGAACGTTGCCGCGTACTGCTGCACCTCATTGATATCGATCCGATCGATGGTTCCGATCCGGTGGAAAACGCCCGTATCATTATTGGCGAACTGGAAAAATACAGCCAGGATCTGGCGGCTAAACCGCGCTGGTTAGTGTTCAACAAGATCGATCTGATGGATAAAACCGAAGCGGAAGAGAAAGCGAAAGCAATCGCCGAAGCGTTGGGCTGGGAAGGGAAATACTATCTGATTTCCGCTGCCAGTCAGCTAGGGGTGAAAGATCTCTGCTGGGATGTGATGACCTTTATCATCGAGAATCCGATTGCGCAGGCTGAAGAAGCAAAACAGCCGGAAAAAGTCGAGTTCATGTGGGACGATTATCATCGCCAGCAGTTGGCTGAAGTGGAAGAAGACGCAGACGATGACTGGGATGACGACTGGGATGAAGACGACGAAGAAGGCGTCGAGTTCATCTACAAACGTTAATCTCGTAGCCGGATGGCGCTTACGCTTATCCGGCCTATAAAAGCCAACGGGCCGCATTTGCGGCCCGTTTTATTATGTTCGTTGTAGGCCGGATAAGACGCGTTAGCGCCGCCATCCGGCAATAATGCACTCAGTTATTCTGATAAATATCCTTGTACAATCGACTCTCGAAGCGTACCAGCGGAATACGTCGATTACGCTGATCGGCAGGTGGAACCGCGTAGCCGGACAAATACTGTACAAATGCCATCCGTTGCCCGCTTGCGGTGGTAATAAAGCCCGCCAGATTATACACGCCCTGCAGTGACCCGGTTTTCGCTGAAACCTTACCGTCTACGCCCGCCTGATGCAGCCCGGCGCGGTATTGTAATGAACCATCATAGCCCGCCAGCGGCAGCATAGAGATAAAGTTCAGCTCGTTATCGTGTTGGGCGATATATTGCAGCACCTGCATCATCGTGGCGGGAGCGATCAGATTATGGCGAGAAAGACCGGAACCGTCGGCAATAATGGTATTGGCGATATCAATTCCCGCCTGTTGGCGCAGGATCTGGCGAACGGCATCCGATCCCGCCCGCCAGGTGCCAGGCACGTTAAACCTGACATGACCAATCATCCGAAAAACAGTATCGGCGATCATGTTGTCTGACTTTTTCAGCATAATCTTAAGCAGATCGTGCAGTGGCGCCGACTGTTTACTGGCGACGATCGTTCCGGGCTCGTTAACCTGCGTCTGGCGCAGTAGCGTGCCGCGGTAAGTTATCCCGGCCTCTTTCAGTTCCTGCTTGAGGATCGCGCCCGCGTAGCTGGCGCCGTCCTGAATAGCAAAGGCCAGCGGCAGCGGGTCGGCGCGCTGTGGTAAACAGCCGGTAAGCGTATAACGGTTCAAATCGCCAGGCACAACATCCAGCTCGCAATACTGCGCGTCTGCCGAACCGCGCGGCAGAGTCCGTACCTGGCTGAACATCGTTACCGGATAATAAGAGGCCACGCGAATAAAGGCTAAATCGTTTGGTTTTTGCGCGCTATAAAGCGACACAGAAAAACAGTTGCGGTCAACAATGGCGGCGGCGGGAGGCGCGCTGAAACACTGCGTCAGGTCGTTCCACGGCCAGCCTGGCGCTTTATCGTGGCTGGCGAAAATCGACGTGTCGATAAGCACATTGCCGTCGATTTGCGTGACGCCGGACTTTTTCAGCGTCGCGACCATATTGCGAATATCCTGACGTTTTAGCGTTGGATCGCCACCGAAGCGCGCAATTAAGTCACCTTTCAGGATGCCGTTATCGACGTTGCCTTTAGTCTCCAGCGTGGTCGTAAAACGGAAATCCGGGCCGAGTTGAATCAGCGCCGCCAGCGCGGTAATCACCTTTTGGGTACTGGCGGGAAGCGCCATCTGCTGACTATGATAATCAATAGCCGGCGCGGGCGCGCCAATCTTTTGCACCATCAGCGCGAGGTTGGCGCCGGCCGGAAGCTGTTTGATGTATTCGTCAATATTCGCGGCCTGAACGCTGAACGCTATACTGGTGGTCAATCCGATGATAAATCTGGAAAATCGCATAATCTCGCGCTAACACCCTGGAAACAAGCCGTCATACTACGGCGCAACGCCCTAAAAAGTAAACGATGACCCATAGGGAACTCCAGGGTAAAATGGTTATCAAAGAGGAAATTGTAGCTGACCTGGGACTGCGCGCCCGGGTTGGTGTTTTTTTGCTTCTGACCCTGGTATGGCATATGCCGGGGCTGGCTTAGCAGCCGGGGTAGAGTTCATTGCCCCCTACAGGAATGTTCAAGAGGTATAACAAATGCAAGCTATTCCGATGACCTTACGCGGAGCCGAAAAACTGCGCGAAGAGCTGGATTTTCTGAAATCTGTGCGCCGTCCTGAAATCATCGCCGCTATCGCCGAAGCGCGCGAACATGGCGATTTAAAAGAAAACGCGGAGTATCATGCTGCACGCGAACAGCAGGGTTTCTGCGAAGGGCGCATTAAAGATATCGAAGCAAAACTGTCGAATGCGCAGGTGATTGATGTCACTAAAATGCCGAACAATGGTCGCGTGATTTTCGGCGCTACCGTCACGGTGCTGAACCTGGACACCGACGAAGAGCAGACCTACCGCATTGTTGGCGATGATGAGGCGGATTTTAAGCAAAATCTCATTTCGGTAAACTCGCCAATCGCTCGCGGTCTGATCGGCAAAGAGCAGGATGACGTCGTGGTGATCAAAACGCCTGGCGGCGATGTGGAATACGAAGTGCTTAAAGTGGAATACCTTTAAGCAGTACTCAATACGCAAATTGTTGGTGTATTGTAAAGAAAGGAAAAAGGCCGCATAGCGGCCTTTTATCAACGGAGAGAGCGTGGCATTTTGCTCTCCTGCTCGTGGAAAACCCCTCGTTTTACACAGATTTTGTGTTCGACTTTAGGATATCCTTAACGCGGCAGCGAGATTTTACGCTCTTTAGTTGGGCGATACAGCACCAGCGTTTTACCGATGACCTGTACGTTACAGGCGCCGGTTTCGCGCACGATAGCGTCCACGATCAAGGTTTTTGTTTCGCGATCTTCCGAGGCGATTTTCACCTTGATAAGTTCATGGTGCTCTAACGCTTGTTCAATCTCGGCCAGTACCCCTTCGGTCAAACCATTATTGCCAAGCATAACAACAGGCTTGAGCGGATGTGCCAGACCTTTTAGGTGCTGTTTTTGTTTAGTACTCAGATTCATCGTATATTTTTGCTTACGTTGGGATTGAAAACGGGTCATTCTACCGCCATCTCCCTTATATCGCCAAATAGGCGTGTAGAAATTTACGCCATTGGCTACGATGAACTGCCCCGACGGGAAAGTTAAATGACAGGTAAAAAGCGTTCTGCCAGCTCAAGCCGCTGGCTTCAGGAACACTTTAGCGATAAATATGTTCAACAGGCGCAGAAAAAGGGGCTACGCTCCCGTGCCTGGTTTAAACTTGATGAAATACAGCAAAGTGACAAACTTTTTAAGCCGGGAATGACGGTAGTCGATCTCGGCGCTGCGCCAGGAGGCTGGTCACAGTATGTGGTCACGCAGATTGGCGGCAAAGGCCGCATCATCGCTTGTGATCTTTTACCTATGGATCCTATCGTTGGTGTGGACTTTCTTCAGGGCGATTTTCGTGATGAACTTGTCATGAAAGCGTTACTGGAACGCGTGGGTGACAGTAAAGTACAAGTTGTCATGTCGGATATGGCACCAAACATGAGCGGAACACCGGCGGTGGATATCCCCCGCGCCATGTATCTGGTGGAGCTGGCGTTAGAGATGTGCCGCGATGTGCTGGCGCCAGGCGGAAGTTTTGTAGTGAAGGTGTTCCAGGGCGAAGGTTTCGATGAGTATCTAAGGGAAATTCGCTCCCTGTTTACGAAGGTTAAAGTTCGTAAGCCGGACTCTTCGCGTGCGCGTTCGCGTGAAGTGTACATTGTAGCGACCGGGCGAAAGTGATAACCGGCAGATTTCAGACGTAAGGTTTGAAAGAAACTGGATATAGAGTATCCTGACGCTGTTTTTAACACAGTTGTAATAAGAGGTTAATCCCTTGAGTGACATGGCGAAAAACCTAATACTCTGGCTGGTCATTGCCGTTGTGCTGATGTCAGTATTCCAGAGCTTTGGGCCCAGCGAGTCTAATGGCCGTAAGGTGGATTACTCTACCTTCCTGCAAGAGGTCAATCAGGACCAGGTTCGCGAAGCGCGTATCAACGGACGTGAGATCAACGTTACCAAGAAAGATAGTAACCGTTACACGACTTACATTCCGATTAATGATCCGAAGCTGCTTGATAACCTGCTGACTAAAAACGTCAAGGTTGTTGGCGAACCACCTGAAGAGCCAAGCCTGCTGGCTTCTATCTTCATTTCCTGGTTCCCGATGCTGTTGCTGATCGGCGTCTGGATCTTCTTCATGCGTCAGATGCAGGGCGGCGGTGGCAAAGGCGCCATGTCGTTCGGTAAGAGCAAGGCGCGTATGCTGACGGAAGATCAGATCAAAACCACGTTTGCTGACGTTGCGGGTTGTGACGAAGCGAAAGAAGAAGTGGCGGAACTGGTCGAATACCTGCGTGAACCGAGCCGTTTCCAGAAGCTGGGCGGTAAAATTCCGAAAGGTGTCCTGATGGTCGGCCCGCCGGGTACCGGTAAAACCCTGCTGGCAAAAGCCATTGCGGGTGAAGCGAAGGTGCCATTCTTTACGATTTCCGGTTCTGACTTTGTGGAAATGTTCGTCGGTGTCGGCGCGTCTCGTGTGCGTGACATGTTCGAACAGGCCAAGAAAGCGGCGCCGTGCATTATCTTCATCGATGAAATCGACGCCGTAGGTCGCCAGCGTGGCGCAGGTCTGGGCGGCGGTCACGATGAACGTGAGCAGACGTTGAACCAGATGCTGGTTGAGATGGACGGCTTCGAAGGTAACGAAGGTATCATCGTTATCGCCGCAACTAACCGTCCGGACGTTCTGGACCCGGCGCTGCTGCGTCCAGGCCGTTTTGACCGTCAGGTGGTGGTAGGCCTGCCGGATGTGCGCGGTCGTGAGCAGATTCTGAAGGTGCATATGCGTCGCGTACCGTTAGCGACGGATATTGATGCGGCGATCATTGCGCGCGGTACGCCGGGCTTCTCCGGTGCTGACCTCGCGAACCTGGTCAACGAAGCGGCGCTGTTTGCCGCACGCGGCAACAAACGCGTTGTGTCGATGGTTGAGTTCGAGAAAGCGAAAGACAAAATCATGATGGGCGCCGAACGTCGCTCCATGGTGATGACGGAAGCGCAGAAAGAGTCGACCGCGTACCATGAAGCGGGCCACGCGATTATCGGTCGCCTGGTGCCGGAACACGATCCGGTGCACAAAGTGACGATTATCCCGCGCGGTCGTGCGCTGGGCGTGACCTTCTTCCTGCCTGAAGGCGACGCGATCAGCGCCAGCCGTCAGAAACTGGAAAGCCAGATCTCCACCCTGTACGGCGGTCGTCTGGCGGAAGAGATCATCTACGGTGCCGAACATGTTTCTACCGGGGCGTCGAACGATATTAAAGTCGCGACTAACCTGGCGCGTAACATGGTGACTCAGTGGGGCTTCTCCGACAAACTTGGTCCGCTGCTGTATGCGGAAGAAGAGGGCGAAGTGTTCCTCGGCCGTAGCGTCGCAAAAGCGAAACATATGTCTGATGAAACTGCGCGTATCATCGACCAGGAAGTGAAAGCGCTGATTGAACGTAACTACAATCGCGCTCGTCAGATCCTGACTGACAATATGGATATTCTGCACGCGATGAAAGATGCGTTGATGAAATATGAAACCATCGATGCGCCGCAGATTGATGACCTGATGGCGCGTCGTGAAGTGCGTCCGCCTGCGGGCTGGGAAGATCCAAACGGTACCAATAACTCTGACAGCAATGGTACGCCTCAGGCGCCGCGTCCGGTTGATGAACCACGCACGCCGAACCCGGGCAACACGATGTCAGAGCAGCTGGGCGACAAATAAGCATTTGTTTTACAACATTATGTTTAGCGCTCACCGAAACCCTGGGGCTTGCCCCGGGGTTTTTCTTTTTTTAACTCACCATAAATAAAACAGGGATTTTGACCATGAAACTCTTCGCTCAGGGCGCCACGCTCGATCTCACTCATCCGCATGTTATGGGGATCCTGAACGTAACGCCGGATTCGTTCTCCGACGGCGGCGCGCATAACACGCTGATTGAGGCGGTGAAACATGCGAATTTAATGGTGAATGCCGGGGCGACAATTATTGATGTGGGGGGGGAATCAACGCGACCAGGCGCGGCGGAAGTGAGCGTGGAAGAAGAGCTGGATCGCGTTATTCCGGTACTGGAAGCAATCGCGCAACGTTTTGAAGTGTGGATTTCTGTGGATACCTCTAAACCCGAGGTGATCCGTGAAGCGGCAAGGGCGGGCGCGCATATTATCAATGATGTCCGTTCACTCTCCGAACCCGGCGCGTTGGAAGCGGCAGCGGAAACCGGCTTGCCGGTCAGTCTTATGCACATGCAGGGCAACCCCAAAACCATGCAGGAGGCGCCGAAATATGACGATGTCTTTGCCGAGGTGAATCGCTACTTTATTGAGCAAATAGCACGTTGTGAGAAGGCCGGCATCGCAAAAGAGAAATTGTTGCTCGACCCAGGATTCGGTTTCGGTAAAAATCTCTCTCACAATTATACCTTACTGGCGCGACTGGGTGAGTTTCATCATTTTAACCTGCCGCTGCTGGTGGGCATGTCACGTAAAACGATGGTTGGTCAGTTACTTAACGTGGGACCATCAGACCGTCTGAACGGTAGCCTTGCGTGCGCGGTAATTGCCGCGATGCAGGGCGCGCAGATCATTCGCGTCCATGACGTCAAAGAAACCGTAGAGGCAATGCGGGTGGTGGAAGCCACTCTGTCTGCAAAGGGAAACAAACGCTATGAGTAATCGTAAATATTTCGGTACCGATGGGATTCGCGGACGTGTAGGCAATGCCCCCATTACACCTGATTTCGTGCTTAAACTGGGTTGGGCTGCCGGAAAAGTGCTGGCGCGTCATGGCTCGCGTAAAATCATTATCGGTAAAGATACGCGTATTTCCGGCTATATGCTGGAGTCCGCGCTGGAGGCGGGCCTTGCCGCTGCGGGACTGTCGGCCTCGTTTACCGGACCTATGCCAACGCCAGCCGTCGCCTATCTGACGCGGACTTTCCGCGCGGAGGCGGGTATCGTTATCTCGGCTTCGCATAACCCGTTCTATGATAACGGCATTAAATTCTTCTCTATCGACGGTACGAAACTGCCTGACGATGTGGAAGAAGCCATCGAAGCCGAAATGGAAAAAGAGATCACCTGCGTAGACTCCGCCGAGCTGGGGAAAGCGAGCCGCATCGTCGATGCCGCCGGACGCTATATTGAGTTCTGTAAAGGCACCTTCCCGAACGAACTGAGCCTCAATGGCCTGAAAGTGGTTGTGGATTGCGCCAACGGCGCTACCTACCATATCGCGCCGAATGTGCTGCGCGAGCTGGGCGCGACCGTTATCGCCATCGGCTGTGAGCCAAACGGCGTCAACATTAACGAAGAAGTGGGCGCGACCGACGTGCGCGCGTTGCAGGCGCGCGTGTTGGCGGAGAAGGCGGACCTCGGCATCGCGCTTGACGGCGACGGCGACCGGGTCATCATGGTTGACCATGAAGGCAATAAAGTCGATGGCGATCAGATCATGTATATCATCGCGCGCGAAGGGCTGCGCCAGGGACAACTGCGCGGCGGCGCGGTGGGGACGCTGATGAGCAATATGGGGCTGGAGCTGGCGCTCAAGCAGCTTGGCATTCCGTTTGCCCGGGCGAAAGTGGGCGACCGCTACGTGTTGGAAAAATTGCAGGAAAAAGGCTGGCGCATCGGCGCGGAAAACTCTGGTCACGTTATTCTGCTGGATAAAACGACCACTGGCGACGGTATTGTAGCGGGGCTACAAGTTCTGGCGGCGATGGTGCGTAATCATATGAGTCTGCACGATCTGTGCAGCGGTATGAAAATGTTCCCGCAGATTCTGGTTAACGTGCGTTACACCGCCGGTAGCGGCGATCCGCTGGAAAATGAAGCGGTGAAAGCGGTAACGGCGGACGTAGAAGCCACGCTCGGCAATCGTGGGCGGGTACTGCTACGTAAATCCGGTACCGAACCGTTGATTCGCGTGATGGTTGAAGGCGAGGATGAAGCGCAGGTTACGGCTTTCGCCCATCGTATCGCGGATGCGGTAAAAGCCGTTTAAGCGTTTAAGTGACTAAAAAGGCGGCGGTTGCCGCCTTACTGCCCGCAAAAAACAACGTTTTTGCTGTTTTTTTCCGCAGTTGATACAATGCGCTTAAATTGCCCTTGCGAAGGTCATTCGCTTTGGTTAGTATTCACACCCGCTTCAGTGGGAAACAGTAAAAATCCCGCTTTATTGGTAGAAGCATTGGTACGCGGCAACTCCGCAAGGAACAGGTTGATTATGTACGAAGCTCTTTTAGTTGTTTTCCTTATTGTGGCAATTGGTCTTGTAGGCCTGATCATGCTGCAGCAAGGTAAAGGCGCTGATATGGGAGCCTCCTTCGGAGCAGGCGCTTCCGCTACGCTATTTGGTTCAAGTGGTTCTGGTAACTTCATGACCCGAATGACGGCGGTATTGGCGACGCTGTTCTTCATCATCAGTCTGGTGTTGGGTAATATCAATAGCAATAAAACCAATAAAGGAAGCGAGTGGGAAAATCTGAGCGCGCCGGCGAAGACCGAGCAAACTCAACCTGCTGCACCGGCTCAGCCGGCCAGCGATATCCCGCGCTAATAGCAGTGTCCGTGCCGAGGTGGTGGAATTGGTAGACACGCTACCTTGAGGTGGTAGTGCCCAATAGGGCTTACGGGTTCAAGTCCCGTCCTCGGTACCAATATTCCAGAAAAGAGACGCTGAAAAGCGTCTTTTTTTTCGTCTGTTATTTGTGGTTGTCTGTAGGTCGGATAAGGCGTTTACGCCGTCATCCGACATTATTACAACCCATGATGGCGCTACGTTTATCAGGCCTACAGACACCTTATATTCCGCGCATAAAAAAGGCCGCTTTCGCGGCCTTAAAATGATAAATGTTTACTTCGCTTTGTTTTCCAGATTCTCAACCTGCGGCAGACCGGTCGCGGAAGAGGCGGTTAACAGACCCGCTTTCGCGTAGCCGAACAGTTTCTCGCGGGTATCGGTAATGTCCAGATTACGCATGGTCAACTGACCGATACGATCGTCCGGTGAGAATACGGACTCGCCTTTCTCCATGGTCAGACGCTCAGCCTTATAGGTCAGGTTGTCGGACACGGTGTTCAGGATGGAGTAGTCGTTGCCGCGACGCAGCTCCAACGTCACTTCACCGGTAATCTGGCTGGCGACCCAACGTTGCAGGCCGTCACGCAGCATCAGCGCCTGCGAGTCGAACCAGCGGCCCTGATACAGCAGTTTACCCAGCTGACGACCATGAGAATGATACTGTTCAATGGTGTCTTCGTTGTGAATACCGGTCAACAGACGCTCGTAAGCGATGTGCAGCAGCGCCATTCCGGGGGCTTCATAAATACCGCGGCTTTTTGCTTCAATGATGCGGTTTTCAATTTGGTCGCTCATGCCCAGGCCGTGACGGCCGCCGATGCGGTTTGCTTCCAGCATCATCTCAACATCATCGCTGAAGGTTTTACCGTTCAGGGCAACAGGGTGACCCTGTTCGAAGCGGACGGTCACCTCTTCTGCCGGGATCTTCACGCTCTCGTCCCAGAACTTCACGCCCATAATCGGGTTGACGATCTTGACGCTGGAGTTAAGAAACTCCAGATCTTTCGCTTCATGCGTGGCGCCGAGCATGTTGGAGTCGGTGGAGTAGGCTTTTTCAACGGACATTTTATAGTCGAAACCGCAGGCAATCATAAATTCAGACATCTCATGGCGACCACCCAGCTCATCGATAAAGTCGGTATCCAGCCACGGTTTGTAAATCTGTAATTCAGCATTCGTCAGCAGGCCGTAACGATAGAAACGTTCAATATCGTTGCCTTTATAGGTACTGCCGTCGCCCCAGATATTCACGCCGTCTTCTTTCATCGCGGCGACCAGCATCGTGCCGGTTACGGCACGGCCCAGAGGCGTGGTATTGAAATAGGTCAGTCCGCCAGTCGTATTATGGAAAGCGCCGCACTGAATCGCTGCGATCCCTTCTGCAACCAACTGCTTGCGGCAATCAATCAGGCGAGCATTCTCTGCGCCATACTCCATTGCGCGACGAGGAATGGCGTCATAGTCATCCTCATCCGGTTGTCCCAGATTCGCAGTATAGGCATATGGGACAGCTCCTTTTTGTCGCATCCACAGCAGCGCGGCGCTGGTGTCCAGACCGCCGGAAAAAGCGATACCAATACGTTGACCTGCTGGAAGATGCTTAAGAATCGTCGTCATAGAATAGAACCCTGCTTGATTGACTGATAATGAGATCGGTTTCTGCTTTAGTGCATTTTTATGCAAAATAAATGAGTTTTCATTTAATCATCTTTTAGCAGAGACAGGAAGCGTTTAGTGAAGGTTTACTGAAATAACGTTGTGAAATGCGTGTATAAGCCGGAGAGGTGGGATGAGTATAACGAAGAGTGATATTCATTCATCTGCATATTGGGAATAGGGTTGACATAACTCATGCCAGGTCACTATACTGTGCGCAGATTTTACGTCCCGTCCTCGGTACCAAATCCCAGCAGTATTTGCAAATTTTGCCCAAAACGAGTAGAATTTGCCACGTTTCAGGCGCGGGGTGGAGCAGCCTGGTAGCTCGTCGGGCTCATAACCCGAAGGTCGTCGGTTCAAATCCGGCCCCCGCAACCACTTTCCCTTAGAGTTCTTTTTCAAATATACTGTGAAGATTATGTCCTTCGTAGCTGGATTTGAAAAAAATTCTTTCGGAAGGTACACCAGACCGCCGTTGCGGTTATAGGGTTCAGTTATCTAAAGCCCCGATTTATCGGGGTTTTTTGTTATCTGACTACAGAATAACTGGGCTTTAGGCCCTTTTTTTATGTCTTGGGGGTGGGCTTGTCCACATTAGAGCAAAAATTAACAGAGATGATTACAGCGCCAGTTGAAGCCTTAGGCTACGAGCTGGTCGGCATCGAATTTATTCGCGGTCGCACATCCACACTGCGCATCTATATTGATAGTGAAGATGGCATCAATGTTGATGATTGTGCTGATGTGAGCCACCAGGTAAGCGCGGTGCTGGACGTTGAAGATCCTATCTCCGTGGCTTACAACCTTGAAGTCTCGTCACCGGGTCTCGACCGTCCTATGTTCACTGCCGATCATTATGCGCGTTTCCAGGGTGAAGAAGTCGCGCTGGTTCTTCGCATGGCGGTACAGAACCGTCGCAAGTGGCAGGGCATTATCAAAGCGGTGGACGGTGAAATGATTACCGTCACAGTCGAAGGCAAAGATGAAGTGTTCGCGCTGAGTAATATCCAGAAGGCGAACCTGGTTCCCCACTTTTAACAGTCTGGATGAGGTGAAAAGCCCGCGATGAACAAAGAAATTTTGGCTGTTGTTGAAGCCGTCTCCAACGAAAAAGCGCTGCCACGCGAAAAAATTTTTGAAGCGCTGGAAAGTGCGCTGGCGACAGCAACAAAGAAAAAATATGAGCAGGAGATCGATGTTCGTGTAGAAATCGATCGTAAAAGCGGTGATTTTGATACTTTCCGCCGTTGGTTGATCGTTGAAGAAGTGACCATGCCGACGAAGGAAATTACGCTGGAAGCGGCGCGTTTTGAAGACGAAAGCCTGAATGTCGGCGACTATGTTGAAGATCAGATTGAATCTGTCACCTTTGACCGTATCACCACGCAGACTGCGAAACAGGTTATCGTGCAGAAGGTCCGTGAAGCTGAACGGGCGATGGTTGTCGATCAGTTCCGCGACCAGGAAGGCGAAATCGTCACTGGCGTGGTGAAGAAAGTGAACCGCGACAATATCTCTCTGGAAATTAAATCCGAAGGGATGGCCGGTAACGCTGAAGCGGTGATTCTGCGTGAAGATATGCTGCCGCGCGAAAACTTCCGCCCTGGCGACCGTATTCGCGGCGTGCTGTATGCTGTTCGACCGGAAGCGCGTGGCGCGCAGTTGTTCGTCACCCGTTCCAAGCCGGAAATGCTGATCGAACTGTTCCGCATCGAAGTGCCGGAAATCGGCGAAGAAGTGATTGAAATTAAAGCGGCGGCTCGCGATCCGGGTTCTCGTGCGAAAATCGCAGTGAAAACCAACGATAAACGTATCGATCCGGTCGGCGCTTGCGTGGGGATGCGCGGCGCGCGCGTTCAGGCGGTCTCTACCGAACTGGGCGGTGAGCGTATTGATATCGTGCTGTGGGATGATAACCCGGCGCAGTTCGTCATTAATGCGATGGCGCCGGCAGACGTCGCGTCTATCGTGGTGGACGAAGATAAACATACCATGGATATCGCCGTTGAAGCCGGTAATCTGGCGCAGGCGATCGGACGTAATGGTCAGAACGTCCGCCTGGCTTCGCAATTGAGCGGCTGGGAACTCAACGTAATGACCGTTGATGACTTGCAGGCTAAACATCAGGCTGAAGCACATGCCGCTATCGAGATCTTTACTAAATATCTTGATATTGATGAAGAGTTCGCGACCGTTCTGGTAGAAGAAGGTTTCTCCACGCTCGAGGAACTGGCCTATGTGCCAATGAAAGAACTGCTGGAAATTGACGGCCTTGATGAGCCGACCGTTGAAGCACTGCGCGAGCGTGCTAAAAACGCACTGGCCACTCTGGCGCAGGACCAGGAAGCAAGCCTCGGTGATAACAAACCGGCTGACGATCTGCTGAATCTGGAAGGATTAGATCGCGATATGGCTTTCAAACTGGCGGCTCGTGGTGTTTGTACGCTGGAAGATCTCGCCGACCAGGGCATTGATGATCTGGCTGATATCGAAGGGTTGACCGACGAAAAAGCCGGTGAGCTGATTATGGCTGCCCGTAATATTTGCTGGTTCGGCGACGAAGCGTAATAAACTGTAGCAGGAAGGAACAGCATGACAGATGTAACCCTAAAAGCGCTGGCCGCAGAGAGACAGGTTTCCGTGGATCGCCTGGTACAGCAGTTTGCTGATGCAGGTATCCGGAAATCTGCTGACGACTCTGTGTCCGCACAAGAAAAACAGACTTTACTGGCGCACCTGAACCGCGAAGCGGTTTCTGGTCCCGATAAACTGACGCTGCAGCGTAAGACGCGCAGCACCCTGAACATTCCAGGTACCGGTGGAAAAAGTAAATCGGTACAAATCGAAGTCCGCAAGAAGCGCACCTTTGTGAAACGCGATCCGCAAGAGGCTGAACGCCTGGCCGCGGAAGAGCAGGCGCAGCGTGAAGCGGAAGAGCAAGCCCGTCGTGAGGCAGAAGAACAGGCCAAACGCGAGGCGCAACAAAAAGCTGAACGCGAGGCCGCAGAACAAGCTAAGCGTGAAGCCGCTGAAAAAGCGAAACGTGAAGCTGCGGAAAAAGACAAAGTGAGCAATCAACAGACTGACGATATGACCAAAACCGCCCAGGCCGAAAAAGCCCGCCGTGAGAATGAAGCTGCAGAGCTGAAGCGTAAAGCGGAAGAAGAAGCACGTCGCAAACTCGAAGAAGAAGCGCGTCGTGTAGCAGAAGAAGCTCGCCGCATGGCGGAAGAAAACAAATGGACCGCAACGCCTGAGCCAGTAGAAGACACCAGTGACTATCATGTCACCACTTCTCAGCACGCTCGCCAGGCCGAAGACGAAAACGATCGTGAAGTAGAAGGCGGTCGTGGTCGTGGCCGTAATGCAAAAGCGGCGCGTCCGGCGAAAAAAGGCAAACATGCCGAATCCAAAGCCGATCGCGAAGAAGCGCGTGCTGCGGTTCGCGGTGGTAAAGGCGGCAAGCGTAAAGGGTCTTCTTTACAGCAAGGCTTCCAGAAGCCCGCTCAGGCCGTTAACCGTGACGTGGTGATCGGTGAAACCATCACCGTTGGCGAACTGGCGAACAAGATGGCGGTTAAAGGCTCTCAGGTCATCAAAGCGATGATGAAGCTGGGTGCTATGGCCACCATCAACCAGGTTATCGATCAGGAAACCGCACAGCTGGTTGCCGAAGAGATGGGCCACAAAGTTATCCTGCGTCGTGAAAACGAACTGGAAGAAGCGGTAATGAGCGACCGTGATACCGGCGCTGCGGCTGAACCACGCGCCCCGGTTGTGACCATCATGGGCCACGTTGACCACGGTAAAACCTCTCTGCTGGACTACATTCGTTCCACGAAAGTAGCCTCTGGCGAAGCGGGCGGCATTACTCAGCACATCGGTGCCTACCACGTTGAAACTGACAACGGGATGATCACCTTCCTGGACACCCCGGGCCACGCCGCGTTTACTTCCATGCGTGCTCGCGGCGCCCAGGCAACGGATATCGTGGTTCTGGTGGTAGCGGCAGACGACGGCGTGATGCCGCAGACTATCGAAGCTATCCAGCACGCGAAAGCGGCAGGTGTGCCGGTCGTGGTTGCGGTGAACAAAATCGATAAGCCGGAAGCGGATCCGGATCGCGTTAAGAACGAACTGTCCCAGTACGGCATTCTGCCGGAAGAGTGGGGCGGCGAGAGCCAGTTCGTTCACGTGTCTGCGAAAGCGGGCACCGGTATTGACGAACTGCTTGATGCTATCTTGCTGCAGGCCGAAGTTCTGGAACTGAAAGCGGTACGCAAAGGTATGGCGAGCGGCGCGGTTATCGAATCCTTCCTGGATAAAGGTCGTGGTCCGGTGGCTACCGTGCTGGTTCGTGAAGGTACGTTGCATAAGGGCGATATCGTGCTGTGTGGCTTCGAATACGGCCGCGTGCGTGCGATGCGTAACGAACTGGGTCAGGAAGTGCTGGAAGCGGGTCCGTCCATTCCGGTGGAAATCCTCGGCCTGTCCGGCGTTCCGGCTGCGGGTGACGAAGTGACCGTCGTTCGCGACGAGAAGAAAGCGCGTGAAGTTGCTCTGTATCGTCAGGGTAAATTCCGTGAAGTTAAACTGGCGCGTCAGCAGAAATCTAAACTCGAGAACATGTTCGCCAACATGACCGAAGGCGAAGTTCACGAAGTGAACATCGTGCTGAAGGCCGACGTACAGGGTTCTGTGGAAGCGATCTCCGACTCCTTGCTGAAACTGTCTACCGACGAAGTGAAAGTGAAGATCATCGGTTCTGGCGTAGGTGGTATCACCGAAACCGACGCGACCCTGGCTGCGGCGTCCAACGCCATTCTGGTTGGCTTCAACGTTCGTGCCGATGCCTCTGCGCGTAAAGTGATCGAATCTGAAAGCCTGGATCTGCGTTACTACTCCGTCATCTATAACCTGATCGACGAAGTGAAAGCGGCGATGAGCGGTATGCTGTCTCCGGAACTGAAACAGCAGATCATCGGTCTGGCTGAAGTGCGCGATGTGTTCAAATCGCCGAAATTCGGCGCGATCGCGGGCTGTATGGTTACCGAAGGTACAATTAAACGCCATAACCCAATCCGCGTTCTGCGCGACAACGTGGTTATCTATGAAGGCGAGCTGGAATCCCTGCGCCGCTTCAAAGATGACGTTAACGAAGTCCGTAACGGCATGGAATGTGGTATCGGCGTGAAGAACTACAACGACGTTCGCGTTGGCGATATGATTGAAGTATTCGAAATTATCGAGATCCAACGTACCATCGCTTAATCTTCGTCGTCTTTTGGGCCGCAACGGCGTTGGCTGCGTTCGCTCACCCCGGTCACATAGTTATCTATGCTCCCGGGGATTTACGAGCTTGCCGCCTTGTTGCAATCCAAAATCCTTAGAAGATGATTAGGCGTAGGCCGGGTAAGCGAAGCGCCACCCGGCAAGAAATTTAAAAAGGGGCTTATGGCCCCTTTTTTGTCTTTATTCTGGAGAATTTATTATGGCGAAAGAATTTGGTCGCCCTCAGCGCGTAGCGCAAGAGATGCAAAAAGAGATCGCAATCATCCTGCAGCGCGAAATTAAAGACCCGCGCCTGGGTATGATGACCACCGTTTCCGGTGTCGAAATGTCCCGTGACCTGGCCTATGCCAAAGTGTTTGTCACTTTTTTGAACGACAAAGATGAAGACGCAGTAAAAGCGGGCATCAAAGCGTTGCAGGAAGCGTCTGGTTTCATCCGCAGCTTGCTGGGTAAAGCGATGCGTCTGCGCATCGTGCCGGAACTGACCTTCTTCTACGACAACTCGCTGGTGGAAGGGATGCGTATGTCCAACCTGGTGACTAACGTGGTGAAACATGACGAAGAACGTCGTGTGAACCCGGACGACAGCAAGGAGGACTGATGAGTCGTCCTCGTCGTCGTGGCCGCGACATTCACGGCGTTCTGCTGCTGGATAAGCCGCAGGGTATGTCCAGCAATGACGTGCTGCAGAAAGTTAAGCGCATCTACAATGCTAACCGCGCCGGGCATACCGGCGCGCTGGACCCGCTGGCGACCGGCATGTTGCCGATTTGCCTCGGCGAAGCGACAAAATTTTCGCAGTACCTGCTGGATTCTGACAAACGCTATCGTGTTATTGCCCGTCTGGGGCAGCGCACGGATACCTCTGACGCCGATGGTCAAATCGTGCAGGAGCGTCCGGTGACTTTCAGCGCTGAGCAGCTTGCGAGCGCGCTGGAGACCTTTCGTGGGGATATCGAACAGATTCCCTCGATGTATTCGGCGCTGAAGTATCAGGGCAAGAAACTGTACGAATATGCCCGCCAGGGTATCGAAGTGCCGCGCGAAGCCCGCCCGATTACCGTCTACGAACTGCTGTTTATTCGCCATGAAGGTAACGAGCTGGAGCTGGAAGTTCATTGCTCCAAAGGCACCTATATTCGTACCATTGTTGATGATTTAGGTGAGAAACTGGGCTGTGGCGCGCACGTAACGTACCTGCGTCGTCTGACGGTCAGCAAGTATCCGGTGGATCGTATGGTGACGCTGGAGCATTTGCGCGAGCTGGTAGCACAGGCGGAACAGCAGGGCGTTCCGGCGGCGCAGTTGCTCGATCCATTATTGATGCCAATGGACAGTCCAGCTTCGGACTATCCTGTTGTTAATCTGCCGTTAACATCTTCGGTATACTTCAAAAATGGCAACCCGGTTCGTACCACGGGCGCGCCGTTGAAGGGACTGGTTCGTGTGACGGAAGGTGAAGACGATAAATTTATCGGTATGGGCGAAATTGACGACGAAGGCCGTGTCGCGCCTCGTCGGCTGGTAGTTGAGTACCCAGCGTAATGTCGCTTCGTCTTGCGATAAGAGAGCGCTGCGAGTAGAATACCGCCGCTTAACGTCGCGTAAATTATTTAACAGTTTACGCGGCGTACACTGGGATCGCTGAATTAGAGATCGGCGTCCTCTCATTCTTAAATACTTTGGAGTTTTAAAATGTCTCTAAGTACTGAAGCTACAGCTAAAATCGTTTCTGAGTTCGGTCGTGACGCAAACGACACCGGTTCTACCGATGTTCAGGTTGCTCTGTTGACTGCACAGATTAACCACCTGCAGGGTCACTTTGCAGAGCATAAAAAAGATCACCACAGCCGTCGTGGTCTGCTGCGTATGGTTTCTCAGCGTCGTAAACTGCTCGACTACCTGAAACGTAAAGATGTTGCACGCTACACCGCGCTGATTGAGCGTCTGGGTCTGCGTCGCTAATTCTTTCGAGTTTCAGAAAGAGGGGGCCTTCATGGCCCCTTTTTTCCAGCAGATGGCAGCAATTCGCTGGAAACTAATGTATTGTTGCTATGAATGATCTTCCGTTGCAGAGGTTCGCGCGGCTAATGAGAGGCTTTACCCATATCAGGGTTAGGGTTGTCATTAGTCGCGAGGATGCGCAGAAGATCGGGTATTAACGACGGCGCGTATTATGCCGTCAAAAATTGGAAAGGATATTATTTTGCTTAATCCGATCGTTCGTAAATTCCAGTACGGTCAGCATACCGTTACGCTGGAAACTGGCATGATGGCGCGTCAGGCCACTGCCGCTGTTATGGTAAGCATGGATGACACCGCCGTATTCGTTACCGTTGTCGGCCAGAAAAAAGCCAAGCCAGGCCAAGACTTCTTCCCACTGACCGTTAACTATCAGGAGCGTACCTACGCTGCTGGTCGTATCCCGGGCAGCTTCTTCCGTCGTGAAGGCCGTCCAAGCGAAGGCGAAACCCTGATTGCGCGTCTGATTGACCGCCCGGTTCGTCCGCTGTTCCCGGAAGGCTTCGTTAACGAAGTGCAGGTTATTGCGACCGTCGTTTCCGTTAACCCGCAGGTTAACCCAGACATCGTTGCCATGATCGGCGCATCCGCTGCGCTGTCGCTGTCCGGCATTCCGTTCAACGGCCCAATCGGCGCGGCGCGCGTAGGTTACATCAATGACCAGTACGTGCTGAACCCGACCCAGGACGAGCTGAAAGAAAGCAAGCTGGACCTGGTGGTTGCCGGTACCGAAGCGGCTGTGCTGATGGTGGAATCCGAAGCTGAACTGCTGAGCGAAGACACTATGCTGGGCGCGGTGGTATTCGGTCACGAGCAGCAGCAGGTTGTTATCCAGGCGATCAACGATCTGGTGAAAGAAGCCGGTAAACCGCGTTGGGACTGGCAGCCGGAAGCCGTCAACGACGCGTTGAACGCGCGTGTTGCTGCGCTGGCTGAATCTCGTCTGAGCGACGCGTACCGCATCACCGATAAACAAGAGCGCTATGCTCAGGTTGACGTAATCAAATCCGAAACCATCGAGCAGCTTATTGCAGAAGATGAAACTCTGGATGCTAACGAGCTGGGCGAAATCCTGCACGCTATCGAGAAAAACGTGGTGCGTAGCCGCGTACTGGCAGGCGAGCCGCGTATTGATGGCCGTGAAAAAGACATGATCCGTGGTCTGGACGTGCGCACTGGCGTACTGCCGCGTACTCACGGTTCCGCTCTGTTTACCCGTGGTGAAACGCAGGCGCTGGTTACCGCAACTCTGGGTACTGCCCGTGACGCGCAGGTGCTTGATGAACTGATGGGCGAGCGTACTGACAGCTTCCTGTTCCACTACAACTTCCCTCCGTACTCCGTAGGCGAAACCGGCATGGTCGGTTCTCCGAAGCGTCGTGAAATTGGTCACGGTCGTCTGGCGAAGCGCGGCGTGCTGGCAGTGATGCCGGACATGGATAAATTCCCGTACACCGTTCGCGTGGTGTCTGAAATCACCGAATCCAACGGTTCTTCCTCTATGGCTTCCGTGTGCGGCGCTTCTCTGGCGCTGATGGACGCTGGCGTGCCAATTAAAGCCGCCGTAGCAGGTATCGCTATGGGTCTGGTGAAAGAAGGCGACAACTACGTTGTACTGTCTGACATTCTGGGCGACGAAGATCACCTGGGCGATATGGACTTCAAAGTGGCGGGTTCCCGCGACGGTATCTCTGCGCTGCAGATGGATATCAAAATTGAAGGTATCACCAAAGAGATCATGCAGGTTGCGTTGAACCAGGCTAAAGGTGCGCGTCTGCACATCTTGGGCGTGATGGAACAGGCGATCAACGCGCCGCGCGGCGATATCTCTGAATTTGCGCCGCGTATCCATACCATCAAGATCAGCACGGACAAGATCAAAGACGTGATCGGTAAAGGCGGTTCTGTGATCCGCGCGCTGACTGAAGAGACCGGCACCACCATCGAAATCGAAGATGACGGTACTGTGAAGATCGCGGCGACCGACGGTGAAAAAGCGAAATACGCTATCCGTCGTATCGAAGAGATTACCGCGGAGATCGAAGTCGGCCGTATCTACAATGGTAAAGTGACCCGTATCGTTGACTTTGGCGCGTTTGTTGCCATCGGCGGCGGTAAAGAAGGTCTGGTTCACATCTCTCAAATCGCGGATAAGCGTGTAGAGAAAGTGACCGACTATCTGCAGATGGGTCAGGAAGTCCCGGTTAAGGTTCTGGAAGTTGACCGCCAGGGCCGTGTACGTCTGAGCATTAAAGAAGCAACCGAGCAGTCTCAACCTGCGGCTGCGCCGGAAGCTCCGGCGAGCGAACAGGCCGAGTAAGGTAGCCTTTTGCCCTCCGCAGTGCGGAGGGCTTTAGACCTGGCTGGACGCCTTGTTGAGCCACCGGGGAACAGGACGTTCATTCAATCGTTGTCTTCGGGAGTGGGAAATGAAGCCTTTTTTGCGCTGGTGTTTCGTTGCGACAGCACTTACGCTTGCAGGATGCAGTAATTCCGCCTGGCGTAAAAGTGAAGTCCTCGCAGTACCATTGCAACCGACTTTACAGCAGGAAGTGATTCTGGCGCGTATGGAACAGATTCTTGCCAGTCGGGCTTTAACCGATGACGAACGCGCACAGCTTTTATATGAGCGCGGAGTGTTGTATGATAGTCTTGGTTTGAGGGCATTAGCGCGAAATGATTTTTCACAAGCGCTGGCAATCAGACCGGATATGCCTGAAGTATTCAATTACTTAGGCATTTATTTAACGCAGGCAGGCAATTTTGATGCTGCCTATGAAGCGTTTGATTCTGTACTAGAGCTTGATCCAACTTACAACTACGCGCACTTAAACCGCGGTATCGCATTGTATTACGGCGGCCGTGATAAGTTAGCGCAAGATGATCTGCTGGCGTTTTATCAAGACGATCCCAATGATCCTTACCGCAGCCTGTGGCTGTATCTTGTTGAGCAGAAGCTTAATGAGAAGCAGGCGAAAGAAGCGTTAAAAGCACGCTTCGAAAAATCGGATAAAGAGCAATGGGGATGGAACATTGTCGAGTTCTACCTGGGCGACATTAGCGAAGCAACGCTGATGGAAAGGCTCAAGGCGGACGCAACGGATAACACCTCGCTCGCTGAGCATCTCAGTGAAACCAACTTCTATTTAGGTAAGTATTACCTAAGTCTGGGGGATTTGGACAGCGCCACGGCTCTGTTCAAACTGGCGGTGGCCAACAACGTTCATAACTTTGTTGAGCACCGATACGCATTGTTGGAATTATCGCTCCTGGGCCAGGACCAAGATGACCTGGCAGAATCGGACCAGCAATAGCTGACGAACATATCAGCCCGTAATCTTTTTGATTGCCATCACCTTCGCGGGTGAGGGCGTTGTTGTTCGTTAATACACCTACTTTGAGCCGGTTCACACTTTTCAATGAAAATTGCAGATCAATTTCATGATGAGTTATGTAGACTGGCCGCCATTAATTTTGAGGCACACGTACTACATGGCTGAATTCGAAACCACTTTTGCAGATCTGGGGCTGAAGGCTCCTATCCTTGAAGCCCTTACCGATCTGGGTTACGAAAAACCATCTCCAATCCAGGCAGAGTGCATTCCGCATCTGCTGGGCGGTCGCGACGTGCTGGGCATGGCCCAGACCGGTAGCGGCAAAACCGCAGCGTTCTCTTTACCGCTGCTCAACAATCTTGATCCTGAGCTGAAGGCACCTCAGATTCTGGTGCTGGCGCCAACCCGCGAACTGGCGGTACAGGTTGCCGAAGCCATGACGGATTTCTCTAAACACATGCGCGGCGTAAACGTGGTTGCCCTGTACGGCGGTCAGCGTTATGACGTGCAGTTACGCGCCCTGCGTCAGGGGCCGCAGATCGTTGTCGGTACGCCGGGACGTCTGCTTGATCACTTAAAACGTGGCACTCTCGACCTCTCTAAACTGAGTGGTCTGGTGCTGGATGAAGCCGACGAAATGCTGCGTATGGGCTTCATCGAAGACGTTGAAACTATTATGGCGCAGATCCCGGAAGGTCATCAGACCGCTCTGTTCTCCGCCACCATGCCGGAAGCGATTCGTCGCATTACCCGCCGCTTTATGAAAGAGCCGCAGGAAGTGCGCATTCAGTCCAGCGTGACTACCCGTCCTGACATCAGCCAGAGCTACTGGACTGTCTGGGGCATGCGTAAAAACGAAGCGCTGGTGCGTTTCCTGGAAGCGGAAGACTTTGATGCGGCGATTATCTTCGTGCGTACCAAAAACGCGACCCTGGAAGTAGCAGAAGCGCTGGAACGTAGCGGCTACAACAGCGCCGCGTTGAATGGCGATATGAACCAGGCGCTGCGTGAGCAGACTCTGGAACGCCTGAAAGATGGTCGTCTGGACATCCTGATCGCTACCGACGTTGCGGCACGTGGTCTCGACGTTGAACGTATCAGCCTGGTGGTGAACTACGATATCCCGATGGACTCCGAGTCCTACGTTCACCGTATCGGTCGTACCGGCCGTGCGGGTCGCGCCGGTCGCGCGCTGCTGTTCGTTGAGAACCGCGAGCGTCGTCTGCTGCGCAACATCGAACGCACCATGAAGCTGACCATTCCGGAAGTGGAACTGCCGAACGCAGAACTACTGGGTAAACGCCGTCTGGAAAAATTCGCCGCGAAAGTTCAGCAGCAACTGGAAAGCAGCGATCTGGATCAGTACCGTGCGCTGCTGGCGAAAATCCAGCCGTCTGCTGAAGGCGAAGAGCTGGATCTCGAAACGCTGGCCGCCGCACTGCTGAAAATGGCGCAGGGCGAGCGTCCGCTGATTCTGCCGCCGGATGCGCCGATGCGTCCCAAGCGTGAATTCCGTGACCGTGACGACCGTGGTCCGCGCGATCGTAACGACCGTGGCCCGCGTGGCGATCGTGAAGATCGTCCGCGTCGTGAACGTCGTGACGTTGGCGATATGCAGTTATACCGCATTGAAGTGGGCCGTGATGACGGCGTTGAAGTTCGTCATATCGTGGGCGCTATCGCTAACGAAGGCGACATCAGCAGCCGTTACATTGGTAACATTAAGCTGTTCGCGTCTCACTCCACCATCGAGCTGCCGAAAGGTATGCCGGGCGAAGTGTTGCAGCACTTCACGCGTACCCGCATTCTGAACAAGCCGATGAATATGCAGCTGTTGGGTGATGCGGTTCCGCACGCGGGCGGCGAACGTCGCGGCGGTGGTCGTAGCTTCAGTGGCGAGCGTCGTGAAGGCGGTCGTAATTTCAGCGGCGAACGTCGTGAAGGCGGTCGTGGTGATGGTCGTCGCTTCAGCGGCGAACGTCGTGAAAGCCGTGGTCCGCGTCGTGATGACTCTACCGGTCGCCGTCGTTTCGGCGGTGATGCGTAACTCACGCTGACCTGCGCATTCACAGCGTAAAGTAAAATATACAGCCCCGATCGTCACAATCGGGGCTTTTTTTATTTCTTTTGTACTCGTGTACTGGTACAGTGCAGCGTATTGAGAGATAGTCACACTATAAATGACTGGAGAGAGAGCTGAATGGCAACACTTACCACCACCCAAACGTCACCTTCGCTGCTTGGCGGCGTGGTGATTATCGGCGGCACCATCATTGGCGCGGGGATGTTCTCCCTGCCGGTGGTCATGTCCGGGGCGTGGTTCTTCTGGTCGATGGCGGCGCTGGTCTTTACCTGGTTTTGTATGCTGCACTCCGGGCTGATGATTCTCGAAGCCAACCTTAACTACCGCATTGGTTCGAGTTTCGACACCATCACCAAAGATCTGTTGGGCAAAGGCTGGAACGTGGTCAACGGCATTTCTATTGCCTTTGTGCTCTACATCCTGACTTACGCCTATATCTCGGCGAGCGGCTCAATTCTGCATCATACCTTTGCTGAGATGTCGCTGAACGTTCCGGCGCGAGCGGCAGGTTTTGCCTTTGCGCTGCTGGTGGCGTTTGTCGTGTGGCTGAGTACGAAGGCGGTCAGTCGGATGACGGCGATTGTGCTGGGCGCGAAAGTGATTACTTTCTTCCTGACCTTCGGCAGCCTGTTGGGGCACGTTCAGCCTGCCACGTTGTTTAACGTGGCTGAAAGCCACGCGTCATATACGCCGTACCTGCTGATGACGCTGCCATTTTGTCTGGCCTCTTTTGGTTATCACGGTAACGTACCGAGCTTGATGAAATATTACGGCAAAGATCCGCGTACCATCGTCAAATGCCTGATTTATGGGACGTTACTGGCGCTGGCGCTCTATTCCGTCTGGCTGCTGGGGACGATGGGCAACATCCCGCGTCCGGAATTTATCGGCATTGCGCAGAAAGGCGGCAATATTGATGTGCTGGTACAGGCGTTGAGCGGCGTGCTGAACAGCCGCAGCCTGGATCTGCTGCTGGTGGTGTTCTCTAACTTTGCGGTCGCCAGTTCCTTCCTTGGCGTGACGCTGGGGCTGTTTGACTATCTGGCGGATCTGTTTGGTTTTGATGACTCGGCAATGGGGCGTTTTAAAACGGCGCTGCTGACTTTCCTGCCGCCGATGATTGGTGGCCTGCTGTACCCGAACGGTTTTCTGTACGCCATTGGCTATGCAGGTTTAGCTGCAACTATCTGGGCGGCCATTGTGCCTGCGCTGTTGGCACGTAAATCTCGCGAACGTTTCGGCAGCCCGAAATTCCGCGTCTGGGGCGGTAAACCGATGATTGCCCTGATTTTGGTCTTCGGTGTTGGCAACGCGGTTATCCATATTCTGTCGAGCTTTAATTTGCTGCCGGTGTACCAGTAATTGAACGAGCCGGATGAGCTGTTTTCATCCGGCAATATTTCACAAGTCCGCGAAATGGTATCAAATAAAACCCTGTTTATTATAAAGTTCTTCGGCGAGTGCTTCCCCGTGTTCATCGAAAAAAGCATCGGCGATAGTTAAATTTTCTGCCTTAGGATTTGCCGTTATTCTGCTACCATTGGCGTCAAATTCGAGCGCGATGGCGATCTCCGAACCCCACCAGTAATAATAAATTAGCGCAAAATTATTTTCCCCTGGCGTAATAAATTTCTCGATTCCCCGCACACAGGCCATGAGTGGCATGAAGATTTCATAGCTCTCTGAGAGAAATATGAGATCCATCGTGACTATCTGTGTTTCTTTATTAAAGTTGATATGTTCAGCATAAATATTCTTTTCACTTTCACCAGAATTACATGTGGCAAGATTGTTAAGCATTTTTGCAGGATCGCCGTACAACCTTTGCTCCTCAGTAAACCATGGCAACCAGTCGTCATAGTCTTTAATATTTGTTGCCGGTGAATGGAAAAATTTCTTGAGGTTACTCTCGGTAATATGTGCATGAAGAAAAAAGGAAGCAGGTTCACTCATGATGATTTTCTCTGGTAATAAGTCGATTTATTCATATCCCTGTTCGGCCATGATAAAACGATTACTATTTTATAAAAGTACAGAACTGGACCTTTCCTCTATTTCATATCATAGGAAAATATATACTTGAACTGGTTCAGAATAAGCGGAATACGAAAATGGGGCGTAAAGGACTACTCGCTATTGTATTATTGAGCCTGTTTATCGCTTTTATTTTAAAATTTTTCTGGCTCACTCCGTACGATGAAGACGTTTACCTGCCAGTGGAAAAACCTGTCGCATCGTCTTTAAAAATCATTCACCCCGGCGACCAGTTATTTATCCGCATTCTGAAAGCGGAAGATAAGCTGGAACTGTGGGCAAGCGCCAATAACAAGCCTTACAAACTCTACAAAACCTGGACTATATGCGCATGGTCTGGTGGCTTAGGGCCAAAACATAAACAGGGAGACGGTAAAAGCCCGGAAGGCTTTTATGCCACCAACAAAGGGTTGCTTAACCCAAACAGCCGCTATCATCTGGCATTTAATATTGGCTACCCGAATGCTTACGATCGGGCAAATGGCTACACCGGTGATTTCATTATGGTTCACGGGAACTGCGTTTCGGCCGGTTGCTATGCCATGACCGATGCCGGTATTGAAGAGATTTATCAACTGGTGGCGCAGGCGCTAAACAGCGGGCAGAAGAGCGTGCCTGTCCATATCTTCCCATTTACGATGAATGACGAAAATATGCGCCAGGCGCAAGCATGGCCGGAATATAATTTCTGGCGTATGTTGAAGCCCGGCTATGATTACTTCGAAAAAAATCGCCGATTGCCAACCATCACCGTTGAAAATCGGCGTTATAAAATCAGCCCAACAACTCTTCCTTAACATCCATCGCCAAATCAAACGAATGCAGCCGCGCCTGATGATCGAAAATCTGCCCGTTGACCATAATTTCATCCGCCTGGGTCTCCCGCAGGATGGATTCCAGCCCGTGGCGGACTTTCGCCTTATCACCGACCAGCGACATACTCAGCGCCTGTTGCACGCCATACTGCTCGGATGGCGACCAGAAGGTCTCCATATTCTCAATCGGCGGCGGCAGTTGGCCGGTTTCCCCACGGCGTAGCTTCACGAAAGCCTGCTGCATGGAGGTAAACAGGAATTCGGCGTCGCGGTTGCTGTCGGCGGCGATAATATTGATACACACCATCGCGTACGGTTTTTCCAGCCGCGCTGAAGGTTTGAACTGGGTACGGTACAGATGCAGCGCCTGGAACAACATATCCGGCGCGAAATGCGAAGCAAAGGCGAACGGCAGGCCAAGCTGGGCCGCCAACTGTGCGCTATACAGGCTGGAGCCCAACAGCCAGACCGGGATCTGCTCGCCGTAGCCGGGCACCGGGCGCACATGCGGATTAGGATCGCGAGCGTCGAACCAGTCCACCAGCTCTGCGACATCGCGTGGAAAGTTATCGATATCGCCGCTCATATGGCGACGCAGCGCGCGCATCGTCGGCTGATCGCTACCCGGCGCGCGTCCCAACCCTAAGTCGATACGTCCCGGGTAGAGCGTATTCAGCGTGCCGAACTGCTCGGCAATCACCAGCGGTGAATGGTTAGGCAGCATCACGCCGCCGGAGCCAAGATGTAATGTTGTGGTATTGGCCGCCAGATAACCAATCAATACCGAGGTCGCCGCGCTGGCGATACCGGTCATGTTGTGATGTTCTGCCAGCCAGTAGCGGTGATAACCGCGCTTTTCAGCCAGCCGTGCGAGATCCAGCGAGTGCGTGAAGGCTTCTTTTGCCGAAGATCCTTCAGGGATCGGCGCCAGATCCAGCACCGAGAACGGAATAGTTTTGTCAGTCATAACGGCTCACTTTGTTACCGGTTAATCTTTTAATACTGCATTAAAGATTAGCGAATGTTGTTAACAAAGTGAGCTTTATGAGACTGACGGCAAAAACAATGCCCGATAGCGCTGCGCTTATCGGGCCTACGGGATCGCTATTTGTAGGCCAGATAAGGTCTTTATGCCGCCATCCGGCTAGGCCTGTAGCTCCAGCCCGGCCAGCCGCTTCCAGTAGCCGTTGCAGTCGCTATGCGCGGCAAGCGCTAATGGCGCGCCGCCGTTTTCGTTAGCGCGAAAGGCATCAAGCATGGCAAATGTCTCCGTACCCAACGGCGACAGCCGCACGATATCGACCAATCCCTGCATCGACGTCAGTTCGTTGCCAAGGTTATAGACATAGCCGCTCATGGTCTGAATACCGTTAAGCACAAACACCTGCTGATTCTCTTGCGAGAGCACGTCACGACCGTTTGGATACTTGATACAGCAGGTTTCGCACTCATCTTTCGGGCGGTCTTCCGAACGGGCGGTAAAGCAGCGAGCGGAGTAGGCCAGCGGCAGATGCCCGTAGCTCAACACTTCCACTTCAAACTGATTGCGGATGCCCAGTTCATCGCACTGATTAAGCAAATTCACCAGCCAGTCGCGGGACAGCTCCACCGGCATACACCAGCGTACCATGCCTTCTTTCAGCAACCGGCGCAGCGTGACCGCGTTGTAGCAGTTCAGCGCATGGCCGGCGACAAACGGCAGTTTGCGCTCGGCGCACAGATTCACCACGCCAAGATCGCTGGCTTCCAGCAGAAAATCGCCGTTGTCCACATAGCGTTTCAGCTCGCTTAATTCAGATGACGCCTGTACCAGCGCCAGGGTGGAGAGCGCCACCTGCTTACCGCTGGCGGCGAGGGATTTCGCCATTTCCAGCCAGTCGCCGACTTTGGTTGCGCGACGCTTGCTGCACACCGCTTCGCCCAGATAAATGACATCAGCGCTGCTTTTTGCGGCCTGCTGATAAAAATCTTCCAGCGTCTCTTTCGGCCAGTAATAAAGCACCGGTCCTAAGGAATATTTCATAGCTCCTCTCACTGCCATTTACGGTGATATGCGCCAAGCGTGGTTTGGGTGCCTTCGGACATCGCGCCGAGCGTCTCCATCCAGTCGCGCTGTGGAACGAAGTTTTGCGGGGCGGCTTTGCAGCGATCGATCGCCTGGCGCCACACTTTCGCCACCTGGCTGACGTAGGCCGGGCTGCGCTGGCGGCCTTCGATCTTCACCGAAGCGATGTTCGCCGCCATGAGCTCCGGCAGCAGTTCCAGCGTGTTCAGGCTGGTTGGCTCCTCCAGCGCGTGATAGCGCTCGCCGTCCACTAAATAGCGGCCTTTACACAGCGTTGGGTAGCCTGCGTTTTCGCCATCCTGGTAACGGTCAATCAGGACATCATTCAGGCGCGATTCCAGCCCCTGCGGCGTTTGCTGCCAACGGACAAAGCGGGCGGGAGAGCAGGCGCCGACGGTATTGGGCGACTCCCCCGTCAGGTAGGAAGAAAGATAGCAGCGACCTTCCGCCATAATGCACAGGCTGCCAAACGCGAATACCTCCAGCGGCACCGGCGTGACGCGGGCCAGTTGTTTTACCTGGTGAATCGACAGTACACGCGGCAGTACTACACGGTGGACATCAAAGTTGCGGTGATAAAAGCGAATCGCCTCTTCGTTGGTTGCCGAGGCCTGAACGGAAACATGGCGCTCAATATGCGGGTAACGCTCTGCGGCATATTCCAGCATAGCGAGGTCGGCAAGAATCAGCGCGTCGGCGCCAAGCTGCGCCGCCATATCCACGGCGCGCTGCCAGCGGGCATAGCCGTCCGGATGCGCAAAAGTATTAATGGCGATGTGTAATTTGCGGCGATGCTGGTGAACAAAACTCACCGCTTCCTGCAATTTTTTTTCGGTAAAGTTAAGGCCGGCAAAATGACGGGCATTGGTATCGTCTTTTAACCCGATATAAACGGCGTCAGCGCCGTTTTCGATGGCCGCCTTCAGCGCCGGGAGATTTCCGGCAGGGCAGAGCAGCTCCATAATTTATCCTGAGGGTTACGTCTGAGACGCAAAATTGTTAACGAACAGGGATTTTAGTTAACCTTGCTGCGACAATTTTTGATTTAAGGCAGTTAAAGGCGTATTGGTAACACCAATAATGGGGTAGAAAATCAGACCCAATTGTTGATTTACGCCGCCATGTGATTTATTGGATATGGCAAAATAACAGGACTATTGAAACAGGGAGTAAAGCTCGTGTTAGATAAACTGCGTTCACGCTTAGTCCATGCTGGCCCGTCTCTGATGAGTGTACCGGTTAAACTGACGCCCTTTGCGCTAAAGCGCCAGGTTCTGGAACAGGTTCTGAGCTGGCAGTTTCGTCAGGCGCTGGCCGATGGAGAGCTGGAATTCCTCGAAGGTCGTTGGTTAAGCATTCATGTTCGTGACATCGACTTAAAATGGTATACCACGGTTGAAAATGAAAAGCTGATCGTTAGCCAGCAGGCGGATGCTGACGTCAGTTTTAGCGCCGACGCCAGCGATCTGCTAATGATCGCCGCCCGTAAACAGGACCCGGATACGCTCTTTTTCCAGCGTCGACTGGTCATTGAAGGCGATACTGAGTTAGGGTTGTATGTGAAGAATCTGATGGACGCCATCGAACTGGAGCAGATGCCGAAAGCGTTACGCGTTATGCTGCTGCAACTGGCGGATTTTGTTGAGGCGGGAATGAAAAACTCGCCGGAAACCAAACAGACCTCGGTAGGTGAACCATGCTAATTCGAGTAGAAATTCCTATTGATGCGCCTGGTATTGATGCGCTGTTACGCCGTTCATTCGAAAGCGATGCGGAAGCGAAGCTGGTTCACGATTTGCGTGAAGATGGTTTTCTGACGCTCGGACTGGTGGCCACGGATGATGAAGGTCAGGTGGTGGGCTATGTCGCCTTTAGCCCGGTTGATGTGCAGGGCGAAGATTTACAGTGGGTCGGCATGGCGCCGCTGGCGGTCGATGAAAAGTATCGCGGGCAAGGGCTGGCGCGCCAGTTAGTGTATGAAGGGCTGGATTCGCTCAACGAGTTCGGCTACGCGGCGGTCGTGACGCTGGGCGATCCGGCGTTATATAGCCGCTTCGGTTTTGAACTGGCCGCACATTACGATCTTCACTGCCGTTGGCCCGGTACGGAAAGCGCTTTCCAGGTACACCGTTTGGCTGAGGATGCGCTGGAGGGCGTGACGGGGCTGGTGGAGTATCACGACCACTTCAATCGTTTTTAAGCACCGGCGTTTGCAGGCTGGACAGCAGCGCCTCAAACGCTTCGCGTTCCGTCACAAGGCGCTCTTTCTGGCGCTTTGTGAGCTGTTTGATGCGATACTCTATGCGCAGGGCCAGCGAGCGATCGCCAACCTGCGCCGCAAACGCCAGCGTTAACTCGCCTTTTCCCCGTAATGCTTTTGCGCCTTTTCCCGTTTGATGCTGCCTGTAACGACGCGCCACATCGGTGGTTATTCCGGTGTAAAGCGCATTGTCTGCAGTACGAATCAGATACAGATACCAGGGTGTCATTGTCGCCATCAGCATGATAATTTTCAGGTTCCCAGTATAAGCGAGAATAAAGATGGACACACTTACCGCTATTGGCCGTTGGCTGGCGAAACAACACGTGGTGACCTGGTGCGTACACCATGAGGGAGAGCTGTGGTGCGCCAATGCGTTTTATTTGTTTGATGCGCAAAACGTCGCGCTGTATCTGTTAACGGATGATAAAACCCGCCATGCGCAAATGTCTGGCGCGTGCGCGCCAGTTGCGGGAACGGTCAATGGTCAGCCGAAAACGGTGGCGCGCATTCGCGGCGTACAGTTTAAAGGGGAAATTCGCCGTCTGGAGGGGCAGGAGAGCGACGCCGCGCGTAAAGCTTACCTTCGTCGCTTCCCGGTCGCCAGGGTGCTGCCAGCGCCGGTATGGGAAATCCGGCTGGATGAAATTAAATTCACCGACAACACGCTGGGGTTTGGTAAAAAACTGCACTGGTTACGCGACTCACGCGCCCAGCAGGCGTAGCGCCTCGCGGTTAAATGCCGGCAGGTCGTCAGGCGTGCGGCTGGTCACCAGCTGATCTTTATCGACGACGACTTCCTGATCGTAAAATTCCGCGCCCGCGTTCTTCACATCGATAATAATCGGTTTCACCGCCGTGAGTTTGCGGCCACGAATGACATCGGCGCTGATCAACAACTGTGGGCCGTGGCAAATGGCAAAAACCGGTTTACCGCTGTTAACGAAATCGCGGGTAAAATCCACGAAACGGCTGTCGCCGCGCAGGTAGTCCGGCGAATGACCTCCCGGCAATAGCAAGGCGTCGAACTCGTCGGGACGAACGTCATCAATAGCCTTATCAATGGTGACGCTGGCCTCGCCTTTTTTTCCTTTCACCGTTTTACCCGCCTCTTTTTCGATGGTGATGACCTCATGGCCGGCCTGACGGAATTCTGCTGCCGGCGAGGTAAATTCTGAATCTTCAAATTCATCGGTAATCAAAACGGCAATTTTCTTACTCATGCGTTTCCTCCGCAGTGGTGGCGTCGGGTAAGGCAAATTTTCCACAATGATGGATACTTACCTCGTAGACTATTAAGCCTGGTCGATAGGGCCGAGAGTGCAAGGTGGACAAATCTGTAAAGGAGCGAGGATGAGTCAGGTACTGATTACCGGCGCGACCGGACTGGTCGGCGGACATCTGCTGAGAATGTTAATCAACACGCCGCAGGTGAGCGCTATCGCCGCGCCGACGCGTCGCCCGCTGACGGATATTGTCGGCGTTTATAACCCTCACGATCCGCAGCTTACCGACGCGTTAGCTCAGGTGACCGACCCGGTGGATATTGTTTTTTGCTGCCTGGGCACGACCCGGCGTGAAGCGGGAAGTAAAGCGGCGTTTATTCATGCGGATTATACGCTGGTGGTTGATACCGCGCTGACCGGGCGTCGACTGGGCGCGCAGCACATGTTGGTGGTCAGCGCAATGGGAGCAAACGCGCACTCTCCGTTTTTCTACAATCGGGTGAAAGGAGAAATGGAGGAGGCGTTAATCGCGCAAAATTGGCCTCGTTTGACGATTGCCCGACCTTCTATGCTGCTCGGCGACAGAACAACGCGGCGGGTGAATGAAACGCTTTTCGCTCCGCTATTCCGGCTGTTGCCAGGAAACTGGAAATCGATCGATGCGCGGGATGTGGCGCGGGCCATGCTGGCGGAAGCGCTGGCGCCAGCACAAGAAGGCGTGACGATTCTGACCTCATCGCAACTGCGGGAAAAAGCGGAGTAGCGAAGCCGGATGATTTACCGGATGGCGACGCGGTTTACACATTCTTATCGCCACCCGGCACACCGGTTACTTGATATACGTAAAGGCGGTGGTCACGCGTTTCACGCCGCTCACCCGGCTGGCGATGTCTGCTGCCGCTTTACCTTCACGTTCAGTCACCAGGCCCAGCAGGAACACTTCGCCATTCTCGGTGGTGACTTTCACATTTGACGATTTTACCTGATCGCTGGTCAGTAGCTGTGAGCGAACTTTCGTGGTGATCCAGGTATCGTTAGAGGCGGTCCCCAGGCCGATAGGCTGACCCTGGCGAATCTCGTTATAGACCTCGGTGGTGCCTTCAACGCCCATCGCTATCTGTTTCGCGCGTGCGGAGAGTTCGCTGTTTGGCGACTGGCCCACTAACAAAACTTTGCCCTGATAAGCCGTGACATTGATGCGCGTCTCTTTTTTGATTTGCTCATCTTTCGACAGCGCGCTGCTGACACGCAGTTCCAGCGTTCCGTCATCCACCTGGGTGCCCACGCTACGCGGGTCGGTTGCGGCTTTGGTGCCGACGGCTGCCGTACCCACTACCGCGGCGGCGACGCAACCTTGCAATAGCAACGCAGAAATAAGGACTGCGAGCGGCGAAAATGCCTTCATGTGTACTCCTTAATCATCCTGGTGAGGAAAAAGCGTGTTATCGATCAAATCGCACAGGCAGTTTACCGTCAGCATATGCATTTCCTGAATGCGCGCGCTGTGGTGTGAAGGGATACGAATTTCGACATCCTGCGGCCCTAATAGTCCGGCCAGCTCGCCCCCGTCATACCCGGTTAGCGCCACAATGGTCATGTCACGTGTGACGGCTGCTTCAACGGCTTTTACGATATCGCGACTATTACCACGCGTAGAGATCGCCAATAAAACATCGCCTGCATGTCCCAGCGCCCGGACTTGTTTTGCATAAACTTCATCGTGCAGGCGATCGTTAGCGATCGCAGTTAAGACCACATTATCGGTATTTAGTGCAATGGCGGGTAAACTGGGTCGCTCCGTTTCAAAGCGGTTAATCATGCTGGCAGCAAAATGCTGTGCGTTGGCCGCGGACGTCCCGTTTCCACAACAGAGGATTTTGTTGCCGTTAAGCAGGGAATGAACCAGCGTCATGGCGGCGCGGGAAATGGCATCCGGAAGCGCTTCCGCCGCAGCAATTTGAGTTTGAATGCTTTCTGTAAAGCAAACTTTGATTCTTTCGAGCACGCTAATCCTTAAAATCTTCAATTATGAGTGGTCGTTAAACGCATCCCGAAACCACTCAATCTCATTTCCGGTGAAGGCTAACACATCGAACCGACAATCCACAGTATCAAAACTCCCATTCTGGCGGGCGAGCCACAAGCGGGCAGTATGTAATAATTTGTGTTGCTTGCTGCGGGTCACACTGGCCGCCGCGCCGCCATAAAGCCCGGAGCGCCGATAGCGGACCTCAACAAAAACCGTCGTTTTTCCGTCGCGCATGATCAGATCGATTTCGCCGCCGCGCTCGCGCACGTTGGCGGCGATAAACCGCAGTCCTTTGCTTTCCAGCCAGCGACGCGCGGCAGCTTCCCACGCGTCGCCAGCCTGTTTACGCGTTAGCTGGCGGGAACAATCTCCCCTTGCTGGTATTTGAGCCATGATAACTTCCTGTTAATCACACAATCCGGGCTGGCGGTTAATGCGCCGGTATTGCCATTGATCTCAAATCCCTGCACCTGACGCATCTGCGAAAAGTGGTTTGCCAGCGTCCAGGCATCCACGCCCATGGCGTACATCCGCGCCAGAGAATAGTCGTTATGTACAGCGCTCAGCGCCTGCTGCATCAACGGCATATTGCCGCCTGCCAGCATAGGAATTTCACTGTATTGTAAACCCTCCATTTCCAGACGGAAGTCAGGGCCGGAGGTGCCTTGCGCGCTGCGAGAGCTGGCATACAGCGTCGCGCCGCTCTGGGTGCCGTTACGCATGGCGATCATCGGTTTGATAAAGCCAATCTCTTCCGGCGTAGCCAGAATATAGACCGCGTCTACGCGTCCGCCGCCGGTGATTTGCGCGTCGGTCGGCGGCGCAGGGATAGTCAGACCGCCAATGGTGACGCCAGGCTGTGCAGGCACGCTGGCGGCGACCGGACTGCCCGTCAACGCGATACCCGCGCCGCCGTTCACGCCCATTTTCAGCTCGGCTACGGAGCCGAATTTTTGCTGTAACACGATGCCGCCGCCCAGTTTTTGCCACTCCTGGGTGAAGGCGTTCGCCACGCGATCGCCAAGCGTGCTGCGTGGGATCAACAGCAGCGGCGACTGCTTGCCCTGGTCATAAATATGATGCGCCGCGTCACGGGCTTCATCTTCTGGAGAGAGCGCGAAATAGCAGATATTAGGGAAGCTACGTACCGTTTCCGGCTGGTTGAGCGCCAGCACGTTGAGCGGCGTGTTGCTTTTCATCAGCGCTTCCACATTGTTTTTCAACAGCGGCCCGACCACGATACTGGCGCCGTCTTGCTGAACCTGAGCAAGCACCTGATCCAACGGCTGGGAAGAGGTATCGTAGATTTTTAATTCAGCGGAGGGATCCGCCGGCGCGCTTGCTGTAGCAGGGGGAGTTTGTGGCGCGCTGACTGGCGTAGCGGACTGGGCTGGAGCGTCATCAGTCAGATCGCTCACCGAGGCCTGCGACGGACTGGCGACGCCGTTGGTCATTTGTGGTTGCGTCTCCTCCACGCCAGGTTCTACTGGCGCATCAGGCGCGGCGGCAGGCTGCATCTCTACCGCCTGGGTGCCGAGGTTTTTCGCGGCTTCGAAACCTTGCTGGATGGTACGGCCAAACACGGCAGCCTGACCGTTCAGCGGCAGCAGCAGAGCGATTTTGCTGGTGGAAGCTGGTTTAAAACGTTGTACATTGACGAGCTGCGTCGGCAGCATTTTCGCCCCCGGATTTTGCGGGTAGCGTTTTTGCCAGTCGGCGATCCCAGCTTTCAGCATGTCTGGATCGTTGCGGTTGTCAAACCAGACGCGTTGCAGATCCAGCCAACCCTGAAGCACATTTTCATCAGCGTTGATAACCAGCGTCCTGGCCTGATCCGGCGTCATGGCGGAGAGCGCCTGCCAGGTGGCGTCGATATTTTTTTGTTTATCTTTCGCCGCCAGTAGCGGTTCCTGGGCGATTAACGCCCGCAACAGGGTAAGCGACGGGCGTCCCTGGCTGGCAACGATCTGCGCCTGCCAGTAACGCGCTTGCTGATTTGGCGCAAAGTCGGCGGGTTTTAGTTTATCCAGCAAGGCCTGCGCGCCTGCGACATCTTTTTGCGCCAGTTTGATTTCTACCGCTAATAAAGACTGTTCGCGACGCTGGGTATCGTTCAGATTTTGCGGGAGTTGGTTGAACAACTCGACGGCCTGCTGGCTTTTTCCTTCTTTCAGCAGTGCATGAATGGCGAGTAATTGCCAGTTGGTCTTGCTATCATCTGCGCTTTGCTGCATCTGATGCAGGTAAAAGGCGGAGTCAGCTTGCGCTGAACCCTGCATATAGGCTGCGCTTTGATCTGGCGCCTGGGTGCCGCACCCGGCGAAAAGTAGCGCAGCCAGGACGACAGGCAGCGCGCGTGCGGCGTTCAAACGAGAAAATGTTGAGGGTACCATACTGTATCCAGTGATATTTTTTTACGCAATGCTCAATATTAAATCGGCAATACGGACGACACAATGAAACAAAACGAATCGGCGGATAATTCTCAGGGCCAACTCTTTATTGTACCTACTCCTATCGGTAATCTGGCGGATATCACCCAGCGTGCGTTGGAGGTGTTACAGGCTGTAGATCTGATTGCCGCCGAGGATACTCGTCACACCGGTTTATTGCTGCAACATTTTGGGATTAATGCCCGATTGTTCGCGCTGCACGACCATAACGAACAACAAAAAGCGGAAACGCTGGTCGCGAAGCTAAAAGAAGGGCAGAACATTGCGCTGGTTTCCGACGCCGGTACGCCACTAATTAATGACCCCGGCTATCACTTGGTGCGTACCTGCCGTGAAGCGGGGATTCGCGTGGTGCCGCTACCAGGGCCATGTGCGGCGATTGCCGCCCTGAGCGCCGCTGGCCTGCCATCTGACCGTTTCTGCTATGAAGGCTTTTTACCGGCGAAATCCAAAGGCCGCCGTGATGCGCTAAAAGCCATTGAAACGGAACCGCGAACGCTGATTTTTTATGAGTCAACCCACCGCCTGTTAGATAGCCTGGAAGATATCGTCGCGGTATTGGGAGAATCCCGTTATGTGGTGCTGGCGCGTGAGCTGACCAAAACCTGGGAGACGATTCACGGCGCGCCGGTCGGCGAGCTGCTGGCGTGGGTCAAAGAAGATGAAAACCGTCGCAAAGGCGAAATGGTGCTGATTGTCGAAGGCCATAAAGCGCAAGAAGACGACCTGCCCGCCGACGCGCTGCGCACGCTGGCGCTGCTACAGGCAGAACTGCCGCTGAAAAAAGCGGCGGCGCTGGCAGCAGAAATTCACGGCGTGAAGAAAAATGCGCTGTATAAGTATGCGCTGGAGCAGCAGGAAGAGTAAAAGCGAGCGCCCGGGAACCGCCTTTTATCGCCATCGCGTTAATACTCAATCAGGTGATTGATGTGGGTAAATTGATGGGGGCATTGGGCGGTGATAGCGGGCCGGGCCTTTCCTTCGAGCTTACTCTCGCGATCAGCAACGCATAACCGACTCCTTTTTAGACGATCATTAATTCCACGCCTGTTTTCGCTAATGCCGCTTTATCCTGTTTGCTGATAGTGTCATCGGTTATCACACAGTTGATCTTGTCCATCGGCAATACCTGGTTAAAGCCGCGACGGTTAAATTTGGTCGCGTCCAGTACCGCGATAACTTTGTGTGCCGCCGCCGCCATGACGCCGCTAATGGAATAACCTTCGTTAAACGTGGTAATACCGTTTGTCGCATCAATACCATCCGCCCCGACAAACATGACATCGGCGCTGATGCCGTGTAGCGATCGTTCCGCAATCGTGCCGTGCATTGAGTGGGTTTTATGCCGTACCGTACCGCCGCAGACCACCAGCGTGAGATCTTTATTTTCTGATAGCGTAAAAGCGGCAGGCAAGCTGTTAGTGATCACCGTAATATTGCTTTTTCGCGCGAGCGCTTCCGCAATCAGTAATGTTGTGCTCCCGCTATCCAGAATGATGGTCATTCCTTCTTCAACCATTGCCGCAGCCGCCTGGGCAATCCGCTTTTTCGGATCGCTGGCGAGTTGATACCGATCTTCCAGAATGACTTCCTGATTGTCGCCTTCCGCCAGATGACTTCCCGGTTTTGCCGCGCCGCCATGAAAACGGGTGACAAGGCCTTTCTCTTCCAGCAGACGCAGGTCAGCACGGATAGTCACTTCAGAAATACCAAAGGTATTTGAAAGGTCCATCACCAGCACGCTGCCTTGCGTATTAATCAGGTCGACAATTTTATTTCTTCGCTCAAATGAGTTCATATTGATTTGCCTGATAATTAACTGTAACTAGTTTAATCGAAGGATTGCGAAAGGTGAACGCTAAATTTCGAAAGGAAATGTGAGCCAGCGCAGGTTGCTGGCTCGTACCATCAGGAAAGTTGAAGTAAGATTTTGCCCTGCATGGGCGCGCCATTAAGCGCTTTGACTGCTTCTGCAAAGCTTTCCGCATCGCCGCGATGGGCAATGAGAGGGGTCAGTTGAAGACGTTTTTCAGCCAACAGGCGCGCTGCGGTTTCCCATTCTTCTCCTGGCCATGGCGCGGAGTAGTTCATCCAACTGCCGAGGAGCGTGAGCTCTTTACGCAAAATTAGCCCGAATGTACGCGTTGTCAGGGTGAGATCGTGATGTAACGTCCCCACCAGCGCCAGTTGCGCGCGCGGCCCGGCGATATCGATAGCCAGCGAGACGGTCTGGGGAGTTCCTGCCGTTTCGAGAACCAGTTGATCAAACTGAATGTCGGACAACGCGGTCTGGATGTCGTCGGCGGTCATTTCCCGGCTATTACAGGTATGCGTTGCGCCGAGCGCTTTCGCCAGTTCCAGTTTCTGCGGATTGATATCAATCGCCGTTACGCTTCGCGCGCCCAGTTCCCGCGCGCACTGTAAGGCCAGCAGGCCAATTGTCCCGGCCCCGACGATAATTACGTTTTTCCCCTCGCAGCCCTGCGCCAGATGAAAGGCGTGTAAGCCCACGGTAATCGGTTCGATAAACGCGCCATCTTCAATCGGCATATCAGACGGCAAGCGGAAAAGATTGGCCCGTTTGACCACCACATATTCCGCATTACCACCTTCGCTGCGCGATCCTACAAACTGATACTGTTTGCATAAAGAAAAGTAACCGCGTTCGCATTGCGGACAGTGAAAGCAGGGAAGAAGCGGGACACAAGCGACGGCATCGCCGGGCTGCATATCCGTTACGCCTGTGCCGTAGGATTCAACGTAGCCGCTGAATTCATGACCTAACGTAATAGGATAATAATGGGCGCCCTGCGCGAAAATACGCGGGATATCCGACCCGCAAAGCCCTGAGCTAACGACCTTGACCAACACATCGTCCTCGGCTTGCAGTTGTGGTAAGGGACGTTCTTCAACGCGCACGTCTCCCTCAGCGTGAATAACCACTGATTTCATAACATTCTCCAGGAAGGTGAGGGGAGCGATTGCTCCCCTAAAATTAAGAGGCGATTTGACTTTGCTGTAGCGCCGTGGCTTTCTCAGCCGCGACAAACTGTCGGGCGCGACGCCAGGTCAGCAGTACGCCGGCCAGATAGATAATGGCAATGACGGCGAAGCCGACGATATTCTGCCAGGTAAAAAGTTGAATCAGCAGCCAGGTGATGGGGGAACCGCCCTGATCCAGCGAGGCGACTTGTCCGCCTGCTTTTAGCGCTCCGGCATTGGCAGCCAGCTGGGTATGCAGGCCAATCGTCTGGGTGGCTATCCACAGGGTGATACCCATAATAATGACACCTGAAATCAGCGTGCGGAACAGGTTGCCCTGGTGTACCGCGACCGCCATCGCAATAAAGAAACCGATGGTGGCGAGGTCGCCGAACGGCAGCACCTGGTTCCCCGGTACTAAGACGGCAATCAGGATGGTCAGCGGAATGAATATCAGGCTCGCGGAGACAACAGAGGTATGACCGAGCAGTAGCGCTGGATCAAGGCCTATCAGGAACTCCTGCCCGCCAAATTTGGCCTGTAGACGTTTACGCGCATGTTTCGCGATAGGCGTTAGGCCATCCATAATAGGTTTAATGACGCGTGGCATAAGCAGCATCACCGCTGCGGTTTTGACCGCCAGTTGCAGAACGGCTTTGGCGTCGTAGCCTGCCAGTACACCAATCACCAGCCCCATCACGAAGCCGACAGTCACCGGCTCGCCAAACGGTCCGAAGCGTTTCTGGACATCATCTGCGCTAAAGTGAATACGATTGAGGCCCGGAATTTTCTCGATAATGGTATCAACGAGCACCGCCACGGGGCCCAGGTACGCGGATGAGCCGTGTGGGATAGCAATCCCCTCGAGGCCAAAATAGTCGCGGGTATCTTTGGCAAACCAGTCCCCCAGTTTGTAGACAAAGGCGGCATGAACCACAACGCCCAGAATCCCCAGCCAGTATGAACCGGTCGCCAGATGCAGCATGGCGCCCGTGAAGGTCATGTGCCAGATATTCCAGATATCAACATTCACCACGCGGGTCATGCGGGTCACCAGCATCAGGACGTTAACCCCGATGGCGACAGGGATCGCGACCAGCGCGATTTGTGACGCCCAGGTCATGGGCGATGAACCTGGCCAGCCGACGTCAATAACGTGGAGATTGATTTGGAAATGTTCCGCCATGGCTTTCGCCGCGGGGCCGATAGAATCCAGCATCAGGCCGATGACCAGACCAATACCCACGAAGCCGATACCAATATGCAAACCCGATTTAAAACAATCCCCAAGCTTCATTCCCAGCAGTTTAGAGAACACGATGATCACCAGAGGCAACATCACCGTTGGGCCTAAGTCGAGGATATAACGCATTATTTCGCTAAACATACGTTACCCCATGAGAATGGACAGAATTTTTTGCTGTAATGCTTCAATACCCACGCCGGAAACAAAAGGCATACCGTGAACGACGGGAATATCGCCGAAGGCGCGATCGACCCTGGCAGTGGTACAGATAAGATCGGCGCCGTCCATATAGGTTTCGATTTCGGTGACCCGGCATTGCACTAAGTCGAGCTCAATATGGTTGGCATCACATAGCTCTTTAATTTCTTCCGCAGCCATCGTTGAGGTTGCAACCGCACCGCCACAGGCCACAATTACTTTACGTTTCATAGGGTATTCCTCATTATTATCAATTTATTATCAAACCTGGACGCACTGCTCAGGCTCAAGGATGGTTTCCTGAAAGCGTATCGCCAGTTCGGCATCCGGCGCGCTTAACAGGGCATCGAGGGTGCTCGGGTTCTGTAGCTCACTAAACAGGCGGCGCAGAAGTTTTAGCTGTGCCGCCGGGTTTTCAACGATTAAGGCGATGATTAACGAAACGGCAATCTCTTCGTCATCATCCGCCTGTTGAAACATGACCGGCTTATCTGGACGAATCAGATAGATAGCGGGTGATTTCGCATGAACCGCCTCGCAATGAGGGATAGCGACGGCGTGACGCTCCAGCGCAATGCCGGTAGGAAAAGACGCTTCACGTTCCACCAGCGCCTGCGGATAACTATCATGTACCACGCCTTTCGCCAGCATCTCTTTGCCAATGTGCGCCAGCGCCTGTTGGCTCGAGTCGAATGTGATTCCGGTTCGGACAAATAGTTGGCTCATAAATTCTCCATTATTCAGGCGACATCCGGCGTGCAACCGAAGCGATAAGCGCGCAGAACATCCTGAATTTTGTCAATAATCAGGTTATGCGGCGTAGGGGTGAGCACGCCCTCAGACAGGCGTTCAAACTGTACGGGCATAAACTGGCTAATTAATCCCAGCGGCAATGTGACGTTGTTCAGATTGGCGATTAACTTCTCTACGCTTTGACGAATACGCGGGTGCGGCCAGTAATAGCGAATACGGTCAGACAAACTAAAGTGGATGTCGACCATCGCCTGGCTCCAGGTTGGACGGTAGTATTTTTTCCAGTAGCCTGGTTCGTTGAGCATCACTTCATCGATAACTTCCATCACGCGGCTACGTTGTTCCGGGGATACCAGTTCATTTTCCATTTGCGCAAGTGCGAAAATGGCTTCGCGCAGCGCGAAAGTGAGCGCCGGGCCGACCTTCAGAATGGCGTAATGATCGCGAACGAGGGCGCGGTAGGCCTGGCGAGTTTGGTAATCAGTCGAATGCGCTTCATAGACCATCGGCGTTTCTTTTATCCATGCGGAGAGCGCCTGTGCCGCCTGCGGCTGATAATGAATAATCTGGGTATGATCAAATTCAACGCCCGGCTGCACCACAATGGCGATCACGCGTGACAGTGCTTCTTCCAGACCTGATTCACGAAACGCGATTTGGTGAGTTTCCAGCGTACGGGCAGCATCGACTTCGCGGGTGACATGAACGCTGCCGATGGTACTGGCTTCACCGCCAGGAACGGGCACTTCCGTGCCGATGACATAAGTCAGATGGCATTTTTGTTCTTCGTTTGCGGTCTCTTCTGCTGCTTTACAAAGCACGGCGGCACGGCGTGCAACGACCATCGGATCCAACGGTGTCGGGTCGTCAGCGCAGGACATCGACGCGTCCAGGTGAATTTTGCTAAAACCAGCGGCGACATACGCTTTTATTAACTCAACTGACTTTTCCATTGCCGCCGCTGCCGGTTCGTTCTGCCAGCAGTTAGGCCCTAAATGATCGCCGCCAAGAATCAACCGCTCACGTGGAAATCCCACTTCCTGAGCAATGCCATAAACAAAATCACGAAAATCAGCCGGTTTCATTCCGGTATAACCGCCAAACTGATTCACCTGATTGGATGTGGCTTCAATCAATACCTTGTTGTCAGTATTGAGATCGAAAAGCAGAGCTGATTCGATAACCAGGGGATGAGCAGAACAAACTGAACAGATGCCCAGATGTTCTCCTGCTTTATGACGAGCAATTATTTCTTTCACTTTTATCTCCGAGTTCTTTCGTTTTTCTTCTTCGAAAGAATTTATAGGCTTTCGTAATGTTGTTTTGTGATTTTGATCTGATAAATGAAAGTTGCGAAAGGAAATGTAAGGTAACGAAATGGTGTGTAATGTCTGTAACTTCACTTTGTCATGAAAAACCGTACCCGCCGGAGCGGGCACGGAGGAACAAATGAAGGCTAATTAAACAATCGAGATAGCCAACTGCGCTTTGGCTGCATGACTTCTGGTGGTGGGGTAACGGGAACGGTGATCATCTCGCCTGCACCAGAGGTGATAAGTTCCCCGATTTCACGTAGTGCCTGCTGTGCATCTTCGCCCTGCGCCCGGAACAACAAGCGATGCCCCTTTTTCGCGCCGAGCGACACCACTCGCATCAGGTTTTTCCCGTCCACCGGGCCGGAGGCGCTATCCAGATTTTCTACCGTAATGTGGCTTTGAAACTGTTTGATAAACTTCACCAGTACCGCACTGGGTCTGGCATGTAAACCATGCGGATTATGGATGACAAACGTTGCCTGCTCACCCTCCTGCAACTCCACGGCTGCTGGCGTATTGGTCGTCGATCCAGTCAGTAGCGCTAAAACCTGACTGGGGGATTCGGCTTTAGCCAGTGCTTGCAGAATAGCGTCATCGCTGAGCACGCGAGTCAGTTGGCGCAAAATCTCAAGATGTTCATTGGAGCGCGCGGCAATTCCGGTGACCAGATACGCGGTATTGCCGTCACCCCAGTCAACGCCGTGGCGAAAAACGATTACCTTTACACCGGTTTGTAATACCGCATCGCGAGACTCTGGCGTACCGTGTGGGATCGCGATTCCATTTCCCAGATAAGTGGAGATCTGTGCTTCGCGATCCAACATGCCGCGTAAATAGTCAGTCGTGGTATTGCCAGCCGCAGATAACTTTTCCACCACACGGTGCAGAGCGGTGACTTTATCGAGGCGCTCATCGCTGATAAAAATATCGTGTTCACAGAGCTGCATTCTGACCTCCAGCCTTTGCTACAGGAGTTGTGTTGACTGAATTTTTGCGCACAGCCCACAATCTCCATAGGCCAAGCATCACCGCACCACATGCAGAGCCCGCAAGGATACATAACACCCAGGCCAGCGGCTGACTCACCAAAGGTAAAATTAAGAAGCCGCCGTGAGGAGCCGGAACCTGAATACGCAAGCTGTAGCTAAGTACTGCGGAAATGCTGGAAGCAATCATCATCATCGGGATGACACGCAAAGGATCTTTCGCTGCGAAAGGAATCGCGCCTTCAGTGATGTGTGTACAACCGAGGATATAGTTAACCATGCCTGCGGCACGTTCTTCCTCGCTAAAACCTTTTGGAAAGAAGGTGGTCGCCAGAGCAATTACCAGTGGTGGAGTAATACATGCGGCAGACACACCAGCCATAAAGTAGAAGTTGCCCTGGCCCAGTAAAAGCGTGCCGGTGACATAAGCGGCTTTGTTTACCGGGCCGCCAAAGTCAAAAGAGCACATTGCACCCACCACAATACCCAGCAATATTGGATTCGCTTCCTGTAGCGATGCCAGCCAGTTCATCATGCTATTATTGATAGCTGCGACAGGTTGCCCAAGCAGCGACATCAACACGCCAATAACCAGTACGCCAATGAGCGGCATAATAAAAATCGATTTCAGGCCTTCATACTGACGCGGTAAGCCTTCGAGTCGATTCTTTACCCATAACATCAGGTAACCGGCGGCGAATCCGGCAATTATCCCACCGAGAAATCCTGCTCCGGTAGCATTTGCCAGTAAGCCGCCGACAAACCCAGCCACCATCCCTGGTCTGCCAGAAATAGAGAATGCAATATAAGCGGTAAAGACCGGAACCATAATCGAAAAGGCTTGCTGACCGATTTTCATTAGCATAGCGGCGGTTGCATTGTATTCAGCTGAATTAGGATCAGCGGAATAAATCCCCCATAAAAACGACATCGCAATTAATATGCCTCCGGCAACTACAAAAGGTAGCATATTTGAAACACCACTCATCAGGTGCTTATAAATTTGTCGCCCCAGTGATTCTTTTTCGATAATTTCCGTGCTGGTGGTTGATTCGCCTTTACGTATTGGGGCTTCACCATTAATAACTTTGTTAATCAGCTCCGCAGGATGATGGATTGCTTCTTTTACCGGTACTTCAATAACCGGTAAACCATTAAAGCGATCAGGTAAGACATCTTTATCCGCCGCAATAATGACTCCGGCAATATCTACCAGATCAGCAGGTTGAATGGCATTTTCAACGCCACTGGCACCATTGGTTTCAACTTTTATTTCAACAGATAATTTTTTCGCGGCATTTTTTAAGGCTTCTTCAGCCATAAATGTATGCGCAATACCGGTAGGGCAGCCGGTCACTGCAATGATCTTTTTCATAAGCAGACCTTATATTGTAATTTAACCTACAGCTTTCTGACGTGGATTTGCGAAAGTAAGGTTTCTATTGCCGCAAGTTGGCCTAGTCCGGCAGAACTTGCGACATCAGCTCCTGTTGCACTGGCAAGAGATAAGGCATATTCCACTTCTCCTGTAGATAACCACTGGCTGAGAAAGGCGGCCAGTGCAGCATCGCCTGCACAGGCGGAGCTCACCAAATCAACCGTTGGCGCGCTACAAAACCAGTAATCAATCCCATTGGAGAAATACATTCCTTTAGCGCCAAGGGTTAGCAGAACATTTTGTGCACCAAGTGCATGTAAAGTGGTTAGAGTATTTTTCGCATCATTGTCGTCAGAGACAGTTAAACCGAATATTGCTTTAACCTCTTCATCATTTGGTTTAATTAATAACGGTTTGAACTCCAGTAACTGACGTAATGACGGATGACTAATATCTAAAATTACGCCGATATTTTTTTGCTGACAAATATGCATAATTTCTGCGTAAAAGCGGCTTTCAATACCTTGTGGCAGGCTGCCGCTTATCACCAGATAGTCTGCATCGGGCAGTTGCGAAATAATCGTGATAATTTGTTGTTTACATTCATCTGGAATATATGAGCCAGGGTTGACCAGTTTATATTCCTGCTTACCGTCATGAATGAAAATATTAATCCGCGTGGGTTCTTCTACCCATGCTGGTGTGACTGGCATTTTTCGGGTACGCAGGCTTTCTACAATATAATGCCCGGTGAAACCACCAAAAATGCCTAATATATGCGCAGGTATTTGAAAGTGATCCAGAACCAGCGCAACATTTACCCCTTTACCATTTGGGCAAAACTCGGTGTGGTGAGTGCGATTGACAATATTTGGCTGTAAAGGATCGCTAAATATATTCATATCAATCGCGCTATTAAGTGTTAGCGTGTAGATCACAGGCGATTCCTCACAGTTGCCCTTCACAGCCGCAAACATGAATTACTTTGCGTACCACCTCTTTCATCGCCTGTTTTGCTGGTTGCATATAGTGGCGGGGATCATTGGCTTTCGGGTTTTGTAGGAAATACTCTTTTAAGGCGTCGGAGAAGGCGATTTTCAGTTCGGTGGCGACATTGACTTTGCATACCCCAAGGCTGATGGCCTGGCGAATATCGCTTTCTGGCAAACCAGATGCCCCATGCAATACCAGAGGGATATCCACCAGAGCGCGTATTTCTGCCAGTCGCTCAAAATCAAGTTTAGGTTCAGCGGCATACATGCCGTGTGCCGTGCCGATAGCAACCGCCAGCGAATCAATGCCGGTGCGCGCCACAAACTCACGTGCTTGCTGTGGGTTGGTGTAAAGGGCATCTTTGCTGTCTACCACTAAATCATCTTCGATCCCACCCAGGCGGCCCAGTTCTGCCTCCACGCTGGTGTCGTAGCGATGGCAAAAATCGACCACGCTTTTCACCAGCGCCACATTCTCTTCAAAGGGAAAGTGGGAACCATCGATCATGACTGAACGAATCCCTGCCATAACTTTGCTTTCAATATCGGCTAACGATTCATGATGATCCAGATGAATGGCCAGTGGCAGATTGTATTCACGAGCCAGATCGCCCGCGATCGCCACAATGTTACCCATTCCGGCATAGCTAAACGTGCCTGGTGTTCCGGCAACGATCAGCGGTGAGCGCATTTCTGCGGCGGTTTCTACCACCACCTGCAAGGTTTCCAGGTTATGGATGTTAAAGGCTGGCACGGCATAGCCTGCATGCTGGGCCTTCTGGAGCATATTTTTACTGGAAATAATGAACATAGTGGTCTCCGTTTATAACTTTCGAAATTAAAGTTTAAAATAAAAATAACCTTCGTTTTGAAAGTAATGTAACGATCATTGCCACACATGATTGTGATCATCAACACAAAAGCAGGATAATCTTTCTTAAATGAAAGAAAAAGTGTGGATTTAAATTTTGTTTTGTAAGTAAATGGGAGATGTGAAAATTCTATAATTACTTGATTTTATTGTGATGTTTTCCATTGAGCATTCGGTGACGTGGTGCAAAATTGACATCCCCTGTCAGAAGTTTAAAAATGAAAGTTAAAGCACGGGATAACTTCCCGACGAAGCGGAAAAAAAGGGTATGTTGTGGCAAAACCATCTACCAGCCTGTTGAAAAGGCGTCTGGACATTGCCGAAATCGTCCGTAAAAACGGCGAAATAAAAGTAGACGATTTGGCTGAAATGTTATCGGTTTCAGGGGTAACGATCCGTAATGATCTCAATTACCTGGAGCAACAAGGCTATCTGAAACGCTCCTTTGGCGGAGCGATTTACACGGCCCAACCCGTCAGAGCAGCGGTAAGCCATGAAGTGGTGCAGTCGCAGGCGTTAGAGCATAGCGTAGAGCTTGAACTGGCTAAGCAAGTTGCCCGTCTGGTCTGCGACGACGATACCGTGTTTCTGGGGGCCGGAGAGGTGTTGCGTAAAGCGCTTCCTTTCCTGGGCGATTATCGGGATCTGTGCCTTATCATCAACGATCTTAGCCATGTTGCACCGGCCCGTGATTATATCGATGGTGAAATTGTGTTGTTGGGCGGTGTACTGGGGCATAGTGGTCAGGCGTTGGGGGGCGAAATCGCCATCCAATCTTTGCAACAATTTCAACCGTCATGTTGTCTGGTGATGGTGGACCATATCAGCGAGGATGGCACGCTCAACGTGAAAAACGAAAGTGCAGCTGCTTTGCTAAGTGAATGCCTGCGCCTTAGTGGACAGAGTATTGCCGTGGTGGCGCAGCGTCCGATTCATGATGTGGCGCGTTATCCGGTAGGAAAACTGAATACGCTGAGCGCGATTATTACGCCACAGATTGTCGCCGCTGAGTACCACTCACGGTTTCTGGCCGACGGCTTAACCAACAGCTATACCAATAACGAATGTCTGACCTGGATAAACCCGACCCTGCATCAGGCAAGATGAAGGACAACGCATGAACATAACAATCGCAACATTGGGTGAATTGCTCGTCGAGTTTCTGGCAAAAAAAGAGAACCAGGGATTTTCCTCACCGGGGGAATTTTGGGGGCCGTATCCCAGTGGGGCGCCTGCCATATTTGCCGATCAGGTTGCTAAACTTGGTTTTCGTTCATTGTTGTTTAGCTGTGTTGGCAACGATGCCTTTGGCGTTATGAATATTACCCGCTTGTCGCGCGATGGCGTAAATGTACAGGGAATTTCCGTACTGCCGAACGCCACAACAGGCAGTGCTTTTGTCAGCTACCGAAGCCAGGCCCAGCGAGATTTTATTTTCAACATGCCGGACAGTGCGTGCGGTTTGCTGAGTGCCGACCACCTTGATGAAACATTACTTAGGCAATATCGCCACTTTCATATTATGGGATCATCATTATTTTCCTTTCGTTTGATCGATGCCGTACGCAAGGCGATCAGCATTGTAAAAGAAAATGGTGGCACAATTTCTTTCGATCCTAATATCCGTAAAGAGATGCTAAAGATCCGCGAAATGTCGCAGGCCTTTGAATATATTCTTGACTACACGGATTTCTTCCTGCCAAGCGATGGCGAACTGGATTATTTCGGCCTGAGCAAATCCCGCGATGAAGAGAAAATTGTCGCAAGGCTTCACAAGCGTGGAATTGCCCATGTCATCATTAAACGTGGCGCTCGTGGAGCCAGTTACTATTCAAAAGACGAACAACATCATGTGGCTGGGTATCCGGTGAAGGTGGTTGATCCTACAGGCGCTGGCGATTGCTTTGGCGCAACCTTTGTCAGCCTGTTTCTTGCGGGATATTCCGTACCCGATGCTTTAGCCCATGCTAATGCCGCAGGATCGCTGGCTATCTCTGCGCGTGGGCCGATGGAAGGCACGTCCACGCTGGCACAAATTAAAGAATTGATGAGGCAGCAGAATTAAGTAAAGGTGATTAATAGGCTGTCGTTATATTCGACATACCTCAAATTGCATGTGCTGCGACTCAAATTAGTGAGAAACGTAAGGTTGCGCCTGGCATAGAATTTCAATTTATTGAATTTGAATGGTTTTATGGTGGGTTAGATGTTTTTGCCATATCCGGTATGAACATGGCGCAGTTTATCAAACATATGAAAACATGGCCCTTAAGCCATGTTTTGCGAGGCGCTTTCCAGAATAGATCAGGTCACAGGTGCCGGGTTAAACACTGCCAGCTGGTTATGCAATCCCCATTGATCTGAGAAAGTCTTTTTCCGGCCGCTGGCGACATCGAGAATAAAGTGAAATAGCTTCCAGCCCACATCTTCGATTGTCTCTTCACCCGTGGCGATGGTGCCTGCATTGATATCCATTAAGTCATACCAGCGGTTCGCCAGCTCGGTACGCGTCGCCATTTTAATGACCGGCACCGCCATCAGCCCGTACGGCGTGCCGCGTCCGGTGGTAAAGACCTGTACGGTAATGCCGGAAGCGACCTGCTGCGTGCCGCAGACGAAATCGCTGGCGGGCGTCGCGGCGTAAATCAGGCCGCGTTTGGTGGGGCGCTGGCCCGGCGACAATACTTCGACAATGGCGCTCTTACCCGATTTAGCGATAGAGCCCAGCGCTTTTTCCACGACGTTCGCCAGGCCGCCTTTTTTGTTGCCGGGGGACGGGTTAGCGCTGCGATCGGTTTTCCCCATATCAAGGTAGTTATCGTACCAGGCCATTTCATCCAGTAGGCGTTTACCCACGGCTTCGTTGATGGCGCGCGGCGTCAGAAGATGAATGGCATCGCGCACTTCGGTGACCTCCGAGAACATGACGGTCGCGCCGCAGCGTACCAGCAGATCGGAAGCATAACCCACCGCCGGGTTTGCCGTGACGCCAGAAAACGCATCGCTGCCGCCGCATTGCATCCCGACGACCAGCTCGGAGGCCGGGCAGGTTTCGCGCTGGCGCTGGTTCAGTTTCGTCAGATGGCGTTCGGCGACCCGCAAAATATCGTCGACCATTGATTTAAAGCCGACATGCTGCTCGTCCTGTAAACGCACAATACTGGCGCTTTCAACGGCGATGGCGGGAACATCCTCGGTGCCTTCCAGCAGCCGTTCCGGCTGCAGTTTTTCGCAACCGAGGCCAATCACCATCACTTCGCCGCCAAAATTGGGGTTGAGCGCGATATTATGAATCGTGCGAATCGGCACGACCGCCGCTGGCGCGTTGATTGCCACGCCGCAGCCGTACAGATGGTTTAGCCCTACAACGCCATCGACATTCGGGTATTTGGGCAGGAGATCGCGCTCAATTACTTTCACCACATAATCGACCACGCCCGCCACACAGTGCACGCTGGTGGTAATGCCAAGCAGATTTTTGGTGCCGACGCTGCCATCGGCGTTACGATAGCCCTCAAACGTGTAGCCTTCCAGCGGCGGCAGCGGTTCCGGTACTTTGGTCGCCAGCGGTAGCGTATTCAGCGGCGGCGCTTTTGGCAGTTCAACCAGCGACTCGTCGATCCAGCTTCCGCGCGGGATGTCGCGTACCGCATAACCGATGACTTCGCCATAACGGATGATTTCGCCGTGAGCGGGGATATCCGTCAGAGCGACTTTATGGCCTTGCGGAATATGTTCAGTCAGTTCCAGGCCATCCGGAAAACGTGTTCCGGCTTTAAGGCCGTGGTCATTAACAATAATTGCGACATTATCGGTTTCATGTACTTTTATATAAAACGCCGATGGCGATTCCTGGCGAATTTCGATATTGGCCATTGTTCAACATTCTCCAGCCTAGATGATAGAAATAGGATTATCTATTTTGGTTATGGTTAAATCGTTAAATCTCAATATAAGAAATAAAGTTCATGCATAATGAAATAAGAATGACAGGAGTATAAATATAAGAATGTGATCCAGATCACCGCAAATTATGAAATTTTTTATGTAGGCCGGGTAAAGCGTAAATGTGTGCATTAGCGCCCAGTATCATGGGCGTATGCTCAAAAATAAGCGTTAAACAATCCCTTTTTAATGAGCGTTTGCACAATGATTATCCGCCATAGGCTGTTTATACTGAATGGCGAATTCAGTGTATCTGACGAGTTATTTGAAAATATCATGATAATAATAAAAGACGATAAAGATATCAGAACGGTATATTGTGCTACAGGATGTGTACCACATTAGAAATAGAATGCGGAGACCCATTCTGATTTCAGATAAGCATTTTATTGTCGTTGCTATAAGTTATGGTGGCGGCATCACATGTAGAGAATTAAAGAAATAAGCGAAGGTATAAGCGATGAATAACGCTATTTTCCCGAATAAGTTTAAAGCGGCGCTGGCGGCGCAACAGGTGCAGATTGGCTGCTGGTCTGCACTGGCAAGCCCAATCACCACCGAAGTTCTCGGTCTGGCGGGATTTGACTGGCTGGTACTGGATGGCGAACATGCGCCGAACGATGTGACCACCTTAATTCCGCAGTTAATGGCATTGAAAGGCAGCGCCAGCGCGCCTGTAGTACGTGTGCCAACCAATGAACCGGTCATTATCAAACGGATGCTGGATATTGGGTTTTATAATTTCCTGATCCCCTTTGTTGAAACGCAAGAGGAAGCGGCTCGCGCCGTCGCCTCGACGCGTTACCCGCCGGAAGGCATTCGCGGCGTCTCCGTTTCTCACCGCGCGAATATGTTCGGTACGGTGCCTGATTACTTTGCGCAGTCGAACAAAAACATCACCATTATTGTTCAAATCGAAAGCCAGTTGGGTGTCGACAATGTTGATGCCATCGCCGCAACGGAAGGCGTTGATGGCATTTTTGTCGGCCCAAGCGATTTGGCCGCCGCGCTGGGTCATCTCGGCAATGCTTCTCACCCTGACGTGCAGCAGACGATTCAACATATTTTCGCCCGCGCTAAAGCGCACGGTAAACCGTGCGGCATTCTGGCGCCGGTAGAGGCGGATGCCCGCCGTTATCTGGAATGGGGCGCGACCTTTGTCGCCGTTGGCAGCGATTTAGGCGCATTCCGCGCCAGCACGCAGAAGCTTGCCGACACCTTTAAAAAATAATCCTGGTATGGAAAGAGAGAACGCTATGACGATGAAAGTTGGCTTTATTGGCTTAGGCATCATGGGTAAGCCCATGAGCAAAAACTTACTGAAAGCAGGGTATTCGCTGGTGGTGTCCGATCGTAATCCTGAAGCGATTGCTGACGTCATTGCCGCAGGCGCGGAAACGGCCTCTACGGCGAAGGCGATCGCTGAACAGTGTGACGTCATCATCACGATGCTGCCTAACTCTCCGCATGTGAAAGAGGTTGCGCTGGGCGAGAACGGTATCATCGAAGGCGCGAAGCCAGGAACCGTATTGATTGATATGAGTTCTATCGCGCCGCTGGCAAGCCGTGAAATCAGCGATGCGCTGAAGGCGAAGGGCGTTGAGATGTTGGATGCGCCGGTCAGCGGCGGCGAGCCGAAGGCGATTGATGGCACGCTGTCGGTGATGGTGGGGGGCGATAAAGCCATTTTCGACAAGTACTACGACCTGATGAAAGCGATGGCGGGTTCCGTGGTGCATACCGGCGATATCGGCGCAGGCAACGTCACAAAACTGGCTAACCAGGTGATCGTGGCGTTGAATATCGCCGCCATGTCTGAAGCGCTGACGCTGGCGACTAAAGCGGGCGTCAACCCGGATCTGGTCTATCAGGCGATTCGCGGCGGTCTGGCTGGCAGCACGGTACTGGATGCGAAAGCGCCGATGGTCATGGACCGAAACTTTAAGCCAGGTTTCCGTATCGATCTGCACATTAAAGATCTGGCGAATGCGCTGGATACCTCCCACGGCGTTGGCGCGCAGCTCCCGCTGACCGCCGCCGTTATGGAAATGATGCAGGCGTTACGCGCGGATGGACACGGTAATGACGACCATAGCGCGCTGGCGTGCTACTACGAAAAACTGGCGAAAGTGGAAGTCACTCGCTAACGACGTTGTGCCCGGATGGCGTGTAGCGATCCGGGCCTGAATTTCAGGCTGGATAAGTGAAACGCCATCCGGCGTTGTGCAGTAACAGGCTACCACTATGAAAATCGTAATTGCCCCCGACTCCTACAAAGAAAGCCTTTCTGCCGCCGAGGTAGCGCAGGCGATAGAAAAAGGATTTCGGGAAATTTTCCCCGATGCGCAATATGTCTCTGTTCCGGTTGCCGATGGCGGCGAAGGAACGGTCGAAGCCATGATTGCCGCGACGCAGGGCGTTGAACGCGCCGCATGGGTGACCGGGCCGTTGGGTGAAAAAGTGAAAGCCTGCTGGGGAATGTCCGGGGATGGTAAAACCGCGTTTATTGAAATGGCGGCGGCCAGCGGACTGGCGCTGGTTCCGCCAGAAAAACGCAACCCTTTGATTACAACCTCGCGGGGAACGGGGGAGCTGATATTGCAGGCGCTGGAAAGCGGCGCAAGCAATATCATTATCGGCATTGGCGGCAGCGCGACAAATGACGGCGGCGCAGGGATGATGCAGGCGTTAGGCGCAAAACTGCGCGATGCAAACGGCGCGGATATCGGTTACGGTGGCGGAAGCCTTCATTGTCTAAGCGACATTGATATTTCAGAGCTCGATCCCCGTTTAAAACTCTGCGCGATTCGTGTCGCTTGCGATGTCTCTAATCCTCTGATCGGCGACAACGGCGCATCACGAATTTTTGGGCCGCAGAAAGGCGCGACCGAAGAGAACATTGTTGAGCTGGACAGAAATCTTGCTCACTATGCCGACATCATAAAAAAATCGCTGAATGTCGACGTAAAGGCGGCGCCCGGCGCAGGCGCGGCAGGCGGTATGGGGGCGGCGTTAATGGCTTTTCTCGGTGCGGAATTACGCAGCGGGATCGAAATTGTCACGGCGGCACTGAATCTGGAGGAGCATATCCACGACTGTACGCTGGTGGTGACGGGAGAAGGGCGGATTGATAGCCAAAGTATTCGCGGTAAAGTGCCGATTGGCGTCGCGAATGTGGCGAAAAAATATCATAAGCCAGTGATTGGCATTGCCGGCAGCCTGACGCACGATGTAGGGATAGTGCATCATTATGGCATCGACGCTGTCTTTAGCGTACTCACGCGCATCGTGACGCTGGAGGAGGCTTTTCGGGGCGCTTTTGACAATATTTATCGGGCATCCAGAAATGTTGCTGCCGCTCTGGCGATAGGAATGCGCAGCGCAGGGTGACAAAGTCGCGCGAACCCTCTATACTGCGCGCCGAAGCTGACCAGACAGTCGCCGCTTCGTCGTCGTCCTTTCGGGGAGACGGGCGGAGGGGAGGAAAGTCCGGGCTCCATAGGGCAGGGTGCCAGGTAACGCCTGGGGGGGAAACCCACGACCAGTGCAACAGAGAGCAAACCGCCGATGGCCCACGCAAGTGGGATCAGGTAAGGGTGAAAGGGTGCGGTAAGAGCGCACCGCGCGGCTGGTAACAGTCCGTGGCACGGTAAACTCCACCCGGAGCAAGGCCAAATAGGGGTTCATAAGGTACGGCCCGTACTGAACCCGGGTAGGCTGCTTGAGCCAGTGAGCGATTGCTGGCCTAGATGAATGACTGTCCACGACAGAACCCGGCTTATCGGTCAGTTTCACTTCTTCATGCAAAAAACCGTCAGTGTAAGCTGGCGGGTTTTTGCTTTTACCGGGCGACAGGATGAATGACAGTCCACGACGCTATACCCAAAAGAAAGCGGCTTATCGGTCAGTTTCACTTCTTCATAAAACCCGCTTCGGCGGGTTTTTGCTTTTACAGGGCGGCAGGATGAATGACTGTCCACGACGCTATACCCAAAAGAAAGCGGCTTATCGGTCAGTTTCACCTCTTCATAAAACCCGTCAGTGTAAGCTGGCGGGTTTTTGCTTATCAGGCCGGTGAGGGGTATAGAGGTTCCAGAAGACGCCAGCGTCACCATTCGGCAATTAATTGACAGCCGTGGTGACATAATATTATTCGTTTTTGTGATGAGAAACACAAAACGCTATGGATTGCGCTCTTTTTAGTTGAAGTGAAAAGCAATCGATTTCTTTCACAAAATTACATCCTGAAAAACAGCAAGAAAGCGGTGTAAATTATTTGTTGTAAATGAAAATTAAATGTATGAAATATTTTGGTTAAAATTTTATTAAATGTTTCTTTACAAACAAATAAGGTAAAAAAATGTGACGCGTAACGGTTTTTAAGCGCATTTACCTTCGGTTTATACTTAAATTTGAGAAATTACGCTTTAAATTTAACGCTGGAATTGCCGATAAAATGTCCCGTAATTGATTGAAATATCGTCTTCATGGGATGTCGAAAATAGGAGATAAAATAGGCTGGTTATCGCCATAATATATCGTTATCCCGACCCTGTTTTTTGATTGAAATCAGGCTAAGTTGCTGTTTTGTTTTTGTAACTCATTGAAGTAATGGGTTTTCTTTATTTAATAAAGACCATGTAAAAACTGCGGTAAGTTAATTTGTGAGTGGTCGCACATAACCTTTAAGATTTAATTTGCTACACTTCCTGCCGTTCACAATGTTATTTCAGAGCGGTAGATATGAATACTCTTGTTCTCCCTAAAACACAGCATTTGGTGGTCTTTCAGGAAGTCATTAGAAGTGGTTCTATCGGTTCTGCCGCAAAATCGTTAGGGTTAACCCAACCCGCCGTCAGTAAAATCATTAGCGATGTTGAGGCCTATTTTGGCGTTGAGCTAATTGTACGTAAAAATACCGGCGTTACGTTGACCGAAGCGGGACAGGTACTGCTTTCCTGGTCTGAATCTATCACCCGCGAAATGAAAAACATGATCAACGAGATGAACAGTATGACGTGCAATACCGTTGTCGACGTCTCGTTTGGCTTTCCTTCGCTGATTGGCTTTACCTTCATGTCCGATATGATTCATAAGTTCAAAGAGGGCTTTCCAAAAGCACAGGTATCCATGTACGAAGCCCAGCTCTCTTCATTCCTGCCGGCCCTGCGCGACGGGCGGCTGGACTTTGCTATCGGTACGCTCAGTAATGAAATGCAACTACAGGATCTGCATGTCGAGCCGCTGTTTGAATCAGAGTTTGTCCTGGTAGCCAGCAAGTCCCGAACATGCACCGGCACCATCACACTGGAATCGTTAAAAGACGAACAGTGGGTGTTGCCGCAAACGAATATGGGCTACTACAGCGAATTACTCACCACTCTACAACGAAATGGCATCAACATCGAAAACATTGTTAAAACAGATTCCGTTGTCACAATATATAATCTTGTTCTCAATGCTGATTTCTTAACTGTTATTCCCTGCGATATGACCACGCCTTTTGGCTCTAATCAATTTATCACGATACCAATCAAAGACACGTTACCCGTCGCACGTTATGCGGCGGTATGGTCTAAAAATTATCGTATCAAAAAAGCCGCTTCAGTATTAGTAGAATTGGCTAAACAATATTCATCATATAATGGATGCAGACGCAGGCAGTTAATAGAAATTGAATGATATGGAATAAACATATTTAGCGAAATTGACGTCACCTGTTTCTTTTGAACAGTGGGCAACGGTAACTTATTTTTAATACCCAGGTTAAGAGGTTATAATGCACATTACATACGATCTCCCGGTTGCAATTGAAGATATCCTCGAAGCGAAAAAAAGACTGGCGGGGAAGATATATAAAACGGGAATGCCTCGCTCTAACTATTTTAGTGAACGTTGCAAAGGCGAAATATTTCTCAAGTTTGAAAATATGCAGCGTACGGGTTCATTTAAAATTCGTGGCGCTTTTAACAAACTTAGCTCGTTAACGGAGGCGGAAAAACGTAAAGGCGTCGTGGCCTGTTCCGCAGGTAATCATGCACAGGGCGTTTCTCTTTCTTGCGCAATGCTGGGTATTGACGGCAAAGTCGTGATGCCGAAGGGCGCGCCAAAGTCAAAAGTGGCGGCCACCTGTGATTATTCGGCGGAAGTGGTGCTCCACGGTGACAACTTCAATGACACCATTGCTAAGGTGAGTGAAATTGTCGAAACCGAAGGCCGCATTTTTATTCCGCCTTACGACGATCCAAAAGTCATTGCCGGGCAGGGCACTATTGGTCTGGAAATTATGGAAGATCTGTACGATGTCGATAATGTCATCGTGCCTATTGGCGGCGGTGGTTTAATTGCAGGTATTGCCATTGCGATTAAATCGATTAACCCGACCATTAAAGTTATCGGCGTACAGGCCGAAAATGTTCACGGTATGGCGGCGTCTTATTACGCTGGCGAAATAACCACGCACCGAACGACCGGCACCCTGGCGGATGGTTGTGATGTCTCCCGCCCGGGTAATTTAACCTATGAAATTGTTCGTGAATTAGTCGATGACATTGTTCTGGTTAGCGAAGATGAAATTCGTAACAGCATGATCGCTTTAATTCAGCGCAATAAGGTTATTACTGAAGGCGCTGGCGCTCTGGCCTGCGCCGCACTATTAAGCGGGAAATTAGATAGCCATATTCAGAACAGAAAAACGGTCAGTATTATTTCTGGCGGCAATATCGATCTTTCTCGTGTATCACAAATTACGGGTTTAGTTGACGCTTAATCTTTTCGTGAGGATAGGATATGAGTACTACTGATAGCATTGTATCCAGCCAGGCAAAACAGTCGTCATGGCGTAAATCGGACACGACGTGGACGCTGGGTTTATTTGGTACCGCCATTGGCGCCGGGGTGCTGTTTTTCCCTATCCGCGCCGGGTTTGGCGGGCTTATCCCCATTCTGCTGATGCTGGTTTTAGCTTACCCCATTGCGTTCTATTGTCACCGGGCGCTGGCGCGTCTGTGTTTATCCGGATCTAATCCGTCCGGCAATATTACGGAAACGGTCGAAGAGCACTTTGGTAAAACGGGCGGGGTAGTTATCACGTTCCTTTACTTCTTTGCGATTTGTCCGCTGCTGTGGATTTATGGCGTCACCATCACTAACACGTTCATGACGTTTTGGGAAAACCAGTTGCAGATGCCAGCGTTGAATCGCGGTTTCGTGGCGCTGTTCTTGCTGCTGCTGATGGCCTTTGTGATCTGGTTTGGTAAAGATCTGATGGTTAAGGTGATGAGTTACCTGGTATGGCCGTTTATCGCCAGCCTGGTGCTAATCTCATTATCGCTGATTCCTTACTGGAACTCGGCGGTTATCGATCAGGTTGATCTCAGTAATATCGCGCTGACCGGGCACGATGGCATACTGGTTACGGTGTGGCTGGGCATCTCTATCATGGTGTTCTCCTTTAACTTTTCGCCCATCGTCTCTTCCTTCGTGGTGTCTAAGCGGGAAGAGTATGAGAAAGAGTTTGGCCGCGAATTTACCGAGCGTAAATGTTCACAGATCATCTCGCGCGCCAGTATGCTGATGGTCGCCGTGGTGATGTTCTTCGCCTTTAGCTGCCTGTTTACGCTCTCTCCACAGAACATGGCGGATGCGAAAGCGCAGAACATTCCGGTACTTTCCTACCTGGCCAACCATTTCGCCTCTTTGTCGGGGACAAAATCTACTTTTGCAACGGTGCTGGAGTATGGCGCGTCTATCATCGCGCTGGTTGCTATTTTCAAATCTTTCTTCGGTCACTACCTGGGGACGCTGGAAGGGCTGAACGGCCTGGTGCTGAAATTCGGTTATAAAGGCGATAAAACCAAAGTCTCTATGGGCAAGCTTAACACCATCAGCATGATCTTCATTATGGGGTCTACCTGGGTCGTAGCTTACGCAAACCCGAACATTCTGGACCTGATTGAAGCGATGGGCGCGCCGATTATCGCCTCGCTGTTATGCCTGCTGCCGATGTACGCCATTCGTAAAGCGCCGTCGCTGGCGAAGTACCGTGGTCGTCTGGATAACGTGTTCGTCACCCTGATTGGTCTGCTGACCATCCTGAATATTGTCTACAAATTGTTCTAATCCTCACGTTTAGCCTGCGTTCCGCCCCAGGGCGTGGACGCAGGCTGACATCGACGGAGGCACTACATGAATGAATTTCCGGTCGTTCTGGTCATTAATTGCGGATCATCTTCTATCAAATTCTCTGTACTGGATGTCGCTACCTGTGATGTTTTAATGGCGGGAATAGCAGATGGGATGAATACTGAAAACGCCTTTTTATCTATTAATGGCGATAAGCCGATAAACCTCGCGCACTCTAATTATGAGGACGCGTTAAAAGCCATTGCCTTTGAGCTGGAAAAACGTGATTTAACGGATAGCGTGGCATTAATTGGTCACCGTATCGCGCACGGTGGAGAGCTATTTACGCAGTCCGTCATTATTACCGATGAGATTATCGATAATATTCGTCGGGTATCACCTTTAGCGCCGCTGCATAATTACGCTAATTTAAGCGGCATTGACGCGGCGCGGCACCTTTTCCCGGCCGTGCGTCAGGTGGCGGTATTTGATACCAGTTTCCACCAGACGCTGGCGCCGGAAGCCTATTTGTACGGATTGCCGTGGGAATATTTTTCCAGCCTGGGTGTGCGTCGCTACGGCTTTCACGGTACGTCGCATCGCTATGTTTCGCGGCGCGCGTATGAACTGCTTGACCTCGATGAAAAAAACTCGGGTCTGATTGTCGCGCATCTGGGCAATGGGGCGTCTATCTGCGCGGTACGCAATGGTCAGAGCGTGGATACCTCAATGGGGATGACGCCGCTTGAGGGGCTGATGATGGGCACTCGCAGTGGCGACGTTGATTTCGGCGCGATGGCGTGGATAGCCAAAGAAACCGGGCAGACGTTGAGCGATCTGGAGCGAGTGGTGAATAAAGAGTCCGGTTTGCTCGGCATCTCCGGGTTGTCATCCGACCTTAGAGTCCTGGAAAAAGCCTGGCACGAAGGACATGAGCGCGCCCGGTTAGCGATAAAAACGTTTGTCCACCGTATCGCCCGTCACATTGCCGGACACGCGGCATCGTTACATCGGCTGGATGGCATTATTTTTACCGGCGGTATTGGTGAAAATTCAGTATTAATTCGCCAGTTGGTCATTGAACATCTGGGCGTGCTGGGGCTTACGTTAGACGTTGAAATGAATAAGCAGCCGAATTCTCACGGCGAGCGCATTATTTCCGCTAACCCTTCTCAGGTTATTTGCGCTGTTATTCCCACGAATGAAGAGAAAATGATTGCCCTTGATGCCATTCATTTAGGCAACGTGAAAGCACCAGTGGAATTTGCATAACTTAACGGCTGTTCTGTAGAGAGATTATTTTTCATGAAGGTAAATATCGATACCAGCGATATGCTGTATGCCGAAGCATGGCGTGATTTTAAAGGTACGGACTGGAAAGAAGAAATTAATGTCCGTGATTTTATTCAGCATAACTATACGCCCTATGAGGGGGATGAATCTTTTCTCGCCGACGCGACGCCAGCGACCACGGCGTTGTGGGAAAAGGTGATGGCGGGAATACGTATCGAGAACGCGACCCATGCGCCGGTGGATTTCGATACCAACATCGCGACGACGATTACCGCGCACGATGCGGGGTATATTGAAAAAGATCTGGAAAAAATCGTCGGTTTACAAACGGATAAGCCGCTTAAACGCGCTTTGCATCCGTTTGGCGGCGTTACCATGATCAAAAGTTCATTCCACGCTTATGGCCGCGAAATGGACGCCGATTTTGAATATACCTTTACCGACCTGCGGAAAACCCATAATCAGGGCGTATTCGATGTTTACTCGCCGGATATGCTGCGCTGCCGTAAATCCGGCGTATTAACCGGTTTGCCGGATGGTTATGGTCGCGGGCGCATTATTGGCGATTATCGCCGCGTCGCGCTGTATGGTATCCGTTATCTGGTGCGCGAACGCGAGCTGCAATTCGCCGACCTGCAGTCGAATCTGGAGCAGGGACAGAATCTTGAGGCGACGATTCGCCTGCGTGAGGAGTTGGCGGAGCATCGTCGCGCGCTGCTGCAAATGCAGGAGATGGCGGCGAAATACGGCTACGATATCTCCCGCCCGGCGCGGAACGCGCAGGAAGCGGTACAGTGGCTCTACTTCGCTTATCTGGCGGCGGTAAAATCGCAAAATGGCGGTGCAATGTCGCTGGGAAGAACCGCCTCGTTCCTTGATATCTACATTGAGCGCGATTTCAACGCGGGCCTTCTGACAGAGCAGCAGGCGCAGGAACTGATCGACCATTTCATCATGAAGATCCGCATGGTGCGTTTCCTGCGCACGCCGGAATTTGATTCGCTCTTTTCCGGCGATCCGATCTGGGCCACCGAAGTTATTGGCGGGATGGGGCTTGATGGCCGCACGCTGGTGACGAAGAACTCCTTCCGTTATCTGCATACCCTGCACACGATGGGGCCAGCGCCGGAGCCGAACCTGACCATACTGTGGTCAGAAGCGTTGCCGGTGGCATTCAAGAAATATGCTGCGCAGGTCTCCATCGTGACCTCATCTTTGCAGTATGAAAACGACGATTTAATGCGTACCGACTTTAACAGCGACGATTACGCCATCGCTTGTTGCGTCAGCCCGATGGTCATCGGTAAGCAGATGCAGTTCTTCGGCGCGCGCGCCAACCTTGCCAAAACGTTGCTGTACGCTATCAATGGCGGCGTTGATGAGAAACTGAAAATCCAGGTTGGGCCGAAAACCGCGCCGTTAATGGATGAGGTGCTGGATTACGACGCGGTAATGGAGAGCCTCGACCACTTTATGGACTGGCTGGCGGTGCAGTACATTAGCGCGCTGAACATCATTCACTACATGCACGATAAGTACAGCTATGAAGCTTCGCTGATGGCGCTGCACGACCGTGATGTGTATCGGACGATGGCGTGCGGCATCGCCGGACTGTCGGTGGCGGCGGATTCCCTGTCCGCCATCAGGTACGCTCAGGTGAAGCCGATCCGCGACGAAAACGGCCTTGCCATCGACTTTGCTATTGAAGGCGAGTATCCGCAGTACGGCAACAACGATGAGCGCGTGGACAGCATCGCCTGCGACCTGGTGAAACGCTTTATGCAAAAAATTAGCGTGTTGCCAACGTATCGCAATGCGGTGCCGACGCAGTCCATTTTGACCATCACCTCGAACGTCGTGTACGGGCAGAAGACCGGCAATACGCCGGATGGACGTCGCGCCGGAACGCCGTTCGCGCCGGGGGCGAACCCGATGCATGGTCGTGACCGCAAAGGGGCGGTGGCCTCGCTGACGTCGGTGGCGAAACTGCCGTTTACCTACGCCAAAGACGGTATTTCGTACACCTTCTCGATTGTGCCTGCGGCGCTCGGGAAAGAAGATGCGGTGCGGAAAACCAATCTGGTCGGCTTGCTGGACGGCTATTTCCATCATGAAGCACAGGTGGAAGGTGGGCAGCATCTGAACGTCAATGTCATGAACCGTGAAATGTTGCTGGATGCGATTGAACATCCGGAAAACTACCCGAACCTGACGATCCGCGTTTCCGGCTATGCCGTGCGCTTCAATGCGCTGACGCGTGAACAGCAACAGGACGTTATTTCGCGCACCTTTACTCAGGCGATGTAACGTGAACGGGGCGATCGTGTGGATCGCCCCGCAACGGATCTTCGCTGAACGGTAATCTTAGGGGGAGATATGATTAGCGCATTTGATATTTTTAAGATTGGCATTGGACCTTCAAGCTCCCATACCGTTGGGCCAATGAATGCAGGAAAATGTTTTATCGATCGGCTGATCGACAGCGGCGACCTGCCGCGAACGACGCGCATCACGGTTGATCTTTACGGATCGCTATCGCTGACGGGCAAAGGCCACGCGACCGATACCGCCATCATTATGGGCCTGGCGGGCAATACGCCGCAGGATGTCAATATTGATAGCATTCCGGCGTTTATCCAGGAGGTTGCCCGCAGCAGCCGTTTATCGGTGGCGGGTGGCGCGCATGTGGTGGATTTTCCCGTCGCCGACAGTATTCTCTTTCACGCTGAAACCCTGGCGCGCCATGAAAACGGTATGCGTATTACCGCCTGGAACGGACAAGCGCCGCTTTTACACAAAACGTATTACTCTATTGGCGGCGGCTTTATTGTCGAAGAGGAGCGTTTTGGTCAGTCGCACGACGTAGAAAAATCGGTGCCGTATGATTTTCATTCCGCCAGCGAACTGTTGACGCTGTGTGAAAGACAGGGGCTCTCGGTTTCCGGCCTGATGATGCAAAATGAACTGGCGTTGCGGAGCAAAGAGCAGATTGACGCTGGCTTTGCCCGCATCTGGCAGGTGATGGCGACCGGAATTGAACGTGGCATGAATACTGAGGGCGTGCTGCCGGGGCCGCTGAACGTTCCACGCCGCGCGGTAGCGTTACGGCGTCTGCTGGTCTCCAGCGATAATCTCTCCCGCGATCCGATGAACGTCATCGACTGGATTAACATGTTCGCCCTGGCCGTGAGTGAAGAGAACGCGGCGGGTGGGCGAGTGGTCACCGCGCCGACCAACGGCGCGTGCGGCATTATTCCCGCGGTGCTGGCCTATTACGACAAATTCCGTCGTCCGGTCAATGCCAACTCTATCGCCCGTTATCTGTTGTCGGCGGGGGCAATTGGCATGCTGTACAAGATGAACGCCTCGATATCCGGCGCGGAAGTGGGGTGTCAGGGCGAGGTTGGCGTCGCGTGTTCGATGGCGGCGGCAGGGCTGACAGAACTGCTGGGCGGTAGCCCGGCGCAGGTCTGTATTGCGGCGGAAATTGCGATGGAGCATAACCTTGGCCTCACCTGTGACCCGGTGGCGGGTCAGGTACAAATCCCTTGTATTGAACGTAATGCGATTAACGCCGTTAAAGCGGTAAATGCGGCGCGAATGGCGCTACGCCGTACCTCTGAACCGCGGGTTTCGCTCGATAAAGTAATCGAAACCATGTACGAAACGGGTAAAGACATGAACGACAAATATCGCGAGACGTCGCGCGGCGGTCTGGCGATTAAAGTCGTTTGTGGATAGGCCCGACAGGCGCAGAGTGAGCAGGCTATGGGATAACGTAGAAGACAGAAGTTGAGAAAAGGGCGCACCAACGTGCGCCCTTTTTTGTTGTGATATGCGTCAAATAGAGAAAATAACAACATTAAACCAATAGTAAATAGAAAAGAATTCTTAACCCACAAGAAATGAAGGTGTTTTATTGGTAAGTTTTTCTCTTATCGTGCGCGTATGATTTTCTTATTACAAGAAAGTACCTGCACCTCACGTTCTGCATATCGCCTTGCTGCGGCACGAAAAATAAAAAAAAACCTCTACCTACACATTGAGCGAGAATTCTATGGAATCGGCTAGTAATACCAGCGTAATCCTCGACGCATCAGCCCCGGCGCGTCGGGCAGGGATGACAGAAAGCGAATGGCGTGAAGCCATCAAATTTGATAGTACCGACACCGGTTGGGTCATTATGAGTATCGGGATGGCGATCGGCGCAGGGATCGTTTTTCTTCCTGTCCAGGTCGGCCTGATGGGACTTTGGGTCTTTTTACTCTCTTCTATTATTGGCTATCCGGCCATGTACCTGTTCCAGCGGCTGTTTATTAATACGCTAGCGGAATCCCCGGAATGTAAAGACTACCCCAGCGTGATCAGCGGCTATCTGGGCAAAAACTGGGGTATTTTATTAGGCGCGCTGTACTTTGTGATGCTCGTCATCTGGATGTTCGTCTATTCTACGGCGATTACTAACGACAGCGCCTCTTATCTGCATACTTTCGGCGTAACGGAAGGATTACTTTCCGATAGTCCATTTTATGGTCTGGTGCTGATCTGCATCCTGGTGGCGATTTCCTCACGCGGTGAAAAATTACTGTTCAAAATTTCCACCGGCATGGTGCTGACCAAGCTACTGGTAGTGGCGGCGCTGGGTGTCTCTATGGTGGGTATGTGGCATCTGTATAACATTGGCGCGCTGCCACCGATGGCCCTGCTGATTAAAAACGCCATTATTACCCTGCCATTTACGCTGACCTCGATTTTATTTATCCAGACGTTAAGCCCAATGGTGATCTCTTACCGTTCACGCGAAAAATCTATTGAGGTCGCACGCCATAAAGCGCTGCGCGCCATGAATATCGCGTTTGGCATCCTGTTCGTTACCGTCTTTTTCTATGCGGTTTCCTTCACCCTGGCGATGGGGCATGACGAAGCGGTGAAAGCCTACGAGCAGAATATTTCCGCCCTGGCGATCGCCGCGCAATTTATTAGCGGCGATGGCGCTGGCTGGGTCAAAGTGGTTAGCGTAATTCTGAACATCTTTGCCGTCATGACCGCCTTCTTTGGCGTTTATTTAGGATTCCGCGAAGCGACGCAAGGCATTGTGATGAATATCCTGCGCCGCAAAATGCCCGCCGAGAAGATTAAGGAAAATCTGGTACAGCGCGGCATTATGATTTTCGCTATTTTGCTGGCCTGGAGCGCCATTGTGCTCAACGCGCCGGTACTGAGCTTCACCTCTATTTGTAGCCCTATCTTCGGTATGGTGGGCTGTTTAATTCCGGCATGGTTGGTCTACAAGGTTCCCGCATTGCACAAATATAAAGGCGCTTCGTTGTACCTGATTATTATTACCGGTCTGCTGCTATGCGTTTCTCCGTTCCTGGCATTCTCTTGATATACCTGAGATTAAGGTTGTTGTTATGTTTGAATCTAAAATAAATCCATTGTGGCAAAGTTTTATTCTGGCCGTACAGGAAGAAGTAAAACCGGCGCTGGGGTGTACTGAGCCAATTTCACTGGCGCTGGCGGCAGCGGCGGCGGCGGCTGAACTTAACGGCACAGTTGAACGCATTGACGCGTGGGTTTCGCCCAATCTGATGAAAAATGGTATGGGCGTTACCGTTCCAGGAACGGGAATGGTAGGGCTACCGATCGCCGCGGCGTTGGGCGCGTTGGGCGGTGATGCGAAAGCCGGGTTGGAGGTGTTAAAAGACGCTTCCGCTAAAGCCGTTGCCGATGCAAAAGCGATGCTGGCCGCTGGACATGTCGCGGTGATGTTGCAGGAGCCATGTAACGATATCCTGTTTTCACGGGCGAAAGTGTATAGCGGCGATAGCTGGGCATGTGTCACGATCGTCGGCGATCATACAAATATTGTGCGGATAGAAACCGACAAGGGTGTGGTATTTACCCAGGCCGATAATGCGCAGGAAGAAGAAAAAAACTCGCCACTGGGAGTGCTGTCTCATACCTCGCTGGAAGAGATCCTGGCGTTTGTGAATGCGGTGCCCTTTGACGCTATCCGCTTTATTCTCGATGCGGCCAGGCTAAACGGCGCGTTGTCGCAGGAGGGACTGCGTGGTTCCTGGGGGCTGCATATCGGTTCGACGCTGGCCAAACAGTGCGATCGCGGTCTGCTGGCGAAAGATCTCTCCACGGCGATTTTGATCCGTACCAGCGCGGCGTCAGACGCCAGAATGGGCGGCGCCACGTTGCCCGCGATGAGCAACTCCGGCTCCGGCAACCAGGGGATTACCGCCACGGTGCCAGTCATGGTGGTTGCTGAACATGTCGGCGCCGATGACGAGCGCCTGGCGCGCGCGCTAATGTTATCGCATTTGAGCGCTATCTATATTCACCATCAGCTTCCGCGTTTGTCGGCGCTGTGCGCGGCAACTACGGCGGCGATGGGCGCGGCAGCGGGTATGGCGTGGCTGATAGATGGTCGTTACGACACTATCGCAATGGCTATCAGCAGTATGATTGGTGATGTCAGCGGGATGATTTGCGATGGCGCGTCGAATAGCTGCGCGATGAAAGTCTCTACCAGCGCGTCGGCGGCGTGGAAAGCCGTACTGATGGCGTTGGATGATACGGCGGTGACCGGAAACGAAGGGATTGTGGCGCACAATGTCGAACAATCTATTTCGAATTTGTGTTCGCTGGCGTGTCGCTCAATGCAGCAGACCGACAAGCAGATCATCGAGATTATGGCCAGTAAAGCGCATTAATAATAACGCCCCGGCATGACGTCGGGGCAGCGTGTTGCCCGATGGCGCTGCGCTTATCGGGTCTACCCGTTATCAGCCGGATCGGGCGCTTGCGCCGCCATCCGGCATGATTTCAGGCTGCGGCCTCTTCTTCTGCCAGCCGGGCTTCGGCGTCCGCCACGATGGCTTCCAGTTCGGTTAGCATCTCTTCATAGCCCAGCGGCACAGTGGCGCTCATCGCCTCCTGTACGGCAGGTTTTACCACGGGCTGACGTTTCTTCGCCGATTTTTTACTCATCTTGCGACTCCTTTTCTGGCTGGCTACACCGGTAAATCTACCAGTAACGCGCGCAGCGGCGTATCGGCAACCAGCGTAATGTTAGGTTCATCACGAATAAATGCGCCATCTCCGCAGGTTAACGCCTCGCGTTCTTCGTTGTGCGTCATCGCGTGGAACGTACCGTGAATCGACTGCAAATAGGCGCGCGGCCCGTGAAGCTGGAAATTAAGCGATTCGCCTTTCTCCAGCGTAATATGATGTACCCAGACCTGTTGGCGCAGTTGTAAGCTGTTTTGCTCACCGTCGGGCGAGGCAAGAAGCTGTTGTTGCGCCGCCAGGAGTGGGATTTTTTGTACCAGCGTGTTTTCCCGTTCAGGACAGGCGTCAAGCCACAGTTGCATTCGGGTTAACGGCTTAACTTTGCTGATATTATGTTCGCTGTAGCTAATGCCCGGCTGCGCGGCGAGCAGTAACGCTTCGCCCGCTTTAGCCTGTACATGGTTGCCGTCGCTGTCGCGGTATTCCGCTTCGCCGTCCAGAATCAGGTTTAAAATATCCACCTTTGGATAAGTTCGAGGCTGAAAAGAGGCGCCCGGCGCCAGCACTTCCTGGTTCAGTACGCGCAACGACGCGTAGCCCAGCAGTGTAGGGTCGAAGTAGTGTCCAAAGGAGAAGGTATAGCGGGCCTGTAGCCATCCGTAGTCTGCCTGTCCACATTGTTTGGCGGTTCGGGTCGTAATCATCGTTATTAACCTCTCTTTACTTCCTTTTATGTTAAGGGGCTGGACGCTGCATTGTTAGCCAGATATTCTGCCCGGTATGTTCAAATTTCCTGAATGAGAACGTTATGGCTAAAGAGAGAGCGCTGACGCTTGAAGCATTGCGTGTGATGGACGCCATTGACCGCCGGGGCAGTTTTGCCGCAGCGGCTGATGAGTTGGGGCGGGTGCCCTCCGCGCTGAGTTACACCATGCAGAAGCTGGAAGAAGAGTTGGACGTTGTACTGTTCGATCGCTCCGGCCATCGTACAAAATTCACCAACGTCGGACGTATGCTGCTGGAACGCGGGCGGGTATTGCTGGAAGCGGCAGACAAGTTAACGACGGATGCTGAAGCGTTGGCCCGCGGTTGGGAAACTCATCTGACGCTGGTCACTGAAGCTCTGGTACCGACGCCTGCTTTTTTTCCGCTGATCGACCGGCTGGCCGCTAAAGCCAATACGCAGCTTTCATTGATTACCGAAGTACTGGCTGGCGCATGGGAGCGGCTTGAGCAGGGACGGGCGGATATCGTCATCGCTCCGGATATGCATTTTCGATCGTCGTCGGAAATTAACTCCCGTAAGTTGTATACGCTTATGAATGTGTATGTCGCCGCGCCTGACCATCCTATTCATCAGGAGCCGGAGCCGCTTTCGGAAGTGACGCGGGTTAAATACCGCGGCGTAGCGGTAGCGGATACCGCGCGCGAGCGGCCGGTATTAACGGTGCAACTGCTGGATAAGCAGCCACGTCTGACGGTAAGCACGATTGAAGATAAACGTCAGGCGCTGCTGGCCGGGCTTGGCGTCGCGACCATGCCATATTCGATGGTGGAACAGGATATTGCCGAAGGGCGGCTACGCGTGGTCAGCCCGGAATCGACCAGCGAAATCGATATTATTATGGCCTGGCGGCGCGACAGTATGGGGGAGGCAAAAGCCTGGTGCCTGCGGGAAATACCTAAGCTATTCGCCGGAAAATAAATAGCGCGCGGCGCTTTAAAAGCGGCGCCGCGCCGCCATCAGGAAAAACGTTTCGGATCGGGGCCGAAGCGGTTGTCGCCCGGCGTACCATTCTGGCAGTTGAACGCGATGATGATAAGCCAGCCGATAATGGGGATAAGTAGCAACAGTAGCCACCATGCGGAGCGGTCAGTGTCATGCAGACGACGGAACTGCACGGCCCACCACGGTAAAAAGATCAGAACGCCGTAAATGGTGGTCAGAACGCCTTCACCCCCGGCGCGTTGCCAGCCAAGCATGGCGTCCAGCAGGCCCAACACAAAGGTAAAGATGATATTGACCAGAATAAACATCCAGTACTCTTTGCGTCGCGCGCGGCCGCCAAATCCCAGATAATTTTTTAAAACCTTTAAATACCAATCCATTTTCGCCTCAATAATGGTTCAATCACTTGTTTTTAAAGTAATCAAACTAAGAATAGCCGCGAATGAAATGTTGGTAAATATTTGTGGTATTTATTAATAAGGCATCCCGGAGGACGCCTGAAATTAGCCAAAGCGCACGTCGCGCCCGTGAGGTTCGAGCAGATCCTGCCACGGTCCGACAGAAATGATACCCGTGGGGTTAATCGTTTTATGGCTACGGAAATAGTGGTGACGAATATGGTCCATATTAACAGTTTCAGCAATGCCCGGTATTTGATAGATATCGCGCAGGAAACCGTACAGATTCAGGTAGTCGCTGATTCGGTATTTGTCGCATTTGAAATGAGTCACGTAAACCGGATCAAAGCGTACCAGGGTCGTCCATAAGCGGATATCCGCCTCGGTCAACTGGTCGCCCGTCAGATAGCGGTGCTGTCCGAGAATCTGTTCCAGGCGCGCCAGCGCAGTAAATACCTTGTCTACCGCTTCATCATACGCTTGCTGGCTGGTGGCGAAGCCTGCTTTATAAACGCCGTTATTAACGTTGTCATAAATCCAGCCGTTTAACTCGTCAATTTTGCTTTGCAGCGCGGGGGGATAGTAATCCCCGGCTTTAGCGCCCAGCCCATCGAAGGCGGAGTTAAACATACGAATGATTTCGGCGGACTCGTTGCTGACGATAGTATGATTTTTTTTATCCCATAAGACCGGTACGGTGACGCGGCCGCTGTAGTGTGGATCGGCGTGCAGATACAACTGGTAGAGAAATTCATGCTGATAGAGGGTATCGCCGGTGGCCGCCGGAAAAGTATCATCAAACGTCCAGCCGTTTTCCAGCATCAATGGATTCACGACGGAAACCGGAATAAACGGCTCCAGACCTTTCAGTTTACGGAAAATGAGCGTGCGATGCGCCCAGGGGCAGGCAAGGGAAACGTACAGATGGTAACGATCTTTTTCTGCGGCGAATCCGCCTTCGCCGGAAGGTCCGGGCGCGCCGTCAGCGGTAAGCCAGTTGCGGAAAGCCGACGCTGAACGCTGAAATTTCCCCCCGGAAGATTTGGTGTCATACCAGGTGTCGTGCCAGACGCCATCGATCAGTTGTCCCATGTCTCTCTCCTTCAGATGACAAAAGCGAGGCGCTATTCCCTCGCTTTTTTAATTGAGTATAGATTGCTTACCACTTTTTATTCAGCAGACGGTCAAGGCTGAACGCGCCAGGCCCGGTTAACGCCAGTAATAAGAATCCGCCGGCAATGGTCAGGTTTTTCATAAACATCAGCGAGTTTACACCTTCTGCAAAATTGCTATGGAAGATCAATGCCGTCAGCAACGTAAAACCAGCGGTAAAAAGCGCAGTGGTGCGGGTGAGGAACCCCAGCAGAATCGCCAGACCGCCGCCGAACTCAAGCAGTATGGTGAGCGGCAGCAGGAATCCTGGTACGCCCATCGCTTCCATATACTGCTGTGTGCCCGCATAGCCGCTAATTTTTCCCCATCCTGCGGTAATAAACAGAACTGGCATTAAAATACGCGCTATCAGTACACCAACATCTTCTAATTTTTTCATTTTATTCTCCAGGGGGCCGATTCGGCGGCTGCTGCTATTTTCATGAGCAATGACGCGGTTTGGCGCATCATTGTTATCGCTGGAGAGAATCATAAACGTGGCGTGCAGGAATTGTTAGCAAGGAAAATTGCCAAATTTTTTCAAAAAATTTGAGTGATTGCTAAAGAGACGATATGCATAAAAGTATCGCGCCACCAGGTGATAACCTGATGGCGCGATGCTATAAAAGAAAAGATATTAACCGCGGAGCTGTTGTTGACGGAGGGTAGTTTTTACCAGGCGCCAGGCGCTCCAGATACCCAGGCCGCGTTTCGCCCAGCGTACCAACATATTAGGATGACGGATGGTCCAGATGGCCATTACGCTGCTACCGACCAGCGCCCAGGAGCGCAGGCTTAACACCGTATTCCAGCCGCGATCGTACGCGCCGGTGGTCTCCAGCCAGTCGCGACGGCTGGCGGACAGATCCAGCCGTTGCTGCTGGATCTGACTGAGAAGCAGCGCTTTACGTTTTTCGCGTTCGCCTTTGCTGCTCACGACTGATCGTCCTCCAGAATTTGCCGATCGTTAGCCAGTTCGTGCCGCGTATGGCGCAATAGCGTGGACTGACGCGCTTTGCGCAAAGTCCAGATGCCGCCGATTAGCGCAAGCACTAACAGCACAACTGTGGTAGCGATCATCGCGTTCAAACGGTACTGAGGATCGATAGCCCAGATGACCAGAACCATCAGGCTCATTAAGCCAAACGCCGCGAAGAGCATGGTAAGACCTACCATCAGCAAAAGCTGAAAGAGGTTCGCTTTCTCTTCTTCCAGTTCTACTACCGCCAGTCGCAGCCGGGTTTCCACCATCTCAACGATAATGGTGACAATCCGCTGCCCGATACCCAGTACGCTTTTGCCTGGTCCTTGTGCCTGTCGAGAGTCCGCCATAATTAACGACGCGTCAGCAGTACGCCCAACACCAGACCGACAGCGGCGCCAATGCCTACGCCTGTCCAGGGATTTTCGCGCACATAATCATCGGCGCGGGCGGCGGCGACGCGAGTCTGTTTGGCAATCACATCACCCGTTTCGCCCAGGCGGTAACGGCTCTCTTTCAGCGCGCGCTCGGCTTTGCTACGAATCTTACTCAACTCTTCTTTCGACTTTTCGCCCGAAGAGCTCAGCACTTCTTCAAGCGTATCGGTCAGGGATTTCAACTCAGCGCGCAGATGTTCCGTAGTGTTATCTTTCGACATAGTTTTCTCCAGGTGAGTGAGTATTTACATTCGGCGTTAATTTAGTAGTCTCTGGCCTCAAGTTTTTTTAGCTCATCCTGAGCCTCGGCCAGCTTACGTTCACGTTTGTCTATTTTATCCGCATCGCCTTTTGCTTTTGCCTCGGCTAAATCACGTTGGCGTTCGGCTACCTCTTCTTTTTGCTCAGCGATCTTTTTCTGATGCTCGGCGCGCAGCTTGCTGTCAGTACAATTGGCGCGTACTTCGCTGAGCGCCTTGTTCAGACCCTCAATACGGCGCTGATTGTTGTGCTTTTCAGCGTAGCTAATTTCCTTTTGTATATCCTGCTCTTTTTCCTGACAAAGCGAATTAGCGTAGCTACCGGCGCTAAGTGTAAAAAGCGTGATAGCCAAAGCGATGCGGTATTTCATTCCTGAACTTTCCCTTATGTTCGGACCCGTTGTCCGGGGCGGTGATCCCGATAATAACGCGGTGGGTTAAACACCGCTTTATTAATCATAGTCATTAAACAATGAAATCACCAAAGTGAGTGATATGATTCGGATTCCTGGAGATTAGCCAAAGCGGTGTGAGCTTTCCCGTAAGCGGGACAGCCACTGTACCGTTTCGTTGTCATCGTCCTGCTGAGCGACGACATAACCGTGTGGTAACGTTTGATCAAGCACTGTTTTTGCTGCGGCGCTTTGCGCAGGGGAATCGAAGGTAATGAGCAACATGTCATTTTTAGGCGTAATGCTTTTAAAATGAATGCCGTTCGCATCCAGATGATGCAGAACTGAGAAGCCGTCTGGCATACTGACGCCCTGGTTAACCGCGCGAATGGCTAGCGTCGACTCTTGCTGACGCAGCGTTGACCACGTCATCATGAGTATGGTCAGCATCAGTAGAAAAGCGCTGATCCAAATGAGTTGTCGGGCAGTTATGCGTGGTTTAAGCATAAGTTATCCCCGGCTCCCATACTTCTTTTTCCACAGCATGACCAGTGAACCCGCCAGGCCAAAAAAGAGCAGCACCACGGGCAGCAGCATCAGGCATGACATTAACTGATCTTCATACTTCATAAAGACGGGCGTTTTGCCCAGCAGATAGCCCAGCGACGTCAGGATAAGCACCCACAACAAGCCGCTCATCCAGTTGAAGAACTGAAAGCGCGCGTTATTCAGGCCGGATATGCCGGCAATGGTGGGCAGCAGCGTTCTGACAAACGCGATAAAACGGCCTATCAATAATGCCGACAGGCCGTGCTTATGGAAAAGGTGATGGGCGCGTTGATGATAATGTGCGGGGAGATGAGAGAGCCAGTTTTGCACGGTGCGGGTATTCCCCAGCCAGCGGCCCTGAATATAGCTCACCCAGCAACCCAGGCTGGCCGCGACGGTAAGCAGCAAAATGGTTTGTGGAAAACCCATCGCGCCTTTGGCGATCAGCACGCCGACCAGGATCAACAGGCTGTCGCCAGGCAAAAAGGCGGCAGGGAGCAGCCCATTTTCCAGAAACAAAATCATAAATAACACAAAATATAACATGCCAATCATGGAAGGATTGGCCAGTGTTTCAAAGTCCTGAGCCCACAGGGCATTCAGCAATTGAGTCAGTAGTTCCATTCAGTATTCCTGGAGAATCGGTTAACGTCACGCCGGTGATCTGAGGTTTGCACTGCCGCAACAGAGTTGGAGTTTTTATCAGCGTTGCGGAAACGGCAAATTCGCGGCCTGAACTATTCCTTGTTAAGTTGTGAAGTAAGCAAGCACTAACACACAAAAATTCAAAATGCATCTAATTGTAACAAAGGTCAACGAAGTCCGTTATAGAAATTACGCGTCGTTGAGCTTTGATTTTGCTTATCGCAAGGGAGGGTGGCGAGAGGATTTACACAGGCTGACACTTTATACTTTACGCTGACCGAGCGCCGCGGCAGACGCCATCTACATATAACGTTACGCGAGGATGTTGCGCGTGAACATCAATTCGCTTTCCATCACAGCCTATGGATTGGGAGATTCAGATCTATCGTTACGCCGGATGGCATACGCCATCCGGCATCGATAATCACTTAGCTACGCAAGGCGTTATTCGCCAGACGTTCGTCCTCTGCCTGGCAGGCTGCCGCAGTGAACAGAACATCGGTAGACGAGTTCAGCGCCGTTTCACACGAATCCTGCAATACGCCGATAATAAAGCCGACCGCTACTACCTGCATCGCGATATCGTTCGGGATGCCAAACATGTTGCACGCCAGCGGGATCAGCAGCAATGAACCGCCTGCCACGCCGGAGGCGCCGCAAGCACACAGCGAGGCCACCACGCTCAGCAGCAGCGCTGTAGGCAGATCCACCGGGACGCCTAACGTATGGACTGCCGCCAACGTCAGAACCGTAATGGTAATTGCCGCGCCGGCCATATTGATAGTGGCGCCCAGCGGAATGGAAACGGAGTAAGTATCCCTGTCCAGATTCAGCTTTTCGCACAGCGCCATATTCACTGGAATATTGGCGGCAGAGCTGCGGGTAAAGAAGGCATAAACGCCGCTTTCACGCAGGCAGGCGAACACCAGCGGATAAGGGTTGCGACGAATTTTCCAGAATACCAACAGCGGGTTGACCACCAGCGCGACCAGCAGCATACAGCCAATCAAGACGACCAGCAGGTGCGCATAACCCCACAGGGTAGAGAAGCCGGTGGTTGCAAGCGTTGATGAAACCAGACCAAAAATACCGACTGGCGCGAAACGGATCACCAGTTTCACCATAAAGGTCACGGCGTTAGACATATCGTTCACGAGGTTTTTGGTGGTTTCATTGCCATGACGCAGGGCAAATCCCAGACCGACGGCCCATACCAGAATCCCGATATAGTTAGCGTTCAGCAGCGCGTCGATGGGGTTCGACACCATGCTCATCAGCAGACCGCGCAAGACTTCTACAATGCCGGACGGCGGCACGATATCCTGGGCGCTACTGGACAGATGCAGCGTTGAAGGGAAGGCGAAGCTGAACACAACGGCCGCCAGCGCGGCTGAAAAGGTGCCTAGCAGGTAAAGAAAGAGAATAGGGCGAATATTGGTTTTTTGGCCGTGCTGGTGGTTGGCGATCGAGGCCATTACCAGCATCAGCACCAGAACGGGGGCGACCGCTTTTAAGGCGCCGACGAACAGGGTGCCAAGCAAGCCAACCGCTTCTGCCGCAGGCTTAGAAATCCATGCCAGTAAAATCCCCAGTACCAGACCCACTAAAATTTGTTTAACCAGACTGCCTTGCGCTAAACGCTGCAGTAGCCCTGATGCTCGTTGCGTAGCCATTTCATATTCCTTGTATTGTGTTGCTGGTCATCCCCTGCACGCTCTTACGGCGCATCTTTCAGGATGTAACAAAGTGTTTGCCTGGTTGAGTATAAGGAAAGTTGAAGGTTCGGGAAGCGAAATATCCTGGATTTTTTGCTGTGATCATGTTTTATAACTTTATATTAACAGTATTGTGACATGTTAAACAAAAACGCCCGACAGGTGTGCGCTGCCGGGCGTTTTTGACGGGGCAGGTTTACCCCGATAAAAGATTATTGCGCTCGTAGTTTCTTATCGCGCTGATGGTTAACCCAGGCGTTAATCACCAGCGTAATGGTCAGAATGCCAAACACTACGCCCAGCGAAATCGCGATAGGAATATGGTAGAAGTCGACGATCAGCATCTTAATGCCGATAAAGACCAGAATGACCGCCAGACCATATTTCAGCATCGAGAAGCGTTCCGCCACGCCGGACAGCAGGAAGTACATCGCGCGCAGTCCTAAGATGGCAAACAGGTTAGAGGTCAGTACGATGAACGGGTCGGTGGTGACCGCAAAGATCGCCGGAATACTGTCAACGGCGAAGATTACATCGCTGAGCTCAACCATAATCAGCACCAGCAGCAGCGGCGTGGCATACAACAGGCCGTTTTTACGTACGAAAAAGCGCTCGTTCTCGATCGTATCGGTCATACGCAGATGCCCGCGCAGCCAACGCACCATCGGTTTTTCGCCAATGCCGGATTCGTCTTCCTTCGCCAGCGCCATTTTTACGCCGGTAAACAGCAGGAAGGCGCCGAACACATACAGCAGCCATTCGAACTGAGTGATAAGCCAGGTACCGGCGAAAATCATGATAGTACGCAACACGATCGCGCCAAGAACCCCATACACCAGCACCCGGCGTTGCAGAGCCGGAGGGACGGAGAAATAGCTAAACAGCATCAGCCAGACAAAGACGTTATCTACGGCCAGCGACTTCTCAATCAGATAGCCGGTAAGGAACGCCAATGCCTGCGGGTCAGCAACTTCGCGCCCTTGCGTTTCAGCCAGATACCACCAGAAAGCGGCGTTAAACAGTAGCGAGAGCGTTACCCACAGGATTGACCATCCTGCCGCTTGTTTCATCGACATCGCATGTGCGCCACGGCGTCCCTGCAACAACAGGTCGATGGATAGCATTATCACCACAACAACCGCGAATCCACCCCATAATAATGGCGTACCAACAGTATTCATTATTTCTCCCTATGCAAAAAAAAAACGGCTAACGCCGAATGGCATTAGCCGTTGCTTTTATGCATAGACCTTGCCATTCGGCAAGGTCTCACTTACAACAATAAAGGAATACGCTGACGCATTCCTTTATGGCTGCCCGGTGACCGGATGTGGTTTTGCACACATCGTAATGACGATCGACCGGCAATGAAGTTACTCCCCTTTGCGCGTAACAAAGTATGACAGGCCACGCGTAGAGTCAATGGCCTGTAACATATGATTTACATAATTTTACGCAGTAAGGGGATGAGTCAGATCGTCCGCCGGGAAGATGACCCCGGTTTGACGGCGTATTTCTGTCAGCCATTTTGCCGTGGCGCGACTTAGCGACAACCCCGGATGTTCCACGGCATGGTTTTCAATAAGCTGGGCAAACGCCCCGGCTTCATACAGCATGGTATTAATATGCTGAAGCTGGGTCAGATCCTGCATCAGCGCGCCGCGCGGCGCAAAACACACTTTCTGGCATTCCGACAGCTTTTCAATGACCAGCGATCCCCTCTCGCCCTGAATTTCACTGGCCAGTACCGAGTCGCTGACTTTGGAATGCTGTAGCGTGACGCTAAAATCGCCGTAATCCATAACCACGACGCCGTGCGCATCTACTCCGCTTTCCAATAAATTCGCCGACGCCTGAACACTGCGCGGCTCGCCCCATAGCGCGATCGCCGACGCCAGACAGTAATACCCGATATCCATAATCGAACCATTGGAGAAGGCCGGATTAAACGTATTCGGATTTTCACCGTTCAGATAGCGCTGATAACGTGAAGAGTACTGGCAGTAATTTAGGAATGCTTTATGCATTCTGCCGATTTTCGGCAACGATTCCCGCAGCAGCAGGAAATTGGGCAGGCAGGCGGTTTTAAAGGCTTCAAACAGTACCCGCTGATTATCGCGCGCGCAGGCGATAGCGGCATCAACCTCCGCCAGGTTAGAAGCCAGCGGCTTTTCGCACATGACATGCTTTTTATGCTGCAAAAAGCGCTGCGTCTGGGAGAAATGCAGGGAATTCGGGCTGGCGATATAAACCGCCTCAATCGCGTCGCTTTGCGCCATCGCTTCCAGCGAGGTAAACAGATGCTCGACGGGATAATCATTTGCGAAAGACTGCGCCTGTTCAAGACTACGGGAGTAAACGGCGGCGAGCCTGAATTTGCCGGTTTCATGGGCGGCGTCGACAAACTGGCGCGTGATCCAGTTAGTCCCAATTACAGCGAAACGTATCATAAACGTCAGCGGACTCCAGAAAGGGATTTTTCGTCAATGTAGCACGCCTTTCCGCCCTTGCCAGTGCGCTGCGACGCACTCTGGCATTTTACTGGCGAGAAGGGCACCCGTGTGCGCTATCAGCCCCAATAGTGACGCCAGCGCCCAGATATTTAGGCTGACGGTGCAAAATTTTGGCATCCAGCACCGCGCTAACCCGCGCCAGCTTTTCCCGAAGTCGTGTGTAGGTTCCGTGCCTTTTATTCAGATCCGGCGCGTTAACGCCGATAGCGTCAATGCCATATTGTTGCGCCAGCCAGATCGCCCGTTGATTATGGAATGCTTGCGAGATAATCGTAATGCGGCTTTCGCCAAACACTTTCCGGGCGCGAACTACGGAGTCCAGCGTGGAGAATCCGGCATAATCACAAAAAATGGCCGCTTCCGGCACACCTTTCGCTATCAGCGCCTGCTGCATCGCCGAAGGTTCATCGTACTCTTTTTTGCCGTTATCGCCGCTGACTAACAGCCACTTCACTTTACCGGCGTGATACAACGCGGCGGCAGTATTAATCCGCCGGGTAAAATACCGATTGCCGGGTTTAGCGCCTAACACCAGCCCGACGTTGCGGGCGGGAACGGTCTGAATATCATTCCATGTCAGATGCTGCGAGGCGTTGACGATAAGCCAGTTGGAATAGAAAAGCGCGACGCCTGCTGCGACAAGCAGAAAACACGCCACTGTTAACGCCCGGCGTGTAAAACAGAGGCGGCGGATAAAACGGGCACATTGTGAGAGCATGGTTGTTGCGCGGTTCCGTTGGCGGTGGATAAAAAATACCCTCTACAGATCGTCATCCTTGACGTGGCGGCAGGCAATGAGCGAAATGTGAACGCGCCGATTTTATGCCCACGCCGTTAAAAAGATACGGGGGAAGGGGCATTTTCAGAATTTATTGTGCCGACAGCGCCTGATGCGTCAGCCACAGTCGCGTATCAAACTCCAGTTGATGGTACTGCGGCTCCATATGGCAACAGAGCTGATAAAACGCTTTGTTATGATCTTTCTCTTTCAGGTGTGCCAGTTCGTGAACCACAATCATCCGTAAGAATGGCTCCGGGGCGTTGCGAAACACGGTGGCGACGCGGATCTCCGCCTTTGCCTTGAGCTTGCCGCCCTGAACGCGCGAGACAGCGGTATGCAGTCCCAGCGCATTTTTCAGCACATGGATCTTGCTGTCATACATCACTTTATTGATGGGCGGCGCATTGCGCAGAAACTGACTTTTCAGTTCCTGAGTATAGTGATATAGCGCTTTGTCAGTGGCGTAATCATGCGCGCCGGGATAACGTTTTTCCAGCACCGCTCCCAGGCGCTGCTCGGCGATTAAGGTGCGCACCTGGGCAAGGAGATGTTCCGGATACCCCTGAAGGTAAGTTAGTGAGGTCATCAAAGCTCCATGTTGCTGATAAAAAGTGTATACTCACGCACCCTTTTCAGGGATAACGCCGCAATTTTACCATTCAGGAGGCCTAATGAGCCACGTAGACGACGGTTTCCGTTCACTGACGCTGAAACGTTTTCCGCAAACGGATGATGTTAACCCGCTTCTGGCGTGGGAGGCGGCCGATGAGTATCTGCTGCAACAGTTGGATGAGACGGAAATTCGCGGCCCGGTGCTGATCCTGAATGATACGTTTGGCGCGCTAAGCTGTGCGCTGGCGGAGCATTCGCCATACAGTATTGGCGATTCGTATTTAAGCGAACTGGGTACGCGAGAGAATTTACGCCATAACGGCATCGCGGAGTCCAGCGTAACGTTTCTCGACAGTACCGCTGACTACCCGCAGGCGCCGGGCGTGGTATTGATTAAGGTACCGAAAACGCTGGCGTTGCTGGAACAGCAGTTACGCGCTTTGCGTAAGGTCGTTACGGCGCAAACGCGTATTATCGCCGGCGCGAAAGCGCGAGATATTCATACCTCTACGCTGGAACTGTTTGAAAAAGTGCTGGGCCCAACCACGACGACGCTGGCGTGGAAGAAAGCGCGCCTGATTAACTGTACCTTCAGTCATCCGCAACTGGCCGACGCGCCGCAAACGCTAAGCTGGAAACTGGAAGATACAGGCTGGACGATTCACAACCATGCGAATGTGTTTTCTCGTACCGGATTGGATATCGGCGCGCGCTTCTTTATGCAGCATTTGCCGGAAAACCTCGACGGGGAGATTGTCGATCTCGGCTGCGGCAATGGGGTGATTGGCCTGAGCTTACTGGCGAAAAATCCGCAGGCGAACGTGGTATTTGTCGATGAATCGCCGATGGCGGTAGATTCCAGCCGTTTGAATGTAGAAACGAACCTGCCGGAAGCGTTCGAACGCTGCGAATTTATGATCAACAATGCGCTCTCCGGCGTGGAGCCGTTCCGTTTTAACGCTGTGTTCTGCAACCCGCCGTTCCACCAGAAACATGCGCTGACGGATAATATCGCCTGGGAGATGTTCCATCATGCCCGCCGCTGCCTGAAAATCAACGGCGAACTGTATATTGTGGCGAACCGCCATCTGGACTATTTCCACAAGCTGAAGAAGATTTTCGGTAATTGCGCGACGATAGCAACCAACAATAAATTTGTTATTTTGAAAGCGGTGAAGCAGGGACGCCGTCGATAAGGCGCTCAAGCGTCATACCGGCCTATAAAACCGGTATGACGACGTAAGCCCGATAAGCGCAGCGCCATCAGGTAAAGTCGTTAAATCTCCAGCGCCAGTCGGGTGCCCTGGGCAATCGCCCGTCGGGCATCCAGCTCCATCGCGACATCGCATCCGCCGATAAGATGTACCGTTTTACCTGCGGCGCGTAACGGGTCCGCCAGCTCGCGGCGAGGTTCCTGTCCGGCGCAGATCACCACATGATCCACTTCCAGCAACTGCGGTTCGCCGCCGATCAAGAGATGTAATCCGTCGTCGTCGATCTTCTGGTAACTGACCGCCGGGATCATCTTCACGCCGCGCGCCAGTAACGTCGCGCGATGGATCCAGCCGGTGGTTTTACCTAACCCTTCGCCCGGCTTGCTGGCTTTGCGTTGCAGCATGACGATTTGCCGTGGACTACGTGCCAGGCGCGGGCCTTCCGGGCGCAGACCGCCTGCCTGTTGCAGGCTGGTATCAATTCCCCATTCCGTACAAAATTCAGCAATATTTTGGCTGGTGGATTCGCCGTGCTGGCTCAGATACATGGCCGTGTCAAAACCGATCCCGCCGCAGCCAATGATCGCCACTCGCTTACCAACCGGCGCTTTATCGCGCAATACCTCCAGGTAGGTCAATACTTTTGGATGATCGATACCGTCTATCGGCGGGCGGCGCGGTACTATTCCGCAGGCGAGGATCGCTTCGTCAAACGGCTGAAGATCCTCTGCGTTCACCCGTTGGTTCAGTTTCAGCGTAACGCCAGTAACATCGATCATTCGACGGTAGTAGCGCAGCGTTTCATAAAACTCCTCTTTACCCGGGATCTGCCTGGCGATAGTAAACTGACCGCCAATTTCACTCTGAGCGTCAAACAGCGTGACATGATGGCCGCGCGACGCGGCGTTAATCGCGAAAGCCAGCCCCGCCGGGCCTGCGCCGACAACGGCCAGGTTCTTTTTGCGTATGGCCGGCGTTATCGGCATGTGGGTTTCGTGACAGGCGCGCGGGTTCACCAGACAGGAGGTCACTTTGCCGATGAAGATCCGATCCAGACAGGCCTGATTACAGCCGATACAGGTATTGATCTCATCTGCGCGTCCGGATTGCGCTTTAGTCAGGAATTCAGCATCGGCAAGGAAGGGACGCGCCATCGACACCATATCGGCATCGCCGCGCGTCAGGATCGTCTCGGCGACCTGCGGATCGTTAATGCGATTGGTCGCGATCAGCGGAACCGACACATGACCTTTGAGTTTCCGTGTCACCCAGCTAAAGGCGCCACGCGGTACTGGCGTGGCGATGGTCGGGATTCGCGCCTCATGCCAGCCAATGCCGGTATTAATTAGGCTTGCGCCTGCGGCTTCAATGGCTTGCGCCAGTTGTACCGTTTCGTCGAACGTGCCGCCATTTTCCACCAGATCGAGCATCGACAGGCGATAGATAATAATAAAGTCGTTCCCTACCCGCTGGCGTACCGCGCGTACTACCTCAACCGCGAAGCGCATACGGCTGGTATAGTCGCCGCCCCATTCGTCATCGCGATGGTTAGTTCGCCGCGTGAGAAATTCATTAATCAGATAGCCCTCTGATCCCATCACCTCTACGCCGTCGTAGCCTGCTTCCCGCGCCAGCTGCGCGCAATGCGCGAAGTCGTCGATTAACTGCAAGATTTCATCATGCGTCAGTTCATGCGGCATAAAGCGGTTGATTGGCGCCTGAATTGCCGACGGCGCGACCAGGTGCGGCTGATAGCTGTAACGCCCGGTGTGCAGAATTTGCAGCGCGATTTTACCGCCTTCCGCATGTACGGCATCGGTCACCACGCGGTGAGGCGTTAATTGGCTGGCGTCGTTCAGCATCGCGCCGCCGGTCATCACGACCCCGGAGGGAACGGGCGCAATACCGCCGGTGACGATTAACGCTACGCCGTGTCGCGCGCGCTCGGCATAAAATGCCGCCAGGCGCTCGGCGCCATCAGGATGTTCTTCCAGACCCGTGTGCATCGATCCCATCAGCACGCGGTTTCTGAGAGTAGTAAAGCCCAGATCGAGCGGGGCGAACAGCGACGGGTAGCTCATAAGCGTATCCAGTATGTAAAATTATTGTTATGTGGTCGGATGAGTTACTACTGTAGCCGTCGCGAGGTAAAAGGGAAAAGGGGAATGTGGTGATTGTGATGGGATTCAAAAAAGAGGCCGCGACCCGGGGAAAACAGGCCGGATAAGCATAGCGCCATCCGGCATCGTGTTTAAACCTCTTCAACGCTCACCTGCATCGCCGCCAGCGCATTACGCGCTGATTTCAATACCTGTTCGCACAGTTCAATGGTTAGCGTGAGCGGTGGCTCGATACGAATTGTTTTCGCATTATTCAGCGTACCAGCGACCAGCACGCGTTGACGGAACATCTCACTGGCAAAACGGTAGCCCGTTTCGTTATCGACAAATTCAATGGCCATCAACATACCTTTGCCGCGCGCCTCGTGTACCAGATTGGGATATTCACGCGCAAGTTGTCGAAAACCATCCAGGAGCGTATCGCCTTTTTGTTCCGCCTGGGCCGGGAGATTTTGCTCCAGCAGGACGTTAATGGTCGCCAGCGCGGCAGCACAAGCCAGCGGATTACCGCCAAAAGTGGTGGTATGCAGGAAGGGGTTGTCGAACAGAACCGAAAACACCTCTTCAGTCGCGATGGTGGCGCCAATCGGCATCACGCCGCCGCCCAGGGCTTTCGCCAGACACAGAATATCAGGCTGCACATTTTCGTGCTCACAGGCAAACATCTTGCCGGTACGCCCCATGCCGGTTTGTACTTCATCCAGAATCATCAGCGCGCCGAATTCGTCACAGAGCTTACGTACCTCTGTCAGGTATCCCTGCGGCGGCAGGATCACGCCGCCTTCACCCTGAATAGGCTCCAGAATCACGGCTGCTATCTCGTCGCCCGTTTTTTTGCCTTCGCTAAATGCCATGCTCATCGCGTCGATATTGCCAAACGGCACATGGCGGAAGCCCGGCAGTAAAGGCATAAAGGGTCTGCGGAAGGTGGATTTGGCCGTGGCGGAGAGCGCGCCCAATGATTTGCCATGAAATGCGCCGCTGGTGGCGATAAAGGTAAACTTGCCGCGCGGCGACTGATACGCTTTTGCCAGTTTTAGCGCCGCTTCGACGGATTCGGTGCCGCTGTTACAGAAAAAGCTGTACTTGAGTTTCCCCGGTGTCAGCGCCGCCAGCGTTTTTGCCAGCATCGCCCGCAAGGGGTCAAGTAACTCCTGGCTGTGGAGAGGTTGTTTTGCGAGTTGATTCTGGACGGCGGATACCACAACAGGATTACGGTGCCCCACGTTAAAGATGCCAAACCCCCCAAGACAGTCGATAAACTCCTGCCCCTGGGTGTCGACAAGCGTATTCAAACTGCCCGCTTGCCACTCTACGGCTCCGTAATCCCCGCCGGCGGTAACAGATTTCCGGTATTCCAGAAATCCTGGATTTACATGCTCTTTAAAGTAGTCAATGACCTCTCGGTTTAGTGCTTTCATTTCCTCATGGTTTAGCGTTCGCTTCTCGATGAGATTCAGTGCGTGCGCGCTACAGGCCAAAGCCGATGCGCTGGAAGGTAACCTGTTCAAAATGAGCTCCAGAGGGCCGTGTATCACATGATACTGAATTAAGTATTGCAGGGATTAGCGGGGGTCTAAGCCCATAGTGAAAATCGGGATAAACACCAGGAATAATCACATTTACACAACATTTAATGTCATGTGTTAACAATTGGATGCATTTTGAGCAGATCTTGTTTTACGGTTTACGGTGTGTTGCGTTAGAGGCGGCGTGAGAAAAAGGTGAGCCAGGGCAGATTTTAAAGAAAAAGGTTGTCCACGCTAAACAATTTCATAATGAAAATAAGGCGCAGGATGAGGTGAAAATCGTACAAATATTAAGGATTAATCGCAAATTGCGATCCAGAGCAATTTTAACAACTAAAGATAAATAGATTAGCGCCGAAATAACATCCGAGCGAAAAATTAACATCCAGATAACCTGCACAGGACGCTATCATGTCTTCTCATCCCTACGTCAGCCAGCTAAATACCCCGCTGGATGATGATACCACTCTGATGTCTACGACCGACCTGGAAAGCTATATCACTCACGCCAATGACACTTTTGTCCAGGTGAGCGGCTATCAGTTAAACGAGTTACTGGCGCAGCCACATAATCTGGTGCGTCATCCGGATATGCCGAAAGCTGCCTTCGCAGATATGTGGTATACCCTAAAACAGGGCGAACCGTGGAGCGGCATTGTGAAAAACCGGCGTAAAAACGGCGACCATTATTGGGTGAGGGCCAACGCGGTACCGATGATACGTGAAGGGCGTGTGACGGGATATATGTCGATCCGTACCCGCGCCACGGATGATGAGATTGCCGCCGTCGAGCCTTTATATCAGGCGCTAAATGAAGGGCGGTGTAGTAAACGTATTCATAAAGGCCTGGTGGTTCGTCAGGGCTTGCTGGGCAAACTGCCCGCTATGCCTGTTCGCTGGCGAGTGCGTAGTATTATGGGGCTAATGGCCGTAATGCTGGCGTTGGCGTTGTTCGGTACGGATGCCTCATGGCAGGCGTTGCTGTTGGGCGCGTTGGCGATGCTGGCAGGTACGGCGCTATTTGAATGGCAAATTGTGCGTCCCATTGAAAATGTGGCGACGCAGGCGCTGAAAGTGGCGACCGGCGAACGCAACAGCGTACAACATCTTAATCGTAGCGATGAGTTGGGGCTGACGCTGAGGGCCGTGGGGCAGCTTGGCTTGATGTGCCGCTGGCTGATCAATGACGTATCAAGTCAGGTTTCCAGCGTCAGAAACGGCAGTGAAAGGCTGGCGAAGGGTAACAATGATCTGAACGAACACACCCGTCAGACCGTGGAGAATGTTCAGGAAACGGTAACGACCATGAACCAGATGGCGGAGTCCGTGAAGCTCAATTCCGAGACGGCTTCCGCTGCGGATAAGCTTTCCATGGCGGCCAGTAGCGCGGCGACTCAGGGAGGTGAGGCGATGGATACGGTGATTAAAACGATGGATGATATCGCTCACAGTACGCAACGTATCGGGACGATCACCACGCTAATTAACGATATCGCTTTTCAGACGAATATCCTGGCGCTGAATGCGGCGGTAGAAGCGGCGAGAGCGGGCGAGCAGGGGAAAGGGTTTGCCGTGGTTGCTGGCGAGGTACGTCATCTTGCCAGCCGTAGCGCTAATGCGGCGAACGATATTCGTAAATTAATTGACGCCAGCGCAACAAAGGTGCAGTCAGGCTCCGAGCAGGTTCACGCCGCAGGCCGTACCATGGATGACATTGTAGCCCAGGTGCAAAATGTCACCCTGCTTATCGCACGGATCAGCCAGTCGACGCAGGAACAGACAGATGGGCTTTCCAGCCTGACTCGCGCCGTGGACGAGTTGAACCGCATAACCCAGAAGAATGCGGCGCTGGTGGAAGAGAGCGCACAAGTCTCCGCGATGGTAAAACACCGTGCCAGCCGGCTGGAGGATGCGGTCACGGTACTGCATTAAATTTATTTGTAGGTCGCAACGGTAATGACGTCCGCCCGGTAGCAACAAGCTTACCGGGCGGATGCGCTCTGATAGAAGGCGGTGCCTGCCATCATAGAGAGTATCAGTGGCCTGTGATGTTAAAAATAATGTGATATTTATTCCTTCTCCCTTGTCTACCTATTAATAGGTATAAACTCAGTTAATAAATAAGAAATGGTTAACCTTTTAGCGTATTTCTTTCATTATTAGTGCCAATTTATGTCACTTTTGGTTCATCTTTCTGTGAACAATAAATATTACTTACTAATAATGCTCCGAAATAAAAAGCGATCAATATCATAAAGTTAGTAACATTATTGCCGATAAATCTTCCTGTATGAGGATATGCAATCCCAGGGAGAAAATATGTTTTTGCATAACATTAAAATACGTTCAAAATTATTTATGGCCTTTGGCTTATTCATTGTTCTCATGGTGGTGAGTTCCGCTCTGTCTTTGTTTAGCCTTGATCGGGCTAATACGGGTATGCAGAACATTATTACCAATGATTATCCCACCACGGTAAAAGCCAATCTGTTAATCGATAATTTTAATGATTTCATCATCGCGCAGCAGCTCATGTTACTGGATGAAGAGGGGCGCTGGAGCCAGAGTTCGCAGAAAGAGCTGGATGAAATAAGCCAGCGTATTACGGCGTTACTGGATGAGCTTTCCAGCAATCGTCACGATGCGGCTTCGCAGAAAATCATTACCGAGATCCGTGAAGCGCGCCAGCAATACCTGGAGTCCAGATTCCGTATTTTGCAAGATATTCAAAGCCATAATCGTCAGGCGGCCATTCAGGAGATGATGACCAGAACGGTGCAAGTGCAAAAGGTCTATAAGGACAAAGTTCAGGAACTTATCGCCGTTCAGGATGCGCAGATGCACAACGCGGGCGTGCAGGTCGAAGGAGATTTTAAAACTAACCGGACGCTGTTAATTACCCTGGCGCTGATAAGCATCGCTGCCGGATGCGTAATGGGATGGTATATCGTACGTTCCATTACCCGACCGCTTGATGACGCAGTACGCTTTGCCGAGGCGATTGCCGATGGCGATCTGACTCGCCATATCACCACCGACTATAAAGATGAAACAGGCGTACTACTGCAAGCATTAATGGCGATGAAAACGCGTCTGCTGGATATCGTACAGGAAGTGCAAAACGGTTCGGAGAGTATCTCCACGGCGGCGGCGCAAATTGTCGCCGGTAACCAGGATTTGGCCGCGCGTACGGAAGAACAGGCCAGCTCGGTTGAAGAAACGGCGGCGTCGATGGAACAGATTACCGCCACGGTTAAAAACACAGCTGACCATACCAGTGAAGCGACCAAACTCTCTGCCGGCGCCGCCAGCGTAGTGAAAAACAATGGGGAGATGATGAATCAAGTGACGCAGAAAATGCGCGTCATTAACGATACGGCAAATCGTATGTCGGATATCATCAATATCATTGATTCCATTGCCTTTCAGACCAATATTCTGGCGCTGAACGCGGCGGTTGAAGCGGCGCGTGCGGGCGAACATGGACGTGGTTTTGCCGTTGTCGCCGGAGAGGTTCGCCAGTTGGCGCAAAAGAGCGCCTCGTCAGCCAGTGAAATCCGTAATTTGATTGAAGATTCAACCAGTCAGACTCAGGAAGGGATGCACCTGGTGGAGAAAGCCAGCGCCCTGATTAATGGCATGGTGGACAACGTCGAAGAGATGGATGTGATATTACGCGAGATTGGGCAGGCCAGCCGCGAGCAAACTGACGGTATTTCGCAGATTAACAGCGCGATTGGCCTGATTGACGCCGCCACGCAACAAAACTCCTGCCTTGTGGAAGAGTCTGTTGCCGCCGCAGCGTCGCTGAACGAACAGGCGTTACATTTAAAAGAGCTGGTTAACGTGTTCCGCGTCCGCGAAGAGGACACGCAGCCCGCTTAATCCAGTTCGGCGATTTCCAGCGCCGCGCGATCAATCACGCCGATAATGCGTTTGATTTGCGCGTCGTTGATATCGCTGTGGTTTATCCGCAGATCCAGCACGGCCTTGAAGTTATCCAGCGCCCGCTTCATCTGCGGATTTTTACGTAACTCCATGCCCACACAACGGGCTTTTAGCCGCGCCTGAATATGCGTCAGGTGTTCGCGATTTTCATCAAGCCATTGCGCGCCGTTCGCGGTAATCGCGATTTTTTTCCGCCCGCCTTCTTCGTCGCTAATCGTGATAAATTGCTGATCCTGTAAAAAATCCAGCGTAGGGTAGATCACACCAGCGCTTGGCGTATAGCCGCCCCCCGTCAGGTTTTCTATCGCTTTAATCAGTTCATAGCCGTGGCTGGCGTCCCGGGTCAGGATATCAAGAATGACCAGCCGAAGCTCCCCGTGGCCAAAAAATCGCTGACGTCGACCACCGCCCTGTCCATGACGACCACAGCCGTGTCCGTGACGGTGTTCGCCGCCGCAACTGGCGTTCTCATGCTGATGCGCGCTATGGCAGCCTTCATGCTGATGTTCGCGATCTTTACAGCAGCCGTCGTGCTTATGATCCCGGTTTTTGCAACACCCTTCATGTTGATTTTGCATCATTGTCTCCTGTTTATTTAGATGTATCTAATTTATATCTAAATGATGATTTTTAGCAAGGGCAAAAGCGATTGTTTATATAATCTATTAATTTATAAGGTTTTATTGTAAGGTTATAGTTAACGACGCGTTGCCAGAACACTATCAAAAAACAGTTGCATTTTTACTGATTAACAATCATTATCATTTAAAATTTTAATTTAGATATATCGTATTACTTCACGAAGGCAAAAAATGACGACATCATCCGCACGCTATCCACAGCGTGTTCGTAATGAACTGCGTTTTCGCGAGCTGATCGTTCTGCGGGTAGAACGTATTAGCGCAGGATTTCAGCGGATCGTACTTGGCGGCGAGGCGCTGGACGGTTTCATCTCCCTGGGCTTTGACGATCACACGAAAGTTTTTTTCCCTGAGCCAGGCTGTCGCTTTACGCCTCCGACAGTCACTGAGGAAGGCATTATCTGGGGGGAGGGCGTTCGCCCGGTCTCCAGGGATTACACGCCGCTGTATGACGAGGCGCGTCGCGAGCTGGCGCTGGATTTCTTTATCCACGATGGCGGCGTAGCCAGCCGTTGGGCAATGGAAGCCCGTGAAGGCGATACACTGACGATCGGCGGGCCGCGCGGTTCGCTGGTGGTGCCGGAAGATTATGCCTGTCAGGTTTATGTCTGCGATGAGTCCGGTATGCCTGCGCTACGTCGTCGTCTGGAATCGCTTAGCCGTCTGCCTGCGCGCCCTGCGGTAACCGCGCTGGTGAGCATTCAGGATGCGGCATATCGCGATTATCTCGCCCATTTGACGGATATTACTGTGGAATATGTTGTTGACGGCGATGAACAGGCAATGCAAACGCGCCTGTCGCAGCTGACAATACCAGAATCAGACTATTTCATCTGGATTACTGGCGAAGGCAAAACGGTAAAACGTTTAAGTCAGTGCTTTGAAAAGGGGTTTGATCCACACCTGGTACGTGCGGCAGCCTATTGGCATCGTAAATAGCGGTATGGGGTGAGCCCTGTCAGAAACAAAAAGGCCACTCTTTAGAGTGGCTTAATTATATGATTTTAAAGCTAAAATTTGGTGGCCCCTGCTGGACTTGAACCAGCGACCAAGCGATTATGAGTCGCCTGCTCTAACCACTGAGCTAAGGGGCCGTGGCGGTGGATTATAATGTAACTTTACGCTGTAATCCAGCCGTAACCGTGCGGGTGCTGTTTTTATAAACAATGTGTTTTCAACCCGTTATACTTAAAGAACGTTGTATTGCTCAGGAGTAATAATGGTTAAGGACATACTGGCGCCAGGGCTACGGGTGGTTTTTTGCGGCATCAATCCGGGACTCTCCTCGGCGAATACCGGCTTTCCGTTTGCGCATCCCGCGAATCGTTTTTGGAAAGTTATTCATTTGGCCGGTTTCACCGATCGACAGTTGAAACCGGAAGAGGCGGAAAAATTACTGGATTTTCGCTGCGGGGTAACGAAACTCGTCGACCGACCGACGGTACAAGCGACTGAGGTGAAGTTGCATGAATTACGTAGCGGCGGACGAAACCTGATTGAAAAAATAGAGGACTACCAGCCCGCGGCGCTGGCGGTGCTTGGTAAACAGGCTTTTGAACAGGGATTCAGCCAGCGCGGTATCGCCTGGGGTAAACAAAAGATCGCCATTGGCGCGACGATGGTGTGGGTGTTGCCGAATCCCAGTGGCTTAAACCGAATTAAAACGGAAAAACTGGTCGAGGCCTATCGCGAACTGGATCAAGCGCTCATTATGCGTGGGCTATAGCAATGGGGAATGAGGGCGCGAATACTCGCGCTGTGTAGAAATTCTGCAGGCCAAATAGGGCGCTTGCGCATGGCCTGATAAAAAAACGCCGCCTTGCGGCGGCGTTTATACGTGTGCGGCGAATTAATCGTCGAGGAAGCTGCGCAGCACTTCAGAACGGCTCGGGTGGCGCAGTTTACGCAGCGCCTTCGCTTCGATCTGACGGATACGTTCGCGGGTAACATCGAACTGTTTACCCACTTCTTCCAGCGTGTGGTCGGTGTTCATATCGATACCGAAACGCATACGCAGCACTTTCGCTTCACGAGCGGTCAGGCCAGCCAAAACGTCGTGAGTGGCGGCACGCAGGCTCTCGGTAGTGGCAGAGTCCAGCGGCAGCTCGAGGGTGGTATCCTCGATGAAATCACCCAGATGCGAATCTTCATCGTCGCCGATCGGCGTTTCCATGGAGATTGGCTCTTTGGCAATCTTCAGCACCTTACGAATTTTATCTTCCGGCATCAGCATCCGTTCAGCCAGCTCTTCCGGCGTTGGCTCGCGGCCCATCTCTTGCAGCATCTGGCGAGAAATACGGTTGAGCTTGTTGATGGTCTCAATCATATGCACCGGAATACGGATGGTGCGCGCCTGATCGGCGATAGAGCGGGTGATCGCCTGACGAATCCACCAGGTAGCGTAGGTGGAGAACTTGTAACCACGACGGTATTCGAACTTATCTACCGCTTTCATCAGACCGATGTTGCCTTCCTGAATCAGGTCAAGGAACTGCAAGCCACGGTTGGTGTATTTCTTAGCGATAGAAATAACCAGACGTAAGTTCGCTTCAACCATCTCTTTCTTCGCACGGCGGGCTTTCGCTTCCCCGATGGACATGCGACGGTTGATGTCTTTCACCTGTTCGATGGTCAGACCGGTCTCTTCTTCAATCTGCCGCAGTTTTTGCAGGCAGCGTTGCACTTCTTCCGCGACATCGTGCAGTTTTTCCGACCACGGTTTGTTCATCGCGATAGCGGCATTGAACCAGGTTTCGCTGGTTTCATTACCGGTAAACAGCGTGATAAAGTTCTTCTTCGGCATTTTGCACTGCTCGACGCAGAGCTTCATGATCAGACGTTCCTGGGTACGCACGCGATCCATCATCACGCGCATACTGTTGACCAGATAGTCGAATTGCTTCGGTACCAGACGGAACTGTTTGAACACTTCAGACAGCTTCAGAATCTCTTCCTGCGCGGCAGCATGGCTGCGGCCTTTCGCTTTGATGGTGTCGCGCGTAACGACGTATTGCGCGCGCAGCTCAGCGAATTTTTCGCGTGCCAGTTCAGGGTCAATGCTGTTGTCGTCATCGGCGGCGTCATCGTCGCCGTCTTCTTCATCTTCGTCTTCGTCATCATCCAGGTCTTCCTGGGAGAGTTCAGAACCGACGTGAGTTGCGGTCGGCGCCATCTCTTCTTCCGCGTTCGGATCGACAAAGCCGGTGATAAGATCGGACAAACGAGCCTCTTCAGCCTCAACGCGATCGTACTGTTCCAGCAGATAGGTAATGGCTTCCGGGTATTCGGCAACGGAGCATTGAACCTGGTTGATCCCGTCTTCGATACGTTTAGCGATGTCGATTTCGCCTTCCCGGGTCAATAGTTCAACAGTGCCCATTTCACGCATATACATGCGTACCGGGTCAGTCGTACGACCGATTTCAGACTCAACACTGGACAGAACTTGTGCAGCAGCTTCTTCCGCATCTTCATCGGTGCTGGTGGTATTTTCAGCCAGCAGCAGATCATCGGCATCAGGCGCTTCTTCCATTACCTGAATACCCATGTCGTTGATCATTTGGATGATATCTTCAATTTGATCTGAATCGACGATATCTTCCGGCAGATGGTCATTGACCTCAGCATAGGTCAGATAGCCTTGCTCCTTACCACGGGTGACAAGAAGTTTCAGCTGTGACTGCGGGTTTTGCTCCATAAGACGGTATCCACACTTATTCGTTTGATTGGTGTCGACGGTATAGCTGTCGACATTTAAAGCGAGGGCATACTTATATTTTGGCCGCTGCCTCTCACTGCGGCTGTCGGGGGCTTCCCGATCGATATGCGGCATTTAAGCCGTTAAATTCATTTTCTGGCCAGCTCCTGGTTTAACGTCCAGAGCTCTCGGCGTTCTTCGCTGCTTAAACCATGAGTGCGATCGCGAGCGATCAGCTCTTCTTGTCGCAGTTGCAGCAGCGAATCAAACATATGGTTGAGTGAGTCGGTAAAGGTTTTTTCGGCAATCGCCTTATCTGCTATATCGTCCCACATCGATAATTTTTCAAGGGTCGCAGCATCATTTGTGCCACGGTAGAGTTCCAGAAGTTGTCCGGTAGTAAGACCTGGCTGAGCCAAACAAGTTTTGACCAATTCTTTAAATAAGCCAAGTCCAGGCAGCTTATTCTGATCCAGCGCGTCTAATGGCGGCACTAACGGCGCGAGATCCGGGTTTTGCACCAGTAATCCTATCAGTATACGCATGGTCGTGCGTTTTAGCTGCGGAGCCGGGCGGGAAACGCCGCTTTCCGCCTGTTTTGGCACTAAACGATCAAGCTGACTATCATCGAAAATGCCTAACTTCAGCCCCAACGTCTGGCGCAGCTGAATACGGTGCGCGTCGCCAGGCACCTGATTAATGAGCGGCAGCGCCAGCGCGGCTAACTGCGTGCTGCCATCCGGCGAGCTTAAATCCACCTGCGGCAGGAGGCTATTAAACAGAAACGTAGAGAGCGGCTGCGCCTGCTCCATCCGCGCTTCAAAAGCCGCCTTGCCTTCTTTACGCACCAGCGTATCCGGGTCTTCGCCGTCAGGTAAAAACATAAAGCGTACCTGCCGACCGTCGGTCATATAAGGCATTGCTGTTTCCAGCGCTCTCCAGGCGGCATCACGGCCAGCCCGGTCGCCGTCGTAACAGCAAATCACGTTGTTCGTCGCCCGGAATAACATATGCATATGGTCTGCCGTGGTTGAGGTACCCAGCGAAGCGACCGCATAGTTAATGTCGTATTGCGCTAGTGCGACGACATCCATATAACCTTCGACCACAAGCAAGCGTTGCGGTTCAGCACTATATTGCTGAGCCTCATAAAGACCATATAGCTGGCGGCCTTTATGGAAAATGTCCGTTTCCGGAGAGTTAAGGTATTTCGGCGTGTCGTTCCCCAGAACTCGGCCGCCAAAACCAATCACCCTGCCGCGTTTGTCCCGAATAGGGAACATGACCCGATTACGGAAACGATCGTAAGTGCTGCCCTGCTCGTTATTGACCAGCATTCCGGCATCCAGCAACAATGCCTTGTTATCGCTGTTATTACCGAAGCGCTTTAACGCGTTATCCCACCCTGGCGGCGCGAAGCCAATGGCGAAACGCTGAATAATTTCAGCGCTCAGACCGCGCTTTTGCAGATAGTCACGCGCAGGTTTTGCCGCAGGATGGGTAAGCGACTGCTGATAAAAGTCATTCAGACCATTCATCAACTGATAGAGGTTTTGCCGTTGATGGCGCTCTATCTGGCTAAGCCCGGTGCCTGCTTCATAGGGAATTTCCAGGTTATGCATGGCCGCTAATTCTTCGACGGTTTCGACAAATTCGAGTTTGTCGTAATTCATCAAAAAGTCGATCGCATTGCCATGCGCGCCGCATCCAAAGCAGTGATAAAACTGTTTTTCACCGTTTACGGTGAAAGAAGGGGTTTTCTCATTATGGAATGGACAACACGCGTGATAGTTCTTGCCCTGTTTCTTGAGTTTTACGCGCACGTCGATCAGATCGACGATATCGGTTCTCGCCAGCAGGTCATTAATGAATACGCGTGGGATTCGTCCAGCCATATGCCCCTTTTATACACGTCATTCTTCAGGCTGCCGTAGTGTTGGCTACGTTCGCTCACCCCTGTCGCTGACTTGCGTAAGCGCCGGGGACTTGCTCTCTTGCCGCCTGGACGCAGCATGAATGATTTTGTGTATATGCTAATGCATAAACGAAAACAAGCCGCGCATTCCTTTCGGAAGCACGGCCTTACAACTACAACTCGATCTGAATTGAGAGCAGCCCGCTCTCAAAAGATTAGTACAGACGAGTACGGCGTGCGTTTTCGCGAGCCAGTTTCTTCGCGTGACGTTTCACTGCAGAAGCTTTAGCGCGCTTACGTTCGGTCGTCGGTTTTTCATAGAACTCACGACGACGAACTTCCGCCAGAACACCTGCTTTTTCGCAGGAACGCTTGAAGCGACGCAGAGCTACGTCGAACGGCTCGTTTTCACGTACTTTAATTACCGGCATGTGCCTCTCACCTTTGATTAATTCGGTTTGCCGCTGGCATCAACGCCAGCTTATTTCAAAATGGTGCGGAATTTTACTGCAATTGCTGCTGCTTTGTAAAGCACCGCGGCCTTTTTTGAAAGGGACTTTTATAAGGGGAGGGAGTATACACGAAGTCGGGACTGAGGGTATACATCCACCCGCATTCGACCTACACTGCGCGGTATTAGAGCGAGGTAAAACAAGTCATGCGTGTACTGGGTATTGAAACATCCTGCGATGAAACCGGCATCGCTATTTACGACGACAAAAAGGGTCTGTTAGCCAACCAATTGTATAGTCAGGTGAAATTACATGCTGACTACGGCGGCGTAGTGCCTGAACTGGCTTCCCGCGATCATGTGCGTAAAACCGTGCCGCTGATTCAGGCGGCATTAAAAGAAGCCGGTCTGACGGCGAGCGATATCGACGCGGTGGCCTATACCGCAGGCCCGGGCCTGGTCGGCGCGCTGCTGGTCGGCGCAACCGTCGGGCGTTCACTGGCATTTGCCTGGAATGTGCCGGCCATTCCTGTACACCATATGGAAGGTCATCTGCTGGCGCCAATGCTGGAAGATAATCCCCCGGAATTCCCGTTTGTGGCGCTACTGGTCTCCGGCGGACATACGCAGCTCATTAGCGTGACCGGAATCGGTCAGTACGAACTGCTGGGAGAGTCGATTGACGATGCCGCCGGTGAAGCGTTTGATAAAACCGCCAAATTGTTGGGGCTGGATTATCCTGGCGGCCCGATGCTGTCGAAAATGGCGTCGCAGGGGACGGCGGGGCGTTTTGTCTTTCCGCGCCCGATGACCGATCGTCCGGGGCTGGATTTTAGTTTTTCCGGTCTGAAAACCTTTGCCGCTAACACCATTCGTAGTAATGGCGACGACGAACAAACTCGCGCTGATATTGCGCGCGCTTTTGAAGATGCGGTCGTGGATACGCTGATGATCAAGTGCAAGCGCGCGCTGGAAAGCACCGGTTTTAAGCGTCTGGTCATGGCGGGCGGCGTCAGCGCTAACCGCACGCTGCGCGCGAAGCTTGCCGAAATGATGCAAAAACGCCGCGGCGAAGTGTTCTATGCGCGCCCGGAGTTTTGTACTGACAACGGGGCGATGATCGCCTATGCCGGAATGGTGCGGTTTAAGGCGGGCGTTACGGCGGATCTTGGCGTAACGGTACGTCCGCGCTGGCCGCTGGCCGAGCTGCCGGCGGCGTAAAAGCGGAGAAAGGGGGCGACATCATGCCGCCCCAACGGGTTTACAGCAAAACGATGGGCATCCACAACAGCCTGGAGACGATCAGCAGCACCAGGAAGATCAGGCCGAAAATCGCGCCTAACCACGCCAATGGTGGAAGGGTGACGCGCGGCGGATTCGATATGTACGCCCATCACCAAGCTATTGCCGGTCAACCCTTGTGAGCCGATCCCCAGACGGTTGAGGCCCTCTTCCAGACGCAGTTCCAGCTCAATCTTTCTGGCGTTTCTTTTTCAGCTTCGTCCAGATTTTCGTCTCCTGGCGACGCCACAGACGCTGGATGTTGTCATGATGGCGCAGCAAAATGAGACATGACAGCATCGATACCGGGAAGGTGAACTGCGGTTTAAACCACCAGACGTAAAACGGCGCAATCAAGGCGCTGACAATCGCCCCTAACGATGAATAACCGCTTAACAGGACCGTCAGCAGCCAGGTGCCAGCCATGACGCCGGTTAAATCCCAGCCGATGGGCGCAATGGCGCCAAACGCGGTTGCTACGCCTTTCCCGCCTTTAAAGCCAAAAAAGACCGGCCAGATATGCCCCAGACAGGCGGCGATAGCGATAAGCCCCAGCCAGAAAGGGGTAACGCCTAACGCATACGCGCCCCAGACGGGCAACATGCCTTTAAGGATGTCAAAAATAAGTACCGCGACAGCCGCTCCCTTGCCACCGATTCGTAATACGTTCGTCGCGCCCGGGTTGCCGGAGCCGCTTTCTCGCGGATCGGGCAGCCCGGCGATGCGGCAAACCAGAATGGCACTGGAAATTGAGCCGCAGAGGTACGCGAAGAGGATCATTCCAGGCGCGATTGCACTCATAAGCTGTTCCGTATTGAAAGTGTCGTTTTATTTACTATTTCTGTGGATAATACGCACATTTCGCCGGAAGTGGTATCCGGGTTAGCCAAAAAGCAGGCAGGTCGTGATGGATATTGTATTTATAGAGCAACTTTCGGTAATCACCACTATCGGTGTTTACGACTGGGAACAGACTATCGAGCAAAAACTGGTGTTCGATATCGAAATGGCGTGGGATAACCGTAAGTCGGCGAAAAGCGATGATGTCGCAGATTGTCTAAGTTATGCGGATATCGCCGACACGGTGATAAATCATGTCGAAGGCGGGCGTTTTGCTCTGGTCGAGCGCGTGGCGGAAGAGGTGGCGGATCTGCTGCTTAGCCGATTTAATTCTCCGTGGGTTCGCATCAAACTGAGCAAGCCTGGCGCCGTCGCGCGCGCGGCGAACGTAGGGGTAATTATTGAGCGTGGCAATAATCTGAAATAAAAATAAATAATTTTATATTTTTTAAACCAAACGGTTATATATGGGGTCTTAACGCGAGATCCATTTTTGCAGTGTTTTTCATTTTAGGGGTTTATTGATGAGCGATATGCACTCGCTGCTGATAGCGGCAATTTTGGGTGTGGTCGAAGGATTGACGGAGTTTTTGCCGGTATCCAGCACGGGCCATATGATTATTGTGGGTCATCTGCTGGGGTTTGAAGGCGATACGGCCAAGACATTCGAAGTGGTGATTCAACTTGGATCTATTCTGGCGGTCGTGGTGATGTTCTGGCGGCGGTTGTTTGGTCTCATCGGTATTCACTTTGGCCGCCCGCTACAGCGTGAAGGTGAAAGTAAAGGTCGATTAACGTTGATTCACATCCTGCTGGGCATGATTCCGGCGGTGGTGCTGGGGTTAGTCTTTCATGACACGATCAAGTCGCTATTTAACCCGATTAACGTGATGTACGCGCTGGTGGTAGGCGGTCTGTTGCTGATTGCCGCCGAGTGCCTGAAGCCGAAAGAACCGCGCGCGCCGGGGCTGGATGATATGACGTATCGTCAGGCGTTTATGATTGGCTGTTTCCAGTGTCTGGCGCTGTGGCCGGGCTTCTCGCGTTCCGGAGCGACCATTTCCGGTGGGATGCTGATGGGCGTCAGCCGTTACGCCGCCTCTGAGTTCTCGTTCTTACTGGCTGTGCCGATGATGATGGGCGCAACGGTTCTGGATCTCTACAAAAGTTGGTCATTCCTGACCGCAGCGGATATTCCGATGTTCGCGGTGGGCTTTGTGACGGCGTTTGTGGTGGCGCTGATCGCCATCAAGACTTTCCTGCAACTGATTAAGCGTATCTCGTTTATTCCGTTTGCGATTTACCGCTTTGTGGTGGCGGCTGCCGTTTACGTCGTCTTCTTCTGATGATTGACCGTGCCGGATGGCGGCGTACCGCCTTGTCCGGCCTAACTGTTTTGTCGGTCTGATAAGCGCAGCGCCATCAGGCAATTTATCGTGCCGGATGGCGTTTAGCTGGCGGGGTTCGGGCAGCGCTTCTCTTTCCAGTTGGCGACCGCTGCAATTCGTCGCTTCGTCAGTTCCTCGCGAATCTCAATGCCCTTAAATCCGGCCTCCACCACCTCTTTCGTCGGTACCGCTTGGGCCACCTGCCAGGCTTCGCGCAGCCAGCGCCCCTGCGGGTAATCCGACGCTTCAAAGCCGGTACGTCCACGGACATCGGCCTCGCTGGTCAGCGCAATCTGCTCGACGCGCTGCGGTTTACGCCATGCATCAATGGCGTCAAACAGCTTAACGATCGTTTTCGGCTGGAGTATCGGAAAGGTGTGGATCAGATCGTGGTACTCGGCGACCAGTTTAGCTAAATCACGCAGGTCATTGGGGACGCGCAAACGCTGGCATAACTGTTCGACCAGTTTCACGCCCGCCGGGCCGTGACCATGATGGCGCGGCCAGAGGTTTTTCGGCGTTAAGCCTTTGCCCAGATCATGACAAAGCGTGGCGAAACGGACATCAAGCTGCGGACTGAGCATGGCGGCCATCGACAGTGTCATCAACGTATGAACTCCGGTATCAATTTCCGGATGCCACTTTGCTGGCGCGGGTACGCCAAACAGCGCGTCGATTTCCGGAAACAGGACGCGCAGGGCGCCGCAGTCGCGCAATACCTGGAAGTAAACCTGCGGATTGCGGGTGGTAAGCGCATTTTCCGTCTCTTTCCATACCCGTTCCGGCGTCAGATGTTCCAGCTCGCCTGCCGCGGTCATTTCGCGCATTAGCGCCAGTGTTTCATCGGCGATACGGAAACTCAGATGAGCGTAACGGGCGGCAAAACGCGCCACGCGCAATACGCGCAAGGGATCTTCGCCAAACGCGGGAGAGACATGGCGCAGTAGACGCGCCTCCAGATCCCGGCGCCCGTGGTAAGGGTCGATAATCTGGCCGTCATCGTCGCGCGCCAGAGCATTAATGGTCAGATCGCGACGCTGGAGATCGGCTTCCAGGGTAACGTCCGGCGCGGCATAACAGGTGAAGCCCGTGTAGCCGGAACCGGATTTACGCTCGGTACGCGCCAGCGCGTATTCTTCGTGAGTTTGCGGGTGGAGAAACACAGGAAAATCACGGCCTACCTGCTGGTAGCCCGCATCAAGCATCTCCTGCGGCGTGGCGCCGACAACGACCCAATCTTTATCTTTAACCGGTAGCCCTAACAACGCATCCCGAACCGCACCACCGACCAGATAAATCTTCACGCCACTTTCCTTTTAAAAACGATCATCCTCTAATGATAAGACAGTGCCGCAGAGAAGGCGATTTAGTTCATCCAGCGGTCTTTGCGTTTACGGCTTGGGATCATATGCGGCAGCACCAGCCCTAACAGCAAGCCAATACCCAATACACCGCCGCCATACATAAACCACTGCATAATAATGGTGCGCTGTTTGTCATCCAGTTGCAGATTCGCGGCGCTAACTTTTTTCTGCGCGACAATCAGCTCGTTTTTCAGCTTCTGGTTCTCTTCTTTTAGCCCGTTGATGACGCTGTCGCTTTGCGCCACTTTCTGCTGCATATCGGCGGTGCGCTGATTCCACGTGGTATCAATATTGTTGAGTTTATCGGTTAACGTTTTGACCTGATTTTCCAGATCCGGCACGCGGGTACGCAGGCTTGGTGTGGTATTCAGTTCTTTTAACGGTATCCAGGCAGTACGACCAGAACTGTCTTTAATTTGACCATAGTTGGCATCGCTCTGTAAGAGCGTGACTTCCTCGCCGGCGTTGACGGTACCCACAAGGCGATAATTATCTCCCGGACCGCTGCGGACCCAGGTATTCAGTTCATCAGAAACGTAACGCGTCTCTTCAGCATGAGAGACGGCGGTGGCGCTAAGCGCAAGTAAAGTTAGTCCAATCAGGCGTAATTTTGGCATCAGGCTGTCGTTATTGTCAGAGAAAGTGGAACGATAGTAACGGCATCAGTGTCGCTACGCAAAGTAGTCGACATCAATCGGAATCATCTGTGTCGCCTTTGCCGCTACGTCAAACTTTTACGCCCGTCAAATTGCTCGTTGCATGGCAATTTGGCGCAAAATACTATCTACTGACAAAAATAATGCGGGTAAGTTCGCCAAGAATCTTCCCAGATGTGACATAACCCATAAGTACAAGGCCATGGCTCAGGAAATCGAATTAAAGTTTATCGTCAATCACGACGCCGTAGATGCGCTGCGAAATCATCTTCATACGCTCGGCGGCGAGCATCATGCGCCCAGCCAGTTGCTGAATATCTACTTCGAAACGCCTGATAACTGGCTACGCCGCCATGATATGGGGCTGCGTATTCGTGGTGAAAATGGGCGCTATGAAATGACCATGAAAATTGCCGGCCGGGTAACGGGGGGGCTGCACCAGCGACCCGAATACAATGTCGCGCTAAGCGAACCCGTGCTGGATCTGACGCAACTTCCGGCGGAGGTCTGGCCTGATGGCAACCTGCCCGCCGGCCTGGCATCAAGCGTACAGCCGCTGTTCAGTACCGATTTTTACCGGGAAAAATGGTGTCTGGACGTTGACGGCAGCAGGATTGAAATTGCGCTCGATCTCGGCGACGTAAAAGCGGGCGAGTTTGCCGAACCGATTTGTGAGCTGGAGCTTGAGTTGCTTCGCGGCGATACGCGCGCCGTGTTAAAACTGGCGAAGCAACTGCTGTCGCAAACCGGTTTGCGTCAGGGCAGTCTGAGTAAGGCGGCGCGAGGTTATCACCTGGCGCAGGGGAATGCGCCGCGAGAGAATACACCAACGGCAATTCTGCGGACTGCCGCGAAAGCCACGGTAGAGCAAGGGCTGGAGGCCTCGCTGGATCTGGCGTTGTCACAGTGGCAGTACCATGAAGAGCTCTGGCTGCGCGGCGACGAGTCGGCGAAAGAACATGTGCTGGATGCTATGGGATTAGTGCGCCATGCCTTAATGCTTTTTGGTGGCATTGTTCCACGTAAAGCGAGCGCTCACTTACGTGATCTACTTACCCAGGCGGAAGCGACGATGACATCCGCGGTGTCCGCCGTCACAGCCGTTTATAGTACGCAAACGGCGATGGCGAAACTGGCATTGACGGAATGGCTGGTGACGAAAGCCTGGCAGCCATTTCTGGACGCGAAGGCGCAGGCCAAAATGGCCGATTCTTTTAAGCGTTTCGCCGACATTCATCTTTCTCGTCATGCTGCTGAATTAAAAAAAGTTTTTGGACAACCGCTGGGTGATAAGTATCGAGACCAGTTGCCGCGTTTGACTCGCGATATCGACAGCGTTTTACTGCTGGCCGGGTATTATGATGCGATGGTCGCGCAGGCATGGCTGGAAAACTGGCAGGGATTGCGTCACGCCATTATTACCGGGCAACGTATTGAAATTGAACATTTCCGTAATGAGGCCATTAACCAGCAGCCGTTCTGGTTGCACAGCGGAAAACGATAATCAGAACCGTAGAAAGCGCCTGATGACGCTGCGCTTATCAGGCTTACGGTATGCGGACTTGTAGGCCGGATAAGGCGAAACGCCGCCATCCGGCATTATTTAAAGGATATCCCCTAAATGACGCCGCTCTCCTCACCCTTATCGCAGTACTGGCAGACCGTTGTTGAGCGCCTACCAGAAGGATTTACTGAGACATCGCTTAGCGTGCAGGCGAAGTCAGTACTTACATTTAGCGATTTTGCGCTGGATAGCGTGATAGCGCATCCGGAGTGGCTTGCCGAACTGGAATCCGCATCGCCGCAGGCTGATGAATGGCGACATTATGCTGGCTGGTTACAGGAGGCGTTGGCAGGTGTCTGTGACGACGCCTCGCTGATGCGTGAACTGAGGTTTTTTCGTCGTCGCATCATGGTACGCATCGCCTGGGCGCAGACGCTGTCGCTGGTGGACGATGAGACTATTTTACAACAGTTGAGCCATCTGGCGGAGACGCTCATTGTGGGGGCGCGCGACTGGCTGTATGCCGCCTGTTGCCGCGAATGGGGAACCCCCTGTAACCCGCAGGGCGTTCCGCAGCCGCTCTTGATTTTAGGCATGGGCAAGCTGGGCGGCGGCGAACTGAATTTTTCGTCTGATATCGATCTGATTTTCGCCTGGCCGGAACATGGCGAGACTCGGGGCGGGCGTCGTGAACTCGATAACGCCCAGTTTTTTACGCGTCTCGGGCAGCGGCTGATCAAAGCGCTGGATCAGCCCACAATGGATGGTTTTGTCTATCGGGTGGACATGCGCCTGCGACCGTTTGGCGACAGCGGCCCGCTGGTACTGAGTTTTGCCGCGCTGGAGGATTACTATCAGGAGCAAGGACGCGACTGGGAACGCTACGCTATGGTGAAAGCGCGGCTAATGGGCGATAACGACGACGCCTGGTCTCGTGAATTACGCGCCATGCTGCGGCCTTTCGTTTTCCGCCGCTATATCGATTTCAGTGTCATCCAGTCGCTACGTAATATGAAAGGGATGATCGCCCGCGAAGTGCGACGCCGCGGTTTGAAAGACAACATTAAACTTGGCGCGGGCGGTATTCGGGAAATTGAGTTTATCGTGCAGGTATTCCAGCTCATCCGCGGCGGGCGCGAGCCGTCGCTACAGTCGCGTTCGTTACTGCCAACGCTGGATGCTATCGCTGCGCTGCATTTGCTGCCTGAGAATGACGTGGCGCAACTGCGCGTGGCCTATCTTTTTCTACGTCGTCTGGAGAATCTGCTGCAAAGCATCAATGACGAACAGACGCAAACGTTGCCTGCCGACGATCTGAATCGGGCGCGGCTGGCCTGGGGAATGAAGGCGGAGAACTGGCCGCAGCTTGTTGGCGAACTGACGGATCATATGGCTAATGTACGCCGCGTATTCAACGAATTAATTGGCGATGATGAAGCCGATACCCCGCAGGAGGAAGAACGTTCAGAGCCGTGGCGTGAAGTATGGCAGGATGCGCTACAGGAGGATGATTCGACGCCAGTGCTGGCGCATTTAGCCGATGAGGATCGGCGACAAGTTCTGACCCTCATCGCTGACTTCCGTAAGGAACTGGATAAACGCCCTATCGGCCCGCGCGGGCGGCAAGTGCTGGACCAACTGATGCCGCACCTGCTTGCTGATGTCTGTTCTCGCGAAGACGCCGCTGTTACGCTATCGCGGATAACGCCGTTGCTGGCGGGGATTGTCACTCGCACCACCTATCTGGAGCTGCTGAGCGAATTTCCCGGCGCGCTGAAACACCTGATTATGCTCTGCGCCGCTTCGCCAATGATAGCGAGCCAACTGGCGCGTTATCCGTTGTTGCTTGATGAACTGCTCGACCCCGGCACGCTTTATCAGCCGACGGCTACCGACGCTTACCGCGACGAATTACGCCAATATTTGCTGCGCGTGCCGGAAGAGGACGAAGAACAACAACTGGAGGCATTACGCCAGTTTAAACAGGCACAGCTTTTGCGGATTGCGGCGGCGGATATTGCCGGTACGCTGCCGGTGATGAAAGTAAGCGATCACCTCACATGGCTGGCGGAGGCGATGATTGATGCTGTGGTGCAGCAGGCGTGGACGCAAATGGTTGCGCGTTATGGTCAGCCAGCGCATCTGGACGAGCGCCAGGGGCGGGGGTTTGCGGTTGTCGGTTATGGCAAGTTGGGCGGATGGGAGCTGGGCTACAGTTCCGATCTGGATCTCATCTTCCTGCATGACTGTCCGATGGACGTCATGACCAACGGCGAACGCGAAATCGACGGGCGGCAGTTTTATCTGCGCCTGGCGCAGCGCATTATGCATCTGTTCAGTACGCGCACTTCCTCCGGCATTTTGTATGAGGTGGATGCGCGTCTACGCCCCTCTGGCGCGGCGGGAATGCTGGTGACTTCAGCGGACGCGTTTGCCGATTATCAGCAGCATGAAGCCTGGACCTGGGAACATCAGGCATTGGTACGCGCTCGCGTGGTATATGGCGACCCGCAGCTTACCTCACAGTTTGATACGGTGCGCCGCACTATCATGACGACGGCGCGCGACGGCAAGACATTGCAGACTGAAGTGCGTGAAATGCGCGAGAAAATGCGGGCGCATCTCGGCAATAAGTATCGCGATCGTTTTGATATTAAAGCTGATGAAGGCGGTATTACGGATATTGAGTTTATCGCGCAATATCTGGTACTGCGCTACGCTCATGAAAAACCTAAATTAACGCGCTGGTCTGATAACGTGCGCATCCTGGAACTTCTGGCGCAAAACGGCATTATGGATGAACACGAGGCGCAGGCGCTGACGGTAGCCTACACCACACTGCGTGATGAACTGCACCACCTGGCGTTGCAGGAGCTTCCCGGTCATGTGGCGCAGACGTGTTTTAGCAAAGAGCGCGCGCTGGTGCAGGCAAGCTGGCGGAAGTGGCTGGTAGCCGTTTGAATTATGCTATTATCGCGCGCAAATTTTGAATCTCTCAGGAGACAGGAATGAAAGTAAATCTGCCAGCGTTTGAACGTGCAGGCGTCATGGTTGTGGGTGATGTAATGCTGGATCGCTATTGGTATGGCCCCACTTGCCGTATTTCACCGGAAGCGCCGGTGCCCGTGGTTAAGGTAAATACCGTTGAGGAACGTCCGGGCGGCGCGGCGAACGTGGCGATGAACATTGCGTCTCTGGGAGCGAACGCCCGTCTGGTCGGCCTGACGGGTATTGATGACGCCGCGCGCGCGCTGAGCAAAACGTTGGCGGAGGTCAATGTGAAGTGCGACTTCGTTTCTGTGCCGACGCATCCGACGATTACCAAACTGCGCGTGCTATCACGTAATCAGCAGCTCATTCGTCTTGATTTTGAAGAGGGCTTTGAGGGGGTGGACCCGCAGCCGTTGCATGAGCGTATCAACCAGGCGCTGGGATCGATCGGCGCGCTGGTATTGTCCGATTATGCCAAAGGCGCTCTGACCAGCGTGCAGACTATGATTTCCCTGGCGCGCCAGGCGGGCGTGCCGGTGCTCATCGATCCGAAAGGAACGGATTTTGAACGTTACCGCGGCGCCACGCTGCTGACGCCAAACCTTTCTGAATTCGAGGCGGTCGCGGGGAAATGTAAAAGCGAAGACGAACTGGTTGAACGCGGCATGAAGCTCATTGCCGATTACGACCTTTCCGCGCTGTTGGTCACGCGTTCCGAACAGGGAATGACGCTGCTGCAACCGAATAAAGCGCCGCTACATATGCCGACGCAGGCGCAGGAAGTTTATGATGTTACCGGTGCGGGCGATACGGTGATCGGCGTGCTGGCGGCGACGCTGGCGGCGGGAAATACCCTGGAGGAGGCGTGTTATTTCGCCAATGCGGCGGCGGGCGTAGTGGTAGGTAAACTCGGGACGTCAACGGTTTCCCCTATTGAGCTGGAAAACGCAGTGCGCGGACGCGCGGATACCGGCTTCGGCGTTATGACCGAAGAGGAGTTGAGACAGGCCGTCGCCAGCGCGCGTAAGCGTGGCGAGAAAGTGGTCATGACCAACGGCGTTTTCGATATTCTGCACGCGGGCCATGTCTCTTATCTGGCGAACGCGCGCAAACTGGGCGACCGCCTGATTGTTGCGGTCAATAGTGACGCCTCGACTAAACGCCTGAAAGGCGAAAGCCGTCCGGTTAATCCGCTCGAACAGCGTATGATCGTGCTGGGCGCGCTGGAGTCAGTCGACTGGGTTGTCTCTTTTGAAGAGGATACGCCGCAACGACTGATTGCCGGTATTCTGCCGGATCTGCTGGTAAAAGGCGGCGACTATAAGCCGGAAGAGATCGCGGGCAGCGAAGAGGTCTGGGCCAACGGCGGCGAAGTCATGGTGCTGAACTTCGAAGATGGTTGTTCCACGACCAATATCATCAAAAAGATCCAGACCGAGAGCGAGAAGTAAAACCGCGACATCAGGCGTTACAGACGCTGTGGGCGCTGATTTTGAAGGCGCGTCGGACATTTTGTTTCGACGCGTATCTCGCGGTTGACGCTGCTTTTTTTTCGACCTAAAGTAAAGGAATAAGGGTGAGAGGGGATCTCTCCCCCCTCTGATTGGCTGTTAGTAAGCTGCGAAACTTATCAGTAACAGAACAATCAGTATGATGACCTGGTGCATCATAACCCTTTCCTTATTAAAGCCCCTTCCTCGGGAGGGGCTTTCCCGTTTCAGCCCCTTGCTGACATCGCGATTGTTGGTGAGTGGCCTGTCTGGCGCAAGGGCTTTCTCCCGCCGATTTTGCGTTACTGGATCGCCCACGCAAAATGGCCTGCTGGTCATAACGCTTTGTACAGACAAGGTGGAAAAAAGATAAAAAAATCCCCGGTCTTATGACCAGGGACAGGAGATATGGCGGGGGGTTATTGCTCTTTTATCGTTGCTTCGCGATTAATCTCATCCGTTGCCGATGAAACCAACGGCGTGGTCAGCGCCTTTAGCGAGCCGCCGGCGATGCCAATCTCGTTTAACAGCGAATCGATCAGCGGCGCCTGGGTACGATAGGTGAGCGCGGCAGATAAGGCTTGTTCCGCCAGGTTTCCCCCGTTAGCGCCGCCAGCGGCGACGTCGCCCGCCGTCGCGCCGCGATTGAGGCCATCGACCTGAATAATCTTAATGCCGTCGATGGATTTCATCGGTTCAACAGACTTCTCAATAACAGCAGGCAACGATTGTAAGAGCGCTAGTTTAAATTTGAGGCTGGTTTGTTCGTCAGATAGTACGTTGATAGCGTCATTCAGCGCCCGTTGCGCTTCGGCTTCCGCCAGACCTTTTTTACGCGTTGCTTCCGCCAGTTCGATGATAGCGGCGGCTTGCAATTCTGCCGCTTCTTTCTCTGCTTTTGCCCGAACGGTCAGTTCGACCGCTTTGGTTTCCGCATCCTGCGCCGCGGCGATCAGAGCGACCTGCTTGGCGCGATCCGCTTCGGCGGTCTGGCGGGTGGTTTCTACGTTTTGCTGGGCGCGAACCGCATCGGCCAGCGCGTCGTTGGCGCGCGCTTCCGCTTGCGATTGCTGCTCGGATTTGGCGGCAATGGCGATAGATTTCGTCTGGTTGGCGATTTCTGTCACCTGTTGCTGTTCGATCTCTTTAATACGTACTTCACGCTCGGCCTCAACTTTCCTGGACCGTACTGCTTGCTCACGTTCGATCTCCGTCTCCTGGATCTGCCGCTCAGCAAGAATGCGCGTCTGTTCTGCTTCACGATGGCGCTCGGCCTCAAAAGCGGCAATTTTGGCGTTTTGTTCGGCGGTGCGGGTTTTAACCTGTTGCTCCTGCTCCAGAGTCATAAAGGCTTCTTGTTGCTCGATTTCCAGCTTGCGCTCAAGCGCGTCGCGGTTCTTTTCGCGCACCGCCACTTCCACATCCTGTTCCACTTCATTACGTTCACGACGGCGGCGTTCGGTTTCCTGCGTCAGTTTCGTCAGACCTTCGGCATCAAAGGCATTGTTTGGATTGAAATGCTCTTTGGACGTTTGGTTAAAGTTGGTTAATGAGACGCTTTCCAGTTCCAGGCCGTTTTTCGACAAATCTTCCGCAACGGTGTTTTGTACGCCCTGAACGAAGTTTTCACGCGTATCCTGTAGCTCATGCATCGTCATCTGGGCCGCGGTAGCGCGTAAGGCGTCAACGAATTTATCCTCAACCAGCATACGCAGATCTTCCGGTGACAGCGTTCGCTGGCCAAGCGTTTGTGCGGCGGTGGCAATACCTTCAACAGAGGGTTTTACACGTACGAAGAAAGCGACGACCACGTCAACGCGCATACGATCTTTGGTGATCAGGCTATCGACGGTAGCACGGCTAACTTCAAGTTTTAGGGTATTCATATTGATCGGAATAATTTCGTGAAAGATTGGCATCACAATAGCGCCGCCGCTCATCACCACTTTTTGCCCGCCAAGCCCGGTACGGACAAACGCCTGTTCCGCAGATGCGCGGCGATAGAGGCGAGCAAAAATGATCCCGATAATTAGTAAGACGATAACCGCCACGATGGCGGTAAACATCCATGATGGCAATATGCCAAAAACATCATCCATTATGTAAGTTCCTCTCAATTAGACATAGAAGTTACGCTCAGCCAAATAACGCGTTGCGGAAAGTCGGCAGACAATCAGCACCTTGTCTCCTTTTTTAAATTCTTTTCCCTTTTCGGGTTCCAGCAGTAAATAGTGAATCTGGCCGAACTTATCGGTAAATTTTCCTTCGCAAGGTGTGCCGGCGACGGCGGCGTGGCCGGTAATAATCGCCATGCCGCCGATAAATTCCTCTTCCCGGAGGGCGGAGCTTTCATCTCTGGGTAGCCAGGGCGCGAGGATTTTTCCGCTGTAATGCACGGCAAAGACCGACAGGACAATGCTTAACGGGACCAGCAGCAGATTGCTGAGCGGCGCCTGCCAGAGCATGATCCCGCCATGCTGGATGAGGATACCGAAGAGGCCGAAATAGCCGGCCAATAGACAGAGGACGACCAGGGCGGGAACGCGTCCAATATTCAGATAATGAAGCGCCTGGCCCGCAGGGCCGGATGACAGGGCGTCATAATGATCGAGATGGGCGTCGAGCGCGCCTGAAAGAAAGTGGCCAAAAATCAGAGAAATCATCTCCAGCACGCCGATAAAGAAAACGAACGCAATGGCAAACAGATAGGGGCTGTTATACTCCGCAAATAAGGTCATATTTTCTATCCTTGTCGCCGCCTTCAGAAGGGTGTTCGCGTGATAATTTTCATGCTTGTTATTTCACTGCGTTACAATATCATGTGACCCATATCTCCTTAAGTCCGAAAAGCGATTTATCCGTCGTTATCTTTGGTGAATATTGTGATTTTGCGCATTAAATTTGCGCACGTTATGTATAAAACCGCCGTACATATAGGGAAATACTGAAATCAGAAAAAGCATATAGCCTTAACAGAATTCAATAACTGGAGGGTATGCTGATGAACAACAATAACGTCTATTCACTAAATAATTTTGATTTTCTGGCGCGCAGTTTTGCCAGAATGCAGGCGGAGGGGCGTCCTGTTGATATCCAGGCGGTAACCGGCAATATGGACGAGGAGCACCGCGACTGGTTTTGCAAGCGTTACGCGCTTTACTGCCAGCAGGCGACTCAGGCGAAAAGGTTAGAATTAGAACACTAATGCAGGCTCCCTTATACAGGCGCAGGGCATTATTCAGATCTTATATGAGCGGGCCGTCAGGCCCGTTCACGTTTTTACTCTTGTGGATCGACTGGCGGAATGGCGGGCGCAGGTTTTACTTCTTCAGGCTTGTCGCGAGCTTCCAGTTCGCTGAGGCGTTGCTCCAGCAGCGCCAGTTTTTCCCGGGTGCGCAGCAAGACCTGAGTCTGGACATCAAACTCTTCGCGGCTCACCAGATCGAGACGCGTCAGCTGAGATTGCAGCGTTTGACGGATTTTTTTCTCGATATCTTCCCCGAACTCGCGAATACCTTTCGGCATTGACTCATGAACCTGGCGTGCGATTTGCTCAATTTTTTTCGGGTCAATCATTGTGGTTTCCCTGAACTGGTAAGTGTTAGCTCTTATTGTAGTGCGATATGTGGACGCCATAAACCAGAATTGTGTGACGTCATACGGAGTAAAGGCGTTGATGAAGGTAATCAATAGCGTTATAGTTAACCCGCTTATTCTCAGGGCGGGGCGAAATTCCCCACCGGCGGTAAATCAGCGATGTTTAACGCATTTCTCATCACGGCGCGCCGTGACGGAACGCGGAGAGCAGGTTGAAAGCCCGCGAGCGCTTTTTGCCATAGCGAAAAGGTCAGCAGATCCGGTGTAATTCCGGGGCCGACGGTTAAAGTCCGGATGGGAGAGGGTAACGATCCAGTCGGGCATGGACCCGCTCACGTTATTTTTTTGCCGCTTGTCGGCACTCCTAAGACTGCCCTGATTCTGGTAACCATAATGTTAATGAGGTTTTTTTACCATGAATCAGACGCTACTTTCCTCTTTTGGTACGCCTTTTGAACGTGTTGAACTTGCACTGGATGCGCTGCGTGAAGGACGCGGTGTGATGGTGCTTGATGATGAAGATCGTGAAAACGAAGGCGATATGATTTTCCCCGCAGAGACGATGACCGTAGAACAGATGGCGTTAACCATTCGTCACGGTAGCGGTATTGTTTGCCTGTGTATTACTGAAGACCGTCGTAAGCAGCTCGACTTGCCAATGATGGTGGAAAACAACACCAGCGCCTACGGCACCGGTTTTACCGTGACCATTGAAGCCGCAGAAGGCGTGACCACCGGCGTTTCCGCCGCTGACCGTGTCACTACGGTGCGTGCGGCAATTAAGGATGGCGCAAAACCGTCCGATCTTAACCGTCCGGGGCACGTTTTCCCACTGCGCGCTCAGGCGGGCGGCGTGCTGACGCGCGGCGGTCATACGGAGGCGACCATCGATCTGATGACGCTGGCCGGTTTTAAACCTGCAGGTGTACTGTGCGAGTTGACTAACGACGATGGGACGATGGCGCGCGCGCCGGAGTGTATCGCGTTTGCAGGCCAGCATAATATGGCGGTGGTCACGATTGAAGATCTGGTGGCTTACCGCCAGGCGCATGAGCGCAAAGCCAGCTGATCGAACGGATCATGGTTGAAAAAAGCCGATGAGATGTCATCGGCTTTTTACAGACAAAAAACTGTCAACCTATATCAGGACTAGTCACCTTTCGGTGCCATATCGTTCAGTTTCAAAGAACGACGAATAAGCTGAATGGTAAAATTATTGTGAGAAAAGCAGAGGCCTGAATGCAGACCTCTGCTTTGGTTTATCTATTCAGGTTATTTTCCTCTGGCCAGTTTCAATGCCCAGGCGCCGCTCATCACCAGCAGCAGAATCAGGCACAACCCAAAGGCCAACATACATGCCTGCGCCATGTTCATAAAGTGCCAGGGCGGAAGCAGATACCAGCCTTCGGACTGCTGGTAGAGATCGACAAACCACTGCTGTACGCTACTGAGCGTTACGCCATCAGGGACGATAGGCGCGTCATAACCGCAGTCTCCGGTAGGTTTAAACCACTCCGGTGCCCATTCCGCCAACGGTAAGTTGAAAGGAAAGGTAGGGTCAGTCGAACATCCTTGCACGCCAAAAAGTGAATCGGGGTCCGCATTATGTACCGCATGATGGATACCATTAAGCTTAATAGAAAACTTAATGCCCATAATGCTGCCATAAAACGCCGCGATGCAGCCAATCAGCTTCAGCACGATATTTTTGGGATTTATCGCCGCAATCACCCCGCCAATTACCATCACAAACATCGCGTAACGAATGTAAACACACTGTTCGCACGGCGCCATGTAGAGGTAGATTTGGAAGAACGAGTGCGCCAGGATAATTAACCCTCCCATCGCGATGGCCATTAACAGCCACAGAAAGCGCTGTTCCTGCCATCTCACCAGCGTATCCACTGGTCTTGCGCGTAGGTCTCGCCATAATCCCTTAATAAAATCCATAATCGTTTCCCTGCTTATTTTTTAGTGGCCAGTTCCCGAACGAGTTCAGCCATAGAATCGATGGATTTGATGTTTTTGGTATAGATAAGGTACTTGCCGTTGACGACGTAAGCCGGAACACCCTGAATTTTGGCAACGTCATAGGCGGCTTTCCATTTTTCCAGAGTCTCCTGAACGGCAGGATCTTTCAGCGCTGCTTCAAAATCAGCCTGGCTCATGCCTGCGGCGTCCAGCCCGGTTTTAATAAATGCCGCCGGATCTTTCCCATCTGACCAGCGCTCTTTCTTATCATGGTAAGCCGCATACCAGGCGAACTTCGCTTTTTTGAATTGTGATTTAGCATCAAATAACGAAATCCCGGCAGCTTTATCTTTGGCGATCAGGACTGCAAATACTTCGCTGGCCTGTTTGCCATATTCGCCTTTTGTTTCCAGGTGGAACGGGGTGAACGTAACGAGATCGGCTACTTTATCAGAAACCGGACCTGTTACGGCTTTGTCATATTTGTAGCAGAAAGGGCAGGCATAGCTAAATACCTTAATCAGCGTTTTATCAGCATTAGGAATTGGTTTCTCCAGAACCATATAATCTGTGCCCTCGGTAAAAGCCGATGCCGCAAAAGGAGTGACCAATGCCGCGGTTAATACTACGCTTTTAAATAAAGAGGTAATCCATTTAGATGACATATTAATTCCTTCCCGTTATTTATTTAAACATTTGCGTTGGATGAACCAGTAATGCACGATAGTGAGTCTGGTTGGGTTTATCCGACAGCACATCAATTTCAACTTTCACTTCTTTCGTTTTATAGTCAATCTCATTCAGTTTGCCGACTGTGGGTTTACCAACGTCGAACAGGTTAATAGAACCGCCAAAGCCGAACATGGTGTCGCGGTCTTTTTGATATTCAACAACCGAGGTAATAGGACTATAGAAATCATATCCACGTTCTTTACCGTATTCCCAAACTTGTTGTACGGTGCCTTTCTTCTCATCGATCTTATATTCGACAAAACGGGAATACTTCATGGTCGGTAGAGCCGGTTGCTCCAGGCCGCGACCATCGCCGTTATCAAAGACCGTTAACGTGCCTTTGCTGGAAAGCCATGCCGTATGTTGGGTATAGGTGAAATCGAAATCGGTGTCCTTACACTTGCCGTTTTCGTCACAGGTCAACGGCTTACCATGATCGTCTACCGGTTTCAGCAATTTACTGGCTAGCTGCTTATTCCAGCCTTTAGACGGTGCCAGTATCCATTTCACCTGCTTATCGCGACCAATTTTTACAATACCCTGATGGCGGGAAGAAAGGATGATGGAGTCGTCTTTCGCGTCATAAGCGATAGAGTTGACGTGCGCCCAGTTACGACCGGCACCAACGCCAAGCGCATCGCCATACGGCGTATCCGGTTCGAGTTTCGCCTGCTGTCCGGCATGGGCCAGATCGACGTTCACGCATACTGCGCCCGCATCCAGCGCGCCGAGCAGCGCATCACGCATAGGGTCGAGGATTTTGGTTAAATCCCAAACGTCTACTACGCGGCCAGACTTATCGACCTCAATGATTTGGTCACGAATAGTATGAACATGTATGCCGTCTTCTTTGCGGTAATCTCGTTTGCCGACGCGCAGCAGTACGGTGCCATTCACGGTTTCGATGGATTCATGAGACGCATCCAGGAACCCGCGCGGCAGTTTGTGATCGGCAAGAATTTGCCCCATCATGTCAAACTCGTACCAGTGTTGGCCCTGCACCGCGGTAAAGGTGCCGCGAGGCGTTTCACGAATACCCATCAGGTAGCCGCGTTTGTTGATATTCATATCGTGGCCGTCGTAGAAGGTATCTTGATCCAGCCACCAGCGGTATTCACCCTGGGTGTCAACCACAAACGTATAAGGGGCGATATCGAAAGGCAAAGCACCGCCCGCCGGACCGGCATCAAGAATACCCGCATTTTTATCTTTTTCGCCGTGCCAGTGAAATTCAGCGCCCTGCGGCGTAAAGGTATGGGTATTTACCAGATAAAGGCGATCTTCAAATCCTGGCGCGACTTTAATAACTTTCGTTTGCTGGAGATCTGAAATAGAACGGTTATCCATATAATGGTTGACGATGGCGGACGTCTGCACCACATAGTCATCCTTCATGGCTTTGCCGTTTTCTTTATATTCTACCGTGACGTTGTTGGCAAATTTCTGATAAAGGCCAAAAATAGGAATACCGTCATAGGTTTCTAAAGACTCTTTCCCAACGGTATAAGTAACAGGAACGCCTTTTTCCCCTTTGCCATGTACAGTAACTTTAACGTCTGAAATAATATGGCTATCTAATTCCACCAGCGCGGTGAGAGGGGCATTTCCGTAAGGATCGACAACGACTGCGCCTAATTTTCCTGCGGGCTGTGCCGGTTGAAAACCTGCGGCAAACGTACTGGCTGCGGTGAGTCCGCATGTCAGTGCGACGGCACCGGCAAGTATTGTTTTCCGGTATTGGTCAAACATGGATATATCTCCTTATATACAACTTCTAAATATAATACTTCTGAATATACTATGTTTTTATGAATAATAAATGAGGTAAATGATTGGTCTTTAAATATAAGTCATGATGCTGTTACTTATTTTAAAGTATATTCTGTATCAATATTTTTTAATTGCCTGAGTGAGTCGATAGTAGGAGTGTGATATTTTAAGAACAATATAAATTAGTACGAAGTGTGATCTTATCGACATTGTTTTCTGCTTAATACCTCTTTCATTATTGTGTTTCACCACTGATTTATATGATCAAAATCATTTATTTGTTCCACAAATATGCCAGTATATGAATACGTCAAAATAAGGGTATGTAAAATTTTAACGTTAAATGTTTAGTGATGTTAAATTTTAAGGGTAAAAAGGATGTTTATTGCCTGGTATTGGATAATATTAATCGTTCTGGTGGTAGTAGGGTATATTTGCCATATGAAGCGTTATTGCAGAGCGTTTCGGCAAGACAGAGATGCATTACTTGAAGCGCGAACGAAACGTTTTCGCCAGACGAGCGAAGGCGACAGCGTGATGAATGAGCAGAAATAGCGCATATCCTTGACGGGCAGCCGGATGTTGCCTGGCTAAAGGCCTGCATCCGGCGCGACGTTTCTCTTAACCGATACCTATCGTCTGCAAAATGACGAGACTGAGCCCCATGATGGACATACCGCAAAGCACGCCATAGCTGGGGTTATTGTTAGGATCGATCTCTTTTGCCAGCGGCATCAGTTCATCGACGGAGAGCGCCACCATAATGCCGGCGACTGCCGCCATGATAGCCGCCATAACGATCGGTGAAACCAGGCTGCCCAAAATCAGCCACGCCAGTACGCCGCCAAGAATTTCCGCCATGCCGGAGATACCGGCCCAAAAAATCGCGGTACGTTTTGAGCCCGTCGCGGCATAAACCGGGCCGGCAACCGCCAGACCTTCAGGAATATTGTGCAACGCCACCGCCAGTGCGATGCCGAAACCCAGTTCAAGATTGCTGCTGGCAGTGACAAAGGTGGCGATCCCTTCCGGAAAGTTGTGCAGACTAATGCCGAGCGTCAATAAAATCGCAGTGCGTTTTATCGAGCCGGGAAGCGGCTGCTGCCTTTTTTGCACCAGATCCTGCGGATGAGCGTGAGGAAGCAGGCGGTCCAGCCCGAAGTAGCCCAACAGGCCGATAATAAACATTCCGTAGCCCAGTACAGGCGACATCCCCTCGGTATCAAGCGCGGCGGGCAGCATCTCCATCAGCGAGATAAGCAGCATGATCCCTGCGGCGAAGCCCAGCGAAAAAGCCAGCACGCGGTTAGACGGTTTTTGGCCGAGAACGCCAAGAAACGCGCCAATAAAGGTGGCGGCGCCCGCCAGTAAGGTCAGAATAAGTGGTACTGACATCCATTACTCCTTATCAATTTGCCGTCCGAACCTGACCTTCAAAATAACTGATGATCTTCATCATAGTTATCTGAGTTCTTCCTCTGTGAAGAAAGCGTATGGTGATGTTAACAAAATGTCTTTCCTGTAAGGATAACATCATGTCTTTAACGTGTATGCCAGCATTGTTTTTGGGGCATGGCAGCCCGATGAACGTGCTGGACGATAACGATTATACCCGCGCCTGGCGGCGATTGGGGGAAGCCCTACCGCGACCACAGGCGATAGTGGTGGTGTCGGCGCACTGGTATACCCGTGGGACTGGCGTCACAGCGATGGAAAGGCCGCAAACTCTCCATGATTTTGGCGGTTTTCCGCAGGCGCTGTATGACATGCATTATCCGGCTCCTGGATCGCCTGCGCTGGCGCAGCGTCTGGTTGAACTGTTGGCTCCCGTTCCCGTCGCGCTCGATAAAGAGGCGTGGGGATTTGATCACGGCTCCTGGGGCGTATTGATCAAGATGTACCCGAATGCGGATATCCCGATGGTGCAGCTTAGTGTTGATAGTACCAAACCGGCGGCATGGCATTTTGAGATGGGTCGTAAACTGGCGACGCTGCGTGACGAAGGTGTGATGCTGGTGGCTAGCGGGAATGTGGTTCATAACCTGCGGACTGTGCGTTGGCACGGTGACAATATACCGTATCCCTGGGCGGCGTCATTTAATGACTTTGTGAAAGCCAACCTGACGTGGCAGGGGCCGGTAGAACAGCACCCGCTGGTGAATTATCTGCAACATGAAGGGGGCGCCTTATCGAACCCGACGCCGGAGCACTTTTTGCCTTTGCTGTATGTACTTGGCGCCTGGGACGGCAAGGAACCTATCACCATCCCGGTCGACGGTATTGAGATGGGCAGTATAAGTATGTTGTCGGTGCAGGTGGGGTAGCCGGATAAGGCGCGGAATGATTGCCCGATGGCGCTACGCGCATCGGGCTTACAGGAGAATCTATCCTTCGACAAAAATATGCGGATAGAAGCGGGAGAGATCCTGGGTGATCAGCGCCCGATCTTCACGGATACCAATTCCGGCGGGCTGATCGTTAATCAGCCAGCTACCAATCAGGGTGTAACTGTCGCCGAATTTTGGCAGCGGATAGAACTGTTGCACGATCATACCCTCTTCGCCATACGGGCCTTCCACGGATTCGATCGTTTTACCGTTCTCAATAATCGATACGTTCGCCCCTTCGCGGGAGAAGATCGGTTTCACGACATATTTATCCATTGGCGGATGTTCGTCTTCGGCGAAATACGCAGGCAACAGATTCGGATGGTCAGGGAACATCTCCCACAACAGCGGCAACAACGCTTTATTGGAGATAATGCTTTTCCAGGCCGGTTCCAGCCAGCGCACGCCGGCATCTTCCAGCTTGGTGGAAAACATCTCGCGCAGCATAAATTCCCACGGATAGAGCTTGAACAGGTTCGCAATGACCTGATCCTGCAGATCCGTAAATTGGCCTTTTTCCCCCAGACCAATATCGTCGATATAGAGAAATTCGGTGGCGATTTCCGCTTCGGCCGCGCAGTCCTGTAAATACTGAATGGTGCCGCGATCCTCAACCGTATCGCGACAGCAGGTGAGATGCAGCAACTGAAAACCGTACTGCTCGCGAAGTTCAGCAAAGCGTTCAATCAGCTTTTCCTGCAGGCTATTAAACTGATCGCTGCCTTCCGGCAGATTGCCCGCGTTGATCTGATCTTCCAGCCAAATCCACTGAAAAAACGCCGCTTCATACAGCGATGTTGGCGTGTCGGCATTATTTTCGAGCAGCTTAGGCTCGCCGATACCGTCCCAGGCCAGATCGAGGCGGGAATAGAGCGACGGTTGTTGCGTTTGCCAGGACTGGCGAACAAAACCCCAGGTATGTTTTGGAATACGAAACTTCGTCATCAGCTCATCGCTGGCGATGACGCGTTCTACTACCTTGAGGCACATCTGGTGCAGCTCGGCGGTAACGTCTTCCAGTTTTTCCACCTGGGCGAGCGTTAACTTGTAATAAGCGTCTTCACACCAGTACGGTTCACCATACATAGTGTGAAAATTAAACCCGTATTCAGTCGCTTTATCGCGCCAGTCCGGGCGCTCGGTAATACTGACTCTTTCCATGCGTATCAGCCGCCCATCGAACGTGTTGAAGTACCGGCAGCGCTACGCTGCATGGTGCTCTGTTTGGCGACGGATTCGCCAAAACCGCCGCGGGTAACGGTTGTTGTGGTGGCAGGTTTCGGCGCCATCGCGGTTTTCGGTACGGTCATTGTCCGGCCCGGTTGCGCCGCGCCGTAGTTTTTACCTGCCGCATCGGTATATTTGCCGTATGCAGGGCTGGCCGGGTTTTTCGAGCTAAACAGCGGCTGTTGCGCAAAGCCTGCGCCGCCGCCCATCAGACGCCCCATCATGTAACCTGCCATAAGCGGCATCCAGAAACTGCCGCTGGATTGTTGGGCCTGCGCCTGATTTTCCGGCGCCATGCCAGCCTGTGCGGGCGCTTGCTGGCACTGACCTTCGCCAAACTCAGCGACGCAATCTTCGCGTGTAGCGTACTTAGGCGCAGTACGTTCGGCCTCTTTCAGCGCATTGTTATACGCGGTTGTACACTCCGCGCTTTTGCCCGGATTCGCCGCTGAACAGTCATCAGCGTTTTGATACAGCGATACGGTTTCATCGCTTTTTTCACAGCCAGCCAGCATAAAAACAGCCGTAACCGCCAGGGCGACCGGCGTTAAATGCCGCGCGCCCCAGCTTTTGCGAAATGATGCGTGATGGATGGATTTTGTCCGTTTCATATTTGTCTTCCAGGACCCAGTGGTAAATACAACATGCGTTCAGAATAGAGGATGACTGGTCGAAATTGAAGCGAGAAAAGGCGAGAATGCGGCGGAATAGCAGGATCTTTACGTTGTCTTACGTTCAGGCGCGGCTTTATGACAGGTAGCGCCGCGCTTACCAGACCTACAAGGGCACAGGTCTGATAAGCGCAGCGCCAGCGAATAACTTATCTATGCCGGAATGGATTGCCGTTATTGCTGTTGGCGCGAGCGGCGGTCGGCTGTACTGCCGGCGCGGCGCTATGGGCATTATAACCGTCTGCGGCAGCATCCTGATCTGGCGTTTCCGGCGCTACGCTTTCCGGCGACGTCGGGATAGGTTTACCCAACGTACTGTTAAGCGCGAGCAGATCCTGCTCGTTCAGCGTACCGAGCGCATATTTGATATTTAACTGATTAATCAAATAGGTATAACGCGCGTTGGCCAGTTGCTGCTTGGCATCATACAGAGTGGTGGTGGCATCCAGTACGTCAACAATGGTACGTGTACCGACCGAGTAACCGGCTTCCATTGCATCCAAAGAACTTTGCGCGGAAACGACTGCCTGTTTATACGCGTTGATGCTGCTGATGGAGGCGTTAATATTGTTAAAGGAAGAACGTACGGTCTGCACCACGCTACGGTGCGCGCTTTCCAGCTGTTCGCTTGCGCCGACGAAGTTATACTGCGCCTGTTTTACCTGCGAGTTAACCATCCCGCCTTGATACAGCGGCAGGGAGAAGTTCAGGCCGATTTTATTCTGCCCCATGTTGCTATCGTCGTACTGGGCGGAGTTGGTTTTAGAACCGCTATAAGAGGTATCAGAAATGCCGGTTGAGGCCGTTAAATTCAGCGTCGGCAGATGGCCATCCTGCGCCTGACGGATTTGCTCGCGCGCCAGATCCTGACTTAAACGCGCCTGCAACAGCGACAGGTTACGGTTTTCCGCTTCCTTCAGCAGCGCATTAACAGCTTTGGGTTTGTCGGTTTTAAAATGCTCGACGTTAAGCGACGCCAGCTCCGGGTAATAATTGCCGGTCACCTGGCGCAGCTCTTCTACCGCGTTATCCAGGTTGTTGCGGGCGGTCACTTCATTCGCCAGTACGGTATCATATTGCGCACGGGCGTTTTGCACGTCGGTAATGGCGACCAGACCCACGTTAAAACGTTGCGTCGTTTGATCTAACTGACGGTAGATAGCCTCTTTTTGCGCCTGGGTATAGGAAAGCACATCAATAGCGTTCAATACCTTAAAATACGCGTTCGCGGTATTGAGGATCAGCGTCTGCTGATCGGTCTGATAGGTGACATCCTGAATGCCTGCTGCTTTTTCTTGCAGGGTGAGCCCACGCCATTTCGACATATCAAATAGCGTCTGCGTTAATTGCAGGGAAGCGCTGGTTTCATTGGAGTTGATACCGTTCGCATCGCGATAACCGTTGCTGTAGGTGTAGTCGGCACCTAAACCCAGTTGCGGCAGTAAAGGACTACGCGCTTCGTTAATTTTTTCGAATGCAGCATCGCGATCGGCAGCGGATTTACGCAATTCCGGGTTGCTCAGGCGTGCTTGCTGATAAACTTGCATCAGGTTCTCTGCCTGGCTTAGTGTGCTGAACCCCGACAGGCTCAGGCCGATAAGGATGGGGAGCAATTTCTTCATTTGCATTCCTTGTTGTGAAGCAGTATTTAGCGCTGATCAATTTGTAAAAATAATTGCTGATTCTAGCAGAATCCGCCACTGCAAAAAGTTGGCGTTACGTGCCATACGAGCCTTAATTGGCACCAATTTACCACAAGGGTGATAAAACAGCAGTCAACCACCCTTGAAATTCATCATTTAATCATTATTGCTAGCAGGGCAGCACAATGCGTAAATCAGACAACTTGCCAGTTACTTTCACCAAAAGCGATGTAGAAATTATTGCACGGGAAACGCGCTATCGCGGTTTTTTTTCATTGGATGTGTATCGATTCCGCCATCGTTTATTCAACGGAGAAATGAGTGGCGAGGTAAAGCGCGAAATTTTTGAGCGCGGGCACGCCGCCGTCTTGCTACCCTTTGACCCTGAACGCGACGAGGTGGTGCTGGTCGAACAGATTCGTATTGCCGCGTATGACACAAGCGTTACGCCGTGGCTGCTGGAGATGGTCGCCGGCATGATAGAAGAAGGCGAAACCATTGAGGCGGTCGCCCGGCGGGAGGCGATGGAAGAAGCAGGGCTGACCGTGGGCCGTACCCGACCGGTCATCAGTTACCTGGCGAGTCCTGGAGGAACCAGCGAGCGCTCATCTATTCTGGTGGGTGAAGTGGACGCCACGACCGCGGCAGGTATTCATGGTCTGGCGGATGAAAACGAAGATATTCGGGTTCATGTGGTAAGCCGGGAGCAGGCATACCAGTGGGTAGAAGAGGGGAAAATCGACAACGCAGCCGCAGTCATCGCTTTGCAATGGCTTCAGTTGCATCATCAAGAGTTAAAAAACGAGTGGAAAAAATGAAGCGTTATACACCTGACTTCCCAGAAATGATGCGTTTGTGCGAAACCAATTTTTCGCAATTGCGCCGCCTGCTGCCGCGCAATGACGCCCCCGGTGAAACGGTGAGCTATCAGGTGGGCAACGTACAATATCGGTTAACGATTGTGGAATCGACCCGATACACTACGCTTGTAACGATCGAGCAAACGGCGCCAGCCATCACCTACTGGAGCCTGCCGTCGCTGACGGTGCGCCTCTACCATGATGCGATGGTGGCTGAAGTGTGTTCAAGCCAGCAGATCTTTCGCTTCAAAGCGCGGTATGATTATCCAAATAAAAAGTTGCATCAACGCGACGAAAAGCATCAAATTAATCAGTTTCTGGCCGACTGGCTACGATTCTGTTTAGCACATGGAGCGATGGCGATTCCGGTTTATTAGCGTCGTGAAACCTAAGGACACCATTTGGAAAGCCTGTTAACCCTACCTCTGGCTGGTGAGGCCCGAGTCAGGATTTTACAAATTACAGATACTCACCTGTTTGCCGAAAAGCATGAAACGCTGTTAGGCGTCAATACCTGGGAAAGTTACCAGGCCGTGCTGGAGGCTATTCGGGCGCAACAGTATGAATATGATCTGATCGTGGCGACCGGCGATCTGGCGCAGGATCAATCCGCTGCGGCTTATCAGCATTTTGCTGAGGGTATCGCAAGCTTTCGCGCGCCTTGCGTTTGGCTACCGGGCAATCATGATTTTCAGCCGGCAATGTACAGCGCGCTGCAAGAGGCGGGGATTTCCCCGGCTAAACGCGTGTTAATCGGTGAACAATGGCAGATTTTGTTGCTGGATAGCCAGGTGTTTGGCGTCCCGCATGGCGAACTGAGCGAGTTCCAACTGGAATGGCTTGAGCGTAAGCTCGCCGATGCGCCAGAGAGGCAGACATTGCTCCTGTTGCACCACCATCCGTTGCCGGCAGGGTGCAGTTGGCTGGATCAGCACAGCTTGCGTAATGCTGGTGAGCTGGATAGCGTGCTGGCGAATTTCCCGCGTGTAAAATATCTGTTATGCGGACATATTCACCAGGAGCTGGATCTTGACTGGAACGGTCGCCGTCTGCTGGCGTCGCCGTCAACCTGCGTACAGTTCAAACCGCACTGCGCGAACTTTACGCTGGATACTATCGCGCCGGGCTGGCGTACGCTGGAGCTCCGGGCGAACGGCGTCCTGGAGACGGAAGTGCATCGCCTGCAGGATACCCGGTTCCGACCCGATACCGCTTCGGAAGGATACTGATGTCTACGCTTCTCTATTTGCACGGATTCAACAGTTCCCCTCGCTCGGCAAAAGCGTGCCAGCTAAAAAACTGGCTGGCGGAGCGTCATCCGCATGTCGAGATGATCGTCCCTCAACTACCGCCGTATCCTGCCGATGCGGCGGAGTTGCTGGAATCTCTCGTGCTTGAGCATGGCGGTGCGCCATTAGGGCTGGTAGGATCGTCGCTGGGTGGTTATTACGCCACCTGGCTGTCGCAATGTTTTATGCTGCCGGCTGTGGTGGTGAATCCCGCCGTGCGGCCCTTTGAATTACTGACCGACTATCTCGGTCAGAACGAGAACCCCTACACCGGGCAGCAATATGTGCTAGAGTCTCGCCATATTTATGATCTTAAAGTCATGCAGATTGACCCGCTGGAAGCGCCGGACCTGATCTGGCTACTGCAACAGACGGGCGATGAAGTGCTGGATTACCGCCAGGCGGTGGCATATTACGCCTCCTGCCGTCAGACAGTGACCGAGGGTGGTAATCACGCATTCACGGGCTTCGAAGATTATTTCAACCAGATTGTCGATTTTCTTGGACTGCACAGTTGCTGACAATCAATTCGAATTGCTAATTAAACCATGACGCAAACTTATAACGCTGATGCCATTGAGGTACTCACTGGGCTTGAGCCGGTACGCCGCCGCCCGGGGATGTACACCGATACGACCCGTCCCAACCATTTGGGTCAGGAAGTAATTGATAATAGTGTGGATGAAGCACTGGCAGGTCACGCCAAACGCGTGGATGTCATTTTACATGCCGATCAATCGCTGGAAGTGATTGACGACGGACGCGGGATGCCGGTGGATATCCATCCGGAAGAGGGGGTTCCGGCGGTAGAACTGATCCTCTGTCGGCTTCATGCCGGCGGTAAATTCTCCAATAAGAACTATCAGTTCTCTGGTGGTCTGCATGGGGTGGGGATTTCGGTCGTGAATGCCCTGTCAAAGCGCGTGGAAGTGACCGTGCGCCGCGACGGTCAGGTCTATAACATCGCGTTTGAAAACGGCGAAAAAGTGCAGGATTTGCAGGTTGTCGGCACCTGCGGTAAACGTAATACTGGCACCAGCGTCCATTTCTGGCCGGACGAAAGTTTCTTCGACAGCCCGCGTTTTTCTGTCTCTCGCTTAATGCACGTTCTGAAAGCAAAAGCGGTGCTGTGTCCCGGCGTGGAAATCACTTTTAAAGATGAAGTGAATAACAGCGAGCAGCGCTGGTGCTACCAGGATGGCCTGAACGACTATCTGGGCGAAGCGGTAAATGGCCTGCCGACGCTGCCGGAAAAGCCGTTTATCGGTAATTTTAACGGTGAAACGGAAGCGGTTGACTGGGCGCTATTGTGGCTGCCGGAAGGCGGCGAATTACTGACGGAAAGCTACGTCAACCTGATCCCGACCATGCAGGGCGGCACTCACGTGAATGGCCTGCGTCAAGGGTTGCTCGACGCGATGCGCGAATTTTGCGAATACCGCAATATTCTGCCGCGCGGCGTCAAACTGTCGGCGGAAGATATCTGGGATCGCTGCGCTTATGTGCTTTCCGTGAAAATGCAGGACCCGCAATTTGCCGGGCAGACCAAAGAGCGTCTGTCGTCGCGTCAATGTGCGGCATTTGTTTCCGGCGTGGTGAAAGATGCCTTCAGCCTGTGGCTGAACCAGAACGTGCAGGCGGCGGAACAACTGGCAGAGATGGCGATTGCCAGCGCGCAGCGGCGACTGCGCGCCGCAAAAAAAGTGGTGCGCAAAAAGCTCACCAGCGGTCCGGCGTTGCCGGGGAAACTGGCGGACTGTACCGCGCAGGATCTTAATCGGACCGAGCTGTTCCTTGTGGAAGGGGATTCGGCAGGCGGTTCCGCCAAGCAGGCGCGCGATCGCGAATATCAGGCGATCATGCCGCTCAAAGGTAAGATCCTTAACACCTGGGAAGTCTCTTCCGATGAAGTGCTTGCCTCGCAAGAGGTGCATGATATTTCCGTGGCGATCGGTATCGATCCGGACAGCGACGATCTGAGTCAGCTGCGCTACGGCAAGATCTGTATCCTGGCGGATGCGGACTCCGATGGTTTGCATATCGCTACTCTGCTTTGCGCGCTGTTTGTCAGACATTTCCGCGCGCTGGTGAAGAATGGTCATGTCTATGTCGCGCTACCGCCGCTATACCGTATCGATTTGGGTAAAGAGGTCTATTACGCGCTGACGGAAGAAGAGAAGGCGGGCGTACTGGAACAACTGAAGCGTAAGAAAGGCAAGCCGAACGTACAGCGTTTCAAAGGCCTGGGTGAAATGAACCCGATGCAGTTACGCGAAACCACGCTTGATCCAAATACTCGCCGCCTGGTGCAGCTCACCATTAGCGATGAAGACGATCAGCGTACTAACGCGATGATGGATATGCTGCTGGCGAAGAAACGTTCTGAAGATCGACGCAACTGGCTACAGGAAAAAGGCGATCTCGCGGATCTCGACGTGTAACGGTTGTTGCACGCTTTATCCGGTCTGCGTGGCGCAGGCCGGATAAGCGAATCCGACATGACGCCGCAGCCTGATGGCGACACTTGCGCATCGCATCAGGGAGACGTCAGACGAGGGTAATAACTTAAACGCCGGATTCCAGAATACGAATATTCATTTCCAGCACATCGTCTTTTACCGCGTCGCTGTAGGCTTTCATATGCGGGGTTTGCAGATGCGCCTCAAGGTGCGCAACGCTTTCCCACTGTTCAATCATCACGATCGAGTCAGGCGCCAGAGTCTGAAAACTCACGCCCGCGGCATGATCCACCATCGGCGCGTAACCGTGGCACCCCTCTTCTTTAAGAACGGTTGGAATAATTTTCGCAAACTGGTCGAGGACGGCCTGACGGTGATGTTGGCCCGGACGTGTGCGAATTTCGGCAATGACGGTAAGCATGGTTAACTCCTTCTAATTCCAGGATGACCAGTTAAGCAAAAATTTCGCTCAGATGCTTGCGATATTCTGCGGTATAGCGCGGAACATCCGGCATTTTAATCACGTCGTTGGCAATAAACGTTGGCAGCGCGTCCATGCCCAGGAACTGGTTGGCTTTATGGAATGGCAGATAGACGCCATCTACGCCTACGCCGTGGAAAAATTGATCTTTTTCGGTAAATGCTTCCATCGGCGCGTTCCACGTCAGTGACAGCATATATTTTTTCCCCTGCACCAGACCGCCGGAACCGTACTTTTTAGCGGCATCGGAACGCGTGCGGCCATCGCTGGCATAGAGCGTACCGTGACCTTCGGTAAAGACATCATCCATATATTTTTTTACTGTCCATGGCGCGCCCATCCACCAGCCTGGCATCTGCCAAATCACCACGTCAGCCCAGACGAAATTCTGCACCTCTTCTTTAATGTCATAGTCGCTGTCGGCGCGGACGATCTTAACCTGATGACCCAGATCGCGCAGCAGCCCATCGGCAACTTCGGTCAGGGTGTCATTCAACTGGCCGTTGGAGTGCGCGAATTTTTTCGCCCCGTTGATAATCAGGATGTTACTCATTTTGTGTCCTCAAGAAATGCGTTTGCTGCTGATTCTACGCTGACGGGCGGTGCGGTGAAATTAGCAAAATGTGCAAAGTCTTTTGCGTTTTTGGCAAAAATCTCTGCTACCAGCGTACTACGGCCTCAAATCCACCTTCCGCGGCGTTGCCAAACGACACCGTCATGCCGTGCAGCGTAGCGATGCGGCGGACGATTGATAATCCCAGACCGCTGCCGGTCACACTTTGGCCTGGCGGGCGGTAAAAACGCTCGCCGATATGCGTCAGAATCTCTGGCGCTACGCCGGGGCCATTATCTCTGACGGTGAAGCTGCGGGCATGTAAGGTAACGTCGACGACGCTGCCCTGCGGACTGTAGCGAATCGCATTATCCAGCAGGTTACGCACTAACAGGCTTAAGAGTAGCGGCTGGCCGGTACGTATGACGTCATGGGCGTTAAGCTGTAAACGCACGTCGATATTCGCCTGCTGCGCCGGATGATAAATATCCATTACCGCGGACTGCAGCAGCTCTTCCAGCGAAATCTCCGCTACATCCTGCAAATTATTGAGCGAGTCGAGACGCGATAACGTCAGTAGCTGATCGACCAGCCGCGTGGCGCGATCGATCCCCGCATGGAGCTGGGTCAGCGCTTTATCACGCGATAGCGGATCGTCGCCCGAGAGCTGCGCCACCTCGGTTTGTACTTTCAGCGCGGCCAGCGGGCTGCGCAATTCATGGGCGGCGTCGGAGGTAAATCGCCGTTCGCGCACCATCATGGAGTGGATGCGGCTAAAAAGCTGATTAAGCGCTTCGACCAGTGGGCGAACCTCGCTCGGTACGCCTTTGGCGTCGAGCGGCGTTTCCGATTCCGGCGACCGGAAGCGTAGCGCCTGCGCCAGTTTTTTCAACGGTCTGAGCTCGCGGTGAAGCAGGAGCAATAAAATCAGCAGCATGAAGGGAAGGGCGATCAGCCACGGCGTTAATTGCGCCGCTACGATCGCCAGCGCCATATCTTCGCGGTAATCCCACTCCTGACCGACGACGATACGATACTTGCCGTCCGCCGAGTTCAACCACAAAAAACGCCAGAGGTCGTTGTCATCCTTCAGATAGCCATTGTCGAAACCTTCCCGGCGATAGCGATACGGAATATCCTGGCCGTTGTCGCCATCATGCAGCAACATTTTGCCGTCAGCGGAAAAGATGGCGAACGCCAGCGCATCGTCATCGATATGCCCATGTTTTAATTTCTTTGGCGTATGCGCCATGCGCTGCGGGGCGTTGATCTCGTTAAGATCGAGGGTGCTAAGCCGTCTGGCGAACAACATCAACTGTGTGTCAAACAGCTCGTCGACATTATCCGTCGTCTTTCTCCAGGCCACAAAACTGGAGATTGCCCAGGTGATGGAGACCAGAATCAGGAAAATAAGCGTCAGCCTGACGCGCAGGCTGAGACGTTGCGTCAATTTCATGCGTCACCCAGGGTGTAGCCGATGCCGTGCACGGTGCGAATAAATTCGCTGCCGAGCTTGCGGCGTAAATGATGAACATGGACTTCCACTGCATTGCTGGACACGTCGTCATCCCAGTTATACAGCTTCTCTTCAATAAGCTTGCGCGGTAGCACGCGACCTTTGTTGCGCAGTAAGAGTTCCAGCAACGCGAACTCTTTTGGTTTTAGGGCCAGTGGTTCGCCGGCAAGCGTCGCGACGAGATTGCCTGGATTGAGCGTCACCTGGCCGTGGCGCAATTCGCTACTGGCCTGACCGCTGGCGCGGCGTACCAGCGCCTCCAGACGGGCGGCGACCTCAATGAGCGCGAAAGGTTTACATAAATAGTCATCGGCGCCCAGACGTAGCCCCTCGACGCGCTCTGCTAACGCGTCGCGCGCCGTCAGGATCAGTACCGGTTCCTGTTTACCCTTTTCGCGCCATTCGCGCAAAATATCCCGTCCGTCCATGCCTGGCAGCGTCAAATCTAAAATAACCGCATCATAAGGCGCGCTGTAAAGCGCCTCTTTGCCCGGACGTCCCTCGGTAAACCAGTCGACGCTGAAACCCATTTTACTCAGGCCCGCTTTTATGCCATCGCCAATAAGTGTGTCATCTTCTACCAGTAAAATTCGCATCTGTTCTTCCTTGCGGTAACTCGCGTTACCGTCAGTTAACCTTGTCGCCGCAGGCGATGTACAGAAAAAAAGATTCTTTTTTTGCCTTAAGAAGTTGTTAAGGATTACCTTATTAAATGGATCTGAAACGACATGAAAGGGAAAAGTAATCATGAAAAAATTAGCTGCAATCGTTGCCGTTATGGCACTGTGTTCTACCCCGGTTCTGGCGGCTCAGCAGGGCGGTTTCTCCGGCCCGTCGGCGACGCAAACGCAAGGCGGCGGATTTGTCGGCCCGAACGGCAGCAGCACGACGGTAGAGAGCGCTAAATCGCTGCGTGACGATGCGTGGGTAACGTTGCGCGGGAATATCGTCGAGCGCATTTCCGACGACCTGTATGTGTTTAAAGATGCGACCGGTACTATCAATGTGGATATTGACCACAAGCGCTGGAACGGCCTGACCGTAACCCCGCAGGATACCGTTGAAATTCAGGGTGAAGTGGATAAAGACTGGAACTCTGTCGAAATCGACGTAAAACAGATTCGTAAAGTGAATCCGTAATCCCACATTGCGCAAGATCGGTCAGGATTCACAGCCGCCCGGTGGGCAGAATAGGCCACAAGGAGGCAGTGATGAATGACCTGATCAGCGCGGCTTATTCCGAACGTCTGCGGCGCATTTGCGACCACATTGAGCGTCATCTGGATGAGCCTCTGTCGATTGAGGCGTTAAGCCGGATGGCGCACAGCTCGCCGTTTCATTTTCACCGGCAGTTTACCACCTGGAGCGGGCTTCCGCTCTATCGCTATATCCAGTGGTTGCGTTTGCGCCGCGCGTCATGGCGGCTGGCGTTTAACCCGCAGGATAAAGTTATCGATATCGCGCTGGATGCCGGGTTTCAGAATCCGGAGTCGTTCACACGTGCTTTCAAAACCGCGTTTGGTCAAAGCCCGCGCCGGTTTCGGCAATCGCCGGACTGGCTGGCCTGGCACCAACGCGTTCCTAAACTTGCGTTACAGGAGCAGCATGTCATGGACGTAAAAATCGTTGAATTTCCACCTACCCGCGTCGCGATGCTGACGCATCTGGGGCATCCGGATAAGGTCAACGCCAGCGCGGCGAAATTTATTGCATGGCGGCGCGAAACGGGGCAGTCGCCGATTGCCAGCAGTCAAACTTTTGGTATTGCCTGGCACGACCCGCAGACGACGCCGCCGGATCAATTCCGCTTTGATATCTGCGGCAGCGTCCGCCAGCCGATAGCCGAAAATGACGTTGGCGTGGTGAATAGCGAGATTCCTGGCGGGCGCTGCGCGGTGGTGCGCCATCAGGGATCGCTCGACAGCCTCCCGGAGAGCGTGTGGTATTTATTCCGCGAATGGCTACCCGCCAGCGGTGAGACGCTGCGCGATTTTCCGGTCTTCTTCCAGTACCTGAATTTCGTCCATGAGGTCGCGGAACATGAGCTGCTGACGGATATCTATCTGCCGCTTCGTTAACTTCCTCGCAACCTGTCTCACGGTTTGTGACTCAGACCGTGAGATAGGGTATTATCTGCGGCAATATTGCCGTCCGAACGGTCAGCATGCAGATTGAGGATCCCCTGTTAATGAGCGATATGGCAGAGCGCCTTGCGCTACATGAATTTACGGAAAACGCCTACTTAAACTACTCCATGTACGTGATCATGGATCGTGCGTTGCCGTTTATTGGCGACGGCCTGAAGCCGGTACAGCGCCGCATCGTCTATGCGATGTCAGAGCTGGGGCTGAACGCCAGCGCTAAATTTAAAAAATCCGCCCGTACCGTCGGTGACGTACTGGGTAAGTATCATCCGCACGGCGACAGCGCCTGCTATGAAGCCATGGTGCTGATGGCGCAGCCGTTCTCTTACCGTTACCCGCTGGTCGATGGCCAGGGAAACTGGGGCGCGCCGGATGATCCGAAGTCATTCGCGGCAATGCGTTATACCGAATCTCGCCTGTCCAAATATGCCGAGCTGCTGTTAAGCGAACTCGGTCAGGGGACGGCGGACTGGGTGCCAAACTTCGACGGCACGATGCAGGAACCGAAAATGTTACCGGCGCGTCTGCCGAACATCCTGCTGAATGGCACCACCGGTATAGCAGTGGGCATGGCAACAGATATCCCGCCGCACAACCTGCGCGAAGTGGCGAAAGCGGCGATTACGCTGATTGAGCAGCCGAAAACGACGCTGGATCAGTTGCTGGATATCGTCCAGGGGCCGGATTACCCGACCGAAGCGGAGATCATTACCCCACGTGCGGAAATTCGTAAAATTTACGAAAACGGGCGGGGCTCCGTGCGTATGCGCGCGGTATGGACCAAAGAAGACGGCGCTGTGGTAATTTCCGCGCTGCCGCATCAGGTCTCTGGCGCGAAAGTGCTGGAGCAGATTGCTGCGCAGATGCGTAATAAAAAACTGCCGATGGTGGACGATCTGCGCGATGAATCAGATCACGAAAACCCGACGCGTTTAGTGATTGTGCCACGCTCCAACCGTGTGGATATGGAGCAGGTGATGAACCATCTGTTCGCCACCACCGATCTGGAAAAAAGCTACCGTATTAACCTGAACATGATCGGTCTGGATGGTCGTCCGGCGGTGAAAAACCTGCTGGAGATCCTCACCGAGTGGCTGGCGTTCCGCCGCGACACGGTACGCCGTCGTCTGAACTATCGTCTGGAGAAAGTGCTTAAGCGCCTGCATATCCTCGAAGGTTTGCTGGTGGCGTTTCTCAACATCGACGAAGTGATTGAGATTATCCGTAACGAGGATGAGCCGAAACCCGCGCTGATGTCGCGTTTCGGCATCAGCGAAACCCAGGCGGAAGCGATTCTCGAACTGAAACTGCGCCATCTCGCCAAACTGGAAGAGATGAAAATTCGCGGCGAGCAGGACGAGCTGGAAAAAGAGCGTGACCAGTTGCAGGGCATTCTCGCGTCTGAACGCAAAATGAATACCTTGCTGAAAAAAGAACTACAGGCAGATTCCGATGCCTATGGCGACGATCGCCGTTCTCCGCTGCGTGAGCGCGAAGAAGCTAAAGCGATGAGCGAACACGACATGCTGCCGTCCGAACCGGTGACTATCGTGCTGTCGCAGATGGGCTGGGTGCGCAGCGCCAAAGGTCATGATATTGATGCGCCGGGGCTTAACTATAAAGCGGGCGACAGCTTTAAAGCCGCGGTGAAAGGTAAGAGTAATCAACCGGTGGTGTTTATTGATACCACCGGGCGCAGCTATGCTATTGATCCCATTACGCTTCCGTCGGCGCGTGGGCAGGGCGAGCCGCTGACCGGCAAACTCACGCTGCCGCCGGGGGCGACTGTAGAGCATATGCTGATGGAAGGCGATGACCAGAAACTGCTGATGGCGTCGGATGCGGGCTACGGCTTCGTTTGTACGTTTAACGATCTGGTTGCCCGTAACCGTGCCGGTAAGGCGTTGATTACACTGCCGGAAAATGCGCACGTCATGCCGCCGCTGGTGATTGAAGACGAGCACGATATGCTGCTGGCGATTACCCAGGCCGGACGGATGTTGATGTTCCCGATAGACTCTCTGCCGCAGCTGTCGAAAGGCAAAGGGAATAAGATCATTAATATCCCCTCTGCAGAAGCGGCGAAAGGCGATGATGGACTGGCGCACCTGTACGTGCTGCCGCCACAAAGCACTCTGACTATCCATGTCGGGAAGCGCAAAATCAAACTGCGCCCTGAAGAGTTACAGAAGGTGGTCGGCGAACGCGGACGCCGTGGCACATTAATGCGCGGCCTGCAGCGTATCGATCGCATTGAGATTGATTCGCCGCATCGCGTAAGTCATGGCGACAGCGAAGAGTAAGAGAGGGGCGCCCGTAGGCCGGACAAGGCATCTAAGCCGCCATCCGGCGCTCTGCCGTTGCCGGATGACGACGCAGTAGCGTCTTATCCGGCCTACGGTTTCAGATCGGATTAACATTAAAATTTCCCGTAAAACCGTTGTTTATTCGTGCATTGCGATTAACAATACGTTTTTCCAGAGAGCCACACTTACCAAAATCCTAACCTGAATTTCAGGTGACGTAGAATGCCGGGCTCTTAGGCCTTCAGAGGTTGTTATGCTATATATTTTTCGTCTTATTGTTACCGTTATTTACTCCATTCTGGTCTGTGTTTTCGGTTCTATTTACTGCCTTTTCAGCCCACGTAACCCAAAACACGTGGCGACGTTTGGACATATGTTCGGTCGTCTGGCCCCGCTGTTTGGCCTGAAAGTGGAGTGCCGCAAACCCGCCGACGCGGAAAACTATGGCAATGCTATCTATATTGCTAACCACCAGAATAATTATGATATGGTCACGGCGGCGAATATTGTGCAGCCGCCAACGGTGACGGTGGGGAAAAAAAGCCTGCTTTGGATCCCGTTTTTTGGGCAACTGTACTGGCTGACCGGTAATCTGTTGATTGACCGTAATAACCGCGCCAAAGCGCATAGCACCATTGCGGCAGTGGTTAACCATTTTAAAAAGCGCCGTATTTCTATCTGGATGTTCCCTGAAGGTACGCGTAGCCGGGGACGCGGTCTGCTGCCGTTTAAAACCGGCGCGTTTCATGCGGCTATCGCGGCTGGTGTGCCGATCATTCCTGTCTGCGTTTCCAACACCTCTAACAAAGTCAATCTAAACCGCCTGAACAACGGACTGGTTATTGTGGAAATGCTGCCGCCAGTCGATGTCAGCGAATATGGTAAAGATCAGGTTCGCGAGCTGGCGGCCCACTGCCGTGCGTTAATGGAGCAAAAAATCGCGGAACTTGATAAAGAGGTTGCGGAACGTGAAGCGACCGGTAAGGTTTAAGCAGTCTTACTCTGTTATTGTAGAAATCATTTTTTCAGGCACAACTCTTTAGCCTGTTTTACATGGAGCTTATATGTCATTCAGTCGGCGTCAGTTTCTTCAGGCATCGGGAATCGCACTATGTGCAGGCGCGATTCCCCTCAGGGCGAATGCTGCCGGTCAGCAACAGCCGTTGCCTGTTCCGCCGTTGCTGGAGTCCCGTCGCGGGCAGCCGTTGTTTATGACGCTACAGCGAGCGCACTGGTCCTTTACGCAAGGCACGCGCGCGCCGGTCTGGGGAGTGAACGGTCGTTATCTGGGGCCGACAATCCGCGTCTGGAAAGGCGATGACGTTAAACTCATCTATAGCAACCGCCTGGCGGAAAATGTCTCCATGACGGTTGCTGGTTTACTGGTGCCGGGGCCGCTGATGGGTGGCCCGGCGCGTATGATGTCGCCGAACGCGGACTGGGCGCCGGTGTTGCCGATTCGTCAGAGCGCCGCGACGCTGTGGTATCACGCTAACACGCCTAACCGCACTGCGCAGCAGGTGTATAACGGCCTGGCCGGAATGTGGCTGGTCGAAGACGACATTAGTAAAACGCTGCCCATTCCGAACCATTACGGCGTGGATGATTTTCCCGTCATTATCCAGGATAAACGGCTGGATAACTTTGGGACGCCGGAGTACAGCGAACCGGGAAGCGGTGGTTTTGTCGGCGATACGCTGCTGGTGAACGGCGCGCAAAGCCCCTATGTCGAAGTGTCCCGCGGCTGGGTGCGGTTACGGTTGTTGAACGCCTCGAACTCGCGGCGCTATCAGCTTCAGATGAGCGATGGCCGGGCGCTGCATGTGATTTCAGGCGATCAGGGCTTTTTACCTGCGCCGGTTTCCGTCAAACAGTTGTCACTGGCGCCCGGCGAGCGGCGTGAAATCCTGGTTGATATGACCAACGGCGACGAAGTCTCGATCACCTGCGGGGAAGCGGCCAGCATAGTCGATCGGATTCGCGGTTTCTTTGAGCCTTCCAGTATTCTGGTTTCGACCCTGGTGCTGACGTTACGGCCAACCGGATTGCTGCCGCTGGTGACCGATAATCTGCCGATGCGTCTGTTGCCGACGGAGATCATGAGCGGCGCGCCTGTCCGCAGTCGGGACATCAGTCTTGGCGACGATCCGGGGATTAACGGCCAACTGTGGGATGTGAATCGCATTGATATTACCGCCCAACAAGGCACCTGGGAGCGCTGGACGGTACGCGCCGATATGCCGCAGTCGTTCCATATTGAGGGCGTCTCTTTCCTGATTCGTAACGTCAACGGCGCTATGCCGTTCCCGGAAGATAGAGGCTGGAAAGATACCGTCTGGGTGGATGGGCTAGTCGAATTGCTGGTCTACTACGGTCAGCCGTCCTGGCCGCACTTCCCGTTCTATTTCAACAGCCAGACGCTGGAAATGGCTGACCGCGGCTCGATTGGGCAAATGCTGGTGAATCCGGCGTCGTAAAGGCGTCCGAGTACGGGTCTGAATAGCGCAGACCCGTCAGGGTTTTCAGGAAGGAGCAAACAGCGTGGGAAGCAGCAGACTCAACTGCGGGAAGTAGCAAATCATCGCCATGACCATAAAGAGTGCCAGAAACATCGGTAATAGCGGTTTGACGACTTTATCAATACTGATTTTGCCGATACTGCAACCGACGAACAAAATAGTGCCTACCGGGGGCGTACACAGTCCGATGGTTAAATTGAAAACCATAATAATGCCAAAATGGACAGGGTCGATTCCCAGATGTTGAGCAATGGGAAGGAAAATAGGCGTAAAGATCAGAATAGCCGGGGTAATATCCATAAACGTCCCGACGAGTAACAAAATGAGATTGATAATCAGCAAGATGACCCATTTATTTTCGGACACGCTGGTAATCATTTCATTAATCAGTTCAGGAACATCAGCATTGGTCATCGCCCATGACATTCCCATTGAGCAGCCGACCAGTAAGAGAACAATAGAGCTGGTTACTACCGAATCCAGCAGAATATCGCGCAACTTACTCACATTAATTTCTCGATAAATGGCCGCCAGCGCCAGGCTATAGATTACCGCGATCGCAGAGGCCTCTGTTGGCGTAAATACGCCGCCGATAATGCCGCCGATAATAATAAATATCAGCAACAGGCTGGGCAATGAATCGCGGAATACCGACAGAAACTGCCGCAGGTTGATGCGTTCGGCAACCGGGTAATGGTGGCGATGGGCATACAGCGCCGCTACCGTCATTAAAGCCAGCGCGGTTAAGATGCCGGGCAGGTAGCCCGCCAAAAACAGGGCGGCGACAGAGGTGCCGCCGCTAGCCAGCGAATAGACAATTAGCACGTTGCTGGGCGGGATCATCAGGCCAATCGGCGCCGAAGCGACGTTGATCGCCGTAGAGAACGCCGGAGAGTAGCCCTCTTTTTCCTGTAATGGCGACATGATGCCGCCCACCGCGGCCGCAGAAGCGACAGCCGAGCCGGATATCGCGCCAAACAGGGTGTTCGCCAGAATATTGCAGTGCGCCAGCGAACCGGGAAGGCGGCCAACTAACGCCTGAGCCAGATTCACCAGGCGCCGGGCGATTCCCCCGGTATTCATGATATTGCCGGCTAACACAAAAAAGGGGATCGCCAGCAGCGTAAAGCCATCGAGACCGACGGTCATTTTTTGCGAAATAACCGAGATTGCCGCATCCGGGGGAAGGGCTATCAGGATTGAGAATAAGGACGACAGCCCGATAGCGAATGTAATAGGAACGCCGACCGCCAGCATAATGGCAAAGCTGCCAAATAAAACAATTATTGGGTAAATATATTCAAAGTCCATATATCCCTCGTTAGCGAAGATGGCGCTGATGATAATTATCAATAACGTTCACAATGGTGTAGTACACCAGGATGACGCCGCTAATCGGCATGACCCAATAGACTTTATCCATAGGCCATTTTAATACCGGGGACATTTGGCTGACGTGCGCCGCTTTTTCAACAATAATATCACCGCCGTACACCATAAAAATCAGCGCGAACACGGTAATAATCACCTGAATGATACTGTCGAGCATGAGGGCGGGCGTTCGGGAGAGTTTTTGCGCTAACAAATCGATAGCTAAATGTTTTTTTAATCCGGCGGTATAGACGCCGCCTAACAGAATCATCCACATAAAAAGAATCTGGGTGAATTCGTCGAGCGTGCTGCTTGGCGCGTTGAATATAAAGCGCGCCGCCACCTGCCAGGATACGCAGGCAACCATGACCGCCAGAATAATACAGCAGCACCCAGCCAGTATTTTGTTCAGTGCATTGGTGAGTATTCGCATATTACATCCTGTAAAGGGCAGGAGAACCCTGCCCGGCAGATTTACATATTCTCGATGTATTCCAGATCCTTCGCTGACTGAGCGTCTTTTGCGCGGAACTCATCAAACAAGGGCTTAACACGCTGTTTGAACGCGGATTTATCAATATCAACAACGGTCGCGTTCATGGCCTTCATGCTCTCATAAGCCTCTTTTTCCGCGGCGGGCCAGATGACATCTTTCATTTGCTGCATGGATTCATCTGCGGCTTTATATAACGCTTTCCGCTCTTTATCGCTCAATTTGTTAAGTACTTTGGTACTGATGACCAGGACATCCGGCACCATCGTGTGCTCGTCGCGGGAATAGAATTTCGCCACCTCCGCATGACGCATATCGGCATAAACCACGGGGTTGTTTTCGCCGCCATCGACCACGCCTTGCTGGAGCGCGGTATAGAGTTCGCCTTGCGCCATCGGCGTCGGCACGCCGCCGAGCGCTTTCACCATCGCGATAGCGCTGGGGCTTTGCTGCACTCTGATTTTCATACCGGCTAAATCGTCGGGTTGAGTGATGGGCTTACCAGCGTAAAAACTGCGGGCGCCGCCGTCGTACCAGGTTAAGCCGACGAAGCCTTTGCTTTCGGAGGACGCGAGAATGCGTTTCCCTAAGTCGCTTTTCAGTACGTTGTAGTAGTGATCGCGGTCGCGGAATAAAAACGGCAGGCTAAACACGCTATATTCCGGCGCAAAAGACTCCAGCGATGCCGCATTGACTTTCACCATTTGCAGAGCGCCGGAGTTCATCAATTCCAGCGATTCACGTTCGTTGCCCAGCGTGGCGTTGGGGTAAATACGAATATTTAATTCGCCGTCCGAATAGGCTTTCGCTTTGTCGGCCAGATAGCTCATCGCTTTGTGAACGGCGTGGCTTTTATCCTGATTGTGGCTCAGTTTCAGCGTCGTTTTGGCGAGCGTTGGAAATGCCAGCAGCAAACAGCCGGCCAGTAATACCGCTGATGTTGTGAATGAACGTGTGTTTTTCATATCTGCTTCCTTATAGGTTGGGATTCCTGTGGTTATCGTTGATTAATTAATAACCTGCTGATACGTAAGGTATTGCGTAGGGGAAAGGCGTGGTGATGGTGTTCTTTATCCCCTGAATTCTGTCAGCCAATTTAATTTAATCAATAGACCAAAGAAAGAGATCTGGTTCACAGAAGAAAGTCATGGTAAAAACAGCGCCGTGAGCAATTCAGCGAGGTTTTTTTATATGCTGCTGATAATGTGATGTTTATTTGCTTTTTGTTGTTATGGCAATACTGCGTTTTTAGACGTGGGTATAATTAATTGCATACCAATTTGGAGACATTCATAAGACCAATTTCAAACGCCTCAGGCCAGGCCGTTGAAAGTTGTTTCTATTTCGCGCCAGCCCTGCATATAAGGCGATAATCTCCTTCATTTTCGCTATAGATACGGCTTATAATCCCCGACCTTTGATTATTTTTTTGCCAATCGTTTTGGAAGCAATATGAGCGCTATCTCCCTGATCCAACCGGATCGCGACCTTTTCTCCTGGCCGCAGTACTGGGCCGCCTGCTTTGGGCCGGCGCCGTTTTTGCCGATGTCACGTGACGAGATGGATCAACTTGGCTGGGATAGCTGCGACATTATTCTGGTAACCGGCGACGCCTACGTCGACCATCCGAGCTTCGGCATGGCGATTTGCGGTCGTATGCTGGAAGCGCAGGGCTTCCGCGTGGGGATCATCGCCCAGCCGGACTGGAACAGCAAAGACGACTTTATGCGTCTGGGAAAACCGAACCTGTTCTTCGGCGTCACCGCCGGCAACATGGACTCGATGATCAACCGCTACACCGCCGACCGTAAGCTGCGCCACGATGACGCCTACACCCCGGATAACGTCGCGGGCAAACGCCCGGACCGCGCCACGCTGGTCTATACCCAGCGTTGCAAAGAAGCGTGGAAAGATGTCCCGGTGATCCTTGGCGGCATTGAGGCCAGTCTGCGCCGTACCGCGCATTACGACTACTGGTCTGATACTGTGCGTCGTTCAGTGTTAGTCGATTCCAAAGCCGACATGCTGATGTTTGGCAACGGCGAGCGTCCGCTGGTGGAAGTGGCGCACCGTCTGGCAATGGGCGAAACCATCGATCAGATTCGCGACGTGCGTAACACTGCGATTATGGTTAAAGAAGCGCTGCCTGGCTGGAGCGGCGTCGACTCCACTCGTCTGGACACGCCGGGTAAAATCGATCCAATTCCCCATCCCTATGGTGAGGATCTGCCGTGCGCGGATAACAAGCCGGTCGCGCCGAAAAAGCAGGAAGCTAAAGCGATTACCGTGCAGCCGCCGCGTCCGAAGCCGTGGGAAAAAACCTATATCCTGCTGCCATCCTTTGAAAAGGTGAAAGGCGACAAGGTGCTGTACGCCCATGCGTCGCGTATTCTGCATCACGAAACTAACCCTGGCTGCGCGCGGGCGCTGATGCAAAAACACGGCGACCGCTATGTCTGGATCAACCCGCCCGCCATACCGCTCTCCACTGAAGAGATGGATAGCGTGTTTGCGCTGCCGTATCAGCGTGTGCCGCACCCGGCTTACGGCAATGCCCGTATTCCGGCCTATGAGATGATCCGCTTTTCGATCAATATCATGCGCGGCTGCTTTGGCGGCTGCTCTTTCTGCTCGATCACTGAACATGAAGGGCGCATCATTCAGAGCCGTTCAGAAGACTCTATCATCAACGAGATCGAAGCGATCCGCGACACGGTGCCGGGGTTTACCGGCGTGATCTCCGATCTGGGCGGTCCTACCGCGAACATGTATATGCTGCGCTGTAAGTCGCCGCGTGCGGAGCAGACCTGTCGTCGCCTGTCATGCGTCTATCCGGATATCTGTCCGCATATGGATACTGACCATACGCCGACGATCAATCTTTATCGCCGCGCCCGTGAGCTGAAAGGCATTAAGAAAATCTTAATTGCCTCCGGCGTGCGCTACGACATCGCCGTAGAAGATCCTCGCTACATTAAAGAGCTGGCGAGCCATCATGTGGGCGGCTATCTGAAGATTGCGCCGGAGCATACTGAAGAAGGTCCGCTGTCGAAAATGATGAAGCCGGGTATGGGCAGCTACGATCGCTTTAAAGAGTTATTTGACCTTTACTCTAAACAGGCCGGAAAAGAGCAGTATCTGATCCCATATTTTATCTCCGCGCATCCGGGCACGCGGGACGAGGATATGGTGAATCTGGCGCTGTGGCTCAAGCGCCACCGCTTCCGTCTGGATCAGGTGCAGAACTTCTACCCGTCGCCGTTGGCAAATTCGACCACCATGTATTACACCGGCAAAAACCCGCTGGGTAAAATTGGTTATAAGAGTGAAGATGTGGTGGTGCCGAAGGGAGACAGGCAGCGTCGCCTGCATAAGGCGCTGCTGCGTTATCACGATCCGGCGAACTGGCCGCTGATTCGCCAGGCGCTGGAAGCGATGGGGAAAAAGCATTTGATTGGCGGTCGCCGTGAGTGTCTGGTGCCTGCGCCGACCATTGAAGAGATGCGCGAAGCGCGTCGCCAGAACCGCAACACGCGCCCGGCGTTGACCAAGCATACGCCGGTGGAACATCAGCGGCAGGGGCTTGCTGCGAATAAGAAGCGCGGGAAAGGCGCAGGGCGTTAATTACCTTTGAATCTGTTGCTTCTGGAAGCTAATGTTTCTGGAAGTAACAGACATCTAAATATATTGTGTCGATCTTTAGTAATTGCTAAATTACGGGGAGCTTTATATTTTATTTAAATATTATTGATTGTATAAATTAATTATATATTACCTTAATGATTAAGGCATGATGCTTGTATACAGCCCCAGAGGAGGGGATATCATGGGTATGATTATTATTCCCTGTTTTATCGTAATTGCTATAATAGCTGTTGTTATATTCATAATGGCTATTAAAGCATGTAATATGGAAAAACGTGAAGACAGGCAAATGACTCTTGCAGGGATAATTTTAATGGGTGTTATTGCCGCTATTCCTGGATGGTTTTTGTACGAAATATTTAGCCACGCGCCGTAATATTTAACCTACCAGGGTTGATATATTAAAATAGATAAGAAGTATATAATCTAAGGTATAATGCCTGACGGCGCTGCGCTTATCAGGTCTATGAATAGCACAGTTTTGTAGGCCGGATAAGGTGCTTACACCGCCATCCGGCAGAAGTGCTCCGTATTTATGCCTCACGAATTCTGGCCGCCAGCGCGGCCAGTTTTTCATCATCAGCCCGTTCATGATCGTGTGACGACAGATATCCTTCATACTGTTCGAAAAATTTATTCTGCCGCGATTCAATCGGTTTCCAGTGGGTTAAATCGCCAGTACCGTGCATGGGGCTTAATTTACTGTGCACATGGTCTACGCCGAAACCTTCGAAGAACATTCCCGTACGACTGACATCCGGGAAAGCCTTATCCAGTTTCTTCGCCACTTTTTGGGTCGCCAGCATCAGGTCCGCTAACGCCTGCGGCGGTAGATCGAACGCGTAGCTGGGGTAATGTTTTTTCGGGATCACTACGGTAAACCCATCGGTATTCGGAAAAATCGACAAAAAAGCCAGGTGATGCTCATCTTCCCAAACTTTATGACAAGGTGCTTTACCTTCAACTATTTGACAGAAAATGCAGGTCATTCCATTTCTCCGTTAACCGAGGGGCTTATCGATGCGTTAAGCGTTTAATACAACCCTAACACTTTCCACCATGCGAGGCCGACTGTCAAAAAGACCGCCTGATTAAAGAGACTGATAATAAATCCCGTTCGCCACCAGACGCCCGTCGGTACATAGCCGGCGCCAAAAAGAATGGGGCCGCGTGCGTGGGTATACTGCGTAAGAGAGCAGTACAGGCTGCTGGTAAACGCCAGCATGAGCGCCATCGGCGCCGCCGGTATATTCAGATGCAGACCGACGCCCAGAAATACCGCATACAGCGCGGCGATTTGCGCGTTGCCGCTGGCGAAAAAATAGTGGGTATAAAAATAGGCTGCGTTAAGCAGCAGCAGGATGATTATCCAACTGGTTCCATGCATCGTGCTGCCGATGCTGTCGCCAATCAGGTTGCCAAACCAGCTGGTGAATCCTAGTTTCTTCAACTGGTTAGCCATCATCAGCAGCGCGGCAAACCAAATCAACGTATCCCAGGCGCCTTTTTCGCTTTTAACGTCTTCCCAGGTGAGCACGCCGCTCAGTAATAAAATAGAGAGACCGACAAAAGAGGCCGTCGTGGCATCCACGCCGAGCGAGCTGCCAAAAATCCATAGCACCAGCAACACGCCGACGGTCGCCAGCATGAGCCACTCGCCGCGCGTCATACTGCCCATTTGCGCCAGCTCTTTGCGCGCCAAATCCGGCGCATCCGGCGTATGTTTAATTTCCGGACGGGTCAGCCAGTAGACCAGCAGCGGGACGATAAGAAAAGAGACCAGGCAAGGCAGGAGCGCGGCGATAAACCAGCTTCCCCAGCTCAACGTAACGCCGGCGTTCGCCGCCAGTTTTACCGCCAGCAGGTTACCCGTATAACCGGTCATAAACAGTGCGGCGGTGACGTCGTTAACATTGCCAATACAGGTGATCAGAAAGGTGCCGATTTTGCTGCGAGACTCATCTTCCGGATGTGAATCAAAGCTGCGCGCCAGCGAGTCGGCGATCGGGTAAATCACGCCGCCGCAGCGCGCGGTGTTACTGGGCATCGCGGGGGAGAGGATCAGATCGGCAAACGCCAGACCATAAGCCAGACCCAGCGTTCGTTTACCTAACAGACGGATCATTTGTAGGGCGATACGCCGACCCAGCCCGGTTTTGATAAACCCACGGGCAATCATAAAGGCGACGACGATAAGCCAGATCAACGAACTATTCAGCTCGCTCAAGGCCGTGGTAATCGCGCCGCTGGCCGTTTTGTCGCCGGCAGCATAGGCGAGCGCAAAGACGGTGATACCAATAATACCGACCGCGCCAATAGGCAGCACTTTCGCCACGATAGAGGCGATCGTCGCGACAAAAATAATCGCGGAATGCCAGGCCGGCGCGCTTAACCCGGAAGGGGGCGTTAGCTGCCACAGTCCGGCGGCGATAACCAGAATAAGAATGAATGGGAGCCATTTGACGCCCTGAGATTTTTTTTCCGCCACAATCACACATCCATAAATATTTTATATGCGTTAAGTAAATTCATAATAAATATGAATAATTATTCACAAAATCAGAATAATTCTGCGCTTGTGTGTGGGGGAAATATACTGTTAAATGCGCGTAATTGTTTCTTAATGTTTCGGAATGCAAAAAAGCCCGACGACATCGTCGGGCATGGCGTGCGATAAATCTGGCTTAACCGCCGAACTGATCCGGATCGGGGCCGAGGCGCTTGCCTTGATCCAGTTTTGCGATCTCGCCTAATTCATCTTTATCGAGACGGAAATCCCAGACAGCAAAGTTTTCCGCGATACGGGAAGGGGTGACGGATTTCGGAATGACGACCAGCCCGCAGTCCAGATGCCAGCGAATAACAATCTGGGCGGGCGTTTTGCCGTATTTATCCGCCAGTTCGCGAATCACTTTCTGATCGAATACGCCTTCGCCGCCCTGCGCCAGCGGGCTCCAGGACTCGGTCTGGATTTTATGCGTCGCATTCCACGCATGTAGCTGGCGCTGTTGCATCAAGGGGTGAAGCTCGATCTGGTTGATCACAGGGGTAACGCCGGTTTCATCGATCAGACGCTGGAGGTGATGGATCTGAAAGTTACAGACCCCGATACTCTTTACCAGCCCCTCTTTTTGCAGCGCGATCATGCCTTTCCAGGCGTCGACATAGTGATCGATAGCCGGTACGGGCCAGTGCATCAGATAGAGATCGAGATAATCAAGCTGCAGTTTTTTCAGGCTCTCCTGCAGGGCTTCGCGGGGACGTTTTTGATCGTCATTCCACAACTTGGTGGTGATAAACAGCTCTTCCCGCGCTACGCTCGCTGCTTTTAGCGCTTTGCCGACGCCTTCTTCATTCTGATATGCTGTGGCGGTATCAATCGATCGATAGCCCACCTCCAGCGCTTTATGAATCGCCGCGATCACCTCTTCATTGCTTGCTTTCCAGACTCCCAGCCCAAGTTGTGGCATTACGTTGCCATCCTGTAGCCTGATAATGGTTGGATTAGCCATGATGTGTTCCTCTTTTAATTGGCTCGCCGGAGTCGGGTCCGGCGAGACTAAGTGACTTAAGTCTGGACGAAATGGCCAAAAACGAAAGTCAGAGGCGAAAAAACCTTAGCGCGCCGCTTCATAAATCCGACGGCTGACATCCAGCGTAATATCCTGATTTTCACCTAAATTTGTGCATCCATGCGCCTCAAGTTTAGCCAGTAGCGCCGGAATAGTGCTGCCATCCAGACCGTAATCGGACAGACGGGTAGGCACGCCCATCTGTTCAAAGAAACGGCGGGTGGCGGCAATGGCGGCATCAATACGCTCGTCGTCGGAACCGTCGGTGATATTCCATACACGTTCAGCATATTGCAGGAGTTTTGCACGTTTAACGTCTCGTTTTTCGTTCCATAGCGCAGGCAGAATGATAGCCAGCGTCTGGGCATGATCGAGACCGTGCATCGCGGTAAGCTCATGGCCCAGCATATGCGTCGCCCAGTCCTGCGGAACACCAGCGCCAATCAGGCCATTCAACGCCTGAGTAGCGGCCCACATCACGTTGGCGCGGACGTCATAATTTTCAGGCTCTTGCAGCGCTTTGGGACCTTCTTCGATCAGTGTGAGTAAAATACCTTCGGCGAAACGATCCTGAATTTTGCCGTTAACCGGGTAAGTGACGTACTGCTCAACGGTATGGACGAAAGCATCCACGACGCCGTTCGCAACCTGGCGCGGCGGCAATGTATAGGTGTAGACCGGGTCCAGTACGGCAAACACCGGTTGCACGAACGAGGAGTGGAAGGCCTGTTTGTCGCCAGTGGTTTTACGGGAAATGACTGCGCCGGCGTTCGATTCTGAGCCGGTTGCCGGTAGGGTCAGCACAGACCCCATCGGGATTGCGCTACGAATCTCAGTACCGCCGGTTTCCAGAATGTGCCACGGATCGACGCCGTCCGTATACTGCGCCGCTGCGGCGATAAATTTGGTGCCGTCCAGTACGGAACCGCCGCCAACGGCCAGCAGGAAGGTAATATTTTCGTCGCGCACAAGCTGCACGGCCTTCATCAGCGTTTCATAGGACGGGTTCGGTTCAATACCGCCAAACTCCCGAACATCCAGTCCTTTTAACGCTTCCTGAACTTGCGCCAGTACGCCGGTCTTTTTCACGCTACCGCCGCCATAGGTAATCAGCACGCGGGCGTCCTGCGGGATTTGATCGCGAAGATCGACGATAGCGCCTTTACCAAACAGAATGCGGGTAGGGGTATGTAATTTGAAATTGTTCATTGCTCATTCCCTTATGTGGGTAAAAAGAGGGCAGGCGGCTGTCTGCCTGATGGTCATCATTGTGGTCTTGTGAGGGATGTCTCTCAATGCACATTTCTGCCAATGTTTTGCCTATTTCTCCAGAATGCTGGAGAAAATCGCTAAAAATGCGCACAATCCAGCGGAGTGGATTTGATGAAAAAATGGCGCGTTATGAATCGTGAAGCAATTTGCTTACAGTTGGCGGATAAAATTAATCATTTAAAAAATAATGATAAAATAATCAGCGAGCGGCTGGCGGGCATTCGTCTGTTGTATGGTGTTGAACCGGGGCCGCGCACGCCGGTCATGTATCAGCCTGGCATCATATTTCTCTTTTCCGGCCATAAAATTGGCTATATTAATAAGCGCAAGTTTCGTTATGACGCTAATGAATATCTCTTACTGACCGTGCCGCTCCCTTTTGAATGCGAGACCTGGGCGACGCCGGAGGTACCGCTGGCCGGTATTCGGCTCGATATTGATGTGCTGCAACTGCAAGAGTTGCTCATGGACATTGGCGAAGATGAGCGTTTCCAGTTGCCGATGGCGGCCAGTGGGATTAACTCCGCCACGCTGTCGGACGAGATTTTATGTGCGGTGGAAAGATTGCTGGATGTGATGGAGCGCCCGCTGGATGCGCGGATTCTGGGAAAACAGATTATTCGCGAAATTCTTTATCATGTGCTGATGGGGCCGCGCGGCGGGGCGCTGCTTGCGCTGGTTAGTCGCCAGACGCACTTTAGCCTGATCAGTCGCGTACTTAAACAGATCGAAATGAAATACACCGAGAACCTGAATGTTGAGCAACTGGCGGCAGAAGCGAACATGAGCGTGTCGGCGTTTCACCATAATTTTAAGGCGGTCACCAGCACCTCGCCGTTGCAGTATTTAAAAAGCTACCGACTGCATAAAGCGCGGATGATGATGATTCACGACGGTATGAAGGCCAGCGCCGCGGCGATGCGGGTCGGCTATGAGAGCGCATCGCAGTTTAGCCGGGAGTTTAAACGTTATTTTGGCGTTACGCCGGGCGAAGATGCGGCAAGAATGCGGACAATGCAAGGGAGCTAAGTGGGGCATCCCGCCACGGGTCAACGAAGCGTAACCGGGCCATCCTGGCCGATTATGGATACGTCAGGCGTTACAGTATTTCTTTTTAATCACCACGACCAGCGTACCTAACAGCCCGGCGACCAGTAGCGCGACGGGAAGGATCATTAAAAATGTCATTACCTGGTCTTCATGGCGCTTAACAAACGGGATCATACTGAGCGCGTAGCCGAAGCTGGTCACGACAGTCACCCACAGCAGGCCGCTTAACCAGTTAAAAAACTGAAACCGGCGGTTGGACAGGCCGGAAATACCCGCCATTGTTGGCAGCAGAGTGCGGACAAACGCCAGAAAGCGCCCGGCAAGCAACGCTAACAAACCGTGACGGTCAAACATACAGGTGGCGCGCTGATGATATTTTGCCGGAAGCTGCGCCAGCCAGCCTTTGACGGTACGCGTATTACCGAGCCAGCGTCCCTGGATATAACTTAGCCAGCAGCCGAGACTGGCCGCAGTGGTGAGAATGCCAATCGTCGGCAAAAAATGCATCACATCCTGGGCGATCAACGCGCCTGCCAGTAGCAGCAGACTATCGCCAGGTAAGAATGATGCTGGCAGCAGACCATTTTCTAAAAATAGCGTGGCGAACATGACAAAGTAGACGACGCTAACAACGTGTGGATTCGCCAGCGCGGCAAAATCATGTTGCCAGAGCGCAGCGATAATATCTTGAATGACAGCCATGAACTTTCCTGTGGAACAGCATTTATGCTTTTATTCGCCTATTGTACTCCTGAATCGTCCGGGATGCCTTGATCCCGGACGCAACAAACGCAGACTTTTCCACGGAAATTGTCTGCATATATGTCCATCCCCGGCAACTTTACACAATTCTGGCGAAGCCGGCGGCTAAATCAGCGATCAAATCATCAACACTCTCTAAACCAATATGCACCCGGACCAGCGTACCGGTAAAATCTACGCCGCCTGCGGGACGAATCGCGGCGATCTGTTCCGGCTGATTAGCAATTATCAGCGATTCGTAGCCTCCCCAAGAGTAGGCCATACTGAACAGCGAAAAGTTATCCAGATAGGCTGATAATTCTGCCTCGGTCAGCTTTTTATTGAGCACAAAGGAGAACAGACCGCTGCTGCCTGTAAAGTCTCGTTTCCAGAAGGCATGACCTTTGCTACCCGGCAGGGCCGGATGATTAACGCGCGCGACCTGAGGATGGTTCGCCAGCCATGCGGCGATTTTGAGGCTGCTTTCTTGATGCTGGCGCAGTCGGACACCGAGTGTGCGCAGACCGCGGCTGGTCATATAAGCCGTGTCGGCGTCGAGCATTTGCCCCATCAGATAGGCGTTTTCCCGCAATTGTTCCCAGCAGCGCGCATTTGCAACGGCAGTACCGACCATCGCATCAGAATGACCAATCAGATACTTAGTGCCCGCCTGGATAGAGATATCAATATCGAATTCCAGAGCTTTGAACAGAACGCCAGCCGCCCAGGTATTATCAATCATGATGACGGCTTCTGGCGCGACGCGTCTGACCGCACTAACAATGCTCGGAATATCATGTACTTCCATGGTAATAGAACCGGGGGATTCCAGAAATACGACTTTCGTGTTCGGCTGAATATGTTGCGTGATATCAGCGCCGATGAGCGGGTCGAACCAGCTTGTCGTCACGCCCAGTTTGCCGAGAATTTTGCTGCAGAAATCCTGGCTGGGTTCATAAGCTGTGTTGGTCATCAGGATGTGGTCGCCCTGCTCAACGAATGCCAGAATGGTGTTGGCGACCGCCGCCGCGCCGCACGGGAAGAGCGCGCATCCGGCGCCGCCTTCCAGTTCACACATGGCTTCCTGGAGCGAAAAGTGGGTCAGCGTTCCCCGGCGTCCGTAAAATAATTCGCCGTTGGCGAGATTGCGGGTAGCGTGTTTTTTGGCCTCGACGGTGTCAAACACCAGTGAAGAAGCGCGTTGAATCACACTATTCACTGAGCCAAGCGTGTATTTTTTGCTGCGTCCTGCGTTTACCAGTTTGGTATCCAACTGTTTATCCGTCATGTTGCGTTTCCTGATTTTAACCGTCTGGATGTCTAAACTAGCATGAATATAACCATCTGCACCCTGGCGACGTGTGATACAGATGAAAATTTTGCCAAAATAAAAACAGGTGGCTTTTTTAATGCGTAAGCGCAAAGAAAAAGCAGTAAAGGTGCGGCAGTATGTAAATAGTAATGAGAACGACTATCAATTCGACGTTGTTTTGATATTATTATGCTCAGATTTTGTGATTTGCGTCCTGGAGATACAGAGTGGGTAATAATTTGATGCAGACGGATCTTTCCGTCTGGGGCATGTATCAGCACGCCGATATTGTCGTGAAGTGCGTGATGATTGGTTTGATTCTGGCGTCAGTCGTCACCTGGGCTATCTTCTTCAGTAAAAGCGTTGAATTTTTCACGCAAAAGCGCCGCTTAAAGCGCGAACAACTGCAATTAGCCGATGCGCGCTCTTTAGATCAGGCTTCCGACATTGCGGCAGGTTTCAGCGCAAAAAGCCTCAGCGCACAGCTCATCAATGAAGCGCAGAATGAACTGGAACTCTCTCAGGGCAGCGAAGATAACGAAGGGATTAAAGAACGTACCGGCTTCCGTCTGGAACGTCGCGTCGCAGCGGTTGGCCGCTACATGGGACGAGGCAACGGTTATCTGGCGACGATCGGCGCCATTTCCCCCTTCGTCGGGTTGTTTGGCACCGTATGGGGCATTATGAATAGCTTCATCGGTATTGCGCAAACGCAGACCACCAACCTGGCGGTGGTCGCTCCTGGTATTGCGGAAGCGCTGCTGGCGACGGCGATTGGGCTGGTAGCCGCGATCCCGGCGGTCGTCATTTACAACATCTTCGCACGTCAGATAGGCAGTTACAAAGCGACGCTGGGTGACGTGGCGGCGCAGGTATTGCTGCTGCAAAGCCGCGATCTCGATCTGAATGCGAGCGCCAGTGCGCAGCCGGTACGCGCCGCGCAGAAATTACGGGTAGGGTAATGCGTCATGGCAATGCGTCTTAACGAGAACCTGGATGACAACGGCGAAATGCATGAAATCAACGTGACGCCGTTTATCGATGTCATGTTGGTTCTGCTGATTATCTTTATGGTGGCTGCGCCGCTGGCGACGGTAGACGTCAAGGTGAATCTGCCCGCTTCTACCAGTACGCCACAGCCGCGCCCGGAAAAACCGGTTTATCTGTCGGTGAAAGCGGATAACACCATGTTTATCGGTAACGATCCGGTGACGGATGATACGATGATTGCCGAGCTAACGGCCCTGACGGAAGGGAAAAAGGATACTACGATTTTCTTCCGTGCGGATAAAACCGTAGAGTATGAAACCCTGATGAAAGTGATGGATATGCTGCATCAGGCGGGCTACCTCAAGATTGGTCTGGTCGGCGAAGAGACCGCGAAAGCGAAATAAGTATTCTGCTGACGCTGTAGGCCGGGTAAGGCGAAGTCGCCACCCGGCTTTTTTTATTGCCTAAGATGGCGCCTTGCTTAACAGAATTGCGCCACCTTAATCGACTTCATGCGTTAGCCTAAATGTTCCCCGCCGCACACGCCGTGCACTTCTGCGGTAACGTAACTTGATTCCTGGCTTGCCAGATAGACATACACCGGCGCCAGCTCTGCCGGTTGACCGGCCCGCTTCATTGGCGTCTGCTGGCCAAACTGCGGAATTTTATCCTGTGTTTGGCCGCCGGAAATTTGCAGCGCTGTCCAGATAGGGCCAGGCGCGACAATATTCACGCGAATTCCTTTTTCCGCCACCTGTTTCGCCAGGCCGCGGCTGTAATTAAGGATTGCCGCCTTGGTTGCCGCATAATCCAGCAGGTGCGGACTGGGCTGATACGCCTGGATAGACGACGTTGTGATAATACTGGCGCCTTTTGGCAGCAGCGGAATCGCTTCCTGGGTTATCCAGAACAGGGCAAAAACGTTAACGGCGAAGGTTTGCTGAAATTGCTCGCTGGTCAGATCTTTTATCTCCGGGATTGCCGTCTGTTTACCGGCTACCAGCGCCAGAATGTCCAGCCCGCCCAGCGCTTCACGCGCCTTATGGACCAGCGAACGGGCGAAAGATTCGTCGCTAAGATCGCCTGGCAATAACACCGCTTTACGGCCGCACTCCTCAATCAGCGCTTTAACCTGCTGGGCGTCCTCTTCTTCCGCTGGCAGATAGTTGATCGCGACATCTGCGCCTTCACGCGCGTAAGCGATAGCGGCAGCGCGCCCAATCCCGGAGTCGCCCCCTGTCACCAGCGCCTTACGATCTTTAAGGCGACCACTGCCGACATAACTTTTTTCACCACAGTCAGGAACAGGCGTCATTTTCGCCTGGACGCCGGGCGCCGGCTGTTTTTGCTTAGGATACTCGCCGGTGTAATACTGCGTGGTAGGGTCGTATAGATGAGACATTGAGCTTCTCCCTTCAGGTTGAACACCCTTTAAGCGTAGACACTTTTACTACCGTAAGAGGGAGAATCAGAACGATCCTTATGCTTCGCCCGTATTCACAACAGAGTTAACTAGCCATGAAGGTTATTTTTCTCGCCGTGCGACGGTGGTGACGTTGCGCGTCCGGTAGTCGCCATCGGAAAGCTTACGCGTCAGACGTAGGGTTGCCGTCTCGCGAGCCAGCAGATGCTGCCAGTCACTTTCAAGACGAGACATAATTTTGTCTCGTAATTCAGGATGCTGCTCGATAATGGCATTGATGGTCGCGCCATAAATCTCCTCTTTGACCTGTAACGCATACATCTCCCGTCGGTTTTGCCACTTCAGGCGTACTAACGCCGCCGGTATGGATACCACCTCCTGCGTTACCTTTTCCAGGGTGGCATTTTTGCTGGCGATTAGCGCTGCAAGATTTTGCTTTAAGATAAATTCATCACTTTTATGGTTGTCTAAAGCCAAATAAACGTTATTGTCTTCAACTTCTTTCATCTTTATCTTCCAGTGAATAAAATAGCGGCATATCGGTTTCGCGAGTGATTAAATTAAGCCAAATGGCATTGCCTTTTTCATTTATCATTGCGGTTTTATCCGCCAGTATTTTACTTAGCGTTTGGGCATCAATATCGCCTTCTGCCTGTAGTGCGTTTATCAGGCGGGCAAACGTTTCAATTTTAGCCACACAATACAGACGTTCTTTAATATGACGGTCGCGTTCTTCAAATAATACGTTTCTGTGTTGCCCGGCAGCGTTAGCGCTAATTAAAATATCGGGCTCGTAATCGCTGAGTTTTGTCTTTCCCTTAGGCAAATTTTTACTGTTTTCTGTGGCTTCAGGGGGCGGCGATGACAGGCGAAAATGAGAGGAAACCAGATGCTCAGGAAGCATGACTAAATATCCTTTACGATCAGTGGTATACTATTTTTAATAGTGTAGGTTTCGTTGACAATAACATGGCGTAATTTTAAAATCAAAAAAAATGGAGCCTGCTATGAACAGTATTTTTTATTCTGTTATTATATTGCTATTACTGACCGGCGCGATACTCTTCCTGATGTGGGAGGTTAATAAAAAACGTCCTGGTGGAAAAGTCGTAAATTTAAATCAAACTGAACCCATGACAAAGGAAGAGGGCGAAGATCATTTCTCAGTATTAATGAATTCGATAACGCCGGTATGGTACTGGCGCGTTAACCATGAATATATCGATTTCCTTCATGCAACGATAAAACGAATGACAATGACTGAGTTGAATGAAACGCCTGGATTATTTGACGCACAGCGTCGTTGCAGCGACCTTAACTCTGCCGTTTATAAGTATTACGACAATATTAAGAAGCGTTGTCTGAACGGAGAAAAGGTGCCGTATTCGGATTTGGACGTCCTTAATTTACGCCAGTGTTTTCGCGAGTTCAGTCTTGAAGCCTACCCGGCATTGGTCGCGCTGGTATGGCCGGAATATCAGCGCCCGCAGGTTAACCCGGATGAGATTTAGAGCCTATCCCATTAGGGCTATTTTACTTGCCATTTTGGACCTGGGCAGTGCTCGCCAAAACGCGTTAGCGTTTTGAACGCCGCTTGCGGCGGCCCGAAGGGCGAGCGTAGCGAGTCAAACCTCACGTACTACGTGTACGCTCCGGTTTTTGCGCGCTGTCCGTGTCCAAACTGGCTGCGCCAATAACGCCTGGTGGGATAGGCTCTTAACTGCATGTTGATCTGATGTTGCATGGTTGAGATATACTGTTGCTGGTTTTAGTTACCTGACAGGTCCCTATGGAACGCTTTCTTGAAAATGTAATGTATGCGTCTCGCTGGCTGCTCGCGCCGGTGTATTTTGGCCTCTCTTTGGCGCTGATCGCTTTAGCGCTAAAATTTTTCCAGGAAATTCTACACGTTCTGCCGAACGTTTTTGCCCTGGCGGAAGCCGATCTGATTCTGGTGCTGTTATCGCTGGTTGATATGACGCTGGTCGGCGGATTGCTGGTAATGGTCATGTTCTCCGGGTATGAGAATTTTGTCTCTCAGCTGGATATCTCTGCGGGCAAGGAGAAGCTGAACTGGCTGGGGAAAATGGATGCGACTTCGCTAAAAAATAAGGTGGCGGCATCGATAGTCGCTATCTCTTCCATTCACCTGTTACGCGTGTTTATGGATGCGAAAAACGTCCCGGATAACAAATTAATGTGGTATGTCATCATCCATCTGACCTTTGTCCTGTCGGCGTTTGTGATGGGCTATCTGGACAGATTGACGCGGCATAACCATTGAGCCGCCGTCCACGGCGGGGCAGTCGGGCAAAGGATGCTGAGCCCGGCTGTAAAATAGCGCTTCTTTAACGGTGGATAACCGTCTCCCTGCAGCCTTACGCAATATTTTTACTACATCTATTCATTTACCCAGTAATAAGACTAAAAGATTTTCTCTGCGTTCACAGATATATAACATCTGCGGGTACGTGAACGGCGATAACTGTAAAAAAATGGAGAATGCATTATATATTCTCCGCGCCTTGCCGATAACGAGAGTGCGTCATCGTCTGATGACTAATCTCTTATATTCAGCAAGGAAATTCATATGCGTTTGCTGCAAAACTTTACTATTCGTATGGTCATGCTGACGATACTGGGACTTTTTTGTCTACTCTGGTCGGGGGTGGGTTTATACAGCGTCCATGCTTTATCCGAAGTTTCGGAAGGAAATGATATTGACCGGCATCTTGTGCGGCAAATGACGGTGCTAAGCCAGGGTAACGATCAATATTTCCGCTTTGTTACCCGCCTTAGCCGCGCGATGGATGTAAAAATCGGCGGCGGCACGCCCGATTTTGCGCCCGCCCGGCAGTCGCTCGAGAATATGCGTCAGAAGCTGGAGGAGATGAAAGCGCTATCGCCAGGGCCGATGAACCCTGATATCTCAAGGGAGGTGTTGTCCAACTGGCAGGCCTTGCTGGAGAAAGGCGTCGTTCCTCAAATGCAACTGGCGCAGCAAGGATCGCTGACCGCCTGGAGCGAACATGCCAGTACGGTCACGCCCGCACTCAGTCGCGCGTTCGGCGCCAGCGCGGAACGGTTTAGTCATGAAGCTGGCGCCATGCTGGATAACACCCGCGTGATGGTCGATGGTAAAACCTATACCATCCGCATCCTGCTTATCACGGCGGTGATTCTGGGCATTGCTATCCTGATTTTTACCGATCGCTATCTGGTTGCAATGATGGTGAAACCGCTGGAGCGCATCCGTCAGCAATTTCAGCGCATCGCGCAAGGCGATCTTAGCCAGCCGATTGAAGCGTTGGGGCGTAACTGCGTAGGCCGGTTGGTGCCGCTACTACGCGCGATGCAGGACAGTTTACGCGAAGCCGTGAGTACGATCCGCGCCGGAAGCGACAATATCTGGCGCGGCGCGACGGAAATTTCTACCGGTAATAACGATCTCTCTTCCCGAACGGAAGAACAGGCCGCCGCGCTGGAAGAAACTGCCGCCAGCATGGAACAGCTTACCGCAACGGTGAAAATGAACGCCGAACACGCCCGCCAGGCGAGTCAGCTTGCGGATGCCGCCTCGCTAACGGCAGGAAAAGGCGGTGAACTGGTTTCCGATGTGGTAGAAACAATGAACGGTATTTCCGCCAGTTCGCAGCAGATCGCCGAAATTACTACCGTGATTAATAGTATTGCTTTCCAGACCAATATTCTGGCCTTGAACGCAGCGGTAGAAGCGGCCAGAGCGGGCGAGCAGGGACGCGGCTTCGCGGTGGTCGCCGGTGAGGTACGTAACCTGGCCAGCCGCAGCGCGGGGGCGGCGAAAGAAATTGAAGCCTTAATTGGCGAATCGGTACGTCGCGTAGCGCAAGGCGCGCAGTTGGTCCAGGAGACCGGCGCGACGATGGACGCCATCCTGCGCGGCGTCACGGAAGTGACGACGATTATGAAACAGATCGCGTCCGCCTCCGAAGAACAGAGTAAAGGTATTTCTCAGGTTGGCGTGGCGATCACGCAAATGGATAGCGTTACGCAACAAAACGCCGCGCTGGTTGAGCAGGTTTCCGCGGCGGCGGCGGCGCTGGAACGGCAGACGGAGGATTTGCAACGCTCCGTACAGCAGTTCCGGCTTTCCGCTAGTGAGCCGCAACAACGCGTAACGGCGAAAGCGGCGCCTGGCGTTCAGAGAATGGCGTCGGCTCCCGCACAGTCTACTGATGAATGGGTTTCCTTCTGATGTGAAGCAAAAAAGCGCGTAATGCGCTGGCCTTCATTTAATTAGTCGCTATATAATTTATTATATAGCGACTAAGGAGGTCAGATGAATAATCATTTTGGGAAAGGGTTAATGGCTGGGTTGCACGCGCCATATGCATATAGCGCGCATCATGCGGTGAATTTCTGTTCTGAGTATAAACGTGGCTTTGTATTGGGTTTTACACACCGTATGTTCGAAAAGACCGGCGATCGTCAACTTAGCGCGTGGGAGGCCGGAATTCTGACGCGTCGCTATGGTCTGGATAAAGAAATGGTGATGGATTTCTTTAAAGAGAATCATTCCGGGATGGCGGTTCGCTTCTTTATGGCCGGTTATCGACTCGAAGGTTGATCCAACAGGGGTATTATCTTGCTTTAATTAATTACACTATCGCCTCTTCCCTTCGTTTTACTGTTCCGTCGAAGTATTATGGCGCACATAACCATAAAAAAAGTGTGGTAAATGGCGTACCGATCGCAATAACTTCTTCGCGAACAGTGCAAAATAAAAGCCAGGTCTTCGTAACGGAATAACTATAAAATGACTGGAGATAATACTCTCATCACTTCTCACGGCATTAACCGTCGTGATTTCATGAAGCTTTGTGCAGCACTGGCCGCTACTATGGGGCTCAGTAGCAAAGCCGCCGCAGAAATGGCAGAATCGGTATCCAATCCACAGCGTCCGCCCGTTATCTGGATTGGCGCTCAGGAGTGTACCGGTTGTACCGAATCACTGCTTCGTGCTACACACCCAACCGTTGAAAACCTCGTTCTGGAGACCATCTCTCTGGAATACCACGAGGTACTTTCCGCCGCATTCGGTCACCAGGTCGAAGAAAACAAACATAACGCTCTGGAGAAGTATAAAGGGCAATATGTTCTGGTGGTGGATGGTTCTATCCCACTAAAAGATAACGGTATCTACTGCATGGTTGCCGGCGAGCCGATCGTGGATCACATCCGCAAAGCCGCCGACGGCGCAGCCGCGATTATCGCTATCGGTTCCTGCTCGGCATGGGGCGGCGTTGCTGCGGCTGGCGTAAACCCAACCGGCGCTGTCAGTCTGCAGGAAGTCTTACCGGGCAAAACGGTTATCAATATTCCAGGTTGTCCGCCAAACCCGCATAACTTCCTGGCGACCGTCGCGCATATCATCACTTACGGCACGCCGCCGAAGCTGGATGCGAAAAACCGTCCAACCTTTGCCTATGGCCGTCTGATTCATGAGCATTGCGAACGTCGTCCACACTTCGACGCAGGCCGTTTTGCCAAAGAATTTGGCGACGAAGGCCACCGTCAGGGCTGGTGTCTCTACCATCTTGGCTGTAAAGGGCCGGAAACCTGGGGCAACTGTTCTACGTTACAGTTCTGTGACGTTGGCGGCGTCTGGCCAGTGGCGATCGGTCATCCTTGCTATGGCTGTAACGAAGAAGGTATCGGCTTCCATAAGGGCATTCACCAGCTTGCTCATGTCGAAAACCAAACTCCGCGTTCAGAGAAACCTGACGTCAATATGAAAGAAGGCGGCAATATCTCTGCGGGCGCTGTCGGTCTGCTTGGCGGCGTAGTCGGTCTGGTTGCCGGCGTCAGCGTGATGGCGGTACGTGAACTGGGGCGTCAGCAAAAGAAAGATAACGCTGACTCACGGGGAGAATAACCGTGAACAGACGTGACTTTATTAAAGCAGCCTCCGGTGGAGCATTGCTGTTGGGCGCCGCGCCGTCTGTCAGCCATGCGGCTGCAGAAAACCGTCCGCCGATTCCAGGTTCGCTGGGCATGCTGTATGACTCCACTCTGTGCGTGGGCTGTCAGGCCTGCGTCACAAAGTGTCAGGATATCAACTTCCCGGCGCGTAACCCGGAAGGGGAGCAGACCTGGTCGAACAACGACAAGCTGTCGCCGTATACCAATAACATTATCCAGGTATGGCGTAGCGGCACGGGCGTGAACAAAGATCAGGAAGAGAACGGCTATGCCTACATCAAGAAACAGTGTATGCACTGCGTCGATCCTAACTGCGTTTCCGTTTGCCCGGTGTCGGCGCTGAAAAAAGATCCGAAAACCGGCATCGTCCACTATGACAAAGATGTCTGCACCGGCTGCCGTTACTGTATGGTTGCCTGCCCGTACAACGTACCTAAGTACGACTACAACAACCCGTTTGGCGCGCTTCACAAGTGTGAGTTGTGTAACCAGAAAGGCGTTGAGCGTCTGGATAAAGGCGGTTTGCCTGGGTGTGTGGAAGTTTGTCCGGCAGGGGCCGTCATTTTCGGTACTCGTGAAGAGCTGATGGCGGAAGCGAAAAAACGTCTGGCCCTCAAACCAGGCAGTGAATATCACTATCCGCGCCAGACGTTGAAAACGGACGACACCTATCTGCATACGGTGCCTAAATACTACCCACACCTCTACGGTGAAAAAGAGGGCGGTGGTACTCAGGTGCTGGTGCTGACAGGCGTTCCTTATGAAGATCTGGATCTGCCGAAGCTGGATGACCTTTCAACCGGAGCGCGCTCCGAGCATGTTCAACACACGCTTTATAAAGGCATGATACTACCCCTGGCTGCGCTGGCGGGCTTAACCGTGCTGGTTCGTCGTAATAGCAAAAACGACCATCACGATGGAGGAGACGATCATGAGTCATGATCCAAAACCGCTGGGCGGAAAAATCATCAGTAAACCGGTCATTATTTTTGGACCGTTAATCGTCCTGTGTATGCTCCTTATCGTGAAGCGTCTGGTCTTCGGGTTGGGCTCCGTTTCCGACCTGAACGGCGGTTTCCCGTGGGGCGTCTGGATTGCCTTTGACCTGTTGATCGGCACCGGCTTTGCCTGCGGCGGTTGGGCGTTGGCATGGGCGGTGTATGTCTTTAACCGTGGGCAATACCATCCGTTGGTGCGCCCGGCGTTGCTGGCAAGCTTGTTTGGTTACTCGCTGGGCGGCCTGTCGATCACTATCGACGTCGGTCGTTACTGGAACCTGCCGTACTTCTACATTCCAGGTCACTTCAACGTGAACTCGGTACTGTTTGAGACGGCGGTCTGTATGACCATCTACATCGGCGTGATGGCGCTGGAGTTTGCGCCTGCCCTGTTTGAACGTCTGGGCTGGAAAGTGTCGCTCAAGCGTCTGAATAAGGTGATGTTCTTTATTATCGCGCTGGGCGCGCTGCTGCCGACGATGCACCAGTCCTCAATGGGGTCATTGATGATCTCGGCGGGCTATAAAGTGCATCCGCTATGGCAAAGCTATGAAATGCTGCCGCTGTTCTCGGTTCTGACCGCGTTTATCATGGGCTTCTCCATTGTCATATTTGAGGGGTCGCTGGTTCAGGCAGGCCTGAAAGGAAACGGTCCGGATGAGAAAAATTTGTTTGTTAAGCTGACGAATACCATCAGCGTGCTGCTGGCGATTTTCGTCGTCCTGCGCTTTGGCGAACTGATTTATCGCGACAAGCTGTCCTATGCGTTTGCCGGCGATTTTTACTCCGCTATGTTCTGGATTGAAGTCGTCCTGATGGTCTTCCCGTTAGTGGTGCTGCGTGTGGCGAAACTGCGTAATGACTCTCGTATGCTGTACCTGTCGGCGCTGAGCGCGCTGTTGGGCTGCGCGACGTGGCGTCTGACCTATTCGCTGGTGGCATTCAACCCGGGTGGCGGCTACCACTACTTCCCAACCTGGGAAGAATTGTTGATTTCTATTGGTTTTGTGGCTATTGAGATTTGTGCATACATCGTACTCATTCGTCTACTGCCGATACTTCCTCCTTTAAAACAAAACGATCATAATCGTCATGAGGCGAGCAAAGCATGAGCCAGAGAATTACTATTGATCCGGTAACCCGTATTGAGGGTCATTTACGCATTGACTGCGAAATTGAGAACGGCGTCGTATCCAAAGCATGGGCGTCCGGCACCATGTGGCGCGGTATGGAAGAGATCGTGAAGAACCGCGATCCGCGCGATGCGTGGATGATTGTGCAGCGTATTTGCGGCGTTTGTACGACAACTCACGCGATCTCTTCCGTTCGTGCGGCAGAAAGCGCGCTGAATATTGATGTTCCCGTCAACGCGCAGTATATCCGTAATATTATTCTGGCGGCGCATACCACCCATGACCACATTGTCCATTTCTACCAGCTCTCTGCGCTGGACTGGGTAGACATTACCTCTGCGCTGAAAGCCGATCCGGAAAAAGCTTCTGCGATGCTGGATGGCGTGTCGAGCTGGCACCTGAACAGCGCGCAAGAGTTCACGAAAGTTCAGAACAAGATCAAGGATCTTGTCGCCAGCGGTCAGTTAGGTATTTTCGCCAATGGCTACTGGGGGCACCCGGCAATGCAGTTACCGCCGGAGGTCAACCTGATTGCGGTCGCCCACTATCTGCAGGCGCTGGAATGTCAGCGTGACGCTAACCGCGTGGTGGCGTTGCTGGGCGGTAAATCGCCGCATATCCAGAACCTGGCGGTCGGTGGGGTGGCGAACCCGATCAATCTCGACAGTATCGGTACGTTGAACCTTGAACGCCTGATGTACATCAAATCGTTTATCGATAAGCTGAGCGATTTTGTCGAGCAGGTGTATAAAGTGGATACCGCAGTCATCGCGGCCTACTATCCGGAATGGCTGGAGCGCGGCAAAGGCGCGGTGAACTACCTGAGCGCGCCGGAATTCCCGACCGACGGTAAAAACGGCAGTTTCCTGTTCCCGGGCGGTTACATTACCAATGCCGATCTGTCGACATACCGTCCGATCACCTCTCACTCCGACGAATTCCTGATTAAAGGTATTCAGGAGAGCGCGAAGCACGCCTGGTATAAAGATGAAGCGCCGCAGGCGCCGTGGGAAGGCACCACGATCCCGGCTTACGACGGTTGGTCGGATGACGGTAAATACTCATGGGTCAAGTCGCCGACATTCTACGGCAAAACCGTCGAAGTCGGGCCGCTGGCGAACATGCTGTGTAAACTGGCTGCAGGTCGTGAATCCACGCAGACCAAGCTCAATGAAATCATTGCGCTTTATCAGAAGCTGACCGGCAAAACGCTGGAAATGGCGCAACTTCACTCTACGCTGGGTCGTATCATCGGGCGTACCGTTCACTGTTGTGAACTGCAAAACATATTGCAGGATCAATACAACGCGCTGATTGTAAATATCGGCAAAGGCGATTACACCACGTTTGTGAAGCCGAACATTCCGGCGACGGGCGAGTTCAAAGGCGTGGGCTTCCTGGAGGCGCCGCGCGGTATGCTGTCTCACTGGATGGTGATTAAAGACGGCATTATCAGTAACTATCAGGCGGTGGTGCCATCGACCTGGAACTCAGGTCCGCGTAACTTCAACGATGACGTGGGGCCGTACGAACAGTCGCTGGTCGGTACGCCGATCGCCGATCCGGCGAAGCCGCTGGAAGTGGTACGTACCATCCACTCCTTCGACCCTTGCATGGCGTGCGCGGTACACGTGGTGGACGCCGATGGCAATGAAGTGGTCTCGGTGAAGGTTTTGTAATGCGGATATTAGTCTTAGGGGTCGGCAATATTTTGCTGACCGATGAAGCCATCGGGGTGCGTATTGTTGAAGCGTTAGAGCAACGATACACCCTGCCGGATTTCGTTGAGATTCTGGATGGCGGTACGGCGGGAATGGAACTTCTTGGCGATATGGCGAATCGGGATCATTTGATCATTGCCGACGCCATCGTGTCGAAAAAGAACGCGCCGGGAACCATTATGGTACTGCGCGACGATGAAGTTCCGGCGCTGTTCACCAACAAAATCTCCCCCCATCAGCTTGGACTGGCCGACGTATTGTCGGCCCTCCGCTTTACCGGCGAGTTTCCGAAGAAACTGACCCTGGTCGGCGTTATTCCACAGTCGCTGGAACCGCACATCGGCTTAACGCCAACCGTCGAGGCGATGATTGAACCTGCGCTTGAGCAGGTTCTTGCTGCGCTGCGTGAATCCGGCGTCGAAGCAATTCCTAAGGAGACGGCGCATGTCTGAAACGTTTTCCGGATTCGACACGGCGCCCGTCGCCCGGGTTCAGGCGGCGTTTGAAGAGATAGCCCATCGTTCGATGCACGATCTTTCGTTTCTGCATCCGACTATGCCAGTGCATGTCTCTGATTTTACGTTATTTGAAGGACAATGGACGGGCACGGTAATTACGCCGTGGATGTTAAGCGCATTAATCTTCCCTGGCCCGGACCAGATCTGGCCCGGGCGTACCGTCGGTGAAAAACTCGGTCTGCAACTGCCTTATGGCACGATGACCTTTACCGTTGGCGAACTGGAAGGCGTTTCGCAATATCTTGCCTGCTCGTTGATGTCGCCGCTTTCCCGTAGCCTGTCGCCGGAAGAGGGCGTCCGGCTGGCGGATGACTGCGCGCGGATGCTGTTATCTCTGCCGGTAAGCAATCCTGATGCGCCGCAGACAAGCCGGCGTGCGTTGCTGTTTGGCCGTCGGAGCTGTGAGAATGCATGAGCTGTCTCTTTGCCAAAGCGCCGTTGAAATTATTCAGCAGCAGGCAGAACAGCACGGCGTGGCGCGCGTCACCGGCGTATGGCTGGAGATAGGCGCGCTTTCGTGCGTTGAAGAGCGCGCGGTTCGTTTCAGCTTTGACATCGCCTGCCAGGGAACTTTAGCGCAAGGGTGCGAATTGCACATCGACTACAGACCGGCCCAGGCCTGGTGCTGGGATTGCAGTCAGGTGGTGGAAATTCTCAGGCATGACGCGCAATGTCCGCATTGTCATGGCGATCGCCTGCGGGTGGATACCGGCGATTCGTTGAAAGTAAAGAGTATTGAGGTCGAATAACCCGCATTTTATTTCAGGTGGTTAATTATGTGTATTGGCGTCCCCGGTCAGGTGCTGGCCGTCGGAGATGATATTCACCAGCTTGCGCAGGTGGAAGTGTGTGGCATCAAACGTGATGTCAATATTGCTCTGATTTGTGAAGGTAAGCCAGCCGATCTGATAGGGCAATGGGTATTGGTACACGTTGGTTTTGCGATGAGCATCATTGACGAAGACGAAGCGAAAGCCACGTTAGATGCGCTGCGCCGCATGGAGTACGACATAACCAGCGCGTGATCCCTTAATCACCTCTATTATATCGCTCTATAATCGTTGTATAATTATTTATATATCGATTATGGGGCGAAACCTATGAATAAATTTTTGCGCCAGCTCTCTCTGCTGGCGTTGCTTTTTTGCTGGCCGTTAATGTCACAGGCGGCGCGTACTTTTACCGATCAAATTGGCCGCCAGGTCACGGTTCCGGACACCGTCGACAGAGTGGTGGTGCTCCAGCATCAAACGCTCAATCTCCTTGTACAGATGAATGCCACTGACAAAATCGTTGGGGTCATGGCGAACTGGAAACAGCAATTAGGCGACGGCTATGCGCGTCTGGCGCCGGAACTGGCGCAAAAAGCCTCGCTGGGCGATCTAACGCACGTTGATCCTGAAAAACTGGTGGCGCTGCGCCCGCAGGTGGTGTTTGTCACGAATTACGCTCCGCAGGAGATGATCGACAAGATCAGCCGTCTTGGCATTCCGGTAGTGGCGATTTCGCTGCGCCATGATATTGCTGGCGAGCAGGCTAAAATGAACCCGACCCTGGCCGATGAAGAGCAGGCTTATAATCGCGGGCTGCGTGAAGGAATAACGCTGATTGGCGATATCGTCAATAAACCGCAAGAGGCGAAAGCGCTGATTGAGGCGATGGATAAAGGTCGCAAGATGGTCAGCGACCGTTTGCAGTCGGTTCCTGAAAATGAGCGGGTTCGCGCCTATATGGCGAATCCGGAGCTGACCACCTACGGTTCCGGTAAATATACCGGTCTGATGATGGCCCATGCGGGGGCGCTGAATGTAGCGGCATCCTCGGTGAAAGGCTTTAAGCAGGTGACAATGGAGCAGGTGATCGCCTGGGATCCACAGGTGATCTTTGTCCAGAATCGCTATCCAAAGGTCGTCAATGAGATCCTGCACAATCCCCAGTGGCAGGTCATTGACGCGGTGAAGCATCATCGGGTTTACCTGATGCCAGATTATGCCAAAGCCTGGGGATATCCGATGCCGGAGGCGGTGGGAATCGGCGAACTGTGGATGGCGAAAAAACTCTATCCGGAAAAATTCCACGGTATTGACATGCAAAAGGCTGCTAACGACTGGTATCAACGTTTTTACCGTACTGACTATCAGGGCGTACAGTAATGCGAATACTGGCTGCGGGGAGCTTGCGCGTCGTCTGGCCGCAGCTAATGACGGCGTTTCAGGCGGATGCGGTATGTGATTTCGGTCCGGCGGGGCTGTTACGTGAACGCATCGAAGCGGGCGAAGCATGCGACTTTTTTGCTTCGGCGAACCTGGCGCATCCACAGGCGCTGTTGGAAAGCGGGCGGGCGCTGCGGGTCGCGCCTTTTACGACGAACCGTTTGTGCCTGAGCGTGCGGGCACAGGCGATGCGTGAAGGCGAGGACTGGCTGTCGCTATTAACCCGGCGGGATCTGCGGATCGGCACCTCAACAGCAGGTTGCGATCCTTCCGGCGATTATACGCAGCAGCTTTTTTCGCGGATGGGCAAGGAGGGCGAAGCGATCCGAAAACGCGCGGTAGCGCTGGTTGGCGGCAGACAGACTTTGCCGTTACCGGCGGGCCGGCTGGCGGCGGAATGGCTCATCAATCATGATTACACCGATATCTTTATCGGCTATGCCAGCTATGCTCCCAGGCTACGGCAGGTTAATTCGCTGCGAGTGGTGGATATCCCGGAACCTTATAATCCCGTGGCTGAATATGGCTTTGCCTGCCTGAGCGAGCAGGGAAAAACGCTTGCCGACTTTTTACTGTCAGCACGGGCGAGGTTGATTCTCATGCAACATGGGTTTAGTGAAGCGCCGAATATGACACACTCGCAGAACTGATAAGCGAAGCGTCAGCAGGGAATACCATGCCGGATGACGACATTACTACCTCATCCGGCATCATGGTTTAACTTTGACGTTTATCTTCGGTATGGTTTTCGAAGTCGCTGGCGTCATGGCGTTCGTGAAGCTGTTCGTTCAATGGGCCGTTGGTCCGGTTGACAATGCGCCCCCGCTTTACCGCCGGACGTTCGGCTACCTGCTTCGCCCAGCGTTGTACGTTTTGATAACTTCCGGCATCCAGAAACTCCGCTGCATCATAGACATTCCCCAGCACCACGTTGCCGAACCACGGCCAGATGGCCATATCGGCAATAGTGTACTCTTCTCCCGCGACATACGGGTGGTGAGCTAACTGCTTATCCAGCACGTCCAGCAGACGCTTGGCTTCCATGGTGAAGCGATTAATGGCGTACTCAATTTTTACCGGCGCATAATGATAGAAATGACCGAAACCGCCACCGAGGAACGGCGCCGCGCCCTGTAGCCAGAACAACCAGTTAAGGGTTTCTGTGCGCTTAGCCAGATCCTGCGGCAGGAAATGGCCAAACTTATCCGCCAGATAAACAAGAATTGCGCCCGACTCAAAAACCCGAATCGGCGGGTTGTGTGAGTTATCGCGCAGCGCCGGAATTTTTGAGTTCGGATTGATGTCAACAAAGCCGCTGGAGAACTGATCGCCCTCGCCGATGCGAATCAACCAGGCGTCATATTCGGCGCCGGTCACGCCCAGCGCCAGGAGCTCTTCCAGCATAATGGTCACTTTCTGGCCGTTAGGCGTCCCCAGCGAATAAAGCTGTAACGGATGTTTGCCGACGGGCAGCGTTTTGTCGTGCGTCGGGCCGGAAACCGGGCGATTAATGTTAGCGAACGCGCCGCCGCCGGATTTATCCCACGTCCAGACTTTTGCGGGTTGATAAGTATTATCTGCCATATTGACCTGCCTTCACAGTGGTGGTGTTGAAGTAGTGTAGCAGCTTGCTAGTCGGACATTTAACCGATTGGGACATTCCGGCGAGTGAAATTTTAACCTTCTGGCCTCAGTGTGCCTTATTGAGGTGTATGATTATGTCGACCTCTGTCCGGTTAGTGTCACAGAGCAGACAATCAGAGCGAAATCACGCCAGGCTGCTCAGGCGGTCTTGTTTTGAGGTAAGTGCATGAGCAAAGGAACCACCAGTCAGGATGCCCCCTTCGGGACATTATTGGGTTACGCCCCCGGCGGCGTAGCGATCTACTCTTCAGATTACAATTCCCTCGATCCGTGGGACGACGACGACGCAGCTTTTCGTAGCTACATCGACGATGAATACATGGGGCATAAATGGCAGTGCGTGGAATTTGCCCGCCGTTTTCTCTTTCTGAATTATGGCGTTGTTTTTACTGACGTCGGCATGGCCTGGGAAATCTTCTCGCTGCGTTTTCTGCGCGAGGTCGTGAATGACAATATTTTGCCTTTGCAGGCCTTCCCGAACGGTTCGCCGCGCGCGCCGGAGGCCGGGGCGCTGCTCATCTGGCAAAAGGGCGGCGAGTTTAACGAAACCGGGCACGTTGCGATTATCACCCAGCTCCTGGATAACAAAATTCGTATTGCTGAGCAAAACGTTATCCACACGCCATTGCCGCCAGGGCAGCAGTGGACTCGCGAACTGGAAATGGTTGTAGAAAACGGGTGTTACACCCTGCGCGACACCTTTGATGACACGACGATTTTAGGCTGGATGATCCAGACCGACGACACGCAATACAGTTTGTCACAGCCTGACATCGCGAATCAGTCGCTGGCGATTCGCAGCGCAAGACTGCCAGAGAAAGGTCAGTTTGACGGTCCGTGGCTGGATGAGCGCGATCCGTTACAAAAAGCCTATGTACAGGCGAACGGACACGTTATCAATCAGGACCCGTACCAGTATTTTACCATCACCGAGAGCGCTGAACAGGAGCTTATCAAAGCGACCAATGAGTTGCATTTGATGTACCTGCACGCCACGGACAAAGTTTTAAAAGACGATAATCTGCTGGCGCTATTCGATATCCCCAAAATTCTTTGGCCGCGCCTGCGTCTCTCCTGGCAGCGCCGTCGTCACCATATGATCACCGGTCGTATGGATTTCTGCATGGATGAACGCGGGCTGAAAGTCTATGAATACAATGCCGATTCCGCATCATGCCATACCGAAGCGGGATTAATTCTCGAAAAATGGGCTGAGCAGGGCTATACCGGTAAAGGGCATAACCCGGCAGAGGGCTTAATTAACGAGCTGGCAGGCGCCTGGAAACACAGTAAAGCGCGTCCTTTCGTCCATATCATGCAGGATGATGATATCGAGGAGGACTATCACGCGCAGTTTATGCAGCAGGCGCTGCATCAGGCCGGCTTCGCGAGCAAAATCCTCCGCGGGCTGGGCGAGTTGCGCTGGGATGACGCCGGGCAGTTGATCGATGGCGACGGACGGCTGGTGAATTGTGTCTGGAAAACCTGGGCGTGGGAAACGGCGATGGAGCAGATACGCGAAGTCAGCGAGACGGAGTATGCCGCAGTGCCTATTCGTACCGGGCACCCGGAAAATGAAGTCCGGCTGATTGATGTATTACTGCGCCCGGAAGTGTTGGTGTTTGAACCGCTGTGGACGGTGATCCCGGGCAACAAAGCGATCCTGCCCATCCTGTGGTCGCTGTTCCCGCATCATCGCTATTTGCTCGACACGGATTTTACCGTTAACGATGAGCTGGTGCAGACCGGCTATGCGGTAAAACCGATCGCCGGACGTTGCGGTAGTAATATTGATTTGGTGAGCCATCAGGAAGAACTCCTGGATAAAACCAGCGGCAAGTTCGCCACGCAGAAAAATATCTATCAGCAGTTGTGGTGCCTGCCGAAGGTCGCCGGGAAGTATATTCAGGTCTGTACGTTTACCGTGGGCGGTAACTACGGCGGTACGTGCCTGCGCGGCGATGATTCATTAGTCATTAAAAAAGAGAGCGATATTGAACCGTTAATCGTCATCAAAGCGTAACGGGGTCATTCTCGTCGGGATATCGGCGTGGGTGCCGATATCCCGCCTGTTGTGTTTACCAGCGAACGGCTATCAGCCTGCCATTTACTGGTAACATATGAGAAATAATATCACAAATTATTCTTAACTTTTCTGACGCAGGCGGTGACGCTCGCCGCGTTGGCGCATCCGTTTCCTGATTTTCGACTAATCGATACTTTTTGCGGCTGGTTACGCTGCCCCCATTCCTTTGGATTTAGGTCATGCCTGTTTGGCTGGTAAACGGACAGCATAATATATTGATGAGTCCAAATGATATTATTGGTCATATAAAAAGTTTACGTTAGGTTATTTTTCTATTGCAAAAGTTTGCGTTTAAACCCTGTCTGCAATCTTCGTGGCGAGATATAGCTACACCTAAGTAAATGCAGTTAATTATTATTCAGCTATTGTTGTCAGCCTTGTAAATAATATTTCCGTATAAAGCGAAGCGACTTCCATCATGACTATTAATGGTATTGTTGAATAGTTTACCTTGTAATTATTTAAGTTTGGTGGACGTTTTGTCTTATTCTGGTGAGCGTATGGTTATGGCAGATGACAGCCGATTTTTCATTATGTTAGCATGAGTTGATAATACTTTATCCAGGCATAGATCAGGATGTCCACATATAATAAGGAGAATGGTATATGTTTAAAAAAGTATTAGGCTTGCGCCACTGGAATAATAATGTTGTCAAAATACCGCCGCCAGCAGTAGAATCTGGCGCTAATGCGTCTGACGTGGTGGTGGATACTCCTGAGCCTTATGAGCGGATACTGTGTCAAAAAATTCTGATGGGGATCTCGACGATCGATATCATTCGTAATGCCATCATTAAGTCCTGTGAGCAGCTCAACATTGAAAAAGAACGCATTAATGAACTTAACGAACAGAATGATAAAGCCAGAAGTTCATTAAAATCGCTCGTGGAATTTATCACCGAAATTGGCACGACTTCATCGGATATTGGCTGTCGTATGGGCGACTTAAATACCTCCTTAACGCAAATTAATGCGTGTATTAAAGAGATACAGAAGATCGCTAACCAGACCAATTTGATAGCGATTAACTCCGCGATCGAGGCCGCGCGCGTAGGGGATGCCGGGCGTGGCTTTAGCGTTATTTCGAAAGAAGTGAAAAACCTGTCCGAAGATGTTAAACACAGTTCGAAAAGCGTCAGTACGTTAACCTCTGTAATCAAAGATAATACGGCCAGAGTGAGTGAGGTGCTGGATAACCAACAGCCGGTTATTGATAATATTACGACTAACATAAATCAAATTGTGGAGTCTATTGGCATCGTCATCGATAAATCGCTGAGCATGAAATCGGTCATGCAGTACATCTCTACGGTGCAGTTTTTGAATATTGTTAAAGTTGACCATGTTATCTGGAAAATGGAAGTCTACAAATTACTCTTAAATAAAGACATAAACAGCAAAATAACGATGCACGATCAGTGTCGGCTGGGGAAATGGTACTACGGTTTTGAAGGGCAGCAGTTTAGCAATTACTACAGTTTCCGTAGTCTGGAAGCGCCGCATAAAGAGGTGCATAGCGCTGGTCACTCTGCGCTGAACTATTTTGCCGCAGGCGATATGAATGCGATGTCGCAAGAACTCGACAGAATGGAGCGCTCCAGTAATGAGGTGGTTAACCAGCTGGAAATGCTGGCTGTCGATTTATTAAAAGAAACCACACTGTGAGGTCATGAGTTATTACCGTATAACCAACAGGAGCCATCATCAACAGGACTGATGTATCACACTTTCTGCACTGGAGTTATTCCGGACAGAGAAAAAAAGCATGACGCAGAAGATGGCTGTGTTTGTTTACCCGAATCACTTACCTTAGTAAGTGATTCGGGATTAATCAGCAACCTCTTTGCTTTTTATCGGCGGCCAGACTTTGGCTGGAAAAGTGCGTTACTGCTAAATTTCTCACTCTCTTACCGCCTTCCTGCCCCTCGAAATACCTGAAACCTGTGCTCACAGATTAATAGCGATTATTTAATCGTGAAATAACGCTGGGCATTATTGAAGCAGATATCCTGAACCATACGGCTTAGCATCGCTTCATCATCAGGAATCTCTCCGTCCTGCGCCCACTGTCCCAGCAGGTTACAGAGAATACGCCGGAAATATTCATGTCGCGTATAAGAAAGGAAACTGCGGGAGTCGGTCAGCATCCCGACAAACTGACTTAACAGTCCCATTTGCGACAGTTGCTCCAGTTGGCGCAGCATCCCGTCTTTCTGATCGTTAAACCACCAGCCGGAACCGAACTGCACTTTTCCGGCAATTCCCGGCCCCTGGAAGTTACCGATCATGGTCGCCAGGACTTCGTTATCACGTGGGTTCAGGCAATAGAGGATAGTCTTGGGCAGTTCATTGGTCACATCCATACTGTCGAGCAAACGGGAGAGCGCCCAGCTAATGTTATTATCGCCAATAGAGTCAAAGCCGGTATCCGGCCCGAGCAGGCGGAACATACGGGTATTATTGTTACGGATCGCGCCAATATGTAGCTGCATCACCCAGCCGCGCGCGGCGTACTGACGGCCCAGCCAGACCAGCACCGCCGTGGTAAACTGGGCGATCTCAAGTTCGCTCAACGTTTCGCCTGCCAGACGTTTGCCCAGAATGGCGTCAAGCTGCGCGTCGTCGGGCACCGGCGCAAATCGCAGCGTTTCAATGCCATGATCGGACGCGCGGCAGCCGCAGGCGGCGAAATGGTCGAGGCGGCGAGTGAGCGCCTGACGTAAATCGTCGAAACGGGTAATGCTGACATCTGCCGCCGCTTCCAGTTTCCCCAGGTAATCGACAAAGCCGTCCAGTTCGATTTTGAAAACTTTGTCGGGGCGCCAGCTTGGCGCGACTTCAATATCAATGCTGTCGTCGGCGGCTATCTGGCGGTGATATTCCAGAGAATCTATAGGGTCGTCGGTGGTTCCGACCATCCGCACATTCATCTGCTGCATAATACCGCGCGCGGAAAAGGCCGGCGTCGCCAGTTTCTCATTACACTGCGTCCAGATACTTTCCGCGGTATCCGGTCCGAACAGCGTACCTGTAATGCCAAATGGACGGCGTAGTTCAAGGTGCGTCCAGTGATACAGCGGATTGCCCAGCGTTTTTGGAACGGTATTGGCCCAGGCCATATATTTTTCATAATCGCTGGTCTCTTTGCCGGTGATCAGCGACTCATCCACGCCTGCGCTTCGTAGCGCTCGCCATTTATAGTGGTCGCCTTCCAGCCAGATCTGACCGAGGTTATCGAAACGGCGATCGTCGGCGATTTCCTGCGGACTTAAATGGCAGTGGAAGTCATAAATCGGCATGGGCGCGGCGTATTTATGGTACAGCGTGCGGGCAATGTCGTTTTTAAGTAGAAAATCTTCAGTCATAAACGTAGCCATGATTTATCTCCTTACTTAGCCAGCGCTTCTACCGTGGCTTTCGCGCCATTCTGCAATAGCTGTTGGTAAGCGTCGGTAACGGCTTGCACAAATTCGTGGTTCTTCGGCAGGTCGTTGCCAAAGATAGACTCGATGGCCAGTAGCCCGCGAACGCGTTCTTCCGGCGTCTGATATTGCTGATGAATCGCCTGATACTGCGCGAGCAGCGGATCGACGACATCAATGGTTTTACCTTGCTCATCGACACCGCCGACGTAACGCATCCATCCGGCGACGCCCAGCGTCAGGCGGCGATAGTCATCGCCCTGTTGCAAGTGCAGGCGCACCGGGTCCAACAAACGCTGCGGCAGTTTCTGACTGCCATCCATCGCGATCTGCCAGGTGCGGTGTTTCAACGAGGGGTTAGTGAAACGCGCAATCAACAAATTCGCATACCCTTCCAGATCGGTGCCTTTCGGCATTGATAACGTCGGCGCTTGTTCATCAAGCATCAGCGCCAGCGCCGCGCGACGGTAAGCCGGGTTGGTCATGGTATCGGCGATAGTGTCATACCCGCCGAGATAACCCAGATAGGCGAGGAAAGAGTGGCTGCCGTTAAGCATACGCAGCTTCATCATCTCAAACGGTACGACGTCTGCAACGAATTGCGCGCCGACGGTGTCCCAGTCCGGGCGACCATTCACAAAGTTATCTTCGATGACCCACTGGCGGAAGGGTTCGCAGGCGATAGCGCAAGGATCATAAACCCCTAACTGGTCGGCAACCAGTTGTAGCGTCTCTTCGGTCGCTGCCGGAACAATGCGGTCAACCATGGTGCAGGGGAAGGTCACATTGTCGGCAATCCATGCGGCGAGGGCGGCATCGCGAGCTTTCGCCAGGCCGAGGACGGCAGCCTTCGCGACGTGACCATTCTCGCGCACGTTATCACACGACAGCACGGTAAAAGCTTTCAGTCCTTGCTCCCGGCGCATGTTTAGCGCTTCGACAATATAGCCAATGGCGGATTTAGGCTGCTGTGGATGGGCAAGATCGTTTTGGATCAGCGGGTTATTGACATCAAGCTCGCCGCTGGCGGGGTCGGTGCAGTAGCCTTTTTCGGTCACGGTTAAGGAGACGATGGCGGTTTCCGGGCGCGCCATTGCCGCCAGAATCCCTGCATGGCCGTCGAATTCAGGGTGCAGCGCTTCTTTCATTGAACCGATAATTTTCAGTTCGGTGCTTTCTGCGCCGCGTTCTGCAACGGTGTACAGCAGATTTTGCGCTTTCAGGTTCGCGATCAGCCGCGCGTCGTTACCCGGCATCAGGTTCACTTCACAAATGCCCCAGTCGCTGTCGCTCTTTTCCAGTAGATGATGGGTAAAGAGCGCCTGGTGCGCGCGGTGAAACGCCCCGCAGCCCAGATGCACAATACGGGATACCAGACGTGATTTGTCCCAGTTTGGGCGGGCGACGGAAACCTGGGCGGTGGCGATATTCTGTTCCATTGCAAACTCCTGTCATTCGACGTCTTCGCCCGCGATCTCCGGGGCGAGGCATGTTGCTATTGCATTGAGTAGGGGAAATCGCATGACGCGTCGCGCCATGCGAAAGAAGGTTATTTGCTAAAGAAAGCGCGCTGGATAGCCAGTTCAACGCCGCGGACTTCCGCAAGCCCTTTCAGACGGCCAATGGCGGAATAACCCGGATTCGTTTTCTTCTTCAGATCGTCCAGCATCTGATGACCGTGGTCCGGGCGCATTGGGATCAGATCGTCGCTACCTTCGGCTTTACGACGGTGCTCTTCTTCCACAATCGCTTTAACGACTTCATACATATCCACATCGCCGTGCAAATGGGCGGCCTCGTGGAAGGTCTTCGGATTCTCTTCGCGCAGCGTAGAACGCAGATGCGTAAAGTAGATGCGCGGACCAAATTGCTTGATCATATCAACCAGATCGTTGTCGGCGCGCACGCCGTAAGATCCGGTACACATGGTGAAGCCGTTCGCCATGCTATTAACGGTTTCCACCATCCATTGCATGTCTTCAATGGTAGAGACAATGCGCGGCAGGCCGAGAATAGGGCGCGGCGGATCGTCAGGGTGAACGGCCATACGCACGCCAACCTCGTCGGCAACCGGAATAATGGCTTTCAGGAAATAGGCAAAATGTTCACGCAGTTTTGCTTTATCGATATCTTTATACGTCGCCAGGTGTTGACGGAACTGATCCAGCGTATAGCCTTCTTCCGCGCCAGGTAAACCGGCAATAATGTTGCGGGTCAGACGTGCTTTGTCTTCCTCGCTCATGGTGGCGAAACGTCGCTCTGCCTGAGCAATCTCTTCTGCCGTATAGTCGGCTTCTGCTCCCGGACGCTTCAGGATATGCAGTTCGAACGCGGCGAATTCAATCTGGTCAAAACGCAACGCTTTTGAACCATCCGGCAATACGTATTCCAGATCCGTACGTGTCCAGTCCAGCACCGGCATAAAGTTATAGCAAACCGTATAGATACCGCATTGCGCCAGGTTACGCAGCGTTTGCTGGTAGTTTTTGATCCATAAATCGTACTGACCGGTGTGGGTTTTGATATCTTCGTGGATAGGTACGCTCTCTACCACAGACCACTCCAGACCCGCCTCTTCAACGATAGCTTTACGTTTCTGGATCTCGTCTATCGACCAAATTTCTCCATTCGGGATATGGTGTAACGCCGTTACCACGCCGGTTGCGCCAGCCTGGCGTACATCTGACAGCGTTACCGGGTCGTTAGGTCCGTACCAGCGCCAGGTTTGTTTCATATCTCGTTTCCTCTTCTTGCGATAACGTCTTCGTGGTTGACCCATTGCCAGCCAACATCGAAACGTGCTTTGTAAACCCGTTCTGCCCCCTAAATTCAACCAAAATTTTTCTCATGTCAACCTTATTGTCTAAATTGGCTAACCAAATCACAAATATCATCATTCACGGTCTGCCAATTTTATTTATTTGATCTGCGTCAATTTTTGCTGGGTGAAAAGCATTCACCATTCAACTTGAAATGAGTTGATGTATTTATTTCAAGAATATTAAGGGCGGGAGTTGCCGCCAGATTTTGACCGGTCCGGATGAGAAAATATTGATTGGTCAACCAATTTTTGTGATTTCAGTTTTCCCGCTACAGGTCAGACGGCGCGGAGCTAATGTTTTTTAACGAGGCTTTATCATGAAGATGACAAAATTAAGATGGTGGATTATCGGCCTGGTCTGCGTAGGGACCATCGTAAACTACCTGTCCCGTAGCTCGCTTAGCGTTGCGGCGCCAGCGATGATGAAAGAACTCCATTTTGATGAGCAACAATATTCCTGGGTGGTGAGCGCCTTCCAGCTTTGTTACACCATTGCGCAGCCGATCACCGGCTATTTGATGGATGTCATCGGACTGAAAATCGGCTTCTTTATCTTTGCCTTGTTGTGGTCGCTGATCAACATGGCGCACGCGCTGGCCGGCGGCTGGATAAGTCTGGCATTTCTGCGTGGTCTGATGGGGCTAACCGAAGCGTCAGCGATTCCGGCCGGGATTAAAGCCAGCGCCGAATGGTTCCCGACGAAAGAACGCGGTATTGCGGGGGGACTGTTTAATATCGGTACTTCGATTGGCGCGATGCTGGCGCCGCCGCTGGTGGTCTGGGCGATGCTGACCTTTGCTGATAGCGGCATCGGTACTGAAATGGCGTTTGTGATTACCGGTGGGATCGGCGTGCTGTTCGCCATCACCTGGTTCCTGATTTATAACTCGCCAAATAAACACCCGTGGATCACCCACAAAGAGCTGCGTTATATCGAAGACGGCCAGGAAAGCTATCTCCAGGACGATAATAAAAAACCGGCCGTTAAAGAGATCGTTAAAAAGCGTAACTTCTGGGCGTTGGCGATTACCCGTTTTCTGGCTGACCCGGCATGGGGAACGCTGAGTTTCTGGATGCCGCTGTATCTGATTAACGTGATGCATCTGCCGTTAAAAGAGATCGCCATGTTTGCCTGGCTGCCGTTCCTGGCGGCGGACTTTGGCTGCGTTGCAGGCGGTTTCCTGGCGAAGTTCTTCATGGAAAAGATGCACATGACCACGATCAATGCGCGTCGTTGTAGCTTTACCATCGGCGCTGTTTTGATGATTTCGATCGGTTTTGTCAGCATTACGACTAACCCGTATGTCGCCATTGCATTGATGAGTATTGGCGGTTTTGCGCACCAGACGCTGTCTACCGTCGTGATTACCATGAGCGCTGACCTGTTCAAGAAAAATGAGGTCGCGACGGTTGCCGGTCTGGCAGGATCTGCGGCATGGATGGGACAGTTAAGCTTCAACCTGTTTATGGGGGCATTGGTCGCTATTATCGGTTACGGCCCGTTCTTCATTGCACTCAGTCTGTTCGATATTATCGGCGCCATCATCCTGTGGGTACTGATTAAAGATCCAGAAAAGCACCACCCGCCAATGACGGAACAGCCGCTGGCGTCTCACCGCTAAAGCTGTCTCGGTTTCACTGGCCTGATAAGCGAAGCGCTACCGGGTTCTAACGGCCACCTTCGGGTGGCCGTCTTCATTACCCTTATCGGTAAAAATACGCGTTGGTTTTATACCAGCGCGTTATCATTTAGTTTGCCTGATTATTTTCAGATGCTGAAAATAATATTGTGGTAAGGGTTATTGTTTTTCGCCTGGATTTTTATCGACTCTCTGTCTCGCTGCGATCATCGATAAAGTCCCCTTTATGTAAATAAAGGTTCAATGCTTCTACTCTTTTCCCCATATATTTTGCGCAGCTTCACAAAAAATAACCTGATGTCGTAATGTCCACTCCCTAATATTCTCCATGCGCTATACGTTAATTTAAGTTTAAATTTCATGCCGGGGATATCACGATGCCACGTAATTTTACTGTTTCAGCCTGTCAGTATATTGTTACTGAAATAAACACTTTTGAAGATTTCATAACAAAGGTAAGGATACTTCTTAATAAAAGTCAGGGAGCTGATGTCGTTATCTTCCCGGAGCTATTTACCATTGAGCTATTTACACTATTGAAAAAATGGCAAGAAAGACCCATTTCACACCTTACTTTAATTGATCAGTTCACGGATGCCTATAAGCAGCTTTTTCAACAGGAAGCTAAAGAAAGAGGACAGTTCATTATTGCTGGCTCTCATCTGGAGCAGACCGGAGCAGATCGCTATGAGAATGTTGCGCATATATGGGGACCCGACGGCGAACATTATGCTCATAGTAAGACGCATATCTTCCCGGCTGAACGGGGTTGGTATACTCAGGAAGGCGATAAAATGGCTGTTTTTCAACTGCCATTTGCAAAGGTGGGTTTTAATATTTGTTATGAAGCAGAAATACCGGAGTGTGCCGCGACGCTGGCGGAACAGGGTGCGGAGTTAATTTTAACGCCTTCCGCTACGTTTACTGAACAGGGATTTTGGCGAGTCAGACATTGTTGCCACGCACGTTGTATTGAAAATCAAATTTATCTTGTTCACTGTTGCCTGGGCGGAAACCCGGGTGGACCACTGCCAGGCTGCTGGGCCCGAAGTTCAATTTTAAGCCCCTGTGATGTCGTGTGGAAAAATCCACAAGGTATTATCGCAGAGGCGCACGTCAATCAAGAGGATGTCATTTCAGGAGAAATTAACCTCGATGTTCTATATGAAAATAGACTTGGGGGGGCAGCAACAACGTTCAAGGACAGACGCAGAAAAGCAGGCATATATAATATCTGGCCATCACACATTAAATAACAGAATGTGTCCCTTCTATGTATTAGCTGGAGGTCGTTATGGGATATTTAAAATTACCTGAGGGTAAAAGGATTGCGGTCAATCTTGGTGTTGATGTAGATGCTCAGTCTTTATGGCTGGGCGGATTTAATCGACCGTCGCCATCCTTTATGTCACGAGGAGAGTTTGGTGCTCAAGTTGGCGTACCAAGGCTTCTGAAATTGTTCAAAGAAAATAATATCAAAACCACCTTTTTTATTCCCGGACACACTGTAGACACCTTCCCGGAAATCATTAAAGCAATTTTTGATGCCGGGCATGAAATCGCTCACCATGGCTACTATCATGAAAATCCGACGCTGGTGAATCGTGATACAGAACGCCGACTTATGGATCTGGCGTTCGCCTGTTATAAAAGACATTTCGGCATACGCCCTGTGGGATACCGTTCTCCCTATTGGGATTATAGCGAGAATACGCTGGATCTTCTGGAGGAAGCCGGTTTTCTCTATGACAGTAGCCTGATGGCGAGAGATCTTGTGCCTTACCATCCTCAACGTTGGCAGGTGAATTGGGAGACGGGAAATATCGCAGGCCCGGCCAGCGCGATTCTGGAAATTCCTGTTAGCTGGTATCTGGATGATTTTCCCGCACTGGCGTATACCGGCAACCAGGAGGGGATGAGCGATACTGACGGTGTTCTGCGACGCTGGAAGGATATTTTTACCTATGCTTATCACCATCAGGAAAACGGTTTATATGCGATGGCCCTTCATCCGCAGATAATCGGTCATGGGCATCATATGATGATGTTGTCACGTTTGATTGAACATATTAAAGGGCATGATGGCGTATGGTTTGCAACCTGTGAAGAGATAGCCAGTGTCTGGGTGGATGACGAAGAGGATCGACAAAAAATGCTCCGTCCTGATGTTCGTGGCGTAGCGCCGGTTCCGGATGATTATGGCTGGCCAGGCAAATGATATCACCTCATGACAATGTTAATATCAGTCGGGTAACGGATTACCCGGGCAGAAGTTACCTGTTTGCCCGCTCGTTAATGCATATTGTCCATCAGAAAGGGAGACTATCCCGGGACGTATAAAATCTTTTTTATTTCGGTCAAAACGTTAATCAACGAGAATAGTTTTTTTTTGATTTAAATCATTTTTTAGTGTTCACAGGAAAATAAGCAAATAGCATTTATAATGTGAGTATTAAGAAAAATAAAATTTCCATAGTGATTAATTTTTATTTAACGCTTTGATTTTTAATGTTTTTGTATGTGTTAATTGATGTAAATCAATTTGGATTTTTTTATTAAATAAGTAAAAATTAAGTTGATATTTGCTTTTTGATGTGTTTTTTATATATAGCTGATTATTATTCTGAAATGTCAATTTTTGAATAACGACGCTGTGATACCGGCACCAGGGATACTTTGCGATAAAAGGGATTGAATATGGCAGAGAGCGTTCAGTATAACCTCAATTGTATTTGGCCACAGCGGGCCAAAACCCTCTATTGCTTTGCAACCAGCGGAATAACGTTCATCAGACGTGGGTAAACGTCGGCAAAATCCCTGCAAACCTGGCGCTTTTCACGCTGTGTTTTTTGGTCGTTGCGCTTTTAATAAGAGTCACAAGCGCTGGCCGCCGGTATTCGTCTGGCTGCTGAACTGCCACCTGATCAACAAGGAGATAAATCATGGATGCGATTTTTTTAAAGCTCGACAATATCAAAGGCGAAAGCCAGGTTGAAGGCTTTGAAGATCAGATAGAGATCATGTCTTATAGCCACAATGTGGCAATGCAGGTAAATAACGATGTTAGCCTCACTGAGCGGACTTCCGGGCGCGCGCATGTTGGTGAAATGTCGCTCACCAAATTTGTCGACCTCGCCACGCCTGTGCTCAATGAGTACTGCTGTAGCGGGAGGCTAATTAGAACCGTGGTGCTGCCGTTGTGCCGCAATGACGACGGCAAAATGCGGTCGCTTATCGTTTATACCCTGACAAACGTGCTGATATCACAACTCAGTGTTAGCGGCGGCGCCGGCGGTAAGCCGGTGGAAACGATGTCGCTGAACTTCACGAAAATCGAATGGCAAATCACTGCCGAGAAATCAGACGGCGCTCAGCAGGAGTCCAGAACGTCAGTATGGGATCTGGCGATGGACCAGATAGGGAAATGATGATGACGCCAACCATTCCGGTCGCGCTATTCGACAGGCTCTTGGTTGAGGGGATAAGCCCACATGAATTGGTACGACGCAAGTTAATGTGTTTATTCAACTCTTGCGCCGTGCCAGGTGGCGAGACATTACCGCCGCTGCTCACTCGGGGTATGCCGGAATGGCACGAGGTGAATGTGGGTGACAAACGGGTTCTCAACTGGTTTTGCCGTGAGCTTCGCGCTGCTATTTTACGTTATGAACCGAGCATCAACATGCTGAAAGTCAGTGTAAAAGATGCCCATCATCAGACGCTGGCGTTGTCTTTGGAAGCGATGTTACAGGATGAGTCTGAACCGTTAAGGCTGGAGATAGCCTACTCTAACGGTAGATGGCGCTAGTAATGCAGGAAGGAACGCCGGGCCGGGCGTTTAACATTATCCCAAAAGCAAAAAAACGCAGCGAGCGAACCTGATAATCAGGCAGACAGTCCACCTTTCGGTATGGTTGATCTGCCTGCATCATTTTCAGGATGGTTAATAACGGACCATGACCGATTTAAGTTCGGTATAGTCATCAATAAACGCGCTGCCAAATTCACGACCAATGCCCGATCCTTTCATCCCTCCAAAGGGTACCGCGGGATCGAGGAAGGTATGCATATTGACCCACACCATGCCAGCATCAATATCTTCAGCGTAGCGTAATGCCTTAGATATATTTTCCGACCACACACTTGCAGCAAGGCCGAATGGCGAATCGTTGATATGCGAAAGCGCCTCTTTTTCATTCTGATAACCGATAAAGCTACAGACAGGGCCAAAGGTCTCCTCGTGCATCAGCGTACTGTTTTTACTACGCACTTTTACCGCTGTCGGCTGTAAAAAGTACCCTTCGCCGGGTAAAGTTTCACCGCCGTAAACAATGGTATCCCCTTCTTCCCGTGCACGTTGAATCAGACGCAGCACTTTTTCAAGCTGAACCTGATTCGCCAGCGGGCCCATCACCGTTTTTTCATCTAAAGGCGAGCCGGGCACGATCTCCGATAACCGTTGTCTGAGGAGCGTCATGACCGTATCCAGTTTTTCCTGGGGCAGATAAAAACGCTCTGCGGCAGCACAAATCTGTCCTTGATTCAGATAACCGGCTTCAAGAATACCGTTGACCATGGCTTGTGCCGTGAGATCATTGAGAAACAGCGCTGCATTTTTCCCTCCCAGTTCGAGGGTAACGCGTTTTCCTGACGATGTTGCCGAACGCCGGACTTTCTCACCTGTCGCAACTGACCCGGTGAAACTCACTTTGGCGCAATCTGGATGCGCGATCAGCTGTTGCGCTATCTCACCGCCAGCACCGTTTACCACGTTAATTACGCCATCAGGGAAACCTGCCTCTTTAGCCAGCTCAGCAACTCGCAGCAGTGTCAGCGGGGTATATTCACTTGGTTTAATGACGATGGTGCAGCCACATACCAGCGCTGCGGCCAGCTTCCAGATAGCAATCATAATGGAGAAATTCCACGGCACAATACCGACGACCACCCCAATGGGTTGGCGTTGGGTAAACGCGGTGTATCTCTCTTCTCCCATTGATGGCAGGGAGACATTCAGCGTTTCACCGGTTATTTTTCCTGCCCAACCGGCAAAGTAACGCAGGAAGGCCACTGACTGATCGAGTTCAAGACCGCGCGACAGCATAATCGTTTTACCTGAACAGACGCTTTCCAGTTGAGCTAACTCTTCACGATGAGCGGCAAGAGTATCAGCCAGTTTCAGCAGTAATGCGCCGCGTTGTAACGTTGGCATTTTACGCCAGACATCAAACGCCCGTCTGGCGCTCTGCATGGCCTCTTCTGCCTGCGCAGGGGTTGCCGACACAACGTCGGCGATGATTTTGCCGGTGGCTGGGTTAGTGACCGAGAAGTTCGTGCCGTTTCCGGCCTGACGTTCACCTGCAATAAATTGTCCGTGTCGTTGGCGTAAAAAAGTCGTTACTTCGGCAAGTAATGTCACGTCGCTCATCAGAAGTGCCTGTAGGTCAGGAATGTACGTTTTTCCATCTCAACATACTTGCCTGGAACTGAATATCGTTCCAAAGAACGTCATTCTTCCGGACGATATTTTGTAAAACGTTACCGTGCTGTGATAGCGGTCTTAGTCAAGCGTGATGACAAGGTAACGCGATGAATACAAAAATCGATGCGTTGAATTACTACGGCGCGACGAAAAAATACCCGTTGCATTTTCCTGCTCTGCAAGACGATATTGATGCCGATGTGGTGATCATTGGCGGTGGCTTTTCAGGCATCAATACCGCGCTGGAACTGGCGGAGCAGGGGATCACTAATGTTGTCGTTCTGGAAGCCCGCCATCTTGGGTATGGCGGCACCGGGCGAAACGGCGGTCAGGTGATGGCCGGTATAGGTCACGACATCGAAGCCGTTAAAAAATATGTAGGCGCAGCGGGAATGGAGACGCTGTTTAAAATCTCGAACCTCGGCGCAGGTATTATTCGGGAGCGAATTCGTAAATACCATATTGATGCTGATTTTGTCCCCGGATATGGTTATCTGGCCTACAACCAGCGGCAGTTAAAAACGCTGCAACAATGGGAAAAAGAATTCAAAGCTGCTACGCCGGAAGATGATATTGAACTCTATACCGGTAAAGACGTGCAGCAGGTTATTGGTTCCGACGTCTACTGCGGTGTTCTCAAGCATATGGGGGGAGGGCATGTCCACTCGCTGAATTTATTGCTGGGCTCCGCTCAGGCTGCGAATTCGCTGGGGGTGAAGATATTCGAATATTCACCTGTGGTTGAGGTCAGTTACGGTAAAACTGTGCGGGTACGTACTGCGATGGGCAGCGTAAAAGCGGCCAAATTGCTGTGGGCCTGTGATAGTTTTCTCAATAATCTGGAACCAGAAATTTATAAGAAAACGCTGGTTACTTATTCTTATCAGGTCTCTACAGAACCTCTCTCCAGCGAGCTTGTTGAGCGGATCAGTCCCTTGCGCGGGGCTTTTAGTGATATCCGCCCGGTGATAAATTACTACCGTCTCACAAAAGAAAACCGTCTGCTGTTTGGCAGCGCCACAAGGTTTCTTGAATATACCCCGCACGATTTTGCTGCCTGGAACCGCACTCTGTTGACGGAGGTCTTTCCTTATTTGAAAGACGTTAAAATCGATTTTGCCTGGGGCGGACCGATGGCCTGTAGCGCGAATCTGTTTCCGCAGATTGGCACGCTTCGTGAACACAATAATGTTTTTTATGTTCAGGGTTATTCCGGATTTGGCGTCACGCCTTCCCATATTGTATGCAAAATCCTGGCCGAAGGAATAAATGGCGGTTCCGAGCGGTATCGTCTGATGAGTAGCATTCCCCACGCGACAATTTATGGTCGCGACAGTCTACGTCTATTGCTGGTCAGTGCGGGAAAACTGATACATCAAACAGCCGGTTTCTGGAAAGGCCGGAATTAACCAGGAGAACATTAATGCACGCTTTTAAACTCAATCAACCTGTTCCTGAATTACAGCCAATCGGGAGTGTCAGCCTGTTGGGGGCGTTGCCAACAGAAGGCGATCCCCAGGTCGCCGTTGCGATGATTTACGGTAAACCTGAGGACGTATTTACCTGTGGACTGTTTTCATCGACCCGCGGCGGTTTCACGATGATTTATCCCTTTACCGAGCACGCAACCGTGCTGGAAGGGGAAGTGGAACTCACTGTCGCGGGTCAGGAACCGATACGTTTTTCACCGGGCGATAGTTGGTTTGTTGAACAGGGAACCGAAGTGGCATGGAAAGTTTTAACGCCCCGTTTTGTAAAACATTATCTGGCAAACGTTGAAAGCCATAAACAGGGTTGAATCCTTTAATTGTTCGTCAGTAGCGTTGGCATCACTGGGGAGAATAACGCGCTCCCCACTTGCTATTAGCGCATGCGGGGACGGCGTCACAACGTTATTTACCGTTATCCCTCTTCAGGACGATACCTGTTAGATACGGTGCCTGCCATAAATAAGCGTTATTCCGGAGCGGTAATTTATTGTTGTAATAATAGTGAAGAGGTTGACCATGTTTAAAAACAGACTTGCCAGCCATCTTGAACGTGGCGTTATTGGTTTCCCCACGACGCTTGCCAGCTCCGTCGGGCTGATTATGGCAAGCCCGGTGATCCTGACCGTGACCAGTGGTTTTGGCTCAGGGGGAGATACCTTTGCCCTTGCGGTATTACTGGCATTTATTATGATGCAAGCGCAGATTACCACCTTTGCCGAAGCAGCAACGCTTATTCCCACGACTGGCTCCGTCTACGACTATATCTCCTGCGGGATGGGGCGTTTTTTCGCTATCACCGGTGCGCTTTGCGCTTACCTGATCGTACACATTTTTGCCGGCACGGCAGAAACGATTCTCGCTGGCGTCATGGCGCTGGTGAACTTTGAGTCTGTTAGCGAACACGTGGCCATGCAGCACAATACCTGGATGGTTGGTGTCGGCATGGTAGTGGTTTTCGGGATACTGAATGCCATTGGTGTTGAAGTATTTGGCAAGGTGGAGGTATTTCTTACTTTCGGTATGTGGACTACCCTGACCATCTTCGGTTTATGCGGGATCCTGTTATCCCCGGTCACTCATCATTCCGGGTGGTTTGGCGCACCGCTTGATGTCAGTAATCTTTCTGGTCTGTTTGGTTATATTGGCATGGCGATGTTTATGTTCGTCGGTTGTGAACTGGTCACGCCAATGGCGCCGGAAATTAAAAAAGCGCATCGTACGATTCCCAGAGCGATGGCGCTTGGCCTTTTAGCGGTGGCAGGTTGTATGTTCCTCTATGGCGCTGCGATTAACCGGCAAGTAAATAATGTGGTTGTCGATGCGGCAAACCATATCTTTTTACTGGATACGCCGATGGCTATTCCCGCCTTTGCCAATCGTGTCATGGGACATGTCGGGCAATACTGGCTGGGCGTGGGGTTGTTGTTAGCGGGATGTGCGACGATTAATACGCTGATGGCGGCAGTACCGCGTATTATATACGGCATGGCGCTGGACGGCGCTTTGCCGCGGTTTTTGACCTGGTTGCACCCCCGCTTTAAAACACCGGTCATCGCCATCGCATTCGGTGTTGCGATTCCCTGTTTACATGCCTGGTATCTGAACGGTGATATCGACCACATTGTTCCGCTGATCCTCGCTGCGGTCTGCGCCTGGGGGGTAGCTTATCTGCTGGTAACGTTATCGGTCGTTATCTTACGTATTCGGCGCCCCGATTTGCCACGCGCTTACCGGGCCCCCTGGTTTCCCTTACCTCAGATTATTTCGAGCGTGGGTATTATTATCGCCATTATTAATATCGCGCCTCCAGGAATGAACAGTCGGGATGTACTTATACCATTCGGTATTATGCTTGGATTGACTGCCGCCTATGCCTTATTCTGGACATTATGTGTGCAACGGGTTAATCCTTTCCTCCCGCTTCCGGTAGAAGAGGTCGTGGAACGGGCTATGGGCAATTATGAAAAGCGAAACAATGAAGAGATGACGCCAGATGTCCTCCGTCCCCTGGTTTAAGAACGCATTAATGAATATGGTGTTACGTGATTTGAGCGGCTGGCGTTGTGAAAAATTGACCGAACATAGCGCCGTGCTGCATCTGAATGCATTTACCCAGGTTATCTGCCATGTTCAGCAAAAACGGTTATTCATGGCCAGTATTCACAGTTGTGAATTCAGGGTGAAAGGCACAATCAATTATCCTTTGCAGGGCAAAATTCGCGTTCATCAGCCCGGATGGCTGAAACGTTATCCCGTCATTTTTACTGGCAGCAAAAGTACCGCCGGGCTGATTAACTATCTTAATTGTTTCCCCAATTTACAACAGGCACTGAGTGAACTGGATTATCGTCGGTTTACGCTGGTTTTACATCATAAGGAATGGTATTGCGGCATTGAGCTATGGGCTGCTAGCGAAGTGGTTTGTAAAATGCCGCCGCTGCGCCGTTATCTGCGGCTTGAGCGGCACCAGCGTGTTCTTCTGCTTAGTGTGATAAATATGATCAATCAGGCCATGAATCAATGGCTGCAACAGGATACCGACGCCAGATAATATGACATTTTATTGAGGCATCAGCTCAGAGAGTGGTATTAATTCAGGCATATATGACAATGGGGAAAAGACCCGCAATTGACGCGGGTTAAAAAGCACGCTTTCACATATGCTGTGAATGTTGTACCGAAGACATTCTGGTTCGGGAAACCAGTTCCGTGCGATTTATCACTTCTGTTTTAGCAAAAATATTACGTAAATGCGTTTTCACTGTTGAGAGAGAAATATTCAACTGACGGGCAATCAATTTGTTGCTGGCCCCTTCGCAGACCATTCCCACAATTTCACGCTCTTTGGCGGTCAATATTGACGCCAGATCGTTGTCTTCCTGAAGAGAATCATGAATCGCCAGTCCCAGTAATGGTTGTACTGCCTGGGCTCGCAAACGCTCTTCGCTGGAAAAAGGTATATCGCGCATTAATGAAATGCCCGCGATAATACGATGGCCCCGACGAATAAAGATCTCAATCATGTCGCACACATGATTAGGTAGCATAAATTCATGATAATAATGGCGATGTCGGGCACAGATACCGGGCGTCATCGTCGCTACGGTAACAACCTGTTGGCCGAACCGGGAAGGCGATAGCGGGTCTAATGGTTGAAAATGCTCCAGATATTGTTGGTGTGTGCTATTAGAAATGTTATGTAAAACATAGGCTTCTGGCTTTAAATAAGCATTAACACGATAAAAAACCGCCGACGACAGAGGAATGAGTTGCGCAATGCTCTGTAAGCAATGGAGAGTGATCCCGTCATTATGGCCAGTAGTTGATAAGGCTGACATGTTATCTCCTTCCATCCGGATGAGCGCGTCGGGGCGCAGTAAAATAGTGGTATGTTGAAACATACAATTTACATTCGGTTAACACAATCATTCACATGTTAATAATGTGACGTATGTTGCGGTATTTTTTATAACATCTTGAAAATAAATGATTTTAATTTAAATCCTGTCTGGTTTTCTAAAAAATAATTTAAAATTATTAATATGATTTTTTTCTGTCGCGGTTGACTCATCTCCTGAAAATGCCGTGGGTTCTCGTCCTTCAGGACGATATTATTTTGAGACGCCTGTTCTATGATTTTCTGTAATAGCGCAGGTTAACAGAGACTTAATTTCTGGTTCAGACAGGATTTGCTAAATAACGTTTCAATAGCGTTATGCGCTATGCAGAAAACCGGCGTATCAATAGATACAGCCTGCTCTCGGCATTCTGCCCGCAGCGCCAGACGAACGCTATTGCGAAATGTGAGTCATTTCTCCGCATCAGAAATGATAACTACAGGACAGAATAATGTTGAATCTCAACACATTACGGCAACAACAAATCCCCGTAATGACGGAATATCGCGCGCAGATACCCTTTCATATTCTGGCAAAACCCATAGGCCCTGCATGTAATCTGGCCTGCCGCTATTGTTATTACCCACAGGGCGAAACGCCCGTAGAAAAAATGAATGAATCAACGCTGGAGATTTTTATTTGTCGCTATATTGCGGCGCAACCTGCCAGTGCGCGTGAAATTAATTTTGTCTGGCAAGGCGGTGAACCGCTTTTAGCCGGAATCGGTTTTTATAAAAAGGTAATAGCGCTTCAACAACGATATGCGCCTGACGGCGTGACGATCAGTAATAGTCTGCAAACGAATGCGACGTTGTTAAACGATGCCTGGTGCCGTCTGTTTCGCGACAATAATTTTACTATTGGCATCAGTCTTGAGGGCAGTGAAGACTTGCAAAATCATCATCGTCCGGGCAAACGCGGCGAGGCCAGCTATCCGGCGGTGTTGCGGGGAATCACATTGTTACAACACTATCGAGTCGATTTTAATGTACTGATTGTCGTGCATGATGACATGGCTCGCCATGCGGCAGCCATCTACGATCATGTTGTTAGCCTTGGCGCTCGTTATCTGCAATTTCAGCCACTGATGGACGAAGGCAACGCCCTACAGCAACGTTACCAATTGAGTGCGGATAACTGGGGACGTTTCATGATTGATATCTGGCGTCAATGGCGCAAACGCGGTGATATGGGACGGGTTTTTGTGATCAACATTGAACAGGCATGGGCACAATATTTTACGCATATCAGCGCCACCTGTGTCCATTCCGCCCGCTGCGGCACGAATCTGGTCATGGAGCCGGACGGCAAACTCTATGCCTGCGATCATCTGATTAATAGCCAGCATTACCTGGGACAGCTTTCTAATAATACGTTAGCGCCAGCCGTAGATTCCGCAACCCGGCTTCCCTTTGGTATTAAGAAAAGCCAGCGCCGGGAGTGTCAACGGTGTTCTGTGAAAATAGTCTGCCAGGGAGGCTGCCCCGCACATATCAACAGTGCCGGCTACAACCGACTTTGTAGCGGCTATTACTCTTTTTTCACGGAGATTCTGGCTCCGCTACGCGCCTGGCCCCGGAATCTGAATGGACTGAAGGCCTGGCGTGCTGACGTTATGGGCAGATTTTCGGGCTGATGGTCCCTCTTGCCGCATTTGCCTGCCGCTCTTGTACAACACCCGTAGTCTGAAATGGAGAATAAGCCGTGAAAAAAGAAGTAACACTTGCCACACTCAGCATTATCTTCTCCGGTACGGCACACAGTACGCAAAACGAACGTCCTGATATTATCGTGATTATCGCTGATGATATGGGATATTCTGATATCACTCCCTTCGGTGGGGAAATCCCAACGCCTAATTTGCAGGCGATGGCTGAGAACGGCGTGCGGATGAGTCAATATTACACGTCTCCCATGTCTGCTCCCGCCCGTGCGATGCTATTAACCGGGAACACCAGTCAGCAAGCGGGTATAGGCGGTATGTGGTGGTATGAAAATACCATAGGTAAGGAAGGCTATGAATTGCGCCTGGCTGATCGGGTGACGACCATGGCTGAACGCTTTAAAGATGCTGGTTACAATACGCTGATGGCGGGTAAATGGCATCTTGGTTTTACGCCAGGCTCGACGCCAAAAGATCGGGGCTTTCGTCATTCTTTCGCCTTGATGGGGGGAGGCGCCAGTCACTTTGATGATGCCGTGCCGCTGGGAACCGTGGAGATATTTCATACCTATTATACCCGTGACAATCAGCGCATTTCACTGCCCTCCAGTTTTTACTCCAGCGAAGCCTATGCCAGCCAGATTAATCGCTGGATCAGCGAGACGCCACGGGAACAACCTATCTTCGCGTGGTTGGCCTTTACTGCGCCACATGATCCTCTGCAGGCGCCGGATGAATGGATTAGTCGTTTTAAAAGTCAGTATGAACAGGGCTATGCAGACGTCTATCGTCAGCGTATTGCTCGTTTGAAGAAACTGGGTTTCCTGCGTGATGACATACCTCTGCCAGGACTGGAACTTGATAAAGAATGGCAGGCGATGACCCCGGAACAGCAGAAATATACGGCGAAGGTGATGCAGGTTTACGCTGCTATGATCGCCAATATGGATGCACAGATTGGTACCGTTATTGAGACATTAAAAAAGACCGGGCGCGATAAAAACACGATTTTGGTCTTCTTAAGTGATAATGGGGTGAATCCGGCAGAGGGCTTTCACTATGAATCTGAACCAGATTTTTGGAAGCAATTCGATAATAGTTACGAAAATATTGGTCGTAAAAATTCATTTATCTCTTATGGTCCCCACTGGGCTGATGTCAGCAATGCGCCTTATGGTCGCTATCACAAAACGACCAGCGGTCAGGGGGGAATTAATACCAGTTTTATGATTTCCGGTCCTGGTATCATCCATCATGGCGCCATAGATAACGCCACGATGGCGGCGTATGATGTTGCGCCCACGCTCTATGAATTTGCAGGTATTGATGCCAGTAAATCATTATCTGAAAGACCGACACTGCCAATGATCGGCGTGAGTTTTAAACGCTATCTGACCGGTGAAAGTCTGCACGCGCCTCGCACACAATATGGTGTTGAACTCCATAATCAGGCGGCCTGGATAGATGGGGAATGGAAATTACGTCGTCTTGTCACAGTATTCCCACAGGCGGGTAATGCGCCATGGGAATTATTCAACCTGCAACGTGACCCCCTGGAAACGCATAATCTCGCAGCAAATTATGCGGATAAAGTGAAAATACTGAGCAGCGCATATGAGGCATTTGCAAAACAGACAATGGTGCTTTATGCCAAAGGCAAGCTTATCGATTATGTGGGTATCGACAGTAAAACCGGGCGTTATCTGGCTGTCGATCCACAGACATTGCAGCCAGTTCCTGCTCCGTTAGCGATTCCTTTAGACACAAAATCGGACCAATAATTATTGGTTACGTTTCAAATGATTATTCAACGCTCACATAACCGCATTCAGCCAGTGACTTTCAGGATGAAGTTTCTCAGCGTTGGCGATGTATCGCCGCGCCGGTATGCCAGAGCCAGCTTTGCGACGGGCATCTGGTCTGCAACGGGGCGGTATACTACTCCCTTGACATTAACCTGTCTCATTGAATCTGGAACCATCGACACGCCCATCTCTGCCGACACAAGGTTAATGACTGACGAAATTTGCGGCACGAGTTGACCAATTTTCGGTTCAAAGCCCGCTTTACCGCAGGCCTTGATCACTGCGTCATAAAGCGACAGGCCGATTTCACGTGGGAAGAGTAAAAAAAACTCATCTTTGAGAATCGAGAGTGCAATCTGTTTACACGCCGCAGCAGGATGCGTTTCTGCCAGCACAATAACCATTGGCTCTTCAGACAGTAACCTGAGCTGGAACCGTTCATTGCCTGTAAAACCAGGTCTCAGAAAGGCAACATCCAGCGATCCTTCATTCAATTCATCAGCCAGTTGAGTTGTATTTCCTTCCTCAAGCTGCAAACGAACGTCAGGATAAGCCCGCTTGAAAGTACGGATTGCGCCGGGCACCACACTGTTAAATGCCGCAGAGGCAGTAAAACCCACCCTTAACACGCCCGATTCCCCTCTGGCAACACGCTGCGCCGCCAGCACGGCTCTTGTCGCGGTAGCAGGCATCCCTTTAACAACATCATAAAATGCTTTTCCAGCCTCGGTTAATTCCGCGCCATGAGGCACTCTCCGGAATAGCTGCGCTCCCAGCTCTCTTTCCAGATCCTTAATCTGTTGGCTTAGCGGCGGCTGACCTATGCCTAATTTTGTCGCAGCCCGCGTGAAATGCCGCTCTTCAGCGACGGCGAGAAAATAGCGAATATGGCGCAGTTCCATCCTCATCTCCAAAAGCAATTAAGAATGGCACCATCATATATTGGAAGAATGAAACCAGCGAGCGCATAGTGAGGTTAACAGGAGGTGCAATATGCCCGATATTTCTCATACACCGACACGTAGCTGGCTTTTTACCCCAGCAATTCGACCAGAACGTTTCATAAAAGCAGTTGAAAGTGCGGCGGACATTTCTATTATCGATCTTGAAGATTCCGTCACCCCGAATGACAAGGCGCAGGCCCGGAAAATTGCGATGCAGTTCCTTTCATCCCGACCAAACTCATCGCTGAAAATAGCATTAAGAATTAATGGAATGAATACTCATGCTGGCATTGAAGACCTGCATATGTTACTGGAATGCCGTTTTTTTCCTGATTACATTATTCTTCCGAAAACAGAGTCAGCCGCGCACCTGCAAATCGTGGATAGTCTTATCATGATGGCTGGTTCTGATACTCGCCTTATTGGCATTATTGAGTCAGTTGTTGGGCTTAATGCCGTAGAGTCTATTGCGGACGCCACCCCCAGACTCTGCGGGTTGATGTTTGGCGCCGCAGATATGGCGGCTGACATTGGCGCCACACCCGCCTGGGAGCCTCTTGCGCTGGCGCGGGCCAGAATAGTGGCTGCCTGCGCTATGAAAGGGCTTCTTGCAATAGATGCTCCCTTCTTTGATATAGGCGATTTTTCAGGTCTGAAAGAGGAAACGCTGCAGGCGCTCAGTTTTGGTTTTTCTGCAAAATCGGCTATTCACCCCGCTCAGATTAGTGTAATCAACGCCGCATTTACTCCTACAACGGCAGAAATTAATCATGCTCGTGCAGTACTGACAGAGAATGCCAAAGGCGTCGGGATCGTTAGCGGCATGATGATAGATGCAGCCGTTGCCCGTCAGGCCCGGAGATTACTCGCCCGGGCAGGGATCTTTTCCTGATTTTATTAACAGAGGAATTGATTATGAACACGTTATTACCCGCTTATAAAACCATTAGCGAGGGGCGCTACCGAGAAATTTCGGGTCTTTACTGGGAGGATTTTCATCCCGGTGATGTTTTTGAACATCGTCCCGGCCGGACGGTTCTGGACGCCGATAATGTGTGGTTTACACTGCTCACTCTCAATGTGCAGCCGGTCCATTTCGATGCGGCTTACGCCAGCAAAACGGAATGGAAAAAGTTACTGGTTGATTCAACGTTCACTCTGGCGCTTTTAACCGGTATGAGCGTGCGTACTGTCAGCGCCAAGGTCGTGGCCAATCTTGGCTGGGATAAGGTACAAGCCGTCCATCCGGTTTTCGCAGGGGATACACTTTATGCTGAAAGCACTGTACTCAGCAAACGCCTGTCAAATAGTCGCCCGGGACAAGGCATCGTTACCGTTCGGACATGTGGTATTAACCAGAATGGTGTAGAGGTCATGCGCTTCGAACGAACAATGTTAGTTTATTGCTGTGGATGTTCGCCTGAAGAAGACGCCGCTTATTGAGAAATCGCCCTGAGGTTTAGAGTCATGATGAATGTTAATGCAGTGTATGCCGAAAAATGCGTGACGCCTGACGAGGCGGTTACTTTAATTACCTCCGGCAGTCACCTCTCTATGGGAATGTTTGCAGCAGAGCCTCCAGCTTTGCTGAATGCGCTGGCAAAGCGAGCGAAAAGGGGAGAAATCAACGATCTGCGGGTTTACTGTTATGAAACAGCCAGCATTGCCGGGAACACTATTTTCCGTTATGAGCTAAGTGACTATATTCATCTCTACAGTATGTTTATTACCGGTATTGAACGGGCTTTAATACGTCAGGGGATTGAGAGTTCCGGGCGAAAAATAGTTAACTATGTACCTTCAAATTTTCATCAGGCGACGCGATTACTGGCTGATGATATTGGTATTGATACCTTTATTCACACCGTGTCCCCTATGGATAAGTATGGCTATTTTAATTTTGGAACTGGAAACGATTATTCCACCCGGATTGCGAGGACAGCTAAAAAGCTTATTGTCGAAGTTAACAAATATATGCCGCGCGTTCATGGAGAAGGTGCTGCAATCCATATTTCAGAAATTGACGCCATTGTTGAAAACCATGTCCCTTTAATTGAACTACCAATACGTACTGCCGTAGCCGAAGATATTGCTATCAGTCAGATTATCGCTTCTCTTGTGCCAGATGGCGCTTGTCTCCAGATGGGGGTCGGCGCATTACCGGAGCTCATCTGTAATGCGCTCAAGGAACATAATGATCTGGGGGTCCATACAGAGGCGCTGAATCCGGGGTTGGTAAGTTTGATTCAACAAGGCGTCGTTACCAACCAGCGTAAAAATATCGACCGGGGAATGTCTGTATTTACTTTTGCTATGGGACAAAAGGATATGTATGACTATCTCAACGACAACCCCTCTTTTTTTAGTCGGCCTGTCGATTATGTTAACGATCCGGGGATCATTGCGCAAAATGAGAATGTTGTCTCCATTAACGCTACCTTACAAATCGATCTCACTGGTGCCTGTAACTCTGAATATTTGCTTGGACACCAGTACAGCGCTTCAGGAGGGCAATTGGATTTTGTCAGAGGCGCATATGCATCTAAAGGAGGTCGTTCCATTATTACGACCCGCTCAACGGCCGCGAATGATACGATTTCTCGTATTGTTCCCCGCCTTGAGGGGCCTGTAACAACCCCACGAACGGATACGCACTGGATAGTCACTGAATTTGGCTCCGTAAACCTGAAGGGGCTCTCTTCAACCGAGCGTGCGCTCAGCATCATTGAATTGGCACATCCCAATTTTCGGCAGCAACTTAGAGTAGATGCAAAAAAAATGCATCTGATTTAAAAGTAGGTTAATGCTATTTTTTAATGTAGCATCCCTAAAATATAAACATCATGAGTCTATTCAAATGATAATTGACAGAATTGATCACCTTGTATTAACGGTATCTGATATATCAACCACAATAAGATTCTACGAAGAGGTACTTGGTTTTTCTGCGGTAACATTTAAACAAAACAGAAAAGCGTTAATATTTGGAGCGCAAAAAATTAACCTCCATCAGCAAGAAATGGAGTTCGAACCAAAAGCGAGTAGACCAACGCCGGGATCTGCCGATTTATGTTTTATTACATCGACACCGATAAATGATGTTGTGTCTGAGATCTTACAGGCAGGCATTCCCATTGTTGAAGGCCCGGTTGAGAGAACTGGAGCCACAGGCGAGATAATGTCTATCTACATCAGGGACCCTGATGGAAACTTAATTGAAATTTCGCAGTATGTTTAATGTTAAAACTTACTATTACTGCCTTTATTATGATCACGCATCCGTTTATATTGGTCTAATGGAGATCATATGGCAATAATTTCTGGAAAGAGTCTATGTTCAAACTTATTGACTTGAAGACATCGAGGTATTCATAAGAAAGCATAAAAAAGGAAAGGTGGTGCCCGGACTCGGAATCGAACCAAGGACACGGGGATTTTCAATCCCCTGCTCTACCGACTGAGCTATCCGGGCAACGAGGCGCATTAAACCGTAATCGCCTCGCTTCGTCAACGAAATTTCTTCAAATCAACGTAGACTGCACAATCTATCACCACTTTGTTGTTATTGCACGCAGAATCAGGCAAAAAACATCGCCCATGCGGCGGAGATCGGCATCGCCAGCAACAGCGCCGGGAGCATATTCACTACCGGAAACATTTTGATTCCACATACACGCAAGCCGGTCGCCACCAGCAGCAGTCCGCCCACGGCGCTAAAGTCGCCCATCATTGCCGGCGTAGTCAGTGGAAGAATGAGGGTGGCGCAGGCGGCAAGCGTTAACTGGATAATCAACATCGGTGCGCAAATCGCCGAAACGGCGATGCCAAGCGAACAGGCGAAAATTATGGCAGTGAAAAAATCCAGAAAAGATTTAGCGATCAAAATGTTTGGATCGCCGGTCATCCCTTCATGCATCGCGCCGAAAATACCGGTGCCGCTGGCGCAAAAAAGTACAATGATAGCGACGTAACTTTGAATAAATGAGTCGTGTGTCGGTTTCTTACCCGATGCCATAAATAATTGTTGGATTTTCGCGACTGCGCCATTAATGCCTTTTTCCAACAAACAAAACTCGCCGATGAGCGCGCCGACCAGCGTCGCCAGCACCATCACCGGAAGATTAGCGCACTTCATCACCAGCAGAATACCAATTCCCAGAGAGCACAGACCAAAAATAGACGTCATTGAGACGCGAATCCGTTCTGGCAGACGCTGACTTAACAGCGCGCCAATAACGCCGCCGAATAAAATTGCGCCAGCGTTAATAAAAGGTCCAATTACCACAATGACTCCTGTTATTTGTCTTTCAAATTGCCTTATTATCACGCGATTAAGCTGTTAATAGCTTGATTATCTGTGACGTATAGAGCGCTGATTTTACCTTGCGCCGTCTGGTGAAAGGTGCCATGATTGCGCGAAATTTCTCCTGCCAGCATGGGGCTCGCCGGGATGAACATAGCGCCTTTATATTGTCTTCACTGTCGCCTGACTGCGCGAGGTTTGCCCCTTTCTTTCCTTTTTTTTGTCGTCCCCGCTATGCGGTGAGGGCAGCGCACGCTCACTGCAGGACAACAGTAAAATCAGAAACAGTCTGTTTTTACTGATGTCTGGCGGTCGGAGCTGGTATCCAGTTTGACCCGGCATCTCGTTGGGCAAGGCATCGGGCCTTGTCCGGGGTTACTCTACTCCCGAAACGGGTATTTGCGCTTATGAAATCAATGAATATTGCCGCCAGCGGTGAACTCATCCCCCGCCTCTCCACCCACCGAAACGTAGTGGCGCTGGACAGTACCGACTTTACCGATGTGGCCGCAGTCGTCATTACCACTGCCGACAGCCGTAGCGGTATTCTGGCGTTGCTTAAACGCACCGGTTTTCACCTGCCGGTGTTTATGCTTGCGGATGAACCCGTTAGCGCGCCTGTCGGCGTTACGGCGGTAATAGGCGGGAACGCGCAGGAATGGCTGGAGCTGGAAAACGCTGCCTGTCGCTACGAAGCGGAACTTCTGCCGCCCTTTTATGGCACCCTGACCCAGTATGTCGACATGGGGAATAGTACCTTTGCTTGCCCGGGGCACCAGCATGGCGAGTTTTTTAGAAAACATCCCGCAGGCCGCCATTTTTATGACTTTTTTGGTGAAAACCTGTTTCGTGCGGATATGTGTAACGCCGATGTGAAACTTGGCGATCTGCTAATACATGAAGGTTCTGCCAAACACGCGCAGAAATTTGCGGCAAAAGTGTTTAATGCGGATAAAACCTACTTTGTGCTGAATGGAACTTCGGCGGCGAATAAAGTGGTCACCAATGCCCTGCTGACGCGCGGCGATCTGGTGCTGTTTGATCGTAATAATCACAAATCCAACCACCACGGCGCCCTGATTCAGGCCGGGGCGACGCCGGTCTATCTTGAAGCGGCGCGTAACCCGTTTGGTTTTATCGGTGGCATTGATGCGCACTGTTTTGATGAAACGTACCTGCGCGACCAGATTCGTGACGTGATGCCGGAAAGCGCCGATGCATCGCGTCCGTTCCGCCTGGCGATCATTCAACTGGGTACCTATGACGGCACTATTTACAACGCCCGTCAGGTGGTGGATAAAATCGGGCATCTCTGCGATTACATTCTGTTTGACTCCGCGTGGGTAGGCTATGAGCAGTTTATCAATATGATGGCGGATACCTCGCCGTTGCGGCTGGAGCTTAATGAAAACGACCCTGGGATCTTTGTGACCCAATCGGTACATAAGCAACAGGCGGGGTTCTCACAAACCTCGCAGATCCACAAAAAAGATAACCATATTCGCGGCCAGGCGCGTTTTTGCCCGCACAAACGCCTGAACAACGCCTTCATGTTGCACGCTTCGACCAGTCCGTTCTACCCGCTGTTTGCGGCGCTGGATATCAATGCCAAAATCCACGAAGGGGAGAGTGGTCGCCGCCTGTGGGCGGAGTGCGTTGCGCTGGGCATTGACGCGCGTAAAGCCATTCTCGCCCGTTGCAAACTGCTTCAGCCCTTTATCCCACTGGTGGTTGACGGCAAGCCGTGGCAGGCACATCCGACGGAGACCATTGCCAGCAATCGTCGTTTCTTCAGTTTTGAGCCCGGGGCGAAATGGCATGGCTTTGAGGGTTATGCGGATGACCAGTATTTTGTCGACCCCTGTAAACTGTTACTGACCACGCCAGGTATTGATGCCGATAGTGGGCGGTACACCGAATTCGGCATCCCGGCGACCATTCTCGCCCACTATCTGCGTGAGAACGGTATTGTGCCTGAGAAGTGCGATCTCAACTCGATTCTATTCTTGCTGACGCCCGCCGAGAGCGAAGAGAAACTGGCGCGGCTGGTCGCGATGCTGGCGCAATTTGAACGGCACATTGAAGACGATACGCCGCTTGCGGATGTATTGCCGACGGTTTTTCAGAAATACCCGGTGCGCTACCGCGATTACACCCTGCGTGAGCTATGTCAGGAGATGCACAATCTGTACGTTAGCTTTGACGTTAAGGATCTGCAAAAAGCGATGTTCCGCAAAGAAAGCCTGCCGCATGTGGCGATGAACCCACAGGATGCCAACAGCGCCTTTATTCGCGGCGATGTAGAGCTGGTGCGTATCAGCGAGGCGGGCGGGCGTATTGCTGCCGAGGGGGCATTGCCATACCCGCCGGGCGTACTGTGCGTGGTGCCGGGGGAGATTTGGGGCGGCGCGGCGCAGCGTTATTTTTTGGCGCTGGAAGAGGGCATCAATCTGTTGCCTGGTTTTTCGCCGGAATTGCAGGGGGTATATAGCGAGACCGATGCCGATGGAATTCAACGCTTGTACGGATATGTTTTAAAGTAACGTTGCCTGCAGGCCGGATAAGGCATTTACACCTTATCCGGCCTGCGAAACAGGGCAAGGATTAATGTGCAACGGGTTGCGAACTTGCCGGAACGCGAACGTGTTTGTATTTGAACAAGGCTACGAACGCGAAGGCCAGCACCAGCGAGTAGCCTGCGAAGATGAGCCACACGGTCTGCCAGTCGGTAATGCCGTTTTGAGTGTAATACTCCACCACTTTACCGCTCACAATGCCGCCCAGGATACAGCCGAAGCCATTGGTCATCATCAGGAACATCCCCTGCGCGCTGGCGCGGATTTCCGGGCGTACTTCTTTTTCGACAAACACCGAGCCAGAAATGTTGAAGAAGTCGAAGGCGCAGCCGTACACAATCATCGACAATACCAGCAGAACGGTACCGAACGGCGTCGGGTCGCCATAAGCGAACAGGCCGAAACGCAGCATCCACGCCACAATACTGATAAGCATAACGTTCTTAATACCATAACGGCTCAGGAAGAACGGAATGGTCAGGATGAATAACGTCTCAGAAATCTGCGAAATCGACATCATCACCGAGGCGTGCTGCACGATAAAGCTACTGGCGAATAGCGGATCTTTATCAAAGCTATGCAGGAAGGTGTTGCCAAACATGTTGGTGATCTGCAGTTCCGCGCCCAACATCATGGAGAAGATGAAGAAAATCGCCATCCGCTTATTTTTAAACAGCGCAAAAGCGTCAAGGCCCAGCATTGATGTCCAGCTCTGGTTTTTCTGTTGGTTCGCCACCGGAATGTGCGGCAGGGTAAAGGTAAACAGTACCAGCAGAACGGAAAGCGTCGCGCCGATATAAAGCTGCATATGGCTCAGCTCGAAACCGGAGAAACTCACGCCCCACATCGCCAGAATAAAGCCAATGGTGCCCCAGATACGGATAGGCGGGAAGTCAGTCACAATATCCATGCCGGCAGACTGCAGGCGGTAATACGATATGGTATTGATCAAGCCCAACGTCGGCATATAGGCCAACGAGTTAAGCAGGATCACAAAGAACATCGCCCCAGGCGTAGTGACTTCCGCGGCCATGAATAGCGTGATGGCGCCGACGACATGACACAGGGCATAGACCCATTTCGCGCTCAGCCATTTGTCAGCCACAATGCCTAACAAGGTCGGCATAAAGACGGCGGCAATCCCCAGTGAACTATAAACTGCGCCAATAGATGCGCCGTCAAATTTTAAGGTGACGAACATATACGAGCCCAGGGTAGTGAGCCAGCTTCCCCACAGACAGAACTGCAGAAAAGAGAGTATTTTAAGCTGCAGCTTAAGATTCATGTTAATTTCCTCACACCTGAGAGCGGATGAATGTTTTAAAAGGCACATTTGCCGTTGTGATTTGGTGTGATTCTATCAATGAGAGGCGGGCTTTTTTTGTTACCTGTGACAAATATTTGCAAACAATTTCTGCTTGCAAAGCAAAAGGGTGACGGAGTTAACACTTTTACCTTTCCCGCCTCTGTCATTTGCCAACCAGAGGCGGGATGCGATGGTTTATCGGCGGCGATACGATCGCTGGGCGGAATTCACCTTATACAGATAGCGGCGCGACTCCGCAGATGGATGTCGGGTGGTTAATATCTGGTACACATCCCCCGGCGACATGCGGTTAATCATATTCGCGGCCTGAATCTTATCGTTCGAGAATACGCGTAATACGCTGCCTGCGCCGCCATTGTAGGCGGTAATGACCGCATAGCGCCGCGACGTCGGATTCTCAATACCGCTCAGATAGACATTATTCAACATCGCCAGATACGCTGTGCCGGTATCGATATTGCTGGCGGGGTCGAACAGGAAGTTACGGCTTGGCGTGCCGGACTTACCCTGAGAACGGAAAACATCTTTCCCGGCGCTGTGTTGCACCACCTGCATCAGGCCCAGCGCATCCGCGTGGCTGACCGCATACGGGTTAAACGAGGACTCCGTTTGCATAATCGCCAGAATCAGCGACTCGTCAACGCCGTATTTACGGGAGGCCTGGCGTACCATGCCAATGTATTTATGCGCGCGTTTATCAAGGTGGTTCGGCACCAGATTAATGGTGACGCTGTAAATAATACGCAGGCCGTTACTGCGGCTTTTGAGCCGCGTTTTCAGCAAGTAATCCGCGAATGTCGTGGCGCGGCCTTCCCAGCGAATAGGCTGGCCGGTATTGTCGAGGACCTGACCATACAGGAAGGGTTCTTTAGAAATTTTTATGTCATCGACATCGGAGTAAAGATCGACGGAGGTTGGGTCGTCACCCATGAGCAACGTTTTAATAATGGCCCGGCGCAGATGTGCGGTAGGTTCCGTCCCGGCGATGGTTTCAACGGTAATGGTCCCATCATCAAAGTTGATGTGGCTACGGGTCTGGAACTGATCGGTATATTTGACGTAGTCTTTCGGCCCGGCGATCAGGACTTCCTTATATCCCCACAGATTTTCAATATTGTTGGCAAATTGCCCCATCAAAATATCAAAGCCGTTGGTATCCTTGACCCAGGCTTCATTATACGTCTCGCCTTTTTTGGTCGAACTGGAGCAGGAGATGAGCAACGGCGCAATAACAGCAAGCGCGAGTAATTTTTTCATCATTCCGGGAGTGCATGTTGTGTTGTCGTTATGCCATGTTGCCGGGCAGCGGCGCTAAGGGCTTATCCGGCATAACTCACAGGCCGAATAAGCGCAGCGTCATTCAGCAACGGGCCTATTTTTTATCTTCCGGCGTATAACCTTCGATATGAACGTCTTTGCCTTCGAACAGGAAGCTCACCATCTCCTGTTCCAGCAGCTTACGGTGCTCGGCGTTCATCATGTTGAGCTTTTTCTCGTTAATCAACATGGTCTGCTTATGCTGCCACTGCGCCCACGCGTCCTTAGAGATCTCGTTATAGATACGTTTTCCCAGTTCGCCAGGGTAGAGCTGAAAATCTTGCCCTTCAGCGTCGCGTTGCAGGTAAGTACAAAAAATCGTTCTGCTCATAAGTCATCCTCTTCATCGACCGGGGCGTTAAACTGGCGCTCCGGTACGTAACTGCTGTAACAAGCGCTCCACGGGGGCCGCCAGTCCGACTGACGGCGGTTGCGCTAAGTTATACCAGAGCGCGCTGCCTTCATCCATGCAGGCGTCCAGTGACGACACGGGAAGCCACATAGGCACAATATCCAGATGGAAATGGCTAAATGTGTGGCGAAACGCATTAAGCTGGGTCAAATTATCAGCGTTAACATGCCGTTGCGCCAGCCATTCACGTAATTCATCTTCTCTGGCGAACTGCGGAAAGCAGTAGAGTCCGCCCCATAAACCGCTGGGAGGACGCTGCGCCAGGAAAATCTCCTGATTATGCTGTAACAATAAAAAGTAACCCGTCCGCTCCGGCAACGTCTGTTTCGGTTTCTTGCCCGGATAGCGTGACCAGCTTTCATGCGCAGCGGCGATACAACCGTTTTGCAGCGGACACAGGGTGCACTTTGGTTTTGAACGCGTACAAACCATCGCGCCCAGATCCATCATCGCCTGATTAAAACGCTCCACGCCGCGTGCGGGCGTCACTTGCTCGCTCAACGTCCACAGCGTATTCTCCACCTCTTTTTTTCCAGGCCAGCCGCTAACAGCATAACAGCGAGCCAGCACACGTTTAACGTTTCCATCAAGAATCGGATAATGTTTACCTAACGCGAGGGAGAGAATCGCGCCGGCGGTTGAGCGCCCGACGCCGGGTAGCGCGGCGATTTCGGCAAAAGTTTGCGGGAATTCTCCACCGTGAAGCGTCGCCACCTGTTGCGCCGCTTTATGCAAATTACGCGCGCGGGCGTAATAGCCGAGCCCGGTCCATAAATGGAGCACTTCATCCAGCGGCGCATTCGCTAAATCCGTCACTGTGGGAAAGCGCGCCATAAATCGCTCAAAGTAAGGAATCACCGTCGTCACCTGCGTTTGTTGCAACATGACTTCCGAGAGCCATACTTTGTAAGGCGTCTTGTTAATTTGCCAGGGCAGCGTTTTCCGCCCGTATTTGTCGTACCAGTCCAGAACCTGGGCTGAAAATTGAGACGCTTGCATGGAAACTCATTCATTATTGCCGGGGGCAAGATTGCAGCACAGAGGCCGCAGGGTGTAAACCGGAACTTTCCGCAGTGCGCTTCATGCTTGCATCCGGCAACTAACTTTGGATAATGCCCGTTTTCAGAACTCAAACACAGCAGACTACACTTTTATGAAAAACGACGTCATTTCACCGGAATTTGATGAAAACGGTCGCCCGCTGCGCCGTATTCGTAGTTTTGTTCGTCGCCAGGGGCGACTGACAAAGGGGCAAGAGCACGCGCTGGAAAACTACTGGCCGGTGATGGGCGTCGAGTTCAGCGAAGCGCCGGTAGATTTCGCCACGTTGTTTGGTCGCGAAGCGCCGGTGACGCTGGAGATTGGTTTTGGCATGGGGGCGTCTCTCGTGGCGATGGCGAAAGCGCGCCCGGAGCAGAATTTCCTCGGCATTGAAGTGCATTCACCCGGTGTCGGCGCGTGTCTGGCGTCCGCTCATGAAGAGGGCGTTGAAAACCTGCGCGTCATGTGCCACGACGCGGTAGAAGTGTTGCATAAAATGATTCCTGACAATTCTTTATCGATGGTTCAGCTCTTTTTCCCTGACCCGTGGCATAAAGCGCGTCATAATAAACGCCGTATCGTTCAGGTGCCGTTTGCTGAACTGGTATTGAGCAAGCTGAAATTGGGCGGCGTTTTCCATATGGCGACCGACTGGGAAGCGTATGCGGAACACATGCTTGAAGTCATGTCTTCTATCGACGGGTACAAAAATCTGTCAGAGAGCAATGATTATGTACCGCGCCCGGAATCGCGCCCGGTAACGAAATTTGAACAACGTGGCCATCGTCTTGGTCATGGCGTATGGGACTTAATGTTCGAGAGGGTGAAATAATGGCAAAGAACCGTAGTCGTCGTCTGCGTAAAAAAATGCACATTGACGAATTCCAGGAATTAGGATTTTCGGTGGCATGGCGTTTTCCGGAAGGTACATCTGAAGAGCAGGTCGATAAGACTGTCGATGACTTTATTAATGACGTTATTGAGCCTAATAAACTGGCGTTTGACGGCAGCGGCTACCTGGCCTGGGAAGGGCTGATTTGTATGCAGGAAATCGGTAAATGTACCGAAGAACATCAGGCGATTGTGCGTAAGTGGCTGGAAGCGCGCAACCTTGAAGAAGTCCGAACCAGCGAACTTTTCGACGTTTGGTGGGACTAATAAGTACAGGGTCGGCAAATGCCGGCCCGCTTTGTCTTGAGGGAAAGTTATGATGCGCAAAACGCTGCTGGCGGCAGTACTAACGTTTACGGCGATGGCCGCTCATGCAGATTACAAATGCAGCGTCACGCCGCGTGACGATGTGATCCTGAGTCCACAAACGGTGCAGGTGAAAGGTGAAAACGGCAACCTGGTGATCACGCCGGACGGCAATGTGATGTACAACGGTAAGCAGTACACCCTTAGCGCCGCGCAGCGCGAGCAGGCGAAAGATTACCAGGCGGAACTGCGAAGCGCGCTGCCGTGGATTGATGAGGGCGCCCGATCGCGCGTCGAAAAAGGCCGCGTGGCGCTGGATAAAATCATCGCTAAAGAGGTGGGCGAAAGCAGCAACATGCGTAGCCGTCTGACGAAGCTTGATGCGCAATTAAAAGCGCAAATGAACCGCATTATCGAACATCGTACGGACGGCCTGACGTTCCACTATAAGGCTATCGACCAGGTGCGTGCCGACGGTCAGCAGTTGGTGAATCAGGCGATGGGCGGTATTTTGCAGGACAGCATTAACGAAATGGGCGCCAAAGCGGTGCTTAAAGGCGGCGGCAATCCTTTACAGGGCGTGATGGGCAGTCTAGGTGGTTTGCAAACCGCTATCCAGAACGAATGGAAAAACCAGGAGAAAGATTTCCAGCAGTTTGGCAAAGATGTCTGTAGCCGCGTAGTGACCTTAGAAGATAGCCGCAAAGCGCTGGTTGGCAGCCTGAAGTAATCTTTCCTTTTTAAACAATGGCGCAGATCGTATCTGCGCCTTTTTATTCTGTTTTTTCCTGCATTTTGTTATCCATCTCTAAAAAATACTCTCTGTCGGATATATATCGCTGGTTAATCGTATGGCGTCACATTATTCGCCTGCAATATAGAGATAATGCGACCAGTTGACATAACTGGAGATATAACATGGAGTTTTTCAGGAAAACGGCATTAGCTGCTCTGGTAATGGGTTTCAGCGGCGCAGCGTTCGCTTTACCGAATATCACCATCTTAGCGACCGGCGGAACGATCGCTGGCGGCGGTGATTCAGCAACAAAATCAAATTATACGGCAGGTAAAGTCGGCGTCGAAAATCTGGTGGATGCCGTTCCTCAATTGAAGGACATTGCGGTAGTGAAAGGCGAGCAGGTCGTTAACATTGGCTCGCAGGATATGAACGATGAAGTCTGGCTCACGCTGGCGAAAAAAATCAATACCGAGTGCGACAGCACCGACGGTTTCGTGATCACCCACGGTACTGATACGATGGAAGAGACCGCTTATTTCCTCGATCTGACCGTGAAATGCAATAAACCGGTGGTACTGGTCGGCGCGATGCGTCCCTCCACGTCAATGAGCGCAGATGGCCCGTTCAATCTTTATAATGCGGTAGTAACAGCGGCTGATAAACAGTCTGCCAACCGCGGCGTGCTGGTGGTAATGAATGATACCGTCATGGACGGACGCGACGTCACTAAGACCAATACGACTGACGTGGCGACGTTTAAAGCGGTTAACTACGGCCCGCTGGGTTATATCCACAACGGTAAAATTGACTACCAGCGTACGCCAGAGCGTAAACATACCACCTCCACCCCGTTCGACGTGTCGAAGCTGACCGCGTTGCCGAAAGTCGGTATCGTTTATAACTATGCGAATGCGTCCGATCTGCCGGCAAAAGCGCTGGTAGACGCGGGTTATGACGGGATCGTGAGCGCAGGCGTGGGTAACGGCAACTTGTATAAAACGGTCTTTGATACCCTGGCGACCGCCGCGCACAACGGTACGGTAGTGGTGCGTTCTTCACGTGTGCCGACTGGCGCAACCACGCAGGATGCGGAAGTTGACGATGCAAAATACGGCTTTGTCGCTTCCGGCACGCTGAACCCGCAAAAAGCGCGTGTCTTACTGCAACTGGCGTTAACCCAGACTAAAGATCCAAAACAGATCCAGACGATGTTCAATCAGTATTAAAGATAATGCCCCGGTCGGAAGGCCGGGGCTATCTTTGGAAGACCTCTCGCACAACCAACACTATTATCTTGCTAATTATCATTCTGGTTATGATAATCGTGGGCGTCATGTCTCTGGACGGGAGGTCCACAAGTGGTTCGACAATGGATTGCTGGCGCAGCGCTGTTTGCCCTGATTTCAGGCTATAGTTGGGCAGAGGTTGCTCAACCCTCCGATAACATCTTAAAAGAACAGTTTAGTAAGCAGTACCACGGCATACTTAAACTGGATTCCATTACCTTAAAAAATCTTGATTCGACGGGCAATCAGGCCACCTGGTCTGCCGAAGGGGATATTTCTTCCCGTGAAGATATGTATACCGGCGTTGGTATGGCGGCGGATTATTATTTTGTTGAAAAAACCTGGACCAAAGATCGTCCCGTTAAATTTTCTGCCATGTTAACCAGTAAAGGGACGCCAGCCTCTGGCTGGACGGTGAACTATTACTCATTACAAATGGCAGCCAGCGATCAGGGCCGGGCTATTGACGACATTAAAACGAATGATAAATACCTGATCGTCAACAGTGATGACTTTAACTATCGGTTTGGCAACATTGAAGCCTCATGGCGTGCGCAGAAAGCGTCGATCCCCGGTCTTGAAGAACAACTCTCTGCCCTGGATAAGAAAATAGCGGTAGCTAAAAAAGAAGCGGACGCGTATTGGGGAAAAGGCGCTGATGGGAAACCGTTGACCCGCGCCGAGGCGTTTAAAAAGACGTTAAAAGAGCGCGATGATTATGTAAAAGCCAACGATAGCAGCGTATATGCCGAGAAATACGAAAAAGAGGTCTATCAACCGGCATTAGACGCGTGTCGTAAGCAGAGTGAGCCGTGCAATGAAGCGGCTATTCAGCAGAAAAGAGATTTAGACATACACGAGCAACGGCGGCAGGTATTTTTGAAATCAGAAGAGCTGCGTCGAAAAGCGCAGAATGACTGGATAACGTTAGAGAAAGGACAATATCCGCTGAATATAGCGGTACAGAAACTTCAGATGCAACAGAGTGATATCCGTGTGAAAATTATGGATATTAATGACGGTTACGAGCGCTGGAAAAAAGATACGGACGATTTGCGTCGTAAAGGGGTTATTAAATAATGCGCTTGCCGGCGGCGCATTAACCGCCACAGGTCGGTAAGCGTCGCGCCATCAGGTATTTTACCCGCTGGCGCTACAGGCTTATTCCTTGTTATTCCGCGAGAAACAACTCAAGAAGAGAGTTTAAAAACAGTTTACCGTGACGGGTAATCTGCCAGTATTGCTCGCATTCTGTCAGGTAGCCCTGGGCAATAGCCTCGTTGATTGGCTGACGAATAACCGCTTCCGTAAGCCCGGTGTAGTCGACAAATTCGGCGCGAGGCGCGCGCTCCAGCAACCGAAAACGATTCATAAAGAACTCAAAGGGTTTATCGTCATCACTCACGTCACGCTGGCTTTCCAGGTAACGTCCCTGCATATAACCGCGTGGGTGACGGGTTTTGGTGGTGCGCAAGATCCTGCCGTCCGGGAAGGTGACTTTACCGTGGGCGCCGCAGCCAATACCCAGATAGTCGCCAAAGCGCCAGTAGTTCAGATTATGCTGGCACTGATAACCGGGTTTGGCATAGGCCGACGTTTCGTATTGCTGATAGCCCGCGGCGGTTAATAACTGGTGGCCCTGCTCAAAGATATCCCACAGAGCGTCATCGTCCGGTAAAACCGGCGGACGCGAACCGAACAGAGTGTTGGGTTCAATCGTCAATTGATACCATGAGAGATGCGGCGGATTAAGCGCAATCGCCTGTCGCAAATCGTTCAGCGCCTCTTCCAGCGTTTGATCCGGCAATCCATGCATCAAGTCGAGGTTAAAGCTGCGTAGCCCAAGCCCATTTGCCAGTCTTGCTGCCCGCATCGCCTCTTGTGGACCGTGAATACGGCCAAGGCGTTTCAGCTTAGGCTCACTAAAGCTCTGTACGCCAATGGAGATCCGGTTTACGCCGGCGCGCTGATAGTCGATGAAGCGGTCGGCTTCGACCGTGCCGGGGTTCGCTTCCATGGTAATTTCCGCATCCGCCGCCAGATTCAGGCGCGCACGCACGCCGTCCAGCAGCGTTTGCATCGCCGGCCCGGAAAGCAGGCTTGGCGTACCGCCGCCAATAAAAATGGTCTTTACTTCACGCCCTTGCGCCCAGGCGATGTCGGCATCCAGATCGCTTAACAGATGCTGGACGTAGTCGTCATGCGGCACCTCGCCCTTCAACGCATGGGAATTGAAGTCGCAATATGGACATTTTTGTACACACCAGGGAATATGAATATAAAGACTGAGCGGCGGTAGTTTAGCCATTGCGTAACGCATCCAGCAGCAGCTTGAGCGCTTGTCCACGGTGGGAAATCGCGCTTTTTTCTTCACGGGTCAGTTCTGCGGCGGTTTTGCCTTCAGACGGTACGAAGAAAATGGGATCATAGCCAAATCCGCCATTTCCGGCCGCCTGGCGAGTAATGACGCCAGGCCAGCTACCGTGACAGACTATCGGTGTGGGATCTTCGGCATGACGCAAATAAACCAGTACACAATGGAATCGCGCCTGGCGTTTGTCGTCCGGAACATCTCGTAGAGTATGCAGCAGTTTTTCCAGATTTTGCTGATCTGTCGCGTTTTCGCCAGAATAGCGCGCGGAATAGATACCCGGCGCGCCGCCTAAAACGTCAACGGCCAGACCGGAGTCATCGGCAATGGCGGGCAGACCGGTCATTTTAGCGGCATGGCGCGCTTTGAGAATCGCGTTTTCAATAAACGTCAGGCCGGTTTCTTCCGCGGAGTCAACGCCCAGTTCCGTTTGCGCTACCACATCAAGCCCAAAATCGCTTAACAGCGACGCGAGCTCGCGCACTTTACCGGCGTTGCCGGTTGCGAGAACAACTTTTTGCATGGAATACCTACTCAGTTAACGCCGCAATTTCCGGCGGGATCTGTTGCGGGTGAATAATTTTTACCTGTTTGTGACGGCCCAGCTCGCCTTTTTCGATGACGATCTGACTTTTCGCCACGCGAAACTGTTTACCGAGAAACTTGATCAGATGGCTGTTTGCCTGACCGTCAACCGGCGGGGCAGTAATGGCGACTTTCACCTCGTCGCCATGTAAGCCCACAATACTGTCGCGGCTGGCTTTCGGCTGAATATAAAGCCGTAACACCAGACCGTCTTCGCAGCGAGTCACAGCACTCATAGCGCCATCCACAGCCCCGGCAGCAACATGTTGCCTGTCGCTTGTAAGACTTCAGCGATCCCCATATTAACGACATACAGCAGCAGCACCAGAACCATCGGCGAGAAGTCGATGCCGCCCATCGCAGGCAGTATACGGCGAATCGGGCTGAGCAGCGGCTCGGCAAGCTGAATCAATACATATTCAATCGGGCTACGACCCTGGCTCACCCAGCTCATGATAGCCATGACCAGCAGCACCCAGAAGATCAGCAGGCCGATTGTTTTAAGCAAGATAAGCACTGCGGCAATCCAGATAATCGCCTGAAACGTAATGACCTTAAACAGCACTATCGCCTTAATAACGCTAAGAATAAACGCCACCAGCAGGGAAGCGCTGTCAATCGGCCCCATTGGCGGGATAATACGACGCAGCGGTCCGATGATGGGCTGCGTAATTTTCACCACGAACTGGGAGAAAGGGTTGTAAAAGTCACAGCGGGCCCACTGCATCCACACGCGCAATAATAGCACCATGGTATACAGCTCAATTACCGTTGAGAGCAGGAAGGTCAACGTATTCATGGCGTTCCTCAGTTTTCCTTAATTTTTTGTGTAATCACGAGCACCAAAGATAGCGGTGCCGATGCGCACCATTGTGCTACCTGCCGCAATCGCGGCTTCCATATCGTCGCTCATACCCAGAGATAGGGTATCAACGTCAGGGTAGCGCGCTTTCAGCCCGGCAAATGCTACAGCCATTTGACGTGCGACTTCAAACTGCCTTACATAATCTGACTCTGGCGCCGGGATCGCCATCAGTCCGCGAAGCCGCAGACGCGGCAGTGTTGCCACCGCCGCGGCCAGCTCATCCAGTTCCGCCAGCGGAATGCCTGATTTGCTGTTTTCATCGCTGATATTAATTTGGATCAGAACATTTAGCGCCGGCAGATTATCCGGACGCTGTTCGCTCAGCCGCGAGGCGATACGCAGGCGATCGATGGTATGACACCAGTCAAAATGCTCGGCCACCAGCCGACTTTTGTTGGACTGTAAAGGGCCAATAAAGTGCCAGTGCAGGCCTTCCACTTTCGCTTCCTGAAAGTGGCGGATTTTTTCCACCCCCTCTTGTACATAATTTTCACCAAATGCCCGTTGTCCGGCGGCAATGGCTTCTGCGATGTCGCTCGCAGGTTTGGTTTTACTCACTGCAAGCAACGTAACTTCTTCTGAAGAGCGGCCACAACGTGTCGCCGCGGCGGAGATTTTGTCCCGGATGTATGCCAGGTTATGCGCGATATCGTTCATTTTCCGAGGATGTTTATATGAATATGGAAGAAATTGTGACGCTTAGTGTAAAGCATAACGTCTCGGATCTACACCTGTGTAACGCCTGGCCTGCGCGATGGCGCAAACAAGGACGCATGGAGACCGCGCCTTTTACCGCGCCTGATGTCGACAGGCTTCTGCTTGATTGGCTTAATGACGCGCAACAATATCAGTGGCGAACGCACGGTCAGCTTGATTTCGCCGTTTCGCTGTCTGGCACGCGGCGCCTGCGCGCCAGTGCGTTCACACATCAACAGGGAACGTCGCTGGCGATACGGCTATTGCCCGAGCGTTGTCCTGATCTGGCGGAAATCCAGACGCCGCCGATAGTACCCGCACTGCTTGCCAGCGAGAACGGACTGATTCTGGTCACTGGCGCTACTGGCTGCGGGAAATCCACTACTCTGGCGGCGATGGTGGGACATCTTAATCAACATGCCGATAAACACATCCTGACGCTGGAAGATCCTATTGAGTACCGTTACACCAGCAAGCGTTGCCTGATACAGCAGCGGGAAATCGGCCAGCATTGCGCTACTTTTGCCGCCGGGCTGCGCGCGGCGTTGCGTGAAGATCCCGATGTCATTTTGCTGGGAGAGCTGCGTGACAGCGAGACCATTCGCCTGGCGCTGACGGCGGCGGAAACGGGGCATCTGGTACTGGCAACCCTGCATACTCGCGGTGCGGCGCAGGCGGTGGAAAGATTAGTGGATAGTTTTCCGGCGCAGGAAAAAGAACCGGTACGCAGCCAACTGGCGGGTAGTCTGCGCGCCGTACTATCACAAAAACTGGAGGTCGACAGACAGGATGGGCGCGTGGCGTTGTTTGAATTACTGATTAATACGCCAGCCACAGGGAATTTGATCCGTGAAGGCAAACTCCATCAGTTGGCCCACGTGATACAAACCGGGCAGCAGCAGGGGATGATGACATTCGCCCAGAGCGCGCAATGGCGTCAGGTGCAGGGACGGCTGTAGCGAAGATGGCGGCGTAGGGGGGGGGAGGAAAGTGTTGACTGGCGCGGTGGATTGAACGGCATGCAGGCTTGTATCCTGGCGAACCGGCGTTAAAATCGCAGCTTTGTTAAAACCACAGCGAAGCCATTTAACGATGTCATCACAACCGAATCAAAGCCTGATAGATGGCATTCGCTGTCTGCAATATCTGGTTTCCAGCGACCGTGCTATCGGATGTCGCGAGCTTGCCCGGCTGATGGATATTAATACCACGCGCGTTAATCGCCTGTTAATGACGATGGCCTCTATTGGACTCACGATGCAGGATGAGCACCGACGCTATTTACCCGGGCCAGGCATTCATGCTTTGGCGGCGCAGGCGATTCGCGGTTCAGCGCTGTTCTCCCATGCGTTGCCTATCCTTGAGCGCCATGCGCCCAAAGACATCGTGGTGGCATTAGGCGTGCTATGGGAAGACCAGATTATCTATATTTATCACTCTGCGCCGGGTTCGCAGGGAAGTCAGGCGCTGGCGGGGTTTCGCATGTCCCCGGCCTGGCAGTCGGTAACAGGAGTGGCGTTACTGGCGGCAGAAAGCGATGAGGCGCTAATGCAGCGTTTTAGTCCGGAGCAGTGGCGTAATCTGGCGCCGCATGTGGCGCAGCAGCGCCAGCGGGGATACGTGCTGTGGCATCACGCTGATGGTGAAGTTTCTATGGCGCAACCGCTAGACAAGCACGCCGCAGCGCTGGCCTTTGCGGGAATGTGGCGGATTGATGAGGCGGAGGCGGCTGCGCGTTTACAGGCGTTGAAGGCATTAAACCAGCTTATTGCCCAGTAAGCCTGGCAACCGTGACCGCGTTATCCGCCTGCTGACAAAAACGGCTTTAATACCCCTGTTCAAAATAGCTTTCGAGGATAATCACGGCGGAGGCCGAGTCCACTTTGCCTTTGTTCAGCGCGCGATACCCACCTCGTTCAAACAGACCGGAGCGTGCTTCAACGGTGCTGAGTCGTTCATCGTGCAGCGTGACAGTTACCCCGAAACGCCCATGAATACGGTTGGCGAATTTACGTGCGCGCGCCGTCAGCGGTTGCTCAGTGCCATCCATATTAAGCGGTAGCCCGACAATAATTTCGTCTGGCTGCCACTCTTTCAGCAAACGTTCAATGAGCGTCCAGTCGGGCGTGCCGTCCTGTGCTTTGATTGCCGGAAGCGGACGGGCGGTGCCGGTAATGCGTTGTCCTATTGCAACGCCGATGCTTTTTGTGCCGAAGTCAAAGGCCAGTAAGGTGTCGCTCATCAGGCGTGCCCCGCAACGCCAGGCATGGTCAGAATATCAATGCCAATAAGTTTTGCCGCTTCGCGCCAGCGCTCGGCAATGGGCGTTTTGAACAAAATATTGAGATCGGCGGGCGCGGTAAGCCAGGCGTTATCAAGCAATTCTTGTTCAAGCTGGCCTTTATCCCAGGAGGCGTAGCCCAGCGCGACCAGCACATCGGAAGGCTGTTGTTGGGTACCTAACGTTTCCAGCACATCGCGGGAGGTGGTAATCACGGTATTGTCTGAGATACGAATGCTGGAGGCGAAACGTGACGGCGGAGTATGGAGAATAAATCCGCGATCTTCCGCCAGCGGGCCGCCGAGCATCACGGCTTTATCAAGACGAATTGCCGAATCGCGCGGTTCCGGCGTAATTTTTAGTTTTTCCAGAATCCCTTCAATTTGCAGATTTTCCAAAGGCTTATTAATAATAATCCCCATAGCGCCATCCTGGTTGTGCTCGCAAATATACACTACGGAACGGCGGAAAATCGGGTCCTGGAGCGCAGGCATGGCAATAAGAAAGTGATGCTGTAAATTCATTGTCAGAGGTTCTGTTTCCTGGTTCAAAAAAACGACAGCGTTCAGTATGTGGGGAAAGCGGACGGTTGTCACTCATATAAGCCGTCTTTTGCCAAAGGACGGCTGCCTTATCGGGCAATAGACTGCCGGATGGCGATGCTGATGCGCCGCCTTATCCGACCGGGGCGGCGTGATTGCTCAGGCCCGGTAAGCGCACGCCACCGGGCAATAAACCTTTACTTCGCCAGACGCGCTTCGATGGCGTCCATCAACATCCCGGTGATAGAGATCGGGTATTCCGCTTCAATTTCACGCACGCAGGTTGGGCTGGTCACGTTAATTTCCGTTAAGCGGTCGCCGATAATATCCAGACCGACGAAAATAAGCCCTTTGGCTTTAAGCGTCGGCCCAACGCGGCGGGCGATTTCCCAGTCGCTTTCGCTCAACGGACGGGGTTCGCCGCGACCACCAGCCGCCAGGTTGCCGCGGGTTTCGCCGCCCTGCGGAATACGCGCCAGGCAGTAAGGCACCGGCTCGCCGTCGACGACCAGTACGCGCTTATCGCCATCTTTGATAGCGGGCAGATAGTTCTGCGCCATGCAGTAGCGGTTGCCCAGCTCGGTCAGCGTTTCGGCAATAACGCCTATGTTAGGATCGCCTTCCTTAACGCGGAAAATGGACGCGCCGCCCATACCGTCCAGCGGTTTCATAATGATATCGCCGTGCTTTTCCCAAAACGCTTTGAGCTGCGCTTTATTGCGCGTTACCAGCGTTTCCGGCGTCAGGTCGGCAAACCAGGCAGTATACAGTTTTTCATTACAGTCGCGCAGGCTTTGCGGTTTGTTGACGATCAGCGTCCCTTCCTCTTCAGCGCGTTCCAGAATATAGGTCGCATAAATAAACTCGGTATCAAACGGCGGATCTTTACGCATCAGGATAACGTCGAGGTCGGCAAGTTTAATCTCCTGCTCGCTGCCGAACTCGTACCATTTATCGTAATTTTGCTCCACGTTCAACGTTCGCGTGCGGGCGCGGGCTTCGCCGTTAATCAGATAAAGGTCGGCCATCTCCATATAATGAAGTTCATAACCACGACGTTGGGCTTCCAGCAGCATAGCGAAACTGGTGTCTTTCTTGATGTTGATGTGTGCGATGGGGTCCATCACGATGCCGAGCTTGATCATTATTTTCTCCGTTAACGCTTCATCCTAAGTCGCCAAAACGCACCTGTAGCGCGGTAATGGCGGTGAGCGCGGTTGTCTCAGTACGCAGAACGCGAGGTCCTAACAGAATATCAGTAAACTGATAGCGCGCGGTCATCGCGATTTCGTCCGCCGACAGCCCGCCTTCCGGGCCGATTAGCAGTCGGACGCGTTCAACCGGCAGCGGCAGAGTGTTGATGCTGGCATGGGCGCGCGGATGAAGATTGAGCTTCAGCCCGGAATCTTGCTCGGCGCACCAGGCTTCCAGCGCCATCGGCGGGCGAATTTCCGGCACCCGGTTACGCCCGCATTGTTCGCAGGCGGCGATGGCGATCTTTTGCCACTGCTGGCGCTTTTTGTTCAGACGTTCACTATCCAGTTTAACGCCGCAGCGCTCAGAGAACAGTGGCGTAATGAGGCTTACACCCAGTTCGATCGATTTCTGGATAGTAAATTCCATTTTTTCACCGCGCGACATCACCTGGCCCAGATGGATATGTAGCGGCGATTCACGATCGTCGATTTCGCCTTTCATCACTTGCACTTCAACGCTTTTCTTACTGGCGCTAATGATTTCAGCATCGAATACCTGATTACTGCCGTCAAACAGCTGTAACGCTTGTCCCGCTCCCATGCGCAGTACACGACCAATATGGTTGGCCGCATCTTCGCATAACGAAATCTGCGTACCGGACGTCAACAATTCAGGGTGATAAATGCGGGGAATACGCATAATAAAAAAATCCGCGTCATGGCCCCGGCGTTTGGCTATCCAGGGCATGGGTTAACAAGAATCCCGCTAGTGTAGGTTAGCTCTTTCGCGCCTGGCAAGCGCGTTGCACATAGGGATTATGATTACCCTGGACCTTCGCGATACGCGCATCGCGCTCGCACTCCCAGGCGGTAACGGGGTACTGCTTATCCCAGACGTTAAAAAGCTGCGTTTGTTGGCGGGAAAGTTTCAGTTGGTATTGGTCGCGCATATAAAAATAAGTGCGGGCGATTGCGCCACGGGCGCGGGCGGGCGGCTCGGCGAGCTTCGCTTTGAAATCTACTTTCATGGCGCACTGCCCGTACTGACCTTCGCCGCCGTTCCACTGGCTATACATAAAGTTGCCGCGATCGCCATTCACTTCGCCAATCGCGGGTTGCAGGTTATGCATATCGCTTTCCATTTTGCGGTAGACCGGGTCTTTAGCGCAGTTTTTTCGCCCGCCGTCCTGCCAGCACTGGCGCTGATGACCGAATTGCCAGGCGGGGACAACGTGCTCCCACTCAATGCGTCTGGCGCGATTCTCGTTTTTACGCACCTTATAGCCGCAGGACTCCAGGTCTACGACGCCTTTTTTACCCTGCCAGCGGATTTGGCACCCGCAGTAAAAGCTGCCGGGCGCGTCAGCATTGACTTTGACGCTCGCCGCTTTGGCCTGAGAAAAATTGTTAATGCCATCGGCCAGGGCCTGGCCTGAAAACGCTGCGGCCAGCAACACAGCGGCAAAAGAGAAATTACGGTACATTGCACACTCCATAGCAAAACGAGCCCGCAACGTAACGAAAGTTGTGTCTGTATGCAATCAGTCCGCTCAGGAAAGTTCCCGGACGTTTCGGGAAACTACCCGGCGACCAGTGGTTCGCCGCAGTGAACGCAACGATAAACCGCTTCGCCGCGTACTACGCGGTTATGACGGCGGACGGTGAGTTGATGTTGCTGGCATTGGCAATGGTAGGGAAAGGTATTGCGCCGTACGGATTGCAGCGCAAATTGATGAGTACGTCTGGCCGGAACGCCCAGCACGCTTTCCATCATCCACTTCCATTCCTTGCCATGCGGAGCCTTGCGTCCGAAGTGCTTCCACACCAACAGATGCGCCAGTTCATGCGGCACGACCTCTGCTATAAAGGTGTCGATGTTTTCCAGCAGTAACACCGGGTTGAGGCGGATTTCGTAGCTCTCCAGCCAGGCGGTGCCCGCCGAGGTGCCGCGTTGCGTATACACCAGTTTCGGCTCCGGATAATGTCTATCGAGCTTGAGGTTCGCCTGGGCGAGATTTTCCCGCAGACGGCGCATCACGGCCTGCTGGATAGCGATAGGGAGACGAGGGGTTTTCATAGCGGCAGAGAATAGTGCGACGGAAGAGGGACTGCAAGAAAAACGCTTCCTCCTGTGGCAGGAGGAAGCGTGGAGGGATTAGTCGTGGGCGCCGATTTCGCGCAGTTTACGACCTTTCATCAGGTTACGTTCAATGTGTTCCAGCGAAACGTGTTTGGTTTCCGGCACCAGCCACAGGGTCAGCAGGATAAACAGCACGTTCAGGCCAGCGTAGACCCAGAAGGTGTTGGCGTTACCCAGATTGTTCAGCATGGTCAGGAACGTTGCGCCGACGATCATATTGGCGATCCAGTTGGTCGCGGTGGAGCAGGTGATGCCGAAATCGCGGCCTTTCAGCGGCTGGATTTCGGAGCACAGTACCCAAATCAGCGGACCAGCGCTCATCGCAAATCCAATGATGAACATCAGCAGCATAGCGATAGCGAAGTATTGCGCAGACGGCGAATGGATGCCGATGTGCATCATCGTACCCAGAATCCCCATACCAATCGCCATGACCAGGAAGCCCAGCGTCAGGGTCGGCTTGCGGCCCCAGCGGTCAACCAGGCCGATAGCGATGAAGGTTGCCAGCACGTTAGTCAGACCAACAATAACGGTGCCCCACATCTGCTCCGTGGTATTCGTGTACCCCGCCAGTTCGAAGATTTTCGGCGCGTAATACATGATGACGTTCATCCCGGTAAATTGCTGCATGACCTGCAACAAAATGCCAAGAAACACGGCGCGGCGGAAGTTGCTGTTCTCTTTGAACAGCGCCCAACCGCTCTGTTTAACCTGCAAACTTTCGCGAATTTCATCGAGCTCACGTTTTGCTTCCGCACTGGTGTCACGCAGGCGCAACAGGACGCGTTCAGCATCATGGAAACGGCGTTTCGCCGCAAACCAGCGCGGGCTGTCCGGCAGGAAGAAGACGCCGATCAGCAGCAAAATGGCCGGGATGATGATCACGCCGAGCATCCAGCGCCATGCGCCGCTGTAGCTGAACGCGGTGTCGGACAGATAAGCGCCCAGAATCCCGATGGTGATCATGAGCTGGTACATTGAGATCATACTGCCGCGAATTTTTTCCGGCGCGATCTCTGACAGGTACAACGGTGCAGTGTAGGAAGCGACGCCGACGGCCAGACCCAGCAGCACGCGAGAAATAATCAGGACTTCAACGTTAGGCGCCGCAGCGGAGAACAGCGAACCGGCGACGAACAGGATAGCGCCGATCATCAGGCTTTTTTTACGACCCAGCTTAAAGGAGAGCCAGCCGCTGCCGACAGCGCCGACGGCCGCGCCAAACATCATGGAGCTGACCACCCATTCCTGAGTGTGTGCGGTAATCTGAAACTCGTCGGTAATGAAGGGTAAAGCACCGGCGATAACGCCGATATCCAGGCCAAAAAGTAATCCTGCCAGGGCTGCAAGAAAGCAGACAAAAAATGTCATGGCCTTGTTGGAACGCCCTTGTTTTTTATTGTCAGGCATTATGCCCTCCGGTTGGGTTAGCAATTTTATCGATGTTAAGAGTAGGTGAGTACGCCGTAAAAAGATGTGAGGCTAATCACAATGGTGTAATCGTTTACACTACTATTTATCTCGGTGATTATTTAATTATCTGAAAAATAATAGTTTTAATAATCTTATAACCATATCAATCGCCTGGCATTTAGACAAAGTTGAAAAATTATGTAATATTTTCATCGCAGAATTAGCATACCGATAGTGATGTAGTCAGTTCTTAATGAAAATGAATGTAACCGCTTTCATGATGACTGAAACTGAATGATAAAAAGTGTAGTCGAAGAAACGAAAGGGGAGAGTGGATTGTGCTGCGCATCACAAAAAGGTCAGTATAAATTCACGCTGGAATATCTGATAACGTTGCGTGTATCAGCAATGATAAAGGCCAGCAGAGCGCTGGCCTTGATAAGTACGGTATGGTTTCCCTGACTGAAAAACAGCGTCAGGCGCGGGCGATTATTTCAGACCGGCAGCATCGCGCAGCAGTTGCGCTTTGTCGGTTTTTTCCCATGGGAAGTTTTCGCGACCGAAGTGGCCGTAAGCCGCAGTTTCTTTGTAGATCGGGTGCAGCAGATCCAGCATCTGAATCAAGCCGTACGGGCGCAGGTCGAAGAATTCGCGCACCAGCAGAATCAACTGTTCAGCAGGCACTTTTTCAGTACCGAACGTTTCCACCATGATGGACGTCGGCTCCGCTACGCCGATAGCGTAGGAGACCTGGATTTCACAGCGATCCGCCAGACCTGCCGCCACGATGTTTTTCGCGACATAACGCGCAGCGTAAGCTGCAGAACGGTCAACTTTAGACGGATCTTTACCGGAGAAGGCGCCGCCGCCGTGACGCGCCATACCGCCGTAGGTATCAACGATGATCTTACGACCGGTCAGACCACAATCGCCCATCGGGCCGCCGATAACAAAACGCCCGGTTGGGTTGATAAAAAACTTAGTGGACGTATTTAACCATTCAGACGGCAGAATGGGTTTGATGATCTCTTCCATCACCGCTTCTTGCAGCGATTTTTGGTCGATATCTTCTGCGTGCTGCGTAGAGAGAACCACGGCGTCGATACCGACGATTTTGCCGTCGTCATACTGGAAAGTGACCTGGCTTTTTGCATCCGGACGCAACCATGGCAGGGTGCCATTTTTACGCACTTCAGCCTGACGCTGTACCAGACGGTGCGCGTAGGTGATTGGCGCAGGCATCAATACGTCGGTTTCATTTGTCGCGTAGCCAAACATCAGGCCCTGGTCGCCCGCGCCTTGTTCCAGCGGGTCTGCGCGGTCAACGCCCTGGTTGATATCCGGAGACTGTTTGCCAATTGTGCTCAGTACCGCGCAAGAGTTGGCGTCAAAGCCCATGTCGGAATGCACATAGCCAATTTCGCGCACCGTATTACGGGTAATCTCTTCGATATCGACCCAGGCGCTGGTGGTGATCTCACCGCCAACTAAAACCATGCCGGTTTTAACGTAGGTTTCACAGGCGACGCGTGCTTTCGGATCCTGTTGCAGGATAGCGTCCAACACGGCATCAGAGATTTGGTCTGCGATTTTGTCAGGATGCCCTTCTGATACGGACTCAGACGTAAAAAGGTGTTTTGCCATATTTAATTTCACCTAAGGAGAATTTAGTTAGCTCAAACTGTTGTGCGGAATAGTCATGACAGAAGATTCTACCATGAGTCTGAAGGTCGCTGACACTGGCAGTCTGAGTGTTAATCAGTATGGATGGATTAACATCTGGACGGCTATTTTAGGTCACTTCTTCGCCCAATTTCCAGCTTTTTTTGAAGGCCGTCGCAATGTCGGTCAAAATCAGGCGGTAAACGTTTCTGATAATGCTGACATTATGCGCATTTATGCTTTGCTTTTTTTCTGCGTTCTGGGTATAAAACGCGACGCGCGGCTCATACAAAAGCACACGACGTTTTCTTCGTGTCGCCACTTCCAGCCGGGTTAAAACGTTGCTTTGGCTTGTGGGTTCGTCTTACGAGGCGGCCGTGGAGGTGATACGAGATAATGAACCGTTGTATTCTGCTGAATCTGTCGCATCGTTCTGGTGCGCGCATGTCCCCCGCAATCTGCATCTCTGCTTTGCATACCTGCCGATGTTATACCCATCTCGGCGCTTCTCAGGATTCCAGAGCCGGCAATGGCGCTGAAGACTGAACAAGGGCGCTCTTGTTAACGCAAGAGTTTTCTCGTGGTTTCGCCGAACCGTTATCTGTGAGTTCGGTTACGTGTTTACAATGATATGAAAAAGAAACCGGTCGCGCAGGCGGAGCATCAGCGCTATCTGCTGGAAAATCCGCTTGTCTATGGGTTGTTATCGCGTCTTCGGATTGCGATAGTAGTCAACTGTTTTACACTTGCTAATAAAAATTGAGGTTCGCTATGTCTGACGACATGTCTATGGGTTCGCCTTCGTCAGCAGGCGAACAGGGTGTACTACGCTCCATGCAGGAGGTTGCAATGAGCTCCCAGGAAGCCAGCAAGATGCTGCGCACTTACAATATTGCCTGGTGGGGCAATAACTACTACGACGTCAACGAGCTGGGCCATATTAGCGTATGCCCCGATCCCGACGTACCGGAAGCGCGTGTCGATCTTGCCAAACTGGTGAAAGCGCGCGAAGCGCAAGGTCAGCGTCTGCCGGCGCTGTTCTGCTTCCCGCAGATCCTGCAACACCGTTTGCGTTCAATTAACGCGGCGTTTAAGCGTGCGCGTGAATCTTACGGTTATAACGGCGACTACTTCCTCGTTTATCCGATTAAGGTCAATCAGCATCGCCGCGTGATCGAGTCCCTTATCCATTCCGGTGAACCGTTGGGGCTGGAAGCGGGGTCAAAAGCGGAATTGATGGCGGTGCTGGCGCATGCCGGCATGACCCGTAGCGTGATCGTCTGTAATGGTTATAAAGACCGTGAATACATTCGGCTGGCGCTGATTGGCGAGAAGATGGGCCATAAGGTTTATCTGGTCATCGAAAAGATGTCTGAAATCGCGATTGTGCTGGAAGAGGCCGAGCGCCTGAATGTGGTTCCTCGCCTGGGCGTGCGTGCGCGTCTGGCCTCTCAGGGGTCCGGTAAGTGGCAATCCTCCGGCGGCGAAAAATCAAAATTCGGCCTGGCGGCGACCCAGGTGCTGCAACTGGTGGAGACCCTGCGTGACGCCGGGCGTCTGGACAGTCTGCAACTGTTGCACTTCCACTTGGGATCGCAGATGGCGAACATTCGCGATATCGCGACCGGCGTGCGCGAGTCCGCGCGTTTCTATGTTGAGCTGCATAAGCTGGGCGTTAATATCCAGTGCTTCGACGTGGGCGGCGGTCTGGGCGTGGATTATGAAGGTACCCGCTCGCAGTCCGACTGTTCGGTGAACTATGGCCTGAACGAATATGCCAATAACATCATCTGGGCGATTGGCGATGCCTGCGAAGAGCATGGTTTACCGCATCCGACGGTGATTACCGAGTCTGGCCGCGCCGTCACTGCGCACCATACGGTACTGGTCTCTAACATTATCGGTGTGGAGCGTAACGAATACACGGATCCGACTGCCCCTGCTGAAGATGCGCCGCGCGCGCTGCAAAATCTGTGGGAAACCTGGCAGGAGATGCATAAACCTGGCACCCGCCGCTCGCTGCGTGAGTGGCTGCATGATAGCCAAATGGATCTGCACGATATTCATATCGGCTACTCTTCCGGCGCGTTTAGTTTGCAGGAGCGCGCCTGGGCGGAGCAACTTTATCTCAGCATGTGCCATGAAGTGCAGAAGCAACTGGACCCGCAAAACCGTGCGCATCGCCCGATTATCGACGAACTGCAAGAGCGGATGGCGGACAAAATGTACGTCAACTTCTCGCTGTTCCAGTCGATGCCGGACGCGTGGGGAATCGATCAGCTCTTTCCGGTGCTGCCGCTGGAAGGGTTAGATCAGGTACCGGAACGTCGTGCCGTGCTGCTGGATATAACCTGTGATTCCGATGGCGCTATTGACCACTATATCGATGGCGACGGTATCGCCACGACGATGCCGATGCCGGAATACGATCCAGAGAATCCGCCGATGCTCGGCTTCTTTATGGTCGGCGCCTATCAGGAGATCCTCGGTAACATGCACAACCTGTTTGGCGATACTGAAGCGGTTGACGTATTTGTCTTCCCGGATGGTAGCGTCGAGGTTGAACTGTCGGACGAAGGCGATACCGTTGCGGATATGCTGCAATATGTGCAACTGGATCCAAAAACGTTGTTAACGCATTTCCGCGACCAGGTAAAACAGACGGATCTGGACGATGCGTTGCAGCAGCAGTTCCTTGAGGAATTTGAAGCGGGACTGTACGGTTATACTTATCTTGAAGATGAGTAATTAAGAGTATTCCACTTGTGGGTCGATTTAATTATTTAAATCGACCCTTTTATATTTTATAAATTCTTAATTATCAGCGCGTCGCTTCTCTATGTAATCTTATGGGCCTACAATCCCCCTAATAATTAAAAAGGGGTGTGAGTATGAGCAAATTTAAATTTAATGCCGTCATTGTTGGCTTGTTTTTGCTGTTAGGCGGCTGTTCCAGCGGAATGCAATCTAATAATGGCTCTTCATCCGACGTCGGCACCGCCTGGGGCGGCGACGTGCATTCATCGGTACAAAGCGTTTCGGTAGAACGTGCCGATCGAGAACCTGCCGAAATGGTGGTAATAAATTACTCCACTCAATATCCGTCAGGTTACGATAAAGTTTATAGTATACGTATCAGCGATCTTGAATATGCTGTGCGCGACGCTAATTTTAATTCAATTCCAATTACTCGTCGCTACAACGCATCAATGGGACAATGGCAATATAGTATTCCTGCAAGATCAGGGATGAACTATCAGTTATATATTCGTAATTACAGTCATGATACCAATTACGAAATCGTCGCAACGGTTGATGGCCTGGACGTGTTGAACGGAAAAGCAGGCTCGCTGAATCATCATGGCTATATTGTTAACGCCGGCGACTCACTGGCGATTAAAGGGTTTCGCAAAGATAAACACACTGAGGCGGCATTCCAGTTCGCCGACGTAGCTGACGCTTATGCGGCCCACTCCGCGCAGGGCGATGTACGCAACATCGGCGTCATCGGCTTTGCCGCCTTTGCATTGCAGGGTAAAGCAACAAATACGCTACCGCCTTGTTCCTCGCAGGCTTTCCCGGCGGACAATAACGGGTATGCGCCGCCGCCCTGCCGCAAATAAACCCGGCATCAAACGTCAAATATGCGTTATGGGAATCAGTGCCTTTCCTGCCGAGTCTGGTGGGGAAGGACTGTGTGACGCGCATAGCCGTAGGTTGTGGGAAAGAAACGACCACTCTCTGACAGGGAAATTGTTTACCATAAACATTAGGATTTGTTTACACTACCCTCAAGTGGAGCAATTGCTGTCTACATAGGTATGTGCATGGAACAAATTTTAACCAAGCGGCGCTATTTTGATATAGGGCTGCAAATAGAAGAACTACTCTATTCAGGGGTATTTAAAGCTGGCGAGCGACTTCCGGCGGAGAGAGAACTTAGCGAGCGTTTTCAAACCAGCCGCACGACGATTCGTGAGGCGATTATTATGCTTGAGCTGAAGGGAGTGGTAGAGGTTAAGCAAGGCGCAGGCACTTACTTTATTGATAGTCTGGAGAAAATCAATCAAAAAGCGCTCTTGCCTTACTCAGACATTGGCCCCTTTGAATTGCTACAGGCCCGGCAGGTCATCGAAAGCAACATCACCGGTTTTGCCGCTACGCAAATAAGATTTAATGAACTTAAGCAGCTTAAACGTATTATTGAGCAGCAGGAAAAGCAGATTGGCGGCGACAGCGACAAATTTGAAGAACTGGATCGCCAGTTCCACAATATCATCGCGGAATCCACGCAAAATCGTGTATTAATGAAACAATCTGCCGAGCTGTGGCGGGCTGTCAGGACCGAAAATCCGCGCTGGAAGCAGTTAAACTATAAGTATTTACATAAGAAAGAGTTAAGAATGAAATGGGTGGAAGATCACCGTAGTATCTTCCTTGCATTGCAAAAACGCGATGCTGAGCAGGCCAGACAGGCCTCGTGGACCCATCTTGAAAACAGTAAAAATGAGCTGGTAAAAATCTTCCAACAGGATGATTCGCTGGAAGATTTTGATGATTTTTTCTTCGCCACCTGACGGCTATTTTCAGGCGGATGACATTTTTGTCAGCGATTAACCGGGCCTGCCGCCAAAAACAAGCCCGGAGAGAGGGAATCAGGCTTCGTAAACGCTCAGCTTATCCCAGTCAAACTCTACGCCAATGCCGTAGGTGTCTGGTGCCACGGCGCGATAATTGTCGACCACCAGCGGATGTTTGGTATATTGATCGATCGGGAAACTGTGAACCTCCAGTCAGCCAGTCTCGAATGCGGAAACCAGTCTGACGTGTAATTCCTGCATACCGAGCGAGCATACCAAACGACCGCTATTCGTCGACAGACGCGCCGCCTTCAACCAGCCATTTTCCACAGCGGCAGTTTTTCACGTTTGCCTTTCAAATCCCAAAGGGCGATATCCACTGCAGACATCGCAAACGACGCGATGCCTCCGCAACCCATATAGTGAATATGCTATTCCATAAAGTCATAGATATCGTCAATCGCAGCGCCTCTTTCCCTGACAGTACCGGGGCAAGATCGTGGTCGATCATCGCTTTAATTGCATACCCTCCCTTTCCGCCGGTATAGGTATATCCGGTGCCAGTTGAACCGTCTTCCAGCGTAATCGTCGTGGTTACCAGTTCGAAATGGCTATTATGCCATGTTTCGCGTCAACTAAGACCTCGGTCAGAGGAGCTTTGAAAGCTTTGTTTCAACGTACCTAATCTGCGTCTTCATCAATTTTTTCCTTTTTTCAATCAATGGATTAATTTGCCAATTATGTCTAAAGGTGGCTCACTCCTCATCTCTTTAGCAGCGACCCGGATGATCAAAACCGTAACTGATGTTCTTAGGTTAACGTTGATGCTGATAATAAATTGAGCTCATTAATTCACTAGACAAATTATCAGGTTTGGTTTGCTGTATTTCGGGTGATTATTGAACCAATCATGCGTGACATATACGCTCGCAGCGGGCGTGTTATTCAATAAGCTATTGTTTTTCATGGTGTTTAATGATTACTGGTTGTATGGGTGGTATGCCAATTCGTGGCCGATTTTTCTAATCAAAATCACGCTTTTGTGAATCGTAAAATTTATCCTGACAAGTGCATTTTATAACCAATTGATAAATAAATTATTTTTATTCATTGGCTATTAGTCAGCATACCAGGGTGAAGAATCCGGTGCCGTGAGTGTGATCATATTCACGGATTTTGGTATGCTGTTTAAGCAGAATTGGTAAACAAAACAGGAGTGGGAAAAATTCATGGACACCATAGCTCGCCAGTTAGACGCCGCAAGGCACCAATTCAAAACGACTTATTCACGTCAGGGGATGGAAGCCAACATCGTACATATTGGATTTGGCGCCTTTCACCGTGGTCACCAGGCTGTTTATAACGATCTCACGAATGAGATAACCGGCAACCGCTGGGGGATTTTTGAACTGAATCTGTTCGGCGATGCGGAGCTGGTGGATGCGCTAAATGCGCAAGAGGGGCTGTTTTCAGTGGTGGAAACGTCAGCCAGCGCCATCAATAGTCGCCTGGTTCGTACCGTCACCGGCGCGTTGCATACGCCGAAGTCAGGTATTCAGGCGGCGATCGAGAAGCTGACTGAGCCGCAGGTAAAAATTGTTTCGTTGACGATAACGGAAAAAGGTTACTGCACCGATCCGCGGTCCAGAACGCTCGATCTCAGCCATCCGCTCATCAAACACGATCTTGCCGATCCTGAACATCCCCGGTCAGCACTCGGACTAATCGTCGAAGCGCTACGGATACGCCGCCAGCAAGGGCTTCCCCCGTTTAGTGTACTGTCGTGCGATAACATTCCGGAAAACGGTCATTTGACCAAAACGGCGATCGTTACGTTTGCCGATAATCTCGATCCGCAGCTGGCGGCCTGGATAGCGAAGCATGTCACCTTTCCTGGCACCATGGTCGATCGCATCGTGCCGGCAATGACGCCAGAGCAATTTGACATGATTAAAGACCAGATCGGTTTTGCCGATCCCTGCGGCATCGTATGCGAGGATTTCCGTCAGTGGGTTATCGAAGATAATTTCGTTGCCGGTCGTCCTGACTGGGATAAAGCAGGGGCGATGTTCGTCTCGGACGTGCTTCCCTATGAAGAAATGAAACTTCGTATGCTGAATGGCAGCCATTCGTTTCTCGCCTATAACGGCAGCCTGGCCGGATATGAGTTTATCTATCAGTGCATGGAAGACGACGCTTTTAAAACCGCCGTACATCATTTAATGACGGAAGAGCAGGCAAAATCGCTGCGCCCGAATTTGGCGGTAGATGTACATCAATATGCGCAGTTGCTCATTGAGCGATTCAGCAACCCGAATATTAAACATAAGACCGGACAGATTGCGATGGACGGTTCTCAGAAGCTGCCTCAGCGGGCCGTCGATCCTTATCTGACGCTCCAGGCGCGCGGCGTTAAGGGCAGGGCGTTGGCGACGCTGATTGCGGGCTGGCTCCATTACGTCATTAATACGCTCTCTCAGGGGCAGAGCGTGGCCGACCCGCTCAATGATACCTTCAATGCGGCTATTAAAAATAAAAACACGCGATGGGAACAAGCGCTGTCTTTGCTGCAGATAAATAGCATCTTTGGAACGCTGGCCGGCGACAACGCAGATTTTTTAAACGACATTCAGCAGGCCTTTAACCATATTGAATTACATGGCGTCACGGCCACCATTCACCGTTTATCTTCAAAGGGTTAAGTATGAAAACGCTTATCTGTAATAATCCGGGAAATATCGAATACATTGAAAGAGATATTCCTCATTTAAAAGACGATGAAGTACTGTTAAAAATTAAAGCGGTTGGTATTTGCGGCACCGATATCCATGCGTTTGCCGGCCGCCAGCCCTTTTTTGCCTATCCGCGCGTGCTGGGTCATGAAATTTGCGGCGTGGCTGAAATGTTGGGTAAATCGTGCAGCACGGCGAAGGTCGGCCAACGCTATAGCGTTATTCCCTGTATTCCTTGCGGCGCTTGCGCAGCCTGCCGGGAAGGAAAAACCAACTGCTGTGAGAACGTCTCGCTGTATGGTGTTCACCAGGACGGCGGCTTTAGCGAATATCTGGCCGTTCGTGAACAAAATCTGGTTGAACTGTCGGATAACCTCACCGACAGCGCGGGCGCGCTGGTTGAGTGTTTCGCCATCAGCGCCCATGCAGTACGCCGCGCTGACGTGAAGCCGCAGCAAAACATTGTGGTGGTCGGCGCCGGGCCGATTGGGCTGGCCGCCGCCGCGATAGCAAAAGCCAAAGGCGCTCGCGTCGCGGTAGCTGATATTGACGCCGAACGCCGTCGTCTGGTCGCCGAAAAGGTAGGCGTTGCAACGCTCGATCCGTCGTCAGACGACTATATTGATGCGCTGAAAGCCTGTTTCTCCGGTGAATTAGCCGGCACTGTGCTTGATGCCACCGGCAATAAATCCTCCATGAGCCGCGCTGTCGATCTGATTCGTCACGGCGGAAAAATCGTCTTCATCGGGCTGTATATCGGCGAGCTCGTCATTGACGATCCGACCTTCCATAAAAAAGAGACCACGCTATTGAGCAGCCGTAACGCGACGCGGGAAGACTTCGAATGTGTCATTGAGCTAATGGCTCAGGGCGCTATTAGCGAAACAATGATGAAAAACCAGGAATTCGATTTCTATACGTTCGGCAACCAGTACCAGAAGAACGTGGTAGAAAACAAAAAATTGGTTAAAGGCGTTATCAAATTTTAATAGCGGGATAGTTATGTCAACAATATTAGTCAAAGAAAATGAATTGAAAGCGCTGGCGTTTAATAAACTCACCCAGGCGGGCCTTGACGCGCAAACGGCGCAGCAGGTAGCCGACGTTTTGGTTCATGCCGATATTACCGGCGTTCACTCCCACGGCGTTATTCGCGTAGAGCACTATTGTACCCGCCTGAACGCAGGCGGGCTCAATCCAAAAGCAACATTCAGCATTGAACAGATTTCGCCTTCTGTCGCTATTCTGGACTCTGATGATGGAATGGGACACTGCGCGCTGATAAAGGCGACAGACCACGCTATTAGTCTGGCGAGAGAGACGGGGCTGGGCTTCGTCAGCGTCAAAAATACGTCCCACTGCGGCGCGCTCTCGTGGTTTATTGAGCAGGCGACAAGCCAGGGAATGGTGGCTATCGCCATGACGCAAACGGATACCTGCGTTGCGCCGTATGGCGGCGCGGAGCGCTTTCTGGGGACTAACCCAATCGCCTTCGGCTTCCCCGTTAAAGACAGCCATCCGATGATCGTCGATATGGCGACCAGCGCCATTGCGTTTGGTAAAATTCTGCACGCCAAAGAAACCGGGAAACCAATAGGTCATGGCCTGGCGCTGGATAAAGAGGGACATATCACTACCGATCCGCATAAAATTGAAAATCTGCTGCCCTTTGGCGGACACAAAGGTTCTGGTATTGCCCTGGCGATTGATGCGCTCACGGGCGTCCTGATGGGGGCAAACTTTAGCAACCATATTGTTCGGATGTATGGCGACTATGACAAGATGCGCAAGTTAGCGAGTCTGGTTATCGTTATTGATCCGCAGATGTTGGGCAATCCGCTGTTTTCCTCAATAATGAGCACAATGGTCAATGAGCTAAGGGCTGTAAAACCGATGCCCGGTGTTGATAAAGTGCTGGCGCCAAACGATCCGCAAATCGCCTATAAAGAAAAATGTTTAAAAGAAGGTATTCCTGTGGCTGAAGGTATTTACCAGTACCTGATTGGCTGATAATTATAATCACGACCATTATTTAGGATAACTATAGTATGCTATATGGAAATATAGAGCAGCTTACTTTATTACCTTACGTTAACCACATTATTAAAAAACTTATCATCGAAGCGGTGAAGATAGCTGAAGATCAGCCTGCTGGTAGATATGAACTTTCTTTCCCGGAGTCATTTCTTATGATAAGCGAAGGAGAAACGCACTCTTCGTTAAACCGCAAAGCTGAACTTCATAAAAAATATATCGATGTTCAGATTTTACTAAGCGGTTATGAAGAGATTGGCTATTCCAACAAAATTGATACCAGGATAAAGGAGCTTGAGCATCTTCCTGATGACATCATCTTTCCTGAATGTGTCGCTAATGAGCAGTTCGTTACATTAAATCCTGGCGATTTCGCGCTTTTTTATCCTAACCAGATCCACCGTCCGCTTTGTACGCGTGGTAAACCTGCGCCGGTTAAAAAAGCGATTGTGAAAATTCCGGCCACGGCATTTAGCGAGTCAAGCTCGCCATGCCAGGCGAAGGAATAAAGAAAGCGCCAAATGCAATTCAGGAAGAGACCTTCAAGTCATCCTGAATTGCAGCCAGAATGAATAAGGTGGCACTTTTCTGACTTCAGAGCCTTTTCGCGTTGGGGCTAATCGCGGAAAGGCTTTTTACGTTCTGTAAAAAGAGGATGCGGGGTCTCCCCGGTAAATAAGTGAAAATAATACAAATCGATTTTGATGTTATTTTTGTTCAATCTGAATAATATGGTCTTTTACACGGAAAGTGATTGGCGAGGTGTTATGAATCATATTTTTAAATTAGCATTTATTTTTATTATCAATATTATATTTTTAATAAATGCTTCAGCAACAACGATGGACAAAGATAAATTTGTGGAAGCGAATGGTATCAAAATTCATTACGTTGAAGAGGGCGAGGGGCCTCCGCTGCTGTTGATTCACGGTGGTGGTCTGACGGCGAAAAGTTGGCAGGGATTAGCGAAAGAGGCATCTCGATATTTTCGCGTCATCATGCCGGACAGTCGTGGACATGGATTGACGAATAACCCGCAAGGAACGTTTAGCTATGATCTGATGGCGGAAGATATGGCGGCTTTTGTTAAAGCGCTGAAGCTGGAAAAACCGCTGGTGATGGGTTACAGCGATGGCGGCATGGTCGTTCTGAAGTTAACCAGCCGATACCCGGATCTAGCGCGCGCTGCTATCGTCGGCGGCGCAACGCATCGCTTTGCTACGACCCATTACATGCAGGGGATGGAAATTTTTTATGGTAAAGGAATGCCTCAGGGGCAATTGACGGATCGCGATCTGGATAAAATGGCTTCGGATGCGCCCGGGATGGTTAAATTTTATCAGAACATGCATCATCCAGAGCAAAAAGACTACTGGCGCACGTTCCTCAAAGGTGTCTGGCCAATGTGGACAACGCCCACATCGCTGGCGGAAGAAGAGGTGAAAAAAATCCACATTCCTGTGCTATTACTGGACGGCGACCGGGATGAATTTTTCACCGTTGAAGAAGTTACCGAGCTGTACCGGCTGCTGCCTCAGGCGGAGATGACCCTCATTCCCGGTAGCGGTCACGCCATTTTCCAGACGCCAGGAAAAACACCGCTGTTTTACGCATTAGTGCTTGAGTTTTTACAGCGGCAAATCCCTAAGGCCTCTTAACTGACCGCGATGGACGTATGAGCCTACTGATTTGCGCTGGATATATATTTTTTTCGGGCGTTGTCTACTGTACCTGGCTAAACTGACTTCAATAATGCGGTCTGTCAGAGTAAACTTTGAGCCGTAAACAAATTCAAACCCTTCCTCGTCGGGCCTAACGACGCGGGAGGGTTTTTTTATATTGACTAAGAAGAGGTTTTTGCCATGAGCACCTTAGGTCATCAGTACGATAACTCACTGGTTTCTAATGCGTTTGGTTTTTTACGTCTGCCAATGAACTTCCAGCCGTATGACAGCGATGCCGACTGGGTGATCACTGGCGTACCGTTTGATATGGCAACGTCCGGTCGCGCTGGCGGCCGTCATGGCCCGGCGGCGATCCGTCAGGTGTCGACCAACCTCGCCTGGGAACATCACCGTTTCCCGTGGAATTTTGACATGCGCGAGCGCCTGAACGTCGTGGACTGCGGCGATTTGGTGTATGCGTTTGGCGATGCCCGTGAAATGAGCGAAAAATTACAGGCGCACGCTGAAAAACTGCTGTCTGCAGGCAAGCGTATGCTCTCTTTCGGCGGCGACCACTTCGTCACGCTGCCGCTGCTGCGCGCCCACGCGAAACATTTTGGCAAAATGGCGCTGGTACATTTTGACGCGCATACCGATACCTACGCTAACGGCTGCGAATTCGATCACGGCACGATGTTCTACACCGCGCCGAAAGAAGGCCTGATCGATCCGCATCATTCGGTACAGATCGGTATTCGCACTGAGTTTGACAAAGACAATGGCTTTACCGTGCTGGATGCCTGCCAGGTCAACGATCGCGGCGTGAATGATATTCTCGCTCAGGTGAAACAGATCGTCGGCGATATGCCGGTCTATCTGACCTTTGATATCGACTGTCTGGACCCGGCGTTTGCGCCTGGCACCGGTACGCCGGTGATCGGTGGTTTGACCTCCGATCGCGCCATTAAGCTGGTACGTGGTCTGAAAGATCTGAACATTGTCGGTATGGATGTAGTGGAAGTCGCGCCGGCTTACGATCAGTCGGAGATCACCGCTCTGGCGGCCGCGACGCTGGCATTAGAAATGCTCTATATCCAGGCGGCGAAGAAGGGCGAGTAAGTTGTTTTGCCGGATGGCGCTGCGCTTATCCGGCCTACGGCTGATTGATGCTTGTAGGCCGGATAAGCGCTCACGCCGCCATCCGGCACTGTTCGGGGGTTATTTGATTCCGTCCGCGCTCATACGATCGCGCACATGCTGTGCGCGTGCGGCGGACGCCGGGTGATCGTCGAACATCGAGCTTTGACGACCCGCTTCCAGTTTTGCCAGTTTCTCAAAGCTGGTGGCGAGTCCTGCCGGACTGATACCGCGTTTGCGCAACAGATCGTAAGAATAATCATCCGCTTCGGACTCCTGACGCTGAGAGAACTGCGAGTTCACCAGTTTTTCGCCAAGATCGCCAAGCTGTGATTGCGACAGGCTGCCGACTACGCCTCCTGCCGATGCCGCCGCAACACGAACGGCGTTAGTGCCCAGCGCGACCTGCATCCCTTTCTTTACATGACCCAGCGCGACATGGCCCATTTCGTGGCCGATCACGGCTTCAACTTCGTTGTCGGTCATCATATCCATCAGTCCGCTGTAGACGCGGATACAACCGTTCGCCATTGCAAACGCGTTGACGTCTTTCGTCTCGTAAACCTTATAGTTCACCGGCTGGCCGTTAATGTTATCCCCCAGCGCGGCGGCAATTTTTGCCAGTCGTTTAGCGTATTCGCTGCTCGCCGGCGCGATTTTCGCTTTGCTGTCGAGCTCTTGACAGGATTGATCGCTCAACGCTTTTACCTGCGCATCGCTTAACGTATAGGCCTGAAAAGCTTCAGCGCCCGAAGAAAGCAGTCCATTAGAGTCCATATTCTGGCAACCGGTCAGCACCGTCGCCATGCCCAAAGCAAGCAGTAAAGCGCGAATTTTCATTTTTCTCTTCCATACGAATTAATATTATTTTGAAATGCGCTCGTTGCAGATGAATTAGCGCCTGGGTTAAGTATAAAGAAAAGCGTGGCAGGCAAGTTAGCTAATTGCGCAACATGCGAGCACGATCCGGAGATTTCTGAAGCGGTAAAAGGATGTTCCATGTACATGACGCGCGGCTTGGGGTAAATTGTTGGCAAATTTTCCGGCGTAGCCCAAAACGCGCTGTCGTCAAGTCGTTACGGGCATGGCCTTTCAACATCCGATCTGGAGTCAAAATGTCCTCACGTAAAGAGCTTGCCAATGCTATTCGTGCGCTGAGCATGGACGCAGTACAGAAAGCCAAATCCGGTCACCCGGGTGCCCCGATGGGTATGGCTGACATTGCCGAAGTCCTGTGGCGTGATTTCCTGAACCACAACCCGACCAACCCGTCCTGGGCCGACCGCGACCGCTTTGTGCTGTCCAATGGCCACGGCTCAATGCTGATTTACAGCCTGCTGCACCTCACCGGCTATGACCTGCCGATGTCCGAACTGCAGAATTTCCGTCAGCTACATTCAAAAACCCCGGGTCACCCGGAAGTGGGCTACACCGCTGGTGTTGAAACCACTACTGGCCCGCTGGGTCAGGGTATTGCCAACGCCGTCGGGATGGCGATTGCCGAGAAAACTCTGGCGGCGCAGTTTAACCGTCCTGGCCACGATATCGTTGACCACTTCACCTACGTCTTTATGGGCGACGGCTGCATGATGGAAGGCATTTCTCACGAAGTGTGCTCTCTGGCTGGTACTCTGAAACTGGGCAAACTGATCGCGTTCTATGATGACAACGGTATCTCTATCGATGGTCACGTTGAAGGCTGGTTCACCGATGACACCGCGAAACGTTTTGAAGCCTACGGCTGGCATGTTATCCGTGGCATTGACGGTCACGATGCCGATGCCATTAAACGCGCCACGGAAGAAGCTCGCGCCGTGACTGACAAACCGTCCCTGCTGATGTGCAAAACCATCATCGGTTTCGGTTCGCCGAACAAACAGGGTACCCACGATTCCCACGGCGCGCCGCTGGGCGACGCGGAAATCGCGCTGACCCGCGAACAGTTGGGCTGGAAATACGCGCCGTTCGAAATCCCGTCTGAAATCTACGCCCAGTGGGATGCGAAAGAAGCCGGCCAGGCGAAAGAGTCTGCATGGAATGAGAAATTCGCGGCTTATGAGAAAGCCTTCCCGCAGGAAGCTGCTGAATTCACTCGTCGTATGAAAGGCGACATGCCGGCTGACTTCGATGCGAAAGCGAATGAGTTCATCGCTAAACTGCAGGCGAATCCATCCAAAATCGCCAGCCGTAAAGCGTCCCAGAATACCATCGAAGCCTTCGGTCCGCTGTTGCCGGAATTCCTCGGCGGCTCCGCTGACCTGGCTCCTTCTAACCTGACCCTGTGGTCCGGTTCGAAAGCGATTAACGAAGATGCCGCAGGTAACTACATTCATTACGGTGTGCGCGAATTCGGTATGACCGCTATCGCCAACGGTATCGCCCTGCACGGCGGTTTCCTGCCGTACACCTCCACCTTCCTGATGTTCGTCGAATATGCCCGTAACGCAGTGCGTATGGCAGCGTTGATGAAACAACGTCAGGTGATGGTGTACACCCACGACTCCATCGGTCTGGGCGAAGATGGCCCGACGCACCAGCCGGTCGAGCAGGTGGCAAGCCTGCGCGTAACGCCGAACATGTCCACATGGCGTCCGTGCGACCAGGTGGAATCCGCGGTGGCGTGGAAATATGGCGTAGAGCGTCAGGATGGCCCAACCGCGCTGATCCTCTCCCGTCAGAACCTGGCGCAGCAGGAACGTACTGAAGAGCAACTGGCGAATATCGCCCGCGGTGGTTACGTACTGAAAGATTGTGCGGGCCAGCCGCAGATTATCTTCATTGCGACCGGTTCAGAGGTTGAGCTGGCGGTTGCCGCTTACGAAAAACTGACTGCCGAAGGCGTGAAGGCGCGCGTGGTTTCCATGCCGTCCACCGACGCGTTCGACAAGCAGGATGCGGCTTACCGTGAATCCGTGCTGCCGAAGGCGGTCTCTGCGCGTGTGGCGATTGAAGCGGGTATCGCTGACTACTGGTTCAAATACGTCGGCCTGAACGGCGCTATTGTCGGGATGACCACCTTCGGTGAGTCTGCTCCGGCAGAGCTGTTGTTTGAAGAGTTTGGCTTCACGGTGGACAACGTGATCGCCAAAGCGAAAGCACTGCTGTAATCCTTAATACGGCATAAAACGGGTCGCTTCGGCGACCCGTTTTTTATTCTCCCTTTGACAACCTGCCGTTTTCCAGCCGTACCACCCGTGAAAAATGACGCCGGGTAAACGCAGCGTCATGGCTAATCGCCACGACGCTGGTTCCCCGTGCCCGGCATGTCGCCAGCCAGTGTTCAAATACGGTTAGCCAGTGGGCGTCAAAATCCCGGCTGGGTTCATCCAGCAATAACACAGGCGGCGCCATCGCCTCCAGACTGGCGACCGCCACCATCCGGCGCTGCGCGGCGTGCAGATCAAGCGGGTGTGCCTCGGCGACGTCCGTTAGCTGGCATAACCGCAGCGCGGCCTGCATGCGCCGTGAAATTTCCTCTGCCGATAAGCGTTGTAGTTTCAGCCCAAAAGCGACCTCTTGTGCGACATTGCTGTGGAAAATCTGGTTTTCCGCTTCCTGAAAGAGTACGCCGATAGCGGCGGCGCGTTGACGATTTTTAAGCTGCGCAATCGGCTCTCCATTAAGCGTTACCGAGCCGGAAGTGGGGGAAAGCAGGCCGGCCATAATCCGTAACAGCGTTGATTTTCCCGCGCCGTTATCGCCGGTCAACGCCAGCCATTCGCCGTCCTGAAGTTCAAGCGAGATAGCGTGCAGACAGTCGGCTGCGGCATCCGGCCAGCGATAAGCGACCTGATTTAACGTCAACATAATGGGGTTAGCGCTCCGTCGCGCAATTGCCATACCCGCTGGCATCGCGTCAGAAAAGGAAAGTGATTACGTTCAAAAAGCACAATGAGAGAATGACGTTCCAGCGCCCACTGTTGTAACCGTTCCAACAGTGTCCCGGTGGCCGCTGAGGTCAGTCGACTGAAGGCTTCATCAAGAACTAATAGTCTGGGCTGCATGGCAAGCGCGCTGGCAATTACTACCCGCTGCGTTTCGCCGCCGGAGAGCGTGCCGGGATGGCGATGGCGTAACGACTGGCAGTTTGTCAGAGTCAGCGCCTCGTCAATGCGCCGTAGAATTTCTGCTTCATGGAGGCCGAGATTCTCCGGGCCAAACGCCACCTCTTCCTCTACGCTAAAGGTACAGCCGGAAAGCTGTAAATAAGGCGATTGCTGCACCAACTGGATGGTGGGCGACTGTTCTACCAGCGGGAGCCGCCCGATAGGGACGCCAAGCAGTAAGCCTGTGCCGTCAATATCACCGGGGAGATAATCCGGATACCAGCCAGCCATCAGTTGCGCCAGCGTACTTTTTCCGCTGCCGTTATCGCCGACTATCGCCACTATTCCGGGTGTTGAATAGTGGAAATCAAAACATGCCGGCGGGCGTGTCGCATCGGACGGAAGATAACGAAACTGCTCTAACCTAACCATATCCATACTCCCGCTTCCGCCACTATTAGCAGTACCATGCCATACCGCGCAACCCGTTGTAACACGCTATCTTTCGGCGCCCACAGCGTGGTTCGGGCTCGATGCAGTCGAAACCCCCGCATATCCAACGCCGCGCCGCGTATTGTCAGATCGTTAAGCGCATTTTGCGTAAGCGGCACGATCAGCGCAGGCATCGCCCGTAGCCGCTGATACCAGCCTTCATCCAGCGGTACGCCGCGCGCGCGCTGGGCTTCATGAACGATCGTCAGTTGTCGTTTGAGTTGTTCGACGACCAGCAGCGGGCCAGCGAACAGGTAAGCGATGCCGGGGGGCAGACGTGAAGCGAACAGGGCGCGAATAAACCGCTGAACCGGCACATACTGCATCCATAGCTGCGACGTCGACACGATCGCCAGCAGACGTAGCCATAGCGTAACGGCATATACCCAGCGCTGCGGATCGCGAGGCTGCCCGCTTATCCATTCCGTTAGCCAACCGCCATGTACCAGCCATAGCCCAAACCCTAAAGACAGCATCAGCCAGGCGACATACTTCGCCCGCCGCCGCGTTGATTTCAGCGCCAGCAGACAGAGGAAGGCCGCCGCGCTATAAACCGGGAGCACGGTCTGCGCAGGGAGTAGCAGCGTGGTGCAGGTCGCCAGCGCCCATAAGGTTAACGAGGTAAACGGATGCATTTAGCGTACGGCTGACATCGCAGGAAAATGCCGTGTCGTACGTAACGGTAGCTGACGCAACAGCACCCAAACGATGATCGCCGTCAGAATTTTATCGACCAGATTAGCGCCTATGACGGTAATCGCGACTGACTCCACCAGGTTTTGGCCCATTGAATGCATCCAGGCGACGAACAAATCAGCGCCGCTACCGGTAACGCCGCCAAAAAGCGCGGTACGAAGCGGTACGGCGACCAGCGTCACCGCCAACGTAATGACGACCCCGCTGACGATCACTTTGGGCAGGGTACGAAACCAGCCTGCGCGCGCCAGCCACCCGGCGACCAGACCGATAACCATCGCTACCGGGGCAAACGCGGCAGCGATAGGGTCGGTAAGCAGCCCCCACAGCAAATTGGTCAGAAGCCCAGTCAACATGCCGATGAACGGCCCTAACAGTACCGCGCTAATTAAGGTGCCGATCGAGTCGAGAAAAATAGGCAGCTTCAACATGCTAATAAGCTGTCCGCCAATCATATTGATGGCAATAGCGATGACAATCAGCACCAGAGACTGGCTGGAAAACGGGCGACGCGCCATAAAGTACCTCTTAAAGAGTCGTCAATTAACGGGAAGAAATATGCAGTTCGTCATAACCGGAAATGGCGCACGGTTGACGGCTGAACGTCAGCGCTGGCAGCTCGCCGATAACCAGTTCCAGCGTGGTACGCACGGTACACCCTGGCATCATATGGCCGCCGAGCATGGCCCCGTAGGGATCCGATACCGCGAGATGCAGATGCTCGCCGGTCAATTCAAGCGTGCCGTTTAGCGAGATAACTTCAAACGTGCCGGTGAGCGATGTGGTCGCCTCTTGCCCGGCATAACGCAGCGCAACGTCGGTCAGACTGCCGGTACACCCTGCAATCCAGGCGGCATGTAATTGGTTCTGTTGCACAAAGGCGTGTAATTGGGAAAACACTTCCTGGCCGGGAAGCAGACGAAGCGCGTAAAAGCGCGCTGTAGAGGCATTGTGGTGAGATACAGTCATCGTTACAGGACTCCGAGACTCGGACGTGGCGCTGATAATATAGACGCTGGCGACAGCGCTTTCTGATATAAATCAGTATTTGTGACGCGACGATGAAAAGATCTGACGGATGTACTGGTGATTCTTAAATATGGAATAAATTGCAGCGTAAGCGGCCATGAAATGTGATGCAGGTCAGATAACTGTCTTCTTCGACTGGACAAACATTCCTTTTATTCCCCGTTTCGCTTATTCTAGCTGAAGCGTTTCAGTTAATTAAATGTTCGACAATTAACCAATCAGTCGCAGTTTGCGACAGGTGAGGTTTTACTCGACGATGAGCTGCATTACTCTGTCAGCCTCATCTGAATCGGGATAGCCTTGCAGGAGACCTATGACCGTACGCATAGCGATTAATGGCTTTGGTCGCATCGGGCGTAACGTGGTTCGTGCTTTGTATGAATCCGGACGTCGGGCGGAAATTACCGTGGTGGCCATCAACGAGCTGGCGGATGCCGCAGGCATGGCGCATTTGTTGAAATACGATACCAGCCACGGGCGTTTTGCATGGGAGGTTCGCCACGAGCGCGAGCAGCTTTTTGTCGGTGACGATGTCATTCGTATTCTGCATGAAAGAACGCTGGCGGATCTGCCGTGGCGCGAACTGGGCGTGGATGTTGTGTTGGATTGTACGGGCGTATATGGCAACCGGGAGCATGGCGAGGCGCATATTGCCGCTGGCGCGAAGAAAGTGCTCTTTTCTCATCCGGGCAGCAACGATCTTGACGCCACCGTCGTTTTTGGCGTGAACCAGAACCAACTGCGTGCGGAACATCGTATTGTCTCAAACGCGTCCTGTACCACGAATTGCATAATTCCCGTCATTAAATTGTTGGATGATGCTTACGGCATCGAGTCTGGTACCGTCACGACGATCCACTCCGCGATGAACGATCAGCAGGTGATCGACGCGTATCACTCCGATCTACGGCGCACGCGCGCGGCCAGCCAGTCGATTATCCCGGTAGATACAAAACTGGCGGCAGGCATTACGCGTATATTCCCGCAGTTTAACGACCGTTTTGAGGCGATTGCGGTGCGCGTTCCAACCATTAATGTGACGGCGATCGATTTAAGCGTAACGGTGAAAAAACCAGTAAAAGCCAGTGAAGTCAACCAGTTGCTGCAAAAAGCAGCACAAGGTGCATTTCATGGTATAGTTGACTATACGGAATCACCGTTGGTCTCGATAGATTTTAACCACGACCCGCACAGCGCCATTGTTGATGGCACGCAAACCCGGGTCAGTGGCGCCCACCTGATCAAGACGCTGGTCTGGTGCGATAATGAATGGGGCTTTGCTAACCGGATGCTCGACACCACGTTAGCGATGGCCGCAGTTGGTTTCAGGCTCGACGCGTCAGCGTCGACAAAACTTTAAGCATCATTGAGAGGATTCACCATGTCTGTAATTAAGATGACCGATCTGGATCTGGCCGGGAAACGCGTTTTTATCCGTGCGGATCTGAACGTACCTGTTAAAGAAGGGAAAGTGACCAGCGACGCGCGTATCCGCGCTTCTCTGCCGACCATCGAACTGGCTCTGAAACAGGGCGCGAAAGTGATGGTAACTTCCCACCTGGGTCGTCCTACCGAAGGCGAGTACAACGAAGAATTCTCTCTGCTGCCGGTTGTTAACTACCTGAAAGACAAACTGTCTAACCCGGTTCGCCTGGTCAAAGATTACCTGGACGGCGTTGACGTGGCCGAAGGTGAGCTGGTGGTTCTGGAAAACGTTCGCTTTAACAAAGGCGAAAAGAAAGACGACGAAGCGCTGTCTAAAAAATACGCCGCCCTGTGTGACGTATTCGTGATGGACGCCTTTGGTACTGCGCACCGCGCGCAGGCTTCTACCCACGGTATCGGCAAATTTGCTGATGTTGCGTGCGCAGGCCCGCTGCTGGCCGCTGAACTGGATGCGCTGGGTAAAGCGCTGAAAGAACCGGCTCGTCCGATGGTGGCTATCGTTGGTGGTTCTAAAGTATCTACCAAACTGACCGTTCTGGATTCCCTGTCTAAAATCGCTGACCAGCTGATTGTCGGCGGCGGTATCGCCAACACCTTCGTTGCCGCTCAGGGCCACAGTGTCGGTAAATCCCTGTACGAAGCTGACCTGGTTGACGAAGCAAAACGTCTGCTGACCACTTGCGATATCCCGGTTCCGACCGATGTTCGCGTTGCCACCGAGTTCTCCGAAACCGCACCGGCGACTCTGAAATCCGTTAACGACGTGAAAGAAGACGAGCAGATCCTGGATATCGGCGATGCTTCCGCTCAGCAGCTGGCTGAAATCCTCAAGAATGCCAAAACCATTCTGTGGAACGGCCCGGTTGGCGTGTTTGAGTTCCCGAACTTCCGTAAAGGGACTGAAATCGTGGCGAATGCCATCGCTGATAGCGAAGCGTTTTCCATCGCTGGCGGCGGCGACACCCTGGCGGCAATCGACCTGTTCGGCATTGCTGACAAAATTTCCTACATTTCTACTGGCGGCGGCGCATTCCTCGAATTCGTGGAAGGTAAAGTTCTGCCAGCCGTAGCGATGCTCGAAGAGCGCGCTAAGAAGTAATCGTTACGGGCAGGGATTCCTGCCCGTTGATTTATCGCCGATCTGACATTCAGGGCGGCCCGTGTTTTTTCCCAAAGCCCGACGATACAGGACAACGAAACATGTCTAAAATTTTTGATTTCGTAAAACCAGGCGTGATCACTGGTGATGACGTACAGAAAGTGTTCCAGGTAGCAAAAGAAAACAATTTTGCTCTGCCGGCAGTTAACTGCGTGGGCACTGATTCCATCAACGCTGTTCTGGAAACCGCTGCAAAAGTTAAAGCGCCGGTCATCGTTCAGTTCTCCAACGGCGGCGCGTCCTTCATCGCGGGTAAAGGCGTGAAAACTGACGTACCTCAGGGCGCGGCAATCCTGGGCGCTATCTCTGGCGCGCATCACGTTCACCAGATGGCTGAACACTACGGCGTTCCGGTTATCCTGCACACTGACCACTGCGCGAAGAAACTGCTGCCGTGGATCGACGGTCTGCTGGACGCGGGTGAAAAACACTTTGCGGCTACCGGTAAACCGCTGTTCTCTTCTCACATGATTGACCTGTCTGAAGAGTCTCTGCACGAAAACATCGAAATCTGCTCCAAATACCTGGCGCGCATGTCCAAAATTGGCATGACTCTGGAAATCGAACTGGGTTGCACCGGTGGTGAAGAAGACGGCGTGGACAACAGCCACATGGACGCTTCTGCTCTGTACACCCAGCCGGAAGACGTTGATTACGCGTACACTGAACTGAGCAAAATCAGCCCGCGTTTCACCATTGCCGCTTCCTTCGGTAACGTACACGGCGTTTACAAGCCGGGTAACGTGGTTCTGACCCCGACCATTCTGCGTGATTCTCAGGACTATGTTTCTAAGAAACATAACCTGCCGCACAACAGCCTGAACTTCGTTTTCCACGGTGGTTCCGGTTCTACTGCTCAGGAAATCAAAGACTCCGTAAGCTACGGCGTAGTGAAAATGAACATCGATACCGATACCCAATGGGCAACCTGGGAAGGTGTTCTGAACTACTACAAAGAAAACGAAGCGTATCTGCAAGGTCAGCTGGGCAACCCGAAAGGCGAAGATCAGCCGAACAAGAAATACTATGACCCGCGCGTATGGCTGCGTGCTGGCCAGACTTCGATGATCGCTCGTCTGGAAAAAGCATTTAAAGAACTGAACGCGATTGACGTTCTGTAATATAGTCTGCTGATTGAAATGGCTTCCCTCGGGAAGCCATTTTTTTATCGTTATTTCCGGAGAGCGGCGTTAGTTAGCGCTTTCATCCGGCCAACTCACAGTGTACCTGCCTTTTTTGGTTTTGGGATGATGCCGAAAAATGGCATATTCCTCTGTTTTTGTTTACCTTTAAAAAGTTCTTTTCGTGAGAATGATCTCATTTGCTTGTTTTGCTATGACCAAGGAATATTGAATGGAAGATTTGAATGTTGTCGACAGCATAAATGGTGCGGGCACCTGGCTGGTACGCAACCAGGCGTTATTGCTCAGCTATGCTGTGAATATTGTTGCGGCTATCGCTATTATCATCATCGGCTTGATTGTAGCGCGCGTGATCTCCAATACGGTAAATCGTCTGATGCGTGCGCGTCATATTGATGCGACAGTAGCCGACTTTCTTTCTGCGCTGGTGCGCTATGGGGTTATCGCTTTTACGCTGATTGCGGCTCTGGGTCGCGTGGGGGTTCAAACCGCCTCGGTTATTGCCGTACTGGGCGCCGCTGGTTTAGCCGTTGGCCTGGCATTACAGGGATCGCTCTCTAACCTTGCGGCTGGGGTATTGCTGGTTATGTTCCGTCCGTTCCGCGCCGGTGAGTATGTCGATTTGGGCGGCGTTGCCGGTACGGTACTTAACGTGCAAATCTTTTCCACGACAATGCGCGCGGTAGACGGCAAAATTATTGTGATTCCGAATGGCAAAATTATCGCGGGAAATATCATCAACTATTCTCGTGAGCCGGTTCGCCGTAACGAATTCATTATTGGGGTGGCCTACGATTCGGATATCGATCAGGTGAAACAGTTGCTCACGACGATTATCGAGTCCGACGATCGTATTTTAAAAGATCGCGAAATGACGGTGCGTTTGAATGAGCTGGGCGCCTCATCGATTAATTTTGTGGTGCGTGTCTGGAGTAAAAGCAGCGACCTGCAAAATGTCTACTGGGACGTGCTGGAACGTATTAAACGTGAATTCGACGCCGCTGGTATTAGCTTCCCGTACCCGCAGATGGACGTCAATTTTAAACGCGTGAAAGATAACGCCGCGGAGTAATTTTCCTCCCGTGCTGCCTGCCGGTGCTGCGTTTATCCGCCTCCAGTATTCTCTGGTTATTGAGCGGATAAGCGTAGCCGCCATCTGTTATTCAGTCTCTTCATTAGCTTTTCTTATTAGTGATTAAAATTATCAATTTCCGCTAATAATATTCCCGCGCTATAGTCTGCCTTTAAGAAAAACAGCTCAGGGTAGTTAACGTGATATCTTATTATTTTCAAGGGTTTGCCCTTGGCGCCGCCATGATCCTTCCGCTTGGCCCGCAAAATGCGTTTGTGATGAATCAGGGAATTCGTCGCCAGTACCACCTCATGATAGCGCTGCTTTGCGCGTTAAGTGATTTAGTCCTGATTAGCGCCGGTATTTTTGGCGGCAGCGCGTTGCTGATGCAGTCGCCGTGGCTGCTGGCGCTGGTCACATGGGGCGGGGTCGCGTTCTTGTTATGGTACGGTTTTGGCGCGCTGAAAACGGCAATGAGCAGTAATCTGGAGCTGGCCAGCGCCGAGGTTATGAAGCAGGGGCGCTGGAAAATTATTGCTACGATGCTGGCGGTAACGTGGCTGAATCCGCACGTTTATCTGGATACGTTTGTCGTGTTGGGCAGTCTCGGCGGACAACTGGCTATGGAGCCAAAGCGCTGGTTCGCCCTCGGCACGATTAGCGCGTCGTTCTTATGGTTTTTTGGGTTAGCGCTACTGGCGGCCTGGCTTGCGCCTCGACTGCGTACGGCGAAAGCTCAACGCATTATCAACATTCTGGTTGGGGTGGTGATGTGGCTTATCGCCTTCCAACTGGCGCGGGAAGGCGTCGCGCATATGCACGCGCTTTTCAACTAAGCGTTGTCTGATGGACAACAGGCCGATATCCGCTAAGCTTGCCTGCATGCGCCCTGTATATCAGGGCAATGACTGCAATATGGAGGAGAGACTGTGAAGTTCAAAGTGATGGCCCTGGCGGCATTAGTGGGTTTAAGTGCAATGTCGGCGCAGGCAAGCGAATTGCCGGAAGGCCCGCACATCGTGACTTCCGGTACGGCAAGCGTCGATGCTGTGCCTGATATCGCCACCTTAGCGATTGAAGTGAACGTCGCGGCGAAGGACGCGGCGACGGCGAAGAAGCAGGCCGATGAGCGCGTGGCGCAATATCTTTCCTTCCTTGAGCAAAATCAGATTGCGAAAAAAGACATTAGCGCGGCGAATCTGCGCACGCAGCCGGATTATGATTACCAAAACGGTAAAAGCATTCTGAAAGGGTATCGCGCGGTGCGAACCGTTGAGGTGACGCTGCGTCAGTTAGATAAACTCAATTCGCTGCTGGACGGCGCGCTGAAGGCGGGTCTGAACGAGATTCGTTCGGTATCGCTGGGCGTGGCGCAACCGGACGCCTATAAAGACAAGGCCCGCAAAGCCGCCATTGATGACGCGATTCATCAGGCGCAAGCGCTGGCAGCCGGTTTTAACAGCAAATTGGGGCCGGTTTACAGCGTTCGTTACCATGTCTCTAATTATCAGCCGAGTCCGGTGGTGCGAATGATGAAAGCCGCAGATGCTGCGCCGGTATCTGCGCAGGAAACTTACGAGCAGCCGACCATTCAGTTCGACGATCAGGTCGATGTGGTATTCCAGCTTGAACCTGGAACAGGGCAGACGTCGACAACGGCCGCCAGCACGCAGTAATCTTGCCCGGCCTGGGCGCTTCCAGGCCGCGTTTTCTCCCGGTGTTCTCGTTTTTTGCTCCGTATTACGCATTGAAATGAAGATTTGCTAATACGGTGAGCGTTTTGAATCGCCTTGTCGCCAGCAAAAAATAGCCAATGGCGCGTCGTTTTTTGCCGCCTGAACGCAATGATTTTGTGATGAACTTCAAAGAAGTGACGAGGGAATAAGGGGTCATGCAGGCCGGATAAGACGTTCACGCCGCCATCCGGCATTCATAGAGAGGCTAATCCTGACGCAGCACCTTGTGCCCGTACTCCAGCAGCGCGTCGGTCACTTTGCGCATCATCCGGCTTTCCGGGGCAAAGCGGTGCCAGTAAAGCATCCGGCGCTGCAGCAAACCAGGCGTTAAGTTGATCAACTCGCCGCTTTCCAGCTCTTTCTCAATCTGCAGGTGAGGGATCATGCAACAGGTCGTGCCCTGACGCGCAAGCTGTACAAATGCTTCGGATGAATTAACGATATGGCACGGCACGCTGCCGGGCGGTAGATCGAAATTCTGTTGCAAAAAGGCCTGATGCATATCATCCAGATGGTCGAACGCGACGGCGGGCGCTTTTAGCAGCGACGACCGGGTAACGCCATTGGGGAAATAGCGCTCGGCAAACGGCCTTGACGCGACAAACAGATAGTCGAGCGCGCCCAGTTTGTCTACCAGGCAACTGGGCAGCGCCTGATGCTGGATACTCACCGCGCCCACCACCTCGCCGCGACGCAGACGTTCTTGCGTGCGCGTTTCATCTTCCACCTGTAAATTGAGACGGATAGGGGAGTCCGCCAGTACCGGCGCCAGCGCCGGAAGCAGCCAGGTCGCCAGACTGTCGGCGTTAACCGCCAGCGACAGCAGCAGCGGCGTAGAGCCGGTTTGTTCATCGCCCAGCCACTCTTCTTCCAGCAGTTCAACCTGACGCAGCAGAGCCAGTAATTTTTGCCCTTGCTCCGTGGGGCGAGGAGGAACGGTACGCACCAACAAAGGTTGTCCGAACATATTCTCAAGCTGTTTTATGCGCTGTGAGACAGCGGATTGCGTGATGCACAGCTTCTGGGCGGCGCGCTCGAATCCTCGTTCACGTATAACGGCATCCAGCGCCTGTAGTGTTCTGTAGTCCGGACGTTTCATTGTTGTGTTATGCTCCTGTTATTTTTTTCCGCACTATGACATAAATTTGCCGTCGGTACAGATGAAATCCGTAGCCTGTGTACGGACACGGAGATTTTTCCCGACAATGTTCTATAATGCGGCTGTATTTTCACACCACAGGCGAAACGATCTATGACGCAGGATGAACTGAAAAAAGCGGTAGGATGGGCGGCACTTCAGTATGTACAGCCCGGCACCATTGTGGGCGTTGGTACAGGCTCAACGGCCGCACACTTTATTGATGCGCTGGGCACAATGAAAGGCCAGATTGAAGGCGCGGTCTCCAGCTCGGACGCCTCGACTGAAAAACTCAAAGGCCTCGGTATTCACGTGTTTGATCTCAACGAAGTGGATAGCCTGGGTATCTATGTCGACGGCGCGGACGAAATCAACGGTCATATGCAGATGATCAAAGGCGGCGGCGCGGCATTAACCCGTGAGAAAATTATTGCTTCCGTGGCGGAGAAATTTATCTGTATTGCGGATGCCTCTAAACAGGTGGATATTCTTGGCAAATTCCCGTTGCCGGTCGAAGTGATTCCGATGGCGCGCAGCGCGGTCGCTCGTCAACTGGTGAAGCTGGGCGGGCGTCCGGAGTACCGTCAGAACGTGGTCACGGATAACGGCAACGTGATTCTGGATGTTTATGGTATGGAAATCCTTGATCCCATCGCGCTGGAAAACGCCATTAACGCGATTCCGGGCGTCGTGACCGTAGGGTTGTTCGCCAACCGTGGCGCCGATGTCGCACTGATCGGCACGCCGGACGGGGTGAAAACCATCGTAAAATGATCCCGCCAGGCGTATTTCCTGCCGCGTAAAAAATTCGGTCAGGGCAAATTTGGTGACATGTATCACGTTTAATCGTTTGCCCTGCCGATCCCTCCAAAGAAAAAGTTATTCCCGGTATTTTCATCTGCTATTTCCCGCTGTATGCGATTCCTTCACGACGCTGGCGCAAACGTTCATATTGCCGTGATAATTTTTTTTGATATGTTGAAGGACGGATGCAAATCCACACACAACATCAGATGGCAAAAAAAGACAGGATCGGGGAAATGGCAAAGGTATCGCTGGAGAAAGATAAAATTAAATTTCTGCTGGTTGAAGGGGTGCATCAAAAGGCGCTGGAAAGCCTTCGTGCGGCAGGTTACACCAACATTGAATATCACAAGGGCGCGCTGGACGCTGAACAGTTGAAAGCGTCCATCCGCGATGCCCACTTCATCGGTCTGCGATCCCGTACTCATCTGACAGAAGAAGTGATTAACGCCGCAGAGAAGCTGGTGGCGATTGGCTGTTTTTGCATCGGCACCAACCAGGTGGATTTAAATGCGGCGGCAAAACGCGGTATTCCGGTCTTTAACGCGCCATTCTCGAATACCCGTTCCGTGGCGGAGCTGGTGATTGGCGAGCTATTGCTGCTGCTGCGCGGCGTGCCGGAAGCGAACGCCAAAGCGCACCGCGGCGTATGGAATAAACTGGCGGCGGGATCGTTCGAAGCGCGCGGTAAAAAGCTTGGCATTATCGGTTACGGCCATATCGGAACGCAGTTGGGCATTCTGGCGGAATCGCTGGGGATGCATGTCTATTTCTATGATATTGAAAATAAACTGCCGCTCGGTAATGCAACTCAGGTGCAGCATCTGTCTGAATTGCTGAATATGAGCGATGTGGTCAGTCTGCACGTACCTGAAAACGCCTCCACCAAAAACATGATGGGCGCAAAAGAGATTGCCCTGATGAAGCCGGGTTCGCTGCTGATTAACGCCGCGCGCGGTACGGTAGTGGATATCCCGGCTTTGTGCGACGCGCTGGCGACGAAACATCTGGCGGGGGCGGCTATCGACGTTTTCCCGACGGAACCGGCCACTAATAGCGATCCGTTTACCTCTCCGCTGTGCGAATTCGATAACGTGATCCTGACGCCGCATATCGGCGGCTCGACGCAGGAGGCGCAAGAAAACATCGGTCTGGAAGTCGCAGGAAAACTGATTAAGTACTCGGATAACGGCTCGACGCTTTCCGCCGTGAACTTCCCGGAAGTGTCGCTGCCGCTGCACGGCGGTCGTCGCCTGATGCACATCCACGAAAACCGCCCGGGCGTATTGACCGCGCTTAACCAGATCTTTGCCGAGCAGGGCGTTAACATTGCCGCGCAGTATCTGCAAACCTCCGCCCGAATGGGGTATGTGGTGATTGATATAGAAGCCGATGGCGATGTGGCGGAGAAAGCGCTGCTGGCGATGAAGGCGATTCCGGGCACCATTCGCGCCCGTCTGCTGTACTAATTTCCTCTAAATGGGCAGGAGATGACCTGCCCATCCTTTCTCTGGTTTCCCTGCCTCAACATCTCTTCGTGTAACGCATACATTCTGTTTTCGAGCCTTGCCGCAATTGGTAATTAAAGGCAGCGTTGCGTGTTGTACAGCAATAAAAGGAATTTACGATAAGGGCTCAGCATAGCGCTGAAACGGGAAAGCCCCTACCGAGGCAGGGGCTCTAAAAAGGAAAGGGACGATGATGAGATACGTCATCATGCTGCTGATCCTGTTAATCATCGCTTGCCCAGCATATTAACAGTGAGTACGCAGGAGGGAGGTTCGCCTCCCTCACCCTTCACCGAGAAATTTAGGTCAAAAAAGCGACGCTGTCAATCGACAAAACACGGCTACCACTCCCAAATTTTGGACGGCGTCACCACCGCAGGCAGCGGGATATCCCACTCTTCAACTGGCAGTTTTTCTACTAACTGGCAATCATGCGCGTAGCCCACAGGTAGGATCTTATGCTGCTGCCAGTTTTGCAACGTACGGTCATAAAATCCGCCGCCCATCCCCAGGCGCTGCCCGCCTTCGTCAAACGCCACTAATGGCGTTACCAGCACATCCAGCTTTGCCAGCGGCAATACGTCGCGGACATCAAGCCGTGGCTCCTGGATCTTTAAGCGGTTGGTCACCAGCGCACTCTGCGGATGATAGTGCAGGAACAGGAGGTTGCCAGGGCTAAAGGGATGAAGAACCGGAAGGTAGACGCGCTTGCCCGCTTGCCATAGCTGTTCAATCAGCGGCTGGGTGTCGAGTTCGCCATCAAAGGAGAGAAACACGGCGACAGTGTGCGCCATCACGACGGGAGGAAAGCTGAGCATTCGGGCGGCGGCCTGTTGACCAAAGCGGCGTTGCTGATCTGGCGTCAGCGCACGGCGACGTTGCCGAATCATTCGGCGGATTTCTTGTCGGGATAAAGAGAGTTCGGGAAGTTGCGTCATGGCTGTCGCCAGTCAGAAGGGGAATCTCCGAGATGCCGCCGCAGGCTGTAACCCTTGAACCCTTGGTTCAAGGTGAATGTGTCGTCACAGTTTTAAGGCTTCTCGGACGAACCGAGCATGCTCACCAACCGCGGAGCGCCACATTCTTGTGGTATGAAATATCGGCTCAGGGGACTGGCCCGCTTGCAAACATCTCAGAGAAATTCTGTTTTCACAATCACTTTACCATAGTAAAGCGAAAAGTGTTATTCAAAGTTTTGGCCCGTTTTTTCGGTTATGCGACCTTGATCAAGCAACGCCTGTTCGATGGTCTGTTGTAGCATCCGAATACGTTGTTCCATGCTCGCCGCGTAATCGCGGGTCTTCGCTTTTTCCTGAGTTAACTCATAGCTGATATTCAATGCGGCAATGAAAACCAACTGCTCAGTATTTGTGACTCTAGTGCGAACTTTCAGATCTTGCAACCGCTGATTCAGATCGTCCGCAGCCTGATTCAACGCATCCCTTTGGTCAGGCGGGCAATTCACTCGCAGTGAACGGCCAAATATTTGGATATCGACGGGTTGTGCAGACATGCCACCTTCCTGCTGATTGACTGCGCTGCCTTCGTCTCCAGACCCAGGGTCCGCGAAGGGGCGACACTATAGCTACCCTGGTGTGAAGATACAAGCCCTTTTCTGGTTCACCAGGGTCCAAAGTGGTAGCATATCATGAATATCCTCCCTTTGATGACGAATGCTTATGTCTATACAGAACGAAATGCCTGGTTACAACGAAATGAACCGGTTTTTGAATCAACAAGGGGCCGGTCTGACCCCGGCTGAAATGCATGGTTTAATCAGCGGGATGATTTGCGGCGGCAACAACGACAGCTCATGGCAGCCGCTGTTGCACGATCTGACGAACGAAGGTCTGGCCTTCGGGCATGAGCTTGCTCAGGCGCTGCGCAAAATGCACGCGGCGACCAGCGACGCGCTGGAAGACGACGGCTTTCTTTTTCAGCTTTATCTGCCTGAAGGCGACGATGTCAGCGTATTCGATCGCGCAGATGCCTTAGCCGGGTGGGTTAACCACTTTTTGCTTGGCCTCGGCGTAACGCAGCCTAAACTTGATAAAGTCACCGGCGAAACGGGTGAAGCGATTGACGACCTGCGTAATATTGCGCAGCTTGGTTATGATGAGAGCGAAGATCAGGAAGAGCTGGAGATGTCGCTCGAAGAGATCATCGAATATGTCCGTGTTGCGGCGCTGTTATGTCATGACACTTTCACGCGCCAACAGCCGACCGCGCCGGAAGTGCGTAAACCGACGCTACACTAAGAAAAAACGAAATGGAGGCCATGTCATGACTCAGCAGGAATACCAACGCCGTCGCCAGGCATTACTGGCGCAAATGCAGCCCGGCAGCGCCGCGCTGATCTTTGCCGCGCCGGAGGCGACGCGCAGCGCAGACAGTGAATATCCGTATCGCCAGAGTAGCGACTTCTGGTATTTCACCGGTTTTAACGAACCGGAAGCCGTGCTGGTACTGATTAAGAGTGATGACACCCACAACCACAGCGTTTTGTTCAACCGCGTTCGCGACCTGACGGCGGAAATCTGGTTTGGTCGCCGTTTAGGACAGGATGCCGCGCCGGAAAAACTGGGCGTTGACCGGGCGCTGGCGTTTAGCGAAATCAACCAGCAACTCTTTCAGTTGCTTAATGGTTTGGATGTGGTGTACCACGCGCAGGGCGAATATGCGTATGCCGACGAGATTGTTCTGGCTGCGCTGGAGAAGCTGCGTAAAGGCTCCCGCCAGAATCTGACCGCGCCGGCCACCATGACTGACTGGCGACCGATCGTCCATGAGATGCGCCTGTTCAAATCGCCGGAAGAGATTGCTGTCCTGCGCCGCGCCGGGGAAATTAGCGCGCTGGCGCATATCCGCGCGATGGAAAAATGCCGTCCGGGGATGTTTGAGTATCAGCTGGAGGGGGAAATTCACCACGAATTTAATCGCCACGGCGCGCGCTATCCCTCCTATAACACCATTGTCGGCAGCGGCGAAAATGGCTGTATCCTGCATTACACTGAAAACGAAAGTGAAATGCGCGACGGCGATTTAGTGCTTATCGACGCGGGCTGTGAATATAAAGGTTACGCGGGCGACATCACGCGTACTTTCCCGGTGAACGGGAAATTCACGCCAGCTCAGCGTGAAATTTATGACATCGTTCTGGAATCGCTGGAGACCAGCCTGCGACTGTTCCGTCCTGGCACCTCTATTCAGGAGGTGACCGGCGAAGTCGTGCGCATCATGATAACCGGGCTGGTGAAGCTGGGGATTTTGCAAGGAGAGGTTGATCAACTGATTGCCGAAAATGCGCATCGTCCTTTCTTTATGCATGGCTTGAGCCACTGGCTGGGGCTGGATGTTCATGATGTCGGCGTTTATGGGCCGGATCGCTCCCGCATCCTGGAGCCGGGCATGGTGCTGACCGTAGAGCCAGGTCTCTATATCGCGCCGGATGCCGACGTGCCGGAAGCGTATCGCGGCATTGGCGTTCGAATTGAAGATGACATTGTCATTACCGAAACCGGTAATGAAAACCTGACCGCTGGCGTTGTGAAGAAGGCGGATGACATTGAAGCATTAATGGCGGCGGCGCGGCAGCAATGAGCGTCATTATCGTTGGCGGCGGCATGGCAGGCGCGACGCTGGCGCTGGCCATCTCTCAGTTCAGTCATGGGACGTTGCCGGTACACCTGATTGAAGCGAAAGCGCCTGAAGCCGACGATCATCCCGGCTTTGACGCCAGAGCGATTGCGCTGGCGGCGGGCACTTGCCAGCAACTGGCGCGAATTGGCGTCTGGCAGGCGATTTCCGATTGCGCAACGGCAATCAACACCGTACACGTCAGCGATCGCGGCCATGCCGGATTTGTGACTCTCGACGCGCAGGACTACAGTCTGGCAGCGTTGGGGCACGTTGCGGAGCTGCATGATATCGGGCTGCGTCTGTTTGCGCTCTTGCGTAAAGCGCCAGGCGTTACGCTGCACTGCCCGGAGCGCGTAGCCAGCGTGTCGCGTACCCAACAGCAGGTTAACGTCACTCTGGAAAACGGCAATGTGATAGCTGGCAGCGTGCTGGTGGCGGCTAACGGTACCCACTCCGCGCTCGCGTCAGCCTGCGGCGTTGACTGGCATCAGGAGCCTTACGAACAGTTAGCGGTGATAGCGAATGTCGCGACCGCTATCCCGCATCAGGGACGCGCCTTTGAACGTTTTACCCCCAATGGCCCGCTGGCGATGTTGCCGATGTCGCATGGCCGATGTTCGCTGGTTTGGTGTCACCCGCTCGACCAGCGCGATGAGGTGCTGAGCTGGTCCGACGCGCAGTTCTGCCATGCATTGCAGGCCGCGTTCGGCTGGCGGCTGGGGCGAATTACTCAGGCCGGTAAGCGCAGCGCGTATCCGCTTGCCCTGACTACGGCGGCGAAAGTGTTTTCTCACCGGACTGTCGTGGTCGGCAATGCGGCGCAGACGTTGCATCCTATCGCCGGACAAGGGTTTAATCTCGGTCTGCGCGATGTCATGAGCCTGGCGGAAACGCTGGTCGCGGCACAGGACGCGGGCGAGGATATTGGCGCCTGGCACGTGTTATCGCGCTATCAGCAGCGTCGTCAGGTTGACCGGGATACGACGATTGGCGTAACGAACGGTCTGGTCCATCTGTTTGCAAATCGTTGGGCGCCGCTGGTTATTGGGCGCAATATCGGTTTAATGGCGATGGAATTATTACCGCCTGCACGCGATGCGCTGGCACAGCGGACCTTAGGTTGGGTTGCGCGTTAAGCAGATCTGTAGGCCGGATAAGGCATTTATGCCGCCATCCGGCATCGTGTTCGTAAAAATACCGGATGGCAGCTTCGCCTTATCCGGCCTACGGTTTGATTGTTCCGGTTTCTAGGAGTAAATAGTGCAAAGTGTTGATGTAGCAATAGTTGGCGGAGGCATGGTGGGACTGACTGTCGCCTGCGGCTTGCAGGGGAGCGGCTTGCGCGTTGCGGTACTGGATCACGTTGTCCCCCAGCCGTTGGCGAACGATGCCCCGCCTCAGCTTCGGGTGTCGGCGATTAATGCCGCCAGCGAAAAACTGCTTACCCGTCTTGGCGTATGGTCAAACATTGTGGCGCGACGGGCAAGTTGCTACCACGGTATGGAAGTCTGGGATAAAGACAGCTTTGGCCGTATTACGTTTGATGACGCAAGCATGGGATATAGCCATCTGGGGCATATTGTTGAAAACAGCGTCATTCACTACGCATTGTGGCAAAAAGCGCAGCAAGCGGCGGATATCACCTTAATGGCGCCAGCGGAGTTACAGCAGGTTGCCTGGGGAGAGAACGACGCCTTCCTGACTTTAAAAGACGGCGCGATGTTAACCGCGCGTCTGGTGATTGCCGCGGATGGCGCCAACTCCTGGCTGCGTAACAAAGCGGATATTCCCTTAACTTTCTGGGACTACCGTCACCATGCGCTGGTAGCGACTATCCGCACCGAAGAGCCGCACGGCGCGGTTGCTCGCCAGGTGTTTCATGGTGAAGGTATTCTGGCGTTTTTGCCGTTAAGCGATCCGCATCTGTGTTCCATTGTCTGGTCGCTTTCTCCGCAGGATGCGGAGCGTATGCAACAGAGCGGCGACGAGGCGTTTAACCAGGCGTTGACTATCGCCTTCGATAATCGGCTGGGCTTATGCCGCCTGGAAAGCGAACGGCAGGTTTTTCCGCTGACGGGCCGCTATGCTCGCCAGTTTGCCGCGCATCGTCTGGCGTTAGTCGGCGATGCCGCGCACACCATCCATCCGCTGGCAGGGCAAGGCGTCAACCTCGGCTTTATGGACGCGGCCGAACTGGTGGACGATCTGCGTCGGCTTCAGCGCCAGGGCAAAGACATTGGCCAACATCTTTATCTCCGTCGTTATGAGCGTAGCCGTAAACATAGTGCGGCGATGATGCTTGCCGGGATGCAAGGTTTTCGTGACCTGTTTGCCGGCGAAAATCCGGCAAAAAAATTGCTGCGCGACATCGGACTGAAACTGGCGGATACGCTCCCCGGCGTCAAACCCCAACTGCTTCGCCAGGCAATGGGGCTAAACGACCTTCCGCAATGGCTTCGTTAAGCGTCTGACTGCACGCCAGCAAGAGTTTGAAACCCGTCACACTTTGCTTTCCCGGCTATCGCGCCGGGGGGCTTTCCTCGTTTGAAATAATCTAATTTCACCGCTTATTTCGCATTATATTTTCTAATGCCACTATTTTTTGCGAACGAGATTTTCGACATTTTTTCCACATTTAATATTAATTTATGTTGTGATAAATCGTATCAGCTTCATTTTTATGGAGGTTATTTAGCGTAATAGTGGTTTTTTGTGCTGATGGGGTTTTGGCGTTTTTTAGTCATAAGCTAATGTGATGGTAAATTCAGCCTTATGGTTTAGCGCCTGGTTCGGTGGTAAGTTCAGGAGCAAGAGAACGTTTGCGTCGGCGCAGGAAAAAGGGCGTCGATGCCAGGTTTCGTGGCGAAGATTTCCCATGAAAATGGTTGTTAGCCCCCGCTAATTCAACGAGGAAAAGATGGCCCAACAGACGCCTTTGTACGAACAACACACGCTATGCGGCGCCCGCATGGTCGATTTTCATGGCTGGATGATGCCCCTGCATTACGGCTCTCAGCTTGATGAACACCACGCTGTGCGCACCGATGCCGGGATGTTTGATGTATCGCATATGACCATTGTCGATCTTCATGGCAGCCGTACACGAGAGTTTCTACGTTATCTGCTGGCCAACGACGTCGCGAAGCTAACGAAGACGGGTAAAGCCCTCTACTCCGGTATGCTTAACGCATCGGGCGGCGTGATTGATGACCTTATCGTCTACTACTTCACTGAAGATTTCTTCCGTCTCGTTGTTAACTCCGCCACCCGCGAAAAAGACCTCTCCTGGATTACCCAACACGCTGAACCTTATGCCATCGACATTACCGTTCGTGACGACCTGTCGCTGATTGCGGTACAGGGGCCGAATGCGCAGGAAAAAGCGGCGACTCTGTTTACTGACGAACAGCGCCATGCAGTAGAAGGTATGAAGCCGTTCTTCGGCGTTCAGACGGGCGATCTGTTTATCGCCACCACCGGTTATACCGGCGAAGCGGGCTATGAAATCGCCATGCCGAATGAAAAAGCGGCGGATTTCTGGCGTGCGCTGGTGGAGGCGGGCGTGAAGCCGTGCGGTCTTGGCGCGCGCGACACGCTGCGTCTGGAAGCAGGCATGAACCTGTACGGTCAGGAGATGGATGAAGGTATCTCTCCGCTGGCGGCTAATATGGGATGGACTATCGCCTGGGAACCTGCTGACCGCGACTTTATTGGCCGTGAGGCGCTGGAGATGCAGCGTGAAAAAGGCCATGAGCAGCTTGTCGGTCTGGTGATGACCGAGAAAGGCGTATTGCGTAATGAACTGCCGGTGCGTTTTACCGATGCGCAGGGCAATCAGCAAGAAGGCATTATCACCAGCGGGACGTTTTCCCCAACGTTGGGCTACAGCATTGCGCTGGCGCGCGTTCCGGCGGGCATCGGCGAGACGGCGATTGTACAAATTCGTAACCGTGAAATGCCGGTAAAAGTGACTAAACCTGTTTTTGTGCGTAACGGCAAAGCCGTCGCGTGATTCATCCTTTTTTGGAGATTAATTGATGAGCAACGTACCCGCAGAACTGAAATACAGCAAAGAACACGAATGGCTGCGTAAAGAAGCGGATGGCACTTACACCGTTGGCATTACTGAACACGCTCAGGAGCTGTTGGGCGATATGGTTTTTGTTGATCTGCCGGAAGTCGGCGCGACCGTAAGCGCGGGCGACGACTGCGCCGTGGCGGAGTCCGTAAAAGCGGCGTCCGACATTTATGCGCCGGTAAGCGGTGAGATCGTGGCGGTAAACGATGCGCTGAGCGACTCCCCGGAGCTGGTGAACAGCGAACCGTATGCCGGTGGCTGGATCTTTAAAATCAAAGCCAGCGATGAAAGCGAACTTGAATCGCTGCTGGATGCCACTGCGTATGAAGCATTGTTAGAAGACGAATAATGTTGTGCCGGATGGCGCTAATGCTTATCCGGCCTACTCACTGCAACGCGAATTATTTTGCGTATTCGTTTTCGCACGCGTAGGCCCGGTAAGCGTCAGCGCCACCGGGCAACTGAGTTAGAGACAATCACGATTCACTGCACGTTTCAGGAACCATCGCCCATGACACAGACGTTAAGCCAGCTTGAAAACCGCGGCGCTTTCATTGAACGCCACATCGGACCGGACGCCGCGCAGCAGCAAGAGATGCTGAATGTGGTTGGCGCCGAGTCGTTAAACGCGCTGACAGGTCAGATTGTGCCGAAAGACATTCAGCTCGCGACTCCGCCGCAGGTTGGCGAGGCGGCAACCGAATATGCCGCACTGGCGGAATTAAAAGCCATCGCCGGGCGTAACAAGCGCTTCACGTCCTACATTGGCATGGGCTACACCGCCGTGCAGCTACCGCCGGTTATCCTGCGCAACATGCTGGAAAATCCAGGCTGGTACACCGCTTATACCCCGTATCAACCGGAAGTCTCTCAGGGGCGTCTGGAAGCGCTGCTCAACTTCCAACAGGTGACGCTGGACCTGACGGGGCTGGACATGGCTTCCGCCTCGCTGCTGGATGAAGCGACCGCCGCCGCCGAAGCGATGGCGATGGCAAAGCGCGTCAGCAAACTGAAAAATGCCAACCGGTTCTTTGTCGCCTCTGATGTCCATCCGCAAACTCTGGACGTCGTGCGTACTCGCGCCGAAACCTTTGGCTTTGACGTCATTGTGGATGACGCGGCGAAAGCACTGGATCACCAGGATGTGTTTGGCGTGCTGTTGCAGCAGGTTGGCTCCACGGGCGAAATTCACGATTACAGCGCGCTGATTAGCGAACTCAAAGCCCGTAAAGTGATTGTCAGCGTCGCCGCCGACTTTATGGCGCTGGTGCTGCTTACCGCGCCGGGTAAACAGGGCGCGGACATTGTTTTCGGCTCTGCGCAACGCTTCGGCGTACCGATGGGGTACGGTGGCCCGCATGCGGCGTTCTTTGCCGCCAAAGACGAATTTAAACGCTCCATGCCAGGCCGTATTATCGGCGTCTCAAAAGATGCGGCGGGCAATACCGCACTGCGCATGGCGATGCAGACTCGCGAGCAGCATATCCGCCGTGAGAAAGCGAACTCCAACATTTGTACCTCGCAGGTACTGCTGGCTAACATCGCCAGTCTGTATGCCGTTTATCATGGACCGGTTGGACTGAAACGCATTGCGAATCGTATCCACCGCCTGACCGATATTCTGGCGGCAGGTCTGCAACAGAAAGGCTTAAAGCTGCGTCATGCGCACTACTTTGACACGCTGTGTGTGGAAGTAGCTGATAAAGCTGCGGTACTGGCGCGTGCGGAAGCGGCAGAGATCAATCTGCGCAGCGATATTCATAACGCGGTGGGTATTACGCTCGATGAAACCACCACCCGTGAGAATGTGGCGCAGTTGTTCAATGTTTTGCTGGGCGACAGCCACGGTCTGAACATTGAAACACTGGATAAAGACGTGGCGCTTGATAGCCGTTCCATTCAGCAAAGTATGCTGCGTGACGATGCGATTCTGACGCATCCGGTATTTAACCGTTACCACAGCGAAACCGAGATGATGCGCTATATGCACTCGCTGGAGCGTAAAGATCTGGCGCTGAACCAGGCGATGATCCCGCTGGGTTCCTGCACCATGAAGCTGAACGCCGCCGCCGAGATGATTCCTATCACCTGGCCGGAATTCGCTGAACTGCATCCGTTCTGCCCGCCGGAACAGGCCGAAGGATATCATCAGATGATTAGCCAGCTTTCTGACTGGCTGGTGAAACTCACCGGGTACGACGCCGTCTGTATGCAGCCTAACTCCGGCGCACAGGGGGAATACGCGGGGCTGCTGGCGATTCGTCACTATCACGAAAGCCGCAACGAAGGGCATCGCGATATCTGCCTGATTCCGGCCTCTGCTCACGGCACTAACCCTGCTTCTGCACATATGGCAGGAATGCAGGTGGTGGTTGTGGCGTGTGATAAGAACGGCAACATCGACCTGGACGATCTGCGGGCAAAAGCAGAACAACATGCTGCGAACCTCTCTTGCATCATGGTGACCTATCCGTCCACCCACGGCGTGTATGAAGAAACGATCCGTGAGGTGTGTGAAGTTGTGCACCAGTTCGGCGGTCAGGTTTACCTTGACGGCGCGAACATGAACGCTCAGGTCGGCATTACCTCACCGGGCTTTATTGGCGCGGACGTTTCGCATCTTAACCTGCATAAAACTTTCTGCATTCCGCACGGCGGCGGTGGCCCAGGCATGGGACCGATCGGCGTGAAAGCGCATCTGGCACCGTTCGTACCGGGTCATAGCGTGGTGCAAATCGAAGGCATGTTAACCCGTCAGGGCGCGGTTTCTGCGGCGCCGTTCGGTAGTGCCTCTATCCTGCCAATCAGCTGGATGTACATCCGCATGATGGGCGCAGAAGGCCTGAAGCAGGCAAGCCAGGTCGCGATTCTTAACGCTAACTACATTGCCAGCCGTCTGAAAGATGCCTATCCGGTACTGTATACCGGTCGCGATGGCCGTGTGGCGCACGAATGTATTCTTGATATTCGCCCATTGAAAGAAGAAACCGGCATCAGCGAGCTGGATATTGCCAAGCGTCTGATCGACTACGGTTTCCACGCGCCAACCATGTCGTTCCCGGTGGCGGGTACGCTGATGGTTGAACCGACGGAATCTGAAGGTAAGGCCGAGCTGGATCGCTTTATCGATGCGATGCTGGCTATCCGCGCAGAGATTGACCAGGTGAAAGCCGGTGTCTGGCCGCTGGAAGATAACCCGCTGGTGAACGCGCCGCACATTCAGAGCGAACTGGTCGCCGAGTGGGCGCATCCGTACAGCCGTGAAGTTGCCGTATTCCCGGCAGGCGTGGCAGACAAATACTGGCCGACGGTGAAACGTCTGGATGATGTTTATGGCGACCGCAACCTGTTCTGCTCCTGCGTACCGATTAGCGACTACCAGTAATTTACTGATTCGACTGTTTTCTAAAGGCGCTTCGGCGCCTTTTCAGCTTGTTAATAAAGTGCGTTTTGTTTATGTCGGATGCAGTGTGAGCACCTTATTCAGGCTACAAAGTGTTACTAATTCAATATATTACAGTAAATCGTTGGCTCCTGTCAGGCAACCTGGCGTTTGTATCAGTGTATTAGCCAGAATTAAATTACCGGTTTTTTAGAGCCTAATGATTCATTGTGCATCATTTTTACCTTGCTGTTATTTAATCAAAACAACACAGTATATTTACATATAGTTACAAATAGTTTCTCTCCGGAATCGTTATTTACCTCTCAATATAGTTACAAAAATTTCCGTATATTAAATTCATCAAGCTATTAATTTAAATTATAAATTAAAAATAAGCATAAATAACGTAAATATTTATTAACTTAGCGCTTTGTTTTTTATACCTGGAGGGAATAATGAAACGATTTATATTTCTGCCATTAATGACATATTTTCTATTAATGAATGCAATGGCAGCTAACGGAGAAAATAATCCCAGTAATCTATTAGGTGCACCAGTTAATACCGCTATTTCTGGTGGTTCAGTATTGCCGGAAGGAAAGTTATTAACCGCCGTGAATAGCTCATTTCGCGATAAAGATCATCAAATCGAGGGGCACGGAAGTCCGGATGTTTACTCCCAGATATGGTTATTGAAGATTCGTTACGGTTTGACCGACAGACTGGAATTATCAACTGTGGGTTCCTATATCAATAACAAACGAGACAATCTGTCTCCTGAGCACATAGAGGGAATGGGCGACCAATCGGTGGGGGTCAATTATGCTTTAATGAGCCAGCGAAGAGGTGATCCGTTTTGGGTTACGGTAGGTGGGGCAGTATTACTACCCACCGGGCAAGATGGAGATAATCATTTGCCTGGGAATAGCGCCTGGGGAGGAAGAGTAACACTCACTTTAACAAAATTATTTACTCCTAACATTAAAGGGGATATGGGTTTTGTATATCAGGGACCATTTGAGCGCGGTAACCAGGACGTGAAACGAGGTAACGAATTCCAGTGGAATACCCAGGTGCGGTATATGTTTAGCGATTTACCGCTGGATCTTGGTCTGGAAAGTGCCTACAGCAATAATGCCTCTGGAACGAAAAAACTGTCTAATGGCAGTGTAATTAATAACCATTCTGGAACTACCGAATGGGTTGTTGGTCCGTCATTTAATATCGCCGTCGATTCACTGAAATTATGGTTTGGTGCCGGAGCCTTCTTCCCGGTAATGCAGGAAGCGAAGTCGCCAACCAAAATGGAAGATGTACGCTGGGAATTTAAAATAGGTAAGACCTGGTAAGACTCGTTCCAAGTGTTACCCGCCGACTGGCGGGTAACATGCAGGAGTTAAAGCTTCTCGCCGTTGCTGGCAATCACCTCTTTGTACCAGTTGAAGCTCTTCTTACGCGAACGCGACATATCGCCCGTACCGTCATCGTGCTTGTTCACGTAGATGAAGCCGTAGCGCTTGCTGTACTGACCGGTGGTGAACGACACGCAGTCGATGCAGCCCCACGGCGTGTAGCCCATCAGGTCGACACCATCGTAAGTCACCGCTTTTTTCATCTCTTCAATATGGGCGCGCAGGTAGTCAATGCGGTAGTCGTCGTTGATGCTGCCATCTTCTTCTACTTTGTCGTAAGCACCAAAACCGTTTTCGACAATAAACAGCGGCTTTTGATAGCGTTCGTACAGTTCACACAATGAATAACGCAGGCCCACCGGGTCAATCTGCCAGCCCCAGTCAGAGGCTTTAACATAGGGGTTCGGTACGCTGCCTTCAAAACCGGAAATCGCATCGCCGCTACCGCCTTCGGCTTTGACCGCGTTGGTCATGTAATAACTGAAACCAAGATAATCGCAGGTGCCTTCGCGCAGCACTTCAAGATCGCCATCTTCCATTTTGATGTTAAATCCGCGGCGCTCCCACTCGTTCAACACATAGGACGGGTAGTAGCCGCGCAGCTGTACATCGGTAAAGACGTAGCGTTCACGCATCGACTCCTGAGCAAACATCACATCTTCTGGTTTACAGGAGAAAGGATACAGCGCGACCATCGCCAGCATACAGCCAACTTTCATCTGTGGATTAATACGACGTGCCGCTTTTACCGCCAGCGCGCTGGCGACAAACTGATGATGTAAGACCTGATACATGGTTTCTTCTGGATTCTCATGCTCGGTATACACCACGCCGGAACAGCAGTAGCCAAACAGCGGCGCGCGCCAGTTTCGCTGGTTGTTAATTTCGTTGAAGGTCATCCAGTATTTGACCTTATGTTTGTAGCGTTCAAACACGACTTCAGCAAAGCGGACAAAGAAATCAACCACTTTACTATTGGTCCAGCCGCCGTAGTGCTGTACCAGATGTAATGGCATTTCAAAGTGAGAAAGGGTAATGACCGGTTCGATGTTGTATTTGAGTAACTCATCAAACATGTCGTCGTAGAATTTCAGACCGGCCTCGTTTGGCTGGGATTCGTCGCCATTCGGGAAGATACGCGTCCAGGCAATAGAGGTACGGAAGCATTTGAACCCCATTTCGGCGAAAAGACGGATGTCTTCTTTGTAATGTCCGTAAAAATCCACCGCCTCGTGGTTCGGATAGTATTTGCCAGCAACGACATTCTGGGTGATTTCGCGTGGCACGCCGTGTGCGCCGCCGGTTAGCACGTCGCAGATGCTGGGGCCTTTACCGTCTTTATTCCAGCCGCCTTCAACCTGGTGTGCAGCAACCGCGCCGCCCCATAAAAAATCTTTTGGCAAGGTGAGTTTTCTCATTGTTGCATAATCTCAATTTATTTAGTCTGTTATCATTCATTCTGCACCAAGTGGCATGTAAAGCGTACGCAAAATTCCAGGATGCTCGCGTGTCGGAGCAAGAACACATTCAGATCGTAACATCCACTTCAAGGGGCCATATTCAGGGGGATAACCACATGCAGCCAAACGACATTACTTTCTTTCAACGTTTCCAGAATGACATTCTGGCAGGGCGTAAAACCATCACTATTCGTGATGCCTCCGAGTCCCACTTTAAAGCAGGCGATGTGCTACGCGTGGGGCGGTTCGAAGATGATGGCTATTTTTGCACAATCGAAGTGACAGGAACGTCAACTGTGACGCTGGATACGCTGAACGAAAAACATGCGCAACAGGAAAATATGTCGCTTGATGAGCTGAAACGGGTCATTGCTGAAATCTATCCCAACCAGACGCAATTTTATGTGATTGATTTTAAATGCCTTTGATAAATATGAACGCGTGTTAGTTGAGTTTTTGTAATTAACTTATTGAATAATAAGCAAAATTTAATTTTGCGAATTTATTTTTAGCTAACATGTGTTCACTGGAACCATTCTCAGTTACGCTAGAGGCGCAGTTCATCGTTATGAACGTTTCTCCGGAGTAAGTTATGGTGCAAAAACCATTAATGACGCAGGGATATTCGCTGGCTGAGGAAATCGCCAACAGTATTAGCCACGGCATTGGATTGGTATTTGGTATTGTCGGCCTGGTGCTGTTGTTGGTTCAGGCGGTAGAGGCGAATGCGGGTATGACGGCTATCGCCAGCTACAGTTTATATGGCGGGAGCATGATCCTGCTTTTTCTTGCCTCAACGCTTTATCATGCCATTCCTCATCAGCGGGCAAAAATCTGGTTAAAGAAATTTGATCACTGCGCTATCTATCTGCTCATTGCCGGAACCTATACGCCATTTCTGCTGGTAGGTCTGGATTCGCCGCTGGCGCGCGGACTAATGATTGTGATCTGGAGCCTGGCGCTATTCGGTATCCTCTTCAAGTTGACGATTGCGCACCGATTTAAAGTGCTTTCACTGGTTACGTATCTGGCAATGGGCTGGCTGTCGCTGATAGTGGTTTATCAGTTGGCGATTAAGCTGGCGATAGGCGGCGTGACGCTGCTAGCGGTAGGTGGCGTCGTTTACTCGCTGGGCGTAATTTTCTATGTTTGCAAACGCATACCTTATAACCACGCCATCTGGCATGGCTTTGTGCTGGGCGGCAGCGTGTGCCACTTCCTGGCCATCTATTTGTATGTGGGACAGGCGTAATTCCCGGATGCCCGTGCCGGATGGCGGCGCTGTCGTACTTTATCCGGCCTACGAGAACAGCACGTGCGAGCCTGATGGCGTTGCGCTATCAGGCTATCCGGCTTTTAACGTGATATCACTCTTCCAGCGAGTAGGGCAGCGGGACGATATGCAGGGTGTTGGCATCGTCGCGAACGCGGAAGACGCTTTCGGCTTCTAAATCGTTATTCATGACGGCCTGAACCAGTAACTGACCATCGTCCAACTGCGTCGCCGCCAGAATAGCGCCGGTACGACGCCAGTTCTCGCCCATCTGTAGCTCCAGATCTTCTCCTGCTTCCGGTACCCGGCTGGCTTTGCCCGCCAGCAACCAAAGCGCGCGTTTATTGGCGCCGCGGAATTTTGCCCGTGCGACCATCTCCTGTCCGGTGTAGCAGCCTTTCTTGAAGCTGATACCGCCCAGCGCCTGTAGGTTAGTCGCCTGGGGGATAAATTGACCGCTGTTCGCCGCGTCAATCACCGGAATGCCTGCTTCAATATCCAATGCCAGCCACTGTTGGCTGTTATTCAGTTCGGCTTCGCCATGCAACTTCTCCGTTAACATGTTGGCCGTCGCGACATCGGTGACAAGCAGGAATCGTTCCGCAGGATGTTCAAACCATAGCAGCGTGGAGGCGCCGTCTCTGACCACCTGATTTTCGCTATTGGGCAGTACGCTAAAGACATTAGCCAGCGCCGCGCGGGCCTGAAAACCGGCCACGCCAAGCAATACGCGTTCGTCATCCGGCGCGATGACCACTTTGGAAAATACGGCGTACTTTTTCAGCTCCGTTAATTGTGCTTCACGCACGCTACGGCGTTCAATCCAGGCGAAACCGTCGCGCTCACGGAACAGGCGCAGAGTGCTCCACATCTTACCTTTAGCATCGCAGTGGGCGGCGAGAAGGTGTTGCTGCTCAGTCATCTGGCTTACGTCAGCGGTGACCTGGCCCTGAATATACTTTTCACTGTCTACGCCGGTAATGGTCGACAGCGCCCAGTCGTCAAGCGCGATCAGCGTCAGCGGCAGGCGGGCTGACGATGAAGGATGACGCGGTGGAAAGGAGATAAAAGCCATAAATAATGTCCTGGTTAGCTGCAACAATAATGGTTAATGGTAAAAGAGCCATCGGTCATTGCAAGTGCTTTAAATAGCCCATTGAGAGCGGATTGATCGTTTTGCGAGGCGGTATCCAAAATGGATGAACATATTGATTCCCAGCCTTTTATTTCGCGATCGCGTTCCAGATTACTGAGATTCCCGTAAAACAACGCCAAAAACACGTTACAATAGCCCGGTACTTCATTTTCGCGAGGCAGGAAGAACATGGATATTCACAATAAAGCACGTATTCACTGGGCATGTCGTCGCGGTATGCGCGAACTTGATATTTCCATCATGCCGTTTTTTGAACATGAGTACGATAGTTTAAGTGATGAAGAAAAGCGTATTTTTGTCCGTTTGTTGCAGAGTGATGACCCGGATTTATTTAACTGGTTAATGAATCACGGTAAACCGGCTGACGCTGAACTGGAACAGATGGTCCGACTCATTCAGACACGGAATCGGGAACGTGGTCCTGTGGCAATCTGATTTACGCGTCTCATGGCGCGCTCAGTGGATCTCATTGCTCATTCATGGGCTGGTTGCCGCGGTGATTTTATTGATGCCCTGGCCGCTGAGTTATACCCCGTTATGGATGATACTACTGTCGCTGGTCGTGTTTGACTGTGTACGTAGCCAGCGCAGGATTAATACCTGCCAGGGAGAGATCAAGCTACTCATGGACGGGCGCTTACGCTGGCAGGGGCAGGACTGGACGCTCTTGCGTCCGCCCTGGTTACTGAAGAGCGGGATGGTGTTGCGTTTACGCGCAGAGTCTGGACGTCATCAGCATTTATGGCTGGCGGCGGATAGCATGGAAGAAGCGGAATGGCGTGAGTTGCGTCGGATACTGTTACAGCAGCCGATATCAGGCCAACACTGACGGAACGGCATAAACGCGGTTCCGTCGAGAGGGAAATACAGCGAGTAAGGCTTCAGGCGTAGTGTTCGGCCATTTCGCCGAGAATTTGTTCACACCAGGTCTGTATACGCTCATCGCTGAGATCGTACTGGTTCGTTTCATCCAGCGCCAGGCCGACAAACAGTTGCCCATCCGCAATGACCGGTTTATTGCTGGTAAATTCGTAGCCTTCTGTGGGCCAGTAGCCGACAAATTTAACGCCTTTGAGGGCAAGTTTGTCATGCAACATACCCAGCGCATCCAGGAACCACTCACCGTAGCCGAGCTGGTCGCCCATACCGTAAAGCGCAACGATTTTGCCTTCCAGATTGAGATCGTCCAGTTGCTCCCAGACGGCTTCCCAGTCCTCCTGAATTTCGCCAAAATCCCAGGTGGGGATGCCTAAAATGAGCACGTCGTACTGCTCCATTAAGGCGGGGGCGTCATCCTTGAGGTTATGTAATGTCACCAGCTCCGGGCCGAGGATATCGCGAATTTTCTCTGCGGCCATCTCGGTGTAGCACGTGCTGGAACCGTAAAAAAGACCCATGTTCATTACGTTACATCTCGATTCTGCTATAGCGTTGCGGGTAGTGTAACAGAATCACTGCATTCACGGCACAATGAGGCATAATGCACCAAAAGTAAGCGTGAAGTAGGGAGCGCGAATGGAACAGGATTTAGCGCGTATTGAGCAGTTTCTGGATGCCCTGTGGCTGGAACGAAATCTGGCGGAAAATACATTAAGCGCGTATCGTCGCGATTTATCGATGGTCGTTGCGTGGTTGCATCATCGCGGAAAAACGCTTGCGACGGCGCAGGCTGATGATTTACAAACGCTATTGGCTGAACGGGTGGAGGGCGGATACAAAGCGACCAGTTCCGCACGCCTGTTAAGCGCTATGCGGCGCTTCTTCCAGCATCTGTACCGTGAAAAGTATCGTGAGGATGATCCGAGCGCGCAGTTGGCCTCGCCTAAGCTTCCGCAGCGTTTACCGAAAGACCTTAGCGAGGCGCAGGTTGAGCGGCTCTTGCAGGCGCCGCTTATTGATCAACCTTTGGAGTTGCGCGATAAAGCTATGTTGGAAGTGCTGTATGCCACCGGTTTGCGCGTGTCGGAACTGGTGGGGCTGACAATGAGCGATATCAGTCTGCGGCAGGGCGTGGTGCGGGTTATCGGTAAAGGCAATAAAGAGCGGTTGGTGCCGTTAGGCGAAGAGGCGGTATATTGGCTGGAAACGTATCTGGAGCATGGGCGTCCCTGGTTACTCAATGGCGTATCGATTGACGTATTATTCCCCAGCCAGCGTGCGCAGCAGATGACGCGGCAGACCTTCTGGCACCGTATTAAACATTATGCGGTACTGGCTGGAATCGATAGCGAAAAACTATCGCCGCATGTTTTACGTCACGCTTTCGCCACGCATTTGCTGAATCACGGCGCCGACTTGCGCGTTGTACAAATGCTACTTGGGCATAGCGATCTTTCGACGACACAAATTTATACGCATGTCGCAACGGAGCGTTTGCGTCAACTTCATCAACAGCACCATCCGCGGGCATGAGTGCTGACAGGAAAGGATAGTTTATGAAAAAGCGTTTTATGATGTTCACTTTACTGGCGGCGGCGTTTTCAGGCGTGGCCCATGCGGATGATGCGGCTATCCGTCAGTCGCTGGCTAAGTTGGGCGTTCAGAGTACGGAAATTCAGGCCTCGCCAGTGGCAGGGATGAAAACCGTCCTCACTCACAGCGGCGTACTGTACGTCACTGATGACGGCAAACATATTATTCAAGGGCCGATGTATGACGTGAGCGGCGCGCATCCGGTAAACGTGACGAACAAACTGCTGATGAGCCAGCTAAATGCGCTGGAAAAAGAGATGATCGTCTATAAAGCGCCGGATGAGAAACATGTCATTACTGTTTTTACCGATATCACCTGCGGCTATTGTCATAAGCTACATGAAGAGATGAAAGATTATAACGCGCTGGGGATCACGGTTCGTTATCTGGCCTTCCCGCGCCAGGGGCTGGAAAGCCAGGCGGAGCAGGATATGAAATCTATCTGGTGCGCCAAAGACAAAAACAAAGCGTTTGATGACGCCATGGCAGGTAAGGGCGTGAAACCGGCAAGCTGTGACGTGAACATTGCTGATCATTATGCGTTGGGCGTGCAGTTGGGCGTTAGCGGTACGCCAGCCATTGTATTGAGTAACGGCTATGTGGTGCCTGGCTATCAGGGACCGAAAGAGATGAAAGCGTTTCTTGATGAGCATCAAAAACAGACCAGTGGTAAATAATACGCGTGAAACAACAGAGACAACTTCGTCGGCGCGAGGCTGATGAGACGGCGGAACTCCCCGCCGATCTTCCTCCATTACTACGACGTTTATATGCCAGCCGGGGCGTTCGTAGCGCCCACGAACTGGAGCGCAGCGTGAAAGGAATGCTGCCCTGGCAACAGCTTAGCGGCATAGATAACGCGGTGGAGATCCTCTACAACGCCTTTCGCGAAGGTATCCGCATTATTGTTGTTGGCGATTTTGACGCCGACGGCGCGACCAGTACTGCGCTAAGCGTATTGGGAATGCGTGCGTTGGGATGTGACAACATCAGTTATCTGGTGCCTAATCGCTTTGAGGACGGCTACGGTTTAAGCCCGGAAGTGGTCGATCAGGCGAAGGCGCGCGGCGCGCAGCTTATCGTCACCGTAGACAACGGCATTTCATCCCACGCCGGCGTAGCGCATGCAAAGACGTTGGGGATTCCGGTGATCGTGACCGATCACCACCTGCCAGGCGACACGTTGCCGGATGCCGAAGCGATTATTAATCCCAATCTGCGCGACTGCGAATTCCCGTCTAAGTCGCTGGCGGGCGTCGGCGTGGCGTTTTACCTGATGCTGGCGTTGCGAACATTTTTGCGCGACAAAGGATGGTTCGACGAGCGCAACATCGCGCCGCCGAATCTGGCGGAGCTGCTGGATTTAGTGGCGTTGGGTACGGTAGCAGACGTTGTGCCGCTGGACGCTAACAACCGTATTCTGACCTGGCAAGGGCTAAGTCGTATTCGTGCCGGGAAATGCCGTCCGGGAATTAAAGCGTTGCTGGAGATATCGAATCGCGATCCGCAGCAGCTTGCCGCCAGTGATTTAGGCTTCGCGTTGGGGCCTCGCCTGAATGCCGCCGGCAGGCTGGATGATATGTCCGTTGGCGTGGCGTTACTGTTGTGCGACAACCTCGGCGAAGCGCGTGTTCTGGCCAGCGAGCTGGATGCGCTTAACCAGACGCGCAAAGAAATAGAGCAGGGGATGCAGGCGGAAGCGCTTATCCTGTGCGAAAAGCTTGAGCGCAGTAGTGAAACGCTTCCGGGCGGTCTGGCGATGTATCATCCTGAATGGCACCAGGGCGTGGTCGGAATTCTGGCGTCGCGCATTAAAGAGCGTTTTCACCGCCCGGTGATCGCCTTTGCGCCTGCGGGCGACGGCACGCTAAAAGGCTCAGGCCGATCGATTCAGGGGGTGCATATGCGCGATGCGCTGGAACGGCTGGATACGCTTTACCCTGATCTGATGATCAAGTTCGGCGGTCATGCGATGGCGGCGGGATTGTCGCTGGAAGAGCATAAATTCGAGCAGTTTCAGCAACGTTTTGGCGAGCTGGTGACGGAATGGCTCGATCCTGCCCTGTTGCAAGGCGAGGTGATCTCCGATGGTCCATTAAGCGCGGCGGAGATGTCTATGGAAGTGGCGCAACTGTTGCGGGATGCCGGACCGTGGGGGCAAATGTTCCCGGAACCGTTATTCGATGGTCGTTTCCGTCTGCTACAGCAGCGTCTGGTGGGCGAGCGTCACCTCAAGGTGATGGTGGAGCCTGTCGGCGGCGGCCCGCTGTTGGATGGCATCGCATTTAATATTGATACGACCTGTTGGCCGGATAACGGCGTGCGGGAGGTAGAACTGGCTTATAAACTGGACATTAACGAGTTTCGCGGCAACCGTAGTTTACAGATTATTATCGATGATATTTGGCCGCTATGATCGGGGCGATTTAACAACACTTTCGCTGTAATTAAGGGGCGAAATCCGCTAATATTTCGCCCTTATAACCGCATTTTGACAAGTCAAATAAAAGAAATCAGACCATGTTTGAAATTAACCCGGTGAATAACCGCATTCAGGACCTCACGGAACGCACCAACGTTCTTAGGGGGTATCTTTGACTACGATGCTAAGAAAGAGCGTCTGGAAGAAGTAAACGCCGAGCTGGAACAGCCGGATGTCTGGAACGAACCTGAGCGCGCGCAGGCGCTGGGAAAAGAGCGTTCATCGCTCGAAGCGATCGTCGATACGCTTGATCAAATGACTCAGGGGCTGGACGACGTTTCCGGGCTGCTGGAACTGGCGGTAGAAGCTGACGACGAAGAGACGTTTAACGAAGCCGTCGCGGAACTGAATACGCTGGAAGAGAAGCTGGCGCAGTTGGAATTCCGCCGGATGTTCTCCGGCGAGTACGATAGCGCCGATTGCTATCTCGATATTCAGGCCGGTTCCGGTGGTACTGAAGCACAGGACTGGGCCAGCATGTTGCTGCGTATGTATCTGCGTTGGGCGGAAGCGCGCGGCTTCAAGACGGAAGTCATTGAAGAGTCGGAAGGGGAAGTCGCCGGCATTAAGTCCGCGACTATCAAAATCTCCGGCGAATATGCCTATGGCTGGCTGCGCACTGAAACCGGCGTACATCGTCTGGTGCGTAAAAGCCCGTTCGACTCCGGCGGTCGCCGTCATACCTCGTTTAGCTCCGCGTTTGTGTATCCGGAAGTGGACGACGATATCGATATCGACATTAACCCGGCGGATTTGCGTATCGACGTCTATCGCGCGTCTGGCGCAGGCGGTCAGCACGTTAACCGTACGGAATCCGCCGTGCGTATCACCCATATTCCAACCGGAATCGTGACGCAGTGCCAGAACGACCGTTCGCAGCACAAAAACAAAGACCAGGCCATGAAGCAGATGAAAGCGAAGCTTTATGAACTGGAGATGCAGAAAAAGAACGCTGAAAAACAGGCGATGGAAGACACTAAGTCCGATATCGGCTGGGGAAGCCAGATTCGTTCCTATGTCCTGGACGATTCCCGCATTAAAGACCTGCGTACTGGGGTGGAAACCCGCAATACACAGGCGGTACTGGACGGTAGTCTGGATCAATTTATCGAAGCAAGTTTGAAAGCAGGGCTATGAGGAATCAACATGTCTGAACAAAACGCACAGGGCGCTGACGAGGTAGTCGATCTTAACAATGAAATGAAGGCACGTCGCGAGAAGCTGGCTGCACTGCGTGAGCAGGGTATCCCGTTCCCGAACGATTTCCGTCGTGACCGTACCTCAGACCAACTGCACGCAGAGTTTGACGCGAAAGAAGCTGAAGAACTGGAAGCGCTGAATATTGAAGTGTCCGTCGCGGGCCGTATGATGACTCGCCGTATTATGGGTAAAGCCTCTTTTGTTACCCTGCAAGACGTAGGCGGCCGTATTCAGCTGTATGTGGCGCGCGATGATCTGCCGGAAGGCGTTTACAACGAGCAGTTCAAGAAGTGGGATCTTGGCGATATCCTCGGCGCGAAAGGTAAGCTGTTCAAAACCAAAACCGGCGAGCTGTCTATCCACTGCACCGAACTGCGCCTGCTGACGAAAGCGCTGCGTCCGTTGCCGGATAAATTCCACGGCCTGCAGGACCAGGAAGCGCGCTATCGCCAGCGTTATCTGGATCTCATCTCTAACGATGAATCCCGTAACACCTTCAAAACCCGTTCGAAGATCCTGGCTGGTATTCGCCAGTTTATGGTTGCTCGCGGCTTTATGGAAGTCGAAACGCCGATGATGCAGGTGATCCCAGGCGGCGCGTCTGCCCGTCCGTTTATCACCCATCACAACGCGCTGGATCTGGACATGTACCTGCGTATCGCGCCGGAACTGTACCTCAAGCGTCTGGTGGTTGGCGGCTTCGAACGCGTATTCGAAATTAACCGTAACTTCCGTAACGAAGGCATCTCCGTGCGCCATAATCCTGAGTTCACCATGATGGAACTCTATATGGCGTATGCGGACTACAAAGACCTGATCGAGCTGACTGAGTCTCTGTTCCGTACGCTGGCGCAGGATGTTCTGGGCACCACCCAGGTTCCGTACGGTGATGAAGTGTTTGACTTCGGTAAGCCGTTCGAAAAACTGACCATGCGTGAAGCGATCAAGAAATATCGTCCGGAAACAGATATGGCTGATCTGGACAACTTCGATTCCGCGAAGGCGATTGCTGAAAGCATCGGCATTCACGTCGAGAAGAGCTGGGGTCTGGGCCGTATCGTCACCGAGATCTTTGACGAAGTCGCTGAAGCGCATCTGATTCAGCCGACCTTCATCACCGAATATCCGGCTGAAGTGTCTCCGCTGGCGCGTCGTAATGATGTGAACCCGGAAATCACTGACCGCTTCGAGTTCTTTATCGGCGGTCGTGAAATCGGCAATGGCTTTAGCGAGTTGAACGATGCGGAAGACCAGGCGCAGCGTTTCCTGGATCAGGTTAATGCAAAAGCGGCGGGCGACGACGAAGCCATGTTCTACGACGAAGACTACGTGACGGCGCTGGAACACGGTTTACCGCCGACAGCGGGTCTGGGAATTGGTATCGACCGTATGGTGATGCTGTTTACTAACAGCCACACGATTCGCGACGTTATTCTGTTCCCGGCGATGCGTCCGGTGAAATAAGATGTAAATTGCCGGATGGGGCATTAGCCGCCATCCGGCATCTCTTTGTTCAGGCGTAGCGCCATCAGGCAATCTTTAACGCTGGCAGTAATTGAGCAGTCGTTCACGCGCTTGTTCGTCTGACGCTTGCATGACCATCCACGGGCTAAATGCCCACGGCGTAGCGAGAAGGCTTTTCCATACGCTTTTAAATTCGCTCCACTGATAGTCCATCACCTCTTCGCTGTTAACCTGTAACACACTGGTTGCCCGCGCGGCAAATACCGGACAGACTTCATTTTCCACAATACCGTTTGGATCTGTCGCCCGATAGCTGAAGTGCGGATAGACGGGGGTGAGATCGGTAATTTCCACGCCGAGTTCGAACCGACAACGGCGGATGATCGCCTCTTCGGTGGTTTCGTCTTGTTGCGGATGACCGCAAACCGAATTCGTCCACACGCCTGGCCAGGCTTTCTTGCTCAGCGACCGTCGTGTTACCAGCAACTGACCATCTTCGTTAAATAGCCAGCAGGAGAAAGCCAGATGCAAAGGCGTATTAAGCGTATGAGCCGCATACTTTTCCAGTGTGCCGGAAGGCTTATCCTGCTCATCCAATAAAACGACATGTTCCTCAGTCATGAAAGCTCCTGAAAATTAAAATGACCCGGCAGCATGGCCAGGCCATATACTCAGACGATCAGCGTAGCGCATAACAGAAAGAAAGGCATTACCAAAACAGGCCCTGACAGAACGCAGACGAGCACCATTGTGCCGTGAGTCGATATTATGCTGGCATATCGGATATTCGCGGCATCATCATCCGCGCGGACCCTTTCCGGCGTCAATGGATTGGGCATACGGCATTTGGCTGCTATCATAAGGCGTCTGTCAATAGAGTGAGGAATGGTTTTGAGCGCAGGACGCCTGAACAAAAATAGCCTGGGTATTGCGGTGCTGTTATGCACAGGGCTGCTGCTGGCGGGGTGTTCCAGTAATTCCGGCTCAGGAACGTATTCCGGCTCCGTCTATACCGTTAAGCGCGGCGATACGTTGTATCGTATATCGCGCGCTACGGGAACCAGCGTGAAAGAACTGGCCCGACTGAATGGCATTTCTCCGCCTTATACTATTGAGGTGGGGCAGCGAATTAAAGTGCGCGGCAGCGCAAAGAGTAGCAGTTCAACACGCAAAACCAGCAATAAAACAGCAACAAAAACTGCTGCGGTCAGACCGTCATCTTCGGTGCCAAAATCCTCCTGGCCGCCGGTGGGGCAGCGTTGTTGGGTATGGCCTGCTAACGGTAAAGTGATTTTACCTTATTCCACCGCGGAGGGCGGAAATAAGGGGATCGATATTGCGGGCGCGCGCGGAACGCCTGTTTATGCGGCGGGAGCGGGTAAAGTTGTCTATGTCGGGAACCAGCTGCGCGGTTACGGCAATCTCATCATGATTAAGCACAATGAAGATTACATTACGGCTTACGCTCATAATGACACCATGCTGGTTAATAATGGACAAAGCGTTAAAGCGGGGCAAAAAATCGCTACGATGGGCAGCACGGATGCCGCATCCGTAAGACTACACTTCCAGATTCGCTACCGGGCGACGGCCATCGATCCGCTGCGTTATCTGCCGCCGCAGGGGAGTAAACCGAAGTGCTGACGGCGAATTAATCGCCAGTCAGCCAGTAAGTCTCTTGCCAACCAGAGCGTAAGGTTTATAATGCCTTACGCATCTCAAAGCGGGCGTAGTTCAATGGTAGAACGAGAGCTTCCCAAGCTCTATACGAGGGTTCGATTCCCTTCGCCCGCTCCAGACAAATATCTTCTAGTATTTACTAAATCCACGAATTTACAGCAATTTTCCGTGTCGGCCCCACAGTACACAGGGTTTCAATACCTATGTCGGACGGCTATTATCAGCTGGCGACTCCGGTAATGACTTTATCATTCAGCCCGCAGCACAACGATGCCCGGTCTGGAATGCATGTATTCCATAAACGGTGTGTCCACCACTTTTCTGTTTGCGGCCAATGAGGAGGCGTTCCTGAACCACACCTGTTCATCATGGCGAACTACGATACCCACATGTGAAACGTCCAGCCCGTCAAGCGGGGAGTAGACACCGATATAATCCCCGTTTTTTAGGTGGTTCATGACCTGCTGGTTGATGGCTCTTCCGGGAATGTAATTTATTTTACGAGGATGGATGCCCAGACCAGGAATGTACTCGCCGCCATCAGGTTTATGGTTAAGCTGCTTGTCAACAACGACATAATCAGGGCTGATATCCGGCGTTACATCCCGTGCATTACGCGGTGTTGCGGCGAACCAGTCAGAGAAGAAGTGCCGGCGGCTGAGATAAGCAACTTTGCCCGCGGCGTAGCGAGTCCTGGCAAGATTATGCAGAAACGATTTCTGATTATCGCTGCGGGCCAGGGCTTCAACGTAATCAGCCAGGGTAAAGCAGTCCACGCCGTTGAAATTCGCTACAAGGACTTCGGGGATGCCGGGCCCACCGATGAGCGTATCCGCCTGATAAGGTGTTCCGAGAAAAGCAGACGATACGCGGCTGATAACTTCTCCATGGTTTTCGCCTTTATAAGGAATGACATCCGACTGGATAATCCGGCTTATTTTTTCTGCCGTAACGCTGTCCATGCTGGTCTGATATTTTTCTGTGCCAGGGACGGCACAGGCCGTCAGATGCGCCGACATAAGCAAAATTGTCCATGCATTTACCTTCATTATCATCTCCGGAAAGGTTCAAATCCCTTTTTTACCTTTACCGGAAATGGTTGTGATGGATACAGAAAAACGCCAGAGGTTGATTACAGGTTGAGTAATATGAACGCTGATGATGATAAATGTGAAGATCATCATACGACTTTATTCGCCGTTGTTTTTTGCCTGATCGTCAAAGCCAACATGCCCCTTCAGGCTGGCTTATAAGTCAGAGTGTAGATTGCGACGTGTCCGATCAGCGATTCTGACGCGTCCACCTCGGTGTGGCGGTCGTCGCTGACGATCACTTTGACATGGAGAATTTTGTACTCACTGAATGTTCGAACCGGACCACCTCCCAAGAGGTGAAGGAATAGTCCATCAGACGGATTTCCTGTCGCGCGGTCTCAATTATCTTAAGAACAAGCTGGAGATCTGTACCTTCCGGATAAAATCCTGCCTCAATGATGGCTGCGTAAGTATGCGGTACTGGCGCACGCCGAGCCAGACCGAGCAAACCGGGCAGAAGCCATGGGCACATATGTTTTTTATGCATTGTTTGCATGGTATTTCCTTCATTGGATGTATTCAGAAATGCCGGAGTCGGGGAAACTCGCTTTCCCCGATTGCCGGGGTTGGACAAGGATGCCCTGCGGAGTGCGCGTCATGTGACTGGATTATTTTTTCCTGTATATCTCTTTGACATATACATCGCCTCTACTCATAATGGATATACGCGTTGTATATCCAGAAAGGAGGCAGTTATGCACACAACACTTTTTTTTAGTAACCGGACCCAGGCAGTCAGATTGCCTAAATCGATATCCTTTCCGGATGATGTGAAACATGTCGAAATCATTGCGGTTGGCAGAAGCAGAATCATTACTCCAGTCGGAGAATCCTGGGACAGCTGGTTCGATGGCGAAGGCGCCAGTACTGATTTTATGAGTACCAGAGAACAACCCGCAGTACAGGAACGGGAAGGATTCTGATGCTGAAATTCATGCTTGATACCAATACCTGTATTTTCACCATCAAAAATAAGCCCGAACACGTCAAAGAACGCTTCAACCTCAATACATCCCGAATGTGTATCAGCTCCATCACCTTAATGGAGCTGATTTACGGTGCTGAAAAAAGCCTGGCGCCGGAGCGTAATCTTGCCGTCGTGGAGGGATTTATCTCCCGCCTTGAGGTTCTGGATTACGATACACAGGCAGCGATACATACCGGTCAAATCCGTGCCGAACTGGCCCGCAAGGGAACACCTGTCGGGCCTTATGACCAGATGATTGCTGGCCATGCCCGTAGCCGCGGACTGGTCGTCGTCACAAACAATCTCCGCGAGTTTGAACGCATTCCGGGTATCCGAATCGAAGACTGGTGCTAATTTCTGCATCAGATGTTATCCCCGGATTCAAACTCTTTTCCGGATTTAGTGGCACAGTCAATTTGGTTACCTGCTTAATGGTGGTTTGCATCACATTTTTAGCTGGTGGTATTTTTTTATGTTGACTGGAGATATCTGCCAACAGCATAACTTTTACGGCCAGATAATAAATAAAAGAGTACCAAAATGTCGTATTCTGACATGTTTACGAAGGGAGTACCGCTCCCTTCTTTTTTTGTTTCCTGGATACTCACTGAACAATGCCGTTACTGCCCGATAACTGCCGCATCCCCCTCTCCATAGCCGTTTCCTGCAACTTAAATCACAGACGTTGATTTACCAGGCCGATAGGCCTTCTTTCCCGTTATATACCCTTCATACTTCAAGTGGCTTATGTGTTAGCTACGGATTACTCAGTCCATCCATGGGCCTCGCCCTGACGGGCCGTCGCATGCGACGTTCAAGTCTGCTCCCGGCAGATTTGTTGCTCTCCCCGGTCACAGCGTTATCTATGCTCCCGGGGACTCACTCCCTTGCCGCCTTTCAGCAACTCAAATTATTTTTGGTATATATCAGTGAACTTCTATTTTTGTCAGTTTTTATTTTCCAGTTTATTTATTATTAAATACTGTTTCTGGCCTGGATATATTTTCGTGAATAGCCTCCCGACAGCCGGAGATAAAGTTATTTGCTGGCGTAACAGTGCTCATAATTTAAAAGATTTATTTATAGTTTGTTATCACGGAAAGATTTTAACTTAATACATGCCAGTAAGGCATCAGGTAAAATAACCGGAGAGAAGAAGATGAACAAAATGCTATTAGCCGGAAGTACCGGTATTGTTCTGCTGTCTGCTGCAGCCAGTCCGGTATGGGCAGACGATAATGCCAGTACATTTTCACTTGGATACGCCCAGTCCCATACTAATCACGCCGGGACGTTGCGTGGGGTACGGCTGGCAAACAACTATGAAATGTCACCGGACTGGGGGATGACAACCTCATTTGCATGGCTAAATGGAAGCCAGCGCTATTCCGATGAAAGCAGTAATGGTCGTGTAACAACCCGTTATTACTCCCTGCTTGCAGGCCCCTCATGGAAAATAAATAACCAGTTAAGTCTGTATAGTCAAGTGGGCCCCGTATTATTGCATCAGCGTGATCACGGGATAAATGAGTCTGACAGTAAGGTCGGATATGGTTATTCTGCTGGCGTGGCTTATACCCCGGTCAGTAGTGTCGCTATAACTCTGGGTTATGAGGGAGCGGATTTTGATGCTACCCATAACAGCGGAAGCCTTAATAGCAATGGTTTTAATCTTGGCGTGGGTTACCGGTTCTGAATAGGATAATCCGATAAAAAATGTTACTTTGTGGAGATGATGGATTATGAAAAGCCATATTATGCCAGGCGTTGCGCTGATGGTTATCCTGTTTTCAGGAAATATTATGGCCGCAACAAACATGACTGATAACGTTACTCTGAATAATGACAAGATATCCGGACAGGCCTGGCAGGCCATGCGTGATATCGGAATGTCGCGATTCGAGTTGTTTAATGGTCGCACCCAAAAGGCGGAACAACTGGCTGCGCAAGCAGAAAAACTCCTGAACGATGACAGCACTGACTGGAATCTGTATGTCAAATCAGATAAAAAAGCCCCAGTTGAAGGAGACCACTATATTCGGATAAATTCATCGATTACGGTAGCAGAAGATTATCTCCCTGCGGGCCAGAAAAATGATGCTATTAATAAAGCAAACCAGAAAATGAAAGAAGGAGATAAAAAAGGGACTATAGAGGCCCTGAAACTAGCAGGCGTCAGTGTTATTGAAAATCAGGAACTCATTCCTCTTCAGCAAACCCGTAAGGATGTGACCACAGCGCTTTCCTTGATGAACGAAGGAAAATACTATCAGGCAGGTCTATTACTGAAATCAGCTCAGGATGGCATAGTTGTAGACTCTCAGTCAGTTCAGGAATCACCCACGCACTCCGTGCAGCACGACGCCGCGCATTAATATCCCCCAGCCTGCTGTATACATTACAGCAGGCAGCATTATGTCTGACAGCTATTACCAGTTTGTTCTTTGCTGTCGGCATTGTTTTTAAATTTCATCCGCGAAGTTCAGAAATGTCAGGGTACCTGCATTTATATCTATTGTGATGCCCATCACAAATACAGAAGAATATCATTTCATTTATTATTTTTTATTCCTTCCACTTATGATGGTTCATAATGATTTATTAAGTTAATGTTTTGGAATTAAATGCCTTTTACTTGCGTTATATCTAGTTTTTTATGCTACCAGTAATTTCATTGTTATATATGATTAGTATTATGTTTTGTAAATATCCAGTGTAATGGAAAAGCAAAACATACATTCCCGATAACATATTACAAAATATTTCATGTCCGCTGCGAATATCTGTCTGTTAGGTATTCACCCGCTTATAATTACATTAAAAAGTATTTCTTTGATGATTATTCTTAAATTACGATCATAATCATCGATCGTATCGATCTATTTTTATTGTTTTAATTTGAATAAGAATTTTCTTACAACTGATTAGGCATTAGCTGAAATCAATATTTTTCGATGGAAAGTTCAGGTGCTTCGTTTAACACCAGGCGTTTATTATTCATACGAATCTTTTCTGAACGCTTTCATTAATACCCTCAGAGTTGTTTTCAGCCTTTGCAAAATAATTCTCATTCACCCAAAGGACATATTATCTATGCGTAATAAAATAATACTTGCCATGGCGGCTGCCGGTATGATGTATGGCGCTTCTGTATATGCAGTCGATCCACCCACAGCAGGCCCGTTCGGCTCAGGTAAAATTCTTTTCACTGGTACCATCACCAACTCACCCTGTGATATCGCACCGGGCGACGATGCGATCACCGTTCCGTTTGGACAGATTTCTTACCGTAAACTGAATACCGCCGACGCAACTACGGAATCAAAACCGTTCACCATTCATCTGCAGAACTGCGCCTTCGATCCGAATGATGCAGGTTCAAATCCTGCTGGCTCCGCAGGGAAAATGTCTAAAGTAACCGTCTCTTTCAGTGGCACAGCTGATACCTCAGGTAAAGCTTACGTCAGCACCGGCAGTGCCCAGCATGTTGGTGTGCAGCTTCTGAAAAGTGACAATACCTCACTGATTACACCTAATACCCCGATGCCGGATGGCGAAGCTCAGCAACTGCAAGCCGGGAATAACGAACTCAACTTCTTTGCCCGCCTGATAGCCCTGACAGGTGCCGCAACTCCTGGCGATGTTAACGCATCCGTCACCTACACCCTGAAATACCTGTGATTTCACGCGGTAAATAACGACAGGGAGAAGCCGTCCACGGAGGGGATCGGACGGCTTTTATATCTGACTGTGCCTGCGGGCTGTCTGTTACACGGACGACAACACGAAAGCGCCATGCCATGAAAATTACCCGGCTTGCCATTCTGATTACCCTGACATTTTCCGTCCTGAAGTCGCAGGCCACGGAGTTCAATGCCAGCCTGCTGGACAGCGGGAACCTGTCTAACGTGGACCTCACGGCCTTCAGCCGCGAGGGGTATGTGGCGCCCGGTAACTATATTCTCGATATCTGGCTCAATGACCAGCCGGTACGGGAACAGTATCCGGTCAGGGTTGTACCGGTTGCCGGACTCGACGCGGCCGTCATCTGTGTGACAACAGACATGGTGGCCATGCTGGGTCTTAAGGATAAGATTATTCATGGCCTGAAACCCGTTACCGGTATCCCGGACGGGCAATGCCTTGAGCTGCGCTCCGCTGACAGTCAGGTACGGTACAGCGCTGAAAATCAGCGTCTGACCTTCATTATTCCCCAGGCCTGGATGCGTTATCAGGACCCGGACTGGGTGCCCCCTTCACGCTGGAGCGACGGCGTCACCGCCGGCCTGCTTGATTACAGCCTGATGGTCAACCGCTATATGCCGCAGCAGGGGGAAACCTCTACCAGCTACAGCCTCTACGGCACCGCCGGGTTTAATCTCGGCGCCTGGCGATTGCGGAGCGATTACCAGTACAGCCGTTTTGACAGTGGGCAGGGCGCATCACAGTCCGATTTTTATCTGCCGCAGACGTATCTGTTCCGTGCCTTGCCAGCACTGCGCTCAAAACTGACGCTCGGACAGACGTACCTCAGCTCCGCTATTTTTGACTCCTTCCGCTTTGCCGGGCTCACTTTGGCCAGCGATGAGCGCATGCTGCCGCCCTCTCTTCAGGGGTATGCCCCGAAAATTAGCGGCATTGCGAACAGTAATGCACAGGTCACCGTCAGCCAGAATGGTCGCATTCTGTACCAGACCCGGGTGTCGCCGGGGCCTTTTGAGCTTCCCGACCTGAGCCAGAATATCAGCGGCAACCTGGATGTCAGCGTCCGGGAAAGCGACGGCAGCGTCCGGACCTGGCAGGTCAACACGGCCAGCGTTCCCTTTATGGCACGCCAGGGGCAGGTTCGCTATAAGGTGGCCGCCGGACGTCCGCTGTACGGAGGTACGCATAACAACAGCACGGTCAGCCCTGACTTTCTGCTCGGGGAGGCCACCTGGGGAGCATTTAACAACACGTCGCTGTATGGCGGCCTCATTGCCTCCACCGGCGACTACCGGTCCGCTGCGCTCGGGATCGGCCAGAATATGGGGCTGCTGGGCGCTCTGTCTGCGGACGTCACCCGTTCAGATGCGCGGCTGCCGCACGGGCAGAAGCAGTCCGGTTACAGCTACCGTATCAACTATGCCAAAACGTTTGATAAAACCGGCAGTACCCTGGCGTTCGTCGGATACCGCTTCTCGGACCGCCATTTTCTGTCCATGCCGGAGTACCTGCAGCGTCGGGCCACTGACGGCGGCGATGCATGGCATGAAAAACAGAGCTACACCGTGACTTATAGCCAGTCCGTTCCGGTACTCAACATGAGCGCGGCCCTCTCGGTAAGCCGGCTCAATTACTGGAACGCACAGTCCAACAATAACTACATGCTCAGCCTCAACAAGGTGTTCAGTCTCGGCGACCTTCAGGGACTCTCGGCCTCGGTGTCGTTTGCCCGTAACCAGTACACCGGCGGGGGTAGCCAGAACCAGGTCTACGCCACCATCAGTATCCCGTGGGGAGACAGCCGCCAGGTGAGTTACAGCGTACAGAAAGATAACCGGGGCGGCCTGCAGCAGACCGTGAATTACAGCGATTTCCATAACCCGGACACTACATGGAACATCAGCGCCGGTCATAACCGTTATGACACCGGCAGCAACAGCAGCTTCAGCGGCAGCGTGCAGAGCCGTCTGCCGTGGGGCCAGGCGGCAGCGGACGCCACCCTGCAGCCCGGACAGTACCGCAGCCTGGGCCTGAGCTGGTACGGCTCGGTGACTGCCACCGCCCACGGTGCCGCTTTCAGCCAGTCGATGGCCGGGAATGAGCCCCGCATGATGATAGATACCGGAGACGTGGCCGGTGTGCCGGTGAACGGCAACAGCGGGGTGACCAACCGCTTCGGGGTGGGCGTGGTGAGCGCCGGCAGCAGCTATCGCCGCAGCGATATTTCGGTTGATGTGGCCGCCCTGCCGGAGGACGTGGACGTCAGCAGCTCCGTCATCAGTCAGGTACTGACGGAGGGCGCGGTGGGCTACCGGAAGATTGACGCCAGCCAGGGGGAGCAGGTGCTCGGTCATATCCGGCTGGCTGATGGCGCAAGTCCGCCGTTTGGCGCCCTGGTGGTGTCCGGGAAAACCGGCAGAACCGCGGGGATGGTCGGAGATGGCGGTCTGGCCTACCTGACAGGTCTCAGCGGGGAAGACCGCCGGACCCTGAATGTGTCCTGGGATGGCCGGGTGCAGTGCAGACTCACCCTGCCGGAAACGGTGACACTCAGCCGGGGGCCGCTGTTACTGCCCTGCAGATAAAAATATCCCTGTAACAGAGCAGGTCTAAAGGAGAAAACAGGTGAAAAACAGCAGAAGAAGCCGTGTGATTTTACTCGCACTGGCGGCAGCATGGAGCCAGTACAGCCCGGCGGCCGTCAATGTTGACCGGACCCGTATTATCATGGATGCGCCGCAGAAAACGGTGGCCATCACGCTGAATAACGATGACAAAACCACGCCGTTCCTGGCGCAGTCCTGGGTGACGGACGCTGACGGGGTGAGAACCGATGCGCTGATGGCGCTGCCGCCGCTGCAGCGTATTGATGCCGGACAGAAATCCCAGGTCCGTATCACCCAGGTTCGTGGGCTGACAGATAAGCTCCCTCAGGACAGGGAAACGCTGTTCTGGTTTAACGTGCGGGGCGTTCCCCCGAAGCCGGAAGACGACAACGTCCTGCAGCTGGCCATGCAGAGCCAGCTGAAACTGTTTTACCGTCCGAAAGCCATTATCAGAAGCAGCAATGACCAGCCGGAAAGAAAGCTGACCGCTGAGCGGAATGCGGGACACCTGACCCTCAGAAACCCGACGCCGTACTACATCACTGTGGCGTGGCTGGGAGCAGACCGTAGCCACAGGCTCAGCGGTTTCCGCGAGGGCGTGATGGTGCCGCCCCTGGGGAACCTGCCTTTAAAGGCTGTTCTGCCGGCAGAAACCCGGACGCTGTGGGTGGGGTATATTGATGATTACGGGGGACTGCAGATGAATCGCTACACCTGCGATGCCCTGAACTGTGCGTTTAAGGACGCAGGGGCGACATCATGACAGGAAGATTATTCAATATGAAATCACTGATACTGTCAGGTGTATTTTTTTTCTTTGCTGTCTGTGATTCTGCGCAGGCAGCTATCGAATGGTCATATTGTAATGCCACTGGGAGTGTTAACATCCAGAATATTAATATTAAAGCAGGGCAATATGGCACAGGTGATGAACTACAGACAATTAAAGACATTCCCTTCAGTTATACCTGCATAACTGCAATTAATACTTATTCAGAACCTTATAATGCCACTATCAGTCTTAAGAATGTGCAACCAATGGTGGAAGCCCTGAAAAAGAGCGGTCTTGGTATGGAGTTGTTTATTCAGGAGGGTAGTCGAGATCCTGTTAAATTTTCATGGCGGGAGATACAGGCAGGTTTTGCCGGCTGGTCCAGCTCAAAGATATTTGGTCAAGAGTTGGAACAGAATAAAACATATAATCTGAGTGGAAAACTTACTGTACGTATTTATGTTGAACAAAGTTTTAAATATGGTTTTTTGAACATAAACGTTCCGGCAAGTACATTTGATATTCTTCCCTATAAACCATCAACCGTACCGTCACCAACTAAACCGTATACACCTTTGTCGGTTTCTGCCTTTAATATCAGGATGATTCCTGACAACTCAGGCAAGGTTATTATTTCTCCTTCTGCTACCATCAAAATGGGGCATTTTTATACGGAATATAAGGAAACCATGGTGCCCAGGGAAGTACCTTTCACCGTTACAGCACAACAGAATGTCGGAACGCAGATCCCGTTCGACGCCCCGCTGGCTATAGAGTTCAGGACCAACGGTCTGACACTGGCAGATGCTGACAGCGCCGTGCTTCTTAAGAATGATAAACAAGAATACAATGGTTTCAGACTGTCGGTAATTGATGTGGATAATAACACACCAGTTAAATTTAATATGAAAACAGATATGGGATCTATCCATCTTGATAACGGTGCCGGTGGCAAAATTATAAAACAGTATAAAGCAAAGGTCGAAGCTATACCCGGTGCGGTAATTAAAACAGGTGCTTTTTCAGCCGCAATGACAGTGATTGTTACTTACAATTAGCAGAATTAAATACCATTTCCTGATAGTTAATTAAAAATAGATATAAATTTATCTTTATGATTATTTTTTCTTCTCGGTCTTTTTCACTAAAAAACGGAGAGTCTGCATGTCTTCTGATAAATCAAAAGAGAAGATAGTTTTTTCAGGTAACGATATTCATTATCCCGGACAGACCAACCATGATGCCTGTTTTATTCCGGAAAGCGTCCGCCAGTATGCCGACGAGCCCCTGTATATCATTGTGGCACACTGGTGCCTGTTGCAGCAGAACTGGGTTCAGCGTAACCAGATAGCAGAGGCGTTTCACATCACGGCCAGACGGGCCAGCTACCTGATTGCCTATCTGCGAAGCAAAACATCGCGGGTGGTCAGCATCTGCCGTCACCAGACCCTGCCTAATAAAGCACGACGCTATGAGATTTATGTTATCCGGGTTCTTGACAGTCCCACCCCGTCCACGCGCCGTGAAAAAGCCGGACCGCCGCTGGTATCAAAACGCCGGGTCGGTAATGGTGACAGGTCGATGGCAAATGAACTGTGGAACCGGCTGTGCAGTAACAGAAATGCGGGAAAGATCCTGAAAAAGAAGGAGGATGAGGATGACGGAACATAACCGGATGCCGGCCCGGCAGATTATCGTTTACGGTGACTGCTGGCCGGTGACGATCGCCGTGGCACACCTGGTCCGAAGATTTCTGCCGGGCTGCAACTGTGAAACCGCATACAGGCTGCCTGTTCTGTTGCAGCAATTACGTCGGAAACCGGAGGCCATACTGATACTGTGTCTGCGTCCCCGTGAACATCTCTTTTTGTTCTATTCCCTGAGACAGATACTGCCGGACTACCCGGTTATGATTATCAGCGATGAGCTGTTTTTCAGCGACCGGGTGGTACTGAAGGTATACGGCGGCATCCCGGCGCTGCTGGAGCAGGAACTGGCGGAGATACTTATTCGGTGGCGGCGGGATGAACAGTGGGCCGGGGGCGCACGCCTGCGCAGGACAGGAGGGCTGGACGCCTTTTTGTTATCTCCGGATCCGGTGACGGGCTTTCTGGAAGTGCCACCGATATTTAACAATCCGAAGCGGTTGATGAACTATATGGATCAGTTGATGCACCGGGAGATACTGGCATGTGGAGTGAGCCTGGCCCAGTTACGCTTGCTTCAGGAAGTTTACCGTGGACGAGGAAGGTTGTCAGCGTTGTGTGGAAGGCTGAATACACAGGAGAAGCAAATCTGGCAGGACAAATACCGGTTACTGGTGAAGCTGGGAATGCGGAACCGATTACGGGAACTGCTGTTTGGTACCCGGTTTTGTAAATCACTGCAGCGAACTCCGTTTATCGCGCCGCAATAACCCGCCTCCGGCGACCCTATCCAGAAACACTGACACGCCGGCTACACCCGGTGGCGGTGGGGTATGTTTTGCCTGTAGTGGAGTAAAATACAGAATTCAGGCGGGACGCTGAATGTATGGCCTTTCATACCGTTTGATAAGTAAAAACGCTTCTGGAATGAAACCCGACGTGAATGATACGGCCTGAGCAGAAGCGTTACATATTTACTGCATGATCCCGGTATAGCCATGAATTCCCATATACACGCCGACCAGACCAATCAGAATGCTCGAAAAATAGGGCGCCCGCCGGGCAAGCGTCGAAAAACCACTCCAGCGCTTTGCTGCCTGTTGAACGCTTATCGCCGCGCCAACGCCTACCGTCACCAGCGTTAATGCCAGGCCAAGACTAAAGCTCAGCACCATCGTGGCGCCCAGTGTAAACGCTTTAAGCTGGATACAAATCAGTAAAACGGTGATCGCAGCCGGACAGGGGATAAGCCCTCCGGTCAGGCCGAACAGCAGGATCTGTCCATTAGTCACTGTTTGACCATCAAAACGGCGTTGAATATCGGCAGCATGGGCGCGTTCATGGGCATCCTGATACGCTTTTGACGTTGCACCTTCCGGATGTATGTGACCATGATGGTCGTGGTCGTGGTCGTGGTCGTGGTCGTGGTCGTGGTCGTGGTCGTGGTCGTGATGGTGGTTTCCCGCCAGCCACTGCTGCTCGCCTCGCCATGTCCGCCAGAACATCCAGCACGCGGTGCTCAGAATAATAATCGCAGAAATTAACTGCAGCCATGGTTCCACTGATTGTGCGGTGAATGCCCGGCTAAGATACATCCCACCCAGCGCGATTAACCAGACGATCGCGGTATGAGAAAGCGTTGCTGCCAGACCGAGCATGACGGCCTGTTTAACCGTACCTTTAATGGCAATGATAAAAGCCGCCATCATGGTTTTGGAGTGCCCTGGTTCAAGCCCGTGCAAAATACCTAATAAAATGGCGCTGGGAATGAAGAACCAGCCGTTTCCTTGCTGAAGAAGTGTCGAAAATTCACCCATGAGAATGATTCTTAGTTGTTTTATGTGGGCGTCATTCTACTCCCCCCCAGTATGGAATACTACCCCCCAGTAGCATCGTAATGCTATAATTTGTATTCGTTAATGTTAGTGAGGTGTTGTAATGTCACATACCATCCGGGACAAACAAAAGCTTAAAGCCAGAACCAGCAAGATTCAGGGGCAGGTGATAGCGCTAAAAAAAATGCTGGATGAACCGCATGAATGCGCGGCCGTGTTACAACAGATCGCGGCGATTCGCGGCGCGGTAAATGGCTTAATGCGCGAGGTGATTAAAGGGCATCTGACCGAACATATCGTTCATCAGAGTGATGAAGCCAGACGTGAAGAAGATCTGGACGTAATATTAAAGGTGCTGGATTCTTATATAAAATAGCCGGGAGTTATATCCCGGCTATCTTTTACTTTAGCCGAAAAACATCACCGATACGCAAAGTAAACCGACGACCAACGTAATGAAATTACCTACTGAACGGTAGGGTTTCAATGCCGGTATCAGGTACGTTGACAACGTGGGCATAATAAACAGAATCATCGCAATGAGCGGGCCGCTAATGGCATAAATCATAGAGATGGCATTCGGGTTAATACAGCAAATAATAAACGTAATCCCGGAAACCAGCATGATAGACAGCGCGCGATTGAACGCCCGGCTTTTTTTCACGCCAACCTGCTGTAGGGTGGTTCTTACCATTTCGGTTGCGCCCTCGATGACGCCGAAATAGGTGCCGAGGAAAGATTTCGACATGGCCACGACGGCAACGATAATACCGGAAATAGAGAGCCAGGCCGGCGCATTGGGCATCATCGAGAGCGCGGAAAGGATGGTAACGCCTTCGTTGCGCGCGTCTTCAATGTATGACGGCGGAATGGAGAGCAGGCAGCTAAAGACAAAGAACAGCACGCTCAGGCAGATAATCAGATAGGCGACCTTCATGATCTTTTTGCATTTATCCATGGCCTGATCGCCAAAATTTTCCCGTCTGTCGATGGCAAACGTCGAAATAATGGGCGTATGGCTAAAAGCAAAAACCATCACCGGAATAGAAATCCATACCTGGTGCAACGTGTGACTATCCAAAGACATCTGCCCGGTCAGTAACGAGGGTTGCCAGCTTCCGGTTAAGTAGAGCGAAAGGAACAAGAAGTAAGCGATAAGTGGAAAGACTAAAAAGCCCATTACGCGAAGAGTGGCATGTCTTCCCATTAAGAAAATCATATTCAGGATAAGTACTACGCCGAAGCTAACTGCCATCCGGATGCGAATATTTATCTGAATATGCTTCGCTAATTGTTCTGTCAGGGAATTGGTAATCGCCACAGCATAAATTAACACCACGACAAAAAACGCAATGAAATAAAGCGTGGTAATAATACTGCCGATTTTCTTGCCGTAATAATGAGTAACGGCGCCAGTAATTCCCTCACCGGCAGAAGTCTTTGAGGAAAGAATAAACTGACACAGCGCCTTATGCGGCCAGTATGTCAGAGGCCAGGCGACCAGCGCGGTAATAAATAGCACGATTGCGCCTGCCGATCCCAACTGGATGGGAAGGAAAAGAGTGCCTGCGCCTACAGCCGTTCCGTATAATGCAAAACTCCAGAGAGTCTCATCTTTTGACCAAATTTTAGACATTATTTGAATTTATCAACTATAAAACACACAAAAAGAAGAGCAATTTACCATAAATAGCGTCAGTTGGGGGCGTTTTAAGCAGATAGATGTCGTGGAGGAGGAGGGCCGGGAGCGTTGCGATCCCGGCAAAAAAGAGCAATATCATGCACTAACGCGCTGTTGGCGGCGGGTCACTATTCGTTGGCGTAAAACATCGTATGCCCAGTTGTACAGCATCGTGTACGGCAAAAAGAACAGGAAGAAACCAATTTCCAGGGTGAATGCTTGTAGCAGGCTGACATTCAGTACCCAGGCGACAATACTCACGCCAATGACAATAAACCCACTTTCAAATCCTAACGCATGGAATGCGCGCACTTTGGCGGTTCGTCTCACCTGATGCGCAGGCCACAGTCGATCAAACAGAGCGTTATAAATGATATTCCAGATCATGGCCGTCGTTGCCAGCAATATTGTCAGGCCGCCCATCTCCAGCACCGAGCGCTGCATTAGCCAGGCGGTCGTTGGCGCCAGTATTGCAGTCGCAATACCTTCAAAACAGACAGCATGGAAAATACGCTCCGGCAGCGAGCGACGTTGTATGGCGTCATGTTGCATAAACGAAAAAACCTTACTCTTAATCGAACTAAAGAAATTTCCGCTATTTTATCGTTTAATATGATACCTAAAAGATAACATCCATCGATAAAGTAGATAGGTTATGCGTTACTCACCTGAAGCGTTAATGGCATTTGTTGAGACCGTCTCTTGCGGTTCGTTTTCTGCGGCGGCGCGCCGCCTGCGTAAAAGCCAGTCCACCATTAGTACCGCCATTGCGCATCTGGAGGCGGATCTGGGATTTTCATTATTTGATCGATCATCGCGCCAGCCCGTTCTGACCGAAGAAGGAAAACGGGTGCTTAGCTACGTTCAGGCTATTTTATCGGCGAGCGACCGTCTGGATGAGGTGGCGCTGACGTTATCCGGCGAGACGGAGGCAAGGCTCACGTTCGTCCTCTCTGATACCCTGCACCCTGACAGTCTGGAAGAGTTAATGGTGCAGTTTGATCGTCAATTTCCGCATACCGAGTTTGAATGCTTGATCGGAGAAAATGATGATGTTATCGACCTGCTGCAAAAAGGGCGCGCCCAGATAGGCCTGATTGAAGCGCGTGATGACTATCCCACAAACATTGGCGCGACGCGTCTGCCTGTTCAAAGCTGGATGGGGGTTTATGTGGCGACCACGCATCCGTTGGCGTCGCAGACGAACCTGCAATGGGAGCAACTGCATACCTGGCGCGAGCTGCGTCTGAATACCTACCTTGAATCTAATGCCAACATTACGCGCGGCCCGGCCTGGTCAGCGCCAAACTATTTATTACTGTTGAGCATGGCGGTTCAGGGATTTGGCTGGTGCGTATTGCCCTGCGCGCTGGTGGAAGAGTTTGCGGCGGAAAAACCGCTGGCGCAGCTGGATGTTCCTGGCTGGCCGAGGGCGATTGCTATTGATTTGCTGTGGAACAAGAAGACGCCGCCCGGAACGGCGGGGAACTGGCTTCGCTACCATTTGCAGCAGAAATAAGCTGCGCCACCGTCAAATCAGCGTCATTTCCTTTGTGATAAAACTCACTTTTTTTAAACAATCAAGATAACTAATTTTAACAATGCTCTACTATGGCGGTGTCATTTTGCGCTGAGGTGGTAATGAAAGAGGTTGTGATAGTGGGGGCTTTACGGACACCCATCGGCTGTTTTCAGGGAACGCTGGCCCGTCATTCCGCCGTCGAGCTGGGGAGCATGGTCGTAAAAGCGTTAATTGAGCGCACCGGCGTGGACGCTAACGCTATCGATGAGGTCATCCTCGGTCAGGTGCTGACGGCTGGCGCCGGGCAGAATCCGGCGCGCCAGTCAGCCATCAAAGGAGGGCTGCCGACTACCGTTTCCGCTATTACCATTAATGACGTTTGTGGTTCCGGTTTAAAAGCGTTGCACCTGGCGACGCAGGCTATTCAGTGCGGCGAAGCGGACATTGTTATTGCGGGCGGGCAGGAGAATATGAGCCGTGCGCCGCATGTCCTCAATGACAGCCGTACCGGCGCGTTGCCTGATGCCGACAATCTGGTGGATAGTCTGGTACATGATGGCTTATGGGATGCCTTCAACGATTATCACATTGGCGTGACGGCAGAAAACCTGGCGCGGGAATATGGCATCAGCCGCGAGTTACAGGATGCTTATGCGCTCAGTTCGCAGCAAAAAGCCAGGGCCGCGATTGATACCGGACGTTTTAAAGATGAGATTGTCCCCATCGTCACGCAACGTAATGGGCAGACCGCAATTGTCGATACGGATGAACAACCGCGGGCCGACGCCAGTGCGGAGGGGTTAGCCCTGCTGCATCCGGCGTTTGATAGTTTAGGTTCGGTGACGGCGGGTAATGCCTCCTCAATCAACGATGGCGCCGCCGCGGTGATGATGATGAGCGAGGCGAAAGCCCAGGCGCTGGGGCTGCCGGTGCTGGCGCGCATCCGCGCGTTTGCCAGCGTCGGCGTCGATCCTGCGCTAATGGGGATTGCGCCGGTATATGCTACCCGGCGCTGTCTGGAGCGTGCCGGCTGGCAACTGACGGAGGTCGACCTTATCGAAGCCAACGAAGCGTTTGCCGCCCAGGCGTTGTCGGTAGGAAAAATGCTGGAATGGGATGAGCGACGGGTAAACGTTAATGGCGGCGCGATTGCGCTGGGGCATCCTATTGGCGCTTCCGGCTGTCGAATTCTGGTTTCACTGGTGCACGAAATGGTTAAACGCGACGCGCGTAAAGGCCTGGCGACGCTGTGTATCGGTGGTGGCCAGGGCGTTGCTTTAACCATTGAACGCGATTGATCCTGCGCCAGCCATCCTTTTTCTGCTTCAGTATTCCGTCATAAAAAGCCCTCTATCACGAGGGCAAAGCCAGTGACAGAACCCCCTTTTTCGTTATAGCGCAGAACGTCTTGCCGCGTCGGGCATTGCAGACGCATACCGCTTTTAATTCAATTCGCACATCAGACTCCGTTCCAAAACAAGCTCCAATTTTTATCTGAGTAACCGCATACAGCATCTGGCGCGCATGTCTGAAAATCAGACAAGTGCGTAAGTTTTAGCGCCGTTCGTGATCGCTACAGCAGTTTTAAAAATAACCAACCATATAAATGAAACGTTGTTTTATTTATTGTTGAAAACCTTTATCCAGGCGACTATGATGCCGTTAAATAAAACAAAACAGTGTTTTGATTTTATGCCATTGCGATCGATTTATCATTGGAGGGAAAAGTGGACGTAAGGCAAAGTATCCATAGCGAGCACGCTAAAACGCTGGACACCCAGGCGCTGCGACGCGAGTTTTTAATAGAAAATATTTTTGTCGCTGATGAATATACGATGGTCTACAGCCATATCGACCGTATTATTGTCGGCGGCATTATGCCCGTCAGCCATCCCGTTGAAATCGGCGGAGAGGTGGGTAAACAGCTTGGCGTTTCCCGGTTACTGGACCGCCGCGAGCTGGGCGTCATTAATATTGGCGGCGCGGGCGCCATTATCGTTGACGGGCAGCGCCATGATATTGGTCATCGTGATGCTCTGTATATTGGTAAAGGGGCGAAAGAGCTGGTCTTCGTCAGCAATGAGGCGAGCAGACCGGCGAAGTTTTATTACAACTGCGCGCCAGCGCATACCGCTTATCCGACGAAAAAAGTGTCGCCTGCCGACGTTGCGCCCGTCACCTTAGGCGATAACCTCACCAGTAACCGTCGCACCATCAATAAATACTTCGTACCGGATGTACTGGAAACCTGTCAGCTCAGTATGGGACTCACCGAACTGGCGCCCGGCAATCTATGGAACACCATGCCATGCCATACCCATGAGCGCCGTATGGAGGTGTACCTCTATTTCAATATGGAAGAGGACAGTTGCGTTTTCCATATGATGGGGCAGCCTCAGGAAACCCGTCATATTGTGATGCGTAATGAACAGGCGGTTATTTCCCCAAGCTGGTCAATACATTCCGGCGTTGGCACCAAAGCCTATACGTTTATTTGGGGCATGGTGGGAGAAAATCAGGTCTTCGATGACATGGATCACGTTGCGGTACAAGATCTGCGCTAGTCGCGACCGGTGATAACGCCTGTGCGTGGCAGGCATGACAAAAATAAGGATTAACAATGATTTTGAATGCATTTTCTCTTGAAGGTAAAGTCGCGGTTGTGACGGGGTGCGATACCGGATTGGGGCAGGGGATGGCGTTAGGGCTGGCGGAAGCGGGCTGTGACATTGTCGGTATTAACATTGTTGAACCGACGGAAACTATTGCGCGCGTCACCGCTCTGGGACGTCGTTTTTTAAGCCTGACAGCCGATCTGCGCCAAATCGATGGTATTCCGGCGCTACTGGAACGGGCGGTGGCGGAATACGGTCATATTGATATTCTGGTGAATAACGCGGGTTTGATCCGTCGTGAAGATGCGATTGATTTCACGGAAAAAGACTGGGATGACGTCATGAACCTGAACATCAAGAGCGTGTTCTTTATGTCTCAGGCGGCGGCAAAACATTTTATTGCCCAGGGCAACGGCGGCAAAATTATTAATATCGCGTCTATGCTTTCCTTCCAGGGCGGCATTCGCGTTCCGTCTTATACCGCGTCGAAAAGCGGCGTAATGGGAATAACGCGTCTGATGGCGAACGAGTGGGCGAAACACAATATCAATGTAAACGCCATCGCGCCGGGCTATATGTCCACGAATAATACCCAGCAATTGCGCGCTGATGCACAACGTAGCGCCGAAATTCTCGACCGTATTCCGGCTGGACGTTGGGGGCTACCGGGCGATTTAATGGGCCCGGTAGTCTTCCTGGCATCCAGCGCCGCTGATTATGTTAACGGCTATACCATAGCGGTAGATGGCGGTTGGCTGGCGCGTTAATCCGCTACTGACAAATGCGTTTCTGGGAAAATCGACGCTTTGGCCGAAAAAACTGATAAAGCCCTGTCCTCGTACAGGGTTTTTTTATGATCTCATTAGCATAGTCCATATTGTGAGTTTAACTTAATCCATATATTGTTAAATAATAGCTATAATCAATGATTTAAATTATTGAAATATTGGTGGTTTGAAAAAATATCTGGCAACGGCGTTAAATTTAAAAAGTGTAATATCCATCACATATCGCTATAGCGTAGCCATTTAATCCATATTTATGCCGTTTCCAGCCTGACACTTGAGGAAGAGTATCCCGTACTTTCAGGCTATGTCTTACTCTGTTGTGGCAGGAAAATATGGTCTCTATTAATCATGACTCTGCTTTAACGCCGCGTTCGCTTCGCGACACACGACGTATGAATATGTTTGTTTCGGTTTCTGCAGCGGTAGCGGGACTGTTATTTGGTCTGGATATCGGCGTTATCGCCGGGGCGCTGCCTTTTATTACCGACCATTTCGTGCTGACCAGTCGGCTGCAGGAGTGGGTCGTCAGCAGTATGATGCTTGGCGCGGCAATTGGCGCATTATTTAACGGCTGGCTTTCATTCCGGCTGGGGCGTAAGTATAGCCTGATGGCCGGCGCGATTTTGTTCGTGCTCGGCTCGCTGGGGTCGGCGTTTGCTTCCAGCGTGGAAGTATTGATTGGCGCCCGCGTGATACTGGGCGTAGCAGTAGGGATTGCCTCCTATACCGCGCCGCTTTATCTCTCTGAAATGGCAAGTGAAAATGTTCGCGGCAAAATGATCAGTATGTATCAACTGATGGTGACGTTAGGCATTGTGCTGGCTTTTTTATCCGATACGGCATTCAGCTACAGCGGCAACTGGCGCGCGATGTTGGGCGTGCTGGCGCTTCCTGCGGTGTTGCTCATTATTCTGGTGGTATTCTTGCCGAATAGTCCGCGTTGGCTGGCGCAAAAAGGTCGCCATATTGAAGCGGAAGAGGTGCTGCGTATGCTGCGCGATACCTCGGAAAAAGCCCGTGATGAACTGAATGAGATTCGGGAAAGCCTCAAACTCAAGCAGGGCGGGTGGGCATTATTTAAAGCTAACCGCAATGTTCGCCGCGCCGTGTTCCTCGGTATGCTGCTACAGGCAATGCAGCAGTTCACCGGCATGAACATCATTATGTACTATGCGCCGCGCATTTTTAAAATGGCCGGCTTTACCACCACGGAACAGCAAATGATCGCCACGCTGGTGGTCGGGCTGACCTTTATGTTCGCGACGTTTATCGCCGTCTTTACGGTCGATAAGGCCGGGCGTAAACCGGCGTTAAAAATCGGTTTCAGCGTAATGGCGTTAGGGACATTGGTGTTGGGCTACTGCCTGATGCAGTTTGATAACGGTACGGCATCAAGCGGCCTCTCCTGGCTTTCCGTTGGGATGACGATGATGTGTATCGCCGGTTACGCGATGAGCGCCGCTCCGGTGGTGTGGATACTGTGTTCGGAAATCCAGCCGCTGAAATGCCGTGATTTTGGCATTACCTGTTCAACCACGACAAACTGGGTATCGAACATGATCATCGGCGCGACATTCCTGACACTGTTGGACAGCATTGGCGCGGCAGGTACATTCTGGCTTTACACCGCGCTGAATATCGCTTTTATCGGCATCACCTTCTGGCTGATTCCGGAAACCAAAAATGTCACCCTGGAGCATATCGAACGCAAGCTAATGGCGGGCGAGAAGCTAAGAAATATTGGCGTGTAATCACCCCTCCCATGCCGGATGACGCCTGTTATCCGGCATGATGAAAAATAGACTGGAAACGGATGTGTAAGTTTGTTTCACTGCCATAATGCTTTAAAAAAAGGAGAGCGCAGTGAAAACGATCGGGCTGTTGGGGGGGATGAGCTGGGAATCGACTATCCCTTATTACCGTTTAATCAATGAAGGCATTAAACAGCAGCTGGGAGGCCTGCACTCGGCGAGCTTACTGCTGCATAGCGTAGATTTCCACGATATTGAAGTATGTCAACGCCGCGGCGAGTGGGATAAAGCGGGCGATATCCTGGCGCAGGCCGCGCAGGGGTTACAGCAGGCGGGCGCAGAAGGCATTGTGCTGTGTACCAACACCATGCATAAAATCGCGCACATTATTGAATCTCGTTGTTCTCTGCCTTTCCTGCACATCGCGGATGCTACCGGGCGAGCTATCGCCCGTCAGGGGTTGCATCGCGTGGCGCTATTAGGGACCCGCTATACGATGGAGCAGGATTTTTATCGCGGGCGGCTGGAACAGCAATTTGCGATTGAGACCATCGTGCCGGAGGCGGACGATCGGGCGCGTATCAATCAGGTGATTTTTGACGAGCTCTGTCAGGGGACATTTACTGACGCGTCGCGCCACTATTATTTACAGGTTATCGAACAACTGGCTGCGCAAGGCGCGCAGGGCGTTATTTTTGGCTGCACTGAAATAGGTTTGCTTGTTTCCCAGACGCAAAGCGCGCTACCGGTTTTCGATACCACGGCAATTCATGCCGCAGATGCCGTGAGCTTTATGCTTTCGTCATCGGCCCCAGAATAACCTCCAGCGGTTCGACCAGGCGCGAAAGGTGCGTTTGTAAATGCTTACTGAAGGCGTCAACCAGCGCGGAGGCGGGGCGGTGTAGCGGGCGAATCAGGCTGACGGTAAAGGGCACGTCAATGCTGAAGCGGCGAACGGTGACGCCGCTGGCGGCATAGTCCAGCGCGGTTAGCGGGTTAACTATCGAAACGCCCGCCCCGGCGCGCACCATCGCGCAGACGGAGGCCGCGCTATGCGTTTCCACCACCATTCTGCGCTTCACCTGATGTTCGGCAAATAACGTATCCAACAACTGTCGATAGCTGTCCAGGCGGGAGAGGCTGATAAAGTTTTCCCCCTGAAAATCGTCTGGCATCAGTACCGTTTTGGCGGCAAGCGGATGGTCGCAGGGCAGTACGCACACTTCATTTAGCGTTAGTAACTCGGTACGGGTTGTTCCTGCCGGGGCATGAAGTGTCTCCGTCAGCCCTAAGTCGTGGCGCTGGGCGGAGAGCCACTCTTCCAGCAACGGCGACTCCTGCGGCACAATATTCAGGCTGACATCCGGATAACGCGCCAGAAAAGGCGGTAGTAACGGCGGCAAAAAGGATTGTGAAAACACCGGCAGGCAGGCGATAGAGAGTTCGCCCTGACGGAACTCGCGCAGACTTTCCGCCGCGCTGACGATGCGATCCAACCCATACCAGGAGCGTTGTACCTCTTCGAACAGGCGTAGCCCTTGCACCGTCGGATGTAAGCGCCCGCGTGTGCGCTCAAACAGCGTTAATCCCAGCACTTTCTCAAAACGCGCCAGCTCGCGACTGACGGTAGGCTGCGAGGTATGCAGCAGCCGCGCCGCTTCGGTGAGATTTCCGGCGGTCATTACGGCATGAAAAATTTCAATGTGACGTAAATTAACGGCAGCCATACGTTTCCCTGAATCATTTATCCCATATCATTTTTGCATAGACTGACAATAAAACGATATTTTTTATTCTTTCTAAGGTATGGCGTAATCGTTAAAAAGCCTGTTCCGGAGTTTGTTATGTCATTGCCGCATTATTACGCTGAAACTGACCTTAACGCTGAAAATTTGCTCAGATTGCCTGCTGAATTCGGCTGTCCGGTCTGGGTCTATGACGCGCACATTATTCGCCGTCAGATAGCCGCCCTGCAGCAGTTTGACGTCGTGCGTTTTGCGCAAAAAGCCTGTTCGAACATTCATATCCTGCGCTTAATGCGCGCGCAGGGTGTCAAGGTGGATTCTGTTTCATTGGGGGAGATCGAACGTGCGCTGGCGGCGGGCTACGATCCGCAAACGTGCCCTGATGATATCGTTTTTACCGCCGATGTGATTGACGCCGCCACGCTGGCGCGCGTCAGTGAACTGCATATTCCGGTCAATGCCGGCTCGGTAGATATGCTGACGCAGCTTGGTCAGGTTTCGCCTGGGCATCGCGTCTGGTTGCGCGTGAATCCTGGCTTTGGTCACGGCCACAGCCAGAAAACCAACACCGGGGGCGAAAACAGCAAACACGGCATCTGGCATAGCGATCTTCCGGCGGCGCTGGCGGTAATGCAGAAATACCGACTGAAACTTGTCGGTATCCATATGCACATTGGTTCCGGCGTCGATTATGGCCATCTGGAGCAGGTTTGCGGCGCGATGGTACGCCAGGTGCTGGAATGTGGTCAGGATGTGGAGGCGATTTCGGCAGGCGGCGGACTCTCGATACCTTATCGTGAGGGAGAAGAGCCCGTTGATACGCGCCATTACTATGGCCTGTGGAACGCGGCGCGCGAGCAAATCGCCCGCCATCTGGGACATGCGGTCAAACTTGAGATCGAACCTGGACGTTTTCTGGTGGCGCAATCGGGCGTGCTGGTAACGCAGGTGCGTAGCGTAAAACAGATGGGAAGCCGCCATTTCGTGCTGGTAGATGCGGGTTTTAACGATCTGATGCGCCCGGCGATGTACGGTAGCTATCACCGTATTTCGGCGCTGACGGCGGATGGTCGCGCGCTTGAAAATGGCCCGTGGGTCGAGACGGTGGTCGCCGGGCCGCTATGCGAATCAGGCGATGTTTTTACGCAGCAGGAAGGGGGAATGGTTGAAACACGCGCCTTACCTGCGGTCATCCCCGGCGATTACCTCGTATTGCACGATACCGGCGCGTACGGCGCGTCTATGTCATCGAATTACAACAGCCGCCCGCTCCTGCCGGAAGTGCTGTTTGACAATGGACAGGCGCGGCTGATCCGCCGTCGTCAGACCATTGAAGAGCTGTTAGCGCTGGAGATGCTCTGAAGCGCATCATTAGGCCGGACGTTGAAAAAACGGGCCTGCGGCGACGGACTCGCGCAGAATCAGCGTGCCGGTAAAGGGTGGGATCGGGGCGACCGGCTCGCTGTTCGCCAGACGAACGGCCTGATCGATCGCGGTGGCTATCATATCCTCGATGGGTAAATAGACTGTTGAAAGCCCCGGTTCAAGCCAGGTTGCGCCCGGCGCATCGTCAAAACCAAACAGCGACACATCCTGCGGGATGCGTAATCCGGCCTGGCGCAGCGCTTTTGCCGCGCCCAGCGCCGTGTCATCATTACAGGCGAATAGCGCGCTAAACGTGACGCCTTCTTCCAGCAATTCCCGGCAGGCGTCATAGCCGCGCGTCAGCGTGTAATCGCCGTATTTCACTTTTGCCGGTTGCCAGGGAATACCATACTTTTCCAGCGCCTTGCGATAACCCGCTACGCGTGATGTGCCGGTGGGAGTATGAACAGGCAGCGTAATACAGGCGATATCGCGATGGCCCTGCGTAATCAGATATTCCACCGCCTGGAATGCCGCCGTCTCCTGCTCGAAGAAAATAGCGCGATCGCGGGCCTGAGTGACGTTGCGATTAATAATCACCAGCGGCATTTCCGTGGCGTCAATCAACGACAAAATCGCCGGCTCATCCATATAGCGAGTGTAAAGAATAATAGCGTCGCACTGTCTGTCGGCCAACATTTGTACGGCTTTCTGCTCTCGTTCCGGCGTATCGTGACCATCGGTGACGATCAACTGCTTGTTATGAAACTCCGCCTGGCGCGACGCCCGGCGCAACAAACTGCCAAAATAGAAGCCGTCAAACGTAGAGACGACCAGACCGATGCTGTTGCTGGTGCGATTCGCCAGCGAGCGTGCCAGCAGGTTGGGGCGATAGCCCAGAGCCTGCATCGCCGTAAACACTTTCTGGCGCGTGCTTTCTTTTACCTGCCCCGTCCCATTCAGCACTCGTGAGACGGTGGCCTTTGATACGCCCGCATGGCGGGAAACATCCAGCATTGTCGCCATCATGCTACCCTGATTAATCGGTTGTCGACAGGTGCCTGGTATCCGTCGGCGTGGATACCGAATGTCGGCGTACCAGTGTCGGACTAAATACATGAGTTACTTCTGGCGTAGGGCATTTCCCTGCCAGCGCTAAGGCCAGCTCCGCCGCCTGTGTCGCCATGGTGACGATCGGATACCGAATGGTGGTCAGTCGGGGGCGCACATAGCGTGAGACCAGTACATCATCAAAACCGATGAGCGATACTTCGCCCGGCACCCCCACGCCATTATCATTTAATACTCCCATCGCGCCGGCCGCCATCGAGTCGTTATAGCAGGCCACCGCGGTAAAATTTCTGCCGCGACCTAATAACTCAGTCATCGCCTGCTCGCCGCCGCTTTCATCCGGTTCGCCGAACGTCACCAGCCGATCGTTAGCCGGGATATGGCTTTCCGCCAGCGCATCGTAATAGCCCCTCAGGCGATCTTCGGCATCAGAGATGGTGTGGTTGGAACAGATATACCCAATACGCGTATGACCTTGCTGGATCAGATGTCGGGTCGCCAGCCATGCCCCGTAACGGTCATCCAGCGCGACACAGCGGTGTTCTAACCCCGGTAAAATGCGGTTAATCAGCACCATGCCGGGGATTTGCTTCATTAATGAGGCCAGGTCCGCATCCGGAATCATTTTGGCGTGTACCACTAACGCTGCGCAACGATGACGAATCAACTGTTCAATAGCCTGACGCTCTTTTTGTTCGTTATGATACCCGTTGCCAATCAGTAAAAAATTGCCGGTGTGATACGCCACCTGTTCAACGGCTTTCACCATCGCGCCGAAAAAAGGATCGGAAACGTCGCCGACCACCAGACCGAGGGTTTCCGTTGCCTGCTGTGCCAGCGCGCGCGCGTTGGCGTTAGGGTGATAGCTCAGGGACTCCATTGCGCTGGTCACCGCCAGCCGGGACGCTTCGCTGGCTTTTGGCGAATCGTTAATAACGCGAGAAACGGTGGCGACTGAAACACCGGCCAGTCGGGCTACATCTTTTATGGTCGCCATGATAATACCTATAGTGGGTAAACGCTTACATTACGCCAGTTTTACGGAAAATGAACGTCTGTTCAAGCCTCTTGCCCCGCCGTATCGGGCAAATGTGACCTGCACGGGAGAAATGCGTCTGTAAAGTGACAATACAAATCTTTCGTTACAGTTTGCGAAGCGCTGTTGCGATTGTCTGCTGGCAGGCCAGCGAGTCAGGTTGATAGAGTGGTGATCCCAGAGGTATTGATAGGTGGAATCAACGTCATTGTTGATCACACGAATTACACCAACCTGCGTAGAGATGCGCAGGTTTTTTTTTGTTTCGCCTGAACCTGTAACAGTAACGGATAATTTACACAACTCGTTGCATTTCCGTTTATTCCTTTGCGTTTTCGGACTGGCGATGCAGACGCGCGAAGCCCACAATCAAGATCCCAGAGGTATTGATTGGTGAGATTATTCGGTACGCTCTTCGTACCTGTCTCTTGCACCAACCTGCGCGGATGCGCAGGTTTTTTTTCGAACCTATTTTGCTATCGCTCCTGTTACGCAACTCGTGTAATCTGCCACAATTCATGTTTTAGCGAATTGTCGGCCAAAGGGAGTTGAAATGCTGTTTGGATTTTTCCGTAACCTGTTTCGCGTGCTTTATCGTGTGCGCGTCACTGGCGATGTCCGGGCGCTACAGGGGAACCGGGTCTTAATTACCCCCAATCACGTTTCATTTATCGATGGTATGTTACTGGCGCTGTTTTTGCCGGTACGGCCTGTCTTTGCGGTATATACCTCCATCAGCCAGCAATGGTATATGCGCTGGTTAACGCCGCTGATCGATTTTGTGCCGCTCGACCCCACTAAACCCATGTCCATTAAACACCTGGTGCGTCTGGTGGAACAGGGGCGTCCAGTGGTGATTTTCCCGGAAGGGCGGATTTCCGTGACCGGCTCGCTGATGAAAATTTATGACGGCGCAGGCTTTGTGGCGGCAAAATCGGGCGCAACCGTCATTCCGCTCCGCATTGACGGCGCGGAGCTTACCCCTTTCAGTCGCCTGAAAGGTCTGGTTAAACGGCGCTTATTCCCCCGCATTCAGCTTCATATTTTACCGTCGACGCAAATACCGATGCCGGAAGCGCCGCGCGCGCGCGACAGACGTAAGATAGCGGGTGAGATGCTGCACCAGATCATGATGGAAGCGCGTATGGCGGTGCGCCCGCGCGAGACGTTATACGAATCGTTGCTGGCGGCGCAATATCGTTACGGCGCGGGTAAAAACTGTATTGAGGACATTAACTTTACGCCGGATACGTATCGTAAGTTACTGACCAAGACGCTTTTTGTTGGCCGGATTCTGGAAAAGTACAGCGTTGAGGGCGAGAAAATCGGTTTAATGCTGCCGAATGCCGCCATCAGCGCGGCGGTGATTTTCGGCGCGGTTTCTCGTCGCCGCATTCCGGCCATGATGAACTACACGGCGGGGGTAAAAGGGCTGACCAGCGCGATTACCGCGGCGGAAATTAAAACGATTTTTACCTCCCGCCAGTTCCTCGATAAAGGTAAATTGTGGCACCTGCCGGAACAGCTAACGCAGGTTCGCTGGGTTTACCTGGAAGATTTAAAAGCGGACGTCACACCCGCCGACAAGCTGTGGATTTTTGCCCACCTCCTGGCGCCGCGACTGGCGCAGGTAAAACAGCAGCCGGAAGACGCGGCGATCATTCTTTTTACCTCCGGCTCGGAAGGGCACCCGAAAGGGGTGGTGCACAGCCATAAAAGCATTCTGGCGAACGTCGAGCAGATAAAAACGATTGCGGATTTCACCGCCAATGACCGTTTTATGTCGGCGCTGCCGCTCTTTCACTCGTTCGGTTTGACGGTGGGCCTGTTTACGCCGTTGTTGACCGGCGCGGAAGTATTTCTTTATCCAAGTCCGCTGCACTATCGCATTGTGCCGGAACTGGTCTATGACCGTAACTGTACCGTGCTGTTTGGTACGTCAACCTTCCTCGGCAACTATGCGCGCTTTGCCAATCCGTATGATTTTTATCGCCTGCGCTATGTGGTGGCCGGTGCGGAAAAACTTCAGGAGAGCACCAAACAACTGTGGCAGGATAAATTCGGTCTGCGCATTCTTGAGGGCTACGGGGTAACGGAATGCGCGCCAGTAGTCTCGATTAACGTGCCGATGGCGGCTAAGCCTGGCACTGTTGGCCGCATTCTGCCTGGCATGGACGCGCGTCTGCTGGCGGTGCCCGGTATTGAAAACGGCGGTCGGCTACAGCTGAAAGGGCCGAATATCATGAATGGCTATCTGCGCGTGGAAAAACCGGGCGTGCTGGAGGTGCCGTCGGCGGAAAACTCCAGAGGCGAAACTGAGCGCGGCTGGTACGACACGGGCGACATTGTACGCTTCGATGAAAATGGTTTTGTGCAGATTCAGGGGCGCGCGAAACGCTTTGCGAAAATTGCTGGCGAAATGGTCTCGCTGGAGATGGTCGAGCAACTGGCGCTTGGCGTTTCGGCGGACAAAATGCACGCTACCGCCATTAAAAGCGATGCCAGCAAAGGTGAAGCGCTGGTACTGTTTACGACTGACAGCGAACTCACCCGAGAAAAGTTACAGCACTATGCTCGTGAACACGGTATTCCGGAACTTGCCGTCCCGCGTGATATCCGTTATCTGAAGCAGCTTCCCTTGCTTGGCAGCGGGAAACCCGATTTTGTGACGCTGAAAAGTTGGGTGGATGCGCCGGAACAACATCATGAGTGAGTCAGTACGTACTAACACCTCCATCTGGTCGAAAGGGATGCTGTCGGTGATTGTCGCGCAGTTTCTCTCGGCTTTTGGCGATAATGCGCTGCTGTTCGCGACGCTGGCACTGCTGAAAGCTCAGTTTTACCCGGACTGGAGCCAGCCTGTTTTGCAAATGGTGTTTGTGGGCGCTTACATTCTTTTTGCGCCGTTTGTCGGCCAGATAGCGGACAGCTTTGCCAAAGGCCGGGTGATGATGGTCGCCAATGGTCTTAAACTGGCGGGAGCGGCAGGTATCTGCCTCGGCATAAATCCTTTTGTCGGTTATACGTTGGTCGGGATTGGCGCGGCGGCTTATTCTCCGGCGAAATACGGTATTCTGGGCGAACTGACGACGGGCGATAAGCTGGTGAAAGCCAATGGCCTGATGGAAGCCTCTACGATTGCGGCGATTTTGCTCGGTTCCGTCGCGGGCGGCGTATTGGCCGACTGGCATGTCATCGCTGCGCTGGTTGCCTGCGCGTTGGCCTACGCTGGCGCAGTGGCGGCGAACCTGTTTATCCCGAAGCTTGTGGCGGCGCGTCCAGGACAATCCTGGCGGTTGTCGGCGATGACGCGTAGTTTCTTCAGCGCTTGCGTTGTCCTTTGGCGTAACGGTGAAACGCGTTTTTCGCTGGTGGGGACCGGGCTATTCTGGGGCGCAGGCGTGACGCTGCGTTTTCTGCTGGTGCTGTGGGTGCCGGTGGCGCTGGGGATTACGGATAACGCCACGCCGACTTACCTGAACGCCATGGTGGCGGTAGGCATTGTGGTCGGCGCGGGCGCGGCGGCAAAACTGGTGACGCTGGAGACCGTATCGCGCTGTATGCCCGCCGGGATTTTGATTGGCGTTGTGGTTGCGATCTTCTCATTACAGCACGCATTGCTGCCTGCTTATGCCTTGTTGCTGTTGATAGGTATGCTGGGCGGCTTTTTTGTGGTGCCGCTCAACGCTTTGCTCCAGGAGCGCGGTAAGAAGAGCGTTGGCGCCGGGAATGCCATTGCCGTACAAAATCTGGGCGAGAATAGCGCCATGCTATTAATGCTGGGACTGTACTCGCTGGCGGTGCTGGTTGGCGTTCCGGCAGTGGCGATAGGTATCGGCTTTGGCGTGCTGTTCGCGCTGGCGATCGCGGCGCTGTGGATCTGGCAGCGCCGGCAGGCATCATACTGAGTGAATATGCCGGGCGGCGAGTGCGTGTTATCGGGCTTACATTGTCTCTGTAAGCCCGGAAGCGTAGCGCCACCGGGCACTGACCATCACGGCGCCGGATAGGTATAAACCTGATGCGCCGCCTCAATCTCCGCCAGAACCTCTTCGCTTAACGTCAGATGCAGACTTTCCACATTCGTCTTGAGCTGCGCCATCGTGGTTGCGCCCAGTAACGTACTGGCGACAAACGGCTGGCGGCGAACAAAGGCCAGCGCCATCTGCGCCGGATCAAGATTGTGACGCTTCGCGATATCGACGTAGGCGGCAACGGCTTTTTGCGCCTGTTCGCCGCTGTAACGTGTGAAGCGGCTGAACAAGGTATTCCGCGCGCCTGCGGGTTTGGCCCCGTTCAGGTATTTACCGGTTAATGTGCCAAACGCCAGACAGGAGTAGGCGAGCAATTCAACACCTTCATACTGGCTGACTTCCGCCAGCCCGACCTCGTAGCTGCGGTTTAACAGGCTATAGGGGTTCTGGATCGTGACAATACGCGGCAGGTCATGTTTTTCCGCCAGATGCAGATAGCGCATAACGCCAAACGCTGTCTCATTTGAAACGCCAATATAACGAATCTTACCCGCTCGCTGAAACTCACTTAGCGCGTCTAGCGTCTCCAGTAGACTTACTACTGGCGTGGAGTCCGTCCAGTTATAGCCGAGTTTACCGAAGCAGTTAGTGGGGCGCTGCGGCCAGTGCACCTGATACAAATCCAGATAGTCGGTCTGCAATCGGGTCAAACTGTCGTGTAGCGCTTCGCGAATATTTTTACGATCCAGCGCCTGATGAGGCCGGATGCCTTGATCATTATTACGTGCCGGTCCGCTAACTTTGCTGGCGATGATCAGTTTTTCACGGTTGCCGCGTTTGGCGAGCCAGTTACCGATATAGGACTCCGTCAGCCCTTGTGTTTCCGGGCGCGGCGGTACCGGATACATCTCGGCGGCATCGATAAGGTTAATGCCATTTGCGATGGCATAGTCGAGCTGTGCGTGAGCGTCGGCTTCGCTGTTTTGTTCACCAAATGTCATTGTGCCCAGCCCTAGCGTACTTACTTCGAGCGAGCTGTGGGGTATACGGTGATAGTGCATAGCCGTTTCCTTTTTATTATGAAGTCAGAAATTCCCGACAAAGGACAATAAAAATGGCAGAGGGAAGGCAAAAGGGAAAGTAAAATTGCAGGCTGCGCGGCGTAATTGTTACCGGGCGTGGTCGCCACGCACCGTTACGGGACGCAGCCTGAAGGCTTGCAGAACGCTGACCTCGATCACAGGCCACCGCTTAACGTTCGATGATTTGAGACACTTCGTCACGGTTGATTTGCATCTCGTTTCCCTGTGCATCGGTATAGCTGACCAGACCGGTATCATCGTCAACTTGCGGTTTTCCATCGGTCAGGATCATACGACCATCTTTCGTCGCCATTACATAATCGCTGCTGCATCCGGATACCGCAAAAGCCAACCCTACTGCGGAAATTACAACTGCCCACTTTTTCATCCGTTTGTCCTCACATAGCCTGCATCTGATAATAGTCTGTTAATCATATGTCTGATAATAGTCTAGTAATAACGCGCAGCTCTGCATGTCGGAAGCAGCAAAATCTTAATCTGTGAGAAGAAAGGAAATAAAGTGAGTATTCGCTCCCCGGCGGGGGAGCGAGACAGGATTACAGCGGATTCTTTTTATTACGCAACAGGTTCAGGCTCTCTACTGCGATAGAGAAGAACATGGCGAAATAGATATACCCTTTCGGAACGTGAACGTCGAAACTTTCCAGAATCAGGGTAAAGCCAACCAGGATCAGAAAGGAGAGCGCCAGCATTTTTACCGACGGATGACGATCGACAAACTCGCCGATGGGCCGTGCCGCAAACATCATGACGCCCACGGCAATAACGACTGCCGCCATCATAATAAACAGATGATCGGAGAGGCCAACCGCTGTGATAACTGAATCAAGGCTGAAAATAATATCCAGCAGCATAATCTGCACTATTGCGCCCAGGAAAGAAGAAACCCGGGTTTTTAACCCTTCTTCTTCGCCTTCGATGGACTCATGGATCTCCTTGCTGGCTTTCCAGATTAAAAATAACCCGCCCAGTAACAGAATGAGATCGCGGGCGGAAATCGCTTCGCCGAAAAGCTCAAACAGCGGATTAGTCAGCCGAGTGACCCAGGCGATTGACGCCAGCAGCGCCAGGCGCATAACCATCGCCGCCGCCAACCCAAGCCGCCGTGCGTGGTTTCGTTGCGCCGTAGGAAGTTTTGCTACCACCAGAGAAAGAAAAATAATGTTGTCGATCCCAAGTACAATCTCCAGCAGCGTCAGCGTACCGAGCGCCAGCCAGGCATTAGGATCGGTTATCCATGCAAATAACATCGAACAAAGTCCTGCCAAAAAAAGAAGCGGTAATTATAGGCCCGTCGAGTGACGGGCGAAAGCCCAGGCTGAATTTGCGCAACCAGGAACGGTGTAAAATAGCGGCGACAATACGCTTACGTTTATCGAGCGTCGGTCCGACGCGTAGCCATAGCGGAGGCGCATTTGCGTGTAATGGACGTTACGGATTTTGCAATAAAAAATGGCGAGCCAGCAGCGCCTGCGTAAAATTTTTTTTCAGATAAAATCCACGCGGTAGCGTCAAAATAGGTTCCCCGCGCGCGCCGATAGCCTCGGTGAGCGCCCTGGCATTGGCGGCTTTGGGTCGCAGTTGCAAGACTTCGCCATGACGGGCGGTAATGCGTTCCACCTGGCCCAGCACTATCATGTCCATCAGCTCTTCCCAGTCGAGGCGTAGCTGCCTGTCCTCTTCTTCACTCGGACTCCAGAGTAGCGGCGAACCTACGCGGCGTTCGGCTAACGGTATGCTGCGATCGCCTTCGACCGGCACCCATAGCACGCGCTTCAATTTATGCCGTACGTGACTTGTCTCCCAGGTCACGCCGCTGTTACCGGTTAACGGCGCCACGCAGACAAAGGTTGTTTCCAGAGGACGACCCAGACTATCCACCGGGATGGTTTTCAGTTCTACGCCTAATGCGGCGAAATCCTGCTCCGGCTTGCTCCCGGCGCTGGCGCCGAGCCAGATCTCCAGCAAGACGCCGATCCAGCCTTTGTCTCGCTTCAAATCTTTAGGCGTGGTAATGCCGGCCATCGCCGCCAGCTCGCCTAACGTATAGCCGGAAAGCTGCCGCGCCTGGGCTAACAGCAATGCTTCCGAAGCAGGCGGAGTCAGTAGCGGACAAAGAGCGGACATGACAATTACCTTAGGTCAAAAAATGAGCAGTGATTTTATACCGTATGGGCAGAGTTTATCTTTTTCTGTGTCTTATATTCAATAGACTGATTTTTATTGCCTTTTTTGTGTTGTTTCTTCGTGTTGCGCAACGCTGAAGCGGGTTTTCCAATTCTGGTCACTGACAATAAACAGGATCTTACACTATGTTATCCACAGAAAGTTGGGATAACTGTGTAAAACCACCACTACTGTTTCCATTTACAGCCTTGACGTGCGACGAAAATCGAAAATTCAGACAAATAGTGCGTAAGTTATTGGCACAATCTGTGGATAAAACCGACGCTGGTTGATCTTTCATCAGCATAAGGATCTTAGATGTGATGCTTGTCACGCTTTATGAAGGTGGCATGTAAGATTTGTCTATAACACAATGAATATAAGGCACTATTTTTACTGTTTTCAGTATGAGGAATTCAGACTGTTCTGGGTTTTCCCGTGGTAATTCCATACTTCTTCACAACTATATCCACAGAAAAGGTGAATAAAATGGCGCAAGGGCGTCATCATCTGTTTATAACTCGGCTATTTACTGTGAGTTATTCAATTGTTATTAGGCTGTGTCACTATTACAGAGTGGTTTACCGCCTCACTGGAGTATGAAACAATCGTTCATATATAAGGTTTATGTTGAGGTAGTCCGGTGATTGATGACGATGGCTACCGCCCAAATGTAGGTATCGTAATTTGTAATCGTCAGGGGCAGGTGATGTGGGCCCGGCGATTTGGTCAGCACTCCTGGCAGTTCCCGCAGGGCGGGATAAATCCAGGGGAGTCGGCAGAACAGGCGATGTACCGGGAACTGTTTGAAGAAGTTGGGTTAAGCCGTAAAGATGTGCGGATCCTTGCTTCTACTCGCAACTGGTTGCGTTACAAGTTACCAAAACGTTTGGTGCGTTGGGACACAAAGCCGGTATGTATCGGCCAGAAACAAAAGTGGTTTCTTTTGCAGTTAATGAGCGCCGACGCCGAAATCAATATGCAAACCAGCAGTACGCCGGAGTTTGACGGCTGGCGCTGGGTAAGTTACTGGTATCCGGTTCGACAAGTGGTGTCATTTAAACGCGATGTCTACCGCAGGGTAATGAAAGAGTTTGCAAGTGTTGTCATGGCGCTTCAGGATAATCCCCCTAAGCTACAAAGCGCGCCTGCTTATCGACGTAAAAGAGGTTAAGCCACGCAAATTATGCTCACTCGCCTGCGCGAAATAGTCGAAAAAGTGGCCAGTGCGCCGCGTCTGAACGAGGCGCTGAATATTCTGGTCACGGATATCTGTCTTGCGATGGATACAGAGGTTTGCTCGGTTTACCTGGCCGATCATGACCGACGCTGTTATTACCTGATGGCGACGCGGGGGTTGAAAAAACCGCGTGGTCGAACCGTTGCGCTTGCGTTTGATGAGGGGATCGTCGGTCTGGTGGGCAGACTGGCGGAACCCATTAACCTTGCCGATGCGCAAAAACATCCCAGCTTTAAATACATTCCTTCGGTAAAAGAGGAGCGTTTTCGCGCGTTTCTCGGCGTGCCGATCATTCAGCGTCGCCAACTTCTCGGCGTGCTGGTCGTACAGCAGCGCGAATTGCGCCAGTACGATGAAAGCGAAGAGTCTTTCCTCGTCACGCTCGCTACGCAGATGGCGGCTATCCTGTCACAGTCGCAGGTCACAGCGCTGTTCGGGCAATACCGGCAGACGCGAATCCGCGCGCTTCCTGCGGCGCCGGGCGTGGCTATCGCAACGGGCTGGCAAGACGCGACCATGCCGCTGATGGAACAGGTTTACGAAGCGTCTACGCTGGATACCTCTCTTGAACGCGAACGACTGACCGGCGCTCTGGAAGAGGCGGCGAACGAATTCCGACGATACAGCAAACGCTTTGCCGCCGGCGCGCAAAAAGAGACGGCGGCCATTTTCGATCTGTACTCACACCTGCTTTCAGACGCCAGACTGCGTCGCGAACTCTTCGCCGAGGTCGACAAAGGCGCTGTTGCGGAGTGGGCCGTTAAAAAAATCATCGAAAAATTTGCCGAGCAATTTGCGGCGCTAACCGATAACTACCTCAAAGAACGTGCGGGAGACTTACGCACGCTGGGGCAGCGGCTGTTATTCCATCTTGATGATTCAGTTCAGGGGCCAAACGCCTGGCCGGAACGTTTTATTCTGGTCGCGGATGAGCTGTCGGCGACCACCCTGGCGGAGCTGCCGCAGGACAGGCTGGCGGGCGTTGTGGTGCGCGACGGCGCGGCAAACTCGCATGCGGCGATTATGGTGCGCGCGCTCGGTATCCCGACCGTCATGGGCGCTGATATCCAGCCTTCGGTGCTACATCGCCGTACGTTGGTGGTGGATGGCTATCGCGGTGAATTACTGGTCGATCCTGAACCCGTGCTTATTCAGGAATATCAGCGGCTCATTAGTGAAGAGATAGAACTCAGTCGTCTGGCGGAGGACGACGTCAATCTTCCCGCCCAACTGAAAAGCGGCGAGCGAGTCAAAGTGATGCTGAATGCCGGGCTCAGTCCCGAGCATGAGGAAAAGTTAGGCAGTCGGATCGACGGTATCGGCCTGTACCGTACTGAAATTCCCTTCATGCTGCAAAGCGGGTTTCCCTCGGAAGAAGAGCAGGTGGCGCAGTATCAAGGGATGCTGCAAATGTTTAACGATAAACCGGTGACGCTGCGGACCTTGGATGTGGGAGCGGATAAGCAACTGCCCTATATGCCGATCAGCGAGGAGAACCCGTGTCTGGGCTGGCGCGGGATCCGCATTACGCTGGATCAGCCGGAGATCTTTTTGATCCAGGTCCGCGCGATGCTGCGCGCCAATGCGGCGACTGGCAACCTCAGCATTTTGTTGCCGATGGTCACCAGTATTGATGAAGTCGATGAAGCGCGACGTCTGATCGAACGCGCCGGGCGCGAGGTCGAGGAGATGATCGGCTATGCGATCCCGAAACCGCGTATCGGCATTATGCTGGAAGTGCCATCAATGGTATTTATGCTGCCGCATCTGGCTAACCGGATCGACTTTATCTCGGTCGGCACCAACGATTTAACGCAATATATCCTGGCGGTAGATCGCAACAATACCCGCGTGGCCAGTATTTACGACAGTCTGCATCCGGCTATGCTGCGCGCACTGAGCATGATTGCGCAGGAAGCCGAAAAAAATGGCCTCGATCTTCGCTTGTGCGGCGAGATGGCGGGCGATCCGATGTGCGTGGCGATTCTTATCGGTCTGGGATATCGCCATCTTTCGATGAATGGCCGTTCGGTAGCGCGTGTGAAATATCTGCTGCGGCATATCGATTTTGAAGACGCGCAAACCCTTGCCAGACGCAGCCTTGAGGCGCAGATGGCGACCGAAGTGCGTCATCAGGTGGCGGCGTTTATGGAGCGCCGCGGGATGGGGGGATTGATTCGAGGAGGGTTGTAACGACTGGAGCGGGAAAAGAGAGTGACTGTGGATTCACGGCGCAGACAACACGCCTGCAAGATAAAAGACAATGCGTATACATATCTTTTAACGGTAATCGGCGTCTCGCTTTTAACCCTTGTGCTATTATTCGCACCTTTGGAGCGTCTGCAACGCGCAGGCGCGCTTATCAATCGCTATCTCTTCAGCGAAATAACAAGAAATTGTGGTGACAGATGACCAGTAGCTATCTGCATTTTCCGGACTTTGATCCGGTCATTTTCTCAATTGGGCCCGTCGCGCTTCACTGGTATGGCTTGATGTATCTGGTGGGGTTCGTTTTCGCGATGTGGTTGGCGGTGCGTCGCGCTAACCGTCCGGGAAGCGGTTGGACCAAAAACGAAGTTGAAAATTTACTCTATGCAGGTTTCCTGGGGGTCTTCCTGGGGGGACGTATTGGCTATGTCCTGTTTTATAACTTCCCTCTGTTTCTGGATAACCCGCTCTATTTATTCCGCGTCTGGGACGGCGGCATGTCCTTCCACGGCGGGCTTATCGGCGTGATACTGGTGATGATTATCTTCGCCAGGCGCACGAAGCGCTCGTTCTTTCAGGTGTCTGATTTTATTGCGCCGTTAATTCCGTTCGGCCTGGGCGCCGGGCGTCTGGGCAACTTTATCAACGGTGAATTGTGGGGGCGCGTCGATCCTGACTTCCGGTTTGCCATGCTCTTTCCTGGCTCACGCGCGGAAGATATTGCGCTGCTGCCGTCACATCCGCAATGGCAGCCTATTTTTGATACCTACGGCGTATTGCCACGCCACCCTTCCCAGTTGTATGAACTGGCATTAGAAGGCGTGGTGCTGTTTATCATCCTTAATCTCTTTATTCGCAAACCGCGTCCGATGGGCGCAGTCTCCGGATTATTCCTGATTGGCTATGGCGCGTTTCGTATCATTGTTGAATTCTTCCGCCAGCCGGACGCGCAATTTACCGGCGCGTGGGTACAGTACATCAGCATGGGGCAGATTCTCTCTATCCCGATGATTATCGCTGGCGCGATCATGATGGTTTGGGCATATCGCCGCCGCCCGCAGCAACACGTTTCCTGAGGAACCATGAAACAGTATTTAGAACTGATGCAAAAAGTGCTGGATGAAGGCACACAGAAAAACGACCGTACCGGCACCGGCACGCTTTCCATTTTTGGCCATCAGATGCGTTTTAACCTGCAGGAAGGCTTTCCTCTGGTGACGACGAAACGCTGCCATTTACGTTCAATTATTCACGAACTGCTATGGTTTTTGCAGGGCGATACCAACATCGCTTACCTGCACGAAAATAATGTCACCATCTGGGACGAATGGGCTGATGAGAACGGCGATTTAGGCCCGGTTTATGGTAAGCAGTGGCGTGCATGGCCAACACCGGATGGCCGCCATATCGATCAGATCGCCACGGTCTTAAGCCAGCTTAAAAACGACCCGGACTCTCGTCGTATTATCGTTTCTGCGTGGAACGTCGGCGAGCTGGATAAGATGGCGTTGGCGCCGTGTCACGCCTTTTTCCAGTTTTATGTCGCAGATGGAAAACTCTCCTGTCAGCTTTATCAGCGCTCCTGCGATGTGTTCCTCGGTCTGCCGTTCAACATTGCCAGCTACGCGTTACTGGTGCATATGATGGCGCAACAGTGCGACCTGGACGTCGGCGATTTTGTCTGGACCGGCGGCGACACGCACCTGTACAGCAACCATATGGAGCAGACGCACCTGCAATTAAGCCGTGAACCGCGCGCGCTGCCGAAATTGGTCATTAAGCGTAAACCCGATTCGCTTTTTGACTACCGGTTCGATGATTTCGAAATTGAAGGCTATGATCCGCACCCCGGTATTAAAGCGCCGGTCGCTATCTAAGCGCTGACGATCCTGCCATAACCGACGTCATCGCGCGTCGGTTTTTTTTACCCTTCGTCTCAATCTTCGGCGCGGATTCCTGAAATTTTGCAACGCGCTGCAAGACATGAACTTTTTTCCGTAACGCGCCGAACAATCTGTATTTGGCGCTCGTTATTTTTCTTCCGCCCGCCATACTGCCGACATGAAAAAACAACAGGGCTATACGCTCATTGAAACGGTGGTCGCGATGTCGCTCATTATCATTCTCAGCGCCACAGGACTTTATGGCTGGCAACGCTGGCAGCAGCAACAGCGCCTGTGGCAAACCGCATGTCAGGTGCGGGATTACCTGCTGCAACTTCGTGAGGACGCTCACTGGCATAACCGCGATCACATTCTTCGCGTGGTCAGCGAAGGCGGTTCATGGTGCTTTGTCAGCTCTGTTGCTACGCAAACATCGTGTACGCCATCTTCCCCCTTTGTGTTTACGCCCGACTGGCGTGATGTCGTCCTTGCCGATATCACGCCGTCGTTAGCCTTCTTTGGCTTGCGCAATACGGCATGGGCAGGGCACATCGTACTGAAAAACGCTGCCGGAGAGTGGCGTCTGGTCGTCTCCTCCTGGGGGCGAATCAGGCTATGCGAGCGTAATGAGGCCGCCACGTGTCAATAACCACGCGGGGGTTCTCGCTACTGGAAGTTGTGCTGGCGATGGCGATAGGTTCCATTTTACTGCTTGGGTCCGCACGATTTTTACCGGCGCTACAGCGTGAAATCTGGCACAACACGCGACAGTTATCGCTGGAAGATGAAATCTGGCAGCGAACCTATACCGTAGCGAAGCATCTTCAACGTGCGGGTTACTGTCATGGTCACTGTATTGGCGAAGGGTTACATCTTGCCGAACAGGGGCAATGCGTCATCGTTCAGTGGGACGGGAATAATAACGGTGTCTGGGATACCATACCGGCGAAAGAGGCCGACCAGACCGGGTTTCGTGTGAAGGATAACGTTCTGGAGACATTACGCGGAGCAACATCTTGCCAGGGTAAGGGATGGGAAAAAATGACCGATCCCAATACGGTACTCATCACGGCGTTTACCGTTGAGCGCCGGGATATAACGGGATTCTCGCCAGTGCTCATGCTGCATCTGCGCGGCGCCAGCAAAGCCGAGCCTCAGACGGTTATTGACGCGCAATACAGCGTAACGGGATTTAATCTGTGAATCGGGAACGTGGCGCTTCTTCGCTAATACTGGCGCTTTTAATACTGATTCTGGGCAGTCTGCTACTGCAAGGCGTAAATCAGCAGCAGGCCAGCTATGCCGCCCGCGTGACGACGCAGAGCCTGGCGATACAACGCCAGGCGCTTGTGCAGTCGGCGCTGGAATGGGGACGGGGGCAGCTATGGTCAGGCGTAACCGAAATGGAATGTCGGCGCTATTCCTCTTCAGGAGCGAGAGTCTGTTTGCGGAGATTATCGGGGGATGAGGTGGTGATGGCGGCGCAAGATGACGGCATGACGTTATGGCGTTTGGGCAACGTCATTCAGGGAAGCATTGTCTTTTCTCCCCACGGCTGGAGCGATTTTTGTCCGTTAAAAGAGGTGGCGTTATGTCGCATCCCCTGAATTTACAACGCGGGTTTAGCCTCCCGGAAGTTTTAGTGGCGATGGTTCTAATGGTAATGATCGTCACCGCGCTGTCAGGCTATCAGCGGGTATTAATGCACAGTTTTGCATTACGACACCAGTATCTCCAGATCTGGCGGCAGGCGTGGCAGCAAACGGCGCTGTATCCATTTTCGCCTGCTGACGACTGGAAGGCCAACCGGATGCAGACAACGCAATCGGGATGTGTCAGCATCAGCGTCACGATGGTTTCACCCTCTGGCAGGCAGGGGCAGATGACGCGCTTGCATTGTCCAAATCGTTAATCGTCAGGAGTAATTATGTTAAGGGTCTACCACTCCAATCGTCTGGATGTGCTGGAAGCGTTGATGGAATTCATCGTCGAACGCGAGCGGCTGGATGATCCCTTTGAACCAGAAATGATTCTGGTACAAAGCACGGGTATGGCGCAGTGGCTGCAGATGACCCTTTCACAAAAGTTTGGTATTGCGGCGAATATCGCTTTTCCGTTACCGGCGAGTTTTATCTGGGAGATGTTTGTCCGCGTGTTGCCGGATATCCCCAAAGAAAGCGCTTTCAGCAAACAAAGCATGAGCTGGAAACTGATGACCTTGCTGCCGCAGTTGCTGGATAAGGATGAGTTTGTACTGCTGCGCCATTATCTGACCGACGACACCGATAAACGCAAACTCTTTCAGCTTTCCGCGCGCGCCGCCGACCTGTTCGATCAGTATCTGGTTTATCGGCCTGACTGGCTTACGCAGTGGGAAGCGGGAAAAACCGTGGAAGGTCTGGGAGAGGCGCAAAACTGGCAGGCGCCGCTGTGGAAAGCATTGGTGGAATATACCGCCGCGCTGGGGCAGCCGCGCTGGCATCGCGCCAATCTCTACCAACGCTTTATTCAAACGCTGGAAAGCGCGACCGCCTGCCCGCCAGGGTTGCCGTCCCGCGTTTTTATTTGCGGCATTTCCGCGTTACCGCCAGTGTATCTCAGAGCGTTGCAGGCGCTGGGCAAACATATTGAAATCCATCTCCTTTTTACTAATCCGTGTCGGTATTACTGGGGGGACATTAAAGACCCTGCCTGGCTGGCAAAACTCATGGCTCGCCAGCGTCGTCACAGTTTTGAAGACCGTCATTTACCGTTGTTCCGTGAAAACCAGAATCCGGAAGCCTTATTTAACAGCGACGGTGAACAGGATATCGGTAATCCGCTACTGGCCTCATGGGGAAAACTGGGGCGGGATTATATCTACCTGCTATCTGAACTGGAAAACAGCCAGGAGCTGGATGCGTTTGTTGATATTACGCCAGATAATCTTTTGCATCGGATTCAGGCGGATATCCTTGAACTGGAAAGCCATGCGGTGGCGGGCGTAAATCTTGAGGAGTATTCGCGCAGCGACAATAAGCGTCTGCTCGATCCCGAGGATAACAGCCTCTCTTTTCACGTTTGTCACAGCCCGCAGCGCGAGGTGGAGATACTGCACGATCGCCTGCTGGCGATGCTGGAAGCCGATCCGACGCTAACGCCGCGCGACATTATCGTTATGGTGGCTGATATTGACAGCTATAGCCCGTTTATCCAGGCGGTATTTGGTAGCGCGCCAACGGAGCGCTATCTGCCTTATGCTATTTCCGATCGGCGGGCGCGTCAGTCACATCCGGTGTTACAGGCATTTATCAGCCTGCTTTCGTTACCGGACAGCCGCTTCGTCTCCGAGGATGTTCTGGCGTTGTTAGACGTACCGGTATTGGCTGCCCGCTTTACGATCAACGAAGAAGGGCTGCGTTATTTGCGCTTGTGGGTCAATGAGTCAGGCATTCGCTGGGGAATTGACGATGACAACGTACGCGAGCTGGAACTTCCTGCCACAGGGCAGCATACATGGCAATTTGGCCTGACGCGTATGCTGCTGGGGTATGCGATGGAAAGCGCCCAGGGCGAGTGGCAGTCGGTTCTGCCTTATGACGAATCCAGCGGTCTGATTGCCGAGCTGGTCGGGCATCTGGCTTCGCTGCTGATGCAGCTTAATATCTGGCGGCGCGGTCTGGCGCAGGAGCGACCGCTGGAAGAGTGGCTGCCCGTTTGTCGCGACATGCTCAATGATTTCTTCCTGCCCGATGCGGACACGGAAGCGGCAATGACATTGATTGAACAGCAGTGGCAGGCCATTATCGCCGAAGGCGTTGCGGCGGAATATGGCGACGCGGTACCGATTTCGCTACTGCGGGATGAACTGGCGCAGCGTCTGGATCAGGAACGTATTAGCCAGCGCTTCCTGGCGGGCCCCATCAATATTTGTACGCTGATGCCGATGCGTTCCATTCCGTTCAGAGTCGTTTGCCTGCTGGGAATGAACGACGGCGTATACCCGCGCCAGCTTGCGCCGTTGGGCTTTGACCTGATGAGCCAAAAACCCATGCGCGGGGATCGTAGCCGTCGCGACGATGACCGCTACCTGTTTCTGGAAGCGTTAATCTCGGCGCAGCAGACGCTGTATATCAGCTACATCGGTCGCTCCATCCAGGATAATAGCGAACGCTTTCCCTCTGTACTGGTGCAAGAATTGGTGGATTACATCGGGCAAAGCCACTATTTGCCGGGCGACGAAACGCTGACCTGTGATGAGAGCGAAGCACGAGTCAAAGCGCATATTACGCGTCTGCATACCCGTATGCCTTTTGATGCGCAAAATTACCAACCCGGCGAACAGCAAAGTTATGCCAGAGAGTGGTTGCCTGCGGCGAGTCAGTCGGGGAAAGCGCATTCTGACTTTGTGCAGCCGCTTCCTTTTACGATGCCGGAAACATTGACTCTGGAAAGTCTGCAGCGTTTTTGGGCCCATCCGGTACGCGCATTTTTTCAGATGCGGCTTCAGGTTAATTTCCGCTCGGAAGAGAGTGAGATTCCTGATGCGGAACCGTTTGAATTAGAGGGATTGACGCGATATCAACTTAACCAACAGTTGCTCAATACGCTGGTTGAAGAGGACGACGCCGAACGCTTGTTCCGCCGTTTCCGGGCTGCGGGAGAGTTGCCTTACGGCGCGTTTGGCGAAATATTCTGGGATGCGCAATGTCAGGAGATGCAGCAACTGGCAAGCCGGGTTATCGCCTGTCGTAAGCCGAGCCAAAGCCTGGAAGTGGATCTGCTTTGCAATGGCGTTCAGCTAACCGGCTGGCTACCGCAGGTACAGGAGGATGGATTATTGCGCTGGCGTCCCGCTTTAATCAGCGTGGCGCAAGGTGTGAAACTTTGGCTGGAACACCTTGTCTATTGTGCCAGCGGCGGGAGTGGCGAAAGTCGTCTGTTTTTGCGCAAAGAGGGAGAATGGCGATTTCCGCCACTTGATAAAGCGCAGGCAATGGCTTACCTGGCGCAACTGATTGAAGGCTACCGGGAAGGCATGTCTTCTCCGCTATTGGTACTGCCGGAAAGCGGCGGCGCATGGATAAAAGCCTGTTATGACGCTGAAAATGATGTCATGTTAGACGACGATGACACCTTACAGAAGGCCAGAACAAAGTTTCTACAGGCTTATGAAGGCAACATGATGGTGAGCGGCGAAGGCGAAGATATCTGGTATCAACGTCTTTGGCGTCAGCTGGAATCTGAAACGTTGCAGGCTATCATTGCGCAGTCCCGACATTACCTGTTACCGCTGTTTCGTTTTAATCAGTCTCGTTGATTGTATGAAAATCGCGCCATTAAAAGGCTTCGACTATGATGCGCTCTTCGTCACGGACTGATTACTGATAAAAAAATGCTGCCTGGTTCAGCACAATAATATCCCGTTCCGCTCAGGTCGATGGTTTACGTGACCATACAGATGAGTGGGAATGAAAGTTAATGATGAGGTCCGTGAATGCCCCGCAGCACCTGGTTCAAAGCGTTATTGTTATTGGTCGCCCTCTGGGGGCCTGCAGTTCAGGCGGATATCGGTTGGCAACCGCTGCAAGAAACTATCCGTAAAAGCGATAAAGATACCCGGCAGTATCAGGCGATACGTCTTGATAATGACATGGTGGTGTTGCTCGTATCCGATCCGCAGGCTGTAAAGTCGCTTTCAGCGTTAGTGGTGCCCGTTGGATCGCTTGAAGATCCTGAGGCTCATCAGGGGCTTGCTCATTATCTTGAGCATATGTGCCTGATGGGGTCAAAAAAATATCCGCAGGCGGATAGCCTTGCCGAATACCTTAAAAGACATGGCGGTAGCCACAACGCCAGCACCGCGCCTTATCGAACAGCCTTCTACCTGGAGGTTGAAAACGACGCGCTTCCAGGTGCCGTAGATCGACTGGCCGACGCCATTGCCGCGCCATTGCTCAATAAAAAGTATGCCGAACGCGAACGAAACGCGGTGAATGCCGAGCTGACGATGGCGCGCACCCGCGACGGTATGCGTATGGCGCAGGTAAGCGCCGAAACCATTAACCCGGCGCATCCAGGCTCGCACTTTTCTGGCGGCAATCTGGAAACGCTAAGCGATAAGCCGGGAAATCCGGTGCAACAGGCGTTGATCGCTTTTCATGAAAAATACTATTCATCTAATCTGATGAAGGCGGTGATTTACAGTAATAAACCCTTGCCGGAACTGGCGAGTATTGCCGCCGCAACCTATGGTCGCGTGCCGAATAAACAGATTAAAAAACCGGAAATTACCGTACCTGTCATCACCGAGGCGCAGAAGGGCATCATTATTCATTACGTGCCGGCGCTACCGCGTAAAGTGCTGCGCGTGGAGTTTCGTATTGATAACAATAGCGCGCAGTTCCGTAGCAAGACCGATGAACTGGTCTCTTATCTGATTGGCAATCGTAGCCCGGGGACGCTCTCTGACTGGCTGCAAAAACAAGGACTGGTCGAAGGTATTAGCGCGGATTCCGATCCGATTGTTAATGGTAACAGCGGCGTATTTGCCATTTCGGCAACGCTGACTGATAAAGGTTTGGCCAATCGTGATGAAGTCGTCGCGGCTATTTTCAGCTATCTCAATACGTTACGTGAAAAAGGGATAGATAAACGTTACTTTGACGAGCTGGCGCATGTGCTGGATCTCGACTTCCGCTATCCGTCGATTACCCGCGATATGGACTATGTCGAATGGCTGGCGGACACTATGATCCGCGTCCCGGTAGCGCATACGCTGGATGCGGCGAATATCGCCGATCGTTACGATCCTGCCGCTATCAAAAATCGCCTGGCGATGATGACGCCGCAGAATGCGCGCATCTGGTACATCAGTCCCCAGGAACCCCATAATAAGATTGCGTATTTTGTGGATGCGCCTTATCAGGTCGATAAGATTAGCGAACAGACGTTTAAAAACTGGCAGCAAAAAGCACAGAGCATTGCGTTGTCGCTGCCGGAGTTAAACCCCTATATTCCTGATGATTTCACGCTTGTTAAGAATGACAAAAACTACGTGCGGCCAGAACTGATTGTCGATAAAGCGGATTTGCGCGTGGTTTATGCGCCGAGTCGTTATTTCGCCAGCGAGCCAAAAGCTGACGTGAGCGTGGTATTGCGTAACCCGCAGGCGATGGACAGCGCCCGCAATCAGGTACTGTTCGCCCTTAATGATTATCTGGCGGGAATGGCGCTCGATCAGCTCAGCAACCAGGCGGCAGTGGGCGGCATTAGCTTTTCCACTAACGCCAACAATGGTCTGATGGTCACTGCGAACGGTTATACCCAGCGTTTGCCGCAGCTTTTCCTGGCGTTGCTGGAAGGATATTTTAGCTACGACGCCACGGAGGAACAGCTGGCGCAGGCGAAATCCTGGTATACGCAGATGATGGATTCTGCGGAGAAGGGAAAAGCCTACGAACAGGCGATTATGCCGGTGCAGATGATTTCGCAGGTGCCTTATTTTTCCCGTGATGAACGTCGCGCTTTGCTGCCGTCCATTACGTTAAAAGAGGTGATGGCCTATCGTAATGCGTTAAAAACGGGCGCTCGTCCGGAATTTCTGGTTATAGGAAATATGAGCGAAGCCCAGGCGACCTCTCTGGCGCAAGATGTCCAAAAACAGCTCGCGGCGAACGGATCGGCGTGGTGTCGTAACAAAGACGTGGTGGTTGAGAAAAAGCAGTCCGTAATATTTGAAAAAGCGGGCAGTAGCACCGACTCCGCGTTAGCCGCGGTCTTTGTCCCGGTCGGCTACGACGAGTATGTCAGCGCCGCCTACAGCGCGATGTTAGGTCAGATTGTTCAACCGTGGTTTTACAATCAGCTACGAACCGAAGAGCAACTGGGATACGCCGTTTTCGCCTTTCCGATGAGCGTTGGCCGTCAGTGGGGAATGGGATTCCTGCTACAGAGCAACGATAAACAGCCCTCTTACCTGTGGCAACGCTATCAGGCATTTTTCCCTGACGCCGAGGCGAAGCTGAGGGCGATGAAGCCGGAAGAGTTCGCCCAAATTCAGCAGGCGATCATTACGCAAATGCGCCAGGCGCCGCAAACGTTGGGCGAAGAAGCATCCCGTTTAAGCAAGGATTTCGATCGGGGTAATATGCGCTTTGACTCGCGTGATAAAATCATCGCTCAGATAAAATTGCTGACGCCACAAAAGCTTGCCGACTTCTTCCACCAGGCGGTGGTGGAACCACAAGGTATGGCAATATTGTCACAGATTGCCGGTAGCCAGAATGGAAAAGCAGAATACGTGCATCCGACAGGCTGGAAAGTGTGGGATAACGTCAGCGCATTGCAGCAAACGTTACCTCTAATGAGCGAAAAGAATGAATGATGTCGCCGAGACTCTTGATCCTCTGCGCTTGCCCCTGACAGGCGAGCGTCTGATTGAAGCATCAGCGGGCACAGGCAAAACGTTTACTATCGCGGCGCTGTATCTGCGGTTATTGCTCGGTTTAGGCGGCAGTGCCGCATTTCCCCGTCCGTTGACCGTTGAAGAACTGCTGGTGGTAACCTTTACGGAGGCCGCCACTGAAGAGCTGCGTGGGCGAATCCGCAGTAATATCCATGAGTTGCGCATCGCCTGTCTGCGGGAAAGCACGGATAATCCGCTGTATGCCCGCTTGCTGGAAGAAATTAGCGACAAAAAGCAGGCCGCGCAGTGGTTATTACTGGCGGAACGACAAATGGACGAGGCCGCGGTCTTTACCATCCACGGTTTTTGCCAGCGTATGCTCAGCCTGAATGCTTTCGAATCCGGTATGTTGTTTGAGCAACAGCTTATTGAAGACGAATCTTTGTTGCGTTATCAGGCCTGCGCCGATTTCTGGCGGCGTCATTGCTATCCGCTGCCGCGCGACATCGCGCAGGTGGTGTTTGACGTGTGGAAGGGACCGAAGGCGCTCTTAAAGGATATCGATCGTTATCTGCAGGGCGAAGCGCCGGTCATTAAAGCGCCGCCATCGCAGGAGGAGACGCTGGCATCGCGCCATGAACAGATCCTGGCGCGCATCAACCAGGTGAAGCAGCAGTGGTGTGAGGCGGTTAGCGAGCTGGACGCGCTGATCGAATCATCCGGCATCGATCGCAGAAAATTCAACCGCGGCAATCAGGCAAAATGGATCGAAAAGATCACCGCGTGGGCGCAAGAAGAGACTAAAAATTATCAATTACCTGAGGCGTTGGGAAAATTTTCACAGCGTTTTTTAGCTGAGCGCACCAAAGCTGGCGGCGTGACGCCCCAGCACCCATTGTTTGTCGCCATTGATAACCTGTTGGGCGAACCGCTATCGATTAAAGATCTGGTTCTTACCCGAGCGCTCTCAGAGATCCGTGAAACGGTGGCTCAGGAAAAACGCCGGCGCGGCGAGCTGGGGTTTGACGATATGCTCAGCCGTTTAGATACCGCGCTGCGTAGTGAAAGCGGCGAGGCGCTGGCTGCGGCGATTCGTACCCGTTTTCCGGTGGCGATGATCGATGAATTTCAGGATACCGACCCACAACAGTACCGTATTTTTCGCCGTATCTGGCGACATCAACCCGATACGGCGCTATTGCTGATTGGCGATCCTAAACAGGCGATTTATGCGTTTCGTGGCGCGGATATCTTTACCTACATGAAGGCTCGCAGCGAAGTGAGCGCGCACTATACGCTTGACACTAACTGGCGCTCCGCGCCGGGGATGGTGAATAGCGTTAACAAGCTGTTCAGTCAGATGAACGACGCCTTTATGTTCCGCGATATTCCCTTCAGTCCGGTAAAGTTTGCGCCCAGAAACCAGTCGCTGCAATTTAAAGTGAATGACGCGCCTCAACCGGCGATGACCCTGTGGCTAATGGAGGGGGAAAGCTGCGGTTCGGGCGATTATCAAAGTTATATGGCGCAGGTGTGCGCCACGCAAATTCGCGACTGGCTGCGCGCCGGGCAAACGGGCGACGCGCTGCTGACGAACGGCGATTCGTCGCGGCCCGTTCGCGCCTCGGATATTAGCGTGCTGGTGCGCAGCAGGCGTGAGGCCGCGCTGATACGGGATGCGCTGACCTTACTGGCGATCCCCTCCGTCTATCTTTCTAACCGCGACAGCGTATTCGAAACGCTCGAAGCGCAGGAGATGCTGTGGGTGTTGCAGGCGGTGATGGCGCCCGAACGTGAGAATACGCTGCGTAGCGCTCTGGCGACATCAATGATGGGCCTTACCGCGCTGGATATCGAAACGCTTAACAATGATGAAAATGCGTGGGATGCGGTTGTCGAAGAGTTTGATGGCTACCGACAGATTTGGCATAAACGCGGCGTGATGCCTATGCTGCGCGCGCTAATGTCGGCGCGCAATATTGCTGAAAACCTGCTGGCGACGGCGGGAGGTGAACGTCGGCTGACGGATATTCTGCATATTAGCGAACTGTTACAGGAAGCCGGTTCGCAGCTGGAAAGCGAACATGCGCTGGTGCGTTGGCTGGCGCAACATATCCTTGAACCCGATAGCAATGCTTCCAGCCAGCAACTACGTCTGGAAAGCGATAAGCATCTGGTGCAAATCGTCACCATTCATAAATCGAAAGGTCTGGAATACCCGCTGGTCTGGTTACCTTTTATCACCCATTTCCGCGTGCAGGACCAGGCTTTTTATCACGACAGGCACTCCTACGAGGCGGTGCTGGACCTTAGTCACGCCGAAGAGAGCATAGCACTGGCGGAAGCCGAACGCCTGGCGGAAGACCTGCGCCTACTTTATGTCGCGCTGACCCGTGCAGTGTGGCATTGCAGCCTCGGCGTCGCGCCGCTGGTACGGCGTCGCAGCGATAAGAAAGGCGAGACGGATGTGCACCAAAGCGCGCTTGGGCGACTCCTGCAAAAAGGCGAACCGATGGATGCCGCAGGCCTTCGCGCCTGTATTGAGGCGCTATGCGACGAGGATATCGTGTGTCGAACGCCAGGCAACACGGATAACGACCGCTGGCAAATTGCCGCTGCATCGCATGCGGAACTCAGCGCCAGAACGCTGCAACGCCTGCTTTATGATAGCTGGCGCGTCACCAGTTATTCCGGTTTGCAGCAGCGGGGACATAGCGTGGCGCAAGATCTTATTCCTCGTCTCGACATTGACGCCGCAGGCGTTGGCGAAGCGGCGGAAGCGCCGGCAATGACGCCGCATCACTTTCCTCGCGGGGCATCGCCGGGAACATTTTTGCACAGCCTGTTTGAAGAGCTTGATTTTACTCAACCGATAGACCCCCAATGGGTACAGGAAAAACTGGAGCTGAGTGGTTTTGAAACGCGATGGGAGCCCGTACTTACCCGCTGGCTGGACACCGTGTTACACGTTCCCCTTAACGAGACGGGCGTTAGTCTGAGCGTGCTGACCGAGCGTGAAAAACAGGTCGAAATGGAGTTTTATCTGCCGATTGCCCAGCCGCTTACCGCCGGAGAGCTGGATGCGTTGATTCGTCGGTACGACCCGCTTTCAGCAGGTTGCCCTGCGCTGGATTTCATGCAGGTTCGCGGCATGTTAAAGGGCTTTATCGACCTGGTGTTCCGTTATGAGGGGCGCTATTATCTGCTCGACTATAAATCTAACTGGCTGGGCGAGGATAGCGCCGCTTATACCCAGACGGCGATGGCTGCGGCTATGCAGGCGCATCGCTATGATTTGCAGTACCAGCTTTATACGCTGGCATTGCACCGTTACCTTCGTCATCGCATGGCGAATTACGACTATGAACGCCATTTCGGCGGCGTCATCTATCTCTTTTTACGCGGGGTGGATAGCGAACGTCCGCAGCAGGGTATTTTTACCACTCGTCCTGCGGCGGCGTTAATTAACCAACTGGATGATATGTTTGCAGGTGAAATGAGTGAGGAGGCGCAATGACAATCCAGGAGCGGTTGCTGGAGGCCGTTGAACAAAAACTCTTACGGCCCATTGATGCCCAGTTTGCTTTAACCGTCGCCGGTAACGACGATCCCGCCGTGACGCTGGCGGCAGCGCTGCTTAGTCATGACGCAGGTGAAGGTCACGTGTGTCTGCCGTTGTCGCGTTTAACGTTAACGGAGGAGGCGCATCCCTTACTGGTCGCCTGGATAAGCGAAACGGCTACGCCAATCGACTGGAAAAAGCGGTTACTGGCGTCTGCGGCGGTTAGCTGCGGCGATAGCCCCGCGCCGTTAATTCTGTGCGGCGATCGTCTCTACCTGAATCGCATGTGGTGCAACGAGCGTACGGTTGCGCGCTTTTTTAACGAGGTTAACCAGGCCATCGCCGTAGATGAAGATCAGTTATCCCGTATTCTGGACGCGCTATTCCCTCCGACAGACGAGGTGAACTGGCAAAAGGTGGCCGCCGCCGTAGCGCTAACTCGCCGTATCTCCGTGATTTCAGGCGGTCCCGGCACCGGTAAAACCACCACCGTCGCGAAGCTGCTGGCGGCATTAATTCAAATGGCGGATGGCGAACGTTGCCGTATCCGGCTGGCAGCGCCGACCGGGAAAGCGGCCGCACGCCTGACGGAGTCGCTCGGCGCGGCGTTGCGTCAGCTTCCACTTACCGATGCGCAGAAAAAGCGTATACCGGAGGACGCCAGTACGCTGCACCGACTGCTAGGCGCACAGCCCGGCAGCCAGCGATTACGCCATCATGCGGGCAACCCGCTGCATCTGGACGTGCTGGTGGTCGATGAAGCATCAATGATTGATTTGCCGATGATGTCACGTTTGATTGACGCTCTGCCGCCGCACGGGCGGGTCATTTTTCTTGGCGATCGCGATCAGTTGGCATCCGTTGAGGCGGGCGCTGTGTTGGGCGATATTTGCGCCTATGTCAACGCAGGGTTTACGGCGGAACGCGCTCGACAGCTAAGTCGACTAACAGGGAGCGCCATTCCGGCGGGGGCCGGAACGCAAGCCGCGTCTTTACGCGATAGCCTCTGTTTGTTGCAAAAGAGCTACCGTTTCGGCAGCGATTCTGGCATCGGCAAGCTGGCGGCGGCGATTAACTGCGGCGACAGGTCGGCAATCCAGGCTGTTTTTCAGCAGGGGTTTAGCGATATAGAGAAGCGTACATTGCAAAGCAGCGACGATTATGCCGGGATGCTGGATGAAGCGCTGGCGGGCTATGGGCGCTACCTGCGGTTGCTGCATGAAAAAGCGGCGCCGGAGGCAATCCTTCAGGCTTTCAATGAGTATCAACTGCTTTGTGCGCTGCGCGAAGGCCCATTTGGCGTGAGGGGACTGAATGACCGCATTGAGCAGGCGATGGTGCAGCAACGAAAAATTCAGCGGCATCCGCACTCTCGCTGGTATGAAGGGCGTCCGGTAATGATTGCGCGCAACGATAGCGCGCTGGGGTTATTTAACGGCGATATTGGTATTGCGCTCGATCGCGGGCAGGGGTTACGCGTCTGGTTTGTGATGCCGGACGGCACGATCAAGTCCGTTCAGCCCAGCCGTCTGCCGGAACATGATACAACCTGGGCGATGACGGTACATAAATCACAGGGGTCTGAATTTGATCACGCCGCGCTGATTTTACCCAGCCAGCGTTCGCCGGTCGTGACGCGGGAGCTGGTGTATACCGCTGTTACGCGGGCGCGGCGGCGGTTATCGCTGTATGCCGATGAACGGATCCTGGCAGGCGCGATTGTGACGCGTACGGAACGGCGCAGCGGGTTAGCCACCTTATTTGATGAAGTCAGTCGTACCGGATAAGACGAGTTCTCGCCGGATGGCGACGCGTAGCGTCTTATCCGGCCTCCAAATGATGCTTTCGAGCGTAGGCCTGATAAGCGCAGCGCCATCAGGCCCACCTTGTTATCCTAAATCCGCCATCAGCACCTTTGAACGTCGCTGATAGTTATACATTTTTTTCTTGCTCTCAGGCAGTAACTCAATATCGACAGGCGTAAAACCGCGCTCCTGAAACCAGTGAATACTGCGCGTCGTCAGCACAAACAATTTACGCAGCCCCATTTGCCGCGCCTGGGCGGCAACCCGCTCCAGAAGCACTTCTCCACGCGATGAGCTGCGGTAATCCGGATGTACCGCTACGCAGGCCATTTCGCCTATTTTCTCTTCCACAAAAGGATACAGCGCCGCGCAGGCGATAGTCATATTATCGCGCTGAATAATGGTAAATTTATCGATCTCCATCTCCAGTTGTTCACGGGAACGGCGTACCAGAATGCCCTGCTGTTCCAGTGGGCGGATAAGCTCCAGAATACCGCCAATATCGTTGATGGTGGCGCGGCGGATCTGCTCGGCGCTCTCCATGACGATCTGCGTACCGATACCGTCACGCGAGAACAGTTCCTGTAATAGCGAGCCATCTTCCTGATAGCTGATCAGATGGCAACGACGAACGCCGCTACGACAGGCTTTTACCGCGCCGCGCAAAAAACGTACGGTTCCGGAGTTGTAGTCGCCCTGCGCTTCCAACTCTTCCACCCGCGCCTGTGCTTCATTCGGGAAGAGTTCAGAAATGATGCCGCCCTCGCTATTGGTAACGCCCTGAGAAGAACAGAAACCGATCATTTTTTCCGCTTTCAGTTTAACGGCGAGTTGAGTGGCAATCTCTTCTGAGGTCAGATTAAAACTTTCGCCGGTCACTGAGACGGCGACCGGCCCCATCAGAACGATCGCGCCGTTATCCAACTGGCGGTTGATCGCATCTTCATCAATGCGCCGGATACGGCCGCTATGACAGTAGTCCACGCCATCATCAACGCCCAGCGGCTGCGCAATGGTGAAATTGCCACTGACGACATTAATGTGCGCGCCCTGCAACGGCGTATTGTTCAGACTCATCGACAGACGGGCGGTAATATCAAGCTGGAGTAAACCGGCGGCCTGTTTCACCAGCTCCAGTGCTTTGGCGTCCGTCACCCGCGTGTTTTTGTGGTAAATCGGTTCATGATGATGCGCGGCCAGATTGGCGTCGATTTGCGGTCGCGCGCCATACACCACGACAAGGCGAATACCGAGGCTATGCAGTAGCCCGATATCGCTAACGATGCTGGAAAAATTGTCATGCTCAATGGCTTCGCCGCCGAGCATAATGACAAAGGTTTTTCCGCGATGGGTGTTGATATAGGGAACTGAATGGCGAAACCCTTCTACCAGTTCGGTTTTACGTTCCTTTATCATTGCGCGCCCCACTAGTGAATTATTATTCGAAATTAGTGTATTTTTATTCTGTTTTTGCCCTCTGTGCAAGCGTAAATTTTATGCGGTCCGATCGCTTTTCTTAGTAATGCCGTGAATATAAAAAGAATGTTTACCCTTTTATAGATGACAGATTATGCGTCATTCGCTAAAGTTTCCGGTCAATTTGGATGAACTTTGTATGATCTCTATTTAGTTTTTGCTCGGGAGAAGCATGTCGGGAGCCAATTCAGCAATCAGCCGTCGCCGTTTACTACAAGGCGCGGGCGCCATGTGGCTATTAAGCGTGAGCCAGGTCGGGCTGGCTGCCGTAAGCCAGGTCGTTGCGGTGCGTATCTGGCCTGCGTCCAGCTATACCCGCGTCACGGTAGAGTCGAATCGTCTGCTGAAATATAAACAATTTGCCTTAAGTAACCCGGACCGCGTGGTAGTAGATATTGAGGATGTGAATCTGAACTCGGTGCTTAAAGGCATTGGCGCGCAGATTCGCAGCGACGATCCGTATATCAAATCCGCAAGGGTAGGGCAGTTTGATCCTAAGACTGTGCGTATGGTCTTTGAGCTAAAACAAAACGTGAAGCCGCAGCTATTTGCGCTGGCGCCTGTGGCAGGCTTTAAAGAACGTCTGGTGATGGATCTTTATCCTGCCAATGCGCAGGATATGCAGGATCCGCTGCTGGCGCTGCTGGAAGACTACAATAAAGGCGATCTGGATAAACAGGTGCCGCCTTCGCAAAGCGGGCCGCAGCCCGGTAAAGCGGGGCGCGATCGTCCCATTGTCATTATGCTTGATCCGGGACACGGCGGCGAAGACCCCGGCGCGATAGGCAAATACAAAACACGTGAAAAAGACGTGGTGCTCCAGATAGCCCGCCGCCTGCGCGCGTTGATCGAAAAAGAAGGCAACATGAAGGTCTATATGACGCGCAATGAAGACATCTTCATTCCGTTAAAAGTCCGGGTGGCGAAAGCGCAGAAACAGCGCGCCGACCTGTTTGTCTCTATTCATGCGGATGCCTTCACCAGCCGGCAGCCTAGCGGTTCATCCGTATTCGCACTATCGACCAAAGGCGCCACCAGTACCGCGGCGAAATATCTGGCGCAAACGCAGAACGCCTCGGACTTAATTGGCGGCGTGAGCAAAAGCGGTGACCGTTATGTCGACCATACGATGTTCGATATGGTGCAATCGCTGACCATTGCCGATAGTTTGAAATTCGGTAAAGCGGTGTTGAAGCAGCTTGGTAAAATTAATGACCTGCATAAAAACAAGGTCGAGCAGGCGGGGTTTGCGGTGTTAAAGGCGCCCGATATTCCGTCTATTCTGGTCGAGACGGCGTTTATCAGTAACATTGAAGAAGAACGCAAGCTCAAGACCGCGACGTTCCAGCAACAGGTCGCAGAGTCGATTCTGGCGGGCATTAAAGCGTATTTTGCCGATGGGGCGACGCTGGCGAGAAGAAGTTAACCTGAGATGACGGCGAGTTTATTGCGCGGGTAAGTAGGATGCTGCCCGCACTGTCGTTGCGGACCAGACGACAGATACAAAAAAACACCCGTAAGGGTGTTCATTAAGTTGGTTGCGGGGGCCGGATTTGAACCGACGACCTTCGGGTTATGAGCCCGACGAGCTACCAGGCTGCTCCACCCCGCGTCCGTCTAAACTTGCATTCTCATTGTAATTGGTTGCGGGGGCCGGATTTGAACCGACGACCTTCGGGTTATGAGCCCGACGAGCTACCAGGCTGCTCCACCCCGCGTCCGTGGATGCGCACTATACTCCGCTGAGCTTTTGTTGCAACCCTTTTTTCATATAAATCGCTAATTTCTCATGAATTGCGCAAATACACCGCAGATAGCGCGATTTTTAAACGAATTTACATAATGAGATCGCGATCGCATTTCATTACTCCGGACGGTTTGTTATCTTCACCGGGCACTTTCGATTACGCAGAAGACGAGACACCATGAAAGGACGTTGGGCAAAATATGTGGCGACAGGCGTAATGCTGGCAATGCTGGCTGCCTGTTCATCAAAACCGACCGATCGCGGTCAGCAATATAAGGACGGGAAATTTACCCAGCCCTTCTCCCTGGTAAACCAGCCGGACGCAGTGGGTGCGCCGATTAATGCTGGTGACTTTGCCGAGCAGGTCGACCAGATCCGTTCCGCGTCGCCGCGTTTATACACCAATCAAAGCAACGTCTATAACGCTGTCCAGAACTGGTTACGTTCCGGAGGCGATACGCGCACTATGCGCCAGTTTGGTATCGATGCCTGGCAGATGGAAGGCACCGACAACTACGGTAACGTCCAGTTCACGGGCTACTATACGCCCGTCGTTCAGGCTCGCCATACGCGCCAGGGCGCGTTCCAGTATCCTATCTATAGTATGCCGCCAAAACGCGGACGCTTACCGTCCCGCGCTCAGATCTACGCAGGCGCGCTGAGCGATAAGTACATCCTGGCCTGGAGTAATTCGCTGATGGATAACTTTATTATGGATGTCCAGGGAAGCGGTTATATTGATTTCGGTGACGGTAGTCCGCTGAACTTCTTTAGTTATGCCGGTAAAAACGGCTGGCCTTATCGCAGTATTGGTAAAGTGCTTATCGATCGCGGTGAAGTGAAAAAAGAAGATATGTCGATGCAGGCTATACGCGAATGGGGAGAGAAGCACAGCGAAGCGGAAGTGCGTGAATTACTGGAGCAGAACCCGTCGTTCGTCTTCTTTAAGCCGCAATCTTTTGCGCCGGTCAAAGGCGCCAGCGCTGTACCGCTGATTGGGCGAGCATCCGTCGCCTCCGACCGCAGCATCATTCCGCCTGGCACGACCTTGTTGGCGGAAGTACCGTTGCTGGATAACAACGGTAAATTTAGCGGTCAGTATGAGCTACGTTTGATGGTCGCACTGGATGTCGGCGGAGCGATTAAAGGCCAGCACTTTGATATTTACCAGGGAATTGGCCCGGATGCCGGGCATCGTGCCGGATGGTATAATCACTATGGTCGCGTCTGGGTGTTAAAAAGCGCGCCGGGCGCCGGTAACGTGTTTAGCGGCTGATTGTGGTATTCTGCGACAACCGGATTGCCCGATAACGCGATCGCTATCGGGCCTGAAAATAGTGAGCAGGGGTGAGGAATAACCTCACCTTTTTTTATTCTGAGGTCATATGTCAGTGGTGATAAGTGATGCCTGGCGCCAACGCTTTGGCGGCACCGCGCGTCTGTACGGTGAAAAAGCGCTGCAGCGGTTTGCTGAGGCGCATATCTGCGTCGTGGGAATCGGCGGGGTGGGATCATGGGCGGCAGAGGCGCTGGCGCGTACGGGCATCGGCGCGATTACGCTGATTGATATGGACGATGTCTGCGTGACCAATACGAACCGTCAGATCCATGCGTTGCGTGATAACGTCGGGTTGGCGAAAGCGGAAGTGATGGCCGAACGGATTCGGCAAATTAACCCGGAGTGCCGGGTAACGGTTATCGATGATTTCATCACGCCGGATAATGTGGCGGGTTATATGAACGCGGGTTTTACCTATGTCATTGACGCCATTGACAGCGTTCGTCCAAAAGCCGCGCTGATTGCGTACTGTCGCCGATATAAGGTTCCTTTAGTGACCACTGGCGGCGCGGGCGGGCAGATCGATCCGACGCAAATCCAGGTCGCTGATTTGGCGAAAACCATCCAGGATCCGCTGGCGGCAAAACTGCGCGAGAGATTGAAACATAATTTTGGCGTAGTGAAGAACAGTAAAGGTAAACTGGGCGTGGACTGCGTTTTTTCCACCGAAGCGCTGGTTTACCCACAGGCGGACGGTTCCGTATGCGCGATGAAAGCTACCGCAGAAGGGCCAAAACGGATGGATTGCGCCTCTGGCTTCGGCGCGGCGACGATGGTGACGGCAACGTTCGGTTTTGTCGCCGTTTCCCATGCGCTGAAGAAGATCATGGCTAAAGCGGCGCGACAAGAATAAAAGGACGGGGCGGAGTGTCACGCAGACGCGTATCCGGCCCTGCGCCCTTCGTTAGCGAAAGAAGCGCTGTACCCTGCCGAACACCGGTTTCAGACGGGCGCGGAGATAATGGGAATATAAATTTTCAGATATGCATAGAAACAACCCGAACCATACTGCACAAAAGCAGAGCAGTTCCGCGTAATTAATGTGCTCGCCAAATATCATAATGGCAAGTAAGAACTGTAAAGACGGCTCTATATATTGCGCCAGTCCGGTGACAATCAACGAGGTGTGATTTAACGCGATGGCAAATAATACCAGTGGAATGATCGTCACTGGCGCCGTCATGACATACAAAAAGAAAGGAGTATTAGTGGATATAATTGGTCCGCTATCGCTAAAGAGAAAAATTAATAGTGAGACAGGCAATGCCCATAATGTTTCAATCGTTATCGATGTCATCACATCATAATGTATAAACTTTCGCGCCAGGCCATATAGCGCAAATGATAATCCCATGGTTAGCGCCAGCGCCGGGAAATGCCGTAACATGATAATTTGAAAAGTCAGGCCACAGACACCAGAAAAAACGGCGATGGCCTGAAACAACGACAGTTTTTCTTTAAGAAAAATGCATCCCAGCGCAATAACAAATAGCGGGTTGATAAAATAGCCGAGGCTGGCATCAAGCACCAGATGATGGGTTAGCGCATAAATAAAAGATGACCATGAGACAATCATCAAAAGTCCGGCGATCATGCAGAAGAAAAAAGATTTTTTATCTTTCCAGGCATCATGAAATCGCGTTCGCTGCCGAAATAACAATCTTACTGCCAGTAATAATGGAATTGACCAGAACACCCGGTATATCAATATTTGTGCGAGATTTCCCCCTGATAAATATTGATAATATAAAGGTGTTAACCCCCATAATATAAATGCCAGTACCACAAACATGGTACCGCTACGCAGATATTTTTCCACTTATCCATATCCTGTTATAACTTCACCCGATGCGTATGAATTTTCCAGTTCTCCTGCTACGCTACATCGAGTGGCTTTATTTACTCTAAAATCTTCACGCCGTTTTAACATGGATTCTAACATTGTAATTTCATTGTGATAGCTGATAAAAATCAAAAGAATGTTTATCAGGGAAATCTGACGCCGAAACTAATAAAGTGACTGGATTATTTTATCTGCACCGCCTGACCGCCGCGGACGGCGCTGTCAGGCGACAGAATATTTACGCTATTTCACCCCTTATGCGTTGCGGCAACAATCGCTTCGCTCAGCGCGTTCAGCCCCTGACTGCGTGAGGCGCTAAGCTGGGCGCGTAAACCCAGCTCATCAAACAGCGCCAGCGGTGAACGAGCCTGCAACTCGGCGGCGTTTTTTCCTTCCACCGCGGTGAGCAATACCGCCAGCAGGCCGCGGACAATCCGCCCCTCACTGTCGCCGAAAAAGTGCATCGTTCCGTTATCTGACTGGGTAAAGCCCAGCCAGACGCGGTTCTCGCAGCCGGCTATCTCTTTCGCCTGCGCTTTGCATTCATCCGGCAGAGCGGGGAGCTGTTTTCCTAACAGAATCAACTGACGATATTTATCCTCCCACTGGGTCAGCGGGAGAAAGATAGCGCGTAACGTCTCTTCCGTTACCGTTGTGCCGAACGGGTGTCCGGTATAAAGAGGGTTTGTCATTAATCCACCAGCAGTTCCAGCGCGCGGTCAACGGCGTTAACCAACGCATCCACATCATGTTGGGTATTATACGGCGCAAAAGAGGCGCGCAGAGTCCCTGTGACGCCAAGTTCCGCCAGCAATGGCTGGGCGCAATGTTGCCCGGCCCGGAGCGCAATACCGTATTCCGCCAGCAGTGTCACCATATCGCCGTGGTGCACGCCGACAAAATCAAAGGCCAGAAGGCTGGAGTCCTGGCAGCGGAACGAACGAAAGCCCGGGCGTTTCGCCAGTGCGTCTTCCGCCAGCGTCGCCAGCCCGCGGCTCCAGTTTTCGGCCTGTTCAATATCGATATCGGACAGCCATTCCAGCGCAGCGCTCAGGCCGATGACCCCGGCGACGTTCGGCGTCCCCGCTTCCAGCTTCCAGGGAGCGCTTTGAGTGGTGAAGCCTTCAAAGCTAACGTCACGGATCATCTTGCCGCCGCCGAGCCAGGGCGACATCGCCTCAAGAAGCTCCGGCTTACCGTACAGCACGCCGATACCGGTCGGGCCATACAGTTTGTGAGCGGAAAAAGCATAAAAATCGATATCAAGCTGCTGAACATCCGCCGGGAAGTGTACCGCGCCTTGCGCGCCATCTACCATCACGACCATTCCCGCTGCGTGAGCGGCGCTGATAGCGCTTGCGAGATCCGGGCAGCCGCCCGTTACGTTCGACATTTGCCCCAGCGCCAGAATCCGGCTGCGCGACGTGATCAGTTCCGGCAGACGCTCAACATCAGGAAGACGTCGGTCATTAAGCGGCAGTTTTATGACCTGCGCGCCGGTTTGTTGCGCCACCATCAGCCAGGGCACAAGGTTGGCGTGATGCTCGGCGACGCTAACGATAATTTCATCGCCGGGGCGCAGACGAGGACGGGCGTAACACTGCGCCACCATGTTGATCGCTTCGGTGGTGCCGCGTGTCCAGACGATACTTTTTTCATCGGGCGCGTTTAACAGTCGCGCCGCTTTTGCTCTGGCCGCTTCATATTGCGCTGTCAGGCGCTGCGCCTGCGCAAACTGGCTACGATGAACGTTACCGGCGCTCAAACAATAAAACTGGTGCGTGGCGTCAATGACTGCCTGTGGCTTTAATGCCGTGGCGGCGCTATCGAGATAAACACCCGCATCGGCTAGCGCGGGAAACTGCGCGCGAAACTGCGTGGGATTAAAAGCGTTCATGATATTCCTCGGTTCAGTTTACCGATCGTGGCGTAAAAGCGCGGCTGATACAAGGTTTGTCCTAACCATCGGAATCGTCTGTATATCCTGGCGAATTATGTAAAGGAGGTTATGCTGAATAATGTTAGGCGAATGTTTAAGCCTGTTACGGAGTCCGCTTTAAATAGCACAAACAGCTTTAAGGAGAAGAAGATGAAAAAGACTGCCGCAATTATCTCTGCATGTATGCTGACTTTTGCCCTGAGCGCCTGTTCCGGTCCTAATTACGTTATGCACACCAATGATGGACGTAGCATTGTGACCGACGGTAAACCCCAGACCGATAACGATACCGGTATGATTTCGTATAAAGACGCTAATGGCAACAAACAGCAGATCAATCGTACTGACGTGAAAGAGATGGTGGCTCTGGAAAACTAACCGTTTGTTATACAAAAAAAAGCACCGCAATATGGCGGTGCTACATTAATCACTATGGACAGACAGGGTAAATGTACAGGAAGTGAAAAAGGGTAGTCTCGCTACCGTGGTCTGAATCGCAGACCAATTGCAAACACAACAACACAACATCACAACCGTAAGCCAAAAGCCCATCAGAACACGCATTCCGATAAAACTTTTCGTTCCGGCTCAGGAAGTGCCGCCACTATAGGTATTTGCTGGTAGAACCTCAACGGACAATTTATAATGTCTCAGATTAAAAAAACTAATAGGTTACATGTTGTTACCTATTTGTTAAATTCATTCGACATTAAGTCCAGAGGCCATGTCAAAACGATTACCTCCTTTAAATGCGTTACGCGTTTTTGATGCTGCCGCGCGCCATTTGAGCTTTACGCGAGCAGCGGAAGAACTTTTTGTGACGCAGGCCGCAGTAAGCCACCAAATTAAGTCACTTGAGGATTTTTTGGGGCTAAAACTGTTCCGCCGCCGCAATCGTTCGCTGCTGCTGACGGAAGAAGGCCAAAGCTATTTTCTCGACATTAAAGAGATATTTTCCCAGCTCACGGAAGCAACGCGTAAGCTCCAGGCGCGCAGTGCCAAAGGGGCGCTGACGGTGAGTTTACCGCCCAGTTTTGCCATCCAGTGGCTGGTGCCCAGGCTCTCCAGCTTTAACTCAGCTTATCCGGGAATTGACGTTCGGATACAAGCCGTTGACCGTCAGGAAGATAAACTGGCAGACGATGTCGATGTCGCGATTTTTTATGGCCGGGGAAACTGGCCGGGCTTGCGCGTCGAAAAATTATACGCAGAATATTTACTGCCCGTCTGTTCTCCTTTATTACTCACAGGCGAAAAACCGTTAAAAACGCCGGAAGATCTGGCGAAACACACGCTATTGCACGACGCCTCCCGGCGTGACTGGCAGGCCTATACTCGTCAGTTAGGGCTCAACCATATTAACGTTCAGCAAGGGCCGATATTTAGCCACAGCGCGATGGTGCTACAGGCCGCTATTCACGGACAGGGGATCGCGCTGGCGAATAATGTTATGGCGCAGTCGGAAATTGAAGCCGGGCGACTGGTGTGTCCATTTAACGATGTTCTGGTGAGTAAGAATGCTTTTTATCTGGTTTGTCATGACAGCCAGGCAGAACTGGGTAAAATAGCCGCCTTCCGTCAGTGGATTTTGGCGAAGGCGGCGACGGAGCAAGAAAAATTCCGTTTTCGTTACGAACAATAATTAACTTAGGGTATGACCATGACCAGCCGTTTTATGCTGATTGTCGCCGCTATCAGCGGTTTTATTTACGTTGCTCTGGGCGCGTTCGGGGCGCATGTTTTGAGTAAAACCCTGGGCGTGGTTGAAATGGGCTGGATTCAGACCGGCCTGCAATATCAGGCGTTCCATACGCTGGCGATCTTTGGCCTGGCGGTGGCGATGCAGCGCCGTATCAGCATCTGGTTTTACTGGAGCAGCGTTTTTCTGGCGCTGGGCACGGTGCTGTTTAGCGGCAGCCTGTACTGCCTTGCGCTTTCGCATCTGCGCCTGTGGGCGTATATCACGCCTGTCGGCGGCGTCAGTTTCCTGGTGGGCTGGGCGCTATTGCTGATTGGCGCCATTCGTATGAAACGTAAGGGCGCGAGCCATGAATAAAGTTGTATTGCTCTGCCGTCCGGGGTTTGAAAAAGAGTGCGCTGCAGAAATTACCGATAAAGCGGGAAAACGGGAAATATTTGGTTTTGCACGCGTAAAAGAGAACGCAGGCTATGTCATTTATGAATGCTACCAGCCGGAAGATGGCGAAAAGCTGATTTCAGAACTGCCGTTCAGTTCGCTGATTTTCGCCCGCCAGTGGTTTGTGGTGGGGGAACTGCTGCAACATTTACCGCCGGAAGACAGAATTACGCCGATTGTCGGCATGTTGCAGGGCGTAGTGGAAAAGGGCGGCGAGCTGCGGGTTGAAGTCGCCGACACCAATGAAAGTAAAGAACTGATGAAGTTCTGCCGCAAATTTACGGTGCCGCTGCGCGCGGCTTTGCGTGATGCGGGCGTATTGACGAATTATGAAACGCCGAAGCGTCCGGTCGTTCATGTCTTTTTTATCGCGCCAGGATGCTGCTATACCGGCTATTCGTTCACACATAACAATTCACCGTTTTATATGGGCATCCCGCGTTTGAAGTTTCCGTCTGATGCGCCGAGCCGCTCAACGCTGAAACTGGAAGAGGCGCTCCACGTTTTCATCCCGGAAGATGAGTGGGATGAACGTCTGGCGAACGGCATGTATGCGGTGGATTTGGGCGCCTGTCCCGGCGGATGGACGTACCAGTTAGTGAAGCGCAATATGTGGGTCTACTCCGTAGATAACGGCCCAATGGCGCAAAGCCTGATGGACACCGGACAGGTGACCTGGTTGCGTGAGGATGGCTTCAGGTACCGTCCGAACCGGAATAATATTTCATGGATGGTCTGCGATATGGTGGAGAAGCCGGCCAAAGTCACCGCGTTAATGGCGCAGTGGCTGGTGAACGGCTGGTGCCGGGAGACGATTTTTAACCTTAAACTGCCGATGAAAAAACGCTATGAAGAGGTGTCGCATAACCTGGCGTATCTTCAGGCGCAGTTGGATGAGCATGGCGTTAATGCGCAGATCCAGGCGCGTCAGCTTTATCACGATCGCGAAGAAGTGACGGTACACGTGCGTCGGTTGTGGGCGGCTGTTGGCGGGCGTCGCGACGAGCGATAAAAACGCGCTGCCGTCATCCGGCGCGTCATCAGCGCCGGATGACGCACGCTTATCCGGCCTATGACTGCGGCGCATCTGAAACAATATGCGTCACGTCATCCAGATGGCCGATGCGCGCCTCTCCTGAACGATTAAATTTACTTTTATCAATCAATAATAAAGACTGCGAGGCGCGCCTGAGCAGGATAGATTTAAAATCGGCGTTGATCGCATTGGAGTCCCACAGATCGCCGCCGCCGTCGATCCCCTCACAGGAAAAGATGAACAGATCGATATCAAGCGATTTTAGCTGTGAGATAAGCGACGGATTAACATAACAGCCATATTTACGTTCAAGCTGGCCGCCGGAACTTATCAGCGCAATGCGTTCGCGTTTTCCCAGCTCCTGACAGATAGGATGGCTATTGGTAAAAACCTGAATGGGAATATCCGGCAACTGGCGGGCCAGATACCAGCAGGTTGAACTGGCATCCAGCGCAATCGTCATTCCTTCTTCTATCCACGCTAACGCTTCACGGGCAATATCGGCTTTGTGCGCATAATGGCTTTTCAGGCGGATATGGAATGGATCGCCGCTGTCCTGATTTTCACGATGAATATATTTAGCTCGTCCGTGATTACGCAGCACTTTTCCCTGCGTCTGTAGTTCACTGAGATCGCGGCGGATGGTCTCTTTACTGACGTTAAGCCGGGTGGCCAGCGCTTCGGTGGTCAGACTTTTATGATTGATCAGCAGATCGACTATCGCTTGTTGGCGTGCCGCTTTCATTTTTCTCACCCCATCATTCGATGAACGCCCGCGTCATGCGGGCGCACCGGCAAGAGATTACGGCGTTACCCCTTTTTTTAAAAGAATATTTCCGTACTTCGCGCACTCACCTGTGATAACGATCGCAAACGCTTTTTGCGCCCGCTCATAAAACGCATAACGGTCGATACGAACGATATCCGGGCACGGCGCTTCTAATGACAAAGCATCGCGATAGCGCGCTTCAACGCTGGGGTCGAGCGTGTCGCCTTCCACGGCGGCCATCATTACCAGCGGCGGGGCGTAGCTATCCAGCTCAAAGAGCGGAATAATTGCCCGCAGTAGATCGCTGACGCTAAGACCATCGGCGCGAATCACCTGTGGGCCCAGGCTATGCGCGGGAAAGTGAGCGTCGGAAAAAATGATTTCGTCCCCGTGGCCCATCTCGGCCAGCACTTTGAGCAGTGTCGGGGAAATTAACGGTGAAATGGTTTTTAGCATTTCATACTCCCTCAATAATTTCGGGTTCGGTTTGCGGCCAGAAATAGCGATACTGATAATTGACCTGCGCGCGCGCCTGCTCCGGGCTACTAAATTCGCCTACGCCGTACCAGCCAAACATGGCAGCGCCGGCCACGGTGGTTTCCGCGTCGTCCAGCACTTTGATAGGGATATCAAGTTGATTCGCTTTAATTTGATTCCACAAAGCGTTGCGACTGCCGCCGCCAACCAGTAACAGTTCTGTGGCGTTAAAATGGCCGATTTTCTCCAGCGTGCGCAGATTACGCTGAAGTTGCGCCGTCAGGCCTTCCAGCGCGGCGCGATAGAAATGGCCGCGGGTGGTATTGAGCGTCACGCCCTGCCAGCCTGCATTTTGGCAGGCGAGCAGATCGCACTGCATCCGTACGCCTTCCGCGCCAGCGGGAATAGCGCGCGCTTCGTCGATCAGCGTTTGCCATGGCGTTTCCGGCGTCCACAGCAGTTTTCGTACCCATTCGAGTACGCCGGAGGCCAGCCACTGCATTCCGGGGTTATAAAGCCCCGACTGACTGTCCAGTTCACAGGTCGAGCCCGGATACTGACTGAGCAGCGAGGTATCCACCTGACCGCTGCGCACCATCAGAATCTCCCAGGTTCCGGAGGAGAGCACTGGTTCACCTTGCTGCGCGCCAGCGCCGAATAACGCGAACTGAGTATCGTGTCCGGCAGAGATCACCGGCACACCCGCCGGGAGACCGAGTAGCCTGGCCGCGTCTGTCTGTAGCGTGCCTATCGGGGCGCCCGCTTCCACGATACGCGGGAACAGGCGGCGCGCCAGGCCCGTCGCCTGCAGGATTTCCGGACTAAAGTCGCGCTGATGGATATCCAGTAGCTGGCTGGTGCCTGCCATAGTGATATCGGTCGTAAACTCACCGGTCAGACGGTGGTTAATCAGCGACGAGATAAACAGCCAGCAGTGAGCTTGTTCCAGCAGGCGCGGATGATTCTCTTTAAGCCAGACCAGTTTATACAGCGTGTTAAAGCTGAACGCGCCGACGCCGGAGAGCGTCTGCAATTGCCGGGGCGAGATAAAGCGCTCAATCGTTTCCATCACGGCGGCGGTTCGCGGGCATTTCCAACTGATGACCGGGTAGAGCAGCTTACCCTGCGCATCGACCAGCGCGCCATCGACGCCGAAAGTAGTCACCGTAATACCGCGAACAACACACTCCGACAGGGCGCTGGAGAGTGACCTGCAGCAGTCGGCGAAACGTTGCAGGATGGCGTCCAGCGACCACTGATGCCAGGCGCTATTTTCTGCGGCAATGTCGCTGGCGTTAGCGGTTGAGGCGCGGGCGACAATTTTCCCCTGGCGATCAACGGCGATCGCCCGAACGTTTGTCGCACCGCAGTCGAGAACCAGGATAACGTCTTGTTTCATAGATAACTCCATAAACGCCGCCCGATGGCGCTACGCTTATCCGGCCTACGGTTCACGAGCCCGTAGGCCCGGTAAGCCTGCGCCACCGGGCTAAGCCGCATTAACGTTTATACAGCGGGCCATAATTCTGGCAGGCGCGATAATCCTGGCCTTCGATATCCATACCGTGAGCCGCCCAGGCGGAAGGGCGGTAGATCTTCGCCTCCTCCACGTTGTGCATACATACCGGGATACGCAGCATCGCGGCAAGAGTAATAAAGTCCGCCCCTACATGGCCGATGGTGAGTACGCCGTGGTTAGCGCCCCAGTTCGCCATCACCGAATAGACATCGGTAAACGGGCCTTTGCCGGTAAGACGCGGCGCAAACCAGGTGGTAGGCCAGGTAGAGTTGGTGCGGGCATCAAGCTGATCGTGCATCGCTTTCGGCAGTTCGACGCTCCAGCCCTCGGCGATTTGCAGCACTGGTCCCAGGCCTTTGATGATATTCACGCGGGTCATGGTGAATGGCACGCCGCCTTCGGTCAGGAAACGGGATGAGTAGCCGCCGCCGCGGAAGTATTCGTGAATCGCCGGGCACCATTCGGTGGCCGCCAGACACGCATCCGCCTCTTGTTGGCTGATTTCCCAGTGTGGTTTCATGGTCGGCTTGCCTTCGCTGTCGCGCTGTTTACAGGCACCGTCCAGAGCGGCAGAACCGGAATTAATCAGGTGAATAATGCCGTGCTCCGCCAGTCCGCTAAGCGCCTGGCCGGTGACGCGTTCTACGGCTTCCGGCGACCAGTAGGTTCGCACGTCGGCGAATATCTGCGCGGTACCGGTGAGTTGATGGCCAAACAGCATCGCTACGCCGTTCAGACTGTCATTTTCGGTGGCGACGACAAACGGTTCGCGTACGCCGTTCCAGTCAAAAGAACTATTGAGCAGCGCTTCGGCGGTATCGCCGTTCGGGTATTGATCGGTCCAGTGGCGCTGGCCCTGGAAGCCGGCGGCAATGGCGTTGTAGCCCAGCGATTCTTCAACTAACCCTTTGTCCGCCAGCGTCTTGTTGCCCTGCATCATGTCGCGAATACACATCGCCATCAGCAGGCTCTCTTTTAACACCGCGCGGTTCTGGGCTTCATTGCGCTTATACTGCGAGGCGTTCTGATCTTCGCCGTAGCGGAAGTTTTTATCCGCCCACGCCAGCGCCATCTCCAGTTCGGCCTCATCATAAATTTTTTGATCGATACGGCGGCGCAGTTCGGTCATATCTACCGCTTGCACCTTCATGCCCAGCCAGGATTCAAAGAAGTTATGATCGACAATGGAACCCGCGATCCCCATCGACACGCCGCCGACGGAGAGGTAGCTTTTGCCTTTCATGCTGGCTACCGCTAACCCTGCCCGCGCAAAACGCAGTAGTTTTTCTTCGACGTCGGCAGGAATGGAGGTATCGTCGGCATCCTGCACGTCATGGCCATAAATGGAGAACGCCGGAATGCCTTTCTGGCTGTGCGCCGCCAGCGCTGCGGCAAGGTAAACCGCCCCGGGACGCTCTGTGCCGTTAAAGCCCCAGATGGCTTTCGGACGCATCGGGTCCATATCAATGGTTTCGCTGCCATAGCACCAGCACGGCGTAACGGTAATGGTCACGCCCACGTTCTGGCTACTGAATTTTTCTTCACAGGCGGCGGATTCCGCCATTCCGGCAATACAGGTATCCGCAATGACGCACTCCACCTGAGCCCCGCAGGCGTGGCGGATTTTCTCGGTGATGAGCGCCGCCGTCGCTTTCGCCATATTCATGGTTTGCTCTTCGAGTGACTCGCGTACGCCCATACGACGTCCATCAATCACCGGGCGGATACCGATTTTCGGTAAGCTGATTTTTTTCATGACAGATTCCTCACGTTATTCGGATAAATGTTCAGTTTGTCGCCGCTTGTGAACGGAAACGGGCAAAAATGAAGATGACGGCAAAGCACAATGCCGGAACCAGTTCGGCGGTCGGGATTTTGCCTGCGGCGTCGCTAACGAAGCCCATTACTGGCGTGACAATACCGCCGCCAATGATGGTCATGACGATAAAAGACGAGCCGTACTTAGTGTCCTGTCCCAGATTTTTGATACCCAACGAGAAGATGGTCGGATACTGGATTGACATAAATGCGCTACACAACGTCAGCGCCAGCAGGCCGATATGTCCGCCGCTAAAGGCGGAAATCAGACACAGGAGCATGGCAAGCAGGGCATAGGCGGCCAGCACTTTATGCGGCGCGAAGCGGCTGATAAGCCAGGTCCCGGTGAAACGGCCGATAAAGAAGCACACCATCGTGCCGGTCAGGTAGTTGGCGGCGAAACCGGGCGTCATTCCAGGGATCTCCTCAATGGCGTAGCGGATCAGATAGCTCCAGCAGGCGGTTTGCGCCCCCACGTAGCAGAACTGCGCCAGCACCGCCCAGCGCCAGTGGCGGATACGGATGAGTCGGGAGAGAGAAGATAAGAAAGAGCTTTGTTTAGCATCGCTATGATCGTCACTTTGCAGGGCCGGAAATTTGGTCAGCATAATCAGCAGCGCAACTACTAATACGATGGCGACGATAATCATGTATGGCGTTTGTACCGATAACACCAGGCTGTGTTTATAGGCGCTAAGCTGATCCGGCGTCATTTTATCAAGCGCTTCTTGTGATTGATGCGGCACGTTAGACAAAATAAGGCTTTGCCCAAACACAACGGCGATAATAGCGCCAAAGGAGTTAAAAGTTTGCGCCAGATTAAGCCGGAAATGTCCACCGCTTTCTGGACCTAATACCGTCACAAAAGGGTTGGCCGCAGTTTCAAGGCAGCCTAAACCAGCGGCGATGATAAACAGGCCAATTAAAAACAATGTGTAATTCATTATCTCGGCGGCAGGCCAGAATAATGCGGCGCCAACAGCATACAAAAAAAGCCCGGTGATAATCCCTGCTTTATAACTGAGTTTTTTCATCAAAATCCCAGCGGGAATTGGAATGACGAAATAACCGAAATAAAAGGCTGACTGAATAAGCCCGGCTTGAAAGTTAGTTAGCGTAAAAGCTTGTTGAAACTGCGGTAATAAAATGTCATTCAGATTATTGGCGACGGCCCACAGAAAAAATAGCGAGCAAAGTAAGGCGAATGGAATAATGTAGCGCTTGCTCTTGCTTTGCTCTGCATCCACAGCACGAAAACTCTGCGTTTGTATTGTTGTGTTTCCCATAGCATCCTCATCGGTTCAGAAGCTTTTGCGTGCGGTCGGTTCTGGTCACCAGACCGTAAAATTAGGTGAGTTCGCTTTTCTTTCCGGTAATAAATTGGCGTCCGGAATGAACTCATGGATTCATTTTCAAATAAAAAAGGCCTTTTAATATGATGGCGGTCACATTTATACCTGAGAGCAGAGCGTTCTGTGATTATCATCACTTTAATTTCCATAAAAAAATGACCGTTTGAGATGTTTAATTTAAAAAACCACAGACTGAATGCCCGAATTAAATTATTGCCACGAAAACGGGCAGTAGTAACTTATTCTTCATTTTTGCCCGTTTTAAAAAATATTATTAAGAGCGGGCATTTATCGGCGAGAGAAACGGTAGTCGTCTGGTTTATCGTGGCGAATTAATTGATGTGAATCACAAAATATCGTTATTTAAATTCCCTTCTCTTTATTCAGTATGATGATAGTTGCTAACTATTCGATTATTTCAATAGGACAGCAGCGCGATGCGAAAGGCGGTTTTGTTGTCTCATTTTGAATCACAGAGAGAGGTAAATAATGGAACGAAATAGACTGGCGCGGCAGATTATTGATACCTGTCTGGAAATGACGCGGTTAGGGTTAAATCAGGGGACGGCAGGTAACGTGAGCGTACGTTATCAGGGCGGATTGCTGATTACGCCGACGGGGATCCCCTACGAGAAGCTGACAGAGTCGCACATTGTCTTTATTGATGCTGACGGTCAGCATGAGCAGGGCAAGCTGCCTTCCAGCGAGTGGCGTTTTCATATGGCGGCATACCAGACGCGCCCTGACGCCAATGCCGTGGTACATAACCACGCTGTCCATTGTACGGCAGTCTCGATCCTGAATCGCCCGATTCCGGCGATTCACTACATGATTGCCGCCGCGGGGGGGAACTCTATTCCCTGCGCGCCCTACGCCACTTTTGGCACCCGCGAACTTTCTGACCATGTTGCCGTGGCGCTTAAAAATCGTAAAGCGACGCTGTTACAGCATCACGGGCTTATCGCTTGTGAAGAAAATTTAGACAAAGCGTTGTGGCTGGCGCATGAAGTGGAAGTGCTGGCGCAGCTCTATTTAAGTACGCTGGCCATTGTCGATCCGGTACCGGTACTGGATGACGAGGCGATCGCTATCGTACTGGAGAAATTTAAAACTTACGGATTACGTATTGAAGAGTGATGTCAGGAGACAGGCGATGGCGAACAGAATGATTCTGAATGAAACGGCATGGTTTGGCCGGGGAGCGGTGGACGCATTAACCGATGAGGTGACGCGCCGCGGTTATCATAAAGCGCTGATTGTTACCGATAAAACGCTGGTGCAATGCGGTGTGGTCGATAAGGTGACAAGCAGAATGGATGCCGCAGGGCTGGCGTGGGAGATCTATGCGGGCGTGATCCCTAATCCTACTATTTCCGTTGTCCAGGAAGGGCTTAAGGTCTTTACCCAAAGCGGCGCGGACTATCTCATCGCCATTGGCGGCGGTTCTCCGCAGGATACCTGCAAAGCGATCGGTATTATCAGTAACAATCCGGAATTTGCCGATGTGCGCAGTCTGGAAGGGCTATCGCCGACCCGTAAACCCAGCGTGCCGATTATGGCGATCCCGACAACGGCGGGAACTGCGGCGGAAGTCACTATCAATTATGTGATTACCGATGAAGAGAAACGGCGCAAATTCGTTTGTGTCGATCCGCATGATATTCCGCAGGCGGCATTTATCGATGCCGATATGATGGACGGTATGCCGCCCGCGCTGAAAGCAGCAACGGGCGTGGATGCGCTAACCCATGCTATTGAAGGCTATATTACCCGGGCCGCATGGGCGCTGACGGATGCATTACATATCAAAGCCATTGAGATTATTGCTGGCGCGCTGCGCGGCGCCGTAGCCGGAGAAAAAGAGGCCGGTGAGGCGATGGCGCTGGGGCAATACGTTGCCGGGATGGGGTTTTCCAATGTGGGGCTGGGGCTGGTGCATGGGATGGCGCATCCGCTGGGCGCGTTTTACAACACGCCGCATGGCGTCGCGAATGCTATTTTGCTCCCGCATGTGATGCGTTTCAATGCCGGGTCTACCAACGAGAAATTCCGTGATATCGCCCGGGCGATGGGGGTGAAGGTAGAAGGATTGAGCCTTGAAGAGGCGCGTAATGCCGCAGTGGAAGCCGTATTTACGCTAAATCGCGATGTGGGAATTCCGCTGCATTTGCGTGATGTCGGCGTTCGAAAAGAGGATATCCCGGCGCTGGCGCAGGCAGCGTTCGATGATGTCTGTACGGGCGGCAATCCGCGTGAAGCGAGTCTGGCGGACATTGTCGAACTGTATCATATCGCCTGGTAATTTTGCCGGATGGCGCTGCGCTTATCCGCTCTACATTTCGTGCAGTCCTGTAGGCAGGATAAGGCGTTCACGCCGCCATCCGGCAACAAAACTACCGCGCCAGCCGTAGCTGCTGTAAGTTTCCGTCGATATGTAAATCGGTTTGCAGACGTGCAATATCGCGGCAAAGAAATGCCATTTCTTTATGCGTCTCAAGCTTTTTGCGCCACTTTTCCGGCACCTCGTCCAGATGGGCGTAAATTCCCTCCAGATTTTGAAACTGAACCAACAGCTGGGTCGCGCTTTTAGGGCCGATACCGGCAACGCCGGGGACTTTCGAACTACTGATTCCTGCCAGACCCCAGTAATCCGGCAACTGCCGGGGGAGTACGCCAAACTCTTTTTCAATAAACGGCGCGTCCAGCCAGCGTTTCTGGAAGTAGTCGCGAATGCGCAATCCCGGAGAGAGCAACTGGCAATAGCCTTTATCGGTTGACACAATGGTTGCCTGGTGTCCGGCTTCGGTAACTTTTAGCGCCAGCGTCGCCGCCAGATCGTCCGCTTCGTTACCATCTGATGCCCAACAGCGTACGCCGCGCTGTTCAAACGCGGCGCGTAGGGCGGGCATTTCATTATGTAAATCGTCAGGCATCGGCGGACGTCCTGCTTTGTAGTCCGGCAAACGCTGATGACGCCAGCCGCTGCTGCGCGCGTCGTCATCAAATACCGCTACGGCATGGGTTGGCTGGCTGTGAATAATCAATTGATCGAGCGCGTGTTGGCAGGTTTCCACACAGGGCGATCCCTGAACGGCGTGAATACGGCGAATCAAATTGAGCGCGTCGACGATAAGCAGATGAGCAGCCACGGTGTTCTCCCTTACAAACCTGCGCGTAGGGTAACATTCACGGCGGGGGGAGGCGAGCATTGCGAAATAGCGCTATCCGTAGGCCTGATAAGCGAAGCGCCATCAGGCAACAAAAGCCGGATGGCGGCGAGCGCCTTATCCGGCTTACAGATCCTAAAATGTGCTGAGAATTAATCGCAGGTAACGATCTTCATCGCCAGGCCGCCGCGCGAAGTTTCGCGGTACTTAGCGTTCATGTCTTTACCGGTTTCGTACATGGTCTCAATCACTTTATCGAGGCATACGCGCGGTTCGCTGGTACGGCGCAGCGCCATACGCGCGGCGTTGACCGCTTTGACTGAAGCAATTGCGTTACGCTCAATGCAGGGAACCTGTACCTGACCGGCAACCGGATCGCAAGTTAACCCCAGATTATGCTCCATGGCGATTTCTGCGGCGATGCACACCTGCGCCGGGCTACCGCCCAGCAGCTCGGCCAGACCCGCTGCCGCCATGGAACAGGCCACGCCGACCTCTCCCTGACAACCCACTTCGGCGCCGGAAATAGAGGCGTTCATCTTATACAGCGAGCCAATCGCGCTGGCGACCAGCATATAGCGAGCAAGCGAGTTAGCATTTACTTCGCGGATAAACTTGTCATAGTACGCCAGCACCGCCGGAACAATACCACATGCGCCGTTAGTCGGGGCAGTGACTACTCGTCCGCCTGCGGCATTCTCTTCGTTCACCGCCAGCGCGAACATATTGATCCAGTCGACGACCGCCATCGGATCGGTGGTGGTCTTATCCTGACTGACCAGCATCCGACGCAGCGCCGCCGCGCGACGCGGAACGCGCAGTTTGCCCGGCAATACGCCCTCGGTGGTGATACCGCGCTCAATACCGCTGCGCATTACCTCCCAGACCCTGGCGAAGTGCTGCTCCAGCGCTTCTTTACTGTGCAGAGCCAGTTCGTTTTGCATCATCAGACCGGAGAGCGACAAACCCGTCTCCTGGCAGTGGCGCTGTAAATCCGCGGCGGTTTTGTAAGGGTACGGTACGTTAACGGGTTCGCTATTCGTCAAACCAAAGTGCTCTTCATCGACGATAAAGCCGCCGCCGATGGAGTAGTAGGTTTGGCTGTAGAGCGCTTTATCGCCCGCCAGCGCGGTAATACGCATCCCGTTCTCATGCAGAGACAGGTTGTCGGCGTGGAAATTCATGCACTTATCGACCGGAAATTCGACTTCATGCTGCCCATTAGCCAGTAGTAAACGCCCATGGGTGTTCACATCCTGGATAAAGGACGGAATGGCGTCGATATCGACGGTGTCCGGCAGATTCCCCGCCAGGCCCATAATAATGGCGATATCAGTGTGGTGGCCTTTACCCGTCAATGACAGAGAGCCGTAGACATCCACCACGACGCGGGTGACATCTGTAAGGATATGGCGGGCAATCAGATCGTCCGTGAACTGCTTGCCTGCTTTCATTGGTCCGACGGTGTGAGAACTGGAAGGGCCAATGCCGATTTTAAAAATATCGAATACGCTAATCATAGGGCATCCATTGCGGTTGTATCATAGAGAAGCGCCGCGGTAAGCGGCGCTAAAGGACTTAGCTGAACAGTGAGTAGAAAATAGCGGAGATGGCAATCAGGCCCATAATCACAACGAATACGTTGCTGATATGACCGCTGTACTTACGCATTGCCGGTACTTTCTGGATGGCATACATCGGCATCAGGAACAGAATCATCGCGATGATCGGGCCGCCCAGGGTTTCAATCATGCCCAGGATGCTGGGGTTCAGCGTCGCCACAATCCAGGTGGTGACCAGCATGAACAGCGCGGTAATTTTATTCAGTTTGTTGATTTCGATGGATTTACCTTTACCACGCAGCGATTTAATCACCATCCCGTTAAAGCCTTCACGCGCGCCAAGGTAGTGGCCGAGGAAGGATTTGGTGATAGCAATCATCGCAATGATCGGCGCCATCCAGGCGATGATCGGCGCGTTAAAATGGTTCGCCAGGTAAGACAGAATAGAGATGTTCTGCTCTTTTGCCGCTGCCAGATCTGCCGGCGTCAGGCTCAGCACGCAGCTGAAGACGAAGAACATCACGGTCAGCACCATCATGATGTGGGCGAAGGCCAGAATTTTAGAACATTTCTTCTCAGCGCCTTCACCGTACTCTTCACGCTTCGCAACCGCGAAGGAGGAGATGATCGGGGAGTGGTTGAAAGAGAAAACCATCACCGGAATCGCCAGCCACAGCGTCATCCACAGACCGTTACCGGTAGACGCGGCGGAATCAAAGGACAGAGTTTCCAGCGCCGCGCCGTTCCACTGCGGGATCAGGTACAAGGCCAGCAGCATCAGCGCAGCGACGAACGGGAATACCAGGATACTCATCGCCTTAACGATCATTTGCTCGCCGAAGCGCACGATGGTCATCATGCCAACAATCAGGATCAGGGAAAGAATCGCCCGCGGCGGCGGATTAATCGCTAACTGGTGGGTCAGGAAGCTTTCCACGGTATTAGTAATCGCCACGCTGTAAACCAGCAGGATGGGGTAAATCGCGAAGAAGTAAAGCAGGGTAATCAGTTTACCTGCGCCGATACCGAAGTGTTCCTCAACGACTTCAGTGATGTCTTCACCCGGATTTTTACCGGACAGCACGAAGCGGGTTAAACCACGGTGTGCGAAAAAGGTCATCGGGAAAGCGAGAATCGCCATGATGATGAGCGGAATCATGCCGCCGACGCCTGCGTTGATCGGCAGGAACAGAACGCCCGCGCCGATAGCCGTGCCGTAAAGGCCCAGCATCCACATGGTATCCGTTTTGCGCCATGCGCTTCGAGAGTCAATCGAAGCAATAGTGCTGGTCTGAGTGGTTTCCATCTATTTCTCCTGGAGGATGCTAAAAATCAGGTTGCTGGTCTAATCCAATGAAAAAAGACCTGATCGTAAAATGAAATCTGCTTAGGGACGCTTTTTATATAATTTTTCGCCGTAATAATTTTCGGGCGGAAAGATACATTTAAGTGATGAATCTATCAGTGATCCCGATCTCAAATGCAATAATCCGCTTCTTACATGGATAAATTTGGACCATTAATCTATTAAAAAAACGTCATAACGAATTTCCGGGCGCGAAGGCTACCATTAACGATATAAGGCCGGAAAGATTGGGGCGCAAGATACGGAGGTTTGACTATAAAAATCAAGGTTTTTAGTGAATTCTGGCGAAGAATAAGAGTTTGAACCGATAAATCACGGTAAGAGGAGTGAAGTAAACGTTTGCCTGGCAATCTATTTATGATGAATTATAAATGGTGTTTATAAAACAATGCGGGCTATGCCTCTGATGATCATCATAAAAAATGAAGGCATGCGTTAATTGCCATACCGCAATGAAAGGAATGGGAGAAGCGCCCGGCTGCTGGCGGCAACCGGGCATAAGCGCTAAGCGCAGATCTCGTAACAGGGGATGTAGGCGGAACCCGGCAATTTCATACGATGCTGCGCGACGAATCCCTGCAGCAGATCGTCCATGCGACGCATCATTTCTCGATCGCCGTGGATTTTATACGGACCATTAGCTTCAATGGCGCGTATCCCGACCTCCTTCACGTTCCCCGCGACAATACCGGAGAAGGCGCGTCGCAGATCCGCCGCCAGAATCTCAACCGGCTGATCCGGGTACAGTTTCAGGTTGGCCATATTCTCATGCGACGGCTCAAACGGCACCTGCAGATCCGGTGCAATACGCATCGACCAGTTAAAACTATAGGCGTCGCCAGTATCGCGGCGATTCTCTTTCACTTGCGGCATCGCTTTCTTCATCAGCCGCGCTACCTCCGCCGCATCGTCAATGATGATGCGGTAATGACGGCGGGCCGCTTCGCCCAGCGTATGGGTAATAAACTCATCCAGCACGCGGAAGTAATCGGCGCTCTCTTTTGGTCCGGTCAGGATCAGCGGCAGCACCTGATTTTTATTGGCTGGATTCATCAGAATTCCCAGCAAATAAAGCAGCTCTTCCGCCGTACCCACGCCGCCCGGGAAGATGATGATACCGTGTGCGATACGGACGAACGCTTCCAGGCGTTTTTCGATATCCGGCATGATGATCAGTTCGTTCACCAGCGGGTTAGGCGGTTCAGCCGCAATAATGGAAGGTTCAGTCATGCCGATAAAGCGGCTGTCTTTATAGCGCTGCTGTGCGTGACCGACCGCCGCGCCCTTCATGGGGGCTTCCATCGCCCCAGGGCCGCAGCCGGTGCAGATGTTCAGCTCGCGTAATCCCAACTGCGTGCCGACGCGACGGGCATACAGGTACTCGTTTTCGTTAATTGAGTGGCCGCCCCAGCATACCACCATGTTTGGCGCTTCGCCGACGTGCAGCGCCCGGGCGTTGCGCAAAATGGAGAACACCAGATTGGTGATATGTGTTGAGCTTTCAAGATCCAGATGCTGGAAACGACCAGCATTGTGGATCTGCCCATTCACAAAGAGAATGTCGCGCAGCACCGCGAACAGGTTAGCCTGTAGCGCACGAATAATCCGCCCGTCAACAAAGGCGTCTTCAGGCGGATTAATCAATTCCAGCTTCACGCCGCGCTCGCGGCGCAGTACGTTAATATCGAAATTTTCAAAGCGGGACAGCAGCTCTTTGCTGTTGTCGGTCAGGCTGCCGGAGTTAAGAACGGCAAGTGAACAGTTACGAAACAGTTGATACAGGTCGCTACTGGCCGTGCGTTTCAGCATGTCCACTTCCAGTTGCGACAACATATCCATTGAGCCAAGCGGGCTAATATGTGTAATCAAGTAAACTCCTTATGGGACGCAACACGCCATTCCCTGTTGATTACAATAGCCCTGGCTGATGACCTTTCACAACCTTACATGCGCAATCCGGCACGCAAAATTGACAAAAAAATTACTGTCGCGCCAGCCTGCCCGTGGCGGGCAGGAAATCGGTATTGCTGCGCCAGGGATTAATGTCCAGCCCGCCGCGGCGGGTATAGCGCGCATAAACGCTTAACGTTTCCGGCTGGCAGAAGCGCAGAATGTCATTAAAAATACGCTCTACGCACTGCTCGTGAAATTCATTATGGTGACGGAAGGAGACCAGATAACGCAGCAGTTTTTCCCTGTCGATTTTGCGCCCGCGATACTGAATTTGTATCGAGCCCCAGTCCGGTTGGTGGGTGATCAGGCAGTTGGATTTCAACAGATGGCTGACCAGCGTCTCCTCTACTTGCTTCTCGCCGCTGACCGCATGTTGCAGATAGTCGGTAGTAAACTGGTAGTTGTCGATACTGATATCCTGATCGTCAATACAGGCGCCGTGGAAATGGGCGACAGGCTGTCCTTCCAGCTCATCAAGACGATGAAGCCTCACGCTAACGTTGCCCTGCGCGCAGGCGCGCAGATCGCGCTCCAGCGTCTGGCGCACCGTCTCCCAGGTGTCAAAGCGCGTCTGGTTAAAGCTGTTCAGATACAGTTTAAAGCTTTTGGATTCGATTAAATTAACGCTGGTGTAATCCAGTTCGACATGCCCGACGGCGACCTGCGGAAGACCCTGGCTGTTAAGCCAGGAAAGTTCATACAACGTCCAGATATCCGCGCCGTGGAACGGCAAATTATCGGCTGTTAATCCGAGCGGGTCACGATTCAAACTGCGCGGTACACCCTGCAGCAGGCTGACGTCATAATTGTCCCGGTAATCCGTTGATTTTCCGAGAGTCAGGCCATCGAGAGCCTGATGGTTTTCATAAGAAGACATGTTTCACCGTCATAAACCAGATACACTATGCGCCAAGTGTATCCTGGCTTTTATGAAGAGAGAAACTGGTGGACGAACTGACAGCGCAGGCATTGAAAGCCTTTACGACGCGTTACTGCGACGCGTGGCAAGAAAAACACGGTAGCTGGCCGTTGAGCGAAGAACTGTATGGCGTACCTTCTCCGTGCATTATTTCTTCAACCCGCGATGCCGTTTACTGGCAGCCGCAACCTTTTGAAGGCGAAGAAAATGTAAACGCGGTTGAACGCGCCTTTGATATTATGGTACAACCTGCGCTCCACGCGTTTTACACCACGCAGTTTGCTGGCGACATGCCCGCGCAGTTTGCGGATGAAAAGCTTACGCTACTGCAAACCTGGAGTCAGGATGACTTTCGGCGCGTGCAGGAAAATCTGATAGGCCACCTGGTCACGCAAAAGCGGCTCAAGCTTCCTCCCACGCTTTTTATTGCGACGCAGGAAAATGAGCTTGAGGTCATTTCGGTCTGTAATCTGTCCGGCGAGGTGATTAAAGAAACGCTGGGCACCCGTAATCGCACCGTTCTTGCCGTAACGCTTGCGGAATTCCTTACGCAACTTAATCCTCTTCTGTAATCGTTTGCCCTAACGGGTGTGAGAGATCTCTTACAAAGTCTGTAGGAGATCGCCAGGATATCAGCGGATACTGAGTTCCGTTTTCTTATGTAAGTCTATATAAAACAAATAATTAAAATGTTTTTGCGCACTTTCATATGAAAATTTACTTAAGGTATTGTCTGTAAGCGTCTTGTAAGACAAGGTGAAACAGGCGATTCTATCTTCGTCGACAGGGAGTCGTACAACGAAGCGAACGTCAGGATGATGACGCTTCAGCAGGACACGCCAGGATGGTGTTACAAGGAAAGGCTTCAGGATGAAGCAAAGTGGAAAGCGCAGGATGCGTTAAAGGACACCTCCAGGACGGAGAACGAGAGCCGATCAGGATGTTCGGCGGGTCTGGATGACCAGGGACGCTTCAGGATGAAGCTATCACATCGGGCGATGTGCGCAGGATGCAAACGTTCAGGATGAACAGGCCGTAAGGTCACAGGAAAAGTTGTCACGGATGAGCAGGGAGCACGAAAAGTAGCTGGAATGCTGCGAAACGAACCGGGAGCACTGTTTATACAGTGCTCCCTTTTTTTTGTTATTCTTCGCGCCAGATTTTCATCATTGAGGTTTTTAACATGACGACTCATGACCGTGTGCGTCAGCAGTTACATACGCTTGAAACGCTGCTGCGCGAGCATCGCCACTGGCGGCAGGATGCGCCGCAGGCGCACCTGTTTACCAGCACCCAACCATTTTTTATGGATACCATGGAACCGCTGGAATGGCTGCAATGGGTATTGATCCCACGTATGCATACCCTACTTGATAATGCGCAGCCGCTGCCCGAGGCGTTTGCCGTCGCCCCTTATTATGAAATGGCGCTGGCGGCGGATCATCCGCAGCGGGAGGCGATCCTGGCGGTTTTGCAGGATCTGGATGCGCTATTCGCCCGCGATAAATCCTGATGCTGGAGATCCTCTATCAAGACCCGTGGCTGGTTGCCGTGAATAAACCCGCAGGCTGGCTTGTTCACCGGAGCTGGCTGGATCGCGACGAAAAAGTCGTGGTCATGCAAACGGTGCGCGACCAAATCGGGCAGCATGTTTTTACCGCCCACCGTCTCGACAGACCCACGTCGGGCGTACTGTTAATGGGGCTGTCCAGCGAAGCGGGACGCCGTCTGGCGCAGCAGTTCGAGCAGCACCACATCCGTAAACGCTACCATGCCATTGTGCGCGGCTGGCTGATGGATGACGCGGTACTGGATTATCCGCTGGTGGAAGAGCGCGATAAAATTGCCGATAAATTCGCCCGCGAAGATAAAGCGCCCCAGCCGGCTGTAACGCACTATCGCGGACTGGCGACGGTCGAAATGGCAGTGCCGACCGGACGTTATCCCACCACGCGTTATGGTCTGGTTGAGCTGGAACCAAAAACGGGACGCAAGCACCAGCTTCGTCGTCATCTGGCGCATCTGCGTCATCCTATCATCGGCGACAGCAAGCATGGCGATTTGCGACAAAACCGCAGTGCCGCAGAGCATTTTGCCTGTCGTCGCTTGATGCTTCATGCCAGTCGGCTTGAACTGACGCACCCCTTCACCGGACAGCCGTTGATAATTCAGGCCGGGTTGGATGAAACCTGGATGCAGGCGCTGACACAGTTTGGCTGGCGTGGACTTCTCCCTGACAATGAAAGGGTTGAGTTTACGGCGGCGTCCCGGCAGGATGAGACTCATCAGGCATAATTCAGGGAGATACGCATAATGGCAGAAATTGGTATTTTTGTCGGGACCATGTATGGCAACTCACTGCTGGTGGCGGAAGAAGCGGAAGCGATCCTCGCCAGACAGGGCCACAGCGCGACCGTGTTTGAAGATCCTGAACTGTCCGACTGGCAGCAATATCAGGATAAGGTTGCGCTGGTCGTTACCTCGACGACCGGGCAGGGCGATCTACCGGATAGCATTGCGCCGCTCTTTCACGGCATTAAAGATACAGTCGGTTTTCAACCAAACCTGCGTTACGGGGTGATTGCGCTAGGTGATAGCAGCTACCCCAATTTCTGTAATGGCGGCAAACAGTTTGATGCCCTGTTGCAAGAGCAAAGCGCGCAGCGGGTGGGGGAGATATTATTCATTGACGCCAGCGAACATCCGGAGCCGGAGAGCCAGTCCAATCCCTGGGTTGAAAACTGGGGAACTTTACTTTCCTGAGGTAAATCCCTCCCCCCTACGGGAGGGTACCTTTTCGTTTGCTTGCGTTGCCAGTAAGCAAATAACGACCTGTATACAGTGTAAAGTAACTGAATCGTGTTAGCTTTGGGCATATGCCCGCAAAAGCGGCAGTTTTTTACGGGCGTTTTCATGTAATCAAGCGACCTGTTTCACATTCTTCTCTTTTTATTCCTCCTGCGTCGACGCCGACGCCTTCTGATTTCATTTCCGTGAAGTGGCTTCCACTGTCCTGGGCTTTTGCCATAAACAGGCGTAATTCATCGCCAAAATACTGTGTTGTTGCACGGTGAGTGTGTGTGGCGCGCTTTTTATACTTCTCCTGCCAGTGAATAAAAGCATGCAGCGTGCAAAGCAAACGACCTAATAAAAGCTGCAACAAGGAAACGTTATCTCTGATTCCCTACCGGTTGTGCAGTTCAGAGTGAGCGTAGCTAACGCGAAATTTCAGGAGTGCAACAATGAGTTCATTAAGTCACGCGGCGAGCAGTGCGGAGAAACGCACGAACGCCCGCTACTGGATAGTGGTGATGCTGTTTATCGTCACATCCTTCAACTACGGCGACCGCGCCACATTGTCCATTGCCGGCTCAGAAATGGCCAAAGATATCGGCCTTGATCCGGTAGGTATGGGCTATGTTTTTTCTGCTTTTTCATGGGCCTATGTTATCGGGCAGATCCCGGGCGGCTGGCTGCTGGACCGCTTTGGTTCCAAACGCGTCTATTTCTGGTCTATTTTCATTTGGTCAGTCTTCACCCTGTTGCAGGGTTTTGTCGATATCTTTAGTGGTTTCGGCATTATTGTCGCCCTCTTTACGCTTCGTTTCCTGGTCGGTCTGGCGGAATCGCCTTCTTTCCCGGGCAACAGTCGCATTGTTGCAGCCTGGTTCCCGGCGCAGGAGAGGGGAACGGCGGTGGCCATCTTTAACTCCGCGCAATACTTTGCCACGGTTATTTTCGCGCCGATTATGGGCTGGCTGACGCACGAAGTGGGCTGGTCGCATGTCTTCTTCTTTATGGGCGGGTTAGGGATCATCATCAGCTTTATCTGGTTGAAAGTTATCCATGAACCAAATAACCATCCGGGCGTAAATAAGAAAGAGTTGGAGTACATCGCAGAAGGCGGCGCGCTGATCAATATGGATCAGAAAGACACCAAAGCGAAAGTACCGTTTAGCGTCAAATGGGGCCAGATCAAACAGCTGCTGGGCTCTCGTATGATGATTGGCGTTTACATCGGTCAGTACTGTATTAACGCATTGACCTATTTCTTTATTACCTGGTTCCCGGTCTATTTGGTCCAGGCGCGCGGCATGTCGATTCTCAAAGCGGGCTTTGTCGCCTCGGTTCCTGCAGTCTGCGGCTTTATCGGCGGCGTGTTGGGCGGCATCATTTCCGACTGGCTGATGCGTCGTACTGGCTCCCTGAATATCGCGCGCAAGACGCCGATTGTGCTGGGAATGTTGCTGTCAATGGTTATGGTGTTCTGTAACTATGTGAACGTGGAATGGATGATCATCGGCTTTATGGCGTTGGCCTTCTTCGGTAAAGGTATCGGCGCGTTGGGCTGGGCAGTAATGGCGGATACCGCGCCGAAAGAGATCAGCGGTCTTTCCGGCGGCTTGTTTAATATGTTCGGCAATATCTCCGGTATTGTGACGCCAATCGCGATTGGTTACATCGTTGGCACCACCGGTTCCTTCAACGGCGCGTTGATCTATGTCGGCGTACATGCCCTGGTGGCCATCATCAGCTATCTGGTGCTGGTAGGCGATATTAAGCGTATTGAACTGAAACCTGTCGCAGGACAATTATCATGACAACGCAATCCAGTCCCGTTATTACGGACATGAAGGTCATTCCGGTTGCCGGACATGACAGTATGCTACTCAACATCGGCGGCGCGCATAACGCGTACTTCACCCGTAACATCGTCATCCTCACCGATAACGCCGGGCATACTGGCGTCGGCGAGGCGCCGGGCGGAGAAGTGATTTATCAGACGCTGGTCGATGCTATTCCGATGGTATTAGGCCAGGAAGTCGCCCGCCTGAACAAAGTGGTGCAGCAGGTGCATAAAGGCAACCAGGCCGCTGATTTTGACACCTTTGGCAAAGGCGCATGGACGTTTGAACTGCGGGTTAACGCGGTGGCGGCTTTGGAAGCGGCGCTGCTTGATCTACTGGGACAGGCGCTTAATGTGCCGGTCTGTGAACTGTTAGGGCCAGGTAAACAGCGCGATGCCGTCACCGTGTTGGGCTATCTCTTCTATATTGGCGATCGCACTAAAACCGATCTGCCGTATCTGGAAAGCACGCCGGGCAGCCATGAATGGTATCGCCTGCGCCATCAGGAAGCGCTGAACAGCGACGCGGTCGTGCGGCTGGCGGAAGCGTCTCAGGATCGCTACGGCTTTAAAGATTTTAAACTCAAGGGCGGCGTGCTGCCGGGCGAACAAGAGATTGATACCGTTCGCGCGCTAAAAAAACGCTTCCCGGACGCGCGTATTACCGTGGATCCGAACGGCGCCTGGCTACTGGATGAAGCCATTGCGTTGTGCAAAGGGCTGAATGATGTACTGACCTACGCGGAAGATCCGTGCGGCGCGGAGCAAGGATTCTCTGGTCGTGAAGTCATGGCGGAGTTCCGCCGCGCGACAGGACTGCCGGTGGCGACCAATATGATTGCCACCAACTGGCGTGAAATGGGACACGCGGTGATGCTCAACGCGGTAGATATTCCTCTTGCCGACCCGCATTTCTGGACCCTCACCGGCGCCGTTCGCGTGGCGCAACTGTGCGATGACTGGGGGCTAACCTGGGGCTGCCATTCGAATAACCATTTTGATATTTCACTGGCGATGTTTACCCATGTCGGCGCGGCGGCGCCAGGCAAACCCACCGCTATTGATACGCACTGGATCTGGCAGGAGGGCGATTGCCGCCTGACTAAAAATCCGCTGGAAATTAAAAACGGCAAAATTGCCGTTCCGGATGCGCCAGGACTGGGCGTGGAGCTTGACTGGGAACAGGTGCGAAAAGCGCATGACGCGTATAAAAAGCTGCCAGGCGGCGCGCGTAATGATGCAGGCCCGATGCAATACCTGATCCCCGGCTGGACTTTTGACCGCAAACGCCCTGTTTTTGGTCGTCACTAATTCTGAATAAGGACACAGTTATGAGTACTCAATTTACGACGCCTGTAGTGACTGAAATGCAGGTTATCCCGGTTGCGGGTCATGACAGTATGCTGATGAACCTGAGCGGCGCGCACGCCCCGTTCTTTACGCGCAACATCGTCATTATTAAAGATAACTCCGGCCATACCGGGGTTGGCGAGATTCCGGGCGGCGAAAAAATTCGCAAAACGCTGGAAGATGCGATCCCACTGGTGGTGGGAAAAACGCTGGGTGAATATAAAAATGTCCTGACCGCCGTTCGCAACCAGTTTGCCGATCGCGATGCGGGCGGACGCGGCTTACAAACGTTCGATCTCCGTACCACTATCCATGTGGTGACTGGCATTGAAGCGGCAATGCTTGACCTTTTGGGCCAACACCTGGGCGTCAACGTCGCTTCGCTGTTAGGCGACGGTCAGCAGCGCAGCGAAGTCGAAATGCTGGGTTATCTGTTCTTTGTCGGCAATCGCAAGGCCACGCCGCTGCCGTATCAGAGCCAGCCGGATGAGCAATGCGACTGGTATCGTCTGCGCCATGAAGAGGCGATGACGCCGGAAACGGTAGTGCGTCTGGCGGAAGCCGCCTATGAAAAATACGGCTTCAACGACTTCAAACTGAAAGGCGGCGTGCTGGCGGGCGAAGAAGAGGCCGAGTCAATCGTGGCGCTGGCGAAACGTTTCCCACAAGCGCGCGTTACGCTCGATCCAAACGGTGCCTGGTCGCTGAACGAAGCGATCAGCATTGGTAAATACCTGAAAGGTTCTCTGGCCTATGCAGAAGATCCGTGCGGCGCGGAGCAGGGTTTTTCTGGTCGTGAAGTGATGGCGGAATTCCGTCGCGCGACCGGATTACCGACGGCCACCAATATGATAGCGACCGACTGGCGTCAAATGGGGCATACGCTGTCGCTGCAATCCGTCGATATCCCGCTGGCGGACCCGCACTTCTGGACTATGCAAGGCTCTGTACGCGTGGCGCAAATGTGTCATGAGTTCGGTCTGACCTGGGGATCGCACTCTAACAACCACTTTGATATTTCGTTGGCGATGTTTACCCATGTTGCCGCGGCGGCGCCGGGCAAGATCACCGCGATCGATACCCACTGGATCTGGCAGGAAGGCAACCAACGTCTGACTAAAGAACCGTTTGAAATTAAAGGCGGCATGGTGCAAGTACCGACCAAACCGGGGCTGGGCGTTGAGCTCGATATGGATCAGGTGATGAAAGCGCATGAGCTCTATCAAAAACATGGCTTAGGCGCGCGTGACGACGCGATGGGAATGCAGTACTTAATTCCTGGCTGGACGTTTGATAATAAGCGTCCTTGCATGGTGCGTTAAGTCAGAACCGGTTCCGTAAGGAACCGGTGCTTCTCTGGGTGTATGCTTAACAGGATCAACATGCGTAAGGACGACTTATGAAAATAGTGATCGCACCAGACTCGTATAAGGAAAGTTTGAGTGCTCTTGAGGTAGCGACCGCCATTGAACAAGGATTTCGCGAGATCTGGCCTGACGCCGATTACCTGAAATTGCCGCTGGCTGATGGCGGAGAAGGTACTGTCGAAGCGATGGTTGAAGCGACGGCGGGTCGAATCGTGCATGTTGAGGTCACCGGGCCGTTGGGGCATCGCGTCAATGCGTTTTATGGGCTTTCCGGCGATGCGCGTTCCGCGTTCATTGAAATGGCGGCCGCCAGCGGGCTGGAGCAGGTGCCGCCCGCGCAACGCGATCCGTTGAAGACCACGTCATGGGGAACTGGCGAGCTGATCCGTCATGCGCTGGATGCGGGCGTTGAGCATATCATTATTGGTATCGGCGGTAGCGCCACCAACGATGGCGGCGCGGGGATGGTGCAGGCGCTGGGGGCCAGGCTACGGGATGCGCAGGGCAATGATATTGCGCAAGGCGGCATTGGGCTGGAAACACTCGCCAGCATTGATATCAGCGGCCTGGATAAGCGTTTGTCGGCGTGCCATATAGAGGTCGCCTGCGATGTCACGAATCCCCTTACCGGCAAAGAGGGCGCGTCTGCGGTTTTTGGTCCGCAAAAAGGGGCGACGCCGGAAATGATTGAACGCCTGGATACGGCATTGACTCGCTATGCGCATTTGATTGCCCGCGATCTGCATGTCGATGTGTTGGATCTGGCAGGCGGCGGCGCGGCAGGCGGCATGGGGGCGGCGTTATACGCGTTTTGCGGCGCGCAGCTACGGCGTGGCATTGAGATTGTCACCGATGCGCTTCATCTGGAAGCGTGTCTTGCGGATGCTGATTTAGTCATCACCGGCGAGGGACGCATCGACAGCCAGACCATTCACGGTAAAGTCCCTATTGGCGTGGCAAACATCGCCAAACGGTATAACAAGCCGGTAATTGGTATTGCGGGTAGCCTGACGGCGGACGTTAGCGTGGTTCATGAACATGGGCTTGATGCGGTTTTCAGCGTGATTTATACCATCTGCACGCTGGAGGACGCGCTGAAGAATGCGAGTGAAAACGTACGAATGACCGCGCGCAACGTGGCTGCAACGCTGAAAGCGGGGCAACAGTTACGCTGAGTTGTAGGCCGGATAAGGCGGTCACGCCGCCATCCGGCGAATATCAGCCTAATATCTTCTTCGCTTCACGCGCGACATTATCCATCTCATCCAGCAGCTCCAGAAACTCAGGCTCCAGCTCCTCTTCGTGGACGCCGCTGCGAAGCTGTTGCTCAATAAGCTGGCAAAGGTTCTTCATCCGCGGTACGCCGCTATAGCCGCAGCTCCCGTGTAGCTTATGGACCAGATCGACCAGGCCGTTGGGATTTTCTCCCACCAGTTGTTCTTCAATTTTGTTGCGCACTTCCGGCAGAAAATCAATCAGCATTTGCAGCATATCCCGCGCCAGATCGGGCTTACCGGCAGCCTGGCGGAGCGCAAGCTGCCAGTCGAGCGTTGCATTCGGATTGAAGATAAATTCAGCTGGTTCCGGCGCCATCAGGCGCGCTGCTACGTTGGCGCCAGGTTTATAGCGCAGCAACAGATTATGCAACTTCTCTTCTTCTATCGGTTTAGCCAGATAGTCGTTCATGCCCGCGCTGAGCAACTTCTCTTTTTGCCCGGCCATCGCATGTGCCGTAACGGCAATAACCGGTGTTTGCTGCTGATGAGGAAGCTGGTGAATCAATTCGCAGGCGCGTATGCCGTCCATATCCGGCATCTGAATATCCATCAAAATCAGATCAAACTGCATTTGTTTCGCCCGATCCACCGCCTGATGTCCGCTATCACAAAGCTCTACGTGCTGGACTTTATCTTCCAGTAACGCGCCGATAAGCTTCAGATTAGCGGGATTATCATCAACCGCCATAACCGTCATGGTGATTTTACTGGTATCCATTAGCAGCGGTTCAGGATGGTGATTCAACTGGCAATATTCTGTCAGCGCTGGCAACAGGCGCGTTGACGTCAATGGTTTTAACAGACAGGCCGCCGCGCCTCCTTGTTTCAGCTTTTCGGCGTTAATTTGCGCATGGCAAGGTAGCGCCAGCAGTAGAAAGTCCGTCATTGACGCCGCTTTCGCCAGACGTTCATGCTGCATGGTGAGCGGCTCGCGGAAGGTCACCGGAACGCTCAAAATCATAATATCGTAGTGCGCTAACGGCAGCGCGGAGAAGGTCGGGCTGTAAACCACTTCCACCGGCGTGTCGCTCAGTAGATCCAGGGTACATTGCGCGGCGGTAGCATTCGGTTCGATATAAGCCAGTCGTTTCCCGGCCAGACACGCGGTCGACGGCCCGTCAATAATGACATTTGGGTTAAGATCAAGATTAATATGAAACCAGAAGGTCGAGCCGCGATTAGGCTGGCTGTGGAAAGAGATATCCCCGCCCATTTCGTTGACCAGCTTTTGCGTAATCACCAGCCCAAGCCCGGTGCCGCCGTGACGGCGAGAAATACTGGCATCGGCCTGGCGAAACGCCTGAAACAGTCGAGACTGGTCGCGTTCCGGAATGCCGATCCCCGTATCGCGGATCTGCACTTCAATCTGTACTTTGGTGTTACTGAGCGCCCGCTTTTCTACCAGAATATCGATATTGCCACTCTCGGTGAACTTAATGGCATTGCCCACCAGATTAGTAATGACCTGTTGCAGGCGCAGCGGGTCGCCAATCACATTATCCGGGACGTCGTTTTTAATATTTAACGTCAACTCCAGCCCTTTATCATGCGACGAGTGGGCCAGCAGCGTAACCACTTCATCCAGCGTATTACGCAGTGGAAAAGGGATACTTTCCAGAATGAGCTTACCGGCTTCCAGCTTGGAGAAATCAAGCACGTCATTAATGATCGCCAGCAGATTATTCGCGGAACGCTCAATGGTGTTCAGATGGTCACGCTGGGTGGGGTTCAGCTCCGTTTTTAATGTCAGGCGGGTAAAGCCAATGACGCCGTTCAGCGGCGTTCGCAGTTCGTGCGACATGTTCGCCAGGAACTCCGACTTAATACGCGCCGCTTCCTGGGCGCGCTTTTTCGCCAGATCCAGCTCAACGTTTTGGATTTCCATCTGCTCAAGGGTTTCACGCAGGTCCGAGGTGGCCTGATCGATATTATGCTGCATCTCTTCGTGATAGGCGGCAAGCGACATCGCCATGGAATTAATGCCGTTTTTCAGCATGTCCAGCTCGCCCAGCATAAATCCTTCCACCCGGCTATCCAGTTGTCCGCGGCGAATGCGGTCAACGGTATTCACCATATTACGGATAGGCCCGGTGACATCGCGCATAAGCCGCCAGCCAAAGATCAGCGCAATGCCAATACAAAAAAGCATCATTACGCTGGAGATAAAAATCTCTTTGTATTGCTGTAGCCTTACCGACTTGAGATCCAGTTCAAGCGCCACATACCCCAGCATATTTTTGGTATTTTTTGCGTCGGCAATCGCTGACTCGTCCGGCGAATAGCTCTCCGAGATAATCGGGGTGCGCAGAATCATAATATCGCCGTGGCGATCGACGCTCAGACGACGTGGAAACGGCGCTCCGGCGGGAAGCTGCATCTGTGAGGGGTCCAGATGGAAATTAGACGTTACAAACAGGCGGTTATGATCGTCATAAACGGAAATTGCCCGCACAATATCAGAGTGTCTGCGGTGCAGGACGCTGATAAGTTGGCCGATAGACTCTCGGTTTTGTAAGTTCATACCATATTCGCTGGAGACGGCGAGCGGTTCAATAATACTGGCGCCGGCATCTTCCAGTTGACGCTGCAGGTCGTTATAGCGGTGCACTACAAAAAAGATACTGAGCAGCAAACCTATCAGGACGGTCGGGGCCAGGATCAGAATCATCATGCGTGCGCGCAGGCTGTAGTTGGTCATGGAGTTCCGTTATGGGACAATTAGGGTCACACTGTTAAATTGAGAAAAACCTGGTCGATGGCGCAATTCTACTCTGCAAAACGGCGCGTGACGACGCGTCAGATCATAACCGTTAAAGTCAATGACCTCGATTCATTTGGTCAGGGCGTAGCCCGTCATAACGGAAAGGCGCTGTTTATCCCCGGTTTATTGCCTGAGGAAAGCGCAGAAGTCATTATTACAGAAGATAAAAAGCAATTTGCCCGCGCACGCGTTTCGCGCCGTTTGAATGATAGCCCGGAACGAGAAACGCCGCGCTGCCCGCATTTTGGCGTCTGCGGCGGTTGTCAGCAACAGCATGTCAGCATCGCCCTGCAACAACGCAGCAAAAGCGCGGCGCTGGCGCGTTTGATGAAACACGAGGTGAATGACATCATCGCCGGCGCGCCCTGGGGTTATCGGCGTCGTGCGCGGTTAAGTCTGAATTGCCCGCCGGATAAACCGCTGCAAATGGGATTTCGCAAAGCGGGTTCCAGCGATATCGTCAATGTCGAACAGTGCCCCGTTTTGGCGCCCCAGCTTGCAGCATTGCTGCCCCGAATCAGGGCGTGTCTGGCGAGTTTACACGGCACCCGACATCTTGGGCATGTTGAGCTGGTACAGGCGGGAAGCGGTACGCTGATGATTCTGCGCCATACCGCGCCATTAAGTGCGGCGGATAAAGAAAAACTGGAACGCTTTTCGCATTCTGAGGGATTGTCTCTGTTTCTGGCGCCGTTTAGCGAGATACTGGAAACGGTATCTGGCGAAGCGCCCTGGTATGATTCGCACGGCTTACGTTTAGCCTTCAGTCCGCGAGACTTTATTCAGGTTAATGAGGCGGTAAACCAGCAAATGGTCGCCCGCGCGCTGGAGTGGCTTGATGTGCGCGCCGAGGATCGTGTCCTGGATCTGTTCTGCGGAATGGGGAATTTTACGCTGCCGCTGGCAACGCGCGCGGCAAGCGTGGTAGGGGTTGAGGGCGTTCAGGCGCTGGTAGAAAAAGGCCGTGAAAACGCCATCCGCAATGGTTTACATAATGTGACATTCTTCCATGAGAACCTGGAGGAAGATGTCACGAAGCAGCCGTGGGCGAAAAACGGCTTTGACAAAGTCTTACTCGATCCTGCGCGTGCGGGGGCTACAGGAGTGATGCGACATATTATAAAATTAAAACCTATTCGCATTGTTTATGTATCCTGTAACCCGGCGACGCTGGCGCGCGATAGTGAAGCGCTGGTCAATGCGGGATATGAGGTTACGCGTTTAGCGATGCTCGACATGTTCCCGCACACAGGACATCTGGAATCAATGGTTCTGTTCGAGCGCATGTAATGATTACCGGCTTACCGATTTCGGTAGGCCTGGTCCCTTAAGGAGAGGACGATGGTCGCGGTAAGAAGTGCACATATTAATAAAGCTGGTGAATTTGATCCGAAGAAGTGGATCGCAAGCCTGGGAATTTCCAGCCAGCAGTCGTGTGAGCGCTTAGCCGAAACCTGGGCGTATTGCCTGCAACAGACACAAGGACATCCGGATGCGGATCTGTTGCTGTGGCGTGGCGTGGAGATGGTAGAAATTCTTTCCACGCTGAGTATGGATATCGACACGCTGCGGGCGGCGCTACTGTTCCCTCTGGCCGACGCCAACGTAGTCAGCGAAGATGTACTGCGCGAAAGCGTCGGCAAATCTATCGTTACCCTGATTCATGGCGTGCGCGATATGGCGGCGATCCGTCAGCTAAACGCCACTCATAACGACTCTGTTTCTTCGGAGCAGGTTGATAACGTCCGTCGAATGTTATTGGCGATGGTGGATGATTTCCGCTGCGTGGTGATCAAACTGGCCGAGCGAATCGCTCATTTGCGCGAAGTGAAAGAGGCGCCGGAAGATGAGCGCGTGCTGGCGGCGAAAGAATGTACCAACATCTATGCGCCGCTCGCTAATCGTCTGGGCATCGGGCAACTGAAGTGGGAACTGGAAGACTACTGTTTCCGCTACCTGCATCCGGCGGAATACAAACGCATCGCCAAACTGCTGCATGAGCGCCGTCTCGATCGCGAACATTACATCGAAGAGTTTGTTGGACATCTGCGCGCCGAAATGAAAAACGAAGGCGTGCAGGCGGAGGTCTACGGACGACCAAAACATATTTATAGCATCTGGCGCAAAATGCAGAAAAAGCATCTGGCGTTTGATGAACTCTTTGACGTGCGCGCCGTGCGTATTGTCGCTGAACGTCTGCAGGACTGCTACGCCGCGTTGGGGATAGTGCATACGCACTATCGTCACCTGCCGGATGAATTCGATGATTATGTCGCTAACCCGAAACCGAACGGTTACCAGTCTATCCACACCGTGGTCCTGGGACCGGGCGGTAAAACCGTTGAGATCCAGATCCGTACCAAACAGATGCATGAAGACGCCGAACTGGGCGTGGCGGCACACTGGAAGTATAAAGAAGGCGCCGCGTCCGGCGGCGTGCGCTCCGGTCATGAAGACAGAATTGCGTGGCTGCGTAAGCTGATCGCCTGGCAGGAAGAGATGGCCGATTCCGGCGAAATGCTGGATGAAGTGCGCAGCCAGGTGTTTGACGATCGGGTCTACGTTTTTACGCCAAAAGGCGACGTGGTTGACTTGCCTGCCGGATCTACGCCGCTCGATTTTGCTTACCACATCCACAGCGATGTTGGGCACCGCTGCATTGGCGCTAAAATCGGCGGCCGTATTGTGCCATTCACCTATCAGTTGCAGATGGGTGATCAAATTGAAATTATCACTCAGAAGCAGCCGAATCCCAGCCGCGACTGGCTGAATCCAAACCTGGGCTATGTGACGACCAGCCGCGGACGCTCGAAAATTCACGCCTGGTTCCGCAAGCAGGATCGTGACAAAAATATCCAGGCTGGACGGCAGATCCTCGACGATGAGCTGGCGCATTTGGGGATTAGCCTGAAAGAGGCCGAAAAACATCTGCTGCCGCGCTACAACTTTAATGAGCTGGAAGAGTTGCTGGCGGCGATAGGCGGCGGCGATATCCGTCTTAATCAGATGGTGAATTTCCTGCAATCACAGTTCAATAAGCCGAGTGCAGAGGAGCAGGATGCAGCGGCGCTGAAACAGCTTCAGCAAAAAACATACGCGCCGCAAAATCGTCGTAAAGACGACGGGCGCGTGGTGGTAGAAGGCGTGGGTAATTTGATGCACCACATCGCCCGCTGCTGCCAGCCGATTCCGGGGGATGAAATTGTCGGCTTCATTACTCAAGGGCGAGGGATTTCCGTGCACCGGGCCGACTGCGAACAGCTGGCGGAACTGCGCTCCCATGCGCCGGAGCGGATCGTAGAGGCGGTATGGGGCGAAAGCTACTCGGCGGGATATTCGCTGGTGGTGCGCGTCCAGGCCAACGATCGCAGCGGCTTGCTGCGCGATATCACCACTATTCTGGCTAACGAAAAAGTCAACGTGCTGGGCGTCGCCAGCCGCAGCGACATTAAACAGCAGATCGCCACCATTGATATGACCATCGAGATCTACAACCTGCAGGTGCTGGGCCGCGTGCTCGGTAAGCTGAACCAGGTGCCGGATGTGATTGATGCACGGCGACTGCACGGGGGGTAAACCCCAGACACTAATAATGTAGCGGCTTTGCTACTCGTTCAGCAAAGCCGCATTAGCAACCCCATAAGCATGAGATATGGGGTATGTTTTTGACGTACATTTCATTTCCGGTGTACTCTTATGTAAGATTTATACTTACAGTGGAGGCTGTTATGGCCAGAACAATGACCGTTGATCTTGGCGATGAACTGCGCGAGTTTATTGAATCGCTCATAGAATCAGGTGATTACAGAACACAAAGTGAAGTGATCAGAGAGTCTCTTCGTCTGCTGAGGGAAAAACAGGCCGAGTCACGACTTCAGGCGTTACGTGAACTTCTGGCTGAAGGTCTGAACAGCGGAGAGCCGCAGGCCTGGGAAAAGGATGCCTTTTTACGGAAGGTCAAAACAGGGATGATCAAACCCGATGAGAACGGTAAAATTAACGCCAAAGGCCAGTGAAGATCTGGAAAATATCTGGCATTACGGCTGGCAGCATTTTGGCGAAATACAGGCCGATCGATATATTAATCATCTATCAGAAATATTCAGCATTATGAGTGCCAATAACATTGGCACGCCTCGACCTGAACTGGGTGAATACATTTATGCCTTACCGTTTGAAAGGCATATTATCTATTTTATACAATCAGTTACGGAAGTTATCGTGATACGTATTCTGAGCCAGAATCAGGATGCTGGTAAGCATGTAAATTGGTTATAGCCTTTTTATTAAAAAAACCAGTTATACTCTATGTGATATCGGTTAAGGTTTTATGTGTTTGAAATACGTAACACCTATTCTGAATTTTATTCATTACTATAGTATTTATTCTATGAATAATTAGCTATGAGTCTGGATCTAAGCTTCTTCATTCTTTATCTGTTCTCATCATTAATTCTTTTCGCCCTGCAATTCTGGAGCTATTTTCTGATCTATCCCGTGAGGGGCTGACCTCCTTTCTGGTATGCCGAAGCGTTCCCTGTACAACCAAAACGAAAGATTTCCCCTTCGCCGTAGATTACTATTTAAATCACTGTGCCTACCCCTCTGCCTGCCATATCATTCAATTCGGCATTGATCTTAACGTATCCAGATCCAAATGTATTATTGGTGAAGCACATAAATAGAATAAATGAAATTATGATTCTTTTGTTTATGGTCATCATTTTTCCTGTATTTATTCGTAGGGTATCAAAACGGTGATTGCACAAGTTGTATCGATGTTGACTCTCTCCCAGGTACCCTTTATCGTACCTACTTTGCCGTTCAGGCAATGTGTTGTGCCTGAAGCATTACAAGTGTTGCTAAAGTTAAGTTGCGCATTCAGATCGTGACATACAAGAGAAACTGATGTCTTATTAAGACTGTAGTTACACAAGGATGTATCATCGCATGGCGTATTGCCATGGTAGAGATATACAGAGGCTAGCTCGACATTATTTTTTGCGCCAGTCATGGCGACTTCAGTACTGTGCGCTATCGTATTTTCAGAAAATGAAGCATCTAATATTTCTGGAAGCAAATAACGATGTAGGGTGGACGCTGGAGAGCCGTTAAGTACAAGTGATCCGTTCCATATACCGACATCACCTTCGGTATCTTCTGTCACTGTTACAGTCCATTTTAATTTCAGATTCTCAATGCCCGATGTTTCCGGTTCATAATTCGTGTAGCTGCTTACCGATTCATCAATAATAATATGGCCGGAAAGGGATGAGTATTGATTAGTATCACTATTTCCTCCTCCGGGTATTACCGAAACTGTAAGATTTTGCTGGTTAATGGTTATTCCGTTCTGTTTGGTAAGTAAGGTGAGGGGAAGTGAAAATGATTTATCCCATACACAAATTGCGCTGTTAGTTGCCTGATTAGCCGTACAGCTGGCATGTGCCGTTGCTTTTACCGCTTCACCAGTAAAACTATAAGTGATACCGTTATCGACAGCGGTTGTATTGATGAAAGAAGTTGATGGATCAAACTCAAGAGTGGATTCAAGTCCATCAGGCAATGTACCTGGAATACAACCCCCCCCTCCACCTGATCCACCTGACTTAGTGCACGATGAAAGGATATGAATGTTTGTTGGTAATGGGGTATGGATGGTATCGAATGTAGGATCGCCAGCCAGTGCGCTAATACTATCAAACTGTGAAATAATTTGAGAATTATATTTTATATCCGTTCTTACTTCAGCGCATTGTAGCGCAATACACCAAAAAGTGGATGTTATTAGTAGCGATGTTTTTAAAAAATTTGTACACATTTGTTTTCCTTGGTCAATAATTTTGCTAAATTTTAAGTGAGGCAGGTTTTTTTAGGAGCAGTAAAGTGAACTGACCAATAATCCTGTATACAGCATCGGGATAGTGGTAAGCCGTCTGTATAACTCCTTATCCTGACTTTTCTGTACTGTTTTTTCAGCATTCTTCGCTTAACTCGCGAAAGAAATGGTAGCCGTTCATGGCCCGCCTCTCCGGGCCTCGCCCTAAAGGGCCGCCGTAAGCGGCGTTCACATCGGCCTTGCCAATTTGTCCTCGCTCCCCCCAGTCACTGACCAGAGTAAGCCCCGGGGATTGATGGGGGACATCCTTGTCCCCCACCGCAGGCAGCCTTCGGCTGTCAAATTCGTATCAGACGAATTTGTCACTGCGTCGCCGCCTGCCTGCAACTCGAATTATTTAGGGTATATGAGTATAAAAGTATGCAATAGTAAACTCAGATATATTAAGAAAAATACTATTGCCAGGGCAAAATAACTGTCACGCTGCAATTAGTATCAACGTTTATTCGTTCCCAGTTGCCGATTATTCTTCCCAGTTCGCCATTGTTGCATGCCCCCATATCACCATTCCTACATTGATAATCTACATTTGTTTTAATCCTGCTATCAGCACAAACTACATTGATCGTGCTATTTTCCAATGTATAATCGAATCCTTCACCCCACGTGACATTTTTCTCCTTATACATCAAATAAATTTTCCCTAGTTCTATATTTTCTGCCTTGTCGTTATAATGAAGTTCATTATAATTTAACACGGAGTTCTTATCCAAAGACGCAGTTATGAAACCAATCGGCGATGCAACCGTATAAGTTGAATTGTTATTCGTAAAAACAGAACCTGTCCCAGAATGATATTTGTATTGACCGCATCCAGGTACCGTAAAAATAAACCCGGGATCATATAGTGGTGGCATTGTTATGTTAGAAATAACACCCGTATTAGGGGTTGGTGTTATTGCGCCTGTATTAATTACTACTGCACCACCAATCGCCATACCCTGAAAGCCACTGCCATCCATCGGGATCTCTGTTATATATCTCATTGTTCCTGTAGCATATAATTTACTTTCGATAATTGACATGCCATTATCTGTCCTTACAGGTACAGCTTTGTCTGTGTCATAACCAGTAACAAAGCATGTTATGCCGTAATAACCAGGAAAATTACCATTGAGTAATGTACACTGGGCATCTGTATTAACTTTGACATCTGCTGTTGTATATAAATTAACTGTTATGCCACCAATAAACATAGATATGAGACTTCCATTAAGCAGGGTTGCCTCATATTTTGCTGGAATAACAGTGCTATCATGCGGCCAGCTTTTGCATTGTGAGAATTCAGCCTGTTGAGCCTGAGGTAGTACTAAATAATTTGTTGAGTCACGTATTACTAATGGTTCAATCATTACATTTTGGTTAATGGCCTGAGTTATCCCAGGATATGCAATTATACTTAGAAAAAATAATACTTTTTGATTCATTTAAATTTCCATTATTTAAATAAAATATTAGAAATGAGTATATAACTTGAGAAGTTACTGATATTCAAAACTCACTGTTGCGCTACCCTTAAATTCCCCCGGCATAACCTCTTCACCAGCGTATTTTTGCAGCCTGGCCTGCAAGTTGATGGTGGTAATCCCTTCTTTCAGCACAAAAGCTGTACCCACTGTTGCATTGATACTCACTGGTTGCTGTGCAGCCGTTTCCACGCCAATCGCAAAACCACTGGCTTCCGACGAGGGCTCCAGCGCCAGCAGTCCGGGCAGAGTACTGTCTTCAACGCCCTGAAAGGTCACCAGCACGCCGTTGGCTAGCGCTGTTTTGCAATCCTGGAGGCTAAGTGTGAATGGAACAGGAGTCGTTTGCCCGCTGGCGTCGAAATTGTCACTGCCAATAGTATGAAAATCCACCGTCGCCATCGTGTCATTATCCACTACCAGGTTACAGGCGCCGGCAACCAGCTTACCGCTGTAGTGCACATTAGGCGTGGCGGCAGGTAACGTATTGCAAACCGCCCATAACATTACGCCTCCGATCAAATGCCCGGCAGTTTGAAAAATACGGTTCATTGGTAATCCACCTGTAACGTGGCAAAAGCCTCAAAATCGCCTTCGGCAGGCTCTTTACCGGGCTGTTTTACCGGCACGGCTTTTAATGTGGGAAGCGATGACTCATCGATGGTTAGCGACGTGCCGGGAGGAAATACCGTGCCGTTCTGCTGAAGTTCAATGCCCAGCTCAGGGACATTGGTGGTTAAGGCATTTGCGGAGTAAGGCGTCGCCGTGCCCAGATAGCTCAACGTAAAAGTTAATGCGTCATCGCGAAAGCTGCTGTCGCAGGTAAGGGTCCACGGGATCTCGGTCAGGTAATTGACGCCGTCAATATTATCAATAATCACGCTACCAAAACTGACCTCCAGCGTTTCACCATTATTGATAGTACAGGCGGGCGGGTTTATCAGTTTGCCGTGAAAGGTCAAATTGTCGGCGCAGGCAAACTGGGTGATTAAAAGCGTCAGGATAAGCACCCTTTTCACTATGAATCTCTCCATCACTGGTAATCCACGACTAACGTCGCACTGGCGTTAAAATCGCCCCCCGCTAACTGCGTGGTGGGCTCTTTAACCGGTACGGCTTCCAGCTCCGGCCCATTGCTGCCGCTCAGGGTGAAGTTCAGCCAATCCGTTATGCCAACCGGAACCAGTTGCTTATTGCCCGCCTGCTGAATACGGATGCCTAACCCCTGAACCGAAGTTTGCAGAACCTGCTCCCCGCTGATGGTGGTAGTGGTCCCCTGAATTTGTAGCTTCAGATAGTCGCTCGCTCTGCCATCGCAGTTCAGGCTGTAGCCCACAGGTTTCGTTTGAGAAGCATCGCCAACTTTGGTGGTCAGGACATCGCCAAACTCTACGGAAGCGCCGCCTATCGTACAGGGCGGTGGTTGAGTGACGACCAGATGCAGCTCCAGTTGCACGGTTTTTGTGCCGGCAGCCTCGGTGCCGGTAACGAATCCACCGCACAGCAGCACCAGTATTTTCCAGCGAGTCAACATCGTCATGGATCTCTTTCGCACAGGATTACTTATTCGCTTTCTTCTCAGCGTCACGGGTTTTTTCCTCATTGACCTTGCAGGTATTCCCTGAGCAGGTAAAAACCAGCAGGCGATGGCCGCCGTAATCATCGACGTAGCCCACCACCGGCGAGCTGCCGAGCGAGGCACCTTTGATGGGAGCGGTCACTTTTTCACGCGGGGCAATCAGCAGGTTTTTAAAGCCGGAGGCGGTCTCGTTCTCTTTGCTACCGGCATTGCTGATGACGAGGTAAAACGGTGTGGGGTTGTCGAAAATCACACCATCGCCCTGGTAGGTCAGCGTGAGCTTCGTCTGCCACGGGTGCGTCTTATCCACCTGCCGGGCTACGGCTACCGGGCGGTAGAAAAACTTAATACGCGTTTGCAGCGCCAGCTGGAGCGTATTAGGCTTATCGCTTTTCGGCGGAATTTCCCGCACGTTGAAATAAAACAGACTTTCCCGGTCCTGCGGTAGGCTAGCCGCGGCTGGTAACGGCTGGACTTTAACCTGCCCGTCGGATTTTGGCTCAATACGCTGCAGCGGCGGCAGGGCGGTAAAATAGCGGGTATCTTTGGCGAACTTATCGTCTTCCAGCCACGCCTGTGCGAGGTAGGGCAGAGTGGCGTTGCCGTTTTTCAGCGTGACGGTGATTGAATTTTCATTGCCGTTAAAAATAACGCGGGTACGATCCGGCACAATCGCGCTGTGCGATACCAGCGGCGCAGCCAGTAATACCGAAGCGATAAGCGCCTGGCGCTTAAAATGGTTGGTCTTGTTCATTACAGGTTCCCTTTATTCCATATCCTTGCGATTCACCGCATGGTTGTCAGCCAGCGGTATGGGCGGGGTTTGAGTGGTTGTCGCCACCGGCGCGGCCGGTTGGCCATCGGTTTGCGTATGTTCCTGGATTAGCGGTTGCGCCGGCAGCGGAGAACTTTTCTGCGGTGCGGTGGGGGGCTGACCTTCCAGAATTTTGCACGGCAGCAATAGCGCGTTAGCCAATAGCTCCGGTGTAAACGTGGGCGGGAGTGATGCTTCACACTGCGCCGCGCCGTCCCAGAATACTTTCAATGTTTCCCCGGCTTTTACGCCCGCCAGCCACGCGTTGCCGTCATCGGCTACGAGGCCCAACTGCTGCTGGCGCTCGTTTTTCACTTCGGCGCCGAACGGTGGGAAGTCGCCGTCTGCCAGCCGGAAAACCGCCATCATTTTCTCGCCGCTGACCACGTCAAAGTGACGGTAGCCGATGGCGCCTTCGGTGAGCGTGATCTGCACAACCGACTTAGTAGCTTCCGCCTTCTCCGGCAACTTGTTCAGATCGATACGCGCCAGGCTGCGCGAATAGCTTCCGACATCCGCAATCACGGCCTTGCCGAAAATGTTGGTTGAGGTTGGCGAGCCGTTACCGCTAACGGGGACGTCCGCAATGCCGTCGGTATCAACCAGCAAACGTGTGCTGCCCGCTAAACTTCCCCGGTGTAGCGCGCCGCCCTGGGTGGTCAGCGTCATGCCGCCGCGCAGCGACATACCCAGCGAACGGTACGATCCTTCTTCATAATCCGCGCTCAGATCGATGTCCGTCAGCGCGCCCTGATGGCTGTAATAACCGTCTGCCTGCGCGCCTTGTTCATCCTGCCCGACGTGAAGCTGCCAGTTATCGCCGTTCTGGCTGTGGCCGGAATAGCCGAGCTGATTACGGTGTTGACTACCGTTAAACGTACCGTTGTAGCTGATGGAATCATTGCCCCAGGGAACAGACAGCGAGATATAGACGCCATCATCTTTATCACCGTTATATTCGCTGCGATAGCCGTTCAGCGACGCACTGAGATTTTTTATCGACCCTAAGTCGAAGTACCAGGAAAGAGACAGGTTATAGTTACTCTGATCCGGGCTGTCCCAGAAGGTACTGCGTGAATAGCTGAAATAGGCGCTCATGCCCTGTTCACGGAAGTTCTGGTTATAGGTGACCGTATAGCGTTCTTTTTCGTGACCGGCATTGAGATGATGATAGGTTTTCGCATCCAGATAGTCGCTCATGCTCATGAAGTTCTTTTCTGAGAAGCGGTATCCGGCAAAGGTCAGTCGGCTGTCGATTTCATCAAAGTCACGGGAGTAGCTGATGCGATATGAGTTACCCTGCAGCGTTTCGCCGTCAAACCCGTCGTCTTGCGGCATGTGGGCGATGGAGTGCGTAATGTCCACCGCCACCGCGCCCACCACGCCAAGATCCTTACCGCTTCCCAGCGCCACGGCCTGATAGTTGCTTTCTCCAATTGCGCCGCCATATAGCGACCAGCCGTTGGTGACCCCCCACGAAGCTTCCGCCGAGGCGAATGTGCCGGTAATGGGGTGATGATCCCAGTCCTGCGGGCGGCCCAGCGCCATCTTGTAGCGCACCATGCCGGGGCGCGTCAGGAAGGGAACCGATGCGGTGTTAACGTCAAACTCCTGGGTCTGACCGTTCTGCTCTTCCACGGTGACGTGCAACGTACCGGAAACGGACTGGTTGAGATCCTGAATACGGAACGGTCCTGCGGGCACCTGCGTTTCATACAGTACGCGCCCCTGCCAGGAGACTTTGACTTTTGCGTTAGAGCGCGCAATGCCCACGATCTCCGGCGCATAGCCGCGCAGTTTCGGCGGCAGCATCTGATCGTCAGAAATGACGCTGGCACCGATATAGTTAAAGCTGTCGAAAACATCGGACTGGAGATAGCTTTCGCCCAGCGTAAGTTTGGCCCCGAGCGTCGGTAGTGCGCGATAGGCGTAGTAGCGGCTCCAGCTCTGATCGTGGAGGGTGGAAGTGTTCTCGTCATCGTCACGATGGTCGTAGCTGGCCTGCCAGTCGGCCCGCAGTCGCCATGCGCCCAGGTTCGCGCCTAACGTCCCGTTGCCGCTGATGCTTTGCTCTTCGCTGCCGCTTTCTTGATCGTGGCGGAGCTGATTATTAATGTTGTAATCCAGAATGATGCCGGGAATACCATTATCCCAGCGGGCGGGTGGGTCCCAGTCGACATCGCTGTATTCCATATACGCCTGGGGTAAATTCACCAACAGCGTGGAGTGCCCCAGGTCGGCCTGAAAATCCATGCCTTTCAGTGAATCTGGCGCCAGACATTGTCGTTCGCCGTGCGTTATCCAGACGAGTTTTTCCGCGAGTTCCGGCTTTATACCCAATTGCGTAACTAATTCTGGTTCTGCGCAAACCTCACTTCCTTGTGGATCATGTTCTGGAATAACCCAGTTAACAGGAAATTCCTGCGGCAGAGTCTGTCCGTTAATTTTAATTTGTAAAAGGTAGACGCCTGGCAGAATAAAACCCTTACGAGAAAACTGTGCAATGTTAACGTTATCGCGATTTTTTACATCGAGGAAATCGGTATTAAATTCGATGTCTTTGCCTGACGCGCTATAAGGGGAGACGCTTAGAAGCATTCCCACTCCGCACGCTATTGGGCAAAGAACACTTTTCCATGTGTTATTCATCAAATATATTCCGCAATAAAACTCAACAGGAATACCCTACCTAAAGCGGCAGGGTATTATCGTCGTGACTCTGTTAACTGAATTACAGGTAAGAGATAGTGACGTTGGCGGCGCTGCTGAATTCACCTGTGCCTACGGTGCCGGTTGCTGCGCCAACCAGCCAGGCGGTGAAATTCAGGCTTTGCTTCTCATCAAGAATGGTATCTCCGTCCAGGTCCGCAAAGGCCTGTGTATAGGTATCACCCAGTTTGATATTGTTTTTGCCAGCATCGCTGATTGCCAGGCTTACATTGCTAATAGCGCCGGTGCCGTCAGTCTTCATCAGCGCGAGATTATCCGTGGCGCCTGTAGCCGCTGTGGTTCCACTACCTGTAGTGAATACCACATTCATATTTTTCTCGGTAGCCCAGGTACAACCCTCAAGATCGATATGAAAGGTACGGGCATTGTTGATGGTCGTTTTACCATTACTCAGCGTGCCATTACCGATACTTGAACCCATATTGACTGTTTGATCTTCCGTATCCAATGTGACGGAGCAGGGGGAGTCAACAATATTACCAAGGAAAGTGACCTTCGCTGTGTTGCTACCCGCGGCTTGAGCGCCGGAGACAATTCCCATAACTAAAGATGCAGTTACTGCCAGTTTACAAAAATGAGATGACTTCATCGTGTTATCCTTAATTAACGTGTTTTATGGCAACATTTTGTACGCGTATACCAAGGGATATGCGGCATAGAGCCATGCTGCGGGCTTTGGGTAAAAAATAGGTCATAATAAAAATATTATATTTCTACATTTTTATGAGTATATTCTTATGAGCTGAATGATCGTACCTGCTCATAGAATATTATATGTAATACTTTCAATATATTTATTTCATGTATGTTCCAGAAAAAACAAAAAAGCGGTCTTTTTTGAATATTAAACTGGCGTGCATGCTACTCGTTTTTCCGTAAAAGTGAAATAATTTATTTTTTTAAAAGGGAAGGCTCTTTGGGTGGGGTGCTTATAGTGTTTGCATAATTTTTTTTACTTAATTGATGTTATTTATAATGTCTGGTGCAAATATCTGTTTTTTTAATAAATTAGTTATATGATTATTATATTGTTGTGTATCGATTAATAATTTTAAAGTTATACGGGGAAGGTAGCATTCAACACCTGTTAACAATATATTTTATTATATAGGCGTTACCGTAGTGTCTCTGTGCGTGAATGGTTAAGAATAATACGTTACAATTGTCGCTGGTATTTACAACCGATTAAAAACCATGACAACTAACCATCAAATTGACCGTCTTCTCACCCTCATGCAGCGCCTGCGCGACCCGGAAAACGGCTGCCCGTGGGATAAAGAGCAGACCTTCGCCAGCATCGCGCCTTATACGCTGGAAGAAACCTATGAAGTACTGGATGCGATTGCGCGTGAGGATTTTGACGATTTGCGCGGCGAACTGGGCGACCTGTTGTTCCAGGTGGTGTTTTACGCGCAGATGGCGCAGGAAGAAGGCCGCTTCGATTTTAATGATATCTGCGCTGCCATCAGCGACAAGCTGGAGCGCCGCCATCCGCATGTTTTTGGCGAGCTTTCCGCGGATAATAGCGAAGAAGCATTAGTTCGCTGGGAGCAAATCAAAACGGAAGAGCGCGCGCAAAAAGCGCAGCATTCCGCGCTGGACGATATTCCGCGCAGCTTCCCGGCCTTAATGCGCGCGCAAAAAATCCAGAAACGGTGTTCAAACGTGGGCTTCGACTGGACGACGCTGGGGCCGGTCGTCGATAAGGTCTATGAAGAGATCGATGAGGTGATGTTCGAGGCGCGGCAGGCGGTTGTTGATCAGGCTAAACTGGAAGAGGAAATGGGCGATTTGCTCTTTGCCACGGTCAATATGGCGCGTCATTTAGGTACGAAAGCGGAGCTCGCTTTGCAAAAAGCGAACGATAAATTTGAACGTCGTTTTCGCGAAGTTGAACGTATTGTCGCAGCCAGAGGCCTGGAAATGACCGGGGTAGACCTGGAAACAATGGAAGAAGTTTGGCAGGAAGTAAAACGCCAGGAAATTGATCTCTAAAGGTTTTAGGCGGTCAAGAGCGATTTGTGTGATTTTTTAAATAACAAGCGCTTGATTTACGTCAAAAACATTTACCTCAAAGGGGCTATTTTCTCCCTCCCTGTGTGAATGTCAGCCTGACGAAGAGGAGGAATAATGAAAGTTTGTGGCGTAGGTCATGTTCGGGTATACTGCTTTCCCGTCCTGGTTATTCCATCGTCTTTTAAACCTAACTTCTCAGGTTCCGCATGACAACGAACTATATTTTTGTGACCGGCGGGGTCGTATCCTCTCTGGGTAAAGGCATTGCCGCAGCCTCCCTCGCAGCCATTCTGGAAGCCCGTGGTCTCAACGTGACCATCATGAAACTGGATCCGTACATCAACGTCGATCCGGGTACTATGAGCCCAATCCAACACGGGGAAGTGTTCGTTACTGAAGACGGCGCTGAAACCGACCTGGACCTGGGGCACTACGAGCGTTTCATCCGCACCAAGATGTCTCGCCGCAACAACTTCACGACTGGCCGCATCTACTCCGACGTTCTGCGTAAAGAACGCCGTGGCGACTATCTGGGCGCAACCGTACAGGTAATCCCTCACATCACTAACGCGATTAAAGAGCGCGTGCTGGAAGGTGGCGAAGGCCACGATGTGGTACTAGTGGAAATCGGCGGTACCGTCGGTGATATCGAATCGCTGCCGTTTCTTGAGGCGATTCGTCAATTGGCGGTAGATATCGGTCGTGAACACGCGCTGTTTATGCACCTGACGCTGGTACCTTACCTGGCGGCTGCGGGCGAAGTGAAAACTAAACCGACTCAGCACTCCGTGAAAGAGCTGCTGTCTATCGGTATTCAGCCCGATATTCTGATTTGTCGTTCCGATCGCGCGGTTCCTGCCAACGAGCGTGCAAAAATTGCATTGTTCTGTAATGTGCCGGAAAAAGCCGTTATTTCAATGAAAGATGTCGATTCCATTTATAAAATTCCAGGCCTGTTGAAATCTCAGGGGCTTGATGATTATATTTGTAAACGATTCAGCTTGAACTGTCCGGAAGCTAACCTGTCTGAATGGGAACAGGTCATTTACGAAGAAGCGAACCCGGCAGGCGAAGTGACTATCGGCATGGTCGGCAAATATATTGAACTGCCGGATGCCTATAAGTCGGTGATCGAAGCGCTGAAACACGGTGGTCTGAAAAACCGCGTTACCGTCAACATCAAATTGATCGATTCGCAAGATGTTGAAACGCGCGGCGTCGAAATTCTGAAAGATTTGGACGCTATCCTGATCCCCGGCGGCTTCGGCTATCGTGGCGTTGAAGGTAAAATCGCCACTGCGCGCTATGCGCGTGAAAACAATATTCCTTATCTGGGCATTTGCCTGGGGATGCAGGTTGCGTTGATTGAGTTCGCTCGTAACGTGGCCGGCATGGACAACGCCAACTCAACGGAATTTGTGCCAGACTGTAAGTACCCGGTTGTGGCGTTAATTACCGAGTGGCGCGATGAAGACGGTAACGTTGAAGTCCGTAGCGAGAAAAGCGATCTGGGCGGCACCATGCGCTTGGGCGCGCAGCAGTGCCAGCTTAGCGATGACAGTCTGGTACGTCAGTTGTACGGCGCGTCGACGATTGTTGAACGTCATCGCCATCGTTACGAAGTCAACAATATGTTGTTGAAACAAATTGAAGCAGCGGGTCTGCGTGTCGCAGGCCGTTCCGGTGATGATCAGTTAGTCGAGATCATTGAGGTACCGAATCATCCGTGGTTCGTGGCCTGTCAGTTCCATCCGGAATTTACTTCCACGCCGCGTGATGGACATCCGTTGTTCGCTGGCTTTGTTAAAGCCGCCAACGAGCATCAGAAACGTCAGGCGAAGTAAAAAAGTTAGAACGGCGGTGCACCCTCAGCGGTGCACCGTTTGTCTGAAGTTTTAGTTTAACTAGTGACTTGAGGAAAACCTAATGTCCAAAATCGTTAAAGTCATCGGTCGTGAAATCATCGACTCCCGTGGTAACCCGACTGTTGAAGCTGAAGTACACCTGGAAGGTGGTTTCGTAGGTATGGCGGCGGCTCCGTCAGGTGCTTCTACTGGTTCCCGCGAAGCGCTGGAACTGCGCGATGGCGACAAATCCCGTTTCCTGGGTAAAGGCGTAACCAAAGCTGTTGGCGCGGTTAACGGCCCGATCGCTCAGGCTATTCTTGGCAAAGACGCTAAAGACCAGGCTGGCATCGACAAAATCATGATCGACCTGGACGGTACTGAAAACAAATCTAACTTCGGTGCAAACGCCATTCTGGCTGTCTCTCTGGCTAACGCCAAAGCTGCTGCTGCCGCTAAAGGTATGCCGCTGTACGAGCACATTGCTGAACTGAATGGCACGCCGGGCAAATACTCCATGCCGGTTCCGATGATGAACATCATCAACGGCGGCGAGCACGCTGACAACAACGTCGACATCCAGGAATTCATGATCCAGCCGGTTGGCGCGAAAACGGTTAAAGAAGCCATCCGTATGGGTTCTGAAGTTTTCCATCACCTGGCAAAAGTGCTGAAAGGCAAAGGCATGAACACCGCTGTGGGTGACGAAGGCGGCTATGCGCCGAACCTGGGCTCCAACGCGGAAGCACTGGCTGTTATCGCTGAAGCGGTTAAAGCGGCTGGTTACGAGCTGGGTAAAGACATCACCCTGGCGATGGACTGCGCAGCATCTGAATTCTACAAAGACGGTAAATACGTTCTGGCTGGCGAAGGCAACAAAGCGTTCACCTCCGAAGAATTCACCCACTTCCTGGAAGAACTGACCAAACAGTACCCGATCGTTTCCATCGAAGATGGTCTGGACGAGTCTGACTGGGACGGTTTTGCATACCAGACCAAAGTACTGGGCGACAAAATCCAGCTGGTTGGTGACGACCTGTTCGTAACCAACACCAAAATCCTGAAAGAAGGCATCGAGAAAGGCATCGCTAACTCCATCCTGATCAAATTCAACCAGATCGGTTCTCTGACCGAAACTCTGGCTGCAATCAAGATGGCGAAAGACGCTGGCTACACTGCTGTCATCTCTCACCGTTCTGGCGAAACTGAAGACGCTACCATCGCTGACCTGGCTGTTGGTACCGCTGCAGGCCAGATCAAAACCGGTTCTATGAGCCGTTCTGACCGTGTTGCTAAATACAACCAGCTGATTCGTATCGAAGAAGCTCTGGGCGAAAAAGCACCGTATAACGGTCGTAAAGAGATCAAAGGCCAGGCGTAATCCTGCTTTTACCTCTTAATGTAAAAACCCGCTTCGGCGGGTTTTTTTGTATCTGTTCAATAGCGCAGCCGCTGTGCATGACCGGGCAGACGAAATCTGCAATAATTAACGATTATCCCCTTAACAGAGAACGCTATGCAGTACCCGATTAACGAGATGTTCCAGACCCTACAAGGCGAGGGTTATTTTACCGGCGTCCCCGCTATTTTTATTCGTTTACAGGGATGTCCGGTCGGCTGTGCCTGGTGTGATACTAAGCATACCTGGGATAAACTGAGCGATCGGGAAGTGTCTCTGTTCAGCATTCTGGCAAAAACCAAAGAGAGCGACAAATGGGGTGCTGCGAGCAGTGAAGATCTGCTGGCGGTGATTAATCGTCAGGGCTATACCGCGCGCCACGTTGTCATCACCGGTGGCGAACCCTGTATTCATGACCTCATGCCGCTCACCGATCTGCTTGAAAAGAGTGGTTTTAGTTGTCAGATTGAGACCAGCGGGACGCATGAAGTGCGCTGTACGCCTAACACCTGGGTCACGGTTTCACCAAAAGTGAATATGCGCGGGGGATATGACGTGCTTTCCCAGGCGCTGGAGCGCGCCAATGAAATCAAGCATCCCGTTGGGCGAGTTCGTGATATTGAGGCGCTGGATGAACTGTTAGCCACGTTGAGCGATGATAAACCGCGCGTGATTGCTTTGCAGCCCATTAGCCAGAAAGAAGACGCGACGCGTCTGTGTATTGAAACGTGTATTGCACGTAACTGGCGGCTGTCTATGCAAACGCATAAATATTTAAATATCGCCTGATGCATTACTAATCTTACAGACGGCCTGCCGATGCCGTCTGTGACTCATCCATTACCTTGCATTGTTTATTTTCTCTATGTGAATTTCGATGAGTGTATAAAAGCGCTGATAAATTTTTCCATAGCGATGCACGGATCACGCTATTTTGGTAAATTTAAAGAAAAAATCATTCTATGAACTTTTTTGCATCAAAATCAGCAAATTAGCTGTTCTTTAATAATTTAAATTGTTGCGATTATGTTGGTGAAATGTGGTGCTGATAAAAAGTAGTTTATAAACAATGACATACGTTTAGTGTGTTCCCCGCGCCAGCGGGGATAAACCGAATACTATCCTGCAATGCGCTACCACGTTACTGTGTTCCCCGCGCCAGCGGGGATAAACCGTGATAACGCATGGGAGTCCAGATTACAAATTCGTGTTCCCCGCGCCAGCGGGGATAAACCGTGCTGGATACACGCGTTTCAATGGTCAGAGTTGTGTTCCCCGCGCCAGCGGGGATAAACCGCAGCTCTCTAACGACTTCCCCGGAGTACGTAAGTGTTCCCCGCGCCAGCGGGGATAAACCGGGAAACGAAGATGACCTTTATTAGAGATATCCGTGTTCCCCGCGCCAGCGGGGATAAACCGTGCTGAATCTTTGCGAGTGGGATGATGGCACTGTGTTTCCCGCGCCAGCGGGGATAAACCGCCGCTACGATCTATTCGAATCATAGTGGTGCGGTGTTCCCCGCGCCAGCGGGGATAAACCGGCGTGCGCCGGGATATTGCGCCGCGCCGAGAAGTGTTCCCCGCGCCAGCGGGGATAAACCGTCCTTTTATTCTAATGGGTTAGATAGGGTAGAGTGTTCCCCGCGCCAGCGGGGATAAACCGAAAACTGCACCGCCGCTGCCACTGAGTTTGCTGTGTTCCCCGCGCCAGCGGGGATAAACCGGCGCAGAATTTACAGGTGTCACTGTTGTCCGGGTGTTCCCCGCGCCAGCGGGGATAAACCGGGCGTGGTGTATATCGGTCTTGATGCGTTGTCGTGTTCCCCGCGCCAGCGGGGATAAACCGGTCACGAGGTCTGACGCGGATGTGATGAGTTAGTGTTCCCCGCGCCAACAAGGATAGCCGTTGCATAATCATAATCTGTGTACCAGTAATGGCAGCTACAAACCTGTAAAGTAAAAAGGCCGCGTTTTCCCGGGGAGGCTTTTAGACAGGAGAAGGCCATGGCGTTAAGGATCAGGGTATTGCTCGAAAATCATAAGGGAGCTGGAGCGGATAAATCGTTGAAGGTCCGGCCAGGGTTAAGCCTGTTGGTCGAGGATGAGTCTACGTCTATCTTGTTCGATACCGGCCCTGATGGCAGTTTTATGCAAAACGCGTTGGCGATGGGGATCGACCTGTCCGATGTGTCTGCTGTGGTGCTTTCGCATGGTCATTACGATCATTGCGGCGGCGTGCCGTGGCTTCCTGATAACAGTCGAATCATCTGCCATCCCGATATTGCGCGCGAACGTTATGCGGCAATGACTTTTCTCGGTATTACCCGAAAAAATAAAAAAATTGTCGTGTGAGGTGGACTATTCACGCTACCGAATGATGTACACGCGTGGCCCCCTGCCGATTGGCGAAAACTTTATCTGGTCAGGGGAAATACCGGTGGTTGCGCCTGAAGCCTACGGCATTTTTGGCGGCCACGATGCGGAGCCGGACTCCATTTTGGATGAGGGCGTACTGATTTACCAATCGACAAAAGGATTAGTCATCATTACGGGATGCGGGCATCGGGGGATCGTAAATATTGTCCGGCACTGTCAGAACATTACCGGTATAAAGCGGATTTACGCGCTTGTCGGCGGATTTCATCTCCGCTGCGCATCACCGTTCACGATGTGGCGAGTCAGGCGCTTTCTGCAAGAACACAAACCTGAAAAACTATGCGGTTGTCACTGTACAGGGGCCTGGGGGCGGTTGTGGCTACCGGAAATAACCGCACCTGCAACCGGTGATGTGCTGCGTTTTTAACACCGCGCTGGACAATGTTTTCACTGATAAAACGTCGTGTGGATGGGCTGGAATCAATTTGGCATCCAGCCCACGCGTTAATAAACCTTATTCGCCGCGATAGACGCAGCCGGCTGTACAGGTCTCTTTCACCATCACGGCGCTCAGTAGCGGCACGACGGGCTTAACCTGATCCCAAATCCATTTTGCCAGCACTTCGCTGGTGGGATTGGACAGCCCTGGAATATCATTCAGATAGTAGTGATCAAGACGATCGTAAGTCGGTTTAAACGCCGCTTTGAGATCCGCGAAATCCATAATCCAACCGGTATGCGGATCGACTTCACCGGTAATTTCGAGACGCACCATAAACGAGTGTCCGTGCAGGCGGCCGCACTTATGCCCTTCAGGCACGTGAGGCAGGCGGTGAGCGGCTTCAAAGGTGAAATCTTTATACAACGTGGTGGACATGATGAACTCTCAGGCAATAAAAAAACCGCCGTAGGGTACCGGAAAGCGCATTTTTTATCATTAACTAAAACCATTCTCCGCCTTGTGACGGGCAATTAATTTAAGAATTTCCAGAAAATTTAATAATTATCAATCAATTATAAAATCGATTTTGGCGTTAATAACGATAACTAAAACAGGTTAGTTCATTTGGTTATTTGTTATTTCCAACCCTTCTTTAATTGTTATTCCTCTCACCGTTACCCTTATCCTTAGTTTGGGATTTATCGCTTATACACTTCATCCTTCAAGCCGCATCTGTGTTGACTGCGTTTACTCGCCCCAGTCACGTATTTATGTACGCTCCTGGGGCGCGATCAGCTTACAGTCTGGCTACAGCGAACTTGAATGATTTTGTGTATAGATCCGCTTTGCTTACTGGAACATAACGACGCATGACGACACCGGCTCCACTGACTGGGTTGCTTCCGCTTAATCCGGAGCAACTGGCGCGCCTTCAGGCCGCGACAACCGACCTTACTCCCGAACAGCTTGCCTGGGTCTCCGGCTATTTTTGGGGCGTACTGAACCCGCGCTCAGGCGCTGTTGCCGTCACGCCTGCTCCTGAGGGGAAGATGCCGGGGGTTACGCTTATCTCCGCTTCGCAAACCGGCAATGCGCGTCGTGTGGCGGAAGCGCTGCGTGATGATCTGCTGGCGGCCAACCTTAATGTGACACTGGTGAACGCCGGCGACTACAAATTCAAACAGATTGCCAGTGAAAAACTACTGGTGATAGTGACGTCCACCCAGGGAGAAGGCGAGCCGCCGGAAGAGGCCGTCGCGCTGCATAAATTCCTGTTCTCCAAAAAAGCGCCGAAACTGGAAAACACCGCTTTTGCCGTGTTTAGCCTCGGCGACACCTCTTATGAATTTTTCTGCCAGTCCGGAAAAGATTTCGACAGCAAACTGGCGGAACTGGGCGGTGAACGTCTGCTCGACCGTGTCGATGCTGACGTTGAATATCAGGCAACTGCCAGCGAATGGCGCGCCCGCGTGGTTGATGTTCTGAAGTCTCGCGCACCTGTCGCGGCACCTTCGCAATCCGTCGCTACTGGCGCGGTAAACGACATCCACACCAGCCCCTATACTAAAGACGCGCCGCTGATCGCGACCCTCTCCGTGAATCAGAACATCACCGGTCGCAACTCGGAAAAAGATGTGCGTCATATTGAGATTGATTTAGGCGACTCCGGCCTGCGCTATCAGCCGGGCGATGCGCTGGGCGTCTGGTATCAGAACGATCCGGCTCTGGTGAAGGAGCTGGTTGAGTTGCTGTGGCTGAAAGGCGATGAGCCGGTGACGGTTGATGGTAAAACCCTGCCGCTCGCCGAAGCGCTGGAGTGGCACTTCGAGCTGACGGTGAATACCGCCAACATTGTTGAGAACTACGCGACCCTGACGCGCAGTGAGTCGCTGTTGCCATTAGTGGGCGACAAAGCGCAGCTCCAGCACTACGCCGCGACCACGCCCATTGTTGATATGGTGCGTTTCTCTCCGGCGCAGCTCGACGCTGAAGCATTAATCGGCCTGCTGCGTCCGCTGACGCCGCGTCTGTACTCCATCGCCTCCGCGCAGGCGGAAGTCGAAAGCGAAGTACACGTAACCGTCGGCGTCGTGCGCTACGATATTGAAGGCCGCGCCCGCGCGGGTGGTGCTTCCAGCTTCCTCGCCGACCGCGTGGAAGAAGAGGGCGAAGTGCGCGTCTTTATTGAACACAACGATAATTTCCGCCTGCCAGCGAATCCGCAGACTCCGGTGATTATGATTGGCCCAGGTACGGGTATCGCGCCGTTCCGCGCCTTTATGCAGCAACGCGCCGCCGACGGTGCGGAAGGCAAGAACTGGCTGTTCTTCGGTAACCCGCACTTCACCGAAGACTTCCTTTATCAGGTTGAATGGCAGCGTTACGTGAAAGAAGGCGTGCTGAACCGGATCGATCTGGCCTGGTCCCGCGATCAAAAAGAAAAAATCTACGTACAAGACAAACTGCGCGAACAGGGCGCGGAGCTGTGGCGCTGGATCAATGACGGTGCCCACATTTATGTCTGCGGCGACGCCAGGCGTATGGCCGCAGATGTCGAAAAAGCATTGCTGGAAGTGATCGCTGAATTCGGCGGTATGGACCTCGAATCGGCAGATGAATATTTAAGTGAGCTGCGCGTAGAGCGCCGTTATCAGCGAGATGTCTACTAATGAGCGAAAAACATCCAGGCCCACTGGTGGTCGAAGGTAAACTGTCCGATGCCGAGCGCATGAAGCTGGAAAGCAACTACCTGCGCGGTACCATTGCGGAAGATCTGAACGACGGTCTCACCGGCGGTTTTAAAGGCGACAACTTCCTGCTAATACGCTTTCACGGCATGTATCAGCAGGATGACCGCGATATTCGCGCCGAGCGTGCGGCGCAGAAGCTGGAGCCGCGCCACGCCATGCTGCTGCGCTGCCGTCTGCCGGGCGGGGTGATTACTACGACGCAATGGCAGGCGATCGATAAATTCGCGGCGGATAACACGATTTATGGCAGTATCCGTCTGACCAACCGCCAGACCTTCCAGTTTCACGGTATTCTGAAGAAGAACGTCAAGCCGGTGCACCAGATGCTGCATTCGGTCGGGCTGGACGCGCTGGCGACCGCCAACGACATGAACCGTAACGTGCTGTGCACCTCCAACCCGTACGAATCGCAGTTGCACGCGGAAGCCTACGAGTGGGCGAAGAAGATCTCTGAACATCTGCTGCCGCGTACCCGCGCCTATGCGGAGATCTGGCTCGATCAGGAGAAGGTCGCGACCACCGATGAAGAGCCGATCCTCGGTCAGACCTATCTGCCGCGTAAGTTCAAAACCACGGTGGTGATCCCGCCGCAAAATGATATCGATCTGCACGCCAACGACATGAACTTTGTGGCGATTGCCGAGAACGGCAAGCTGGTCGGCTTTAACCTGCTGGTGGGCGGCGGTCTGTCTATTGAGCATGGTAATAAGAAAACCTACGCTCGTACGGCCAGCGAGTTTGGCTATCTGCCGCTGGAGCACACCCTGGCGGTGGCCGAAGCGGTAGTGACGACGCAGCGCGACTGGGGTAACCGTACCGACAGGAAAAATGCCAAAACCAAATACACCCTTGAGCGCGTGGGACTGGAGACATTTAAAGCGGAAGTCGAGCGTCGCGCGGGGATCAAATTTGAGCCGATCCGCCCGTATGAGTTTACCGGTCGCGGCGATCGTATCGGTTGGGTGAAAGGGATCGACAACAACTGGCACCTGACGCTGTTTATCGAAAACGGTCGTATCCTGGATTATCCGGGGCGTCCGCTGAAAACCGGTCTGCTGGAGATCGCGAAGATTCATCAGGGCGAGTTCCGTATCACCGCTAACCAGAACCTGATTATTGCCAGCGTGCCGGAAAGCCAGAAAGCGAAGATCGAGAAACTGGCGCGCGATCATGGGCTGATGAATGCCGTGAGCGCGCAGCGTGAAAACTCAATGGCCTGCGTGTCGTTCCCGACCTGCCCACTGGCGATGGCGGAAGCCGAGCGTTTCCTGCCGTCGTTTACTGACAAAGTGGAAGCGATTCTGGAAAAACACGGCATTCCTGATGAGCATATCGTGATGCGCGTGACCGGCTGCCCGAACGGCTGTGGCCGTGCGATGCTGGCGGAGCTGGGGCTGGTGGGCAAAGCGCCGGGTCGTTACAACGTGCATCTGGGCGGCAACCGCATGGGGACGCGTATTCCGCGTATGTATCGCGAAAATATTACGGAGTCAGAAATTCTCGATTCTGTTGACGAACTGGTTGGGCGTTGGGCGAAAGAGCGTGAAGCGGGTGAAGGCTTCGGCGACTTTACGGTGCGTGCGGGCATCATTCGCCCGGTGCTCGATCCCGCGCGTGATTTCTGGGAATAACCTGAATTGCCGGATGGCGGCATAAATGCCTTATCCGGCCTACCGCCCGCGTAGGCCTGATAAGCGAAGCGCCATCAGGCAAGGTATACCGCGAGGAACTTATGTCCAAACTCGATCTAAATGCCCTGAATGAACTGCCAAAAGTCGATCGCGTACTGGCGTTGGCGGAAACCAACGCTCAACTGGAAACGCTGACTGCCGAAGAACGCGTGGCTTGGGCGCTGGAAAATCTGCCCGGCGAATACGTGCTTTCTTCAAGCTTTGGCATCCAGGCGGCGGTGAGCCTGCACCTGGTGAATCAGATTCGCCCGGATATCCCGGTGATCCTCACCGATACCGGCTATTTGTTCCCGGAAACCTATCAGTTTATTGATGAGCTAACGGACAAACTCAAACTCAACCTGAAAGTTTACCGCGCGGGCGAAAGTCCGGCCTGGCAGGAAGCGCGCTACGGCAAGCTGTGGGAGCAGGGCGTTGAGGGCATTGAGAAATACAATGAGATCAACAAAGTCGAGCCGATGAACCGGGCGCTAAAAGAGCTGAAAGCGCAGACGTGGTTTGCGGGTCTGCGTCGCGAGCAGTCCGGCAGCCGCGCGCATTTACCTGTTCTCGCTATCCAACGCGGCGTGTTTAAAGTGCTACCGATTATCGACTGGGATAACCGCACGGTTTACCAGTATCTGCAAAAGCACGGTCTGAAATACCATCCGCTGTGGGATCAGGGCTATCTGTCTGTGGGCGATACGCACACCACCCGCAAATGGGAGCCGGGTATGGCGGAAGAAGAGACACGCTTCTTCGGACTGAAACGTGAGTGCGGGCTGCATGAAGGGTAATTGTCCTTACGCGGTATGATTATACCTGCTGCTATGAAAAATCCGGCAGGCAGCCGGATTTTAAATTGGTTATATTACTGGCTATCTTTATGTCAGTAATATATTACGACTGCACCCATCTTTACCAATGTGCAAAGAACGTTCATGCGTTAGATATAGCTTTTCAAGAATTACATCAATAAACATTTTTTTTGCATGATAGTCGTTATAATCCTGATTAAGTTTTTTTAAAAAACCGGAATTTGTTGGTTTAAACTCTGCAAACGGTGAATAGGTATGTAGTAAATAGGAGATGCATGGATGCATCATGCTAAAAGCGACTTCACCTTGTACCTCCTGATAACCTATTTTGCAAAACTGAGTTGTAGGCTCAAAGTTACCTGCATTAATACAGGCCAGCATCGATTTTTCATCTTCAGTAAGCGAGTCCTGCCATTCGACAAGCGGGTGGTCTGGAGCCTCTGCGGGACGCATCATCTCATAAACCGCCGCTTTGATTTGTGCATTGCCCGTCACTTCTTTTCGTAGTGTAGAAATCGACTCCTGAAGTAATTCCGGGTGCCAGGTCATCTTCGAACCAATCACCTCACATATTTGTAAAAATAATTGTCTCTCCTCTCTACTCATAGATTCTATCACTGCATCATCTGATATATTAAGGATGTCCTTAATATTGCTTTGGCTGATCACCGTGTCGCCGACCATAAGTAAAAATTGTGTCTGAGAAGCGTCCAACTTGATAGTAAACAGATCCTGATGAGCCGGGCAGGCCAGATGTTGTAGCCGTTTAAAGGCGTAAATTTTATTTATATCCTCTACGTTAACTTCCATCTCTCCAGGTTCACCACGGCCCTGCCCGTGAATGATGGAGTGTAACACTTCCAGCGCATGGTCCTTTTTTTCCGCTCTAAAATGATCCTGGACTTTATCCCAACCCCCCATATGGATTGCTTTTTCTTTATCTGCGCTTAACAGATGAGCAAGCCGACTTTCATTAAGCGTATAATTTTGATGATTACCGAAGCTTAAAGTGACTGGCATAATATTTTCCTTCAAATTTATATTATTCAATATCCGGAGTAAAATATATCGTTCAATTCTCTCTTTTTTATTAAACAGATAAAGTTTACTACAGGAGAGAATTTGAACGACATTATTAATACAGCACATTTATGGTTGGTAATCCTTTGTGGTGACGATAATTCAGACAAAAGGTAGATGATTCGCCGCAAATGGTCGTTTTTTTTAAATTTTGGTTTATGCAGAAGGCATTGGAGGAAGCCTCTTTGAGCGCTTCTTCCAGAAGAAAAAGGCGGAAAAATTTATAATAATTATTCGTGGGGTAAATATTTCTGAAGAATATATAAAATTGAGCGGGCATATTTAAATATAATCTCAGGAAGTGCAATTTTTGTGAGGTATATCAACAAAAAAGACCATTAAAAAGGCGTAGAGTGCTTTTATTATCCACATGCTGGAGTTTACGTGTCGATATATCACTATTGGGGAAAGTCTCGACGAGGAGAAACTGACGGCGGTGATGATTACCATTTGCTTTGCTGGCATTCTTTAGATGTTGCGGCTGTGGGTTACTGGATGGTGATAAATAATATTTATTTTATTGACCACTATCTAAAAAAATTAGGCATCCAGGATAAGGAGCAGGCGGCGCAATTTTTTGCCTGGATTTTATGTTGGCATGATATTGGAAAGTTTGCTCATTCCTTCCAGCAACTATACCGTCATGAGGCTTTAAATATCTTTAATGAGCCTACACGGCATTATGAAAAAATCGCGCATACCACGCTGGGATACATGTTGTGGAACTCCTGGCTAAGTGAATGCCCTGAATTGTTTCCTCCTTCTTCGCTTTCAGTTCGTAAAAGTAAGCGCGTTATGGCGCTTTGGATGCCAGTCACTACAGGTCATCATGGACGCCCTCCAGAGGCAATCCAGGAGCTGGACCATTTTCGCCAGCAGGATAAAGACGCGGCAAGAGATTTTCTTCTGAGAATAAAAGCGCTCTTTCCTTTAATTACTTTGCCTGAAGCCTGGGATGAAGATGAGGGTATCGACCAATTTCAGCAACTTTCCTGGTTTATTTCCGCTGCGGTTGTACTGGCTGACTGGACTGGTTCTGCCAGCCGTTATTTTCCGCGTACTGCGGAAAAAATGCCTGTTGATACCTACTGGCAGCAAGCTCTCGCTAAAGCACAAACTGCCATCACGCTATTTCCCTCAGCGGCGAATGTGTCTGCCTTTACGGGCATAGAAACGCTTTTCCCTTTTATTCAGCATCCCACACCGTTACAACAAAAGGCGCTTGAGCTGGATATCAACGTGGATGGCGCCCAACTCTTTATTCTTGAAGATGTCACCGGGGCCGGAAAAACAGAGGCGGCGCTCATATTAGCTCATCGACTGATGGCGGCAGGTAAAGCGCAGGGACTCTATTTTGGACTGCCGACAATGGCGACAGCCAACGCGATGTTTGAACGTATGGCGAACACCTGGCTGGCGCTGTATCAGCCGGACTCCCGTCCCAGCCTGATTCTGGCGCATAGCGCGCGTCGCTTAATGGATCGTTTCAATCAGTCAATATGGTCGGTCACTCTTTCTGGTACGGAAGAACCCGATGAAGCGCAGCCTTATAGTCAGGGATGCGCCGCCTGGTTTGCCGACAGCAATAAAAAAGCGTTGTTGGCGGAGGTTGGCGTAGGCACGTTGGATCAGGCGATGATGGCGGTAATGCCATTTAAACATAACAACCTGCGGTTACTGGGTCTTAGCAACAAGATCTTACTGGCTGATGAGATCCATGCCTGTGATGCCTGGATGTCCCGAATACTTGAAGGTTTGATCGAACGGCAGGCCAGTAATGGCAACGCCACTATTCTGTTATCTGCGACGCTATCGCAGCAGCAGCGAGATAAGCTGGTGGCGGCATTTTCCCGTGGGGTGAGGCGTAGTGTGCAGGCGCCGTTGCTAGGCCATGACGATTATCCCTGGCTGACTCAGGTCACACAAACAGAGCTGATTTCTCAGCGGGTTGATACACGCAAAGAGGTTGAGCGTTGCGTAGATATTGGCTGGCTACATAGTGAAGAGGCGTGTCTTGAACGTATAGGTGAAGCAGTGGAAAAAGGAAACTGTATCGCCTGGATACGTAACTCCGTTGATGATGCGATTCGTATCTATCGCCAGCTTCAACTGAGTAAGGTCGTCGTCACGGAAAACCTTTTACTCTTCCATAGTCGCTTTGCTTTTTACGATCGTCAGCGGATTGAGTCACAGACGCTGAATCTCTTTGGCAAACAGAGCGGCGCGCAACGTGCCGGTAAGGTCATTATCGCCACGCAGGTCATCGAACAAAGTCTGGATATTGACTGCGATGAGATGATCTCTGATTTAGCGCCGGTGGATTTATTAATTCAGCGGGCCGGTCGACTACAGCGTCATATTCGCGATCGTAACGGTCTGGTGAAAAAGAGTGGGCAGGATGAGCGAGAGACGCCAGTGCTGCGCATTCTTGCTCCGGAGTGGGATGACGCGCCGCGAGAGAACTGGTTATCCAGCGCCATGCGTAACAGCGCCTATGTCTATCCCGATCATGGGCGCATGTGGCTGACACAGCGCATATTACGTGAGCAGGGGACGATTCGGATGCCGCAATCTGCCCGATTGTTGATTGAGTCGGTCTACGGCGAGGATGTCAACATGCCGGTTGGATTTGCAAAAACCGAGCAATTGCAGGAAGGCAAATTTTATTGCGACCGGGCATTTGCCGGCCAGATGCTGCTTAACTTTGCGCCGGGCTACTGTGCTGAAATTAGCGATTCTTTACCGGAGAAAATGTCAACGCGGCTGGCGGAAGAGTCTGTCACGCTGTGGCTGGCGAAAATCGTGGATAGCGTCGTAACCCCTTATGCCAGCGGTGAACACGCCTGGGAGATGAGCGTGCTGCGAGTACGTCAGAGCTGGTGGAATAAACATAAAGACGAGTTTGAAAAATTAGACGGCGAACCCTTGCGTAAGTGGTGTGCGCAACAGCATCAGGATAAGGATTTTGCCACGGTGATTGTGGTGACGGACTTTGCCGCTTGTGGTTATTCGGCGAATGAGGGATTGATTGGCATGATGGGGGAATAACGAATACAGATATGGACAATTTTTCACTTTTAACAACGCCCTGGCTCCCCGTCCGTTTCAAAGACGGTTCCACGGGCAAGCTGGCCCCCGTCGATCTGGCGGATGAAAACGTGGTGGACATCGCCGCAACGCGAGCAGATTTACAGGGAGCGGCCTGGCAGTTTCTGTTGGGATTGCTGCAATGCAGTATCGCGCCGAAAAGATACAAAAATTGGGAGGATATCTGGTTTGATGGATTGCATGCCGATGTGCTCCATAAGGCATTAGCACCGTTAGAACACGCTTTTCAGTTTGGCGCGGAAACGCCGTCTTTTATGCAGGATTTTGAACCGTTAAGCGGCGAAAAAGTCTCTATTGCCTCATTGTTGCCGGAAATACCTGGCGCGCAAACCACGAAGTTCAATAAAGATCATTTTGTCAAACGCGGCGTAACGGAACGTTTTTGTCCGCACTGCGCGGCGCTGGCGCTGTTCTCGTTGCAGCTTAACGCGCCTGCGGGCGGCAAAGGCTATCGTACCGGGCTGCGCGGCGGCGGGCCACTGACCACGCTGGTTGAATTGCAGGAATATCAGGGCGAGCGGCAAACGCCGCTCTGGCGCAAGCTGTGGCTCAACGTGATGCCGCAGGATACTGCGGATCTGCCTTTACCAGACCAGTGTGATGCGACCGTTTTCCCGTGGCTTGCCGCGACGCGGACCAGCGAGCAGGCGAATGCCGTTACCACGCCGGAGCAGGTCAATAAACTCCAGGCGTACTGGGGGATGCCGCGTCGTATCCGCCTGGATTTTGCCACCTTACAGTCAGGTTGCTGCGATATTTGCGGCGCTGAAAGCGATGAGCTTCTTGGCTTTATGACCGTCAAGAACTACGGCGTTAACTACGATGGCTGGCGGCACCCGCTGACGCCTTATCGCGCCCCGGTAAAAGATCAAAACGCCTTCTTTTCCGTTAAACCGCAGCCCGGCGGCCTTATCTGGCGCGACTGGCTGGGATTAAGTCAGAACAACCAGACGGAAGCGAATTACGAATCTCCCGCGCAGGTAGTCAAGGTGTTTAACGCCCGCTCGCTGACTGACGTTAAAGCGGGGATCTGGGGCTTTGGCGCGGATTTCGACAATATGAAAATCCGCTGCTGGTATGAGCATCACTTCCCGTTGCTGATGACGGAAGGTCTGATCCCTGATTTACGTAAGGCCGTGCAAACTGCGGCCCGCCTGTTGAGCCTGCTTCGCAGCGCGCTCAAAGAGGCCTGGTTTGCCGATGCGAAGGGTGCTCGCGGTGATTTCAGTTTTATCGACATTGATTTCTGGAACCTGACGCAGGGACGTTTTCTCAACCTGATTCACGATCTGGAAAACGGCCACAAGCCGGACGAAAGGCTGAATAAATGGCAAAGAGAACTTTGGCTGTTTACCCGTCATTACTTCGATGATCACGTCTTTACCAACCCCTACGAGAGCAGCGATCTGGAACGCATCATGACCGCGCGCAAGAAATATTTTACGACATCGGCGGAAAAACAAAGTGCAAAAGCCGCCAAAGCAAAGAAACAGGAGGCTGCTGAATGAGTGTTGTGACGAAAGATGATAAAGCCACTTTGCGTCAGTGGCATGAGGAACTACAAGAAAAACGTGGATTACGTGCCAGCTTACGACGTAGTAAAACGGTGAATGATGCCTGTTTGGCTGAGGGGCTTCATTCATTGTTAATGCAAACACATTCTTTATGGAAAAACAAAGCACCCTGGAATGTTACTGCATTGGCAATCACAGCGGCACTGGCTGCACATATCAAATTTATTGATGAGCAAAAGAGTTTTGCTGCGCAGCTTGGACAGAAGAAAGGTGGCGACACTCCGGTGATGTCAAAATTACGCTTCTCCCACCTATTAGCGGTAAAAACGCCGGATGAACTGCTGCGCCAGTTACGGCGTGCGGTGAAGCTGTTAGATGGTTCGGTCAACCTGTTTTCTCTTGCAGACGATATTTTCTGCTGGTGCCAGGAGCAGAATGACTTGCTGAACCACCATCGCCGCCAGCAGCGGCCAACCGAATTTCTTCGTATCCGCTGGGCGCTGGAATACTACCAGGCCGGCGATGGCGATACCGATAACGAACAAGATTAACAGGGATATCTTTATGACAACGTTTATTCAGCTCCATTTACTGACCGCTTACCCCGCCGCTAACCTGAACCGTGATGATACCGGTGCGCCAAAAACCGTGGTGCTTGGCGGAGCAACACGTCTGCGTATCTCCTCTCAGAGCCTGAAACGCGCCTGGCGTACATCTGAGTTATTTGAACAGGCATTAGCTGGCCATATTGGTATTCGTACTGGTCGCATTGCTCGTGAGGCGGCGCAAATCCTCGTTGATAGCGGCATTGACGCCAAAAAAGCGGTTGAGTACGTCAAGAACATCGCCAACTGCTTTGGCAAGGTAAAAGAGGATAAGAAACCCAAAGATGAGTTGACGAATGCTGAAACCGAGCAACTGGTGCATATCAGCCCTGCTGAGTTTGAGGCCGTGAAAGCGCTGGCGCGCCGTCTGGCAGAAGAAAAACGTCCGGCAACAGAAGAGGAAGCAGAACTGTTACGTCACGATCGCATGGCCGTCGATATTGCCATGTTTGGCCGGATGTTAGCGAAGAAAACTGATTTTAACGTGGAAGCCGCCTGCCAGGTCGCCCACGCCTTCGGCGTCAGCGAAACGATCATCGAAGACGATTTCTTTACCGCTGTGGATGACCTACGCCAGGCATCGGCAGAAGATGCAGGCGCAGGCCATCTCGGCGAAACCGGCTTTGGCTCCGCGCTGTTTTACACCTATATCTGCATCGACAAAGATCTGCTGGTGAAAAACCTGAACGACAATGAAGAACTGGCAAACAAAACGCTGCGCGCCTTTACTGAAGCGGCGCTGAAAGTGTCGCCGACCGGCAAACAGAACAGCTTTGCCAGCCGTGCCTATGCCTCGTGGGCGCTGGCCGAAAAAGGCACCGACCAACCACGTTCACTGGCGGCCGCGTTTTATGAACCGATCAACGGTACAGACCAATTGAACGTTGCGGTTAAGCGTATTACATCGCTGCATAAGAATATGAATAAGGTTTATGGCCAGCGGACTGATACCGCCAGTTTCGACGTGATGAATCAGCAGGGAAGCATGAAAGACGTGCTTGATTTCATCTGCGCGTAAGGGGCGGCTTATGAGCCAATATCTGGTTTTTCAGCTTCACGGGCCGATGGCGTCCTGGGGCGTGGATGCGCCAGGCGAAGTGCGCCACAGCCATGATCTGCCTTCGCGCTCGGCGCTGCTGGGGCTGCTGGCGGCGGCGCTGGGTATTCGCCGCGATGAAGAGGAACGGCTAAACGCCTTCAACCGTCATTACCAATTTTTGCTGTGCGCCAGCGGCAACCCGCGCTGGGCGCGGGATTATCACACGGTGCAGATGCCGAAAGAGGTACGTAAGGCACGTTATTTCAGCCGCCGTGAAGAGTTGCAGGATCCTGAGTTACTGAGCGCGCTGATTTCCCGACGCGACTACTACACCGACGCCTGGTGGATGATCGCTGTCAGCGCGACGCCGGACGCGCCTTACTCGTTGGCGCAGCTTCAGGCGTCGTTACAACATCCTGTATTCCCGCTGTATCTGGGGCGCAAAAGTCACCCTCTGGCGTTGCCGCTTGCGCCGCAACTGCTGGACGGGCGTGCGCCGGATGTCCTGCGTGAAGCATATCGTTGGTATCAGGATCAATTCAATACGCTGAAACTGACTCTCCCCGGATTACAGAATGAATGCTGGTGGGAAGGTGAACACGATGGCTTAACGGCGAACAAAATTTTACGTCGTCGCGACATGCCGTTGAGCCGCCAGCAATGGTTGTTCGGTGAACGTAGCGTGAATCAGGGGCCGTGGCTCCGCAAGGAGGACGCGTGTATCTCTCAAGAATAACGCTGCACACCAGCGAGCTTTCGCCGGCACAGCTCTTGCATCTGGTGGAGCGCGGCGAGTACGTGATGCACCAGTGGTTATGGGATCTCTTTCCCGGCAGCAAGGAACGGCAGTTTCTTTATCGCCGCGAAGAGTTACAGGGCGCGTTTCGCTTTTTTGTTCTCTCACAGGAACAGCCTGCCGCCAGCGCGATTTTTGACGTGCAGACTCGCCCATTTGCGCCAACGCTGAGCGCGGGGCAGACGCTGCGGTTTAACCTGCGCGCCAATCCGACGGTTTGCAAAAACGGCAAGCGTCACGATTTGCTGATGGAGGCGAAACGCCAGCGTAAAACGCAGGGTGATAGCCAGGATATTTGGTCTTATCAGCAGCAGGCGGCGCTGACGTGGTTGGCGCGCCAGGGGGAGCAAAATGGCTTTACTCTGCGCGAGGCGAGCGTTGATGCTTATCGGCAGCAGCAGATACGTCGCGGGAAAGATCGGCAGATGATTCAGTTTAGCAGCGTGGACTATACCGGCGTGCTGGTGATTAACGAACCCGCGCTTTTCCTGCAACGTCTGGCGCAGGGGTTCGGTAAAAGCCGGGCGTTTGGCTGCGGAATGATGATGATCAAACCCGGAGACGACGCGTGACGTTCGTGCCGCTCAACCCGATCCCGTTAAAAGATCGAACCTCAATGATCTTCCTCCAGTACGGTCAAATTGACGTGCTGGATGGGGCATTTGTATTAATCAATAAAACCGGGGTTCGTACGCATATTCCGGTGGGATCGGTCGCCTGCATCATGCTGGAACCGGGAACGCGGGTTTCCCATGCGGCAGTGCATTTAGCATCAACGGTCGGCACCCTGTTGGTATGGGTGGGCGAGGCGGGAGTGCGGGTCTATTCCTCCGGACAACCCGGAGGCGCACGAGCCGATAAGTTGCTTTATCAGGCAAAGCTGGCGTTAGATGATGACCTGCGGCTTAAAGTAGTCCGCAAAATGTATGAACTGCGTTTTCGTGAGCCGCCTCCCGCCCGTCGTTCCGTTGAGCAACTGCGCGGTATTGAAGGATCCCGTGTGCGGGCGACCTATGCATTACTGGCGAAGCAGTATGGCGTGAAATGGCATGGTCGTAACTATGATCCGAAAGACTGGGAGATGGGGGATGTCGTCAACCGATGTATTAGCGCGGCGACATCGTGCCTGTACGGGATTTCAGAAGCGGCTATCCTGGCGGCGGGATATGCGCCAGCTATCGGTTTTATCCATAGTGGTAAGCCGCTTTCTTTTGTTTATGACATTGCCGATATCATCAAATTTGAATCGGTGGTGCCCAAAGCATTTGAGATCGCTGCTCGTCACCCGGCGGAACCTGATAAAGAAGTGCGCCTGGCCTGCCGTGATATTTTTCGCAGTTCGAAGCTGACCGGAAAATTGATCCCACTGATCGAAGAGGTGCTCGCTGCCGGTGAAATTGAACCACCTCAGCCTGCGCCGGATATGTTGCCGCCAGCAATACCGGAATCTGAATCACTGGGTGATAGCGGCCATCGGGGGCATGGTTGATGAGTATGGTGGTTGTGGTCACGGAAAACGTACCGCCGCGCCTGCGGGGACGTCTTGCCGTCTGGTTACTCGAGGTTCGTGCAGGTGTTTATGTTGGCGATACCTCGAAGCGTATTCGGGAAATGATTTGGCAACAGATCACACAGCTTGGCGGAGTCGGAAACGTAGTAATGGCCTGGGCAACAAATACTGAGTCTGGTTTTGAGTTCCAGACCTGGGGTGAAAACAGACGTATTCCGGTAGATTTGGATGGACTTAGATTAGTTTCTTTTCTTCCTGTTGAAAATCAATAAGTTGAATGTTCTTTAATAATAAGGAATTGTTATCTTACCGTTGGTAGTTTGTTAGGTAATAAAAAAGGGCTTTTAGAACAAATATATAGTTTTAGTGTGTTCCCCGCGCCAGCGGGGATAAACCGAGTTTATTACCCCGCCATTTTTCAGTCGTCGCGTGTTCCCCGCGCCAGCGGGGATAAACCGCGGTACGACGTAAACTGCGCGCCCGGACTGATGTGTTCCCCGCGCCAGCGGGGATAAACCGGAGGCTATCGGGACACAGGCAAACGTCGTGGCGTGTTCCCCGCGCCAGCGGGGATAAACCGTTTGGTTGATGCGTCAAACCTCGCTAACTTTGGTGTTCCCCGCGCCAGCGGGGATAAACCGGCGGAATAATAAATGGAGTGCCATTTGTAGCAGTGTTCCCCGCGCCAGCGGGGATAAACCGGAGCGATGTTGGCATGGCATTGGTTTACTGTAGTGTTCCCCGCGCCAGCGGGGATAAACCGTAGAGCCGTGTGTTAGCAGATAATCAGTATTAGTGTTCCCCGCGCCAGCGGGGATAAACCGAAGCCGGACCACATTTTTCTTGCCGAACTCACGTGTTCCCCGCGCCAGCGGGGATAAACCGGCTGTTGCCGACGTCGGGCTTAAACACCACTGGTGTTCCCCGCGCCAGCGGGGATAAACCGGACGCTTCACCTGCATCAAATTCTCCTCCAGTGTGTTCCCCGCGCCAGCGGGGATAAACCGGCGGGCAACAATTTTAGAGGGGCTGCATTCGCGTGTTCCCCGCGCCAGCGGGGATAAACCGACTACATAGATAACCAAAAATCCACTGGCAAGCGTGTTCCCCGCGCCAGCGGGGATAAACCGCGCACGCGGGTTGCGTAACGGATATACGACAGCGTGTTCCCCGCGCCAGCGGGGATAAACCGTCGCAGAACAGCTCTGCTTCCTTTGCGGAGACGTGTTCCCCGCGCCAGCGGGGATAAACCGTTGCGCTGTTCTATTGGCGGCAATTCTCTGAAGTGTTCCCCGCGCCAGCGGGGATAAACCGGGACAGCACAGTTGATTACAGCAAAATTTACGGTGTTCCCCGCGTCAGCGGGGATAAACCGACACGCCAGCCAACAATATTAATTTTGTCGTCGTGTTCCCCGCGCCAGCGGGGATAAACCGCCTTGGCGGCAGCCACCTGAGCAACTGTCGGGGTGTTCCCCGCGCCAGCGGGGATAAACCGCAGCTTCTTAACGAGGAGATTAACAGCGACGTGTGTTCCCCGCGCCAGCGGGGATAAACCGTTAATGCGGTCATTGGTCATGTCTCTAAAAGAGTGTTCCCCGCGCCAGCGGGGATAAACCGACTGTAGTTGCGGGTCAGGTTCCGGAATATCAGTGTTCCCCGCGCCAGCGGGGATAAACCGGGATAGGGATCGGTAACTTTGCCATCGATCGGCGTGTTCCCCGCGCCAGCGGGGATAAACCGAACGAATTGAGACTATTAGAGATTATTCGCCTGTGTTCCCCGCGCCAGCGGGGATAAACCGGCAACCCATTAATTAACTAAGCAGTAATAAACGTGTTCCCCGCGCCAGCGGGGATAAACCGCACCCAGCGGGTAAACTGATCAGCAGCAGCACGTGTTCCCCGCGCCAGCGGGGATAAACCGAACCCTCAGAAAATAATCCAGACGTTACCGAAGTGTTCCCCGCGCCAGCGGGGATAAACCGGCAGAAACAGAAACCGGATATGAGCCATCCATGTGTTCCCCGCGCCAGCGGGGATAAACCGAGGGGCGTTCCGCAGTCGGCAAGGGCTGAAAAATGTTCCCCGCGCCAACGGGGATAAACACGTTTCACCAGCATATCAGGACGTTTTTTCCGCCTTCGCCAGCTCTTTTACCAACGGCAGCATTATCCGCACTACATCGCGGCTACGGCGCTCAATCCTCCCTGGCAGCGCCTTGTCAATATGTTGTTGATTATCAAGCCGTACGTCGTGCCAGCTATTGCCGTTCGGAAAGGATGCATTTTTCACGCGTTGCTGGTATCCGTCTTTTTTACCCAGATTCCAGTTCGTCGCCTCAACAGAAAGCACCGATATTCCCGCTTTATCGAAAACCTCCGCATCATTACAGCAACCCGTTCCTTTGGGGTAGGATGGATTGCGTCCCGGATTGGTGTTGGCGGCGATACCATAACGGCGCGCAATCGCTAATGCTCGATCGCGGGTCAGTGTACGCACCGCTTCCGGCGTATTTTTCCCGCTATTAAAATAGAGCTTGTCGCCAACAATCAGGTTATCGAGATTAATCACCAGCAGCGTATTTTTCTTCTCAGCGTCACTCATTCGTTTGAGTAAATTTTCCGCGCCTAGCTTTCCCTCTTCTTCCCCGCTGGTGGCGATAAAACGAATCCCATAATGGGTCGGTATATCTTTCAGACGCGCCGCCAGTTCCAGCATAACGCCTAATCCCGCGGCATTATCATCCATTCCCTGTAACGTTAAACCGCCCAGATTGGCATCGACATCAGCGTCGCTCTGCGGAGCGTACGTATCCAGATGCGCCATAATGATGATCTGTTGCGGCACGCGCCCTTCATGGGCGGCGATGACCGTGCTGCCCGTCACGTTATGCCAGTTTTTGCGATTATCCTTCGTGGTATAAATAAATCGGCTATTAAACGTTCGAATATCGCTTTGGTATCCCATCTGGGTAAATTGTTGGCGTAAATAATCGGCAGACAACATCTCGGCGGGGGAGCCCGTCATTCTCCCGGGAAAAAAGGTGGCGATATGTCGTGCCTGAGTATTCGCTATTTCACCAGGCCCTGGTGATGCTGCTTGTGCAGGAAGGATAAAGCCTACGCCGAGCGCCAGAATGACGGCAAAGCGGCGCGTTGCGGAAAACATAATGAGTCCTTAAATACAGAACAAAATTTTACGTGGCTAGTATGAAACCGCGATCGTGTTAATACAATTTCATTTGCTCCTAAATGCTGGCAATCCGGTACGTTAAGCATTTTTTGATATTGGTTTTTGGGCCGCGTTATTCCTTTGAGGAACTACTCATTCCAATTCGTCATTTCATTCACTCTCCTGCGCTCCCTATAGTCGTGTAATCGAAATGTTTAGCAAAAAACGGTATTGCAAAGGAACGGTTATGGATCAAAAACGACTCACCCACCTGCGGCAACTGGAGGCGGAAAGTATCCACATTATCCGTGAAGTGGCAGCGGAATTCGCTAATCCGGTCATGCTGTACTCCATTGGTAAAGACTCCAGCGTCATGCTGCATCTGGCGCGTAAGGCGTTTTATCCGGGTACGTTACCGTTCCCGCTATTGCACGTTGATACCGGTTGGAAATTCCGTGAGATGTACGCCTTTCGCGATCGTACCGCCAACGCATATGGCTGCGAGTTGCTGGTACATAAAAATCCGGAAGGCGTGGCGATGGGCATCAATCCGTTCGTTCACGGTAGCGCTAAACACACCGACATTATGAAAACCGAAGGGTTAAAGCAGGCGCTGAATAAGTACGGTTTTGATGCCGCGTTCGGCGGCGCACGGCGCGATGAGGAAAAATCCCGTGCGAAAGAACGTATTTACTCCTTTCGTGACCGTTTCCATCGCTGGGACCCGAAAAATCAGCGTCCAGAGTTGTGGCGTAACTATAACGGTCAGATTAATAAAGGCGAAAGTATACGCGTCTTCCCGCTCTCCAACTGGACAGAGCAGGATATCTGGCAATACATCTGGCTGGAAAACATCGACATCGTGCCGCTGTATTTGGCTGCTGAACGCCCGGTTCTGGAACGTGACGGCATGTTGATGATGGTGGATGACGATCGTATCGATCTCCAGCCTGGCGAAGTCATCAAAAAAAGGATGGTGCGCTTCCGTACACTTGGCTGTTGGCCGCTCACCGGGGCGGTGGAATCCCACGCGCAAACGCTGCCGGAAATTATCGAAGAGATGCTGGTTTCTACCACCAGCGAGCGCCAGGGGAGGATGATTGACCGCGATCAGGCGGGGTCGATGGAGCTTAAAAAACGTCAGGGGTATTTCTAAGGAGCCGCCATGAACACCATACTTGCACAACAAATCGCCAATGAAGGCGGCGTCGAAGCCTGGATGATTGCCCAACAGCACAAAAGCCTGCTGCGTTTTTTAACCTGTGGCAGCGTTGATGACGGTAAAAGTACGCTGATAGGTCGTTTGCTGCACGATACTCTGCAAATTTATGAAGATCAGCTCTCTTCTCTGCATAATGACAGTAAACGTCATGGCACGCAGGGAGAAAAACTCGATCTGGCGCTACTGGTAGATGGGCTGCAGGCCGAGCGTGAGCAGGGCATTACTATTGACGTCGCGTACCGCTATTTCTCCACGGAAAAACGAAAATTTATTATCGCCGACACGCCGGGCCATGAACAATATACCCGGAATATGGCGACCGGAGCGTCCACCTGCGATCTGGCGATCCTACTGATCGACGCGCGTAAAGGCGTGCTGGATCAGACGCGTCGCCATAGCTTTATCTCCACGCTGTTGGGGATCAAACACCTGGTGGTGGCAATCAACAAAATGGATCTCGTTGACTACCGCGAAGAGACCTTCGCCCGTATTCGTGAAGATTACCTGACCTTTGCTGAACAGTTGCCGGGCGATCTGGATATTCGCTTTGTCCCGCTTTCGGCGCTGGAAGGGGATAATGTCGCCGCGCAGAGCGCGAATATGCGCTGGTACAGCGGTCCGACGCTGCTGGAAGTCCTGGAAACGGTAGACATACAGCGTGCGGTAGACCGTCAGCCGATGCGCTTTCCGGTACAATACGTCAATCGCCCGAACCTTGATTTTCGGGGATATGCCGGCACTCTGGCGTCTGGTAGCGTCAAAGTCGGAGAGCGCATTAAAGTGCTGCCGTCTGGCGTGGAATCCAGCGTGGCGCGTATCGTCACTTTTAATGGCGATAAAGAAGAAGCCTGTGCGGGCGAAGCCATTACCCTGGTACTCAACGACGACATTGATATTAGCCGCGGCGATCTGCTGCTGGCGGCAAACGAGACGCTGGCACCTGCGCGGCACGCCGCGATCGATGTGGTATGGATGGCGGAACAGCCGCTGGCGCCGGGCCAAAGCTACGACGTTAAACTCGCGGGCAAGAAAACCCGCGCGCGTATCGAGGCTATTCGCTATCAGATTGATATCAACAATCTGACCCAACGAGACGTCGAGAGTCTGCCGTTAAACGGTATTGGTCTGGTAGAGATGACATTCGATGAGCCGCTCGCGCTGGATATTTATCAGCAAAATCCGGTGACGGGCGGACTGATTTTTATCGACCGACTTTCTAACGTTACCGTGGGCGCTGGCATGGTGCGGGAACTGGACGAACGCGGAGCGACGCCGCCCGTGGAATACAGTGCGTTTGAGCTGGAGCTGAATGCGCTGGTACGCCGTCATTTTCCGCACTGGGACGCCCGAGATTTGCTGGGAGATAAACATGGCGCTGCATGATGAGAACGTGGTCTGGCACTCTCATCCCGTTACTGTCGCCGCCCGTGAACAGCTCCACGGCCACCGTGGCGTGGTGCTGTGGTTTACCGGACTCTCCGGTTCGGGAAAATCAACGGTGGCCGGCGCGCTGGAAGAGGCGTTACATCAGCGTGGCGTCAGTACCTACCTGTTGGATGGCGATAATGTGCGCCACGGTTTGTGCCGTGATTTAGGTTTTAGCGATGCCGATCGCCAGGAAAATATCCGGCGGGTAGGCGAAGTGGCCAGTCTGATGGCGGACGCCGGCCTGATTGTTTTGACGGCATTTATTTCTCCGCACCGCGCCGAGCGGCAACTGGTAAAAGAGCGCGTCGGCCACGATCGTTTTATCGAGATTTATGTCAATACGCCGCTGGCTATCTGTGAACAGCGCGATCCTAAAGGGTTGTATAAAAAAGCGCGCGCGGGTGAGTTGCGTAACTTTACCGGTATCGACGCCATTTACGAAGCGCCTGACTCGCCCCAGGTTCATCTTAATGGTGAACAATTAGTAACAAATTTGGTTTCCCAATTATTAGACCTGCTGAGACGGCGCGATATTATCAGATCCTGAGACACCACCGGGCTTGTATGCCCGGTATGGTCAAGGTTACAGGATTTAATATGCGTAATAGCCATAACATTACTTTCACAAGGTCAGACGCCTTCATGGTCGACGATGACGCCACCAGTGCATTTCCGGGGGCGGTGGTCGGCTTTGTGTCATGGCTGCTGGCGTTGGGGATCCCTTTTCTGCTTTATGGCCCTAACACGCTGTTTTTTTTCCTCTATACCTGGCCCTTTTTCCTCGCGTTAATGCCGGTATCGGTGATTATCGGCATTGTGTTGCATCTGCTAGTAAAGGGCAAAATACTTTTTAGCATCATGTTTACTCTACTGGCCGTAGGCGCGCTGTTTGGCGCGTTATTTATATGGCTATTAGGGTAGACGGGTTATCACTGCGCCTCCGGTCATAATTCAAACCGTAACCAACAATGAGATTATGTTCTCCTTACTCGGGTATACGTAACATCCGGCAAATGTGGTACATTTGCCGGCGTTGTCGCGGCAATCCCGTCCTGAATGTGGAGTCACAGAGGACGTTATGGGATGATGATGCCGTTTTTCAGGGGGCAGGATGGGTAAACTAACGCTGCTGTTGCTGGCTTTACTGGTCTGGCTACAGTACTCGCTGTGGTTCGGTAAGAACGGCATACATGACTATAGCCGCGTCAACGATGATGTGGTCGCGCAGCAGGCGACAAACGCCAAACTTAAAGCGCGTAACGATCAGCTTTTTGCCGAAATTGACGATCTCAATGGCGGCCAGGAAGCGATAGAGGAGCGCGCGCGCAACGAACTTAGCATGACCAAACCGGGCGAAACCTTCTATCGTCTGGTGCCTGACGCCTCAAAACGCGCGGCAACGGCGGGGCAAACTCATCGATAAACCATCCAGGGATTTAACATGGCAGCCACTTTATTGGACGTTTGCGCCGTGGTGCCGGCGGCCGGATTTGGCCGCCGAATGCAAACAGAATGTCCTAAGCAGTATCTCTCAATCGGTAATAAAACCATTCTGGAGCACTCAGTTCATGCGCTGCTGGCGCATCCTCGGGTGACACGCGTTGTTATTGCTATCAGCCCTGGCGATCATCGCTTTGCCCAACTTCCGCTGGCGAATCATCCGCAAATCACCGTTGTGGATGGCGGCAACGAACGCGCTGATTCCGTTTTGGCCGGGTTACAGGCCGTTGCAAAGGCGCAGTGGGTGCTGGTGCACGATGCGGCAAGACCCTGTTTGCATCAGGATGACCTTGCGCGGTTGCTGGCTATCAGCGAAAACAGCCGGGTCGGCGGTATCCTCGCCAGTCCGGTGCGCGACACCATGAAACGCGGCGAACCGGGGAAAAACGCGATTGCCCATACCGTAGAGCGCGCCGATTTATGGCACGCGCTCACCCCGCAGTTTTTCCCCCGCGAACTCTTGCACGATTGTCTGACGCGTGCGCTGAATGAAGGCGCGACCATCACCGACGAGGCGTCAGCGCTGGAGTATTGTGGTTTTCATCCGGCGCTGGTAGAAGGTCGCGCGGATAACATCAAGGTCACCCGTCCGGAAGATCTGGCGCTGGCGGAATTCTATCTGACCCGAACCATCCACCAGGAGAAAGCATAATGCGAATTGGACACGGTTTTGACGTACACGCGTTTGGCGGAGAAGGGCCGATTATTATTGGCGGCGTGCGTATCCCTTATGAAAAAGGGCTATTGGCGCATTCCGATGGCGATGTGGCGTTACATGCGCTGACCGATGCGCTGCTGGGCGCGGCGGCGCTTGGCGATATCGGCAAGCTCTTCCCGGATACCGATCCGGCATTTAAGGGAGCGGATAGCCGCGAACTACTGCGTGAAGCCTGGCGTCGTATTCAGGCCAAGGGGTACACCCTCGGCAACGTGGATGTCACCATTATTGCGCAGGCGCCGAAAATGCTGCCGCATATTCCGCAAATGCGTGTCTTTATCGCCGAAGATCTCGGCTGCCATATGGATGAGGTTAACGTGAAGGCGACGACGACGGAAAAGCTCGGATTTACCGGACGCGGAGAAGGCATTGCCTGCGAAGCGGTCGCGTTGCTGATGAAGGCGGCGAAATGACAGAGTTTGACAATCTCACCTGGCTGCACGGAAAACCACAAGGTAGCGGATTGCTGAAAGCGAATCCGGAAGATTTTGTGGTGGTTGAAGATTTAGGCTTTACGCCGGATGGTGAAGGCGAGCACATTTTGCTGCGTATTTTGAAAAACGGTTGCAATACCCGTTTTGTCGCTGACGCGCTGGCGAAATTCCTGAAAATTCACGCTCGCGAAGTGAGCTTTGCCGGGCAAAAAGATAAACACGCCGTTACCGAGCAGTGGCTGTGCGCGCGCGTGCCGGGGAAAGAGATGCCCGATTTCAGCGCCTTTCAGCTGGAAGGTTGTAAAGTGCTGGAATACGCGCGTCACAAGCGTAAGCTGCGTTTAGGCGCGCTGAAAGGCAATGCCTTTACGCTGGTATTGCGTGAAATAAGCGATCGCCGCGATGTCGAAACACGATTGCAGGCGATTCGCGATGGCGGCGTGCCGAACTATTTTGGTGCACAACGATTCGGCATTGGCGGCAGCAACTTGCAGGGCGCGCTGCGCTGGGCGCAAAGTAACGCGCCGGTGCGCGATCGCAATAAACGCAGTTTTTGGTTGTCGGCGGCGCGTAGCGCGTTGTTTAATCAAATTGTTCACCAGCGGCTGAAGAAACCAGACTTTAATCAAGTTGTTGACGGCGATGCGCTACAATTAGCGGGGCGTGGAAGCTGGTTCGTCGCGACATCTGAAGAACTGCCTGAATTGCAGCGCCGGGTAGACGAAAAAGAGCTGATGATTACAGCGTCGTTGCCGGGCAGCGGAGAGTGGGGAACACAGCGTGCGGCGCTGGCGTTTGAGCAAGATGCCATTGCCCAGGAAACGGTGTTGCAATCGCTGTTGCTGCGCGAAAAAGTAGAGGCGTCGCGCAGAGCGATGCTGCTTTATCCGCAACAATTAAGCTGGAACTGGTGGGATGACGTTACCGTCGAGTTACGTTTCTGGCTGCCCGCAGGCAGTTTTGCCACCAGCGTAGTAAGGGAACTGATCAACACAATGGGTGATTATGCGCATATTGCTGAGTAACGATGACGGGGTTCACGCGCCCGGTATACAAACGCTGGCGAAAGCGCTGCGTGAGTTTGCTGATGTACAGGTCGTAGCCCCGGATCGTAACCGCAGCGGCGCGTCTAATTCCCTCACGCTGGAATCTTCGCTTCGTACTTTTACCTTTGATAATGGCGATATCGCCGTACAGATGGGGACGCCGACCGATTGCGTCTATCTGGGCGTTAATGCCTTAATGCGTCCGCGTCCGGATATTGTCGTTTCCGGTATTAACGCGGGTCCGAATCTGGGCGATGATGTGATCTATTCCGGTACTGTCGCCGCGGCGATGGAAGGTCGTCATCTCGGCTTTCCGGCATTAGCGGTCTCCCTTAACGGCTATCAGCATTATGATACGGCTGCGGCCGTAACTTGCGCGCTTTTGCGAGGGTTAAGCCGGGAGCCGTTGCGTACCGGGCGTATTCTCAACGTGAATGTCCCGGATCTACCGTTAGCGCAGATTAAAGGCATCCGCGTGACTCGCTGTGGTAGCCGCCATCCAGCGGATAAAGTAATCCCGCAGGAAGATCCGCGCGGTAATACATTGTACTGGATTGGCCCACCGGGCGATAAATACGATGCCGGGCCGGATACCGATTTCGCGGCGGTGGATGAAGGCTACGTCTCCGTCACGCCGTTGCATGTGGATTTAACCGCGCACAGCGCGCATGATGTGGTTTCAGACTGGTTAGACAGCGTGGGAGTTGGCACGCAATGGTAAGTGGACGTGTACAGGCTCTTCTTGAACAATTGCGCGCGCAGGGCATCAGAGATGAGCAGGTGCTTAATGCGCTTGCCGCAGTGCCGCGCGAGAAATTTATTGATGAAGCGTTTGAACATAAGGCCTGGGAAAATATCGCTTTGCCGATAGGCCAGGGTCAGACGATTTCGCAGCCCTATATGGTGGCGCGAATGACGGAACTGCTCGAACTGACGCCGCAATCCAGGGTGCTGGAAATTGGCACCGGTTCCGGCTATCAGACGGCGATTCTGGCGCATCTGGTGCATCACGTTTGCTCCGTTGAGCGGATTAAGGGGCTGCAATGGCAGGCGCGTCGCCGCCTGAAGCAGCTCGATTTACATAATGTTTCTACCCGTCATGGCGATGGCTGGCAAGGCTGGCAGGCGCGTGCGCCGTTTGACGCTATCATTGTGACGGCCGCGCCGCCGGAAATTCCTACCGCGCTCATGGCACAGTTGGATGAAGGCGGCATTCTTGTTCTGCCCGTGGGCGATGAGCAGCAGTTTTTGAAACGCGTGCGTCGCCGGGGCGGCGAATTTATTATCGATACCGTGGAGGCCGTTCGCTTCGTCCCGTTAGTCAAGGGAGAGCTGGCCTAGTTTGCCCTGCAAACACCCACTCTTACGCCTGATGAAGCCGAAACGAATACCTGGAGTTTTCCTGGTTATTCCCGGTGGGTTAAGCGTATCGTGAACACATTTTCCCGTGTTCACTTAATGCGTTGCACGGTTCTTACGTCACTGGTTGTTAACCAAATTTTTTCCTGGGGGATAAATGAGCGCGGGAAGCCCAAAATTCACCGTTAGTCGCATTGCGGCACTATCACTGGTTTCACTATGGCTGGCAGGTTGTACCAGTTCGTCAAACCCTCCGGCGCCGGTCACGTCTGTGGACAGTGGGTCGTCATCAAATACCAATTCCGGGATGTTGATCACACCGCCGCCAAAAATGGGCGCGACGACGCAACAAACGCCGCAACAAGCGCCGCAAATTCAACCCGTTCAGCGTCCTGTAACGCAGCCCATGCAAACTCAACCGGTCACGGAACAACCCGTGCAGATGGAAAATGGGCGAATCGTATACAATCGCCAGTATGGGAATATTCCGAAAGGTAGCTATACGGGTGGCAGTACTTACACCGTGAAAAAGGGGGATACGCTTTTTTACATCGCCTGGATTACCGGGAACGATTTCCGCGATCTGGCCCAGAGAAACAGTATTTCTGCCCCGTATAGCCTGAATGTAGGGCAAACTTTGCAAGTTGGTAACGCATCCGGTACGCCAATTACTGGCGGAAATGCGATCACCCAGGCGGATGCAGCACAGCAAGGAGTTGTGACCAGGTCTGCACAAAATTCCACCGTTGCAGTTGCGTCTCAACCAACAATTACGTATTCTGAGGGCTCAGGTGAACAAAGTGCTAACAAAATGTTGCCAAACAACAAGCCTGCTGGGACGGTTGTCACAGCGCCTGTAACGGCACCAACGGTAAGCACGACCGAACCAAATGCAAGCAGTACGTCAACCAGCGCGCCGATTTCCGCATGGCGCTGGCCGACGGATGGCAAAGTGATCGAAAACTTTGGCGCTTCCGAAGGGGGCAATAAAGGGATCGACATTGCAGGCAGTAAGGGACAGGCTATCGTCGCAACCGCTGATGGGCGCGTCGTATATGCCGGTAACGCACTGCGTGGTTACGGTAATCTTATTATCATCAAACATAACGATGATTACCTGAGTGCCTACGCCCATAATGATACGATGCTGGTCCGGGAACAACAGGAAGTTAAGGCGGGGCAAAAAATCGCTACTATGGGTAGCACCGGCACCAGCTCTACACGCTTGCATTTTGAAATTCGTTACAAGGGGAAATCCGTAAACCCGCTGCGTTATTTACCGCAGCGATAAAGCGGCGGAACCAGGCTTTGACTTGCTAGTTCCGTCAAGGGATCACGGGTAGGAGCCACCTTATGAGTCAGAATACGCTGAAAGTTCATGATTTAAATGAAGACGCGGAATTTGATGAGAACGGAGTAGAGGCTTTTGACGAAAAAGCCTTGAGTGAAGAGGAACCCAGTGATAACGACCTGGCTGAAGAAGAGCTGTTATCGCAAGGGGCCACACAGCGTGTGTTGGACGCGACTCAGCTTTACCTTGGTGAGATTGGGTATTCACCACTGTTAACAGCCGAAGAAGAAGTCTATTTTGCGCGTCGCGCACTGCGTGGAGATGTCGCTTCTCGCCGTCGCATGATTGAGAGTAACCTGCGTCTGGTGGTAAAAATTGCCCGCCGTTATGGCAATCGTGGACTGGCGTTGCTGGACCTGATTGAAGAGGGCAACCTGGGGCTTATCCGTGCAGTCGAGAAGTTTGACCCGGAACGTGGGTTCCGCTTCTCAACATACGCAACCTGGTGGATTCGCCAGACAATCGAACGGGCGATTATGAACCAAACCCGTACGATTCGCTTGCCGATTCACATTGTTAAAGAGCTGAACGTATACCTGCGCACCGCACGTGAGTTGTCGCATAAACTGGACCACGAACCGAGTGCGGAAGAAATTGCAGAGCAACTGGATAAACCGGTTGATGACGTCAGCCGTATGCTTCGTCTCAACGAGCGCATTACCTCGGTAGACACCCCGCTGGGCGGTGATTCCGAAAAAGCGTTGCTGGACATCCTGGCCGATGAAAAAGAGAATGGTCCGGAAGACACCACGCAAGATGACGATATGAAACAGAGCATCGTCAAATGGTTGTTCGAACTGAACGCCAAACAGCGTGAAGTGCTGGCGCGCCGTTTCGGTCTGCTGGGATATGAAGCTGCGACACTGGAAGATGTAGGCCGTGAAATCGGTCTTACGCGTGAACGTGTTCGTCAGATTCAGGTTGAAGGCCTGCGCCGTCTGCGCGAAATTCTGCAGACGCAGGGGCTGAATATCGAAGCGCTGTTCCGCGAGTAAGTACCCTTGTCAAAAAAAGGCCAGTCGACAGACTGGCCTTTTTTTTACCGTTTGTCTTCTGCCAGCAGCGGCGGGATACTCGGCACCATTGGCGCGTCATCAATATCTTTTTGCGTCATGCGAAACGCTTGTGGATAGTGTTCGCGGCTGGTACGGCGTAACGGTTCGGTATCGCGCCAGGTATACAGACAATGCTGACACTGATATACCGTCCAGACTCCTTTTACCGGCGAAGTCGCCATGAGTTCAATATGTGCATCGGCACAGCGTGGACAAATCATCGGTTACTCCTTATTTACGGTTGGCCAGCATGGCGGTCAGCTTTTCAGCCCAGGCTTTAGTTTCCGGTAAATCAACAACCGGCTGGCTATAGTGACCACGGTTATCTGGCGCAACCGGCGTGGTGGCGTCAATGATCAGCTTGTCGGTAATCCCCGCCGGGCTTGAGCCCGGATCCAATTCCAGGACGGACATATTCGGTAGCTGTACCAGATCGCCTGCCGGATTCACTTTCGACGACAACGCCCACATCACCTGTGGCAGATTGAATGGATCGACATCTTCATCGACCATGATCACCATCTTCACATATCCCAGACCGTGCGGCGTCGTCATCGCTCGCAGGCCCACCGCACGGGCAAAGCCGCCGTAGCGTTTTTTGGTCGAGATGATGGCCAGCAAGCCGTGGGTGTACATGGCGTTTACCGCCTGCACTTCCGGAAATTCGGCTTTCAGCTGTTGATACAGTGGCACGCAGGTCGCCGGCCCCATCAGGTAGTCGATTTCTGTCCACGGCATACCTAAATAGAGCGATTCAAAAATGGGTTTGCTGCGGTAAGAGACCTTATCGATACGCACCACGGTCATGTTGCGACCGCCGGAATAGTGGCCGGTAAATTCGCCGAACGGTCCTTCAATTTCACGTTTACGGCTTTCGATGACCCCTTCAAGAATGACTTCAGATCCCCACGGCACATCAAAACCGGTCAGCGGCGCGGTGGCGATAGGATAGGGGCTTTCACGCAGCGCGCCTGCCATTTCATACTCTGACTGATCGTATTTCAGCGGCGTTGCGCCCATCAGGGTAATGATCGGATCGTTACCCAACGTGATCGCAATTGGCAGATCTTCTCCGCGCTCTTCGGCTTTGTGCAGGTGCAATGCGATATCATGCATCGGCACTGGTTGCAGACCCAGCTTACGCTTGCCTTTAACTTCCATGCGGTAGATGCCGACATTCTGCTTGCCGAAGTTATCGGGATCGAGCGGATCGCGTGATACCACACAGGCTTTATCCAGATAGAATCCGCCGTCGCCGTCGTTCAGACGAAACAGCGGCAGGATATCAAACAGGTTGATTGCGTCGCCGTCGACGGTATTTTCCGCCCAGCCCGGATTCGCCCGTCGTTCCGGCGCTACCGGAAAATTGTCCCAGCGGCGAATAAATTCATCGATCTGTTTTTTAACCGGCGTGTTAGGCGGCAAACCCAGTGAGATGGCATGGTTCTGCCAGGAACCGATGGTATTCATCGCCACGCGGGCGTCGGTAAAACCACGAATATTGTCAAACCACAGCGCGGGCGCGCCATCGCCGATGCGTCCCGTTGCGTTGGCAGCGGCGGCGAGATCCGGCTCCGCATTCACTTCCTCGCTGATTTTCAGCAGTTGTCCCTGCTGATCCAGCGCATGTAAAAAACTGCGCAAATCATCAAATGCCATTATCCATTCTCCTGTGAAAAATTTGCTGCCTGTCGCAGTCCTTGCCAGCGGCGCGTGCGCGTATGCTCCAGACCAAACTGGTCGAGAACGCGCGCTACGATGTGCTGGATAATATCGTCAACGGTTTGCGGCAGGTTGTAGAAGGCGGGCATGGGCGGCACTATCGCCACCCCCATACGAGAAAGCGCTAGCATGTTTTCCAGATGAATCGTGCTGAGCGGCATTTCCCGCGGCACAAGCACCAGCTTGCGACCCTCTTTCAACACGACATCGGCAGCGCGTCCCACCAGCCCCTCGGCATAGCCGGCGCGAACCCCCGCCAGTGTTTTCATACTGCAGGGGATAATAATCATGCCGTCGGTACGAAATGAGCCGGAGGAAATGGTCGCCGCCTGATCGGCCGGGCTATGACAATAATCTGCCAGGGCGGCTACCTCAGCGGGCGTGTAGGGCGTCTCCAGTTCAATAGTGGTTTTCGCCCACTTTGACATTACCAGATGCGTTTCAACATCAGGTATCGCCCGCAATGCCTGGAGTAGCTCGACGCCAAGCGGCGCGCCGGTCGCACCGGTCATCCCCACAATCAATCTCATTTCTTACCTCAAATATCGTTCGTATACGAACATTTTGATCAAAATACGCCCACACGGCCTTTGCGACAAGATCGCTCCCGACGCCTGCGCACGTTTAGCTAAAGCATTCGTCATTAAAAAACCGTGCATAAGTCGTTATGATAGAAAAAGTTAATTTATCCGGAGCGCTCATGGAGTTACGAAACACCGCGTTTCATCTGTTACGCCAACTTTTTCAGCAACATACCGCACGCTGGCAGCATGAACTACCGGAGCTCACCAAACCTCAATATGCGGTGATGCGCGTTATTGCTGAACATCCGGGTATTGAACAGGTCGATCTGACCGAAGCGGCGGTCAGCACTAAAGCGACGCTGGCGGAGATGTTAAGCCGGATGGAAAATCGTGGGCTGGTAAAGCGAGAAAACGATCCGCTGGATAAACGTCGGCGTTTTGTCTATCTCACCGTTCAGGGCCAAACGTTGCTCACCGCCGCGATACCACTGGGGGATCGCGTTGACGATGAGTTTTTGGGGCGACTGAGCGCTGAAGAACGCGAACAGTTTACGCAACTGGTACGCAAGATGATGACGTAAGCGGCTTGCACCGCTTTGCTATTTTTTGGCCATCAGCAGTGAGATATCCACTTTAGCCAGCGCCCGAATTGCGCTTTCCGGCAGGCCGTCATCGGTGACGATTTGGTTGAATTCCGCCAGCGGTAACGCCAGCCACGTCGCGACCTGGCCGTATTTGGTCGCGTCGCACACCAGAATTTTTTGGCGGCTGGCGCTGGCGACGGCCCGTTTCACCGTGACTTTATCTTCTGCCGGCGTTGAAATACCGCGCACGCTCCAGGAAGAGGCGGAAATAAAGGCCTGGTCAATCATCAGCCCGCGCAAAAGCGTCGCCGCGGCTTCACCGACGCACGACCGGTTTTCCCGGCATACCGCCCCGCCAGTGTGAATAATTGTGCAATTGCTATTGTCCATCAGGTAATCGGCGATAACGAAATCATTCGTCACCACCGTAAGTTTATTCATCGTAACCAGCTGCCTGGCAATCGCCAGCGTGGTCGTACCTGCATCAAGGTAGATACAGCTTTCTGGCTGTACCAGGCTGGCGGCCAGTTTGCCAATTGCCGCTTTCTGCGGCGTCGCCAGTTCGGTTTTGATCTGATGCGAGGGTTCGTGCGCCACGCGAGTCGATGATTGCACGCCGCCAGAGACCTGGATTACCGCGCCTTGCTGCTCCAGTTTTTGTAAATCACGGCGGATAGTCATGTGGGATACATGCATGCGCTCGGTCAGTTCAGCGATACTGACGATGCCTTTCTCCGCCACCATATCAAGAATGATTTGTCGACGCTCAGTAGGTATCAACGTCTGCTCCTTTCTTTAGTCCTGTCGCGATTTTACGCGATTTCTCGTCACAGCGTGTGAAGTTCTATGAGGATTGCCTTCACAAAAAATAACACATTTTGTTATTTTTTGTGAAACAACTCACCGCAATTGTTTACAAAAACGCCTATATTCACATAACAAAACATAATATCACGTAAATTAACATGGAGTGATAATGACAACAGGAACCGATTTTCATGTCGGCATTGTGGGGCTTGGCTCAATGGGAATGGGCGCTGCGCGTTCATGCCTGCGCGCCGGGCTTTCCACATGGGGGGCCGATCTTAACCCGCAAGCGTGCGCGACTCTGCTCGCTGAAGGGGCTTGTGGGGCTGCCGCCAGCGCCAGGGAGTTCGCCGGCGTCGTGGATGCGTTAGTCATTCTGGTCGTCAATGCCGCCCAGGTCAGACAGGTGTTATTCGGTGAGGATGGCGTCGCCCATCTGATGAAACCCGGAAGCGCGGTGATGGTTTCGTCCACGATCTCAAGCGCCGACGCGCAAGAGATCGCCGCGGCGTTGACGGCATTGAATCTTAACATGCTGGATGCGCCGGTTTCCGGCGGTGCAGTAAAAGCGGCGCAGGGCGAAATGACGGTGATGGCCTCCGGGAGCGAGGCGGCATTTACCCGCCTGAAGCCTGTGCTGGACGCCGTTGCCAGCAACGTTTATCGCATCAGCGATACGCCGGGCGCAGGCTCAACCGTCAAAATCATTCATCAACTGCTGGCTGGCGTGCATATTGCGGCGGCGGCCGAAGCGATGGCGCTGGCCGCGCGGGCCGGTATTCCTCTGGACGTGATGTATGACGTTGTGACCCATGCCGCCGGCAACTCCTGGATGTTTGAAAACCGTATGCAGCATGTCGTTGACGGCGACTATACCCCGCGTTCGGCCGTCGACATTTTTGTCAAAGATTTGGGGCTGGTTGCCGACACGGCGAAAGCGCTGCGCTTCCCCTTACCGCTGGCCTCTACGGCGTTAAATATGTTCACCAGCGCCAGTAACGCCGGTTATGGCAAAGAGGATGACAGCGCTGTGATCAAAATTTTCTCAGGGATTACTCTGCCTGGCGTCACGCCTGAGGAGCCGTCATGTTAAAAATTGGCGTCATTGCCGATGATTTTACCGGCGCGACTGACATCGCCAGTTTTCTGGTCGAAAACGGGATGCCGACAGTGCAGATCAATGATGTTCCAACCGGGACGCAACCGGAAGGATGCGACGCGGTGGTTATCAGCCTGAAAACCCGCTCATGCCCGGCGCAAGAGGCGATAAAACAATCGCTGGCGGCGCTGGTATGGCTAAAAAAACAGGGCTGCCAGCAAGTCTATTCCAAATATTGCTCGACTTTCGATAGTACCGCCGAAGGCAATATCGGCCCGGTCACCGACGCGCTGATGGTGGCGCTGGATACCTCATTTACCGTGATTTCTCCCGCGCTGCCGGTTAACGGACGCACGGTTTATCAGGGCTATCTGTTTGTCATGAACCACTTGCTGGCGGAGTCCGGTATGCGCCACCACCCTATCAATCCGATGACCGACAGCTACCTGCCGCGTCTGATGGAAGCGCAGGCGCAAGGACGCTGCGGCGTTATTCCGGCTCAGACGCTTGATGAAGGCGTTGCCGCGACCCGTGCGGCGCTGTCGCGTTTACAGCAGGAAGGATATCGCTACGCGGTACTTGACGCGCTCAATGAGCGGCACCTGGAAATCCAGGGCGAGGTTTTGCGTGATGCCCCGCTGGTGACTGGCGGTTCCGGGTTGGCAATGGGGCTGGCGCGTCAGTGGGCGAAGCACGGCGTTTCTCAGGCCCGTTCCGCAGGCTATCCACTGAGCGGTCGCGCGGTGGTGCTTTCCGGTTCCTGTTCGCAAATGACGAATCAGCAGGTGGCCTTCTATCGACAACATGCTCCCACACGCGACGTTGATGTGGCGCGCTGCCTGTCATCCGAGACGCGCGAGGCCTACGCTGAAGCGCTGGCGCAGTGGGTGCTCAGTCAGGACAGCGAACTGGCGCCAATGATTAGCGCCACCGCCTCCACGCAGGCGCTGGCTGCCATCCAGCAGCAATATGGTGCTACCGAAGCCAGCTATGCGGTAGAGGCGCTCTTTTCCCTGCTGGCCGCTCGCTTAGAGGAAGGCGGTATCACCCGGTTTATTGTGGCGGGCGGCGAAACCTCGGGCGTGGTGACGCAAAGCCTCGGTATTACCGGTTTCCACATTGGACCGTGCATTTCACCCGGCGTGCCGTGGGTCAACGCGCTCCATGCGCCAGTCTCGCTGGCGCTAAAGTCAGGCAATTTTGGCGATGAATCCTTTTTCATCCGCGCTCAAAGGGAGTTTCAGGTATGACGACACTGGCAAAAGAAGAGCACGCTTTGCGAGAAGAGATGGTCAGGATAGCCGCCTCGTTTTTCCAGCGCGGCTATGCCACCGGCTCGGCAGGCAATCTCTCGCTGCTACTGCCGGACGGCAATATTCTGGCGACGCCCACCGGTTCGTGTCTGGGTAATCTCGACCCGCAGCGGCTATCCAAAGTGGACCTGCAGGGCGAATGGCTCAGCGGCGATAAACCGTCTAAAGAGGTGCGTTTTCATCTGGCGTTGTATCGCAATAACCCTTGCTGCAAGGCCGTGGTTCATCTGCACAGCACCTGGTCAACGGCGCTTTCCTGCCTCGAAGGACTGGACCCGCAAAATGTGATTCGCCCGTTTACCCCCTATGTGGTGATGCGGATGGGGGACATTCCGCTGGTTCCCTACTATCGCCCGGGAGATGACCGAATTGCCCGCGATTTGGCTGCGCTGGCGGCCCGGCATCAGGCCTTTTTACTGGCTAATCATGGGCCGGTCGTGTGCGGGGAGAATTTGCAGGAAGCCGCTAATAATACCGAGGAGCTGGAAGAGACGGCAAAGCTGATTTTTATCCTTGGCGAACGCCCGATTCGTTATTTAACCACCGAAGAAATTGCGCAGTTAAGGAGATAACCCGATGCCGCGTTTTGCCGCCAATTTGTCGATGATGTTTACCGAAGTGCCGTTTATCGAGCGTTTTGCCGCCGCTGCCGAAGCCGGTTTTCAGGCCGTTGAGTTTCTGTTCCCCTACGGCTTTGCCGCCAGCGAGATTAAAGCCCAGCTATCGCGTCATGATCTGACGCTGGCGCTGTTTAATACTTCGGCGGGCGATACCGCGGCGGGCGAGTGGGGACGTGCCGCGCTACCGGGGCGCGAACACGACGCGCGCGCCGATATTGAACTGGCTCTGGAATACGCTCTGGCGCTGGAATGCGAGCAGGTTCACATCATGGCGGGCGTAGTGCCGGATGGCGCTGATGGCGCACGTTATCGCGCCACGTTTATCGATAATTTGCGTTATGCCGCCGACCGGTTTGCCGCCCACGATAAACGTATTTTGATCGAAGCGCTGAGTCCCGGCGTTAAACCCGGCTACCTCTTTTCCAGCCAATATCAGGCGCTGGGCATCGCAGAAGAGGTTGACCGCCCGAATGTATTCATCCAGCTCGACACTTTCCACGCGCAAAAAGTGGATGGCAATTTGAGTCACCTGATTCGCGAGTACGCGGGCCGCTATGCCCATGTACAAATCGCCTCGCTACCGGACAGACATGAACCGGATGATGGCGAGATCAACTACCCGTGGCTGTTCCGGCTGTTCGATGACGTAGGTTATCGCGGCTGGATAGGCTGCGAATACCAACCACGGAATACCACTCAGGACGGGCTTGGCTGGTTTAACGCCTGGCGCTAACCCTGAACTACCCTACACAACAATAAAGAGGACATCCGGATGCAGATTATCATTACCGGCGGGGGCGGCTTTTTAGGCCAGAAACTCGCAAGCGCCTTATTAAACTCATCGCTGGCGTTTAACGAACTGCTTCTTGTTGATTTAAAAATGCCTGCACGGTTATCAGATTCCCCTCGTTTACGCTGCCTGGAAGCTGACTTAACCCAGCCGGGCGTGCTGGAGAATGTGATTACCGCTAATACCTCTATTGTTTATCATCTCGCTGCGATTGTCAGCAGTCATGCGGAAGACGATTTTGATCTGGGATGGAAAGTTAACCTGGATCTTACCCGCCAGTTACTTGAGGCGTGTCGTCGACAACCGCAGAAAATTCGTTTTGTCTTCTCCAGCTCGCTTGCCGTTTATGGCGGTACGCTGCCGGAATGCGTCACCGATACCACCGCGCTCACGCCGCGCTCGTCTTATGGCGCGCAGAAAGCCGCCTGTGAACTGTTGGTCAACGACTATACCCGCAAAGGCTATGTGGATGGGCTGGCGCTGCGTTTGCCGACGATCTGTGTTCGCCCGGGTAAACCAAACCGCGCCGCCTCTTCTTTTGTCAGTGCGATTATTCGTGAACCGTTGCAGGGCGAGACGACCGTCTGCCCGGTATCGGAAAGTTTGCGGCTGTGGATTTCCAGCCCGGCGACGGTGATCCATAACCTGTCGCTGGCCGCAACGTTACCCGCGCCTGGCGAGGCGAGCAGCATCAACTTACCGGGGATCAGCGTAACCGTGGGCGAGATGCTGGAAACGTTGCGTCAGGCGGGCGGCCAGGCGGCGCGCGATCGGGTTACGCATCAGCGCGATGAAGGCGTCGAGAAAATTGTCGCCTCCTGGCCGGGACGTATCGATAACCAGCGTGCGCTGGCGTTAGGTTTTGTCGCCGATAAACGCTTCGATGACATTATCGAACGCTTTCGACAAGATGATATGGAGGGGAGGTCATGACAAGTTTACCGACCCCAATTATCGGTCTGATCGTTGCCGTTTTCGTGCTGGTATGGCTGGTGTTACGCACCCGTGTTCATGCGCTGATCGCGATGCTGGCGGCGGCCTGCATCGCCGGTCTGTTGGGGGGAATGGGCATTGATAAAACGCTCTCTGTCATCACCAGCGGATTCGGTACGACGCTGGGCAGCATTGGCCTGGTGATTGGTCTCGGCGTAATGATGGGGCGCTTGCTGGAGGTTTCCGGCGCGGCGGAGCGTATCGCCTGGAGCTTTATCAAATGGCTGGGGAAACGCCGTGAAGAGTGGGCGCTGGCAATCACGGGTTATATTGTCAGCATCCCCATTTTCGTCGATTCCGCTTTTGTCATTCTTTATCCGGTGGCGAAAGCGCTGGCGAAAAGCGGTAAACGTTCGCTACTGACGCTGGGCGTCGCGCTGGCGGGCGGGCTGGTGGTCACTCACCATACGGTACCTCCGACGCCAGGCCCGCTGGGGGTAGCCGGGATTTTTAACGTCGACATCGGCGCAATGTTATTGACCGGGATGGCGCTGGCGGTGCCCTGTGTGATCGGCATTGTGTTCTATGCGCAGTGGCTGGATAAACGCTACCCTGATTTCGTGCCGCGTACGCTGAACGCCGATGAAGTCAATGCCGCGCTGGAGCAGTACAATAAAGAGAAAGAGCAAAAGGATCTGCCGAGCCTGACGCTCTCTCTGCTGCCTATTGTGGTGCCGATCGTGCTGATCTTCCTGAAGGCTATCTGTTCCACCCTCGCCACTGTAGAAGGATGGTCCGGCCTGGCGACGCATCCGGTGGTACAGGCAATCAACTTTGTGGGAAGCCCAGTGATCGCGTTGGCCATCAGCGTTCTGCTGGCGGTGTATACGCTGGTGCCGCGCATGGATAAACATACCACCGCAGAGCGTCTGGAAGAGGGCTTGCAAAGCGCCGGGATTATCTTACTGGTCACGGGCGCTGGCGGCGCGTTGGGCGCGATCCTGCGCGACAGCGGCGCGGGGCAACAGCTGGCGGAGCAGGTTGCCAACCTGCCGATCTCGCCGATCCTGATCCCGTTTATCGTGGCGACGTTGGTACGCCTGATTCAGGGATCGGGGACGGTGGCGATGATCACTGCCGCCTCGATTTCCGCGCCGATCCTGGCGCAGATCCCCGGCATCAATATGTTGCTTGCCGCTCAGGCCGCAACGATGGGGTCGCTGTTTTTCGGCTACTTCAACGATAGCCTGTTCTGGGTGGTTAACCGCATGATGGGCGTCTCTGATGTCAAACAGCAGATGGTGGTTTGGTCTGTACCGACGACCATTGCCTGGGCGATTGGCGGCACCGGCGTGGCGCTGATTAACCTGCTGTTCGGTTCCGGCGGCAGTTGGCTCGATCCGTTACTGCCGATTGTCGTTCTGGCGGCAATTATGCTGTGGGTGCGTTGGCAGGCGCAGGGGATCAAAGACAAGCTGGTAGTTAAGGATTAAGACGGTATTATCCGTCCGGGAGCGCAATGCTCCCGGACTGGCTACAATGATGGGGCGTGCTCCCCGCAATCCCATTGCGAACGTAAAAAATCAATAAATGTGCGTACTTTTGTCGATACATGGCGGGCGTCCGGATAAACGGCATAAATGCCCTGACGGGGAAAATGATAGTCGGGTAACAGGTGAATTAACGTTCCATCCTCCAGTGCGGTGTTGACTAACCATTGCGGCAGTAATGCGACGCCGCTTCCCGCGAGAGCGAAGGCCATCAGCGAGCGCGCGCTGTCGACAGAAATTTTGCCGGCTTTGCTTATCTCCAGGCGTGAGTGTTGGCCATGATTATTCGTTACTGTCCACCGTAGCGGCGTAGGTAATCGCTCATGAATAATCCATTCCGCCTGAGCCAACGACTCCAGCGACGACACGGGGTTGCGGGCGAGCCACTGCGGCGCGGCGACCGGCAGAATGGTAAAGCGGGATATCAGCGCGGCGCGATAGCGGGAGTCCGCCAGCGAGCCAAGCCGAATCGCCACATCAAAGCGCTCGGCAATTAAATCGGCATGATGTGATGAGGACATATGCCGAATACGGAGATCGGGATGGCGCTGACTAAACTGCGCCAGTACCGGAATGACCACCTGTTCGCCAAACTCGGGCGTAGTGGTAATACGTAACTCGCCGCCCAGCCCACTATGGCTGGCACGCACTTCATCCTGCAAATTTTTCGCGGCGTTGAGTAAATTCACGCCTTTTTGGTAAAAGAGGACGCCGGCGTCTGTGAGCGTCAATCGTCGGGTGGAACGTAGCAGTAACGTTACGCCAAGCTCTTTTTCAAGCTGCCGAATATTAAAACTCACTACCGCTTTTGTTTGGCCCAATGCGGCCGCCGCCGCCGTGAAGCTGCCGCTATCTACCACGGCGATAAACAGCGACATACGCTGCAAATTGAGCATGGCGAGCTCCTTTACTGTCAAAATTATTTTGACAGTATATCGTTGACGCGCGGACTTATCTGGCTTTCTCCGGACGGCTACATTAGCGCCTCTGACGGAGGATGCATAATGACGTATCGCAGTAAAGTGGCAGTGGTTTACCTGCTCGGCTTCTTTCTTGATCTGATTAATCTGTTTATTGCCAGCGTGGCTTTTCCTGCGATGTCCGTGGATCTGCATACGTCCATATCGGCGCTGGCATGGGTGAGTAATGGTTATATCGCAGGATTAACGCTGATCGTTCCGTTTAGCGCGTTTCTTTCGCGTTATCTCGGCGCACGACGGCTGATCATATTTTCGCTCATTCTGTTTAGCGTTGCCGCCGCTGCCGCAGGTTTTGCCGATTCATTACACAGCCTTGTTTTCTGGCGTATTGTGCAGGGGGCGGGCGGTGGCTTATTGATCCCGGTTGGTCAGGCGTTAACCTGGCAACAGTTTAAACCGCATGAACGCGCTGGCGTGTCATCGGTTGTCATGATGGTGGCGCTACTGGCGCCGGCATGTTCGCCTGCGATTGGCGGGCTGCTGGTGGAAACGTGCGGCTGGCGCTGGATATTCTTTGCCACGCTGCCGGTGGCCGTTCTCACCTTATTGCTCGCTTATCGTTGGCTGAATGTCGCGTCGACGACAATGGCGTCAGCAAGATTGCTCCATCTGCCGTTGTTGACGGACAGGCTGCTGCGTTTTGCCATGATCGTCTATCTGTGTGTGCCGGGTATGTTCATTGGTATCAGCGTGGTCGGGATGTTCTATCTACAGAACGTCGCGCAGCTATCGCCTGCGGCGGCGGGGTCGCTGATGCTCCCCTGGTCGATCGCTTCATTTGTCGCCATTATGCTTACCGGACGTTACTTCAATCGGCTTGGGCCGCGTCCGCTGATTATCGTCGGCTGTCTACTTCAGGCCGCAGGGATACTGCTTTTAACTAACGTTACGCCTGCGACATCGCACCGTGTACTGATGATGATATTCGCCTTAATGGGCGCTGGCGGCAGTTTGTGCAGCAGTACCGCGCAGAGTGGCGCTTTCCTGACTATTGCTCGCTGGGACATGCCTGAGGCCAGCGCGCTATGGAATCTTAATCGTCAGCTCAGCTTTTTCCTTGGCGCGACGCTGTTGACGCTGCTGTTAAACGCGCTCCAGCGCGTTATGTCGCTTGAGGTTGCTTATCGCTGGACCTTTATTGCCGCCGCCGGTATCACCCTGCTGCCCCTTATTTACGCTGTCTGTCTGAACAATAGACAGGCGCTTCTGTGCCTGAAAAAGGAAAGACCATGAATCCATATAAAGATGAAATTATTCACGCCCATGCGGCGATTGAGAGCTGGCTTAGTAAGGGGATGGGTAGCATAGATGCGTTGATAGCGCGTTTCGCTGCTGATTTTACGATGATAACGCCAGGCGGTGTTTGTCTGGATTATCCGGCGCTCGGCGCTTTTTTCCAGGCGCAGCGCGGGGGGCGCCCGGGGCTGGTTATCGTGGTTGAGCATATTGACCTTGTGGCGGAGTGGCCGGAAGGCGCCGCGCTGCGTTATCGTGAGCGCCAGCAACTGCCGGGCCAGGCTGAGACGGTACGCTGGTCGACGGTCATTTTAAAAAGGGAAAGAGGACGGATAGTCTGGCGTCATTTACACGAAACGACAGTCACAGCCTGAAAAGCCTGTTCCGGCGCGCAGACCCGATAGCGCGGCGCTATCGGGTCTGACACGTTTACACCAGACTTTTCAGCCGATAGATCCACTCCAGCGCCTGGCGTGGCGTCAGGGAGTCCGGATCGAGATTTTCCAGCGCTTCAACGGCAGGCGATGTCTCCTCCGGGGCGGCAAGCAACGACATTTGCGTGCCGTCCACCTGCGTTGCCGCCGCATTGGGCGAGATGCTTTCCAGCTCGCGGAGTTTTTGGCGCGCGCGTTTGATGACTTCTTTAGGGACGCCCGCAAGCGCCGCGACCGCCAGGCCATAGCTCTTACTTGCTGCGCCGTCCTGCACGCTGTGCATAAACGCGATAGTATCGCCGTGTTCCAGCGCATCCAGGTGGACGTTCGCCACGCCTTCCATTTTCTCCGGTAATTGGGTCAGCTCGAAGTAGTGGGTAGCGAACAGCGTTAACGCTTTAATCTTATTCGCGAGATTCTCCGCGCAGGCCCAGGCCAACGACAGCCCGTCATACGTGGAGGTACCGCGCCCGATTTCATCCATCAATACCAGACTGTTTTCCGTGGCATTATGCAGAATGTTCGCGGTTTCGGTCATCTCCACCATAAAGGTCGAACGCCCGGAAGCCAGGTCGTCCGCTGCGCCGACGCGGGTAAAAATACGGTCGATGGGGCCGATTTCCACGTTTTGCGCCGGAACGTAACTGCCGATATAGGCCAGTAGGGCGATCAATGCCGTTTGCCGCATATAGGTACTTTTACCGCCCATATTGGGGCCGGTAATGATCAACATCCGGCGCTGCGGCGACAGATTGAGCGGGTTAGCGATAAACGGCTCATTCAGTACCTGTTCAACCACCGGGTGGCGACCTTCGGTAATACGGATACCGGGTTTATCGGTAAATGTTGGGCAGGTGTAATTCAGCGTCCAGGCGCGTTCGGCCAGGTTAACCAGCACATCCAGCTCCGCCAGCGCGTTGGCGCTCTGCTGTAAATCGGCCAGATGCGGCAACAGCAGATCAAACAATTCGTCATATAGCTGTTTTTCCAGCGCCAGCGCTTTGCCTTTCGAGGTCAGAACTTTATCTTCGTACTCTTTAAGCTCAGGAATAATGTAGCGTTCGGCATTTTTCAGCGTCTGGCGACGCACATAATTGATGGGCGCCAGATGGCTTTGACCACGGCTAATCTGAATGTAATAACCATGTACCGCGTTATAGCCGACTTTCAGCGTATCCAGCCCGGTACGCTCGCGCTCGCGAATTTCCAGACGATCGAGATAATCGGTGGCGCCGTCCGCCAGCGCGCGCCATTCGTCCAGCTCTTCATGGTAGCCGGGCGCAATAACGCCGCCGTCGCGGACCAGTACCGGCGGCGCGTCAATAATGGCGCGTTCCAGGAGGTCGCGCAGCTCGGCGAAATCGCCCATTTTTTTACGCAACGCCTGTACCGGCGCGCTGTCAACGGTTTCAAGCTGAGCGTGCAATTCCGGCAGTTGCTGGAAGGCGTGACGCATTCTGGCGAGATCGCGCGGACGCGCGGTGCGCAGCGCCAGACGCGCAAGGATACGCTCCAAATCGCCGACCTGACGCAGCACCGGTTGCAGTTCGCTGACGGTGTCCTGCAAGGCGCCGATGGTCTGCTGGCGTTCACGTAATATGTCGGTATTTCGTACCGGCATATGCAGCCAGCGTTTAAGCATTCGGCTACCCATTGGCGTCACGGTACAGTCAAGCACCGCGGCGAGGGTATTTTCGACACCGCCGGCCAGGTTCTGGGTAATTTCCAGATTGCGGCGGGTCGCGGCATCCATAATGATGCTGTCCTGCTGGCGTTCCATCGTAATGGAACGAATATGCGGCAGGGAGGTGCGCTGGGTATCTTTTACGTACTGTAACAGGCAGCCTGCCGCACATAATCCACGCGAGGCATTTTCGACGCCGAAACCGACCAGATCCCGCGTACCGAATTGCAGATTTAACTGCTGGCGGGCGGTATCAATCTCAAACTCCCACAACGGGCGACGGCGCAGACCCCGGCGTCCCTCTATTAACGCCATTTCAGCAAAATCTTCGGCATACAACAGTTCGGCGGGATTGGTGCGCTGCAGCTCTGCGGCCATCGTTTCACGGTCGGCGGGTTCGCTCAGACGAAAGCGCCCGGAGCTGATATCCAGCGTGGCGTAACCGTAGCCTTTACCATCCTGCCAGATAGCCGCCAGCAGGTTATCCTGACGCTCCTGTAACAGGGCTTCATCGCTGATGGTGCCAGGCGTAACGATACGCACGACCTTACGTTCAACGGGACCTTTGCTGGTGGCCGGATCGCCAATCTGTTCGCAAATAGCGACGGATTCGCCCTGATTGACCAGTTTCGCGAGGTAGTTTTCTACGGCGTGGTGCGGGATACCCGCCATAGGGATAGGTTCGCCAGCCGATGCGCCGCGTTTGGTCAGCGAAATATCGAGCAACTGCGACGCACGCTTTGCGTCGTCATAAAACAGCTCGTAAAAGTCTCCCATACGATAAAAGAGCAGGATCTCCGGATGCTGGGCTTTCAGCTTGAGATACTGCTGCATCATCGGGGTGTGGTTGGAGAAGTCCTTATCAAATGACTCATTCATATTGATTTTACTCGTTTTTTTATTCTTTCAAGTGCTCATGTGGCCCCAGGTAAAACCCTTATAAACTCACATAAACCCATAAATTTGTAGCTCACCTGTAGCCTAAAATGTGACAGGTTACATTCTCATCATTCCTGGACTACAACAGGGGTGATACTTTGAAAACAACTCTCAGCCAGCCTTTCATTATCAACAAGTTAAGTATCAATGTTAAGCCTGCACTCAGTCGCTCTGGAAAAATCGTTTTCGAAGCTAACCCAGCTCAAAAACTCTACATTGTTTTCGATGACCACAGAGAAGCTCCTGCTGGTTTCGGGGTAAAAGCCAGTTTGACGAAAAAATCCTACGTAATCCAGCGAAGAGTAGCCTCGTCAGATCGTAATGTCAGTGAGGGTAGGAAGCCAAGTTCTGTCTTGAAAGTAAAAGTTGGAAATGTGTTCGATTTTCCAAATATTGACGAAACAAGGCAAGTAGCCAGGCAATTAGTTCAGACCAGGCTCGCAACAAAGAGAAATCCCAACAAAATTAAGAGGGAAACGGATGCTTCCGAACTCAAAATGAGACTGTAATTAAAATTGTGTAATTGCCTGATTTTGATATGTTCGATTCAACATCAAAAGCTGGTTGCTTTATGGACGAAAAACAGTTGCAGGCTCTGGCTAATGCACTGGCCAAAATCTCAAAATACCTGAAGATCTCAGCCCGTTCGATCGTCTGCTGAAGAAAAACCAGACCCGCATTTCCGGCATAGATAATCAACATGCTATTAAAAAGCGTACGGTGTTTCCGACGGACGAGTCAGTGAAAAAGGTCGTGTGACTGGCAATTCAGGCCGACATCCGAAAATGGACAATGTCGCTAAGGGACTGGCTCATGACAACGAGTCGCTTTATTATCACGCTCGGGTTCGGTAGCCGCCTGGACGTTCACTTCCGAGAAAGGCATTTACACCGAATGGTGTATAGGCTCGTGGTTGGTCTTCGGTGAGAGGCAGGATGTCTCTCATTAATCTCCGGGAGCGTACAATAGTTGCTCCGGCAGCCTGAAGGATGAAGTGTATATAACCTAAAACATAACGGATATAGCTTCCTTACTCAACCTGACGTAATACGCCGACAGTAAAATCAGGGATACCATACCATCATGGAAAGTCGTCAATACACCCGGCATCTTTCGCTTTCGGAGCTGAAATGGTTTGCTATCGGGATCGGTTTTTTTATTCTCAGCATAGCAACAGCCACCGTGAATTATCGGCTTTCCGGTATATCGCTACTGGTGGGCCTGTTGTTTATCATCTGGAAATTCAGCGTCACAGTTCTGTTTCTGTTTACGCCGCGCAGGATGACGTTAACCGAAACCGCGTTGCAGGCCGGGCATCGTGTTATCCATTACGATGCGCTTGAATCAATGCGTCTGCTCCACCAATCCGACAAACTCATCTTGCGCCACAGTGGCGGCAAGAAGTACGTCATCTACCTTGATTTCTGGAACGATGGCAACGGAATTTACGACCGACTGGCTGCTGAACTTGTCCGGCGACACGGTTCTGCGCTGGGGGCGCGCCTCGCCGCCGATGGACGTCTTAAATTCGGCAAAGTGACCGCGCTGGCGGATCGGCTTGAACACAAAAACCGGGCGGTGCCGTATGCGCAGATCGCCAGTATTCGCACCCAGCGCGAGGAGGGGGCTGGCAGTTCAATGAGCTATCTGATGATTAGCACCGCTACGGGCCGGATCTGCAAAATCGACCGCTCCACTATCGTCAATGAGCCGCTGCTGCTCAACTTTCTTTCCCAGCGTTTACCCGCCTGACGACATTTTTATACAAGGATGAATCAATGGAACTGTACGTATCAAAAACCAGCCAGCAAAACATGCCTGTGGAGTTCAATATCTATTATTCCAGATCTAAAACGTTGGTTGGTATTGTGTTCTGGATTTGTATGATGGGAGTTTTTATTGCGCTGGCGGTGAGTATGGCCACCGATCCCGAGGAGCCCAAAACTGGCGGTGCCGTCTTTATGGGGCTTATTTGTTGCGGCAGTCTGTTATTTATTGTGCGCCTGGCTCGCTCATTTTTAAGCGCGGCAAAGCCGGCAGTCACCATCAGTCGTGAAGGTATTCGCTTCTGTAATGGCAAATTCGCGGCCTGGACAAATATCGCCGAAAACACCTGGCATTCACAGAGCATTAACTTCATCCCGGCCGCCGCCGGTATTAAGATTGTGTTGCATGAAGGCAAGCCGATCCATTTCGCCACCACGGTTATTGCGCTTTCTTCCGATAGGTATCTTGAGATGTGCGATCTTTACTCGTCTCAGGCGATCGGGTAACTACCTGCGTCGGATTACGGCTTCGTTTTTTTGGCCTGCGATCTTAATGCTGAAATGGGCAGAAAAACGCGAAATTTAGACGCTATTACGAATGGGCAATGGTACTTATTGAAGGCTATATCATTGCCCATAATGCAGGGAGGGTTAATATGCTATGATAGAATTCTATGTTTGAATATATATCCTCAGAATACAAAATAAAGTAACGCTATCGTTGCGTATATTATATAATTCTATTTCCAGATTACTTTATTTTAAAAAAAGACAGATTGCCTGAACAGAAAGAATCGGTGTCAATGTAGATTTGATTGGCGAATGTTGTTGTGTAGTCAACAATCATATGGCCGAAGATAAAAGTATCCGCACCGCGTATTGGATGGATATTCCCCTGTAACGAACCAAGCAGACGATCGCGTGACCATAGAACGCTATCAATATCAACTTGCTTCCCATAATCGTAGCTGTCATCTGGATAATCGGCATGGGCAATCACGTACTTCTTTGAGGACGTTTCAACTTCTATGATGTGAGGACGCTGCTTAAAAGTTAGTAATAGCTCAGTGGCTTCTTGCCTGTCTTTTTCGGTGACCGAGTCGTACCAGTAACCACCGTTTACATACCAGAAATTGCCATCCTGTGTTTCAAAAGCGTCAAGCGCCATAGCTTCATGATTACCCACTACAGAAATAAACCATGGGGTATTTAACAGTCTCAGTATTTCAAGGTTTTCTTTTCCTCGATCAATGTTATCTCCAGTGGAGATCAAGAGATCGGTATCAGGAGAGAAATTTAATTGAGCCAGTCTGGTTAACAATAAGGAGTAACATCCATGAATATCACCAACGACCCAAATGTGGCGATAGAGATCGCTGTTGATGTCAGCATAACGGATTAATTCCATGATGTTCCTATAGCACAATTTTGGAGGCTGGTATTATAACAAAGAAGTAGGGTAATATTAATTTTTATTCTTTAAAATACACAGTTATTAAAATAGCCTACAAGCTAGAAATGAACAGAGAATATATATTTTATGAATCGGTTAATTAAAGTAGACGATGTGCTTGAAAGATGCACTATTTCTCGCGCAACACTTTCCTGATTAATTGCAAAGGCATACTTTCCCGCTCAGAGGCTCGACAGATGCGCAGGCACTGCCGGGGCTGATTAGCCAGACTCACCGTAAAATCAGGGAAGCCTCGGCTGACGGCGCTTATGACACGCGCTATTGCCATGATGTGTTATTAATCAGGCCGCTAATCCCGCCACGAAGCGGTGCGCGATACTGGCCGGGCAAGTACCATGAGCGTAACCACGCGGTGGCGAATCAACATCGGAGCGGCAGCAATGAGGTCTGGAAAAGAAAGTGGGCTGTCACCGTCATTCAGTAGTGGAAACAGCTATGTTCCGTATCAAAACCTTGCTGGGCGGCCATCTGAGCCAGCGGAACTATGGTGCGCAGGTGGGTGAAGCGATGGCGATGGTCAAAGCGCTGAACCGGATGACGTTGTTGGCAATGCCGACCAGCGTCAGGCTCGTATAACGAGTGCTCCGATGGGAGTCCTGTATCCTTATCGTTGGCCGATTCTGAATTATTCAACAAAGCCTCATTTTGTCATAACCTACCAGATGCAGATAAAGCAGCATAAAGCGTTTTAAACGACAGCAACAAGGAAAGGGGTTGATCGTTTAATGGTACTGCGCCAAATCCTTTGTACCAGTCGCAGACCTGTTTATTTTTGGCATCAATAAGCAGGGCTACGCCGCCGACCTGCAAAGCCGCCTGTATGCAACGCTTTCCGGCAGATAACAAAAGTTGTGCTCCCAGCCCTTGCCCCTGCATAGATTTGTCTACGGCTAAACGACCCAGACGAAACACTGGCACATCGTATCTCCCTAATCCTTTGCTGATTGCGCCGGGAACCTGTGCATATATCAGTGATGCAGGACTGACTGAGTAAAAGCCGTGGATACGTGTAACATCCGAATTATCAAGCGCAACATAGGTTTTCGTTGTCCCTTTCTCATGATTTTGTCGTGCATGGCGTTGCAGGAATTGGTTCAGATCGGCATCCCCACAATCAAAATTCATTCGATTGTGGGTTTTCCCTATCGCGGCCTCATGCCAGTCTGTAAACATCATTTCTTCATGTCCGGCAGGGCGAAAGCAGCGGCAAGAAGCTTTTCATTCGGCGCTGGCGGGTTATCTAAAATTTCCATGATCATTTGAGTATCACGCTCCGTCAGATATACCCGTTCGGCGGCATCAACAATCTTCTGTGCGACAGGTAGTACGTTACTGACCACAAAATCCGTCAGGTTGGTTTGCTGGATTGCCGCAGCGCGGACTATCAACTTTTTGGCATCCGTCGATACACGTAACGACAGTCTTTCGTTAGATTCTATAGCTATCTGAGGCATGGTTTTCATCCTCCTGTTTATGAACAATTTGTACAATTATAATACATATCTGTACGCTTTCAAGGCGTACATGTGAGGCTGATATAGTCCAGGCATGGCAAGAAGGTCGTTCACTGTCTTTAAACAGGGGATTAACTTCGGTTTATCGCGATTGTATTACTTTAATCTCACTGATTACGTATCATCAGGGAGTTTGCTAAATATATTCATGATTCTCTTTTTTGCCGTAACTGCTTGATTGATCCTACCCGCGTAATAGGGACACAACCCTAAGCGGCGGACATCTCCTGCTCACGTTCAGAAGAAGAGAGCTGAGTTTCGCCAGCTGTAGATCTGTGATTTATACAGGTTAAGCTCGCTGGTGGCAGCGGCCACCCCAATGCGTTCCGCCAGTTTCAGGGCTTTCAGGCGTGTGCTGCTTGCGTGGCTTATTGGTGGTTGATGCTGGTTTTGTCATGTGAGTCACCTCTTGCTTGAGCGTTTACTCACTTAGTTGCGTGTCCACTATTGCTGAGTAAGATCAGAAGGTTAAAAATCAACAAAGGCTCAACGGCGTGCATTAGGCCCTGGTGATGAAGGTGGCATATGGGAGGATGTATATCCTACACTTTCATCCGGATGATGTAACAAAAATACAGGTATCGGTAATGAAACAATCATCACCGTTTAATAGAGGCCCATATATTGAGGTTCCATAATGGAAGAAGTTAACTCTGAATTCACAATCGTTGTTGAGTCTGATCTGGATAAATATGAGTTAATTGATTTTTTATCCCAAGGGATTCCAGACATAATAAAAGTGAACTTATTATATTTAAGATACGAAAATACAATGATTACAATAGAAAGAAATTATGACTGTAATCCTAAGTTGATAAATGAGAATGATGGTTGGCTGTATTATAAATATGAATTAACGGTATTTTCCATGGAGAATACCTCGTATGAATATCAGTATGAATTAGCGAATAAAATTATGAATGCTCTACGTGAGGCGGGATATCTGGCAGAATCAATTTGGTAATATACCGGTACCTATGTAACAGCATCGTCGCCACCATACATGCAGGCTAAAAAAGAGTGAATAGTCAAGCACTTCAGAAATATCTACTCGCGATATACCACCAGAACCAAATGGTCAATTTAAAACGGATGGCGTCAGAGTTACTGGTGGTCGAAAGGTAGATACAACACATTATTTTAATTTGAAAAGTATATGAAATTTACTACTTTTAATTTTAATCGATTAACAAAATTCATAGTAATTAGCTCCTGATTAATTCGACATATTTTTCATTAATCATAAAGCCATTTCCCAGCTTTCGCTGATTCAGAAAACATTCTGATTGTTAAAGGCTTACGAGTTCGTTCTACATCTTCCTGTTTTAATTTAAACCATCGTGTAAGCAGTGGAGTATTCTCCCAAGGGAAATAACACGACCATTTAACTTGTGATAAATCTACATTAAATTTTTTTTCAAATTTATCCAAAGCTTCATGCAGGTCATCGCCTGGAGCTTCAAATAAATCAGAATCAAGTTCTAATGGGATTTCTTTCCAATTGCTGTCTAAATATCCGGGAATCTCTTCACGGAAGAGTGCTAACACCTCTTGCTGAATTGTGTCCATCAAAAGGATGTCCATTGTATACGATCTTTAGGGCGTGCTATTAGGTTGTATTTTGCCTGAGTTCTCCTTGATACCTGGTAAATTGAATTCACAAGACCAACCCAACCTAACCATGGAACATATCGTGCTATGACTGCGGCAAGATTATTTGTTTTTCGCATTCTTATACCAACGGGTGTAGGAACTCTAATACCAAAAGGAGTTCGTGCATTTCGTAAAAGCATTCTCCCATACCTGGAGATAACACTTGTCCCTTTGATTGCCTCTCCTGGTTTCGTTCTGGTTTTTAACCACGGTTGCCCGGCGAGGATAGCAGCACCTGACTCAATGCCAATCCCAAGTTCATCACAAAATTGCTCAAGGAAAATTACATCAAATAGTTCACCTGCTGACAGGTTCGATTGTCCGTGGTAGAAGTAGGTTCCGTTTAGTTCTTCTGTCGTATCCATTCAATCACCTTATAGACTGTTTGCCATTCATTCCAGGCATCGGGACGTTTCTGCCGCTATACTAGCCTGGTCGTCAATACGCTGTCACGGGTAAAAAGAACGTTATTCGCGAAAAGTGGATGGGGTATCGTAAGAATGCCAACATGTGGGGCAAGAGGGGGATGTCAGTTTATCGCGATATACGAGACGATAGTTTGTCAGTATAAGTTTCGGCTATTTCCCAAGTCTGGGAGGCCGTTCTTTATCACAAATAAAAAAAGCAGCAGCGAGGTGCTGCTGTATCAAAAAGCAGATTGATAAATGCAACGTAAGAGACAAATGGCCAACCGTAAAAGTGACCATAGCTATAATAATTATATTGATATTAAGTGGCAATGCAAAATATGGTCTTAATTATATCATGATGAGTTCAGCCAACGGTGATATGGCCTTATAAGGCTTGCAGTCTTTCATGGGCAGCAAGTAACGTCTGATATATGCTTAAATTCTTACTTCCGGGTTCAAGAAGAACTTTTTTAAATTCGGTCATGAGTTGCTCTTCATCTTCTTTCGAACGCATGTATTGTGGATGTTCCTGGAAGAAGGTGAGCGCCTGCTCTTTGGTTTGTTTATATTTTTCGCAAAAAATGCTTGAGCTGATTGCGCTATTTTTTGATGCGGAATTATCAGCGTTCTGGTTTGATAATGATTTATTCTTCGCAAGGTCTGACGGCACATACGGAAGAGACTGACACTCATCAATACTATTTGCGTTGGCCAGTTGCTCTTTCTGAGCGCCAGGTTGCTGTACCGGTTTGCTCACGGAGGAAGGGAGGGGCACCTGAGCACAGCCGATCAGTAAAAAGACAGGAAGACAGCTATAAAATTTTTTCATATTAACTCCAACTACAGAAGAATGAGGCGCCATGTTTTTACACAACCGTCAGAACGTTATCTGACAATAGTGATAAGGGGCGAATGCGTTTCAGGAATGCTAGCAAAAAAAACTCCTGATATAAATAATTAATTCTCCATCCCGATGACAATATCTGAATTTTTGCTGCTGTAGAACAATAAGCCAGAATTTATATACTATGAGCTGATTTTCTGTTTTAAATCAGCAAGCGCTGTGCAAGTTGGCTAATTTAATTAGCGGGTGGCATCAGTTTCATAATGTTTGCATCAGGATTTTGCCACCCGCTCCCGGTATTGTTTACATATTAAAATGATTTTTAACTGGTGCTGACAACTATGCTAAATACGCAGGAAGTACTTAAAGAAGGAGAGAAGCGGAAAATCCGCAGCCCGGAAGCATGGTTTATACAGACGTGTTCCGCGCAAAAGCTGCATATGTCATTTTCTGAAAGCCGACACAATGAAAACTGCCTGATTCAGGAAGGCGCGCTGCTTTTTTGCGAGCAGGCCGTTGTCGCACCAGTATCAGGAGACCTGGTTTTTCGACCGTTAAAAATTGAAGTACTCAGCAAATTACTGGCATTTATCGATGGCGCAGGATTAGTGGACACGACATATGCTGAATCCGATAAATGGGTTTTGCTGAGTCCTGAGTTTCGCGCTATTTGGCAAGATCGTAAACGCTGCGAGTACTGGTTTTTGCAGCAAATTATTACGCCTTCTCCGGCCTTCAATAAGGTACTGGCGCTGTTACGAAAAAGCGAGAGTTACTGGTTGGTTGGCTATTTACTCGCTCAGTCAACCAGCGGCAACACGATGAGAATGCTGGGAGAAGACTATGGCGTTTCTTATACCCATTTTCGTCGTTTGTGCAGCAGAGCGTTGGGCGGAAAAGCGAAGAGTGAATTACGAAACTGGCGTATGGCGCAATCGCTGCTGAATAGTGTAGAAGGCCACGAGAACATCACCCAATTAGCCGTTAATCATGGTTACTCATCGCCTTCACATTTTTCTAGTGAGATCAAAGAGCTGATCGGCGTTTCGCCGCGGAAATTATCAAATATTATTCAATTGGCAGACAAATGAAGACACATATTCTTTTGGCCAGAGTGCTGGCATGTGCCGCGCTTGTTCTGGTTGCACCTGGTTATTCTAGTGAAAAAATACCTGTAACGGGAAGTGGGTTTGTTGCGAAAGACGATAGCCTGCGGACATTTTTCGATGCCATGGCGCTACAGCTAAAGGAGCCTGTCATTGTTAGCAAAATGGCGGCACGAAAAAAAATTACGGGCAACTTTGAGTTTCACGATCCTAACGCATTACTGGAGAAGCTTTCCCTACAACTGGGGCTGATTTGGTATTTCGATGGACAGGCTATCTATATTTATGACGCCAGTGAAATGCGCAATGCCGTGGTTTCTTTACGCAACGTCTCACTCAATGAGTTCAACAATTTTCTAAAACGCTCAGGTTTATATAACAAAAATTACCCGCTACGTGGCGATAACCGTAAAGGAACATTCTATGTTTCAGGGCCACCCGTCTATGTTGATATGGTGGTCAACGCCGCCACCATGATGGACAAGCAAAACGATGGTATTGAGCTGGGACGTCAGAAAATAGGGGTGATGCGTCTGAACAATACCTTCGTGGGCGATCGTACCTACAATCTGCGCGATCAGAAAATGGTTATCCCCGGTATTGCCACGGCCATTGAAAGGTTATTGCAGGGAGAAGAGCAACCCTTAGGTAATATTGTCAGTAGCGAACCCCCGGCGATGCCAGCGTTTTCAGCGAATGGAGAGAAAGGTAAAGCAGCAAATTATGCCGGTGGCATGAGTCTGCAGGAAGCTTTAAAGCAAAATGCCGCGGCGGGCAATATTAAAATCGTGGCCTATCCGGATACCAACAGTTTGTTAGTAAAGGGAACGGCTGAGCAGGTGCATTTTATCGAAATGCTGGTTAAAGCGCTGGATGTCGCCAAACGTCACGTAGAATTATCCCTGTGGATTGTCGATCTTAATAAAAGCGATCTGGAGCGTTTGGGCACTTCATGGAGCGGCAGCATTACTATTGGGGACAAACTTGGCGTGTCATTAAACCAGTCTTCAATAAGTACCCTCGATGGCAGTCGATTCATCGCCGCGGTAAATGCGTTAGAAGAGAAGAAACAGGCGACGGTGGTTTCGCGCCCGGTATTACTGACTCAGGAAAATGTTCCCGCTATTTTTGATAACAACAGAACGTTTTACACCAAGCTGATTGGGGAACGTAATGTGGCGCTTGAGCATGTAACATACGGAACAATGATCCGAGTGCTGCCCCGTTTTTCCGCAGATGGTCAGATAGAAATGTCGCTGGACATTGAAGATGGCAACGATAAGACGCCGCAATCTGATACTACCACCTCCGTAGATGCGTTACCCGAAGTCGGGCGAACGTTAATTAGCACTATTGCGAGAGTGCCGCACGGAAAAAGTTTGCTGGTCGGGGGTTATACACGGGATGCAAATACCGATACTGTCCAAAGTATTCCGTTTTTAGGCAAATTACCGCTTATTGGTAGCCTGTTCCGTTATTCCAGTAAGAATAAAAGTAATGTTGTTCGTGTGTTCATGATTGAACCAAAAGAAATTGTCGACCCGTTAACGCCGGATGCCAGCGAATCGGTAAACAATATTCTGAAGCAAAGCGGTGCCTGGAGTGGGGACGATAAGTTACAGAAATGGGTTCGTGTTTATCTGGATAGAGGTCAGGAGGTAATTAAATGATTCCTGGCTCAACCTCCGGTATTTCATTTTCCAGAATATTGTCCCGGCAGACATCTCACCAGGATGCGACCCAGCATACTGATGCGCAACAGGCGGAAATACAACAGGCCGCGGAGGATTCGTCTCCAGGGGCGGAAGTACAAAAATTTGTCCAGTCGACGGACGAAATGTCAGCGGCGCTGGCGCAATTTCGTAACCGTCGCGATTATGAAAAAAAATCCAGTAATTTATCTAACAGTTTTGAACGCGTGCTGGAGGATGAGGCTTTACCGAAGGCGAAGCAAATATTAAAGCTAATTAGCGTACATGGCGGCGCGTTAGAAGATTTTTTACGTCAGGCGCGTAGCTTATTTCCTGACCCCAGTGATTTAGTCCTTGTGTTACGCGAATTGCTTCGTCGTAAAGATCTGGAAGAGATCGTGCGGAAAAAGCTGGAGTCGTTACTTAAGCACGTTGAAGAGCAAACCGATCCGAAGACCCTCAAGGCAGGGATTAATTGTGCGTTGAAGGCCCGGCTTTTTGGGAAAACATTATCGTTAAAACCAGGCTTATTGCGCGCCAGCTATCGGCAATTTATCCAGAGTGAATCACATGAAGTGGAGATTTACTCTGACTGGATAGCCAGTTATGGCTATCAACGTCGACTGGTGGTACTGGATTTTATCGAGGGTTCGCTATTAACCGATATTGACGCGAATGACGCCAGCTGTTCGCGCCTGGAGTTTGGCCAGCTTTTACGACGCCTGACGCAACTTAAAATGTTGCGCTCCGCTGACCTGCTGTTTGTGAGTACATTGTTGTCGTATTCGTTTACCAAAGCGTTTAATGCGGAGGAGTCGTCGTGGCTACTACTGATGCTTTCGCTATTGCAACAGCCACATGAAGTGGATTCGCTGTTAGCCGATATTATAGGCTTGAATGCGTTATTGCTTAGTCATAAAGAACATGCATCCTTTTTGCAGATATTTTATCAAGTATGTAAAGCCATACCCTCTTCACTATTTTATGAAGAATACTGGCAGGAAGAATTGTTAATGGCGTTACGTAGTATGACCGATATTGCCTACAAGCATGAAATGGCAGAACAGCGTCGTACTATTGAAAAGCTGTCTTAATTTAATATTAACAGGATACCTATAGTGCTGCTTTCTCTACTTAACAGTGCTCGTTTACGACCTGAATTACTGATTCTGGTACTAATGGTGATGATCATTTCTATGTTCGTCATTCCATTACCTACCTATCTGGTTGATTTCCTGATCGCACTGAATATCGTACTGGCGATATTGGTGTTTATGGGGTCGTTCTACATTGACAGAATCCTCAGTTTTTCAACGTTTCCTGCGGTACTGTTAATTACCACGCTCTTTCGTCTGGCATTATCAATCAGTACCAGCCGTCTTATCTTGATTGAAGCCGATGCCGGTGAAATTATCGCCACGTTCGGGCAATTCGTTATTGGCGATAGCCTGGCGGTGGGTTTTGTTGTCTTCTCTATTGTCACCGTGGTCCAGTTTATCGTTATTACCAAAGGTTCAGAACGCGTCGCGGAAGTTGCGGCCCGATTTTCTCTGGATGGTATGCCCGGTAAACAGATGAGTATTGATGCCGATTTGAAGGCCGGTATTATTGATGCGGATGCCGCGCGCGAACGGCGAAGCGTACTGGAAAGGGAAAGCCAGCTTTACGGTTCCTTTGACGGTGCGATGAAGTTTATCAAAGGTGACGCTATTGCCGGCATCATTATTATCTTTGTTAACTTTATTGGCGGTATTTCGGTGGGGATGACCCGCCATGGTATGGATTTGTCCTCCGCTCTGTCTACTTATACCATGCTGACCATTGGTGATGGTCTTGTCGCCCAGATCCCCGCATTGTTGATTGCGATTAGTGCCGGTTTTATCGTGACTCGCGTAAATGGCGATAGCGATAATATGGGGCGGAATATCATGACGCAGCTGTTGAACAACCCATTTGTATTGGTTGTTACGGCTATTTTGACCATTTCAATGGGAACTCTGCCGGGATTCCCGCTGCCGGTATTTGTTATTTTATCGGTGGTTTTAAGCGTACTCTTCTATTTTAAATTCCGTGAAGCAAAACGTAGCGCCGCCAAACCTAAAACCAGTAAAGGCGAGCAGCCGCTCAGTATTGAGGAAAAAGAAGGGTCGTCGTTAGGACTGATTGGCGATCTCGATAAAGTCTCTACAGAGACCGTACCGTTGATATTACTTGTGCCGAAGAGCCGGCGTGAAGATCTGGAAAAAGCTCAACTTGCGGAGCGTCTACGTAGTCAGTTCTTTATTGATTATGGCGTGCGCCTGCCGGAAGTATTGTTACGCGATGGCGAGGGCCTGGACGATAACAGCATCGTATTGTTGATTAATGAGATCCGTGTTGAACAATTTACGGTCTATTTTGATTTGATGCGAGTGGTAAATTATTCCGATGAAGTCGTGTCCTTTGGTATTAATCCAACAATCCATCAGCAAGGTAGCAGCCAGTATTTCTGGGTAACGCATGAAGAGGGGGAGAAACTCCGGGAGCTTGGCTATGTGTTGCGGAACGCGCTTGATGAGCTTTACCACTGTCTGGCGGTGACGCTGGCGCGCAACGTCAATGAATATTTCGGTATTCAGGAAACAAAACATATGCTGGACCAACTGGAAGCGAAATTTCCTGATTTACTTAAAGAAGTGCTCAGACATGCCACGGTACAACGTATATCTGAAGTTTTGCAGCGTTTGTTAAGTGAACGTGTTTCCGTGCGTAATATGAAATTAATTATGGAAGCGCTCGCATTGTGGGCGCCAAGAGAAAAAGATGTCATTAACCTTGTGGAGCATATTCGTGGGGCAATGGCGCGTTATATTTGCCATAAATTCGCCAATGGCGGCGAATTACGAGCAGTAATGGTATCTGCTGAAGTTGAGGATGTTATTCGCAAAGGGATCCGTCAGACCTCTGGCAGTACCTTCCTCAGCCTTGACCCGGAAGCCTCCGCTAATTTGATGGATCTCATTACACTTAAGTTGGATGATTTATTGATTGCACATAAAGATCTTGTCCTCCTTACGTCTGTCGATGTCCGTCGATTTATTAAGAAAATGATTGAAGGTCGTTTTCCGGATCTGGAGGTTTTATCTTTCGGTGAGATAGCAGATAGCAAGTCAGTGAATGTTATAAAAACAATATAAGGGCTTAATTAAGGAAAAGATCTATGCAACATTTGGATATCGCTGAATTAGTTCGTTCCGCACTGGAAGTAAGTGGTTGCGATCCTTCACTCATCGGAGGAATAGATAGCCATTCAACAATTGTTCTGGATTTATTTGCATTGCCAAGTATCTGTATCAGCGTCAAGGACGATGATGTATGGATCTGGGCGCAATTGGGTGCTGACAGCATGGTGGTATTACAACAGCGGGCTTATGAAATCTTAATGACCATCATGGAAGGATGCCATTTTGCCCGCGGCGGGCAATTACTACTGGGGGAGCAGAATGGGGAGCTAACGCTTAAAGCCTTAGTGCATCCGGATTTTTTATCTGACGGTGAAAAGTTCTCTACTGCCTTGAATGGGTTTTACAACTATCTGGAAGTTTTTAGTCGGTCGCTAATGAGATGAAAACACCTCGTTTACTGCAATATCTGGCCTACCCACAAAAAATAACCGGCCCAATTATTGAGGCGGAATTGCGCGATGTGGCCATTGGCGAACTGTGTGAAATACGCCGTGGCTGGCACCAAAAACAGGTTGTTGCACGTGCGCAGGTGGTTGGCTTACAGCGGGAACGCACCGTGCTGAGCCTTATCGGCAATGCCCAGGGGCTGAGCCGCGATGTCGTGCTTTATCCCACTGGACGTGCGTTATCGGCGTGGGTGGGATACTCGGTATTAGGCGCGGTGTTGGATCCGACAGGGAAAATCGTTGAGCGTTTTACCCCTGAAGTGGCGCCGATTAGCGAAGAACGCGTTATTGATGTCGCACCGCCGTCTTACGCTTCACGCGTTGGCGTCCGTGAACCGCTGATTACCGGTGTGCGCGCGATTGACGGGTTATTGACCTGTGGCGTAGGCCAGCGAATGGGCATTTTTGCCTCCGCAGGATGCGGTAAGACCATGCTGATGCATATGCTGATCGAGCAAACGGAGGCGGATGTCTTTGTTATCGGTCTTATCGGTGAACGAGGCCGCGAGGTCACTGAATTCGTGGATATGTTGCGCGCTTCGCATAAGAAAGAAAAATGCGTGCTGGTTTTTGCCACTTCCGATTTCCCCTCGGTCGATCGCTGCAATGCGGCGCAACTGGCGACAACCGTAGCGGAATATTTTCGCGACCAGGGAAAACGGGTCGTGCTTTTTATTGATTCCATGACCCGTTATGCGCGTGCTTTGCGAGATGTGGCACTGGCGTCGGGAGAGCGTCCGGCTCGTCGAGGTTATCCCGCCTCCGTATTCGATAATTTGCCCCGCTTGCTGGAACGCCCCGGGGCGACCAGCGAGGGAAGCATTACTGCCTTTTATACGGTACTGCTGGAAAGCGAGGAAGAGGCGGACCCGATGGCGGATGAAATTCGCTCTATCCTTGACGGTCACCTGTATCTGAGCAGAAAGCTGGCCGGGCAGGGACATTACCCGGCAATCGATGTACTGAAAAGCGTAAGCCGCGTTTTTGGACAAGTCACGACGCCGACACATGCTGAACAGGCATCTGCCGTGCGTAAATTAATGACGCGTCTGGAAGAGCTCCAGCTTTTCATTGACTTGGGAGAATATCGTCCTGGCGAAAATATCGATAACGATCGGGCGATGCAGATGCGGGATAGCCTGAAAGCCTGGTTATGCCAGCCGGTAGCGCAGTATTCATCCTTTGATGACACGTTGAGCGGTATGAATGCATTCGCTGACCAGAATTAAAGTATTGCAGCGGCGCTGTACGGTATTTCATTCACAGTGTGAGTCGATATTACTTCGCTATCAGGATGAGGACCGCGGGCTGCAGGCCGAGGAGGAGGCGATCCTTGAACAAATAGCGGGTCTGAAATTGTTATTAGATACGCTGCGTGCAGAAAACAGACAGCTCAGTCGTGAGGAAATTTATACGTTATTACGTAAGCAGTCTATTGTTCGCCGGCAGATAAAAGATTTAGAACTCCAGATTATACAAATTCAGGAAAAACGGAGCGAGCTGGAAAAGAAAAGGGAAGAGTTTCAGAAAAAAAGTAAATATTGGTTGCGCAAAGAAGGGAACTATCAACGCTGGATAATCCGTCAGAAAAGATTCTATATCCAGCGAGAGATACAGCAGGAAGAGGCCGAGTCAGAGGAGATAATTTAATGGGCGATGTGTCAGCTGTCAGTTCATCCGGGAACATTTTACTGCCGCAGCAGGATGAGGTTGGCGGTTTATCAGAAGCATTAAAAAAAGCGGTGGAAAAGCATAAGACAGAATATTCCGGTGATAAAAAAGATCGCGACTATGGCGATGCTTTCGTAATGCATAAAGAAACGGCTTTACCGGTATTACTGGCGGCATGGCGACATGGCGCGCCAGCGAAATCAGAACATCACAATGGCAACGTTTCTGGTCTGCATCATAACGGAAAAGGCGAACTCAGGATTGCTGAAAAATTGTTGAAAGTCACTGCTGAAAAATCTGTCGGTTTGATTTCTGCGGAGGCCAAAGTAGATAAATCCGCAGCGTTGCTATCGTCTAAAAATAGGCCGTTAGAAAGCGTAAGCGGTAAAAAATTATCTGCTGATTTAAAAGCCGTGGAATCCGTTAGTGAAGTAACCGATAACGCCACGGGAATCTCTGACGATAATATCAAGGCATTGCCTGGGGATAATAAAGCCATCGCGGGCGAAGGCGTTCGTAAAGAGGGCGCGCCGCTGGCGCGGGATGTCGCACCTGCCCGAATGGCCGCAGCCAATACCGGTAAGCCTGACGATAAAGATCATAAAAAGGTTAAAGATGTTTCTCAGCTTCCGCTGCAACCAACCACTATCGCCGATCTTAGCCAATTAACCGGCGGCGATGAAAAAATGCCTTTAGCGGCGCAATCAAAGCCGATGATGACTATTTTTCCCACTGCCGATGGCGTGAAAGGAGAGGATAGCTCGCTGACTTACCGTTTTCAGCGCTGGGGAAATGACTATTCCGTCAATATTCAGGCGCGGCAAGCAGGGGAGTTTTCGTTAATACCGTCAAATACGCAGGTTGAACATCGTTTGCATGATCAATGGCAAAACGGTAATCCCCAGCGCTGGCACCTGACGCGAGACGATCAACAAAATCCGCAGCAGCAACAGCACAGACAGCAATCTGGCGAGGAGGATGACGCCTGATGTCATTGCGTGTGAGACAGATTGATCGTCGCGAATGGCTATTGGCGCAAACCGCGACAGAATGCCAGCGCCATGGCCGGGAAGCGACGCTGGAATATCCGACGCGACAGGGAATGTGGGTTCGGTTGAGCGATGCAGAAAAACGGTGGTCGGCGTGGATTCAACCTGGGGACTGGCTTGAGCATGTCTCTCCCGCTCTGGCGGGGGCGGCGGTTTCTGCTGGCGCTGAGCACCTGGTCGTTCCCTGGCTTGCTGCAACAGAGCGACCGTTTGAGTTGCCCGTGCCGCATTTGTCCTGTCGGCGTTTATGCGTAGAGAACCCCGTACCGGGAAGCGCGCTGCCGGAAGGGAAATTGTTGCACATTATGAGCGATCGGGGCGGCCTGTGGTTTGAGCATCTTCCTGAACTGCCTGCAGTCGGGGGCGGCAGGCCGAAAATGCTGCGTTGGCCGTTGCGCTTTGTAATCGGTAGCAGTGATACGCAGCGTTCGTTGCTGGGCCGAATCGGGATCGGAGATGTACTCCTGATTCGTACTTCCCGTGCGGAAGTTTATTGCTACGCGAAAAAGTTAGGTCATTTCAACCGTGTTGAAGGGGGAATTATTGTGGAAACGTTAGATATTCAACATATCGAAGAAGAAAATAATACAACTGAAACTGCAGAAACTCTGCCTGGCTTGAATCAATTGCCCGTCAAACTGGAATTTGTTTTGTATCGTAAGAACGTTACCCTCGCCGAACTCGAAGCCATGGGGCAGCAACAGCTATTATCACTGCCGACCAATGCTGAACTTAACGTTGAAATTATGGCGAATGGTGTTTTGCTGGGTAATGGCGAACTGGTACAGATGAATGACACCTTAGGCGTTGAGATCCATGAATGGCTGAGCGAGTCTGGTAATGGGGAATGATATCTCATTAATTGCCTTACTGGCATTTTCCACCCTGTTGCCATTTATTATTGCGTCAGGAACCTGTTTCGTTAAATTTTCTATTGTATTTGTCATGGTGCGTAACGCCCTGGGATTGCAGCAGATACCTTCAAATATGACGCTTAACGGCGTCGCATTGCTGCTTTCTATGTTTGTTATGTGGCCAATAATGCATGATGCCTACGTCTATTTTGAGGACGAAGATGTCACCTTTAATGATATTTCGTCATTAAGTAAACACGTTGATGAAGGTCTGGATGGTTATCGCGATTATCTGATCAAATATTCAGATCGCGAGTTAGTTCAGTTTTTTGAAAACGCGCAACTGAAGCGTCAGTATGGAGAAGAGACCGAGACGGTAAAGCGTGACAAAGATGAAATTGAAAAACCATCAATATTTGCGTTATTACCTGCTTATGCGCTGAGCGAAATAAAAAGCGCGTTTAAAATTGGTTTTTATCTCTATTTGCCCTTTGTTGTCGTCGACCTGGTGGTATCCAGCGTGCTACTGGCGCTGGGGATGATGATGATGAGTCCGGTGACGATATCTACACCTATTAAGTTGGTGCTTTTTGTCGCGCTTGATGGCTGGACCTTACTGTCTAAGGGATTGATATTACAGTATATGGACATTGCAACATGACATCATTACGAGACGGGATAGTTAAATGGATGATTTAGTGTTTGCAGGTAATAAGGCGCTCTATCTTGTTTTGATCCTGTCAGGGTGGCCGACGATTGTCGCAACGATTATCGGCCTCCTGGTAGGGTTATTCCAGACGGTAACGCAATTACAGGAACAGACGCTGCCTTTTGGCATTAAATTACTTGGCGTGTGTTTATGCTTGTTTTTACTGTCTGGCTGGTATGGCGAAGTTTTACTCTCTTACGGGCGTCAGGTGATATTCCTGGCGTTGGCTAAGGGGTAAAAAATGCTTTACGCGTTGTACTTTGAAATTCATCACCTGGTTGCGTCTGCGGCACTAGGGTTTGCTCGCGTAGCGCCGATTTTTTTCTTCCTGCCGTTTTTGAATAGCGGGGTATTAAGCGGCGCGCCGAGAAACGCCATTATCATCCTGGTGGCATTGGGAGTATGGCCGCATGCATTGAACGAGGCGCCGCCGTTTTTATCGGTGGCGATGATCCCGTTAGTTCTGCAAGAAGCGGCGGTAGGCGTCATGCTGGGCTGTCTGCTGTCATGGCCTTTTTGGGTTATGCATGCGCTGGGTTGTATTATCGATAACCAGCGAGGGGCAACGCTAAGTAGCAGTATCGATCCGGCAAACGGTATTGATACCTCGGAAATGGCTAATTTCCTGAATATGTTTGCCGCTGTCGTTTATTTACAAAACGGCGGTCTGGTCACGATGGTTGACGTGTTAAATAAAAGCTATCAGCTATGCGATCCGATGAACGAGTGCACGCCTTCATTACCGCCGCTATTAACGTTTATTAATCAGGTGGCTCAAAACGCCTTGGTTCTGGCCAGTCCGGTGGTATTAGTGCTGTTGCTGTCAGAAGTATTCCTGGGTTTATTGTCGCGCTTTGCTCCGCAAATGAACGCTTTTGCGATTTCACTGACGGTAAAAAGCGGTATTGCCGTTTTAATTATGCTGCTTTATTTCTCTCCGGTACTACCGGACAATGTACTGCGACTCTCTTTCCAGGCCACAGGGTTAAGCAGTTGGTTTTACGAGCGAGGGGCGACGCATGTCCTCGAATAAAACAGAAAAACCGACTAAAAAACGGCTGGAAGACTCCGCTAAAAAAGGCCAGTCATTTAAAAGTAAAGATCTCATTATCGCCTGCCTGACGCTGGGAGGAATTGCCTATCTGGTGTCGTATGGCTCATTTAATGAGTTTATGGGGATAATTAAGATCATTATTGCGGATAATTTTGATCAGAGCATGGCTGACTACAGTTTGGCCGTTTTTGGGATAGGGTTAAAATATCTGATTCCATTTATGCTGCTCTGCTTAGTGTGTTCCGCATTACCGGCGTTATTACAGGCCGGTTTTGTGCTGGCGACAGAAGCATTAAAGCCTAATTTATCGGCGTTAAACCCGGTAGAAGGGGCAAAAAAACTTTTTAGTATGCGCACGGTTAAAGATACGGTCAAAACCCTACTGTATCTCTCATCCTTTGTGGTGGCCGCCATCATTTGCTGGAAGAAATATAAGGTTGAAATCTTTTCTCAGCTAAATGGCAATATTGTAGGTATTGCCGTCATTTGGCGTGAACTTCTCCTCGCATTGGTATTAACTTGCCTTGCTTGCGCATTGATTGTCTTATTATTGGATGCTATTGCGGAATATTTCCTGACCATGAAAGATATGAAAATGGATAAGGAAGAAGTGAAGCGTGAAATGAAGGAGCAGGAAGGGAACCCAGAGGTTAAATCTAAAAGACGTGAAGTTCATATGGAAATTCTGTCTGAACAGGTGAAATCTGATATTGAAAACTCACGCCTGATTGTTGCCAACCCCACGCATATTACGATCGGGATTTATTTTAAACCCGAATTGATGCCGATTCCGATGATCTCGGTGTATGAAACGAATCAGCGCGCACTGGCCGTCCGCGCCTATGCGGAGAAGGTTGGCGTACCTGTGATCGTCGATATCAAACTGGCGCGCAGTCTTTTCAAAACCCATCGCCGTTATGATCTGGTGAGTCTGGAAGAAATTGATGAAGTTTTACGTCTTCTGGTTTGGCTGGAAGAGGTAGAAAACGCGGGCAAAGACGTTATTCAGCCACAAGAAAACGAGGTACGGCATTGAGCCGCGTAAAGCAGTAGCGATGTATTCATTGGGCGTTTTTTGAATGTTCACTAACCACCGTCGGGGTTTAATAACTGCATCAGATAAACGCAGTCGTTAAGTTCTACAAAGTCGGTGACAGATAACAGGAGTAAGTAATGGATTATCAAAATAATGTCAGCGAAGAACGTGTTGCGGAAATGATTTGGGATGCCGTTAGTGAAGGCGCCACGCTAAAAGACGTTCATGGGATCCCTCAAGATATGATGGACGGTTTATATGCTCATGCTTATGAGTTTTATAACCAGGGACGACTGGATGAAGCTGAGACATTCTTTCGTTTCTTATGCATTTATGATTTTTACAATCCCGATTACACCATGGGACTGGCGGCGGTATGCCAACTGAAAAAACAATTTCAGAAAGCATGTGACCTTTATGCAGTAGCGTTTACGTTACTTAAAAATGATTATCGCCCCGTTTTTTTTACCGGGCAGTGTCAATTATTAATGCGTAAGGCAGCAAAAGCCAGACAGTGTTTTGAACTTGTCAATGAACGTACTGAAGATGAGTCTCTGCGGGCAAAAGCGTTGGTCTATCTGGAGGCGCTAAAAACGGCGGAGACAGAGCAGCACAGTGAACAAGAAAAGGAATAATTATGGTAAATGACGCAAGTAGCATTAGCCGTAGCGGATATACCCAAAATCCGCGCCTCGCTGAGGCGGCTTTTGAAGGCGTTCGTAAGAACACGGACTTTTTAAAAGCGGCGGATAAAGCTTTTAAAGATGTGGTGGCAACGAAAGCGGGCGACCTTAAAGCCGGAACAAAGTCCGGCGAGAGCGCTATTAATACGGTGGGTCTGAAGCCGCCTACGGACGCCGCCCGGGAAAAACTCTCCAGCGAAGGGCAATTGACATTACTGCTTGGCAAGTTAATGACGCTACTGGGTGATGTTTCGCTGTCTCAACTGGAGTCTCGTCTGGCGGTATGGCAGGCGATGATTGAGTCACAAAAAGAGATGGGGATTCAGGTATCGAAAGAATTCCAGACGGCTCTGGGAGAGGCTCAGGAGGCGACGGATCTCTATGAAGCCAGTATCAAAAAGACGGATACCGCCAAGAGTGTTTATGACGCTGCGACCAAAAAACTGACGCAGGCGCAAAATAAATTGCAATCGCTGGACCCGGCTGACCCCGGCTATGCACAAGCTGAAGCCGCGGTAGAACAGGCCGGAAAAGAAGCGACAGAGGCGAAAGAGGCCTTAGATAAGGCCACGGATGCGACGGTTAAAGCAGGCACAGACGCCAAAGCGAAAGCCGAGAAAGCGGATAACATTCTGACCAAATTCCAGGGAACGGCTAATGCCGCCTCTCAGAATCAGGTTTCCCAGGGTGAGCAGGATAATCTGTCAAATGTCGCCCGCCTCACTATGCTCATGGCCATGTTTATTGAGATTGTGGGCAAAAATACGGAAGAAAGCCTGCAAAACGATCTTGCGCTTTTCAACGCCTTGCAGGAAGGGCGTCAGGCGGAGATGGAAAAGAAATCGGCTGAATTCCAGGAAGAGACGCGCAAAGCCGAGGAAACGAACCGCATTATGGGATGTATCGGGAAAGTCCTCGGCGCGCTGCTAACCATTGTCAGCGTTGTGGCAGCTGTTTTTACCGGTGGGGCGAGTCTGGCGCTGGCTGCGGTGGGACTTGCGGTAATGGTGGCCGATGAAATTGTGAAGGCGGCGACGGGGGTGTCGTTTATTCAGCAGGCGCTAAACCCGATTATGGAGCATGTGCTGAAGCCGTTAATGGAGCTGATTGGCAAGGCGATTACCAAAGCGCTGGAAGGATTAGGCGTCGATAAGAAAACGGCAGAGATGGCAGGCAGCATTGTTGGTGCGATTGTTGCCGCTATTGCGATGGTAGCGGTCATTGTGGTGGTCGCAGTTGTCGGGAAAGGCGCGGCGGCGAAACTGGGTAACGCGCTGAGCAAAATGATGGGCGAAACGATTAAGAAGTTGGTGCCTAACGTGCTGAAACAGTTGGCGCAAAACGGCAGCAAACTCTTTACCCAGGGGATGCAACGTATTACTAGCGGCCTGGGTAATGTGGGTAGCAAGATGGGCCTGCAAACGAATGCCTTAAGTAAAGAGCTGGTAGGTAATACCCTAAATAAAGTGGCGTTGGGCATGGAAGTCACGAATACCGCAGCCCAGTCAGCCGGTGGTGTTGCCGAGGGCGTATTTATTAAAAATGCCAGCGAGGCGCTTGCTGATTTTATGCTCGCCCGTTTTGCCATGGATCAGATTCAGCAGTGGCTTAAACAATCCGTAGAAATATTTGGTGAAAACCAGAAGGTAACGGCGGAACTGCAAAAAGCCATGTCTTCTGCGGTACAGCAAAATGCGGATGCTTCGCGTTTTATTCTGCGCCAGAGTCGCGCATAAAAACTGCCAAAATAAAGGGAGAAAAATATGTTAATTAGTAATGTGGGAATAAATCCCGCCGCTTATTTAAATAATCATTCTGTTGAGAATAGTTCACAGACAGCTTCGCAATCCGTTAGCGCTAAAGATATTCTGAATAGTATTGGTATTAGCAGCAGTAAAGTCAGTGACCTGGGGTTGAGTCCTACACTGAGCGCGCCTGCGCCAGGGGTATTAACGCAAACCCCCGGAACGATCACGTCCTTTTTAAAAGCCAGTATTCAAAATACCGACATGAATCAGGATTTGAATGCTCTGGCAAATAATGTCACGACTAAAGCGAATGAGGTTGTGCAAACCCAGTTACGCGAGCAGCAGGCAGAAGTCGGAAAGTTTTTTGATATTAGCGGAATGTCTTCCAGTGCCGTTGCGCTGTTGGCTGCCGCGAATACGTTAATGCTGACGTTGAACCAGGCTGATAGCAAACTGTCTGGTAAGTTGTCATTAGTCAGTTTTGATGCAGCTAAAACGACAGCAAGCTCCATGATGCGCGAAGGGATGAATGCGTTGTCCGGTAGTATTTCCCAGAGCGCGCTTCAGTTGGGGATCACTGGCGTGGGCGCCAAACTGGAATATAAGGGGCTGCAGAATGAAAGAGGCGCGCTTAAACATAATGCCGCGAAGATCGATAAACTGACCACTGAAAGCCACAGTATTAAAAACGTGCTGAACGGGCAGAATAGCGTCAAACTCGGTGCTGAAGGCGTCGATTCTCTGAAATCGTTAAATATGAAGAAAACCGGTACCGATGCGACGAAAAATCTTAATGATGCGACGCTTAAATCTAATGCCGGAACCAGCGCCACGGAAAGTCTGGGTATTAAAGACAGTAATAAACAAATCTCCCCTGAACATCAGGCTATTCTGTCGAAACGTCTTGAGTCTGTCGAATCCGATATTCGTCTTGAGCAGAATACCATGGATATGACCCGAATTGATGCGCGCAAGATGCAGATGACGGGCGATCTGATTATGAAGAACTCGGTCACGGTCGGTGGTATTGCAGGGGCGTCCGGGCAGTACGCCGCTACTCAGGAACGTTCCGAGCAGCAAATTAGCCAGGTGAATAACCGTGTTGCCAGCACCGCATCGGACGAAGCCCGTGAAAGTTCACGTAAATCGACCAGCCTGATTCAGGAAATGCTGAAAACAATGGAGAGCATTAACCAGTCGAAAGCATCCGCACTTGCTGCTATCGCAGGCAATATTCGCGCTTAATCTGAAAGGTCATCTATACGCCATCATGGGTGTGATTTAATCGCGCTCCTGATGGCGAACTGGGGATATTATGCTTAATATTCAAAATTATTCCGCTTCTCCTCATCCGGGGATCGTTGCCGAACGGCCGCAGACTCCCTCGGCGAGCGAGCACGTCGAGACTGCCGTGGTACCGTCTACCACAGAACATCGCGGTACAGATATCATTTCATTATCGCAGGCGGCTACTAAAATCCAGCAGGCACAGCAGACGCTGCAGTCAACGCCACCGATCTCTGAAGAGAATAATGACGAGCGCACGCTGGCGCGCCAACAGTTGACCAGCAGCCTGAATGCGCTGGCGAAGTCTGGCGTGTCATTATCCGCAGAACAAAATGAGAACCTGCGGAGCGCGTTTTCTGCGCCGACGTCGGCCTTATTTAGCGCTTCGCCTATGGCGCAGCCGAGAACAACCATTTCTGATGCTGAGATTTGGGATATGGTTTCCCAAAATATATCGGCGATAGGTGACAGCTATCTGGGCGTTTATGAAAACGTTGTCGCAGTCTATACCGATTTTTATCAGGCCTTCAGTGATATTCTTTCCAAAATGGGAGGCTGGTTATTACCAGGTAAGGACGGTAATACCGTTAAGCTAGATGTTACCTCACTCAAAAATGATTTAAACAGTTTAGTCAATAAATATAATCAAATAAACAGTAATACCGTTTTATTTCCAGCGCAGTCAGGCAGCGGCGTTAAAGTAGCCACTGAAGCGGAAGCGAGACAGTGGCTCAGTGAATTGAATTTACCGAATAGCTGCCTGAAATCTTATGGATCCGGTTATGTCGTCACCGTTGATCTGACGCCATTACAAAAAATGGTTCAGGATATTGATGGTTTAGGCGCGCCGGGAAAAGACTCAAAACTCGAAATGGATAACGCCAAATATCAAGCCTGGCAGTCGGGTTTTAAAGCGCAGGAAGAAAATATGAAAACCACATTACAGACGCTGACGCAAAAATATAGCAATGCCAATTCATTGTACGACAACCTGGTAAAAGTGCTGAGCAGTACGATAAGTAGCAGCCTGGAAACCGCCAAAAGCTTCCTGCAAGGATAACAGAAGAGGATATTAATAATGGTTACAAGTGTAAGGACTCAGCCCCCCGTCATAATGCCAGGTATGCAGACCGAGATCAAAACGCAGGCCACGAATCTTGCGGCGAATCTTTCCGCAGTCAGAGAAAGTGCCACAACGACGCTGTCAGGGGAAATTAAAGGCCCGCAACTGGAAGATTTTCCCGCGCTGATCAAACAGGCGAGTCTGGATGCATTGTTTAAATGCGGGAAAGACGCTGAGGCGTTAAAAGAAGTTTTTACCAATTCAAATAATGTCGCCGGTAAGAAAGCGATAATGGAGTTTGCCGGGCTCTTTCGTTCAGCGCTCAACGCCACCAGTGATTCTCCTGAGGCGAAGACGCTACTGATGAAGGTGGGGGCAGAGTATACCGCGCAAATCATAAAAGATGGCCTGAAAGAAAAGTCAGCTTTTGGGCCATGGCTGCCAGAAACAAAGAAAGCGGAAGCGAAGCTGGAAAACCTGGAAAAGCAGCTGTTAGATATTATCAAAAATAACACTGGTGGTGAATTAAGTAAATTATCGACGAATCTTGTTATGCAGGAGGTGATGCCCTATATTGCCAGCTGCATTGAACATAACTTTGGCTGTACGTTAGATCCGTTAACCCGCAGCAATCTTACGCACCTTGTTGACAAAGCGGCAGCGAAGGCGGTTGAGGCGCTTGATATGTGCCACCAAAAATTAACGCAAGAGCAGGGTACCAGCGTAGGACGGGAAGCCCGGCACCTTGAAATGCAAACGTTGATACCCCTGCTGCTACGTAATGTTTTTGCACAAATTCCTGCAGATAAACTGCCTGACCCTAAAATTCCGGAGCCTGCGGCTGGACCAGTACCTGATGGTGGGAAAAAAGCAGAACCTACGGGTATTAATATCAATATTAATATTGATAGCAGTAACCATAGCGTGGATAACAGTAAGCATATTAACAATAGCCGAAGCCATGTCGATAATAGCCAGCGCCATATCGATAATAGCAACCATGATAATAGCCGGAAGACGATTGATAATAGCCGAACATTTATTGATAACAGCCAACGCAATGGCGAGTCACACCATTCGACTAACAGCAGCAACGTAAGTCATAGTCATTCGCGTGTGGATTCGACTACGCATCAAACGGAGACGGCACACAGCGCCAGCACAGGGGCAATTGACCATGGCATCGCGGGTAAAATTGACGTCACGGCTCATGCGACGGCAGAGGCTGTGACCAACGCTTCATCCGAAAGTAAAGATGGAAAGGTGGTCACGTCAGAAAAGGGCACTACGGGTGAAACAACCTCTTTTGATGAAGTCGATGGCGTAACCAGCAAGAGCATTATCGGCAAGCCGGTACAGGCCACGGTGCACGGCGTTGATGATAATAAACAGCAAAGCCAGACGGCAGAGATTGTGAATGTGAAGCCGCTTGCCAGTCAACTGGCTGGCGTCGAGAATGTTAAAACCGATACCTTACAATCAGACACGACGGTAATTACAGGTAATAAAGCCGGTACGACCGATAATGATAATAGTCAGACAGATAAGACTGGCCCATTTTCTGGTTTGAAGTTTAAGCAAAATAGTTTCCTCTCAACAGTACCGAGCGTTACGAATATGCATTCAATGCATTTCGACGCCCGTGAGACGTTTTTGGGTGTGATACGTAAAGCCCTGGAGCCAGATACCTCCACACCGTTCCCTGTACGCAGAGCGTTTGACGGCTTGCGTGCGGAAATATTACCCAATGACACGATAAAGAGTGCAGCGTTGAAAGCGCAATGTAGCGATATTGACAAGCACCCAGAATTGAAAGCGAAAATGGAGACTCTCAAAGAGGTCATTACTCATCATCCACAAAAAGAAAAACTGGCTGAGATTGCACTGCAGTTTGCCAGAGAGGCGGGGCTGACCAGGCTAAAAGGGGAAACTGACTATGTGTTAAGTAATGTGCTGGACGGCCTTATCGGAGACGGTAGCTGGCGAGCTGGCCCGGCTTACGAGTCATACCTGAATAAACCTGGCGTGGATCGGGTTATTACTACCGTTGATGGCTTGCACATGCAGCGTTAATTAACCGGGAAAGATGCGATGAATATGGATATTGAAGCAAGAGTCAAAAAAGTGATCACCTCCTGTATTGCCGTTGATGTTGATAGTATCAATGGTCAGACCCATCTGGTTGAGGATCTTTACGCTGACTCATTGGATTTAATTGATATTGTATTTGGTCTTAGTGAGGAGTTTGACATTAGTTGCAATGAAAACGATCTTCCTGATATGACGACCTTTGCGGATATATGCCGTGTTGTTAAAAAAAGTCTTGAGTCCAGGGTGTAGTATTTTTCTCTCGCTTGACAACAATTGAATAAGATTAATTGTTATGAAAATCATCACACATGTAGTACCCGGTTCAGGTATGGCTGCAATATATGATGATATTGCTGACAGTCCGCGTTTTGTTATTAAAGGCAAGTTACGTCATGTTGAAAATGATCCGAAGGAGTTGCTGATATGTGTTCCGATGCGTAGTGAATGGCTATTCTACTGGATTAAAGGAGAGAAATATTGCGCCCGGCGATGGGCGCGAAAAAATATCAAGACATTGTGTAACCAGATTAAATTTGAAGAAGCAATCTTATAAAAGATATAATTTAAGAGGAAAGTAAATTGCAAGCACACCAGGATATTATCGCTAATATTGGTGAGAAATTGGGTTTACCGCTCACTTTTGACGACAACAATCAGTGCTTATTACTACTCGATAGCGATATTTTTACGTCTATTGAAGCTAAAGATGATATCTGGTTATTGAACGGTATGATTATACCGTTATCGCCTGTTTGTGGCGATTCTATCTGGCGGCAGATTATGGTGATTAATGGTGAACTGGCTGCGAATAATGAAGGTACGTTAGCGTATATTGATGCTGCAGAGACGTTGTTGTTTATACATGCAATTACCGATCTGACAAATACTTACCATATTATATCGCAGCTTGAGTCATTTGTGAATCAGCAGGAAGCGCTCAAAAACATACTGCAGGAATATGCTAAAGTATGAGGAGAGAAAATTGAATAATTTAACGTTGTCTTCGTTTTCAAAAGTTGGTGTGTCGAATGATGCCCGACTTTATATTGCTAAGGAAAATACTGATAAGGCATATGTTGCGCCTGAAAAATTTTCGTCAAAAGTATTAACCTGGCTTGGAAAAATGCCGTTATTTAAAAACACTGAAGTGGTGCAAAAACATACGGAAAATATCAGAGTACAGGACCAAAAGATTTTACAGACATTTCTCCATGCACTAACGGAAAAATATGGGGAAACAGCGGTTAATGACGCACTGTTAATGTCCCGTATAAATATGAACAAACCCCTTACCCAACGTTTAGCAGTGCAGATCACGGAGTGTGTAAAAGCTGCTGACGAAGGGTTTATAAACCTTATTAAGAGCAAGGATAATGTTGGTGTCAGGAATGCCGCTTTAGTCATAAAAGGCGGCGATACAAAAGTGGCAGAAAAAAATAACGATGTTGGAGCAGAAAGTAAGCAACCTTTACTCGATATCGCGCTAAAGGGACTTAAAAGAACATTACCGCAACTGGAACAAATGGATGGAAATAGCCTGCGAGAAAACTTCCAGGAGATGGCTTCAGGTAACGGCCCGCTGCGTTCATTAATGACGAATTTACAGAATTTAAATAAAATTCCAGAGGCTAAACAACTTAATGATTATGTTACAACGTTAACAAATATTCAGGTCGGTGTAGCCCGGTTCTCACAATGGGGAACCTGTGGAGGAGAGGTTGAGAGGTGGGTTGATAAAGCCTCTACTCATGAATTAACCCAGGCTGTAAAAAAAATTCACGTTATTGCTAAAGAACTGAAAAATGTTACAGCTGAACTTGAGAAAATAGAAGCCGGCGCGCCAATGCCACAGACGATGAGCGGACCGACACTGGGCCTGGCACGATTTGCGGTCAGCAGCATTCCAATTAATCAGCAAACCCAGGTGAAACTGAGCGATGGAATGCCTGTGCCAGTGAATACGTTAACTTTTGACGGTAAGCCTGTGGCATTAGCCGGTTCGTACCCAAAAAATACGCCGGATGCGCTGGAAGCGCATATGAAAATGCTTCTTGAAAAAGAATGCTCGTGCCTGGTGGTGTTAACGTCGGAAGATCAGATGCAGGCAAAACAATTACCACCCTATTTCAGAGGGAGCTACACCTTTGGCGAGGTGCATACCAACAGCCAAAAAGTGAGCTCAGCCAGTCAGGGAGAAGCGATAGACCAATACAATATGCAACTGTCCTGCGGGGAAAAGCGGTATACAATCCCGGTATTGCATGTGAAAAATTGGCCAGATCACCAGCCGTTACCGTCTACGGATCAGTTAGAATACCTGGCGGATAGGGTGAAAAATAGTAACCAAAATGGCGCGCCGGGGCGTAGTTCATCAGATAAGCATTTACCGATGATTCATTGTCTGGGCGGAGTGGGGAGAACCGGAACGATGGCGGCGGCCCTTGTACTTAAGGATAATCCTCATAGTAATCTGGAGCAGGTACGTGCAGATTTCCGGGATTCACGGAACAATAGAATGCTGGAAGACGCCTCACAGTTTGTACAACTAAAAGCAATGCAAGCCCAGTTGCTTATGACGACGGCAAGCTGATAAAAACATAGCTTACTTTTAGAACTATCTGAAAGTAAGCTATTTCTGTATAATTATTTGTTTGCCGCGATAGAAAGTCTTTTGTTTTTCTCTTCTGCTGACATTCCTTTTAATTTTCTGTAATTCTCCCAAATTTTTTTAGCATAACGTTTCCTTATATCCGATCGTTTCGGCGACGTCCCGGCATTATAAGCGCCAACGGCCTCCCAGCTATAACCGTAGATTTTCATCATATCTGATAAAATGGAGGCGCCCACAATGACAGAAATGCAGGGGTCCTGTAACAACTGTTTTTCACTAATCCCCATTTTTTTCAGCCTTTTCATATGGAAGCTGTTAATTTGCATCAGGCCAAGATCGGTTGAACCATCTCGGTTATGACCAATGGCGCCAGGTTTCATCGCCGATTCCTGCTGGGCGATAGCGTAAAGTAGTTCGGATTCAATATTGAACATTTTTTCAGCCTGAAGCCAGCAATCAGCCCATGCCGTATTTATGCTAAGCAACCAGATTACGATGATAAAAAAATAATGCATATCTCCTCTCTCAGATTTTACCGTAATTTAATCAAGCGGGGATCCTGTTTCCATCTTTTGAACCAAATATTGTCTTCGTTTTTAAATTTATTCCACATTTTCTCGGCAATAGCTTCGCCGTGGGCAACCAGCACTAACGGTAATAATCCCGGATTATTATCTATACGCTGTTCACTTTCCAGAAATTCTCTTATCGTCGGTAAGGCACGCTCACTATTCTGACAATATTCAGCGTAAAGAAGATTAACAGCAATAAGTCCTGTTATTTCCTGCGTGGATATTTCTTTAGTTAATTTTCGTGCCAGTTCATGTTTACCTTTAAGCGAAAGAAACATAACCTGCATACTTAATAATATTGGATTATCCTGCAGGTGTTGTGAGCGTAATTCATCGCCTAAACGTATAGCATCATCAATACCGGTATGATAATAGGTAATCCACAGCTTAGTGATCCCTGCGGCTGCGCGCGTTGGGTCCAATTTTAAACACTCGTTAATCGTTTGTAAGGCCTCCTCCAACTGACCAGCCATGAAAAGATTCCAGCCATAATAATATTTAATATCTGCAGAAATGGGCGAAAGTAAGTTAGCTTGTTTGAATAGCAAACTCCCGACGATGTATTCTGAGTGAATCGTATTAATTAGCCCCAGTAATCCTAAAGCTTGTGGATTATTGTGGTCCAGCTCTGTCGCCTTAATCGCATGTTCTTTAGCTTTGATCATAGCGTTTTGTTTATCAAAAATCCCCATTTGCGCCATGCTGAGGTAGCATTCTGCCAGCGCACAGTAAGGCGCAATGCTGTTTGGCGACATGTTAACGCATTGAGTCAGCAATTTAAGCGCTTGCTGTAAGCTATAGGGGGTGTATTGATTTAACTCATGCTTACCGCGTAAGTAAACCATAGTACTGTCAATCGAATTTAGCTCGCTAATCTGCTTTGTGTCCCAGCGAAGTCCGGGAATACATCTGAGCAAAAGATTCGCAATTTTGTTTTGCAAGAGAGAAGCGGGTTGGTGTTCTATCAACTTAATGCTTTCCTGGTGCAGCAGGTGATAACCTTTAACCCGAACTATCTCAATCTGTACAATATTATCATTACCATCGGGTATCATCTGCCCGGAGATATAATAATCGGGGCGTAATTGATCCATGAGCTCAAGAATATCCTTAACACTGCGGCAGTTCTTCGTAATGGTCACCGGCAGCACGCTCAGGCCAAAGGGCGCATACTGCGATAATCCCTTCACGATAGAGTAATGCAGACTCTCGGATTGAACCTGATCCTGCATCTGAAAAGGAAGTATCGCCAATGTATGAGTCGTAGGTTGCGGCGCTGGCGGAGACACCACTACGACCGGACGATTAAACCGATAGCCCTGTCCGTACAGTGTTTCAATGTAACGATGCTCTTTATCTTCCGACAGAATACGTCGTAAGGCATAAATACAGCGGGTAAGAGATTCTTCGTTAACTTCCGCGTCGCCCCATACCTGGTCCAGTAAGGTGTTTTTACTCACAATCTCGCCGGCGGCTTCGAGCAGGATGACCAGAACGGCATATTCTTTTGGCGGAATATTGACTTTCTTTTCTGAGCGTAGCAGGGAGCCGTCCATGTTGAGTATGAAATCATCAAAGACGAATTTTTTATTCGATACAGGAACAGGATTAAAATGTGGCATGATAATAGTGTATTCTCTTACAGGGTGAAAAGTTATAATAACTAATACAAGTCGTTAGGATAGAATCTACTGTTTCAGTAATTCTGCTGTTAGTACTAACGGTCAGGTTGAGCTTTTATTATGAGCTTAATGTCATATTCTACGGGCTCGGGTTTATATGTTTTTAACATTTGATTATTTAGCTTATGCCTGTGCTTTAAATAACTGACATGTTGGTAATAATATTGTTATAACTAACTGTGATTATCGAATGGACGCTGCCGTATATCCTGGTGCAGAGAGAGTCAGCGCCGGGCATCTAAATATTTACATATTTAACTTGGCCTCATTGCAATAGAGATTAGTTTTGTAGCTATCTTACTGCATTTTTTTTGGGTGTAAATGCTGCTTATTATATCTTCATGGTTAATGGTCTGATAATTACACCATCAGAACCATTTTTCTCGAAGATTTCCACTAAATGACCATTCGTTGAAAGTTTAAGAGTGTAATTTGTCTTAGGTTCCAAAATATAAATGAAAGACTGTTTTTAATGGTGCGCTTATTTTTATATTTTTTTGCAAAATAATGATATCGTCTTTTCTTTACTCCCTTCAGTTATAGCGTCAAAAAGGCAGGAGGGTTATGAGCAGTATCATCCTCAGGCTGGCCCCAGGCATTATATCGATATCAGGAGGAAGAGAGGAGGTATGCCTGGCAGAAAGCTAACAAGCGTGACTGTTTCGGTATAAACCGTTCAGGCAAATAGTTCTCAGAGGGAACGGATGATGTATAAATATGAATAAAATGCCGGCCTTAATCCACAGGGTTAAAGCCGGAAGGAGATAGTGTCATCTGGACGAATTCTTACGCTGTGAATAAGGCAATATCGTTTTACCAGTCATCATAGCGATGACAAGTTCACAAAAATCGTGTTATATAATCAGCCTTACTTTAAATTACCAGAGATATCAGTATAAGCTGTCTTCCGGACAGAACAATGATATTGAATAGCCTCCCATCCTGATAGAGCGTGTTAATGCGCAGTCTGAATTTTAAATTATTACAATTTTAATAAAAATCTTTACTTAAGTGACAGATACAAAAAATGTTAATGGTTCGCCATTTTTATGAATGTCGATGGCGTAGTTTTAAAATATTTTTTGAAACATTGAATGAAGTAGGACGTGCTATCATAACCACATTTTAATGCTACAGCATTAACATTATGGTTGCCTATGCGTAAAAGTTTTGCTGCCTGATTCATTCTTGCCGATAAGTAGATGTCGCTAAAGCTGGTACCTTCTTCTGCAAGTTTCCGTTTGAGCGTTGACGTACTCATAAATATATGATCGGCAACATCCGTAAGCTTCCACTGTCTACTGGGTGACGAAGATATAATGTTGTAAACGCGCTCCTTTAACGTTATCTGAGCCGAGCTAAGGATGATCTCATAACTCTCCGGGAGTCGGAGAAAAGCAGTAAGCAGGAACAGCAGAAAATAAGGAATTAACTCTTCATTTTCAATACAACTTTTGTTGTTACAGTTACTGCAACCTTTGCTTGTATCCTTCGTACAGGAGAACGCCGTTTTCAGATGTTCAAATACCTCTCTTCTGGCAGGAAAGTCAGGCGTATAGAAGATTTTCTGCGCTTTCTCTGTGGGTACCGCCATTTTGGTTTGCTGCTCGTTTGGGATAAGTGCATAGAGAGCGCCAAGTCGTTGCGTCGGTATCTCGAGTATATCGAAATCCATGTGGCCATTGACCTCTTCAAGCGTCACGTTAACTACCTGCTCTTTTTTGAGCACCAACATCCCAGGTTCGTCACAGTAAATCGTATCGTGATTATTGCTAATCGTCAGTTTACCGCTCCGAAAGCAAACTAAAGTGAAACTGCTTACATAAAGATTTTTGATGGTAACCTGCTGAGTCTGACTTTTAATTTGCTGCCGGGTATTTGTCAAAAGTGATTTTAATTTCTGTAAGTTATCTGCGGCAGGACGCTGATGACTATTACTTACAAAGGTTACATTTTCCATATTATCCCTTTGTTGATGTTATTTTAATGTTCCTTACTGGTATCCTACTGAAAAAATCTGAGTTGTAAATGCTCTTTATTAGCGTGTGTTGGCAATGGTCTGATTGTTACACCAAAAGAACCCAAATTTGGGTAATTTATCTACAGTAGTTTAAGCCCCAATGGGGATGATGGTTCTTTTAATATGTGTTGAGACGCATTATACAGAATAAATTGATTTTATTTCTCACTTTTCATTCTATTTTCATCAGGAATCCCTGTGTCCTGTGCGGTAATCTGCTGCTATCGAGAACGACAGACATCGCTAACAGTATATATGGAAACATCAAAAGAGAAGACGATAACAAGCCCAGGGCCATACATAGTTCGATTACTTAACAGCTCACTGAACGGCTGTGAGTTTCCATTGCTGACAGGCCGAACACTCTTTGTGGTAGGTCAGAGTGATGCGCTCACTGCTTCAGGTCAACTCCCTGATATACCTGCCGATAGCTTTTTTATCCCGCTGGACCATGGCGGAGTAAATTTTGAAATCCAGGTGGATACGGATGCGACCGAAATTATACTCCATGAGCTGAAAGAAGGAAATTCTGAATCTCGTTCGGTGCAATTAAATACGCCAATACAGGTCGGTGAATTGCTTATCCTGATTCGCCCGGAAAGCGAGCCGTGGGTGCCCGAGCAGCCTGAGAAGTTAGAAACGTCTGCAAAAAAGAACGAGCCGCGTTTTAAAAACGGAATTGTAGCAGCACTGGCCGGGTTTCTTATATTGGGAATTGGGACGGTGGGGACGTTATGGATACTTAACTCGCCGCAGCGGCAGGCCGCAGAGCTCGATTCGTTATTGGGGCAGGAGAAGGAGCGCTTTCAGGTGTTGCCAGGACGGGACAAAATGCTCTATGTCGCTGCGCAAAATGAAAGAGATACGCTGTGGGCTCGTCAGGTTTTAGCGAGGGGCGATTATGATAAAAATGCGCGAGTGATTAACGAAAACGAAGAAAATAAGCGTATCTCTACCTGGCTGGATACCTATTATCCGCAGCTGGCTTATTATCGGCTTCATTTCGATGAGCCGCGTAAACCCGTTTTCTGGCTAAGCCGCCAGCGAAACACGATGAGCAAGAAAGAGCTCGAGGTGTTAAGTCAAAAGCTGAGAGCGCTAATGCCTTACGCGGATTCGGTTAACATCACGTTGATGGACGATGTTACCGCAGCAGGCCAGGCGGAAGCGGGGCTAAAACAGCAGGCGTTACCTTATTCCCGCAGGAATCATAAGGGGGGCGTAACGTTTGTTATTCAGGGGGCGCTCGATGATGTAGAAATACTCAGAGCCCGTCAATTTGTCGATAGCTATTACCGCACATGGGGAGGACGCTATGTGCAGTTTGCGATCGAATTAAAAGATGACTGGCTCAAGGGGCGCTCATTTCAGTACGGGGCGGAAGGTTATATCAAAATGAGCCCAGGCCATTGGTATTTCCCAAGCCCACTTTAATTTAACGTAAATAAGGAAGTCATTATGGCAACACCTTGGTCAGGCTATCTGGATGACGTCTCAGCAAAATTTGATACGGGCGTTGATAATCTACAAACGCAGGTAACAGAGGCGCTGGATAAATTAGCAGCAAAACCCTCCGATCCGGCGCTACTGGCGGCGTATCAGAGTAAGCTCTCGGAATATAACTTGTACCGTAACGCGCAATCGAACACGGTAAAAGTCTTTAAGGATATTGATGCTGCCATTATTCAGAACTTCCGTTAATCAGTTATAAGGTGGATTATGTCGATTGCAACTATTGTCCCTGAGAATGCCGTTATAGGGCAGGCGGTCAATATCAGGTCTATGGAAACGGACATTGTCTCGCTGGATGACCGGCTACTCCAGGCTTTTTCTGGTTCGGCGATTGCCACGGCTGTGGATAAACAGACGATTACCAACAGGATTGAGGACCCTAATCTGGTGACGGATCCTAAAGAGCTGGCTATTTCGCAAGAGATGATTTCAGATTATAACCTGTATGTTTCTATGGTCAGTACCCTTACTCGTAAAGGAGTCGGGGCTGTTGAAACGCTATTACGCTCATGATTCGTCGATATCTATATACTTTTCTGCTGGTAATGACCCTTGCCGGCTGTAAGGATAAGGATCTTTTAAAAGGACTGGACCAGGAACAGGCTAATGAGGTCATTGCCGTTCTGCAAATGCACAATATAGAGGCGAATAAAATTGATAGCGGAAAATTGGGCTATAGCATTACCGTTGCTGAGCCTGATTTTACCGCTGCGGTGTACTGGATTAAAACTTATCAGCTTCCTCCCCGGCCACGGGTGGAAATAGCGCAGATGTTCCCGGCGGATTCGCTGGTATCGTCTCCGCGAGCTGAAAAGGCCAGGTTATATTCGGCTATTGAACAGCGACTGGAACAGTCATTACAGACGATGGAGGGCGTGCTCTCCGCCAGGGTCCATATTAGTTATGATATTGATGCTGGTGAAAATGGCCGCCCGCCAAAACCTGTTCATCTGTCGGCATTAGCCGTATATGAACGAGGTTCGCCGCTTGCGCATCAGATCAGCGATATCAAGCGTTTCTTAAAGAATAGTTTTGCCGATGTGGATTATGACAACATTTCTGTTGTGTTGTCAGAACGTTCTGATGCCCAATTACAGGCTCCCGGCACACCAGTAAAACGTAATTCTTTTGCAACCAGTTGGATTGTGTTGATTATTTTGTTATCCGTGATGTCAGCAGGCTTTGGCGTCTGGTATTACAAAAACCATTATGCCCGCAATAAGAAAGGCATAACGGCTGATGATAAGGCGAAATCGTCAAATGAATAGGCAGCCATTACCCATTATCTGGCAAAGAATCATTTTTGATCCGTTATCGTATATCCATCCTCAGCGGTTGCAGATAGCGCCGGAAATGATTGTCAGACCCGCCGCCAGGGCGGCGGCAAATGAGTTAATACTGGCGGCATGGCGGCTTAAGAACGGAGAAAAGGAGTGTATTCAAAACTCACTGACGCAGCTGTGGCTGCGTCAGTGGCGCCGACTGCCGCAAGTAGCGTATTTACTCGGTTGCCATAAACTGAGAGCCGATCTGGCAAGGCAGGGAGCCTTGCTTGGCCTGCCGGATTGGGCGCAAGCATTTTTGGCAATGCATCAGGGAACAAGTTTATCTGTCTGCAATAAGGCGCCGAATCACCGGTTTTTACTTAGCGTCGGGTATGCACAGTTAAATGCCCTAAATGAATTTTTACCTGAATCTTTAGCACAGCGTTTTCCTTTGCTTTTTCCTCCATTTATTGAGGAGGCATTGAAGCAGGATGCTGTAGAAATGTCAATTTTGCTACTGGCCTTACAATATGCTCAAAAATATCCCAATACCGTCCCCGCTTTCGCCTGTTGAGGGGATACTGATAAAGCGTAAAACGCTGGAACGTTATTTCTCTATTGAAAGATTAGAACAGCAGGCGCATCAACGGGCTAAGCGTATTTTGCGAGAGGCGGAAGAAGAGGCAAAGACCTTGCGGATGTACGCCTATCAGGAAGGTTACGAGCAGGGAATGATAGACGCGTTACAGCAGGTCGCCGCTTATCTTACTGATAATCAGACAATGGCCTGGAAGTGGATGGAAAAAATACAGATTTATGCCCGCGAGTTATTTTCAGCTGCGGTCGACCATCCCGAAACGCTTTTAACCGTCCTGGATGAGTGGCTAAGGGATTTCGATAAGCCTGAGGGGCAACTTTTTTTAACACTGCCAGTTAATGCGAAAAAAGATCACCAAAAACTGATGGTGTTGCTTATGGAGAACTGGCCAGGCACTTTTAATCTTAAATATCATCAGGAACAGCGCTTTATCATGAGTTGCGGCGATCAGATCGCAGAATTTTCACCTGAACAATTTGTTGAAACGGCAGTAGGCGTCATTAAGCATCATCTTGATGAACTTCCACAAGACTGCCGGACAATTTCTGATAACGCCATTAACGCACTTATTGATGAATGGAAGACAAAAACGCAAGCGGAGGTTATAAGGTGATACCGGGTACGATTCCGACTTCTTATTTGGTCCCGACAGCAGATACTGAAGCGACGGGTGTGGTTTCGTTGAGTGCCAGGGCCGCTATGCTGAATAATGTGGATAGCGCGCCTTTAAGCAATGGCGGCGACGTTGATCTTTATGATGCATTCTACCAACGACTTTTGGCGCTTCCTGAGTCAGCCTCTTCTGAAACGCTTAAAGATAGCATTTATCAAGAGATGAATGCCTTCAAAGATCCTAACAGTGGTGATTCGGCTTTTGTTTCTTTTGAGCAGCAAACGGCTATGCTACAAAACATGTTAGCAAAAGTTGAACCGGGCACCCATTTATATGAGGCTTTAAACGGGGTATTAGTTGGTACAATGAACGCACAGTCACAAATGACCTCCTGGATGCAGGAGATTATTTTATCGGGCGGGGAAAACAAAGAGGCAATTGACTGGTGAACCCCCATTGCTGGCGATTTGTGATAAGGTATGGTGTATATATCAGCAAATAATGCAGAAAATGCACCATGCCAGTGTGTCTATCTTATTGATGTATATGGATTATTAAGATGTCTGCCAGCCGTTTTATTCTGAAATGATTATATTAATATTGTAAGCTTTCATTACAAAATTGTGCATAAAGTTTGTAAGGGTATCTTTTTGTGACGAAATGAACGCGCGTTGGAATGTAATTATTGGCTATAATAATAAAAAAATCGGATTTAAATCATCTCTGTGAGTTTTAATTATTTGTTTATAAGAATATAACGATTTTGAGTTCCTTATAGCACACAGGATAAAATATGGTATTGCCTTCAATGAATAAATCAGTTGAGGCCATTAGCAATAATCACCTTCAACAGCCGAACAAATTTCCATTAATAAATGGATTAGCTGACGTAAGAGACTATTATGTCGCAAACTGCTTATTGTTTAAACTTAATAAAGGCAGTTTGCGAATTGAAAACGAATTTGGGGAGTTCATCGAACAATCTGCGCCGTGTTTATTTTTATTGGAAAAAGATCAAACAATCACGCTTAGTATGAGCGAAATAGAAGGGCATATTGATTTTTCTTCACTGGAAGTTTCCTATGACTTAATGCAAAAATTCTACAAAGTTTTTTACAGTACAAGAAACTATAATGATCGAGAGCTATCATTAAAAACGAAACCAAAGTATTTTTTTCATGCGGACTTGTTGCCAGGGATGAGTGATACTTTTGACTCTATTTTGCATGGTGTGGCATGTCCACGGGTTTGTAGTAATGTGAGTATTGATGATCATGATTATTCATATTTCTCATTGATGTATCTTATATCGGCATTTGTACGTAAGCCCGGTGGGTTTGATTTCCTTGAGCGAGCAATAAAAATTACGACAAAAGAGAAAGTTTATAACATTATTATCAGCGATCTCACCCGCAAATGGTCACAGGCTGAGGTGGCAGGAAAGCTGTTTATGAGCGTATCAAGTCTGAAGCGAAAACTGGCCGCTGAAGAGGTGAGTTTTAGCAAAATATACCTGGATGCTCGTATGAATCAGGCTATAAAATTATTACGTATGGGGGCTGGAAATATTTCACAAGTCGCGACGATGTGTGGCTATGATACGCCTTCTTATTTTATCGCTATTTTTAAACGGCATTTTAAGATTACACCGCTTAGCTTTATGCGTACAATGAACCATTGATTTGTGAAATTATTTTAAACGTTACTATCTGTTTGCGTTACAGATACCAAATATTTTTTTTATCGTAGTGTATATTTCAGTATCGCTACACCAGTGATATGTAGTTAATGAAAGGGAATCGAAAGCGTTCATTGCCAGACATACATGACCACCAGGCGCCGGGCAATCGTTGTACTCTAAGAGATTACAGTAAAGTAAAACAGCAAATTTAATCATTATCAGATTTGTAAAAGGAATTCATTTCGGTAACGACATTGCGCATGTAATAACGTATCTGGTCTTATTACCTTTGTAGTAAGAAGGCGTTATCTACTTGCGCAGTAGTCGCCCAGGAAGAAAAATCATTACCGAAGCTGTGGTCAGTTTTCAAAAAAGGATAAATAAATGAGAAATGTAATTATATACGGTATTAACTGGACTAATTGTTATGCCCTACAGTCTATTTTTAAGCAAAAATATCCGGAAAAGTGCGTTAAAACGTGTAACTCATTAACTGCACTTTTGCATTCCCTATCCGATATGCCGGACGCCGGGCTGATTTTAGCTTTGAACCCGCATGAGCATGTTTATCTTTTTCATGCGTTGCTGACGCGGTTGCAGAACCGTAAAGTTTTGGTAGTGGCAGATCGCTTATATTATATCGATCGCTGTGTGCTGCAATATTTTGGCGTTATGGATTATGTTTTAAAAGACGAACTATCCTGCGCTATCCGCTCGGAGCGAGAGAAGCTCCGTCTTCCGGAAGCCTGGCTGCGTTTCTGCCACAGGCCACAAAAGAAAACCGTGGCTGCTACGTATGCTTTTAATGCCGGCGAGACGCCGGAAGAGGTATTGTTTAATATCAATCAATACGCCTGGTGGAATCTACCTCCCGGTGTCACGCAGGCGAAATATGCGCTGCTGATATTATTATCCTCCGGACATCCGGCAATTGAACTGGCGAAAAAATTTGGTCTGGGAACAAAAACCGTCAGTATTTATCGTAAGAAGGTTATGTATCGTTTGGGGATGGACTCTTCACCGCTATCGCTGTTCCGGGGACTGAAACTAGACGCGCATTTACAGCGCACTGCTTTTGCACATAACCCTGCTGTACCTGACGATAATTGCGCGTTACCGATTGCAGTAGGAATGAATTAAAATATTTTTTATCATTTATGACCATGTGTTGAGCTTTTATTATAAAAAAGATTTTTTGAGTAGTAATTCTTATATATAATCATCCGGAGGTGGTTGGTAGCCTGGCTCAATCATTGAGGCATATTTTTGCAGGCAATATATTGAATCTGAAAAGTTAAAGATGATATTTTCGGTGCAGGAGCTATCATGTGGAGGGAAAAGTATGCTAAGTCCTACGACTCGTAATATGGGGGCGAGTTTATCGCCTCAGCCTGACGTCAGCGGGGAGCTAAACACCGAAGCATTGACCTGTATTGTTGAGCGTCTGGAAAGTGAAATTATAGATGGCAGCTGGATTCATATCAGTTACGAGGAAACCGATCTCGAAATGATGCCTTTTCTTGTTGCACAGGCCAATAAGAAGTATCCAGAGTTAAATCTTAAATTTGTTATGTCAGTCCATGAGCTTGTTTCCTCTATAAAGGAGACCAGAATGGAAGGCGTTGAATCTGCCCGATTTCTCGTAAATATGGGAAGTTCAGGTATCCATATTTCAGTCGTCGATTTTAGAGTTATGGACGGAAAGACATCGGTGATTTTGTTCGAACCAGCAGCGTGTAGCGCTTTTGGACCTGCTTTACTGGCGTTGAGGACCAAAGCAGCTCTTGAACGTGAACAACTGCCTGATTGTTATTTTGCTATGGTCGAGCTGGACATTCAACGAAGCTCTTCTGAATGCGGTATTTTTAGCCTGGCGCTCGCCAAAAAACTTCAGCTTGAATTTATGAACTTAGTAAAAATTCATGAAGATAATATTTGTGAACGTCTGTGTGGTGAAGAACCTTTTCTCCCGTCCGATAAAGCAGACCGCTATCTGCCGGTGAGTTTTTACAAACATACTCAAGGCGTACAACGATTAAATGAATATGTGGAGGCCAATCCGGCGGCGGGAAGCAGTATAGTAAACAAAAAGAATGAAACGCTTTATGAGCGATTCGATAACAATGCCGTTATGCTAAACGATAAAAAACTCTCTATATCCGCTCATAAAAAAAGGATAGCTGAATATAAGTCTTTACTTAAACCGTAATGAAATTATAAGGTTGCCTGCCAGAGGAAATCCTTCCAGCGCCATAAGACTACTCTATATTATGACCGTATGTTTCCTGAATAGCAGGCAAAAAAGTGTTAACCTTGCGCCTCTGGTACGATTTCATTACGCCTGTCGCGCCATGTTGCGTAAATAAATACCGCAATAAATACGATGGCAAATAATACCACGATGGTCGGCGCTGGCGCGCTATCAAGATAAAAAGACAGATAGACGCCCGCAAAAGCGGTAATAACTGACAGACTCACCGCTAATCCCAGCGCGCGCGCAAAGCGTCGCGTCAGCAAAATGGCAATTGCGCCGGGGGCGATAAGCAGTGAGATCGACAGAATAATGCCCACCGATTTCAGCGTGGCGACGATAGTCAGCGCAATCATACATAGCAGGCCATAATGCAGTAGCGTGGTATTCAGCCCGCTGGCTTTCGCCTGGTGCGGGTCAAAAGCGTGTAGTAGGAGATCTTTCCATTTCAGCCCAATGATTAACGCAATACCCAGTGCAATAACTGACGTTTGTACGATATCCCCCAGCGATACGCCCAGCATATCCCCAAACAGGATGTGATCCAGATGCACTTCCGATTGAATAGAAACATAGAGCACCAGACCTGCGCCAAACATCCCGGAAAAGACGATGCCCATCACCGTATCACGTTTGATGCGGCTGTTATCGTCCAGATAGCCGGTGGCGATAGCGCAAAATAATCCGGCAATGAAAGCGCCAATTGCCAGGGGGATCCCCACAATATATGCCAGCACGACCCCGGGGAATACCGCATGACTCATTGCGTCGCCCATTAACGCCCAGCCTTTTAACACTAAAAACACGGACAGCAAGGCGCAGGGAATCGCCACAATGACCGAAACCATAAGGGCGTTCACCATAAAATCAAACTGAAAGGGTTCCAGTAACGTTGTTAAGAACATGTCGGCTCCTTCTGCAGGCGGGCGCGTCGACGGTTGGCTAACAGACCGTGTTTCGGGGCGAAAATAAAGGCCGTGATGAACAGTAAGGTTTGCATGACGACAATAATTCCGCCAGTGGCGCCATCCAGCCAGTAGCTAAGCCATGCGCCCAGAAAACTGGTCAGGCTGCCAATCACGACGGCAATCATGAGCAGACGTGGAAAACGGTCGGTGAGTAACCAGGCCGTCGCGCCCGGCGTGACGACGAGACAGATCACCAGGAACGCCCCAACGGTTTGCAGGGCCGCCACGGTAGAGACGGACAATAGAGTGAAAAACAACAATTTTAGTCGACCCGGATTAAGCCCGATAGAACGCGCATGGGTCTCATCGAAAAAGACGACCATCAGATCTTTCCACTTTAACAGCAGAATCGTCAGCGAGACTGCGCCGATAATCGCCAGTTGCGCAATATCCGCTGGCGCGATCGCCAGCACGTTGCCGAGAATAATCGTCTGGATATTCACCGACATCGGATTGAGCGACACCATAAAAAGGCCGACGCCAAAAAAAGAGGAGAAGATAAGCCCGATAATCGCGTCTTCTTTCAGGCGTGAGCGTTGGTTAAGAAAGAGCATACTGCCTGCCGCCAGTCCGCCGGAAAGAAACGCGCCGAGCGAGAAGGGCAGCCCTAACATCCAGGCGCCAGCGACGCCAGGCACAATAGAGTGAGATAGCGCATCGCCAATGAGCGACCAGCCTTTGAGCATCAAATAGCAGGAGAGAAACGCGCACAGACCGCCCACCATCGCGGAGACCCACATCGCGTTGAGCATATACTGGTAGCCAAATGGCTCAACAAGCCAGTTCATGACGATTTTCCTCCGCTGGCCACGCGCCGGGAAATAAAGGGGCGCTCGTCATCGGTGATGATGTGCTCTTCACCTCCGCTTAACGCGATATGACGTAGAACGCCGCTAAACGCCTGTTCCAGATTCGCGGCGGTAAACGTGGTTTCGGTAGGGCCGCTGGCCAGTACGGTTCCTTTAATCATTACCGTATAGTCGCAAAACTCGGTGACGGAGCCGAGATTATGCGTTGAGACCAGCATCGTGCGGCCTTCATCGCGCAGTTCCCGCAGTAGATCGATGATTCGCGCTTCGGTTTTTACATCCACGCCGGTAAAAGGTTCATCCAGCAGGATTACCTGTCCATCCTGAGCGATGGCCCTGGCAAGAAACACACGTTTTTTCTGCCCGCCGGACAGCTCGCCAATCTGCCTGTGACGATATTCCTGCATATCCACCCGCGCCAGCGCGGCGTCAACACAGGCGTGATCATGCGCAGTGGGACGGCGTAGCCAGCCCATATGGCCGTAGCGTCCCATCATCACCACATCTTCTACCAACACCGGAAATGACCAGTCCACTTCTTCCGATTGCGGAACATAAGCAATGAGGTTTTTTTTCAGCGCCTGGTTGACTGACTGTTGCAGGATAGTGATATCGCCCCGCGCAAGATGCACAAAGCCCATTAACGCTTTAAATAACGTAGACTTACCGGAACCATTTACGCCTACCAGCGCGGCGATTGAACCGCCAGGCACCTGAAAAGTGGCGTCCCGTAGGGCGGTATGACCGTTGCGATACGTCACCGTGACTTGATCAACGGTAATCGCAGATTGACTCATTGTTGACTCCTCAGTCCGTCGTTAATGCCGTTGACGATGGTTTCGGTCGTGACGCGCAGCAGATCCAGATAGGTTGGCACAGGGCCGTCAGCGGCGCTCAGAGAATCGACATACAGTACGCCGCCATAATGCGCGCCGGATTCACGCGCGACCTGGCGGGCGGGTTTATCGGAAACCGTACTCTCGCTAAAGATGGCGGGAATATGGTGCTTTTTAATGGTATCAATCACTTTACGCACCTGTTTTGGCGTCCCCTGTTGATCGGCGTTAATTGGCCAGAGATAAAGCTCTTTCATGTCATTATCGCGCGCCAGGTAAGAGAACGCGCCTTCACTGGTGACCAGCCAGCGCTGATCGGCGGGAATTTTTTCCAGTTCGGCACGCAACGGATCGGCCATCTGGCGAATTTTCGCTTTATAGCGTTCGGCATTTTGCTTATAGATCTGCGCATTATCCGGATCGTACTTCACCAGGGCGTCGCGAATGTTATCGACATAAATCAGCGCGTTTTCTGCCGACATCCAGGCGTGCGGGTTCGGTTTACCGTTATACGGGCCTTCGGTAATGCCCATCGGTTTGACGCCGGTAGAGACGACGACTTCCGGTACGCCGGAAAGGTGCTGATAAAAGCGGGCAAACCATCGCTCCAGGTTCAGACCATTCGCGAGGATAAGCTGTGCCCCCTGCGCTCGTTTAATATCGCCGGGCGTTGGCTGATACTCATGGATTTCAGCGCCGGGTTTGGTAATCGAGCTGACTTCCGCTGCGTCGCCCGCCACGTTTTTCGCCATGTCGGCAATAACGGTAAACGTGGTGATGACTTTAAATTTCTCTTTTGCATAGGCTGGCGATAGCGCGAGTATCGCGACAATACCGGCAATCAGGAGTGTTTTCAGACGATGTAGATTCGTCATAGTATCCCTCGCAACAATGTGGTTAATTAATCATCGAATATAGCCTTTGCTATGTTATATAGCACAAGGCATGAATAAATGAAAATAATTCTTATTTGCGTAATGGCGACGATATGCAGTGATAGTGCTAAAGAGGGATAAGATGTAAAATAAATGCACCTTAATGTTCGGAGAGAGCACGATGCCTGGTAAACGTATCGCTCGTGAAAAACTGACGATCAAAAAAATGATCGCGCTGTATGAAAGCCAGTGCCCACAGGCGTCAGCGGTGCAGGGGCATTACGACGCGCTGTTCGCCTACGCGCAAAAACGTCTTGATAAATGCGTATTTGGCGAGGAAAAACCCGCCTGTAAGCAGTGCCCGGTGCACTGCTATCAGCCGGCTAAACGCGAGGAGATGAAGCAGATTATGCGTTGGGCAGGTCCGCGAATGCTTTGGCGACACCCTGTCCTGACCGTGCGGCACCTTATCGACGATAAGCGCCCCGTTCCGGAATTGCCGGAAAAATATCAGCGCAAGAAGTGAAGGGGAAGCGCCAGGCCTACGGCGCGCATCATCTCCAGGCCGGATCAGATCCGGCAACCCGTTACGCTAACGCGTCTTTATCAATACCCAATCGCTTCATACGCGACAGCAGGGTGGTTCGTTTAAGCCCCAGACGCTGCGCCGCGCCTTTTGGTCCAGCCACTACGCCATTGGTCTCTTTCAGCACGCGTATAATAAGCTGATATTCATCTTCGCCTTCTTTGGCGCTTTCAGTCGCAACAGGCGAGGTATCGGGTGTTACGGCGGTAATATCCGGCAGCGACAGTTGTAGCACATTGCCGCGCGTCAGCAGCACGGCGCGCTCGACGACATTCTCCAGCTCGCGAACGTTCCCCGGCCATTCCATGCTGCTGAGCGTGCGCAGCGTTTCAGCGGGAATGCTGTCGATATTACGCCCCATTCGGCGGGCGATTTTGAAGGTGAACGCTTTGACCAGTAGTGGAATATCTTCCGGACGTTCGCGCAACGGAGGAAGCTGGATCGGAAAAACATTCAGCCGATAGTAGAGATCGTTACGGAATTCGCGATCGGCGACCATTTTTTTCAGATCGCGGTTAGTCGCGGCGATCAGCCGCACGTCGGTCTGGATCAGTTTATTGCTGCCGAGACGTTCAAACTCTTGCTCCTGAAGGACGCGCAGCAGCTTAGGCTGTAGCTCCAGCGGCATGTCGCCCACTTCATCCAGAAACAGCGAGCTTTTATCCGCCAGCTCGAAACGGCCAATCCGCTGCGCGCTGGCGCCGGTAAACGCGCCGCGCTCATGACCAAACAGATCGCTTTCCAGCAGCCCCGCCGGCATCGCGGCGCAGTTCATCTTTACCATCCTGCGCCCGCTACGTCCGCTCAGGTTGTGAATGGCGCGGGCAATCAACTCTTTACCGGTTCCCGTTTCGCCCAGAATCAGTACGGTACTGTCGCTTTGCGCCACCATCTCAACCTGCTTTAGCACGTTGTACATCGCTTCGCTGCGCCCGATGATCTCGCCAAACTCGCTGTCGACGTTATTAAGCTGCTCCGTGAGCGCCAGGTTTTCGTCGACCAGGCGTTCCTTCAGTCGGTGGATTTCCTGATAGGCCAGCGCATTATCCACGGCAATGGCTACCCGTTCGGCAATCTGACGCAGCAGCTTGAGGTTGGCGGTGGTAAACACTTTTTCTTCGCACTGGGCCAGTTTGAGCACGCCAAGCATCGTCTTGCCGGACATCAACGGCAGCAGGCAAAGCGTCTGGATCTGATTGCCCCAGGTATCGAACAGCATGCGTTCGTAGGGGGCAAGCGGATCGCGTTCGTTGAGGTTGATAAGCAGCATCTCTTTACTTTTAAAGACGCGCTCCGTGAGCGTGCCGGCTTCGTCGACTTCGCTCTGTTCGTGCGCCGGATGATGCTCATCAAGGTAGTGGGTGGAGTAGATATTCAGCTTATTTTTGCGATGGCTGCGTAACACGATGCTGATTGCGTCGATATTGAAATAGTGGTGGATCTCTTTTGCGACTTCGCTTACCAGCTCATCAATATCCAGACGCGACAGGACGGCGTTGGTGATCGCAACCAGAATACGGAAGTTATCACGTTCGCGGCACAATAGATCATAATCGACATTATTGTTTACCCGGTTTTGAATTTGCTCGGCGACCACGCCGACAATTTGGGTAAACGTATGCAGACGGTCATATTCCTTTTCACTCCAGGGACGATCTTCCTGACGGATGAATTCGCAGCCGCCGAAAATACGGCCCTCCGCGGCTAAAGGAAGCAGACAGTAATGACCAAATTCAGGGTAGAGGCCGCTCGCGGCAAGCTGCGGCCAGGTTTCGGTAAACTCATGGAAATTACAGTGCAATGCATCGGGGCGAGAAAGGATGCGACGTACCGGGCCGTGCGCCAGTACGGTTTCATCTTCATATTCAACAGGACGGCCATTTTCTCGCGTCGCATAATATTGTGCGCGTTGCGACTGCGCCTGCCATAGCACAATGCCGGCGCTGTCGGCGAGCGCTGAACGCTTTACCAGTTGCGAAAGCGCTTCACTGAGCGACGCCAAATCGGGCTGCTGCAATAAGGTACGAGTGATATCGAACAAGCCTTGCTGTCCAAGATCGCTCATGGGTGTATACGACATGTTGCTTTTCCAGGAAAATACCGCAAAACGGTGCGAAAACGGTAAATGAATTATAGGTATAAGTCGTAAGTTATTGCCGGATGGCTGACCGCAAACTCGCTGGTCACACACTCCGTAGGCCTGATAAGCAAAGCGCCATCAGGCGTTCATGCAGCGTTAATGCCGGATGTCGACGCAAATGCGTCTTATCTGGCTTACAGTATGCTGTCAACAGGCTGCTAGCATATACGAGGTAATGGTTCGGCGTGTGGCAAATCAAGGGTTCGCTTCACGCCATAGAGTCCGGCTAAGCGAACGCCTTTGCGTTCCACGACTTCGCCAATCAGCGCTGCATCACGTCCCAGCGGATGCGCGCGTAATGCCGCCAACGCCCGATCTGCGGCCTGCCGTTCAACGGCAATCACCAGTTTTCCTTCGTTGGCAAAGTTCAGGGCATCCAGCCCCAACAGCTCGCAGACGCCGCGCACGGCAGGTTTGAGCGGCAGTGCGGATTCGGACAATTCAATACCGTAACCGCAGGACGCCGCAAACTCATGGGCGACCGCATTCACGCCGCCGCGCGTGGCGTCACGCAATGCCTTCACTCCGTCAATATGACGCAGCGTCTGAATAAGCGGCGTTAATACTGCGCAGTCGCTCGCCAGCTCGCCATCCAGTCCCAGTTGCTCACGCAGGTTGAGAATAGTGGCACCGTGATCGCCAAGCGTACCGCTGACTAACAGCACATCGCCAACGCTCAGCGTTTGCGCGCCCCAGTGAATATCGGCGGGAATCGCCCCCATGCCGGCAGTGTTGATAAATAATTTGTCCGCCGCGCCGCGCTGCACAACTTTGGTGTCGCCGGTTACTATGGCGATACCCGCTTCCCGCGCGGTCGCCGCCATGCTATTGACCACGCTTTTTAACGTCTCCATCGGCAGCCCTTCTTCAAGGATAAAGCCGCAGGAGAGATAGCGGGGGATCGCGCCGCTCACCGCAACGTCGTTCGCTGTACCGCAAATCGCCAGTTTGCCGATATTGCCGCCGGGGAAAAAGAGCGGATCGATCACATAGCTATCGGTAGAAAACGCCAGACGGTCGCCCTCCGCCGTCAGCTGCGCCAGCTCCAGACGCGCCTGATCTTCTTGTTCCGCCAGCCACGGGTTGGCAAAGGCCTCCATAAACAGGCTATTAATCAACTGTTGCATAGCCTGGCCGCCGCTGCCGTGGGCGAGTTGTATATTGTTCAAACTTCACACTCCTGCTGACGATACTGATACCAGGCGGCGCATGCGCCTTCGGAAGAGACCATCAGCGCGCCGAACGCGGTCTCTGGATTACATGTTTTACCAAATAGCGGGCACTGATGCGGCTTGCATCTGCCGGTCAGCACTTCGCCGCAGCGGGCGCGCGGATCGTCATAGACCTGCTGCGGCGCTGGGCGGAAATGCGCTTCGGCGTCAAAGCGCTGATACTCCGGCGTCAGGTGGACGCCGGAGGATTCAATTACGCCCAGACCGCGCCACTCGCTGTCGCCATTAACGCAGAACACATCGGCGATGGCCTGCTGCGCCAGCATGTTTCCGGCATCCGGCACCACGCGACGGTATTGGTTTTCAACCTGGCTTAGGGCCGCTATTTTCTGCTCAACCAGCATGACCACGCCTTGCAGTAGATCAAGCGGTTCGAATCCAGCCACCACCAGCGGGCGATGAAAATCGGCGGCGATAAACTGGTACGCCTCGGTGCCGATGACCATGCTGACGTGGCCTGGCGCAAGAAAGGCGTCAATGCCGTTGTCCGGCTGCTCCAGTAGGCTACGCAGCGTCGGGATCAGCGTAATGTGCTGGCAGAAAAAGTAGAAGTTTCGCACGTCACGCTGTTTTGCCTGCTGCAGCGTGATGGCGGTGGTCGGCATGGTGGTTTCAAAGCCCAGCCCGAAAAATACCACTTTGCGGGTCGGGTTATCCTGCGCCAGCTTCAGCGCGTCCATCGGAGAATAAACAATACGCACATCCGCGCCGCGCGCTTTAGCCTGCAACAGAGAACCCTGTTTCCCCGGCACGCGCATGGCATCGCCAAAGGTGCAGAAAATCACCTCCGGATGACTGGCGATTTCCACGCAACTGTCGATACGTCCCATCGGCAGCACGCAGACCGGACAACCGGGGCCGTGAATAAACTCCACGTTTTCGGGCAGTAACTGATCGAGACCAAATTTAAAAATCGCGTGGGTATGACCCCCGCAGACTTCCATAATGCGCAACGGACGTTCGGCAGTGTAAGGAAGAAGGGCGGCGCGTTCACGCAGGTGTTCAATGAGCTGCATTACCTGTTCCGGCGCACGGTACTCGTCAACAAAACGCATTATCTCTCCTCACCATACAGCAGTGCGCCGACGTCCGGCTCAACATCAAACATATTTTGTAGCGCGTCGAGCGTGTCGCGCGCTTCCGCTTCGTTAATGACGCTCATGGCGAATCCGACATGAACCAGCACCCACTGACCCAGACGCGGCTGACCGTTTTCATCACAACTGCCGACTAATGTGAGATCGACGTCGCGCTGAATGCCGCAGACGTCAACTTTTGCCTGATTGCCGTCAATGGCGCGGATTTGACCCGGAACGCCTATGCACATCGCTGCGCCTCCAGCCAGGCCAGCCACTGATCCATGCCTTCGCCGCTGGTGGCGGAAATCAGGATAATTTCAATCTCCGGGTTCACTTCACGCGCGCTGGCGATGCACTTCTCAACGTCAAAATTGAGGTAGGGTAGCAGATCGACTTTATTGAGCAGCATGAGCGACGCAGCGGCAAACATATGGGGATATTTCAGCGGCTTATCTTCACCTTCGGTCACGGAAAGCACTGCGACTTTATGCTTTTCGCCCAGATCGAAGCTGGCCGGGCAGACAAGGTTACCGACGTTTTCGATAAACAGAATACCATGGTCATCCAGCGGCAGGCGCGGCGCGGCGTCGGCGATCATTTGCGCGTCAAGATGGCAGCCTTTACCGGTGTTGACCTGAATGGCGGGCGTGCCGGTAGCGCGGATGCGGGCGGCGTCGTTCACTGTCTGCTGGTCGCCTTCAATCACCGCGCACGGTACACGGTCTTTCAATTTCATTAGCGTTTCAGTCAGCAGGGTGGTTTTACCGGACCCGGGGCTGGACACCAGGTTGAGCACCAGTTGCTGGCGGGCGGCGAAACGGGCGCGGTTGCGCTCAGCCAGACGATTATTTTTGTCCAGCACGTCGATTTCAACCTCCAGCATCCGCCGCTGACTCATACCAGGCGCGTGGGTTCCGGCTTCGCCGTGGCCGTAATGCAGATCGCCTTCTGCGGTCTGACTTGGGGCAAAGTCAGGCGTTTTAATGCCGGTAATATTCAGCGCCGGGCGAGCCGCTGGGGCAAAGGGCGCGCTACGAAACGCTGAGTGCGGATTATGTTCATCGCCTTCTATATAAAGGTTGCCTTCAGCGCAACCGCAAGTCGTACACATCGCTTACTCCTGATCTTTTTCTTGTTACAGGCTTTCTGCCGGATGGCGACGCGAGCGTCTATCCGGCATTAATCTTCAGTTTCATCAATCTCTATGCGCCGAATTTGTAAGCCGTCATCGGCCACAATTCGCAGCGTATCGCTATGACATTGCGGACAACGACGTACACGGTGGGTTAACAACGTGACATATTGTTGACAATGCTCACACCAGCATTCGGCTTCCTGTTCTTCGAGGTGCAGTTTACAACCTTCTGCTATCGTGCCGCGGCATACCAGATCAAAACAAAAGGAAAGAGCGCTGGTTTCCACGCAAGAAAATGCGCCAATTTTGATCCAGACGGCTGTCACACGTTTTGCACCGTATGCTGAAGCCTGTTGTTCAATCAATTCCAGTGCCCGTTGGCAGAGGGTGATTTCGTGCATATCGCCTCCCGTAGTGGTTGCCCCTGTAAAGCAATATTTATGCCAATATTTTTATCCCCTGGCAGGTTAATGTCGACGATGACGAAATGACATGTCGTCACCGCGTCGAAACGGCAGTGACTGTGCTCGTCTGCCATTAAAAACAATAAGTTAAAAATTGGCATGGAAAATGCTTAACGCAGGCATCTCTGTTAAACGGGTAACCTGACATGACTATTTGGGAAATAAGCGAAAAGGCCGATTACATCGCGCAACGGCATCGTCGCCTACAGGACCAGTGGCATATTTACTGCAACTCGCTGGTTCAGGGGATCACCCTCTCGAAAGCGCGCCTGCATCACGCAATGAGCTGCGCGCCGGAAAGGGATCTTTGCTTTGTCCTGTTTGAGCACTTTCGTATTTACGTCGCGTTGGCGGATGGTTTTAACAGCCACACCATTGAGTACTACGTTGAAACCAAAGATGGCGAAGATAAACAATTGATTGCACAGGCGCAGCTCGATATCGACGGCAAGGTTGATGAACGGGTTAACAACCGCGATCGCGAGCAGGTGCTGGAGCACTATCTGGAAAAAATCGCCAGCGTTTACGACAGCCTCTATACCGCTGTAGAAACCAACTCGCCGGTTAATTTGCGTCAATTGGTAAAGGGACACAGCCCGGCGGTATAAGCCTGAGGCGTTGCCCGCTTTGATTCGCGATGTGGCGTTGCGCCATGTCATGAATGTTTTGGGGATGGGCGTGTCGATAAGTGTCGAAAATGACATTTCAACGGCATGTTTTCGTCAAAAATGACAATCACCTGAGGAATGCCTGGTGAATCGTTTTGTAATTGCTGACTCCACTCTCTGTATCGGCTGCCACACCTGTGAGGCCGCCTGTTCAGAGACGCATCGCCAGCATGGCCTGCAGTCAATGCCGCGCCTGAAAGTGATGCTGAATGAAAAAGAATCTGCGCCGCAGCTTTGTCACCACTGTGAAGATGCGCCATGCGCCACGGTATGCCCGGTTAACGCGATTAATCGCGTTGACGGCGCTGTCCAGCTTAATGAAAGCCTGTGCGTGAGCTGCAAACTGTGTGGTATTGCCTGTCCGTTTGGCGCTATTGAGTTTTCCGGCAGCCGTCCGCTGCATATTCCGGCGAACGCCAATACGCCGAAAGCGCCGCCCGCGCCGCCAGCGCCTGCGCGCGTCAGTACGTTGCTCGACTGGGTGCCGGGCGTACGCGCTATCGCGGTGAAATGCGACCTGTGCAGCTTTGACGAGCAAGGCCCGGCCTGTGTGCGGATGTGCCCGACTAAAGCGCTACACCTGGTGGAGAACACGGATATCGCCCGCGCCAGCAAACGTAAACGTGAGCTGACGTTTAATACCGATTTTGGCGATCTCACCTTGTTTCAGCAGGCTCAGAGTGGGGATGCATAATGAGTTCACTTTCACTGATTACTAGCGGCGTCGCGTGGTTTGCCGCCGCCGCCGTTCTGGCGTTTCTGTTTTCGTTTCATAAAGCGCTGAGCGGCTGGATTGCCGGTATCGGCGGCGCGGTCGGCAGCCTGTGTACGGCAGGCGCGGGGTTCACCGCGCTGACCAGCGCCGTTACGGTTAGCGGCGTGATGCCGTTTACCGGCCACATGCTGCAAATTACGCCGCTGAATGCTATCTGGCTGATTACGCTGGGGCTGTGCGGCCTGTTCGTCAGCCTGTTCAATATCGACTGGCATCGCCATCCACAGGTAAAAGCCAACGGACTGTTGATCAACCTGCTGATGGCGGCAGCCGTCTGCGCCGTGGTCGCCAGTAATCTGGGGACGATGGTGGTGATGGCGGAAATCATGGCGCTCTGCGCCGTGTTCCTCACCGGCGGTAGCAAAGAGGGCAAACTGTGGTTTGCGCTGGGCCGTCTCGGTACGCTGCTGCTGGCAATCGCCTGCTGGCTGGTGTGGCAGCGCTACGGCACGCTGGATCTGGGGCTGCTGGATCAACGCGCTCAGCAACTGCCGCTGGGCTCCGATATCTGGCTGCTCGGCGTTATCGGCTTTGGTCTGCTGGCCGGGATTATCCCGCTACACGGTTGGGTGCCGCAGGCGCACGCCAACGCCAGCGCTCCCGCCGCCGCGCTGTTCTCGACCGTGGTGATGAAAATCGGGCTGCTGGGCATTCTCACGCTATCTCTGCTTGGCGGCAATGCGCCACTGTGGTGGGGCGTGGCGCTGTTGGTGCTTGGGATGATCACCGCCTTTGTCGGTGGTCTGTACGCGCTGATGGAGCATAACATTCAGCGCCTGCTGGCCTATCACACGCTGGAAAATATCGGCATCATTTTGCTCGGTCTGGGCGCAGGCGTTACCGGGATTGCTCTCAATCAGCCGGTACTGATCGCGCTGGGTCTGACCGGCGGGCTCTATCATCTGCTGAACCATAGCCTGTTCAAAAGCGTGCTGTTTCTGGGCGCGGGCAGCATCTGGTTCCGTACCGGTCATCGCGACATCGAAAAACTGGGCGGTATTGGTAAACGGATGCCGGTTATTTCTATCGCCATGCTGGTCGGTCTGATGGCGATGGCGGCGCTGCCGCCGCTGAACGGCTTTGCCGGCGAGTGGGTGATTTACCAGTCCTTCTTCAAACTGGGCAACAGCGGCGCGTTTGTTGGTCGTCTGTTAGGACCGCTGCTGGCGGTTGGCCTGGCGATTACCGGCGCGCTGGCGGTGATGTGTATGGCGAAAGTGTACGGCGTGACGTTCCTTGGCGCGCCGCGCACGAAGGAAGCTGAAAACGCCAGCTGCGCGCCGATCCTGATGGGCGTCAGCGTGGTTGCGCTGGCTATCTGCTGCGTACTGGGCGGGATTGCCGCGCCGTGGCTGCTGCCGATGATTTCCACTGCGGTACCGTTGCCGCTGGAAACCGCGCACACCACCGTATCGCAGCCGATGATCACGCTGCTGTTGGTCGCCTGTCCGCTACTGCCGTTCATCATTATGGCGATGTTCAAAGGCAACCGTCTGCCGTCGCGTTCTCGCGGCGCGGCCTGGGTGTGCGGCTACGACCATGAGCAGTCGATGGTGATTACCGCGCACGGTTTCGCCATGCCGGTGAAAGAGGCCTTTGCCCCGGTACTCAAACTGCGTAAATGGCTGAACCCGGTATCGCTGGTGCCGGGCTGGCAGAACGCGGCGGCCGCGGTGCTGTTCCGTCGTCTGGCGCTGATTGAGCTGGCGGTGCTGGTGGTGATTGTGGTTTCACGAGGAGCCTGAAAATGAGTGTGTTTTATCCGTTAATTCAGGCGCTGGTGCTATTTGCCGTTGCGCCATTGCTGTCCGGTATTACTCGCGTGGCGCGCGCCCGTCTACACAATCGCCGTGGGTCGGGCGTGTTGCAGGAGTACCGCGACATTATCAAACTGCTCGGTCGTCAGAGTATTGCGCCCGCTGATTCTGGCTGGGTTTTCCGCCTGACGCCGTTTGTGATGGTCGGCGTGATGCTGACTATCGCCACCGCGCTGCCGGTTGTCACCGTTGGATCTCCGTTGCCGCAACTGGGTGATTTAATCACCCTGATTTACCTGTTCGCCATCGCGCGCTTCTTCTTCTCTATTGCAGGCCTGGATACCGGCAGCCCGTTCACCGCGATCGGCGCCAGCCGTGAAGCGATGCTCGGCGTGCTGGTGGAGCCGATTCTGCTGCTGGGTCTGTGGGTCGCCGCGCAGGTGGCGGGTTCAACTCATATCAGCAATATCGCCGATACCATTTATCACTGGCCTGTCGCGCGTAGTATTCCGCTGATTCTGGCGCTGTGCGCCTGCGCCTTCGCCACCTTTATCGAAATGGGCAAGCTGCCGTTCGACCTGGCGGAAGCGGAGCAGGAGTTGCAGGAAGGGCCGTTGACCGAATACAGCGGTAGCGGCTTTGCGGTGCTGAAATGGGGCATCAGCCTTAAACAACTGGTGGTGCTGCAAATGTTCGTCGGCGTGTTTTTGCCGTGGGGACAGATGGAAACCTTCAGCGCAGGCGGACTGTTGCTGGCGCTGGTGATTGCCGTCGTCAAGCTGATTGTCGGCGTACTGGTGATCGCCCTGTTTGAAAACAGCATGGCGCGACTGCGTTTTTGCGCCACTTCACGCGTGACCTGGGCCGGTTTTGGGTTTGCGTTTTTAGCCTTCGTCTCCTTGCTGGCGGCGTGATTTAAGAGAGTTTGAGCATGTCTGAAGAAAAATTAGGTCAACAATACCTTGCGGCGCTGCACCAGGCGTTTCCGGGCGTCGTGCTGGACGAAGCCTGGCAGACCAAAGATCAGCTGACTATTACGGTGAAAGTAAACTATCTGCCGGAAGTGGTGGAGTTTCTTTACTACCAGCAGGGTGGGTGGCTGTCGGTGCTGTTCGGTAATGACGAACGCCAGTTGTGCGGCCACTATGCCGTTTATTACGTCATGTCGATGGAGCAGGGCACGAAGTGCTGGATTACCGTCCGCGTTGAAGTGGATGCCAATAAGCTGGAATTCCCATCCGTTACGCCGCGCGTGCCGGCTGCCGTGTGGGGTGAGCGCGAAGTACGCGACATGTACGGTTTAATCCCGGTCGGTCTGCCGGACGAGCGCCGTCTGGTGCTGCCGGACGACTGGCCGGATGAACTCTATCCGCTGCGTAAAGACAGCATGGATTATCGTCAGCGCCCGGCGCCGACCACCGATGCGGAAACCTACGAGTTCATTAACGAGCTGGGTGACAAGAAAAATAACGTGGTGCCGATTGGCCCGCTGCATGTCACCTCCGATGAACCGGGCCACTTCCGTCTGTTCGTCGATGGCGAAAACATTATCGACGCCGACTACCGCCTGTTCTACGTCCACCGTGGTATGGAAAAACTGGCGGAAACCCGCATGGGTTATAACGAAGTCACCTTCCTGTCGGATCGCGTGTGTGGTATCTGCGGCTTCGCCCACAGCACTGCCTACACCACTTCCGTGGAAAACGCGATGGGCATTCAGGTGCCGGAGCGTGCGCAGATGATCCGCGCCATTCTGCTGGAAGTGGAGCGTCTGCACTCGCACCTGCTAAACCTAGGCCTCGCCTGCCACTTTACCGGTTTTGACTCCGGCTTTATGCAGTTCTTCCGCGTGCGTGAAACCTCCATGAAAATGGCAGAGATCCTTACCGGCGCGCGTAAAACCTACGGCCTGAACCTGATCGGCGGGATTCGCCGCGATCTGCTCAAAGAGGACATGATCCAGACCCGTCAACTGGCGCAGCAGATGCGTCGTGACGTGCAGGAGCTGGTTGACATGCTGCTGAGCACGCCGAATATGGAACAGCGTACCGTGGGTATCGGCCGTCTGGACCCGGAAATTGCCCGCGACTTCAGTAATGTCGGCCCGATGGTGCGCGCCAGCGGTCACGCCCGCGACACCCGCGCCGACCACCCGTTTGTCGGCTACGGTCTGCTGCCGATGGAAGTACATAGCGAGCAGGGCTGCGATGTGATTTCTCGTCTGAAAGTCCGTATCAACGAAGTTTACACCTCGCTGAATATGATCGATTTCGGTCTGGATAATCTACCGGGCGGCCCGCTGATGGTGGAAGGCTTTACCTATATTCCGCACCGTTTTGCGCTCGGCTTTGCCGAAGCGCCGCGTGGCGATGATATCCACTGGAGCATGACCGGCGACAACCAGAAGCTGTACCGCTGGCGCTGCCGTGCGGCGACCTACGCCAACTGGCCGACGCTGCGCTATATGCTGCGCGGCAACACCGTCTCCGACGCGCCGCTGATTATCGGCAGCCTCGACCCGTGCTACTCCTGTACCGACCGGATGACCGTGGTCGATGTGCGTAAGAAGAAGAGCAAAGTCGTGCCGTACAAAGAACTTGAGCGCTACAGCATTGAGCGTAAAAACTCGCCGCTGAAATAAGGAATCGCCATGTTTACCTTTATCAAAAAAGTTATCAAAACCGGCACGGCGACCTCGTCTTATCCGCTGGAGCCGATTGCGGTTGATAAAAACTTCCGCGGCAAGCCGGAACATAATCCGCAGCAGTGCATCGGCTGCGCCGCCTGCGTTAATGCCTGCCCGTCGAACGCGCTGACGGTGGAAACCGATCTCGCGACCAATGAGCTGGCGTGGCAGTTCAATCTTGGCCGTTGTATCTTCTGCGGTCGCTGCGAAGAGGTGTGCCCGACGGCGGCGATTAAACTGTCGCAAGAGTACGAACTGGCGGTGTGGAAGAAAGAAGATTTCCTGCAACAGTCCCGCTTTGCGCTGTGCAACTGCCGCGTGTGCAATCGTCCTTTCGCGGTACAGAAAGAGATCGACTACGCCATTGCGCTGCTTGCGCACAACGGCGACAGCCGCGCGGAAAACCACCGCGAAAGCTTTGAGACCTGCCCGGACTGTAAGCGTCAGAAATGCCTGGTGCCGTCCGACCGTATTGAACTGACTCGCCATATGAAAGAGGTCAGCTAATGAGCAATTTATTAGGCCCGCGTGACGCCAACGGCATTCCGGTACCGATGACGGTGGATGAATCCATCGCCAGCATGAAGGCGTCTCTACTGAAAAATATTAAGCGTTCGGCATACGTTTACCGCGTGGACTGCGGCGGCTGTAACGGCTGTGAAATCGAAATCTTTGCGACGCTTTCGCCGCTGTTTGATGCCGAGCGTTTCGGCATCAAAGTGGTACCGTCGCCGCGTCATGCCGATATTCTGCTGTTTACCGGCGCGGTGACCCGCGCCATGCGCTCTCCGGCGCTGCGCGCCTGGCAGTCGGCGCCGGACCCGAAAATCTGTATCTCTTATGGGGCCTGCGGCAACAGCGGCGGCATCTTCCATGATCTGTACTGCGTCTGGGGCGGTACGGATAAAATCGTACCGGTGGATGTGTATATTCCAGGCTGCCCGCCAACGCCTGCGGCGACGCTGTATGGCTTTGCGATGGCGCTTGGCCTGCTGGAGCAGAAAATCCACGCCCGCGCGCCGGGTGAGCTGGACGATCAGCCCGCAGAGATCCTGCATCCGGATATGGTGCAGCCGCTGCGCGTGAAGGTGGATCGCGCGGCGCGCCGGCTGGCGGGTTATCGCTATGGTCGTCAGATCGCCGATGATTACCTGACACAGTTGGGGCAGGGCGAGCAGCAAGTGGCGCGTTGGCTGGAAGCGGAAAACGATCCGCGTTTAACCGAAATTGTCACCCATCTCAATCATGTTGTTGAAGAGGCGCGTATCCGATGAGCGAACAGGTGGTGTTCAGTCAACTGAGCCGTAAGTTTATTGATGAGAACGATGCGACGCCTGCCGAGGCGCAGCAGGTTGTCTATTACAGCCTGGCGATTGGTCACCACCTGGGGGTTATCGATTGTCTGGAGGCCGCGCTCACCTGCCCATGGGATGAGTATCTGGCGTGGATCGCCACCCTGGAAGCCGGTAGCGATGCCCGGCGTAAAATGGAAGGCGTGCCGAAGTATGGCGAGATCGTCATCGATTTCAACCATGTGCAAATGCTGGCGCGCGCGTTTGATGAGGCGCGCGCCGCGCAGACCCCGCAGCAGCAAGAATGGAGCAAACTGATGCTCAGTATGCTGCATGACATTCATCAGGAAAGCGCCATCTACCTGATGGTGAGGAGGCTTCGTGACTGACGTTTTACTCTGTGTCGGCAACAGCATGATGGGCGACGACGGCGCAGGCCCATTACTGGCGGAAATGTGCGCGGCGCAGCCGAAGGGGAATTGGGTAGTGATTGATGGCGGCAGCGCGCCGGAAAACGACATTGTGGCGATTCGCGAACTGCGCCCGCAGCGTCTGTTGATTGTCGACGCCACCGACATGGGACTTAATCCGGGCGAGATCCGCATCATCGATCCGGATGATATCGCCGAAATGTTTATGATGACCACCCACAATATGCCGCTCAACTACCTTATCGATCAGCTGAAAGAGGATGTCGGCGAGGTGATTTTTGTTGGTATCCAGCCGGATATCGTCGGGTTTTATTATCCGATGACTCAACCGATTAAGGACGCGGTAAACATCGTCTATCAGCGCCTGGAAGGCTGGCAGGGAAACGGCGGATTTGCCGCGCTGGAAGCGCCGGAGGCGTAAAATGCGCACATATTTAGGGAGAATTTGTGTTACACGGCAAAGGTTGTAAGAAGGACGTGAAGATTATCGTATGGAGCGGACTGCTATTTCTCTGCCTCGCCGCACGCGCACTGGCCACCGGTGTTGTCGGTTACCTGCCGATGAGCGACGGTGAATATGCGCAAAAGCGTGCGCTAAAGCCTCTGTTGACCCTGCCTTATTCTGTATCGCCCGACCAGACATGGCATTTTCGCCAGGTCGGAGTCAGTGGCGTGACGCTACTGCCGGAGCCGAAAAAAGATAACGAATGGCGGATTAGCGGAAAAGACAGAGCCGGTAATTCGTGGGTTGTCCCGGTGGGAAGGCTGATTAATTTGGCGGGTAATGCGCAATTTTATCGCGCTGACCTCGATCGTAACGGCATTCAGGATCTGGTTATCTGGTTGGGCAATCCTGGGTTGGGCCTGGCGCCGAGCGCGCAATACATCATTTTCACCTTTCTCAAGAATGGCCGCCCCTGCGTCTTTGAACCGTGGGGGTTTTATACCGCCACCGATACTGGCGTCGATGATTTGCTTGATTTACAGGGCAATGGGCGCACGCAACTGTTGGATATGCAGTTTGACTCAGGCTACTGGATAACCAATTTATATCAGGTGAAGGACGCCCGCTGGCAGCGCGTACACGGCTGGTTTGGCCGGTTGAGTTATCCGGCGCTGACCCGTTTTAATCACTATCCTGGCCGTAAATTAATTATCAAACCTATTGCCGGAAGGAATCCGCAAACGGACGATCTTTCCCTTACGCAGCGCTGTTTAATACGCGGTAACGTATTGCCAGGCGTTAATCAGGATTGATGCCAGTTGCGGTGCAGAGTTGGCTGGCTATCACTGCAAATCTTGACCACCACTGGCGACATTACGTGTCATCGACACTTGTGACGATGACACGTAAATGCTCACGAAAATAGAAATAATATTCTTAAATAACAATGAAATAAAAATTGGCACGATTCGTGTATATATCGGCACATCATCTGTTATTGCTGGAGAATTTGATGAACCGTTTCATCATTGCAGACGCGAGTAAGTGCATTGGTTGCCGTACCTGTGAAGTGGCTTGCGTCGTATCCCATCAGGAAAATCAGGATTGCGCATCGCTGACCCCTGAAACCTTTTTACCTCGTATCCATGTCATCAAAGGCGTGAACGTTTCCACGGCAACGCTGTGTCGCCAGTGTGAAGACGCGCCGTGCGCCAACGTTTGCCCGAATGGCGCCATCAGCCGTGACAAAGGCTTTGTTCATGTGATGCAGGAACGCTGCATTGGCTGTAAAACTTGCGTAGTGGCATGTCCTTACGGCGCCATGGAAGTGGTGGTACGTCCGGTGGTTCGCAATAGCGGCGCGGGGCTGAACGTGCGTGCCGAAAAAGCCGAAGCCAACAAGTGCGATCTGTGTCACCACCGTGAAGCCGGTCCGGCCTGTATGGCCGCTTGCCCAACGCACGCCCTAATCTGCGTGGACCGCAATAAGCTTGAACAGCTGAGCGCGGAAAAACGCCGTCGCGCGGCGCTGGATTCAACGGCATCGCTGCTTTTCTGATTTCTGCGATTGCGCGTAGAATACGCCACAAAGCATTGCCGGATGGCGGCATCAATGCCTTATCCGGTCTACGGTCCGTGCGGTTGTAGGCCTGATAAGCGTCGCGCCATCAGGCATCCGGGTTCGATGATGGCGGGAAAATAAGATGGCGATAGACACACCTTCCGGCGTACAGCTACGCATTCGGGGCAAAGTACAGGGCGTCGGTTTTCGTCCTTTTGTCTGGCAGCTGGCGCAGCAGTTGCGATTACACGGCGACGTGTGTAATGACGGCGACGGCGTCGTCGTTCGGCTGCTGGAAGAGCCGTCGCAATTTATTGCCGCGCTCTATCAGGATTGCCCGCCGCTGGCGCGCATTGACAGCGTTGAACACGCGTCGTTGGTATGGGAGCGCGCGCCGACGGATTTCACCATTCGTCAGAGCGCAGGCGGTTCGATGAACACGCAAATCGTGCCGGATGCGGCGACCTGCCCGGCATGTCTTGCCGAGATGAATACCCCAGGCGAGCGGCGCTACCGTTATCCTTTCATCAATTGCACCCACTGCGGACCACGCTTCACCATTATTCGCGCTATGCCCTATGACCGGCCATTTACGGTGATGGCGGCGTTTCCCTTGTGTCCGGAATGCGACAGCGAATACCGCGATCCGTACGATCGCCGTTTTCATGCCCAGCCCGTTGCCTGTCCGTCATGCGGGCCGCATCTTGAGTGGCGGAGCCAACATGAACGAGCGGAAAAAGAGGCGGCTTTGCAGGCGGCGGTCGCCCAACTGAACGCCGGAGGCATTATTGCCGTTAAAGGGCTAGGTGGTTTTCATCTGGCCTGCGATGCGCGCAACGATAACGCAGTGGCGATGCTGCGGGCGCGTAAACATCGCCCGGCGAAACCATTGGCGGTGATGTTGCCCACGGCGCAAACGCTGCCGACCGCGGCGCGTTCGCTGCTGACCACGCCAGCGGCCCCGATTGTACTGGTGGATAAGCAGTATGTACCTTCGCTGAGTGAGGGCATCGCGCCAGGACTTACGGAAGTGGGCGTGATGCTGCCAGCCAACCCATTGCAGCATCTCTTGTTGCAGGCGCTCAATTACCCGCTGGTGATGACATCCGGCAACCTGAGCGGCAAACCGCCCGCCATCACCAACGAACAGGCGCTGGACGATTTACACGATATTGCCGATGGTTTTCTGTTGCATAATCGCGACATTGTACAGCGCATGGACGACTCTGTCGTGCGCGACAGCGGCGAAATGCTGCGTCGTTCGCGGGGATACGTGCCGGACGCGATTGCGTTGCCGCCCGGATTTCGCGATGTGCCGCCGATACTTTGTCTGGGCGCGGATCTGAAAAACACGTTCTGTCTGGTACGCGGCGAACAGGCAGTTGTCAGCCAGCATTTAGGCGATCTCAGCGATGACGGTATCCAGGCGCAGTGGCGCGAGGCATTGCGTTTGATCCAGTCAATCTACGATTTTACCCCAGAGCGTATCGTCTGTGATGCGCATCCGGGCTATGTTTCCAGTCAGTGGGCCAGTGAGATGCGTCTACCGACAGAGACGGTGTTACACCATCATGCCCATGCGGCGGCTTGCCTGGCCGAGCATGGTTGGCCGCTGGACGGCGGAGAGGTGATTGCCCTGACGGTAGACGGTATCGGCATGGGTGAGAATGGCGCGCTATGGGGCGGAGAATGTCTGCGGGTCAATTATCGCGAATGCGAACATTTAGGTGGTTTACCCGCCGTGGCGCTGCCGGGAGGCGATCTGGCTGCCAAACAGCCGTGGCGTAATCTGTTAGCGCAGTGCCTGCGCTTTGTGCCGGACTGGCAGGATTACCCGGAGACAGCGGGGCAGCAACAGCAAAACTGGAATGTCCTGGCGCGCGCCATTGAGCGCGGCGTCAATGCCCCGTTGGCCTCTTCCTGCGGGCGGTTGTTTGACGCGGTGGCTGCCGCGCTTCGCTGCGCGCCAGCATCGCTTAGCTATGAGGGCGAGGCCGCCTGCGCGCTGGAGGCGCTGGCCTCTCAATGCGCTAACGTTGAGCATCCGGTAACGATGCCGCTTAACGGCGCTCAACTGGACGTCGCCGTTTTCTGGCGGCAATGGTTGAACTGGCAGGCCACGCCTGCGCAACGCGCTTGGGCTTTTCATGATGCGCTGGCGTGCGGGTTTGCCACGCTAATGCGCCAACAGGCTACGGCGCGGGGGATAACCACTCTGGTCTTCAGCGGCGGGGTGATACACAACCGCTTACTTCGCGCGCGTCTTGCCTTTTATCTTTCTGATTTTAAATTGTTATTTCCGCAGCGGTTACCGGCGGGCGACGGCGGGCTGTCGTTTGGACAGGGCGTGATTGCCGCAGCGCGAGCGTTAAGTGAAGTGTAGGGCACCGGATGGCGGCTGCGCCTTATTCAGCCTGTAAATAGATGCTCACTCGTAGGCCGGATAAGACGCGAAGCGGCGCTATCCGGCATCACAGGCTTATACCGACAACGTTTTCAGCAGTGCAAAGGCCTCTTTCATGCGGTCTTCACTTACCACAAAGGCGCGTAGTTGGCCTTCTCCGCTCATGCCTTTGGCAATCATACCGTCAGATTCTGCGGTAATCTGCCAGCTCAAATCGCGGCGCTGAGTTTCTCCCGCCAGATGCAGCGGCAGTTCCGGCGTTTTGACTTTGACCAGCATCGCCGGTAGCTTCAGCGGCGCGTTGCCGCCGAGCAGATTTTTCGCCAGGTACATCGCGCTTAACTGGATCGGTTGCAGGAAGGGCAGCACCTGACCATTGATTTCCGCGCAATCGCCGATCGCATAAATATCCGGGTGACTGGTCTGTAGATAGCTATCCACGCAGACGCCGCGGTTGACGACTACCCCGGCGCGGCGCGCCAGAGCGGTTTCCGGGCGTAAGCCGGTGGCGGCAATCACCGCATCGACCTCAATACTACGCTGGCTTGCCAGTGTAGCGCGGATACCGGCTTCGATTTTCTCCAGTTTTTGCAACTGCGATTTCAGCAGCAGATGCACCCCCATATCGGTCAGGTGATGCTGTAAGCGACTGCTCACTTCCGGTGGCATCAGTGAGGCGAGAAGGCTGGCGGCGTTATCCATCAGAGTTACCGTTTTCCCGGCGCGGCAGAAATCCATCGCTAATTCACTGCCAATGAGACCACCGCCGACAATCAGCACTCGCTGCGCGTCGCGCAGTTGTGTCTCACAGGCGCGGTACTCCTGCTGGCTATTCAAAGTAAGCATTAACTCACGTCCTGCAATCGGCGGCACAAAGGCTGTCGCCCCGGTCGCCAGTACCAGCTTGTCGTACTGCCACTGCTTATCCTGACTTTTCACCACATGGGCATCGGCATCAATGTCAGCAACCCAGGTATGCGGGAACAGTCGCAGATTAAACTGTTCAGCAAATTCCCCCGCTAACTGACGGGTGAGATCATCGGCGCGCTGCGACTGGCTGATAACGTGGCTGAGATCGGGCTTGTTGTACTCATCCATGCTGTCCGCCGCAATCAGGGTTAACGGCACATGCGCATCTTGTTTACGGATATTTTTGACGAGCTGGCGGGCGGCGAAGCCCGACCCAATAATGATGATTCCCCGACTCATTTTGCCTCCGTCGCCAGTACGTCGAACACGTCTTTACCTAATGAACATTCCGGGCACAGGAAGTTATCCGGCACGTCGTTCCACGGCGTACCCGGCGCGACATCCTGCAACGGCTCGCCCAGCGCAGGGTCGTAAATCCACTGGCATACGCTGCATTGCATTTTGGGGCCGAGGTCTGCGGCGGCGCAGGTTGTGGTTTCTTCGACTGGCGCGGTTTTCTGTGTGGTTTCCGGCAGCGGAGCAAGCGCCCACTGACGCGCGATGTCGCGACCGTGCTGACGGCACAACTCCAGCGCATCCAGATCCGGACGCCATTTCGCTTTCAGACTCAGGGACATTTCAAAACCGGCATCCTGTAAGCGCGTGGACAGTCGATCCACCGCGCCGCCGCTCCAGCCATGAGAACCGAAGGCGCTGGCACGTTTGTTGCGAAAGCGCAGGCCGGTCATCTCTTCCACCAGACCAGCGATTTTCGGCATCATCACGTTGTTCATGGTAGAAGTGCCGACCAGCACGCCTTTCGAACGGAAGACGTTGGTCAATATTTCATTTTTATCGCTGCGGGCGACGTTAAAGATTTTGACCGCCACGTTGGGGTCCACTTCGTTGATACCCTGCGCGATGGCATCCGCCATCATGCGAGTATTGTTCGACATGGTATCGTAGAAAATAGTGATACGATCTTCCTGATAATCTGCCGCCCATTTCAGATACAGTTCCACGATTTGCGTTGGGTTGTCGCGCCATACCACGCCGTGTGAGGTGGCAATCATATCCACCGGCAGGTTGAAGCCGAGGATTTCGGTAATTTTTGGCGTTACCAGACGGCTGAACGGCGTCAGGATATTGGCGTAGTAGCGCTGGCATTGTTCAAACAGTTCAGTTTGGTCCACTTCATCATTGAACAGGCGCTCGTCGCAGTAGTGCTGACCAAAGGCGTCGTTGCTGAATAACACCGCGTCGCCGGTCATATAAGTCATCATGCTGTCCGGCCAGTGCAGCATCGGCGTTTCCACGAAGATCAACTGCTTGCCGTTGCCGATATCCAGCGTATCGCCGGTTTTCACCACCTTAAAATTCCATTCCGGGTGATGGTGATGGCCGTTGATAGAGTCAATGGCGTTGGCGGTACAGTAGATAGGCGTGTCCGGGATCTGCGCCATCAGTTCGGTCAGCGCGCCTGCATGGTCTTCTTCGGCATGGTTAATGATGATGTAGTCGATGTCCGCGAGGTCGATTTCACTGCGCAGATTTTGCACAAACTCACGGCTAAACTTATGATCGACGGTATCGATCAGCACATTCTTTTCTTCACGAATGAGATAGCTGTTATAGCTGCTGCCACGCAGCGTTTTGTATTCAGTGCCGTGAAAATCACGTACTTCCCAGTCGCGCTGGCCAACCCAATGAATATTATTTTTAACCAGAATAGACATAACCACCTCAATTCATTCAACGTTTGCAAAAAGTTGTTTTGCTTATTGCAGGTAGTGTGCCAACTTTACATCTTATTGATTTGTATTGAGTTATATTTGTTTTGTATTTTTGATGTAGTCAAAAAGACTATAAATGATGCTGTCAATATGACACTATAGGTTGTCAAAATGACAATGAGGTAACCATGAGTTTTTCCGTGGAGGTATTGGCGGGCATCGCCATTGAGTTACAACGCGGCATTGGGCATCAGGATCGTTTTCAGCGGCTGATTACTACGCTGCGTCAGGTGCTGGCGTGCGACGCCTCGGCGCTGTTGCGTTATGAATCACGACAATTTATTCCACTGGCGATTGATGGCCTGGCGCAGGACGTCCTCGGCAGACGTTTTACCCTGGAAGGGCATCCGCGCCTGGAAGCCATCGCCCGCGCGGGGGACGTGGTGCGTTTTCCGGCTGATAGCGATTTACCCGATCCGTATGACGGGTTAATTCCCGGACAGGAAAGCCTGAAAGTCCACGCCTGTGTTGGTCTGCCGCTGTTTGCCGGACAGAACCTCATCGGTGCGCTGACCCTTGATGCTATGACGCCGGAGCAGTTCGAAGTATTTAGCGATGAAGAGCTACGGCTTGTCGCCGCGCTGGCCGCTGGGGCATTGAGTAATGCGCTGTTAATTGAACAACTGGAAAGCCAGAACATGCTGCCGGGGTCGTCAGGCGTGTTTGAACCGATAAAAGAGACGCACATGATCGGCCTGTCGCCGGCGATGACGCAGTTGAAAAAAGAGATCGAGATTGTGGCGGGCTCCGATCTTAACGTGCTGATCGGCGGTGAAACGGGGACCGGTAAAGAGCTGGTGGCGAAAGCTATTCACCAGGGCTCCCCCAGAGCGGTCAATCCGCTGGTCTATCTCAACTGCGCCGCGCTGCCGGAAAGCGTGGCGGAGAGCGAGTTGTTTGGTCATGTAAAAGGGGCTTTTACCGGGGCTATCAGTAATCGTAGCGGTAAGTTCGAAATGGCGGATAACGGTACGCTGTTTCTGGATGAGATTGGCGAACTGTCGCTGGCGCTACAGGCCAAGCTGCTTCGCGTGTTGCAGTATGGCGATATTCAGCGCGTCGGCGACGATCGTAGCCTGCGCGTGGATGTGCGGGTGTTGGCGGCGACCAACCGTGACCTGCGTGAAGAGGTGCTGGCGGGGCGTTTTCGCGCCGATCTGTTCCATCGCCTGAGCGTTTTCCCGCTCTTTGTGCCGCCGCTGCGCGAGCGCGGCGATGATGTGGTGCTGCTGGCGGGCTATTTTTGCGAGCAGTGCCGGCTGCGGCTGGGGCTGTCCCGCGTGGTGCTGAGTACCGGCGCGCGCCGCCATTTGCTCAACTATGGCTGGCCGGGCAACGTCCGGGAGCTGGAACATGCCATTCACCGTGCGGTTGTACTGGCGAGAGCGACCCGGGCAGGGGATGAGGTGATACTGGAGGCACAGCATTTTGCCTTGTCAGAGGACGTTTTACCCGCGCCGCCTGCGGAAAGCTTTCTGGCGCTGCCGACTTGCCGCAATTTGCGCGAATCGACGGAGAACTTCCAGCGAGAGATGATTCGCCAGGCGCTGGCGCAAAATAATCATAACTGGGCGGCCAGCGCGCGGGCGCTGGAAACCGACGTCGCCAACCTGCATCGGCTGGCGAAGCGTCTGGGACTGAAGGATTAGATAATCCCCGCCTGGTAGAAATCCTGTAGGTTAATGGCGCCGGTGAGTTTGCCGTTTTCATCGACCACTGGCGCGGCGGTAATTTTGCGTTTCATCAGGAGCTCTTTGGCGTCAATGGCGCGGCTTTGCGCCTGGAGCGTAATACCGTTGGGCGTCATGGCTTCGCTTACCGGCGTGGTGAGCGCGCCGCCGCCCACCAGCCAGCGACGCAGGTCGCCGTCGGTAAAGACGCCTTTCACAACATGTTGCTCATCGCAAACCGCCACCAGCCCCAGCCCGGTACGGCTAAGTTCCAGCATGGCATCCATCACGCTGGTGGCAAGCATCACCTGCGGTATTGCATCGCCCTGGCGCATCAGGTGATGCACATTATTGAGCAAACGCGCGCCCAGTGCGCCAGCCGGATGCGAACGGGCGAAATCTTCTTCGTTAAAACCGCGCGCCTGCATGACCGCCATCGCCAGCGCATCGCCCATCATCAGCGTATTGACGGTACTGGATGTCGGCGCCAGATGCATCGGGCAGGCTTCACGCTCGACGGAAATATCCAGAACGGCTTTTGCCGCTCGCCCCAGCGGAGAGTGAAGTTTACCGGTCATCGCCAGCAGCGCGACGGATTTATCTTCCAGACGCGGGATGATGAGGTCGAGTTCTTTTGCGCCGCCGGAATAGGAGATAAATAACATCACGTCGCGGCTTTCAATCATCCCCAGATCGCCATGCAGTGCTTCCGCCGGATGAACAAAAAAAGCGGGAGTACCGGTACTGGCAAGCGTCGCGGCGATTTTTTTACCAATATGACCTGATTTACCAATACCGGAAACGATCACTTTGCCTTCACAGTGAATAATGATATTGGCGGCGCGGACAAAATCATCGCCCAGACGCTCCGGCAGACGGCTGGCTTCCTGTAGCTCCAGCATTAAGGTCTGACGGCCCGCGTTTAGTAGTGCATCACTCATTGCTTTCTCCGGTTATGATTACTTCAATCCCTTTTGCTTCCAGCGCCTGACGAAATGCCGGATCGATCCCCGCGTCCGTGATCAGTTTGTCGACGGTTTCCAGACTGCACACCACATTGGGGCTTTTACGACCAAATTTTGAGGAGTCCGCCATCAGAATCACCTCGCGTGCTGCATTGCACATTGCGTTACTGACGGTGTAAACCTCATTGAACGTGGTCACACCGACATTCAGGTCAATACCGTCAGTTCCCATGAAAAGTTTATCAAAGCTGAATTGCTCAAAGGCGTTTTCCGCCAGTTGACCGTGAAATGACGCCGATTTTTTACGGAAGGTGCCGCCGGGCATCAGGATAGTTTGTTCGTTGTCCAGTTCCGATAGCGCGTTAACAATATGGAGGCTGTTGGTCATCACCGTGATGTTGCTAAAACGCGAAAGCAACGGCACCATCTGTAACACGGTACTTCCGGCGTCCAGAATAATGGAATCGCCATCATGGATATATTTCACAGCGGCTGCGGCTATCAGCGCTTTTTTGTGGGTGTTGATAAGCGTTTTGTGATCAATAGGCGGATCGGACTCTTCTTTATTCAACACCACGCCGCCATAGGTGCGGATGACGGTTCCGGCATTTTCCAGAATGACCAGATCTTTACGGATAGTGGTGCCTGTCGTGTCAAAGTACTGGGCCAGTTCTTCAACCGAGCATTTTCCCTGTTTTTGCAGGTGCTCCAGAATCGCGGCCTGACGCTGACGAGGTTTCATAGGCGTGATTACCCTGACTTATGTATTTACCCGTCATACTTCACGCTGCATGTGCGTTGGCTTTCCTCGCTCACCCCGGTCACGTACTGATGTACGCTCCTGGGATTCACTGCGTCGCCGCCTTCCTGCAACTCGAATTATTTAGGGTATTGGTTGCAAAATGATAATTTCGCAAGCTATACGCATTCACAACGAAATTACCCATGTTTCAGTTTAAGCGCCAATGATAGTGCATTCTGCGCGAGCGAATCATGGGGAAAGATCACATCAGGCTGTAATTCATGCAAATGTTTTCCTTGCATTGCGGCAATTTTAACCGGTCTGGCGAATACCGTAAGGCCTTTCATCAATAAAGTGTCCGTCACCCGCTGCTGTTCGTCCAGCGCCACGGCAACCACCACCCGGGGCTTAAAACGCCCGCCGGAGCGCCCGACGCCGACCCGCCCCTGTTGGCTAAGTTTATCGAAAGCCCGATTAAAGCGGGAAATCTGCCAGCCGCCCAGCGCCAGCTGCGCACACCAGGCGATAACGGCGACGGTAATCAGAGTGGAAACCATAATGTGCTCCTGTTGTTTTGCCTGATGGCGCGTAACCGTCTTATCCGGCCTACGGCGCCATCCGGCAATTCACGGTCAGAACATCACTTGACCGCCGGTTACGTTGATCGACTGCCCGGTGCAATAAGACGCTTTCGGGCTGGCATAAAATAGCAGCATGTTCAGCACATCCTGATAATCACACCCGCGTTTGAGCGGTACTTTATCAATGTAATACTGTTCCACCTCATCGGGCTTAATGCCCAGTTTAGTGGCGTATTGCGGCAGCAGTGACTGGAACATTGGCGATTTCAACAGGTTGCCGAGCATCAACGAGTGTACGGTAATGCCGTATTCCGCCAGATCCAGCGCCAGAGACTGGGTTAACCCCACGCCGCCGAATTTCGCCGCGCTGTAGCCGGAGTTGTGTTTACTGCCCACTTTGCCGGATTTAGAGTTAATCTGAATAATGCGCCCCTGAATGCCGTCGCGGATCATCAGGCGGGAAAACTCACGGGCGCAGAGGAAATAGCCCACCAGATTCACCTGTAGCGAGCGGTCAAAATCGCCCAACTGGAAATCGCTGATAAACGCCGCTTTGGCGATACCCGCGCTGTAAACCAGCAGATCGACGCGCCCGAAAATCTCGTCTACGCCGCGGGACAGCGCCAGCACGCTCTGCTCGCTGGTGGCGTCGGCGCCAAAACCGTACGCCATACCTTCGCCAAAATCGGCGTTAATTTCCTGGGCGACATTCGCGGCTTTATCGCTTTGAATATCAACGACCGCCACGCGGTATCCTTCTTCTGCAAGCCCACGGCAAAGGAATGCCCCCAGGGTCTGGCCTCCGCCAATGACAACGGCAACTTGATTCATGTTTTTTCTCCTTAAGCGACAAACGTCAAAATACAGCCCGGCGCGATATCGTCCGGTACAGGCCCCGCAACGTGTACGGTGCCGGGAAATTCTGCTTCGCGCAGACCATCGAAGCGCAAAGTGATATGCCCCAGTTCACGCAGGTTTTGCTCGGCTACGCTGCCGACCGCCGTGACCGGATAGCAATGTTGACCCAATTCACACCGCGCGCCAGGCTGCAGCGCGCCGGTCAGTTCGCCATGACAATGGATGAAGCAAAATTCTTCGATATCCGCCGGCGCGCCTTCCCGAAACGTAATCAGCATCTGTTCGCCGAGCGCCTCCATCGCGCTCTGGCCGATACGGGTGATGGTGGTTTGATAAATCACGCTCATGTCTGAACCTCTTATTGATAGATAAAGCCGGAAACAAACCAGGCGATAAGTACCGTGGGCGCGCCAGTCAGGAAGCGTCCGACCAGCACAGAAGGTACGCCGACGCGAACGGTGTCTTGTTTCGCTTCCGCCAGCGACAGGCCGACCGGGATAAAGTCGCAGGCCGCCTGCGCGTTAATCGCGAACAGGGCGGGAAGCGCCAGATGCGGGGGGATATTGCCCAGGCCTATCTGAACGCCGATCAGGACGCCAATGACCTGAGCGATAACCGCGCCAGGGCCGAGAAAGGGCGACAGCAGCGGGAAAGAGCAGATCAATGCCAGCGTCACCAGCCCCAGTGGATGGCTGGCTAATGGCGCCAGGCCGTGGGCGATCCAGTCGCCAAGACCTGAGGCCATAATGATGCCGATAAGCGCCGAAACGAACGCCATAAACGGCAGGATTGTTTTCAGGACCGTATCAATGGTGTCGCGACCGGACTGGAACAGTACCGCCACGGCGGAGCCCATTCCCATACCGACTTTTGCCAGCAGCCCGTCGCTCTGCTCGGTGATTTTTTTGCTGGTGTCGTAGTCACGTCCTAATGTCGTTTTGGCAGGCTGGGGACTGGCAGGCGTTTCGCCGACAAGAGTAATGTTTTCTTCTTTTACGCCGGAGACATAAATATCCTCAACAATATACTGCGCCAGTGGGCCGGACTTACCCGTCGAGTGAATATTAATGGTTGGAATCCGGCGTTTCGGATAGATACCGCAGCGCAGCGTACCGCCGCAGTCGATAATGGCCGCGCCGATTTCCGCTTCCGGCGGTTCGCCTTCTTTAAAGCCGTCCACCGCTTGCCAGCCTGTTAGTTGCGCCAGTTTGTCGACGATCGCCGGGCGCGTACCGGCTGTGATATAGACGATCTTTTTGCCTGGCGTAACGTCCAGTTCAAGCGGGCCGCCCCAGCCGCCGGCGCCTTTCTCAATACGAACCCGTGTCATGATACCGCTCCTGTCAGATGAACTTTCTGCTCAAGTTGAATCCCCATTTTTTTCTCAAAAATAGCGGTGGTGAGATCGGTGACCCAACCGCGGAAGAAGTTCGTCACCAGACCTACCAGCAGATAGCTCACCGCGAGCGGGCCGAGAGGAAGCCCTAACGTGGTGAGTCCGCTGGCGATACCCAGATAAACAAACAGTTCGCCGGGATTGATATGCGGAAACAGACCGTTCATGGAGTGACAGCTATAGGAGGCCGCCGCGTAATAGCTCGGCTTGTACTTCTCCGGCATAAAGCGTCCCAGACTCAGGGTCATCGGATTACAAAAAACAAACGTTCCGATAAACGGTAAAAGCAGGTAGCGGGATAGCGGATTTCCGGCGCAGCGTTGGGCAAAACGCTCAATACGCTGCTGGCCGATAAAATTGATGAGCGCATTCATGATAACCAGCAGGCTTATCAGTAGCGGAAGAATACCTGTCACCATACCGGTAAACACCTCTCCGCCTTTCTGGAATAACCCGATGAACCACTCCGCACCATGTGTAATGGTTTCGATCATTGTTCTCTCCTGTAGGGTTTTTAGTTTTCTTGCTAATTTCCTGTTCATTGTAATCATGTTGAAAGATTCAAAAGTGTTATTGTGATCGCAAAATAAAAGAAAAATATTTTAAGTTGAAAGATTACGGGGGTGGGGGAGAGGATACAAACTGAAAAGAGGAGAAAGGTGATTTATTCTCTTGTGCCGCTTCCTTGTGCGGCGGGGGATGCTTTACCATACTTCTCCCTGGCTGAATTTGTTTAATGGATGTCTCATGTTCAAGCGTCGTTATGTAGCGTTACTTCCACTTTGCGTATTGCTTGCTGCCTGTAGCAGCACGCCAAAATCTTCCGAGACTCAAGCGACGACGGGCACGCCTTCCGGCGGCTTTCTGCTTGAGCCGCAGCATAACGTCATGCAAATGGGCGGCGACTTCGCCAACAACCCTAATGCGCAGCAGTTCATTGATAAAATGGTCAGTAAACACGGTTTCGACCGTCAGCAGCTGCAGGAGATCCTCTCGCAGTCTAAAAGACTGGATTACGTCCTGCGTCTGATGGACAGACAAGCGCCGACCACTCAGCCGCCCGCCGGACCAAATGGCGCCTGGCTGCGCTACCGCAAACAATTTATTACGCCGGATAACGTGCAAAACGGCGTCGCGTTCTGGAATCAGTATGAAGACGCGCTGAACCGCGCCTGGCAGGTATACGGCGTACCGCCGGAAATCATCGTGGGGATTATCGGCGTGGAAACCCGCTGGGGACGTATCATGGGGAAAACGCGGATTCTGGACGCGCTGGCGACGCTGTCATTTAACTATCCGCGCCGGGCGGAATATTTCTCCGGCGAGCTGGAAACCTTCCTGCTCATGGCGCGCGATGAGCAAGACGATCCGCTCAATCTGAAAGGTTCCTTTGCCGGCGCGATGGGCTACGGCCAGTTTATGCCATCTTCCTATAAAGAATATGCGGTCGATTTCAATGGCGATGGGCACATTAACTTGTGGGATCCGGTAGATGCCATCGGCAGTGTGGCGAACTACTTCAAGGCGCATGGTTGGGTGAAAGGCGATACGGTTGCGGTGCCAGCGAATGGTCAGGCGCCGGGACTGGCGAATGGTTTCAAAACAAAATACAGCCTCTCTCAGCTTGCCGCCGCAGGCTTAACGCCGCAGCAATCGTTGGGCAATCATCAGGAAGCCAGCCTGCTGCGTCTGGATATCGGTACGGGCTACCAGTACTGGTACGGCCTGCCGAACTTCTACACCATTACCCGATATAACCACAGCACGCATTATGCGATGGCGGTTTGGCAACTGGGCCAGGCGGTAGCGCTGGCGCGGGTGCGCTAATTTACGCTTAGGGAGGGGAGCACCCCCTCCGCTATTATTATGGCTTTTTGGGCTGATTCTCTGCCTGCAAGTGGGATATCTTCTTTGATAGTGCCAGACTATATCCCAGACATCCCAGGCCTAAGATAATTTGACCGCCATCATACGGTTCAAAATAGCCTGACGACAATATATTCAGTACTCCCATTCCTAATGAACATACTCCACCCACAATTAACCACAGCCGTAGTTGACAGGTTTGTTTCAGTTTGTGCTGTGTGCTTTCCGTTTTTTTGAGTGACATCCTTGCTTTCTCTCCGTGCGTGTAAATTTAGCGACATGGTACTGCTATTTAGTCATGTGCTATCTCATTTCATTCTGCATAAATAACCTGCTGGCATTTTTTCGGAATCCGACTCGTAAAATCGACTGCTCGTCCCCATCTCTGGTGAGAAAGTGCTATCTTGTGCGGCAGGATTTCTAACTGACAGAGGTCATGATGACTGACAGTGAACTGATGCGGCTTAGCGAACAGGTCGGGCTGGCGTTAAAAGCGCGCGGGGCGACCGTAACGACAGCAGAGTCCTGTACCGGCGGCTGGCTGGCGAAAGCCATTACCGACATCGCCGGAAGTTCCGCCTGGTTTGAACGCGGCTTTGTCACCTATAGTAATGAAGCCAAAGCGCAGATGATTGGCGTGCGTGAAGAGACTCTGGCGCAGCATGGCGCGGTCAGCGAACCCGTAGTGGTCGAAATGGCGATCGGGGCGCTGAAGGCCGCTCGCGCCGATTTTGCTGTCGCTATTAGCGGAATTGCCGGGCCGGATGGCGGCAGTGAAGAAAAGCCGGTTGGTACGGTGTGGTTTGCTTTCGCCAGCGTCAGCGGAGAAGGGATTACGCGTCGGGAATGCTTCAGCGGCGACCGTGAATCGGTGCGTCGACAGGCGACGACGTACGCGCTACAAACCCTGTGGCAACAATTTCTACAAAACACTTGATACTGTATGAGCATACAGTATAATTGCTTCAACAGTACGAATTCACTATCCGGTTCAATACCAAGTTGCATGACAGGAGTAATAATGGCTATCGACGAAAACAAACAGAAAGCGTTGGCGGCAGCACTGGGCCAAATTGAAAAGCAATTTGGTAAAGGCTCCATCATGCGTCTGGGTGAAGACCGTTCTATGGATGTGGAAACTATCTCCACCGGTTCGCTTTCACTGGACATCGCACTCGGTGCGGGCGGTCTGCCGATGGGGCGTATCGTCGAAATTTACGGGCCGGAATCTTCCGGTAAAACGACCCTGACGCTGCAGGTGATTGCTGCTGCGCAGCGTGAAGGTAAAACCTGTGCGTTTATCGATGCGGAACACGCGCTTGACCCTGTTTACGCACGCAAGCTGGGCGTCGATATCGATAACCTGCTTTGTTCTCAGCCGGATACCGGCGAGCAGGCGCTGGAAATCTGTGACGCACTGGCGCGTTCAGGCGCGGTGGACGTCATTGTGGTCGACTCCGTAGCGGCGCTAACGCCGAAAGCGGAAATCGAAGGCGAAATTGGCGACTCTCACATGGGCCTCGCGGCGCGTATGATGAGCCAGGCGATGCGTAAGCTGGCGGGGAACCTGAAACAGTCCAACACGCTGTTGATTTTCATCAACCAGATCCGTATGAAGATTGGCGTGATGTTCGGTAACCCGGAAACCACCACCGGCGGTAACGCGCTGAAATTCTACGCCTCTGTTCGTCTTGATATCCGTCGTATTGGCGCGGTGAAAGAGGGCGATAATGTCGTGGGTAGCGAAACGCGTGTGAAAGTGGTGAAAAACAAAATCGCCGCGCCGTTTAAGCAGGCCGAGTTCCAGATCCTCTACGGCGAAGGCATCAACTTCTATGGCGAACTGGTTGACCTGGGCGTGAAAGAGAAGCTGATCGAGAAAGCGGGCGCATGGTACAGCTACAACGGCGAGAAGATTGGCCAGGGTAAAGCGAACGCGACTACCTGGCTGAAAGAGAACCCGGCGACAGCGAAAGAGATCGAGAAAAGGGTTCGTGAATTACTGTTGAGTAATCAGAATGCCACGCCCGATTTCGCCGTTGACGATAGCGAAGGCGTTGCAGAAACCAACGAAGATTTTTAATCATCAGGTGATGGTGGGGCGGGCAAAACGAAACCGCCATTCAGCAAAACGTTAAATTACCATCAAGGGCTGCATTTATGCGGCCCTTTTGGCATTTCTCCCTGTTAAGGTTTTTTATGAGTGAACCCACATCGCGCCGTCCCGCTTATGCTCGTCTCCTTGATCGTGCGGTACGTATTCTTGCTGTCCGCGATCACAGCGAGCAGGAATTACGGCGTAAACTCTCCGCGCCGGTGATGGGCAAAAATGGGCCGGAAGAGATTGATGCGACGGCAGACGATTATGAACGCGTGATCGCCTGGTGCCACGAACATCACTATCTTGATGACGAGCGCTTCGTGATGCGCTTTATCGCCAGTCGTAGCCGCAAAGGCTATGGCCCGGCGCGTATTCGCCAGGAGTTGAATCAGAAAGGCATTTCCCGTGAATCGACTGAAAAAGCGATGCGAGAATGTGAAATTGACTGGAGTGAAATGGCACGTGAGCAGGCCGTTCGCAAATATGGCGAGCCGCTCCCTTCAAACTTTTCAGAAAAGGTTAAGGTACAGCGCTTTTTGCTCTATCGCGGGTATCTGATGGACGATATCCAGCAAATATGGCGAAATTTTGCAGATTGAGCGCATACGGGATTTTACTTCCCGGTAAAGAAAACTTATCTTATTCCCACTTTTTCCGTCTGGACGCGGGTTGCTTAACGGCGAACAGCGTCTGCGACGAATATTCCTTAAATACACAAAATCATTCAAGCCGCATCAAAGCGGCAAGTGAGCCTCGGGAACGCGTGACCGGGAAACTCGCAGCCAACGCAGAGGCGGCCTGAAGGATGAAGTGTAGCTTGATTTCAGGATAATTATGAGCAAGAGCACCGCTGAGATCCGTCAGGCGTTTCTCGACTTTTTCCATAGTAAAGGGCATCAGGTAGTTGCCAGCAGTTCCCTGGTGCCTAACAATGACCCCACTCTGTTGTTTACCAATGCCGGGATGAACCAGTTCAAGGATGTTTTCCTTGGGCTCGATAAACGTAATTATTCCCGTGCAACCACTTCCCAGCGTTGCGTACGCGCGGGAGGTAAACACAACGATCTGGAAAACGTCGGATACACTGCACGTCACCATACTTTCTTCGAAATGCTGGGCAACTTCAGCTTCGGCGATTATTTCAAACACGACGCCATTCAGTTCGCATGGGAATTACTGACCGGCGAAAACTGGTTTGCTCTGCCAAAAGAGCGCTTATGGGTCACCGTCTATGAAACCGACGACGAAGCCTATGAGATCTGGGAAAAAGAAGTCGGCATCCCGCGCGAGCGTATCATCCGTATTGGCGACAATAAAGGCGCGCCATACGCATCGGATAACTTCTGGCAGATGGGCGATACCGGTCCCTGCGGTCCGTGCACCGAAATCTTCTACGATCATGGTGACCACATCTGGGGCGGCCCTCCGGGAAGCCCGGAAGAAGACGGCGATCGCTATATTGAGATCTGGAACATCGTCTTTATGCAGTTCAACCGTCAGGCTGACGGGACGATGGAACCATTGCCGAAACCGTCTGTAGATACCGGTATGGGGCTGGAGCGTATTGCCGCGGTACTGCAACACGTTAACTCTAACTATGACATCGACCTGTTCCGCACGTTGATTGAAGCGGTAGCGAAAGTCACCGGCGCCACCGATCTGGGTAATAAATCGCTGCGCGTTATCGCCGACCACATCCGTTCTTGCGCATTCCTGGTTGCCGATGGCGTGCTGCCGTCGAATGAAAACCGTGGCTATGTGCTGCGTCGCATTATTCGTCGCGCGGTTCGTCACGGCAACATGCTGGGCGCGAAAGAGACCTTCTTCTACAAGCTGGTTGGGCCGCTGATTGAGGTAATGGGCTCCGCAGGCGAAGAGTTGAAACGTCAGCAGGCGCAGGTCGAGCAGGTTCTGAAAACGGAAGAAGAGCAGTTCGCCCGTACGCTGGAGCGCGGTCTGGCGCTGCTGGATGAAGAACTGGCGAAATTGCAGGGCGACACCCTGGATGGCGAAACCGCTTTCCGTCTGTATGATACTTATGGTTTCCCGGTCGATCTAACGGCGGACGTCTGCCGTGAGCGCAACATCAAAGTCGATGAAGCAGGTTTTGAAGCCGCTATGGAAGAGCAACGCCGTCGCGCGCGCGAAGCTAGCGGTTTTGGCGCGGACTACAACGCGATGATCCGCGTTGACAGCGCTTCTGAATTTAAAGGTTATGACCATCTGGAACTGAACGGCAAAGTGACCGCGCTGTTTGTCGATGGTAAAGCGGTTGAAGTGATTAACGCGGGACAGGAAGCGGTTGTCGTGCTGGATCAGACCCCATTCTATGCGGAATCAGGCGGTCAGGTTGGCGATAAAGGCGAGCTGAAAGGCGCTGGATTTACTTTCGCTGTGGACGACACGCAAAAATATGGTCAGGCGATTGGTCACCTCGGCAAATTGTCTGCGGGCGCTCTGAAAGTGGGCGATGCGGTACAGGCTGACGTAGATGAAGCGCGCCGCGCACGTATCCGTCTGAACCACTCCGCCACGCACCTGATGCACGCGGCGTTGCGCCAGGTGCTTGGGACACACGTTGCGCAGAAAGGCTCGCTGGTTAGCGATAAAGTGCTGCGCTTCGACTTCTCGCACAATGAAGCGATGAAGCCGTCGGAGATTCGTGAGGTTGAAGATTTGGTGAATGCGCAAATTCGCCGCAACCTGCCGATTGAAACGAACATCATGGATCTCGACGCGGCGAAGGCGAAAGGCGCCATGGCGCTGTTTGGCGAGAAATATGACGAACGTGTACGCGTTCTGAGCATGGGCGATTTCTCTACCGAACTGTGCGGCGGTACTCACGCCAGTCGTACCGGTGATATTGGTCTGTTCCGTATTATCTCTGAGTCCGGCACCGCAGCGGGCATTCGTCGTATTGAGGCGGTAACCGGTGAAGGCGCTATGGCCACCGTTCATGCGCAAAGCGATCGTTTAAACGATATTGCGCATCTGCTGAAGGGCGACAGCCAGAATCTGAGCGACAAAGTGCGTGCCGTGCTGGAACGTACACGTCAGCTGGAAAAAGAGTTGCAGCAGTTGAAGGACCAGGCCGCAGCGCAGGAGAGTGCAAATCTTTCCAGTAAAGCGGTCGATCTCAACGGCGTGAAGCTCCTGGTTAGCGAGCTTGCTGGTATTGAGCCGAAAATGCTGCGAACCATGGTTGATGATCTGAAAAATCAACTGGGGTCTACCGTTATCGTACTGGCAACGGTTGTTGAAGGTAAGGTTTCTCTGATTGCGGGCGTGTCGAAGGATGTGACCGACCGGGTTAAAGCAGGGGAATTGATTGGTATGGTCGCTCAGCAGGTGGGCGGTAAGGGTGGCGGTCGTCCGGACATGGCGCAAGCCGGTGGTACGGATGCGGCAGCTCTGCCTGCAGCGTTAGCCAGTGTACAAGGCTGGGTCAGCGCAAAATTGCAATAATTATAAGCGTTCGTTGGCGCCGCAGCTCGTGCTGCGGCGTTTACGTCAACGCTATCGACAACGATAAAGTCAGGTTGAAGTTTTGTATATCGGCTAAACTTAGGTTTAACAGAATGTAATGCCATGACTGCTTACACCTAAGGTGTTTGTCATCGCTTACTTTTTGGCGTTATATGATGGATAATGCCGGGATACAGAGAGACCCGACTCTTTTAATCTTTCAAGGAGCAAAGAATGCTGATTCTGACTCGTCGAGTTGGTGAGACCCTCATGATTGGCGATGAGGTCACCGTGACAGTTTTAGGGGTGAAGGGCAACCAGGTGCGTATTGGCGTGAACGCCCCGAAAGAAGTTTCTGTCCATCGTGAAGAGATCTACCAGCGTATCCAGGCTGAAAAATCCCAGCAGTCCAGTTACTAAGGTTTTCGCGTCTCACTTTTCGGGTGAGACGCAGCCTCTCTTCTCGCTCGCCCGCGTTGTCCCTTCATGACTTTTTTCAACCTCACTGTTGATATGGTGCGCTTTTGGCGGCCAGCGTGTCATCAAATTATCTGTTGATAAAACACTCTTTTTGGCTTTTTTACAGACTAATTGAGCGTGAAGTGTGCAAACGATAAAAGCTCTGGAAAAATTGTTTGACTTATAAGTCCCAGAAAGTAATATGTGCGCCACGCAGCGACGATGAGCAGAACAAGTTCTTCGAAGCACTCGTAAGAGGCGTGTGGTGAGGTGGCCGAGAGGCTGAAGGCGCTCCCCTGCTAAGGGAGTATGCGGTCAAAAGCTGCATCCGGGGTTCGAATCCCCGCCTCACCGCCATTTGCATCCGTAGCTCAGCTGGATAGAGTACTCGGCTACGAACCGAGCGGTCGGAGGTTCGAATCCTCCCGGATGCACCATCTCTTACTTGATACGGCTTTCCCGCGGTATCAAAATCTGCAGTAAAGTAAGTTTCCCGATGCATCCGTAGCTCAGCTGGATAGAGTACTCGGCTACGAACCGAGCGGTCGGAGGTTCGAATCCTCCCGGATGCACCATCTCTTACTTGATACGGCTTTCACCGCGGTATCAATATCGGCAGTAAAGCAAGTTTTCCGATGCATCCGTAGCTCAGCTGGATAGAGTACTCGGCTACGAACCGAGCGGTCGGAGGTTCGAATCCTCCCGGATGCACCATATTCTCCGTACTTTCAGTGATGAAGATACGGATAAGATAGCGGTAATCACCGCTGGCACCAGGAAGGATAACGTTGCGTCAGCAACGGCCCGAAGGGCGAGCCGTAAGGCGAGTAATCCTCCCGGATGCACCATCTTATTTAGTGTGGCAGTAAATGCGACATCAAATCTTGTAGTAAACATCATTTCCAATGCATCCGTAGCTCAGCTGGATAGAGTACTCGGCTACGAACCGAGCGGTCGGAGGTTCGAATCCTCCCGGATGCACCATATTCTCCGTACTTTCAGCGATGAAGATGCAGATAAGATAGTTATAATCACCGCTGGCACCAGGAAGGATAACGTTGCGTCAGCAACGGCCCATAAGGTGAATAATCCTCCCGGATACGTCACTGCCCTGCAATCGCTTTTCCCCTTATCCTGAATATACCTCTTCATCTCTATTAGCGACAAAATCAACCAATTGCGATAAAGTACTGTCTGGTTATTCGGTTTGCGAGAACACGATGTACGCACGTTATGCTGGTTTGATTTTTGATATGGACGGTACTCTCCTGGATACCGAACCCACGCATCGCAAAGCGTGGCGTGAGGTTTTGGGGCGCTATGGTCTTCGTTTTGATGAACAGGCAATGGTCGCACTTAACGGTTCGCCAACCTGGCTTATCGCCCAGTCAATCATTGAGCTTAACCATGCCGATCTTGATCCCCTGTCACTGGCGCGTGAGAAAACCGACGCGGTAAAAAGCATCCTGCTGGACTGCGTAGAACCGCTGCCGCTGGTTGAGGTGGTCAAAGCGTGGCATGGGCGGCGTCCCATGTCGGTCGGTACCGGTAGCGAAAGCGCTATCGCGGAAGCCTTGTTAGCGCATCTGGGGCTGCGTCGTTATTTTGATGCGGTTGTGGCGGCAGATCACGTACAGCATCACAAACCCGCGCCTGACACCTTCCTACTGTGCGCCCAGCGGATGGGCGTCATGCCGACGCAGTGCGTGGTATTTGAAGATGCCGATTTTGGTTTACAGGCGGCGCGGGCGGCGGGAATGGATGCCGTGGATGTCCGACTATTGTGAGTGACGGACTGTCGCTCCTGTCTCTGTTTGCCAGTAGTTTTCTCAGCGCGACGCTGTTACCCGGTAATTCTGAGGTGGTTTTGGTTGCTATGCTGGTCTCCGGCGTCAGTCATCCCTGGGTCTTAGTCTTAACAGCAACAATGGGTAATAGCCTTGGAGGGGTAACTAACGTTATTCTTGGGCGTTTCTTTCCGCTGCGCAAAACGTCGCGCTGGCAGGAAAAAGCGACTGGCTGGCTAAAGCGTTATGGCGCAGCCACACTATTATTAAGCTGGATGCCGGTCATCGGTGATTTGTTGTGCCTGTTAGCGGGATGGATGCGCATCCCGTGGGGGCGGACGATCTTTTTTTTGTGTCTTGGTAAGGCGCTGCGCTATGTTGCGCTCGCAGCGGCGACGGTTCAGGGCATGATGTGGTGGTAATAATTGTAGGTTTGGCATGTATGGCCGCCATTACAGTTATGCTTATTAAAACGATTTGGACAGGCGGGAGGTCAATTTGATCCCGGACGTATCACAGGCTCTGGCCTGGCTGGAAAAACATCCTCAGGCGTTAAAGGGGATACAGCGCGGGTTAGAGCGCGAAACGCTGCGTGTCAATGCTGATGGCACGCTGGCGACAACAGGTCATCCTGAAGCGTTAGGTTCAGCGCTGACCCATAAATGGATTACCACAGATTTTGCGGAAGCCCTACTGGAGTTTATTACGCCAGTCGATGGCGATATCCAGCATATGCTCACCTTTATGCGCGATCTCCATCGGTATACGGCCAGGAAACTGGGCGATGAGCGGATGTGGCCATTAAGTATGCCCTGCTATATTGCGGAAGGGCAGGACATAGAGCTGGCGCAGTACGGCACATCCAATACCGGGCGTTTTAAGACGCTCTATCGCGAAGGGCTGAAAAATCGTTATGGCGCTTTGATGCAAACCATCTCCGGCGTACATTACAATTTTTCATTACCGATGGCGTTCTGGCAGGCGAAATGCGGCGTTACGGAAGGCGAAGCGGCAAAAGAAAAAATTTCTGCCGGCTATTTTCGTCTGATTCGCAACTATTACCGTTTTGGCTGGGTCATCCCCTATCTGTTTGGCGCGTCTCCGGCCATTTGTTCCTCTTTCCTGCAAGGAAAGCCAACCACATTACCGTTTGAAAAAACAGACTGCGGTATGTACTACCTGCCATATGCGACGTCGCTGCGTCTGAGTGATTTGGGCTATACCAATAAGTCGCAAAGCAATCTCGGAATTACGTTTAACGATTTGCATGAGTATGTGGCAGGTCTGAAGCGGGCGATTAAAACCCCTTCCGAGGAGTACGCGCGGATTGGTGTGGAAAAAGACGGTAAGCGGCTACAGATTAACAGCAACGTTCTGCAAATTGAAAATGAGCTGTACGCGCCCATTCGTCCCAAGCGCGTGACGCGCAGCGGCGAATCGCCTTCAGATGCGCTTCTGCGTGGTGGTATTGAGTACATCGAAGTTCGTTCTCTCGATATTAATCCGTTCTCACCGATCGGCGTAGACGAGCAACAGGTGCGCTTCCTCGATCTGTTTATGGTCTGGTGCGTATTGGCCGATGCGCCGGAAATGAGTAGCGATGAGCTGTTATGTACGCGTACTAACTGGAATCGCGTTATTCTGGAAGGGCGTAAGCCGGGCCTTACCCTGGGGATTGGCTGTGAAACCGCGCAGTTCCCGCTGCCTAAAGTAGGGAAAGATCTCTTCCGCGATCTGAAACGCGTGGCGCAAACGCTGGACAGTATCCACGGGGGAGAGGAGTATCAAAAGGTGTGTGACGAGTTGGTCGCCTGCTTTGATAATCCTGAACTGACATTCTCCGCCCGAATCTTACGGTCTATGATTGATGAAGGCATTGGCGGCACCGGGAAAGCGTTCGGTGAGGCTTACCGTAATCTGTTACGCGAAGAGCCGCTGGAGATTTTACAGGAAGAAGAGTTTATTGCTGAACGTGACGCTTCAGTACGTCGTCAGCAGGAGATTGAGGCGGCGGATACCGAGCCGTTTGCCGCGTGGCTTGCAAAACACGCCTGACCCAAAAGAAAAAGGCCACTCACTGAGTGGCCAAAATTTCATCGCTGAAAACAGGGATGATGATAACAAATGCGCGTCTTTCATATACTCAGACTCGCCCCGGAACAAAGAGTTCAGTTTATTTTTAAAAAATTATCGGAGGTGACTAAATGCCATTATTAGATAGCTTCGCAGTCGATCATACCCGGATGCAAGCGCCGGCGGTCCGGGTTGCAAAAACGATGAACACCCCGCATGGCGACGCAATCACCGTGTTTGATCTGCGTTTTTGCATTCCGAACAAAGAAGTGATGCCGGAAAAAGGGATTCATACGCTTGAGCATCTGTTTGCTGGCTTTATGCGCGACCACCTCAACGGTAACGGCGTTGAGATTATCGATATCTCGCCGATGGGCTGCCGCACCGGTTTTTACATGAGCCTGATTGGCACGCCGGACGAGCAGCGTGTTGCCGACGCCTGGAAAGCGGCGATGGCGGATGTGCTGAAAGTGCAGGATCAAAACCAGATCCCGGAGCTGAACGTTTACCAGTGCGGTACGTATCAGATGCACTCGCTCAGTGAAGCGCAGGACATTGCCCGTCATATTCTGGAGTGTGATGTGCGCGTGAACAGCAATAAAGAGCTGGCGCTGCCGAAAGAAAAACTGCAGGAACTGCATATTTAGTCTTATTGGTAAGCGTTTCCAGTATTTAAATTAACCCCGGTTTATGGCCGGGGTTTTTTATTGCTTAATATAATTTGCGTTTATTATATTTGCGGCGAGAATACATTTTAAATTAAGTAATGCCTGGCCTGTTAAATAATAAAATGTGATCTGGTAAACAGAAAAGGCGGATAACTCACGATGCCAGAGTGTATTGATCACATAAACTAAAAATCATAAATAATTAATAGAAAAACATAATGGAATGCGCCAGATATCCAGGTAATAACAAGACTCTACTAATAGCCGGTCGATGGGGTTTTTAGCAAATCTTATCTGGTATACATCAAACTTAAGGGATAAAAAATGAAGGCTAAATATTTGGCGCTGATGATCGGTGCTTGCTTTTCTCATAACCTTTGGGCAGCGAATAATATCACTATTGAGCAGCGTCTGGCTGAACTGGAGCAACGTGTTGTTAATGCTGAAAAACGGGCATCCGATGCCGAGGCGCAAATTCGCTCGTTGAAACAGCAGCAGGTCGCCGCTACGCCGACGGTGAATGTCCAGTCTGCCGAGCCCACTGCAGCAGGTAAAACACCGCCGAAGCTGACCTTATCCGGATTCAGCGATATTAAGTTCTATGGCGATGTCGAATTTAATATGGATGCGGCAAGCCGTTCCGGTAGCCTGACATCGATGAGAACGTCAGCGAATAAAGATTGGGCATCAGGAACCAATGAACGCTGGGATATTAACGGGCGCCTGTTGCTGGGCTTTGATGGCTACCAGCGACTGGACAACGGTAATTTTGCCGGATTCTCTGTACAGCCTCTGGCGGACCTGACCGGAAAAATGAACCTTGATGATGCCGTTTTCTTCTTTGGTCGTGAGAATGACTGGAAAATTAAGGTTGGTCGTTTTGAAGCCTACGATATGTTCCCGCTGAATCAGGATACGTTTATTGAATATTCGGGGAATACAGCGAACGATCTTTACAGTGACGGTTACGGCTATATCTATATGATGAAAGAAGGACGGGGACGTAGCGACAGTGGGGGTAACTTCCTGCTGAGCAAAACCATCGACAACTGGTATTTCGAAGTTAACACATTGCTGGAAAATGGCAGTACGTTATATACCGAGAAGCAGTACCACGGAATGGATTTAACCAACGATAAAAACGTGGCTTACGTCCGTCCGGTTATTGCCTGGCAAAACGGGCGTTTTTCAACGGCGATAGCGATGGAAAGTAACGTCGTTAACAACGCCTATGGCTATTATGAGAATGGGAAGTGGATCGATCAGTCAGATCGTACGGGCTATGGTTTTACCATGACCTGGAATGGTCAAAAAACTGACCCGGAAGATGGCGCGGTGATTAACCTGAATACCGCTTATATGGATGCGACCGATGAGACAGATTTTACCGCTGGGGTGAATGCGCTGTGGCATCGATTTGAACTGGGTTATATCTATGCGCATAACAAAATCGAAGCCTTCAATGCTACCAATATCGATGCCGTTTGTGAGGACGATTGCTGGATCACCGATCCCGGCAATTATGATATTCACACCATTCATGCCTCATATTTATTCCCCAACGTGATGGATATGAAAAACTTTAACATCTACCTCGGCGCCTATGCTTCATGGGTAGAGGCCAATCCGAATAATGGCGATAACAGTGAAGATGCGCGTTACGGCGGGCGTCTGAGATTCAAATATTTCTTCTGATTGTTGGTCTACTAAAAAAGGGATCCGCAGATCCCTTTTATCAGATAGTTAGTGCGCGCCGCCACCGCCGCCGCCCGCACCGAAGGGCGGTTTGGCGAACCACACCAGGCCGAGCAGCACCAGGAAGATCCCCGCCGACATCCAGAAGATTTCGTTGGCGGAAATAATCAGCCCCTGATTCGTGATTTGCTGGGCTATCCAGCCTGACGCCTGTTGGTGCGTCATCCCTAAGCCTTCCAGTTTATCGTACATAGCCTGAGCGTTTGGATTATACGCCGTAATCGACTCCGTGAGCTGAGCATGGTGTAGCGACTCACGATCGGTCCACATAGTGGTGGTAATCGAGGTGCCGATGGAGCCCGCCAGCGTTCGCGTGAAGTTCGACAGGCTTGATGCCGCCGCCAGCCGTTCTGGGGGTAACCCGGAGAGCGTAATGGTGGTCAGCGGCATAAAGAAGCAGGCGACGGCAAATCCCTGAATAAACTGCGGCCATGCGGAAGCGCCGAAATCCATACCCGGTTCGAACGTCCAGGCGCGCCAGTAAAAACAGACGGCGTACATAATGAAGCTGAACGTGACCAGCCTGCGCATATCCAGTTTATGCGCGAAGCGTCCGATAATCGGCGACAAAATTACCGGAATAATGCCGACTGGCGCCGACGCCAGACCTGCCCACGTTGCGGTATAGCCGTACACCTCTTGCAAAAGCTGCGGCAGTAGAACAATGGCGCCGAAATAGAGCATATAGGCAAGGCTGATGCACAAGCAGCCAATCGTGAAGTTACGCGATTTAAAAAGAGAAAGATCGACGATAGGGTGATCGTCGGTCAGTTCCCAGACGATCAGGAAACTGATGGCGATGACGGCGACCACGGTCAGGATGATAATTTCCTGTGAGGAGAACCAGTCCAGCTCTTTACCGCGATCGAGCATAATTTGCAGGCTGCCGATGCCAATCACCAGTAGCGCCAGCCCGACGGCGTCAATACGTCGCCGTTCGGTATGCGTTTCACGTCCGCGCAGCGTGTGTAACGTCATCAGGACGACGGCGATGCCAATCGGCACGTTGATGAAGAAAATCCATCCCCAGTGGTAATTATCACTGATGTAGCCCCCCAGAATCGGGCCGCAAATCGGCGCGACAATGACGGTCATTGACCAGAGCGCCAGCGCAATGGAGCGCTTTGCAGGCGGATAGTTATTCAGCAACAGGCTTTGCGAGAGCGGAATCAGCGGCCCGGCGACCACGCCCTGCACCACGCGGAAGAAGATCAGCATATTCAGGCTGCTGGATACGCCACAGGCCCAGGAGGCCGCGGCAAAGGCGACCGTCGACCACATGAACAGTTTGACTTCGCCAAAACGTTTCGCCAGCCAGCCGGTTAAGGGAATTGAGATAGCGTTCGCCACCCCGAAAGAGGTGATAACCCATGTCCCCTGGCTTAGGGAAGAACCCAGGTTCCCGGCGATGGTCGGAATCGCTACGTTGGCAATGGTGGAGTCCAGCACCTGCATGAATGTCGCCAGCGACAGCGCGATCGTCATGATGACGAGCTGCGCGCCCTCCAGCGGTTTTTGCTGTTGCATCACACGCACCTCAGGATTAACCCGCGTTAGCCTGTACGATGTCGTCGATCAGTTTATTGACCGGCGCGAGATTAATTTCGCGTGCGTTACTTTCGGCAACCGGCGTCGTTCGTACCTGGCTGGCCAGTACCTGACCGTCGTGATTAGCGGTATCCACGGTGACCAGCGTCGATAAACCAATACGCAGCGGATGTTGTTCTAACTGGCGGGCGTCCAGTTCGACGCGTACCGGCAGACGTTGAACCACTTTAATCCAGTTACCCGTCGCATTTTGCGCGGGCAGCAGGGAGAAGGCGCTGCCTGTTCCCATATCCAGACCGACGACTTTACCGGTGTATTTTACGTCGTCGCCATAAATGTCAGTAATAATCGTCACTGGCTGCCCAATGCGCATATTCGCTAATTGGGTCTCTTTAAAGTTAGCGTCCACCCACAGATCGGTTGCAGGCACGACGGCCATCAGCGGCGTGGTGGGGCTGATCTGCGCGCCAGGCTGGACGGCGCGGCGGGAGACATAACCGGTCATTGGACTGACGATGCGAGTACGCTCCAGCGCCAGCCAGGCGTTACGCACTTCGGTCGCCGCTTGTTGAACCGCAGGCTGATCTTCCAGATTACTATTGAGTATCATTGCCTGGTTGGCATTGTACTGTTGAATGGCGACATCCAGCTGTGCCTGCGCGCTGGCGACGGCATCGCGGGCGTGTTGCAGCTCTTCCCGGCCAATAAGATTGGCATTACCCAGCGGCACACGACGGTTAAGGTCGCTCTGCGCTTGCGCCAGGGCGGTTTTTTGCACGTCGATATTCGCCTGCAACTGCTTACTGTTAATCATCAACTGGTGCGTTTGGCGCACGCTGGAGGCCAGCGCCGTTTTGGCTCTTTCAAACGCTTGTTTGGCGTCAGTCTGATCGAGCGTGACCAGAACATCGCCCTCTTTTACAAAGTCGGTGTTATCAGCCCAGACTTTCGTCACGCTGCCTGACACCTGCGCCATGATTTGAACCTGGTTCCCTGCCACGTAAGCATCATCTGTCTCTTCAATATGACGCAATACTAAAAACCAATAAATTCCATATGCCACGGCAATAATAACAAAGAGCAAGGTAAGAAGTAGCAGCGCTGTTTTGCGTTTGCCTTTCTTCTTAGCCGGTTGCTGCGGGGTTTGGATCTCCGCATTTGCGCTCATGTTGTTCTCCACGATCTTATTATTCACATCGGCTGAGCCGACCTGTTGTCAGAAAGGCCAGCAGTAATGCGTGCCGGCCTGTCCGCTTTCCTGTTATTAATCTGGATTTTTGAGCGGGTCGGCGCTTTAGCGCAGCGCCTCAAGAACAGTGCCTTCCTGCTCCATTTGATCAAGACGCGTCAGGAGTTTACGAGTGATGTGCTCAAGTTGATCTTTTTCGGCTGTGCTAAGTGATGACCAGAGTTGATGCAGACAATGATGCTGAGGCGGAAGCACTTCTTGCAAAAATGCCTGGCCTTTCTCCGTTAATTGCAGATGCAGGCAACGGCGGTCGTTATCGCTCTCACGACGCTCAATCCAGCCGCGTTTTTCCAGCTCATCTGCAATGCGTGTCGCATTGGTGCGAGATGAACCCAGCGCGCAGCTTAATTCAGACGGCTGAATACTGTGGTTTTCCTGAGACTCCAGCGTAATCAACGCCATAAACAACGTCTCGTTAATCCCTTGAGCCTTCAGCATCTTATTGCGGTTTTCCAGGAGCTTGCCTTGCATGTGCATACAAAGACGAGTCAAAAGAATTTCCTGATAAGGAAAGTCTTCGTGACGGCTGGCGCGAAATTTTAGCATTTGTTCAATGGGCGTAAACGAACTATCCATTTGGGCATGACCTCATTAATTTCAGCCGATATAGTAACGACAGTGACAAATAAAGTAAATGTATTATTAATACAAAATCATTCTTTCAGGCTATAAAGCAACCAATGATACGCAGACTGAGACGTCAGCGGGAACATTGGGCCCGGTAAAGCGCCGCCTGCGGCAAATCCAGGAATGACGAGAAAAGCGTGAGTGCCTGCATGAAAAAATCAGGAGAGAACGATAAGCGGGAGGGGCGAAAGCCGGGTAAACGGCCTTACAACCCGATGCAAAAGCCACCGGAATATCACGGATAGCTATCGGTGAACGACCTTCGAATCCTTGAACGGGCGCTATTGGCCTGGGAGCAGATGGGGATGCAGGGCTTTCCATAGAATTATATTATTCTTCACCGGTATAAAAATAACCATGATAAATGAATAGCATAACCTTAACAGACTGGGGAGCTCCTTAACACCCTAAGGAGCTTAAACAAAGGTAAACGCTCACTATCCGCTTAATTTACGGCTTCCTGTCGGTGAAAACCTCGCCACCAGACCAGTAAATTAAGTAAGGCTACCGTGACACCCGCCAGACAAACGCCGGCCCAGCCGGCATGTTGCCAGGCGGAGGCGGAAATCAGCGACCCCGCGGCGCCACCGATAAAGTAGCTGGTCATATAGCCGGCGGTGAGCCGGTTACGCGCATCCGGATGCAAACGATAGATGACCGTCTGATTGGTGATATGTACCCCCTGAACGGTGAGGTCCAGTACCAGAATGCCAATAATCAGCGCCAGTACCGAGGTGTGCCCAAGCCAGATAGCCAGCCAGGAGAGTAACAGCAGCAGTAAGCCGAACGTGGTGGTGAGGTGAGATTTACCTTTATCGGCAAATCCGCCAGCCGGACGCGCGCCTAAAGCGCCGGCGGCCCCCGCCAGGCCAAACAGGCCAATCATCCCCTCGGAGTAGCTAAACGGCGGCGCGGCGAGCAAAAAGGCCATTGATGTCCAGAGGATGCTGAAATTAGCAAAGGTCAGACAGCCCAGCAGTGCGCGGGTACGCAGCAGCTTATCGTGAATAAACAGGCTGAATACAGAACCCAACAGTTGCGGGTAGTTAAGATGGGTGTCGGATTTGAGCTTTGGCAGTCCGCGCCATAACGCGACGGCCATCAGCGCCATCAGCGCCGACGCTACCCAAAATACGGTGCGCCAACCGCCGAGGTTTGCCAGCAGTCCGGCGACCGTTCGCGCCAGCAGGATCCCCAGCAACAGGCCGCTCATAATGGTGCCGACCACTTTACCGCGGGTGGCGGGCGTCGCAAGTGTGGCGGCCAGCGGAACCAGAATCTGCGCCACCACGGAGAACAGTCCGGTTAAGGCCGTTCCGAGTATCATTATGCTAAGCGACTGACTGCTGGCGGTGATCAGCATTCCGCCAGCCGCCAGCAACGTCATGGAGACAATCAGCGTTCGGCGTTCAAACATGTCGCCGAGCGGCACCAGAAACAACAGGCCAGCGGCATAGCCCAACTGCGCGGCGGTAACGATAAACCCTGCGGAGCTGGCGGAAAGCGAAAAGTGATGCGCGATGGTATCAAGCAGCGGCTGGGCATAGTAGTTGCTGGCGACCGCCAGACCCGTGGCCACAGACATTAAAACGATCAGCGCCGGGCTAAGCCCATGAGTGGGTTTCGTCATTATGGTAATCGTGATTTAGATAATTATTTCCTGGGAAAACAATCATAGCGGATGTTGATGAATAAAGGGGAACAGTGACGTGATGAATCGTGCGCTTTGAGGAGAGATTGAATAGGCCGGATAGCGGCGCATGAACTGCGCCTTATCCGGCATAAAAAACGATCTTATTTCTGCGCGGCCAGCGCTTCTTTCACCCAGCCGTCAAACTGCTGCTGGTGGGCGTTGATCCAGCCGTCTACGTGGCCCTGAACATCGGCTTCAGACGATTTACCGGCATGCATCATGGCGTTCTGCGCGTTGATATCCGCCAGCGGCAGCTTCATGATGGCGAACAGTTTCGCCGCCGCCGGGTTTTTCTCCGCCCATGCCTTATTGGCGACAATATGCATAGTATTGACCGGGAACCCATAGTTCGCGCCGTTCGGCAGTTTAGTATCAATATTTTTCTGTTCGCCCGGCAGGGAGGAGAACGGCACCTGTAGCCAGACGACATCTTTACCCGGCTTCATTACGTCGCTCACCCAGTACGGGGTCCAGGTGTAATACAGCACCGGCTTGCCTTCTTTAAAACGGGTAATGGTATCAGCCATCATCGCCGCATAGTTACCGTGGCTGACCTCAACGGTTTTTTGCAGATCAAACGCTTTATTCTGATGATTGATCACGGCTTCGCAGCCCCAGCCCGGCGAGCAGCCCATCATGTCCGCTTTTCCGTCGCCATTGGTGTCGAAGATTTTGGCGATTTTCGGATCTTTTAGCTGAGCGATATTGGTGATGTTGTACTGCTCGGCGGTTTTTTTATCGATCAGATAGCCCTGCGCAGCGCCGGAGACGAAGACGCCCTCGCGGTAAAATTTTTTGTCTCCGCCTGCTGCGGCATACATATCATCATGCAGCGGCTGCCAGTTCACGGCGGTAAACGTCGCATCGCCAGAGGCGATGGAGGTGTAGCCTACGTTGTAATCGACTTCACTCGGCTTATTTACGGTATAACCCAACTTTTCCAGCGCCCGGCTGACCAGTAACGTCTGGAAGGACTCTTCAGAAATCGTGCTTTGGATAGGTTGAACGGTAATGCCTTTGCCAGGCAGGTCGGCAGCGAAAGCGCTGGCGGTGACAAGGGTGGCAAACGCTGAGGCAAATATCACGGTATGTCGCATCGTTGTTCCTTTAATTATGGTAGGGAGTTGTAAGCCCGGTAAGCGCAATGTCACCGGGCGTCAGGAGAGTTACTTAACGAAAGGGCGGGTGATTAGCCCAACAGGACCGGTGGTATACCAGCGACGGTTACCGCGGCTACGCGAGTCGCGCCCGACGGCCTGCGTCAGACGGTCCAGAATGATGGCGAGAATCACAATGCCGACGCCGCCGACGGTTGCCAGCCCCATATCAAGACGACCAATGCCGCGTAGTACCATCTGGCCAAGTCCGCCGACCGCAATCATCGAGGCGATGACGACCATCGAGAGAGCCAGCATCAGCGTCTGATTAACGCCTGCCATAATGGTGGGCATCGCCAGCGGTAGTTGCACTTTGAACAACATTTGGCGCGGGCTGGCGCCGAACGAGCGCGACGCTTCAATTAAGTCGGCAGGCACCTGGTTAATGCCCAGGATCGTCAGGCGTACAATCGGCGGTAGAGCAAAAATAATCGTCACCACCACGCCCGGCACGTTACCGATGCCGAATAACATGACAATCGGCACCAGATAGACAAACGCGGGCGTGGTCTGCATCGCATCCAGCAGCGGACGAACTATTTTGGCCGCGCGCGGGCTGCGCGCCAGCCAGATTCCCATCGGTAATCCGATCACGACGCAGAACAACAGGGCGGTCAACACCAGCGCCAGGGTAATCATCGCCTGCGACCAGGCGCCGATCGCGCCGATCGCGATCAGCGATATCAGCGTTGCGATCCCCATGCCCACGCCGGAAACCTGCCAGGCAATCAGCGCAAAGAGAATAATCGCCACAGGGGCGGGCATTCCCAGCAGCAGTTGCTGAAAGCCATTAAGAATGTAATCCACCGGCACACGAATCCCCTGAAAAAGGGGACGGAAATGGGTGACGACCCAGTCGATTCCCTCTGTGACCCAGCTATCCAGCGGGATAAGCGTCTTATGGAACGGGTCCAGAAGAGAAAAGTGTTCAGGGGCTGGCGCGGGCGCGCTGTTCAACCAGTCGGTACTGCCGCCGTCCGTGGCTACGCCTGCCGGCGTTCCCCAGGCATCAGCCGTTTGCGTCGTAGTATCGGCCACCTGTGCGGTATCCCACGGATTCGTTTGATCAGCCATTGTTACCCCCCTCGCGATCTAAAGCCTGTAGCAACATACGTTTTGAAATAATGCCAACATACTGGTGTTCTTCATCGACAACCGGCACCGCGCAGGGCGCCTGGCCGACGTGAGAGAGCAACTCGCTGAGTGGGGTTTGCGCATCAACGACTAAAGGGTCGTCGATAAGCGCCGCTTCAATCCCTTGCGCCTGGCTTAATGCCGCTTTTAATGAGTCGATGGACACGACGCCCACGAATTTATTGCCACGCTCAATGACGTAACCATATTCACGGTCTTCGTCCTGTAATAATTTCAGTGCCGAACGGGGACCGAAACCTGGCGTTTTACGAATTAAGCCGACCGGACTGCGACGGGCAATATCTTTGGCGCTAAAGACCTGACTAATATCCACGCCACGGAAGAACGTGCGGACATAATCATTTGCCGGATTATTCAGGATCTCATCCGGCGTACCAACCTGTACGACCTCGCCATTTTGCATAATGGCAATCCTGTCGCCAATACGCATAGCCTCATCAAGATCGTGGGAAATAAAGACAATGGTGCGCTGATGTTTCGCCTGTAATTTCACCAGCTCATCCTGCATTTCGGTACGAATTAATGGATCGAGGGCGGAAAACGCTTCATCCATTAATAAGATATCAGGGTTGATTGCCAGCGCGCGGGCAAGTCCAACACGCTGACGCATCCCACCGGAAAGTTCATCCGGATAGGCATGAGCGTAATTTTCAAGCCCCACCTGACGCAAGGCGTCCAGCGCTTTTTCGCGACGCTCTTGCGCCGCGATGCCCGCTAATTCCATACCGAATGCCGTATTATCCAGCACGGTCATATGTGGCATGAGCGCAAATGACTGGAAGACCATCGCAATCTTTTTCCTGCGCACCTCGCGAAGCTCAGCGTCTGATATTTTGGCAATATCAACGCCGTCAATCAGTACCTGTCCGCGGGTGGGTTCAATCAGGCGATTGAGAAGGCGTACCATTGTGGATTTACCCGAGCCGGATAATCCCATGATGACAAATATCTCGCCTTCTTCAATGGCCAGACTGGCGTCTTTAACGCCAAGCGATAGCCCCGTTTTTTCCAGTATTTGCTCTTTCGATAGTCCCTTTTCAATATATTTGAAGGCACGCTGCGGATGCTCTCCAAATATTTTATACAGATTCTTCACTTCTAATTTAATTGCCATGCAATAGAATGATTCCTGTTATTTACTTATGTCGATATGTTACCTGATAGAAATAGTTACCTTTTTCTACCCTAACATACTCAGAATCTGAGACAACCCTGAATTTGCTTCTGGCATGAATATTGCGAGGTGCTATCGGCTGTGATTTCCCATGATATAAGGGCTGAACGCGAATGGGGAGGAAGAGATATTTTTTGGAACAACCAGCAAAAATCCACCTGAATTGGAGGAATCCAGGTGAATAATGTCACTCGTATTGAGTGTAGGACATGTTGTAATATTTGCGCGATTTAACCCGGTATTGCTTGAAATAAAGGCATGGAAAATGTAACGTTATTTCCCATGCCCGCAAGGTTAAAAATTCCAGTCTTCGTCTTCGGTTTCGACTGTTTTCCCCATCACATAAGATGAACCTGAGCCGGAAAAGAAATCATGGTTTTCGTCGGCATTCGGCGAGAGCGCGGCAAGGATTGCGGGATTCACGTCTGCCATCTCCGGCGGAAATAACGCCTCATAACCCAGGTTCATTAAGGCTTTATTGGCGTTGTAGCACAAGAAGGCTTTGACGTCGTTAACCCAGCCGGTTTCCGCATATAACGCTTCTGTGTAGCGGATTTCGTTGTCGTACAGTTCCATCAACAAATCCAGCGCGAAAAGCTTTAACTCTTCACGCTCGATTGCCGATAGTTTTTGTAGCGCTATCTGATACTTATAGCCAATATAATAACCGTGAACCGCTTCATCGCGAATGATTAAACGAATCAGGTCGGCAGTGTTCGTGAGCTTACCGCGGCTGGAGAAATACATCGGCAGCCAGAAGCCGGAATAGAACAGAAAAGACTCTAAAAAGACGCTGGCAATCTTTTTCTTTAGCGGTTCATCGCTGACGTAATGAGCCAAAATAATCTGCGCCTTACGCTGAAGCGGCGGGTTTTCTTCGCTCCAGGCGTAGGCGGCATCAACCTCTTTCGTCTGGCACAGCGTGGAAAAAATAGAACTGTAAGAGCGGGCGTGTACCGCTTCCATAAAGCTGATGTTCGACAATACTGCCTCTTCATGCGGCGTGATGGCATCTGCCATTAACGACGGCGCGCCTGCGATGTTCTGGATAGTGTCGAGCAGCGTAAGTCCCGTAAACACGCGAATGGTGAGCTGCTGTTCGGCGGCGCTCAGCGTCTGCCAGGCCGGAATATCATTCGATAACGGCACTTTTTCCGGCAGCCAGAAGTTACTGGTCAGCCGGTTCCATACCTCCAGATCTTTGTCGTCCTGGATCTTGTTCCAGTTGATGGCGCTAATACGAGATAATTTCATATGGCTTTCCTTATAGCGCGCAGGATACGCAGCCTTCAATTTCAGTACCTTCCAGCGCCAACTGGCGAAGCCGGATGTAATACAGTGACTTAATACCTTTTCGCCAGGCATAGATCTGCGCTTTGTTGATATCGCGGGTCGTGGCGGTATCGGGGAAAAACAGGGTGAGCGACAGTCCTTGATCGACGTGGCGCGTGGCCTCGGCATAGGTATCAATAATTTTTTCCGGACCGATATCGTAAGCATCCTGATACATGTCCAGGTTTTCATTGGTCATAAACGGCGCGGGGTAATACACACGCCCGGTTTTGCCCTCTTTGCGAATCTCAATTTTGGCCACAATCGGATGAATGCTGGAGGTCGCATGATTAATGTAAGAAATCGAACCGGTCGGCGGCACCGCCTGCAAATTTTGGTTATAGATGCCATAGCGCATCACATCGTCGCGCAGCTTTAGCCACATTTCGCGTGTGGGCAGCGTAATGCTGCTGCGGGCAAATAGCGCCCTGACTTTCGCCGTTTTCGGTTGCCAGTCGTCCTGTAAATACTGCGTAAAATAGTCGCCGCTGGCATAGCGCGACTGCGCAAATCCGGCGAAGGTTTTGCCGCGTTCGCGGGCCAGCCGCATTGAAGTATGCACGGCATGCCAGGTAATGGTGTAAAAATAGAAATTGGTGAAATCCAACGCCTCCGGCGAACCGTAGGCAATGCCTTCTCTCGCCAGATAGCCATGCAGATTCATCTGGCCCAGACCGATGGCATGAGAGGCGGCATTACCGGCGGCTATTGAGGGCACGCTGCGTATATGGCTCATGTCCGACACCGCCGTCAGGCCGCGAATAGCGGTTTCTACGGTACGACCAATGTCCGGTGAATCCATGACGTGAGCGATATTCAGCGAGCCGAGATTGCAGGAGATGTCATGCCCGATGTGGGTATAGTCAAGGTTATCGTCGTAACGGGAGGCGCTATTGACCTGTAAAATTTCCGAGCACAGGTTGCTCATATTAATGCGACCAGCAATGGGATTCGCGCGGTTTACCGTATCTTCAAACATGATGTAGGGATACCCGGATTCGAACTGAATCTCCGCCAGTGTTTGAAAAAAGTCACGGGCGTTAATATAGGTTTTACGCACGTGCGGATCGGCAATTAATTCATCGTACCGTTCGCTAATGGCGATATCGCCAAACGGTTTGCCGTAGTGTCGTTGTACGTCATAGGGCGAAAAGAGCGCCATTTGCGCGTTTTCTTTCGCCAGCCGGAAGGTGATATCCGGGATCACCACGCCGAGAGAGAGCGTTTTGATCCGGATTTTTTCGTCAGCATTTTCCCGTTTGGTATCCAGAAAACGCAGAATATCCGGGTGGTGCGCATGGAGATAAACCGCGCCGGCCCCCTGGCGCGCGCCAAGTTGGTTGGCATACGAAAACGCGTCTTCCAGCATTTTCATCACCGGGATCACGCCGGAAGACTGATTCTCAATGCGTTTGATCGGCGCGCCCGCCTCGCGCAGATTGGAGAGTAAAAACGCGACGCCGCCGCCGCGTTTGGAGAGTTGTAGCGCCGAATTCACCGCCCGCCCGATCGACTCCATATTGTCTTCGATACGGAGCAGGAAGCAGGAGACCAGTTCCCCACGCTGCTGTTTGCCGCAATTTAAAAAAGTCGGGGTAGCGGGCTGAAAGCGACCAGAAAGCATTTCATCGGTCAGTTGGGTGGCCAGCGTTTCGTCACCCTGCGCCAGCGTCAACGCCACCATTGTCACCCGATCTTCAAAGTGTTCCAGATAACGTTTGCCGTCGAAGGTTTTCAGCGTGTAACTGGTATAGAACTTCCAGGCGCCAAGAAACGTCTGGAAGCGAAAGCCGCTGGCGTGGGCGTGCTCGAACAGGCGGAGGACGAAGGCGCGGTCGTAACGCGCGAGGACAGCGTCATCGTAATACCCTTCCCGAACCAGCGTCTCCAGACGTTCATGCTGGCTGGCAAACGTCACGGAATGCGGGCAGACGTGGGTGGCAAAGAAGGCGTCGATCGCCTGCTGGTCCTTGTCGAACTGAATATGGCCTGCTTTATCGTAAAGATTCAGCATCGCGTTCAGGGCGTGGTAATCCATGGTTTCCTGCATTACGCGCTCCGGGATAGTTGTTGCCAAAATTCATTTACTCCTTTTCGGACGTTATCGATGTCGCGTTGTGTGCCCATGAGCTCAAAGCGGTACAGCCAGGGGACGCCGCATTTTTGTGCTATCACATCGCCAGCGCATCCCCAGGCATCGCCGAAATTGCGGTTACCGGAGGCGATGACGCCGCGAATGCGCGCCCGGTTGTGTTCATCATTTAAAAAGCGGATCACCTGTCGCGGCACCGCACCGGCCATCCCGCCGCCGCCGTATGACGGCACAACCAGAATGTACGGTTCGTCTACCTGAATTCGCTCCCGTTCATTGAGCGGGATACGCGTGGCAGGCAGCCCCAGACGCTGCATAAAACGGTGCGTATTTTCAGAGCTGCTGGAGAAGTAGACGAGCGCGCTCATGCGTTTGCCGCGTGGGGTGTCGGGTGCAGACGGTTAATCATGTCCGGGCGGAAGCCAGACCAGCTCAAATCGCCCGCCATCACCACCGGTAATTGACGAAATCCTTGCGCCCGGAGCGTATCCGCTGCATCCGGCACCAGATCGACGTTCACCATCTCAAATTCAAATCCACGGCTTTCCATCGCCCGCTTTGTGGCGTGGCACTGAACACAGTTATTGCGAGTGTAAATAGTAATGCTCATGATTCGTATTTCCATTTAAAATGAGAAAACGGCGCGATGAAACGCGTCGGATTGTCGTGTGTTGATACAGGAAATACTAGATGTAGTTGAATTAAGATTCAACCATACAAGATATGGGAATTTTCGATTGATTTTAACGTCGCTGATGAACGCAGCGGGGTAGGGGCGGCATGGCTAATTTTTGCCGGATGGTGGCATGAACGCCCGCTCCGGCCTGCAGGTTCACGCATAACAGAGTTGGCTGGCATCCGCGCCATCCGGCAACAATGCGTCACATTCGCATACCGATCGCCAGACGGTTAAAGCAGTTCATTAAACCGATGGCGAAGGTCAGATCGCTGATTTCACGCGCGCTGAAATGATTGAGCAGCGGCAGGTAAACATTATCTTCGGCGTGGGTTTCAGCAATGTGCGTCACCGATTCCGCCCAGGCTAACGCCGCGTACTCTTGCTCGCTGAAATGGTGGCTTACTCGCCATCCTGCCAGCGCATCTAATTTAGCTTGATTCACGCCAGCCTTACGCAGCGCTTTGCTGTGCATCTCCAGGCAAAATGCACAACCATTTATTTGCGAAACACGCAGGTAAATCAGCTCCATCAGCGTGGGGTCAAGCGTGCTCTTTTCCAGCGCGTTTTTCGCCTGCACCAGAGCGCTGTAAACCTCCGGGCTCAGTTCATAATAGGGTTGGCGTAACGTCGTCATCATGTTTCTCCTCGTGTTGATGACGAGCACTGTAGCACTATAATGGTCTGTAAAAGAGGGCCATATTTTTACAGAAAAAGCAGACCATATGCCGCGCTATCAGCACATCGCTCGTCAGTTAAAAACGGCCATTGAGCAAGGAGAACTCGCGCCCGGAACGCGTTTGCCTTCCAGTCGGACGTGGGCGCAGGAACTGGGCGTTTCTCGCGCCACGGTGGAAAATGCCTATGGCGAGCTGGTGGCGCAGGGCTGGCTGGAGCGACGTGGCCAGGCAGGCACGTTTGTGAGCAACGCTCTACGGTTTGAGACGGCGCCGCCGATACCCGCTGTTTTTGCCGGAGAAAGTCCGGAACCGAAACCCTTTCAGATGGGGTTACCGGCGCTGGATCTCTTTCCACGCGAGAAGTGGGCGCGAGTAATGGGGCGTCGGTTGCGCACGCAGACACGCTTCGATCTGGCATTAGGCGACGTCTGCGGCGAGGCGATTTTGCGCCAGGCGATAGTCGATTACCTGCGGGTTTCGCGTAGCATTGAATGTCTGCCGGAACAGGTATTTATTACCTCCGGATATGCGGATTCTATGCGGCTAATCCTGCGTACATTGTCTGTGCCGGGAGACAGCATGTGGGTGGAAGATCCCGGCTTTCCGTTAATTCGCCCGGTGATAACGCAGGAGGGGATTACGCTGGCGCCGATTCCGGTCGATGCCGATGGGCTGAATGTCGCGGCGGGGATGCGGGATTGCCCGCAGGGACGCTTTGCATTGGTGACGCCCGCCCATCAAAGTCCGTTGGGGGTGGCGCTGTCGTTAACTCGCCGACGGCAACTTCTGGCATGGGCGGCGAATGTGCAGGCCTGGATTATTGAAGATGACTACGACAGCGAATTTCGTTATCACGGTAAACCGCTTCCGCCGCTCAAGAGTCTGGATGCCCCGCAGCGAGTGATTTACGCCGGAACGTTCAGTAAGTCGCTCTTCCCGGCATTACGTACCGCCTGGCTGGTGGTGCCGATAAAGCAGATTGAGCATTTCCGCCAGCAGGCGTCGCTGATGCCCTGTAGCGTACCGTTGTTATGGCAGCACACGCTGGCTGATTTTATCCGTGATGGCCATTTCTGGCGGCATCTGAAAAAGATGCGTCAACATTATGCTCAGCGACGGTTATGGATTGAAGAGGCGCTGGTAGAACAGGGATTTGTCGTGACATTACAGAAAGGCGGTATTCAACTGGTTATTGAGGTTGAAGGCGATGATAAAGCGCAGGTAGCGAAAGCGAATCAGGCCGGACTGGCGGTACAGGCGCTAAGCCGTTGGCGAGTGGTTTCGTCAGGAAAGGGGGGCATTTTACTGTCGTTTACCAATATTACTTCCGCCGTCATGGCGAAACAGGTCGCATGGCAGCTTCGACAGGCGATACGGTAACCGTTTCGCCGAATAGCGCGACCTGGGCCTGCGGCAATGATGCAGGCCCAATAAAGTATGTCGCCATCCGGCAGCGCACGTCGTTAGCGACGCAGGCTAAGCAGCGCCCCGATAAAAATCCCTACCGCTGCGGCGGTTCCTACGCTACACCAGGGTTTTTCACGCACAAACGTATCCGCGCATCCCATCGCATCACAGGCGGCTTGTTTTACGCGAGTACGACCCTGCATCCGCGCCCGGGTCTCTTTCAGCAACGCCTGTGCTTTACGTCGCGCAGCCTCGGCTTCGTCTTTCGCATCGCTTCCCCAGGATTTAAGGACATCTTCCAGACTGTCGGCTAAACGATTGACATCATTCTGAATATCCTGAACACCATCATCGACGTCGTTTCGGTTCGGTTTGTTAAGCATATGATCCTCCATTGATTTCGATGTAGCTTTCAGTGTAGTTCATATTTTTACCTGCTGAGGCTTGTTACGGCGATATCATGCGTTTCTGGACTTTTCTGAAAGCGTTGATAACGCGCTATCGGGTAAGGTAAGCCCGCAGTACAAGAGAATGAGGATAAAATATGTATTTACGACCTGACGAGGTGGCGCGGGTACTGGAAAAGGCAGGGTTTACCGTCGATGTGGTGACGAATAAGACGTATGGTTATCGACGCGGCGAGAATTATGTTTATGTTAACCGCGAGGCGCGTATGGGGCGTACCGCGCTGATCATTCACCCCAGATTAAAAGACCGTAGCTCATCACTGGCTGACCCGGCTTCGGATATTAAAACCTGCGATCACTATCAAAATTTTCCGCTCTATTTAGGCGGCGAGACCCACGAACATTACGGTATTCCCCACGGCTTTAGCTCCCGAATAGCGTTAGAACGTTATCTGAATGGGCTTTTTGGCGACGAAAAAACCGACTAAAAGCGCGACTGGCAATGCCAGTCGCGACGCTAACTTACGCCTTAGCCTGATGATAGCTGCTCACTTTAAACAGGCGGCGACAATAATCCAGGAAGTAGCCATAAACCGCGCCCATTAACATTGAAACAACAATGTTTGAACTCACGGCGGCCACTATCTGATGCCAGCCGGCACCGACGGTCAGCAAGATGATAATATAAACGGGTGACTGAAAGGTGACATAAGCCAATACATCCGCCAGGTTTTTGGCCCATCCCGCCGGGCTTGCCTTACGCGCGACGCGCATAATCAGATCGCGGTAAACGCCGTATGGCCATGCAATCAAAATGTTGACAGGTATCGCCACCAGCCTGGAAGAAAGCGACTGCTCAAAGCTCATTCCGGAGAGGAATATCTCGATCAACATGTTCACAACAGAACAGTAAACAACCATCGCAAACGTGTCTGCTACGGCATGACGCAAGCGTGACTGTGGAGAGAACATGTTAATGCTCCTTGTAGCGTATCGATCAGAATGAGGTGATGGTTGGTAGTGAAATCATAAAGCACTTTTGTCTTTGCATAGAGTATATCCCTATATAATAACTATCAACTAGTGTAATATTTTTATTTATAGGCTTTTTGTCGATAAAATACTCTGTGATTGTGTGTTTTTTGCTCGCGGCGAGATTTTCGTTGTTGTTAGTCATTAATTACTTTTAAATCAATGCATTATAATGCATTGTTTTTCTGGCGATTTTCAGCCACATTCCAAATGTTGTCAGATGCGATGTATTCTCGGCTAACGGCACGCGCTCTACTTTTCTCAGCATAATTATAGCTATTGCAGACTGATTTTTAGCATAAAGCTCTGATGATGATTTTTGAATGGTTAATCTCTTATTGTGCTGAAATATTCACTTCTGTATAAGGTCAGCCACCGTGAGGGTCACCGCGGTTACTGAGATACGCAATACGCTATAAACAGCCAAACGGGAAACCTACAGATATACCGTAGGCAGAATAACCTGAAACACGCAGGGGGTAATGAATATAACCTTCTGGTTAACAGATTAATATAATTAATCGAGTTATGCTGTGTATATCTGTATGAACTTTAGGATCTGGAAATATAATCAACAATCGCATACAATACCGCCTGTAATAGTTTTTTGTTTTCTGCGTTAAAAGGTTTTTATTGATATGAATTTGATGTTACAGAACTTAAATAATATCCGCACGCTGCGCGCTATGGCTCGCGAATTCTCCATTGACGTTCTTGAAGAAATGCTCGAAAAATTCAGGGTTGTCACTAAAGAAAGACGCGAAGAAGAAGAATTGCAGCAACGCCAGCTTGCCGAGAAGCAGGAGAAAATTAATGCCTTTCTGGAGCTGATGAAAGCAGACGGTATTAACCCGGAAGAGTTATTTGCCATGGATTCAGCAATGCCGCGTTCTGCTAAAAAGCGCCAGCCGCGTCCGGCAAAATATCGTTTTACTGATTTCAATGGCGAAGAAAAAACCTGGACCGGACAAGGTCGTACGCCTAAACCGATTGCCCAGGCGCTGGCGGCGGGGAAATCTCTGGATGATTTCTTAATCTAATCACGGATAGCTTTTAACAGATGGCGCTTCGTTTCCTGTCTCTATTAACCGGGACTCAGGGAACGTTGCGCCATGCTCATTTTGATAAATCAGCACACGCCAAAATCGCCCTCTTCGCAATAGGGGGTGACATCTGCCGCTTTGAGGATCAATTTTTCGCCCGGTTCATTACCGACCTGTACCGCGACAATATGATCCTCGTTGACTTCAATCACTTTCAGTTTCGGCCCACCCATTCGGGGCTGTACGATATCGCCTGGTGTGAACATCACGCCCTCCTGTTGAACAATGGTATAAACCCGCCTTCAGTCTACTACACACTTACCGACGCGTGGTGAAGGTACCGCTTAATGAGTACGGGTATTCCAGGGCATTTTTTCCAGTAGTCGCGCCATTCCGCAGAAGCCGGTCATGCCTGCCAGCATTAACCCGGCCCCGACAAAACCGCTAATGAGGAAAAAGCCGCCGTGGACCGTATAGCCCATAATAACCCCAAGCAACGCCAACCCGCCGGCGGCGATTTGCACCTGACGCATCAGCGGCAACGGTTGCGATTTGTCTTCTGTGACGGGCAATCCTGCCGCTTTCCATCCGTCGATACCGCCTTCCAGTAGACTGACCTGAGCAGGGGCGGCAATGGCCTGTAGTTTTGCTGCATTGCTGCTGGTTCGTTTACCTGACTGACAGTGAAAAATAATCTGTTCCGCTCGCAGGTTGGCGGGCAAATCGCCCTGTTCAAGCCGGGAGAGCGGCGCCAGTTGCGCATGTGGAATATGCTCGCGCAGATATTCATCGGCGTCGCGCACATCAATCAGTTTCGCGCCTTGCGCTATCAGCGCTTGCGCCTCACGGGGGGAAACTATCCCAATGGACATCGTGCCTCCTTATGGACAATAGAGATTCTTTAACGTGGCGATAATCGTATTAACCGCCTCATTTTTAATGAAATAGTGAATGCGCTGGGCATCGCGTTGACTATCAATCAGCCCTTCTTCCCGCATCCGCGCCAGATGTTGCGACGTCGCGGAGGGGCTTAGCCCGGTAATGCGCGCCAGTTCGCCTGCGCTGGTTTTTGGCGAACCGCAAAGCATACATAAAATCAGTAATCTTTTTGGGTGGCTCATCGCTTTGAGCAGGGCCGCCGCCTGTTCTGCGCTGGCCTGAAGTTGTTCAAGCTCTGTCATAGTTATTTAAGTATTTTCTAAATTTAGTTAATTCTAAAATAAACATCAACCTAATGCCAGCGTAAAGAGCGTAAAGGAGGGTAAAAGCGCGGCGCGCGACTGGCAGGCTCAGGTAAACTGACTATGCTTAGAGATAAAATCTCTTTTTAAACAATGACTAATTTTGCTTGTATGGAGTGTATATGGGTTTCTGGAGAATTGTATTTACGATTATTTTGCCTCCGCTCGGCGTACTTTTAGGAAAAGGGTTCGGTTGGGCATTTATCCTTAATATCCTGCTGACATTACTCGGATATATTCCGGGGCTTATCCACGCATTTTGGGTTCAGATGCGTCATTAATTACCGGCCACCGGCGGCGCATAAGCGCCGCTTATCAGGATAACCTCATTCCCTCTGCTACACTTTTCTTTGTGTGTATTTTTGACAAGCGAGGTGAATATGGGACTTTTCAATTTTGTAAAAGATGCAGGTGAAAAACTCTGGGACGCGGTAACCGCTAATCATGATAAGGACGATCAGGCGAAAAAAGTCCAGGAACATTTAAATAAAACGGGAATACCCGACGCTGACAAAGTGAATGTGCAAATTGCTGATGGAAAAGCGACAGTGACGGGGGATGGGCTGAGTCAGGAGGCAAAAGAAAAAATTCTGGTTGCCGTGGGGAATATCGCCGGGATTAGCAGCGTTGACGATCAGGTTAAAACCACGACGCCGGCGGCTGAAAGTCAGTTTTATACCGTAAAATCAGGCGACACCCTGAGCGCTATTTCAAAGCAAGTGTATGGTAACGCCAATCTGTATAATAAAATCTTCGAGGCAAATAAACCGATGCTGAAAAGCCCGGAAAAAATATATCCGGGACAAGTGTTGCGTATTCCTGAAGAATAATGGCTATCAGGCCGCGCCAGGCTACATTTTTCCTGCCATCGCCTGGCGAATAATGGGAATCGGCGTCAGCAAATGCTGACGCATTAATTCGCTGGCGCGTGCCGCCTCGCGCGCCAGTATCGCTTCGGTTAGCGTGTGATGCTGGATATGTTTATCTTCCAGCATCTCGACGGACAGAACGGTTTCACGTAACCAAATAAAGCGGTAGCGGGCCGCCAGGTCAAATAAGCGTTCGCGCATCTGTAGCAAGTAATGGGAGCCGCACCCGGCGACAATGGCGGAATGAAACGCCTGGTGGCGCTGATCCCATTCATCGAGCATATGTTCACTGGCATCGCTGGCTTCCAGTTTACTGAGCATATGCGCTCGCGCCAGGATCTCCGCCTCCCACGCATCATCGCCGCGTTCAATCGCCAGGCGTACCAGCATCGCTTCCATATTGGCGCGCGCGTCAAAAATATCGAGGAGTTCCGCCTCTGACATGGATGCCACGCGATAGCCTTTTTGATTCACCACGGTGACCAGCCGTTCCGCCACCAGTTGCGACAGCGCCTCACGCAGCGGCCCTACGCCGAGCGCATAGCGGGCGGTTAATAAACTCATCCGCAGTTTCTCATCCGGCTGATAAGTGCCGCGAATAATGTCATTTTTAAGCCAGCGATAGCCATCTATGGCCGTCGGTTGGGAAAGGGCGGTCATCTTTTACTCCTGAGAAGCTTCCCGGCTGACGCCGGGAATAACTAACGTAGGTTTTGCAGGGGGGCTTTTTGCCACCTTATCAGTTTTTTCCAGCGAGACATAATGGGGACAGTACCTATTATGCCCAGCCCTAACAGCCCCGTTGAAATGACTTCTAGTTGCTGTGCCGGTCGAAATAGCATCACCACCAGGACAAAGCAGATAAAGCCGATAACCAGCCAGGTGAGCCACGGATAAAGCCACATTTTCAGCTTAATTTCTCCGCCCTGCGCCAGCAGAATTTTACGCATTCGCAATTGCGAAATCGCAATCACCAGATAGACCAGCAGCGCGATGGCGCCAGAACTGTCGATAAGAAATTTAAACACTTTTGCCGGGGCGTAATAATTGACGATAACGGTTAAAAACGCCGCGCCGGTAGAGAGGAGAACCGCCACCCAGGGCGTTTTGCTACGGTTAGTTTTTCCCATTATCGCAGGCGCATCGCCGCGGCGGCTAAGGGAATAGAGCATCCGGGAGGCGGTATATAATGCGGAGTTCAGACAACTGGTCACCGACAATAAAATCACGCAGTCCATAATGAATTTTGCGTGCGGAATATGAAGCAGCTCCAGTACCGAACGGTACGAACCTACGCTTTTCAGACCCGGCATATTCCACGGGATCAGCGCCACCACCACAAAAATGGAACACAGGTAAAAGATGGAAATTCGCCAGATAACAGAATTGGTGGCGCGTACGATATGTTTATCCGGCGTATCGGATTCCGCGGCAGCAATAGTGACGATTTCCGCGCCCATAAAAGAGAACATGGTGATCAACATGGCGCTTAACACCGCGCCGAAGCCGTTAGGCATAAAACCACCGTGATCCCATAGCCGGGAGATACCGCTTACCTCAGCATACGGATAAAAACCGCTAATCGCTGTCGCGCCCAGCGCGATAAACGCCAGAATGGCAATTACTTTACATAGCGCCAGCCAGAATTCGAACTCGCCATAATTTTTGACGCTCAATAAATTGCTTCCGGTTAAGGCAAGCGTAATCACTAATGAAAATAGCCATACCGGAATACCCGGTATCCATGAATTCAGAATAATGGCGGCAATATTGGCCTCCAGCGGAATAACCAGCACCCAAAACCACCAGTATAACCAGCCGATGGTATACCCGGCCCAGGGGCCGATCGCTTTATCCGCATAGGTGGAAAAAGAACCGGTATCCGGTGTGGCGACGGCCATTTCAGCCAGCATTCGCATAATCATGACGACTAAAAGTCCTGCGAACAGATAGGCCAGCAGTACCGCAGGGCCGGCCTCCGCAATCGCCACGCTGGAACCGACAAACAGGCTGGCGCCGATGACGCCGGCGATCGATAACATGGTGACGTGGCGTGATTTCAGCCCGCCCCCTAATGCATGTGATTCTGACAATTGCCCCATCCTAAAACCTCTTTATTGTTATTGCGCTCGTTTACCGGATGGCGCCTGGCTTATTCGGCCTACAATCGAAACGGTTTTTGTAGGCCGGATAAGACAGTTACGTCGCCACCCGACGCTGCTTATTGGACATTACGCTTGTTTCGCCTCATCAAAGCACTGGGCGATAATCTCCAGGCCTTGCCGAATCTGCGAGGCCTCAATAGTGAGTGGAACGAGGATGCGCAAGATGTTGTAGTAAGGACCGCAGGAGAGCAGAATTAACCCTTTCTCGCGGGCGCGGGCCACAATGTCGGCGGTCAGAGCCGCGTTCGGTTTGCCGGGGTCGCCATTTTCGAACAACTCAATGGCGATCATGGCGCCCAGTCCGCGCACGTCACCAATCTCACGGTGCGTTTCCGCTATCTCCATCAGGCCATCGCGCAGCGTTTTGCCAAGCGTATTCGCCTTTTGCAGTAGATTTTCCTGCTCGAAAATGTCCAGTACCGCCAGCGCGGCGGCGCAGGCAATCGGGTTTCCGGCATAGGTGCCGCCCAGCCCGCCCGGCGCGATAGCGTCCATCACGTCTGCCCGGCCGGTAACGCCTGCCAGCGGAAAGCCGCCGGCGATCGATTTCGCAAACGTGGTAATATCTGCCGCAACGCCCATCTGTTCCATGGCGAACAGCGTACCGGTCCGGCCCGCGCCGCTTTGCACTTCGTCGGCAATCAACATAATGCCGTGTTGGTCGCATAGCGCGCGCAGTCGCTGCATAAACGCGGGAGAGGCGGCGTAAAATCCGCCTTCGCCCTGTACCGGCTCAATAATAATGGCGGCGATATCTTCCGGCGCGGCATCATTTTTAAAGATGCGTTCAATGCTGGCGATCGCGTCGTCGTCGCTGATGTTGTGTAGCGGGCAAGGATAAAGCGCGCGGTAGACATGGCCTGGCATCAATCCCATACCAGCAGAGTACGGGTGTACTTTCCCGGTCAGAGAGAGCGTGTAGTGGGTACGACCGTGGTAAGCGCCGCTAAACGCGATAGCGCCGCTGCGTTTTGTCGCCGCGCGGGCGATTTTCACCGCGTTTTCAACCGCTTCTGAACCAGTCGTGACCAGCAACGTTTTTTTGGCGAAATCGCCCGGTACCTTCTGGTTCATGCGTTCGCACAACGCCAGATACGGTTCATAGGCCAGCACCTGAAAACAGGTATGCGACAATTTCTTCAACTGCGCTTCCACCGCAGAAACAATGCCCGGATGTAAATGACCGGTGTTCAGGACGGCAATGCCGCCTGCGAAATCGAGATACTCACGGCCTTCGACATCCCAGACCCGACAATTTTCCGCCCGCTCGGCGAAAATTGGGTGAATCTGCCCCACGCCGCGAGGAACGGCGTTATGACGGCGCTGCATTAAAGCGTTATTGGTATTCATTAGCGACTCTCCTGTTAAAGGCCGATGCACATATATTTGATTTCTAAATAATCTTCGATGCCGTATTTGGAACCTTCACGGCCTAATCCGGAGGCCTTAATGCCGCCGAAAGGCGCGACTTCGTTGGAGATAATGCCGGTATTAATACCGACGATGCCGTATTCCAGCGCTTCGCCGACGCGGAAAACGCGGCTTAAATCGCGTGCATAAAAATAGGCTGCCAGGCCGAACTCGGTATCGTTAGCCTGCCTGATGACATCCGCCTCGTCGCTGAAGCGGAACAGAGGCGCGAGCGGCCCGAATGTCTCTTCTTTGGCGACTTTCGCGTTATCAGGAACATCCGCCAGAATGGTCGGTTGAAAGAAGTTGCCGCCCAATTTGTGCGCTTCACCACCCGTAATGACGCGGGCGCCTTTTTCCAGCGCATCGGCGATATGCTCCTGGACTTTCGCCACGGCTTTTTCATCAATCAGCGGTCCGATAGCAACGTCGGCTTGCAGACCGTCGCCGACCGCGAGCTTATTTACCGCCTGGTTGAGTTTTTCCGCAAAACGATCGTAAACGCCGTCCTGAACATACAATCTATTGGCGCAGACACAGGTCTGCCCGGCGTTGCGAAACTTCGAAGCCAGCGCACCCTCAACGGCTTTATCCAGATCGGCATCGTCAAAGACGATAAACGGCGCATTGCCGCCCAACTCCAGCGATACTTTTTTAATGTCTTTGGCGCATTGTTCCATTAGCTGGCGGCCAATCTCCGTCGAGCCGGTAAACGACAGTTTGCGTACCAGCGGGTTGCTGGTCAGCTCGCCGCCGATATCGCCAGCCGAACCGGTAACGACGTTAAATACGCCTGCGGGAATTCCGGCGCGCCGGGCCAGTTCCGCCAGCGCCAGCGCGGAAAACGGCGTCTGGCTGGCGGGTTTGAGTACCATCGTGCAGCCTGCGGCCAGCGCGGGGCCGGCTTTACGGGTGATCATTGCTGAGGGAAAGTTCCACGGGGTAATCGCGGCGGTGACGCCGATGGGCTGTTTAATCACCAGCAGCCGTTTATCGGCCTGATGACCTGGAATCGTGTCGCCATAGATACGCTTCCCCTCTTCGGCGAACCATTCAATAAACGAGGCGGCGTAGCTAATTTCGCCTTTCGCTTCCGCCAGCGGTTTACCCTGTTCCAGCGTCATCAGACGCGCCAAATCGTCCTGATGTTCCATCATCAGATTGAACCAGCGACGCAGGATATTGGCTCGCTCTTTGGCGGTGAGCGCGCGCCAGGCGGGCAGGGCGCGATTGGCGGCGTCGATGGCGTCGCGCGTCTCTTCCGCCCCCATTTTTGGCACATTGCCGAGCGGTTTCCCGTTGGCGGGGTTGCTAACGGGGATGACATCGCCGCCGCGCGCGTCGCGCCAGTCACCATCGATAAAGGCCTGCTGACGGAACAGGGTAGAGTCGTTAAGTTGCATAATTGCTTCCTGTCTGAAGGGTTAACGGGTAAATGCGGCGTGTAGTGCGTCCACGCTGCGTGCCGCACGCAGCGCACGTCCGGGGTTGCTCTGGCTTTCGCGTAGCGCCTGAACTTTGCTGACGATATGCGCGCCGATAGGTATCGCGGATGTCGCCGCCGGGGAGGGGGCGTTACAGGTGTGAATGGAACGCGGCGTCGTGACAAACAGAAAATCATCAATCAGTTTGCCGTCCGGTGAAACCGCCTGCGCCCGCACGCCTGCCGGCCAGGGCTGGAGATCGTTGACGGTCAGGCTGGGGCAATACTTTTGTACTCGCCGCAAATAGCCGCTTTTGCACAGCGAGTTTTTCATCTCGCCCAGCCCGGAAAGCAGATGGTTTTGCAGTACGCGGCGAATGCCGGCGGAGCGGAAAATCTCCAGGGTGTCGGTGAAGGAAACGTCGCGCTTACGGTAGCCTTCGCGTTTAAGCGCCAGCACCGCATTCGGCCCGACCGTGACACTGCCGTCGATCATGCGGGTAAGATGGACGCCGAGAAACGGCATTGCCGGATCGGGGATCGGGTAGATCAAATGGTTAACGATCCGGTTGTGTCGCGGGGCCAGACGAAAGTACTCGCCGCGGAAAGGGCAGATAATAAAACCGGGCTCCACGCCCAGCATTTTGACCAGCCGATCCGCCATCAGTCCTGCACAGCCGATAAGCGTAGCGGTTTCTATTTCCCGACCTTGCGAGGTGCGAATAACAATGCCAGCGGCATGTTCTGTCAGCGCGCTGACCTCGGCATGGTAGATGATCTCGCCGCCTTTGGCCTGAAAGCGGTTCGCCATGGCCGTCGCGACATCGCGATAGCTGACAATCCCGCTGGAAGGGACAAAAATCCCGCCCAGGCCAATGATATTGGGTTCGCGTTCACGCAGCTCCGCCGCGCTTAACCACTCGCGCTCTAAGCCGTTGGCCGCCGTTCGCTCCCATAGCGCGCGCATCCGCGCCATTTCCAGCTCCGAGGTGGCGACCAACATTTTGCCGCAGGTGTCGTAGCGGATGTTGTTTTGATCGCAAAAGGTTTTGGTCGCCTGATTGCCCGCCAGACAAAACCGCGCTTTGAGGCTGCCGGGCGTGTAGTACACCCCGGCATGGATCACGCCGCTGTTATGCCCGGTCTGGTGGCAGGCTGGCGCGGACTCTTTTTCCAGCAACGCGATGCGCGCATCCGGGTAGAGATCAATAAGTTGCATGGCGGTCGACATGCCGATAATGCCGCCGCCGATAATCACAAAATCATACATCCGCGTAATTCCTTCGCCGTGGCGCTTATTGGTGAGTTTGATAATGGCTGGCGGCGTAGGCGAAGTAACCGCGCTGGCGCATCAGCTCGCGACGCAAGTCAGGATGCGGCGTAAAACGATCGCGTCCATGTAGCCAGAACAGATTGTTAATCAACAGGAATTTGCCGACCGGTACCGGTACGGAGAGGATGTTTTGACTGGTTTCCAGCGCGTCTGAAAGCTCGCTGAGCCAGACGCCTTCTTCAAAGTCTTTTGGCTGGACGAACTGGTCGATATAACGCATGACCGGGCGGCCTTGTTGGTCGACATCAAACACCGGGTGCCAGACGTCATGGCTAACATTCTTGCTTGGCGGCGCCGCCCAGCGCATGACGCGACGCGCCAGCGGATGGGTAAAAAACGACTCCAGATGTTCCCAGTCATCAAGGTGCAGCAGCAGCGAGTTACCGCCTTCCATATTTTGTTCGTCGATTTTCATCATCAGCACGTAGTCGGTCACCTCCTCAACATAGGTACCGTCATTGTGCAGTTCCATTACGCGGTGGGGCTGGCGCAGATAACTGTCGGAGTTGTCGACGTTTTTGACCACGAAACGCGCGTAATACTGGCCGCTCATCGCATCGTAGTTGGAGCGACCAATAAGATGCGCCACCGCCGTCGCCAGTTTGACCATCTCTTCTGCCTGTGCGACATCATCGATCCCTTCGGCGCTGATCAACAGCGCGCCTTGTGCACGGTTGAGGAGCGTTTTGATCAACAGCGGTTGTAGCTGATTGCCGCACAGATCGTCGAGGATCTTGCCGATTTTGAAACGTAAGAAAGATTTGTATTCCAGCGCCTGCACCGGCCATTGCGCAACCTGATGGAGAAATTGTCTTGTGGTATCCGCCGTAAACGTTAACGCCAGCAGGCGCGGCGACTGCGCCGAAGGGGCAAGGGTGAAACCAGTATGGCGTTGGGCTAAATCATCTGTGTTCGCTTTTACGGCAGTCAGTGCATTCATCAGAATCATTCCTCTCGGTAAGATGGTCAGGGAGACATGGCGATGCTCATTTCGTAGCCATAAATTAAAAATATCGACATTTTCCAGGAACGCGTATGAAACAACCGCTTTTGTTTAATTATTGTGATCAAAAACAACAAATATTTAACAATGCAAAGGGTGAGGTTAACGGCGCCACGAGCCTGACAACGGCAAGAAGGGGTGTAAAATGAGAGCGTTATGGGGAAAGTGATGCTGGCAGGGTTGCCCGGCCTGACACATGAGCGCGTAGGCCGGACAAGTACAACGTATTTCAGCAGTCAATTAACCGGCGTCAACCTGCGGTTTACGGCTGTGTTTACGGAGCAGACGTAACACTGGCGGTACGACAATGACCATGATCGCCATGATCAGCAGGGCTTTGGCAACGCCGCTTTGCCACAAAATCGCCATATTGCCGTTACTGATGGAGAGTGCGCGACGCAGGTTTTGCTCCAGCATTTCCCCCAGTACGAACCCCAGGATCAGCGGTGACATGGGGAAGTGCATTTTACGTAAAATGTACCCTAACACGCCGAGCGCGACCATCAGCACCAGATCGAAGGTGGTGCTGTGTACCGCATACACCCCTACCGCCGATACGGCAGCGATGGCGGGTACCAGGAACCACAGCGGAATGGTGAGCATACGGGTGAACAGACCGATCAACGGGATATTCATGATCAGCAGCATCACGTTCGCAATCAGCAGCGCAGCGATGAGTCCCCAGACGATATCCGGCTGTTCGGTGAACATCGCCGGGCCTGGCGTGATGTTGTACAGCGTCAGCGCCCCCATCATCACTGCCGTAGTACCGGAACCGGGAACGCCCAGCGTCAGCATCGGGATGAAGGAGCCGCAGGCAGAGGCGTTGTTTGCCGCCTCCGGCGCCGCGACGCCGCGAATATCCCCTTTGCCGAAGCTATCGCTGTTGCCGCTGAGTTTTTTCTCGGTCATATAGGTAATGGCGCTGGCAATGGTCGCCCCGGCGCCGGGCAATACGCCGACAAAAAAGCCGATTACCGAAGAACGCAGGGTGGTGCCGATACACTGCGCGCCTTCTTTCAGGTTGAATAACATTCGACCCGTTTTGCGGACCATTGTTTGCCCGCTGCTGGTATGTTCCAGCATTAAAAGTATTTCTGATACCGAGAACAGGCCGATCACCACGACGATAAACTGTACGCCGTCGGAAAGATGAACGCTGTCAAAGGTAAAGCGATAAACCCCGGTGTTGGCGTCCACGCCGACGGTCGCAAGGCCAAGACCGATCAGCGCTGCCAGAAATGATTTAAGCGGATTTTGCGCCATCATGCTGCCAAGACAGGCGATGGCAAAAACCATTAAGGCGAAATATTCCGCCGGCCCAAAGGCCAGCGACCATTGCGCCAGTAAAGGGGCGAACAGAATGATGCCGCCGATAGCGATTAATGAACCGAAAAATGAGCTGACTGCGGAAATCGACAGCGCTACGCCGCCTTTCCCTTGCTGCGCCATCGGGTAACCGTCCAGCGCCGTCATGATCGCCGCCGCATCGCCGGGGACATTGAGCAATATGGAGGAGATCCTGCCGCCATACTCACACCCAATGTACACCGTCGCCAGCAGAATTAGCGCCGACTCCGCAGGCAGATGCAACGCAAAGGCCAGCGGCAGTAAGATTGCCACGCCGTTGATCGGTCCCAGGCCCGGCAGCAGACCGACAATCGTGCCCACGAAGCAGCCAATCAACGCGATAACCAGGTTTTCCGGCGTCATCGCCACCGCAAAGCCCTGAGAAAGATATATCCAGGTATCCATCGTTGCTCCGTTAACTCAGCCAGGCGCCGAGAGGTAAGGTGACATCAAGCAGCCGGTCAAAGGCATACCACAGCAGAATGCCCAATACCGCGCCGGAGATACCCGCCGCCGGAATCGTGGCGCCGAACAGCATCCCGATAACCATGGTGAGAAGCGCGGTGGCGATGGGAAAACCCAGCCATTCGAATCCCCAGGCATACATCAACAGGATGATGATCATGGTAATTAGCTTTTGCAGAACATGGCGGCGCGGCCAGCTCACCGTGTCGGGATGGCGTAATAACAGCGCCAGCGCGCAGAGCGCCATCAGGCCGATAATCCCCAGCGGAAAAGGGCGGGGGCCGACGGGTTCATAGCTGTATTCGCTTTGGATCTGCCAGGCGATGAATAGCCCGGCGATACAGAGCAACAGCCAGATACCCGCAAAGATACGATCGCTCATCATTGCCTCCGCGATTATTTCGCGAGTCCGAAGGCTTTCGCCTGTTCACGGTAATCAGTAACCTGTTTTTTCACGTAGTCATCGAGCTGCTGGCCGGTCATGTCGAACTCAAACAGGCCGCGCAGATCGCGCTGTTTTTTAAACTCGTCGGTTTGCTGGAGCTTCTTGAAGGTATCCACCCACCACTGGTAATCGGCATCGCTGACTTTGGGCCCGACGTAGAAGCCGCGAATAATCGGCCACACCAGGTCGTAGCCCTGTTCTTTAGCGGTAGGGACATTGGCAAGCTGGCCCGGCAGACGATTTTCTGAAAAGACGGCCAGCACGCGGATTTTGTCGCCGCCCAGATAAGGCACCATTTCACTGAGATCGCCGGAGACAACCTGAACATGGTTGCCCATTAATGCCGTCACCGGCTCGCCGCCGCCCTCAAAGGCAACGTAGCGCATCTTGTGCGGGTCGACGTTCGCCTTTTGCGCCAGCAACGCCGACTTCATCCAGTCCTGGCTGCCAATAGAGGCGCCAGCGCCAATGACCACGCTGTTGGGATCTTTTTCCATCGCCGTCATCAGATCTTTCAGCGTCTTCCACGGGGAATCCGCACGCACGGCGATCATGCCGTAATCAGTGCCCACGCTTGCCAGCCAGCGCACATCATCCACGCCGTAGCGACCAAATTTCCCCTGCGACAGGTTGAGCAGCGAACCGCCGGAAAAGGCGACCACTGTCCCGGGTTCGCCAGGGCGTTGGGCGACTATCGCGTTATAAGCCACAGCGCCGACGCCGCCGGGCATATACGTTACCCGCATGGGTTTCTCGATAGCGCCAGTCTCCAGCAAACTCACCTGAATCAGCTTACAGGTGAGGTCGAAACCGCCGCCAGGTTTGGCTGGCGCGATACATTCCGTTCGCGACGGCGCCTCCTGCGCCAGAACAGAGGTACTCATTAATAAAATGCTTGCAGTAAGGGTACGAAGTAATTGTTTTTTCATTTTTTATCCTCACGCCGGACGTCCGGATTTTTCAGGTTCGGAAGAAGATTTTTGTGATTATGTGAGCCGACATGTAGCAGTTCGGTTGCGTGATTGTTAAAACAATAACCTTTCAATTCCCTTTCAATGCGGCAGAAACTTTACAGGATGTGATATGCGTCTCTTATTGGCGGAAGATAACCGTGAGCTGGCTCACTGGCTGGAGAAAGCGCTGGTGCAAAACGGCTTTGCCGTGGACTGCGTATTTGACGGCCTGGCGGCTGACCATCTTCTGCACAGTGAAATGTACGCGCTGGCGGTGCTGGATATCAATATGCCGGGAATGGATGGACTGGAGGTGGTGCAACGGCTGCGTAAACGCGGTCAGACCTTGCCCGTTTTGCTGCTCACGGCGCGAAGCGCGGTGGCGGATCGCGTAAAAGGTCTCAACGTCGGCGCGGATGACTATCTGCCGAAACCCTTTGAACTGGAAGAGCTGGATGCCCGTTTACGGGCCTTGCTGCGACGCAGCGCTGGGCAGGTTCATGAAGTTCAGCAACTGGGGGAATTGATCTTTCATGATGAAGGGTATTTTCTGTTACAGGGGCAGCCGTTAGCGCTGACGCCGCGTGAGCAGGCGCTCTTAACCGTATTGATGTACCGACGAACGCGGCCGGTCTCGCGTCAGCAGCTTTTTGAACAGGTGTTCAGCCTGAACGATGAGGTAAGCCCTGAAAGCATCGAACTTTATATTCATCGACTGCGTAAAAAACTCCAGGGAAGCGATGTACGAATTACGACGCTGCGCGGCCTGGGTTATGTGCTGGAGCGCGGCGATGAAGTGGGTTAAGCCGCAATCGTTGTACCTGCAACTCTTACTGTTCCTGGGGTTGCCGCTGATTCTGCTATGGGGGCTGTCGGCGTTTAACAGTTATGTCAATGCGCTACAGGCCGCCACTCAGGCTTATGATCGTACATTGCTCTCCTCGGCGCGAACGGTATCGGAACGGCTGGTGGTGCGCAATAACCATCTGGAAGTTAACGTGCCCTGGGTGGTGCTGGATAGCTTCGAGCTTAATATGAATGATCGACTCTATTACAAAGTCGTCGACCCTTCCGGAAAGGTCATTTCCGGTTATGACGATCTGCCTGCCATGCCGCCCGCTACGCCCCGTACCCGGCTTTATCCGGCGCTGGCGTGGTTCTATCATACCGAGTATCGCGGCGAGGCGATCCGCGTGGCGCGTTTGCTACAGCCGGTCAACGAAGGCGGCATTATCGGCATGGCGGAGATTTATGTCGCAGAGACGCTGCAGTCCCGTCGTTATCTGGCGGGCCAACTGCTGTTCTCTTCCTGGATCTCACAGGGTCTGCTGGTGCTGCTAACCCTGGTGCTGGTTGGCTGGTTATTACGCCGGATCCTGCGCCCTATGCGTCAACTTTCGTCATTAATGGTACGCCGCGAACCGGGTCTGTTAACGCCGCTGCCGGAACTGCTGCCGTGGTCGGAAACACGCTTGTTAATCGTGGCGTTTAATCGCTACATTGACAGGCTCCGCGGCATCCTCTCCCGGCAGGAACGCTTTAGCGCCGATGCTTCTCACCAGTTAAAAACGCCGCTGGCGGTGTTAAAAACGCAGGCGGCGGTGGCGTTAGCCAGCCAGCACCCTCATCACTGGTACGAAAGTCTGCAGGCGATGAGCGTAACGCTGGATAGCACCATTCAGCTCACGGAAAGATTGTTGCAACTTTCTGCGGTAAAGCATAAAGAGCAGGGCGAGCGGCGTTTTTCCCCGGTGAATCTGTACGATATCGTACAGAGCGGCTGTTTTACCCGTCTGGCGCAGGCGCGCAGTAAACATATCGACCTGGGCTACGAAGGCGAACAGGAAGCGATGTGGATCGAGGGGGATGAGGTACTGCTTAGCGAGCTATGCGGAAACTTGCTGGATAATGCGCTGAAATACACGCCTGAGCAAGGCATCGTCACCGCGCGGCTTGAACGGGATGGCGATGCCGTGACGCTGGTTGTCGAAGATAGCGGTCCCGGCATCGATGATGAACACATCCATCTGGCGCTACAGCCGTTCCACCGGCTCGATAACGTAGGAAATGTGGCCGGGGCGGGCATTGGTCTGGCTTTGGTCAATGATATCGCACGCCTGCACCGTACTCATCCCCATTTTTCCCGTAGCGAAGCGTTGGGAGGGTTATACGTTCGGATACGCTTTTTAAGCCTTGTTCCGCAGTAATGCGGACAAATGTGTCAGCGGTAAAGCACGTTTACAAAAAGTCGCATCTTGAGGTGTGACGTTTTAATCAAATGATCATACATTCCCCCTACAAACCGTAGCGTTAATTAAAAATATAGTGGGTGCAGGGGCATGAATAATCATACTAAACGACGGGGAATAGCATTAACCGTCTTTCTTGTCGGGGTTAACATCCTGGCCTGGATTTGGGCGTTCTGTGTTTTTCATCACCATGCCGTCATGCTAAGCGCAGCCATACTGGCGTATAGCTTTGGGCTGCGTCATGCGGTTGATGCCGATCATATCGCAGCCATCGATACCGTCACCCGTAAACTGATGCAGCAGGGTAAAACGCCTTTAGGCGTGGGGGCGTTTTTTTCATTGGGTCATTCGACCATTGTCGTTCTGGCATGTCTGGCGATTGTTGTGACGTCGATGGCATTTCGCGATCGTATTGATGTTTTGCATCAATATGGTTCGTTGATTGGTACGGCTGTTTCCGCTTTTTTTCTGCTGGCGATGGCCCTGCTTAACCTGTTTATTTTGTTCAACGTCTGGCGGCAATTTCGCTCGGTTACCCGCGGCGAGTCAGTGAGGGCGCATGACGAGGCCATACCTGGCGGGCTGATGACGCGTATATTTCAGCGTACGTTTCGTTTGGTCACTTCCAGTTGGCATATGTATTTTGTCGGTTTTCTGTTTGGTCTGGGATTTGATACCGCAACCGAGGTTGGGTTGCTGGGCATTTCCGCTTCAGCAGCCAACCAGGGGCTATCTCTCTGGTCGATGATGATTTTTCCTGTGCTGTTTACCGCCGGGATGGCGCTGGTAGATTCCCTGGATAACTTTGTCATGGTCGGCGCTTACGGTTGGGCTTTCTCGCATCCATTACGCAAGCTTTATTATAATATGACCATTACCGCCGCATCCGTCATTGTCGCGCTGGCGATTGGCGGGCTTGAGGCGCTGGGGTTGATTGATGATGCGTTACAGTTAAGCGGAACATTTTGGCAGACCGTCAGCACGCTTAACGATCATATGGGGAATGTGGGCTTCTGGGTAGTGGGTGCTTTTGTGCTATTCTGGCTGCTCTCGTTGTTGAATTATCGCTGGCGCGGCTATGATAAAATCACCCTCAATACCTGATTGATTTCTTTAAAAATAACATTTCGGCAGTGGTGTCATATCATTGCCGAAGCATTTTATCTCCTGAGAGTATATTCTTCCCGGTAAGTGCGTTATTTTTCATGCTTGCCTTTCGTTATCAATTTAAGCAATCCGATATAACATACAATACCAAAAATAATAATAACAGTTGTATACCCAAGAATCAGCCAGTCTGCATGTGTCATAATATAATCCAGTTATCAGGTATCCCGTGTTAAGGCGATCTTTAAGCCTGTTGTCAGCAAGAACCACTGTACCCGTTCAGTGCTGTTGGCAATAACGTATTGTTTATGCACAAGAGCGTTGTTACAAATAACGTATACATTGAGCATAGACCTCACCCACATTTTTGTAATGCCATAAAGCAAGGCTACACCTTTAATCTACTGACGGTATGCCAGGCCAGAAGAGATAAAAGGGTAGTTGTCATCATCATCTGTTCCTGACGCCAGGTTAATGACACACACATATGAAAATGTATAACCGCTGCACGCTTTTTAGCACGTTATCTGTAACATACCGTGTTAATCAATTCCGTAAAACCGAGCATAGTGTAAGTGAATTTCGAGTAATTGTCATTATGATTATATGGTGGTTAACTTATTTTTTAAATTCTGATTAAATTTTCGTTTTTTATCATTTTATCAGGGTTTATGAAAAACCTGGGCGTAAAAAACATATTTACGTCCAGGCTTTCTTTTTAGCAAATCGATTTTCCGGTAAAATAGGGGGTCGACCACATGCGCTTATATTCCCATTCAGGCTTTAGTATGCCGATGGAAAAAAGCAATTTTTTTTGTCTTTCCTGGCAGTAATGTCTGGCACGGCTAATATTTAGCCACATTAGTATGCTGCCGGGACTGAGTGGCCTGCACTCATTTTTAATTGCACCATTAGATACGTCAAAGTAGATGTTCATCTGGCTTTCAGATTTCAGTACAATATCAAATGCACAGGGTATCCCTTCAATGTAAAGAATATGCCCAAACAGAAGGTGATGCAGTTGACTAAAAAAGTTGGCAAGGTTATCAGCGGGATAGCAGGATGAAGTATTGCCGAAACGAGACCGAAATAACTCGATAAAAATATGAGTCAGTTCATCAGAAGAACAATCAGCAACGCTTTTTACACTTCCGCCTTTTTTAAGAAACCGCTGATATTCATTACGGCGTGTTTTTTCAAACTTAGAAGAGAACGTTTCTTTGACCAGACAATTTTGTTTCTTTCTGGCGAGTTTCCATATGGCATTGCGTATTTGTGGCTGATGCAACGCCGAAAGTCGGTTAGTACGATCGGGCAAGAAGCAGCGTAAATCTGGCGCCATCGGAATAAGTATCTCATCTGAAGATAGCGGGAAGGTTCTGCGCGTCAGGATGCCAATATTCTGATCATTACAGATAAAGTAGGCGCCTTTAATCTTATCATCTTCTTTATAGTGGAAGAATTTAAAATGCCAGTTATAGCGCTTCATGAAATAATCCACAATATCTGGGTGCATATTGATACTACCGCCGTATTGCGTAAACACCTCCCGGTATAGGGAAAAGGAAGACGGTTGCCAGCGGGTTAATATACGCTTAACTTCTTGTATTTTCACCAAAACTCCTGACTTAGCTTACTGAAAATGCTATTTTGTATTATTTTTTTGCTTAACCAAATAAAAATGTGACAAATGTTTAGCTTGTATTTAATGGTTAACATGCTAATCGATGACGTTATGGTGAAGGGAATAAGATAAAGATGTTGATCATAACATGAGTGAAAGCGACGGTTTAATGCCGCGCTATTCACTCGCAAGCCATTCTGTATTTAACCATCCAGTAGCGATACAGATTTCAAAAGATCCGCTGAACGGTAGCAGGATCTGCACATCCGCGTATGAAATAGTTCTACCGGGAGAGGCTGTTGACCTCTTGTATTATTGTATCCAGAATATGATAGCGTTTCCGATACTCTGCGCGTTTTTTGCTGGGGATACTTTCAGGCGCTTTACGCATCACCTGTGATGGCAGATGATATAAGGCACCTTTCTTAACGCCGTTTAGCGACTCCCAGAATTCACTATAGCTGGCCACAAAAGTTTTTTTCTTCTGGAATAAGTACCGGAGTTGACGATAAACATGGTTGTTTTCACTGACCGCATAAATCTCGTCGACATTACAGGCCTGCATCAATGTCGCAAATGCTTCATACAGCATCCGTTTAGGAAAGAGACCGTAACAATCTTTGGTGGCGTTACGTATGACTTGTGGGCCGATATGTTTACTGGGCCCTTGTAACCCGGCAACCAGCGCTATTTGCTTCCCTTCATGGCGGATAAAGGAAAATGATAAACGTGCCAACGGCGTATCATTGAAGCACAGCGTTAATGTCAGTTCACCTTCTCTGTCATAGCCACAGGGACCGCAGTAGATATCTACCAGAGCACCGTTTTTTCCTTCCAGGTGAGCGAGTAAGATTTGTTCCTCGGACAGGAGGATCTTTTTAATTTTACTTTCCGGAAAGGACTGAACGAACTGGTAGTGTTCCAGAATAGCTTTTGCCCGGCAACGTATGCTAAGCCCGGTATACAAATAGGGCCGCTGGATTTTTGCCGGCAACAGTGGACGATGAATAATCAGCGTTCTGGGCTGAGACAGATGGCATAATTCATTGAAGTATTTAATTGTCGTTACGGGGTTAATAAGGCAACGTAATAAAAATTTATAGCGAAACTTACGCTCTCCCCAGCGTTTATGGCGATAAGGCGTCTGCGCCATGACTTCTTTTAACATTAATAATGGATTATATCTTTCCATATCACTTTGCTGCATCGTCATACTACGGCTCTACTACTCGATAGACTTATAACCGAGACGGTAGCCTGATTGAGTTAAACGTAAAGGCAACGAAGAAGGTCTGTACAGACGATGTTGTTAAACAGTTTATCAATGGCGGTAATAAAACGCCTGAACACGCTTTTTAATAGGTTTTCTGCTAATGAGTGGGATGAGTCCAGAACGTAGTATTAAAACGAATGCCGTGTTTATTATTTTAAATGATGTTATATACTCTAAATAATTCGAGTTGCAGGAAGGCGGCAAGCGAGCGAATCCCCAGGAGCTTACTAAAGTAAGTGACTGGGGTGAGGGAACGCGGCCGCAGCACATGCAACTTGAAGTATGACGAGTATAAGCCAATATATTTATTTGGCTGCTATTGTGTAAGCCAGACAGCAACGCGTCGTGATACGTTATTATGTAACCAGACGTAAAGGGGGTATTCACCTTATCTCTAAATGCAAATCTATATGATAAATTTTATCATGCACTGTGTTGCTGTCTCTGGGAGAAAATATATGGAGCGTTCACTCGATAGTCTGGCTGGTATGGCTAAATCTGCTTTTGGCGCGGGGACTTCTGCTGCTATGCGGCAAGCTACCTCGCCCAAAACCATTCTGGAATATATCATTAACTTTTTTACCTGTGGTGGGATACGTCGGAGAAATGAAACACAATATCAGGAATTGATAGAGACTATGGCTGAGACATTGAAAAGTACAATGCCTGACAGAGGTGCTCCGTTGCCAGAAAACATCATCCTGGATGATATGGATGGGTGTCGTGTCGAATTTAATCTTCCTGGTGAGAATAACGAAGCTGGACAAGTTATTGTACGAGTCAGTAAAGGCGACCATTCTGAGACAAGAGAAATTCCGCTTGTCTCTTTTGAAAAAATATGTCGAGCTTTACTATTCAGATGCGAATTTTCTCTCCCTCAGGATTCTGTAATATTAACTGCCCAGGGAGGCATGAATCTTAAAGGCGCTGTCCTTACCGGAGCAAATCTGACGGCAGAAAATTTATGTGACGCAGACTTAAGCGGCGCAAATTTAGAGGGGGCAGTGCTGTTTATGGCGGATTGTGAAGGTGCAAATTTTAAGGGCGCAAATCTATCGGGAACATCACTAGGCGACAGTAATTTCAAGAACGCCTGTCTGGAAGATAGCATTATGTGTGGCGCTACCCTCGATCACGCTAATCTTACTGGCGCCAATTTACAACACGCGAGTCTGTTAGGCTGTAGCATGATAGAATGTAATTGCTCCGGTGCAAATATGGATCACGCTAATGTTTCAGGCGCAACCCTTATACGTGCCGATATGAGCGGTGCGACATTACAGGGTGCTACTATAATGGCTGCTGATATGGAAGGCGCTATCTTAACCCGGGCAAACCTGCAAAAGGCGAGTTTCATTTCTACGAACCTGGGCGAGGCTGATTTGTCCGAAGCTAATTTAAAAAATACCAGTTTTAAAGATTGTACACTAACCGATTTGCGTACTGAAGACGCCACAATGTCTACGAGTACACAAACACTCTTTAACGTATTTTATAGTGAAAATATTTAGCCCTATTTGACGTAAATCTGAAATAAAAGCAATGTAAGAATAACAATCTGCTACTGAATAGTAGGTGAGAGTAAATTATTTACAGTATCTTTTATTATTACAGGAGTATGCGACGGTAAAAATATCTGAATAACCATTCCTATTTTCTCAAGTAGAACTTCCAACTAAAGCGAATTGTTTGAAAAGGAAAACGCTATGCCTGGATGTATAAGTGCCTGTTCGTGCGTTGTCAGCTCGACGCCTCCCGATCCTAAGGCCCCCCCTAAGCCTAAGTGGATAGAGTTAAAAGGTTATTGTGTTACATGTACTAGTCAGGAGGATATTCGTCCACCTAAAGAGGGTGAACCAAAGCAAAAAATGACACCCAGGGATTTAGTGCTGTTACGCGGTCTTTTAAAAGACCTGGGGGTAACACAACATCCCTGGCAAGACCCGACAGTAAAACCCAATAACTGTGGGTTGCCATATTTTCCAGTAGTTCCTGGAGAACGAGAAACTGATGTTTGATGGTTTTCTGTCTGCAAAGCGCCTGATAAATATTATCAGGCGCTTTGTATTTTGGCGCCTACATCACTTTCATTGTCATATATCGAATGACTACAAGCGTATCCGATCCCGCCATTACCCTGACGGAAAGCCTCTGGCAAACTGTAAGAATGGTTCGCCGTCGGCAGGGAAGCGGCGGTGAACCCTGAACCGTGCTATACCATCTTACCTGGGTGTTTCTTGTGATTAACGATCTGAAAAATAGTTTTATTTTATCTATTTCTGTTTTGTAAAACCTCCGTTCAGTAGGCGCATTATGCCCCCCTTCCCGGATTTACTGGCAAAGCGGAGCCCGGACAGAGAGTCATATTGCAAAATCCCGTTTCCGTTTTTTTATTACCAGATTTTTGTGGTCGAAAGATTGCCTTTTCCTTAATTGAATGATAATTATTATCATTAGCATATGATAATAATTACTATATAGACGTAACCTGGCAAGGATGTGAGCTTGAGGGCAACAGCGCTACTTTAGACATTATTTAGGGAATGGGTATGAGAGTTAAGAAGTTCATCTGGTTAATAACCGTGGTTTCTACAGGGGTTAATAGTCCATTATCAGCAGCAGAATCTACTGACGACAACGGCGAAACGATGGTGGTTGAATCCACCGCCGAGCAAGTATTAAAGCAACAGCCGGGCGTTTCGATTATTACTCGTGACGATATTCAAAAGAATCCTCCCGTTAACGATCTTGCCGATATTATTCGTAAGATGCCTGGGGTTAATCTTACCGGCAATAGCGCCTCGGGGACGCGCGGAAATAACCGACAAATTGATATTCGTGGTATGGGGCCGGAAAATACCTTAGTGCTGATTGACGGCGTGCCGGTGACGTCGCGAAATTCGGTTCGCTATAGCTGGCGCGGAGAACGCGACACCCGTGGCGATACGAACTGGGTACCGCCGGAGATGGTAGAACGTATTGAAGTTATCCGTGGGCCCGCCGCCGCGCGCTATGGCTCCGGTGCCGCTGGCGGGGTGGTGAATATCATCACCAAACGTCCGACTAACGACTGGCACGGTTCGTTGTCGCTCTATACCAACCAGCCGGAAAGCAGCAAAGAAGGTGACACCCGGCGGGGTAACTTTAGCCTTAGCGGCCCGTTGGCTGGTGATACGTTGACGATGCGCCTGTACGGTAATCTCAACAGAACCGATGCCGACAGCTGGGATATTAACTCCTCCGCCGGTACCAAAAATGCCGCCGGACGGGAGGGGGTCACCAATAAAGATATTAATAGCGTCTTCTCATGGAAAATGACCCCGCAGCAAATCCTTGATTTTGAAGCGGGATACAGTCGGCAGGGGAATATCTATGCCGGCGATACGCAAAACAGTACTTCGAACGCGGTTACTAAAAGTCTCGCGCAGTCCGGGCGGGAGACCAATCGCCTGTACCGGCAGAATTACGGTCTAACTCATAACGGCATCTGGGACTGGGGGCAAAGCCGCCTGGGGTTCTACTATGAAAAAACCGATAATACCCGCATGAATGAGGGACTCTCCGGCGGCGGCGAGGGGCGCATTACCAACGACCAGACGTTCACCACTAACCGCCTGATCTCGTATCGCACCAGCGGCGAGGTGAATGTCCCGGTGATATGGCTATTTGAGCAAACGCTCACCGTCGGCGCGGAGTGGAACCGCGATGAGCTGAACGATCCTTCCTCTACCAGTCTGACGGTTAAGGATAGCAATATCGCCGGGATTCCCGGTTCGGCGGCTAACCGTAGCAGCAAAAATAAATCGGAAATCAGTGCGCTGTACGTTGAAGATAATATCGAACCCATGGCCGGTACCAATATTATTCCGGGTCTGCGTTTTGACTATTTGAGCGAATCCGGGAGTAATTTTAGTCCCAGTCTTAACCTTTCCCAGGAGTTAGGTGAATACGTCAAGGTGAAAGCCGGTATTGCCCGGGCCTTTAAGGCACCGAACTTGTATCAAACCAGTGAGGGGTATTTACTCTATTCGAAAGGCAACGGTTGTCCAAAAGATATTACGTCAGGCGGCTGTTACCTGGTCGGTAATAAGAACCTCGATCCTGAAATTAGCATCAATAAAGAGATCGGGCTGGAATTTACCGTAGACGATTACCACGCAAGCGTCACGTATTTCCGTAACGATTATCAGAATAAGATTGTCGCAGGTGATAAGATTATTGGCAGAAGCGCATCTGGCGCTTATGTATTGCAGTGGCAGAACGGCGGTAAGGCGCTGATTGAAGGTATTGAAGCCAGCATGGCTGTTCCGCTGATGCCGGACCGTCTGAACTGGAATACCAATGCGACTTATATGATCGCTTCTGAGCAAAAAGATACCGGTAATCCCTTATCGATAATCCCGAAATATACGGTGAATACCTTCCTCGACTGGACTATTACCAGCGCGCTCTCCGCTAACGTCAACTGGACGTTATACGGCAAGCAAAAACCGCGAACACATGCGGAGTCGCGTAGTGAAGAGACCAAAGGATTGTCCGGGAAAGCGCTGGGGGCTTACTCACTGGTCGGCGCTAACGTTAACTACGATATCAATAAGAACCTGCGTCTTAATGTCGGTATCAGCAATATCTTCGATAAACAGATCTATCGCTCCGCCGAAGGGGCAAATACCTATAACGAACCGGGGCGGGCTTATTATGCCGGTGTGACGGCCTCGTTTTGATGGATTATGCCCGCCGCTGGCGGGCATATTCTGGCGGCGGGTTAATGGCAGCGTGGTTTTTGGCTTGCCGGTTCGCGACTGATATCCAGCAATGCACTGCGAAAAGAGGCGTTAAACATGGGCCCGTGGCCCAGGCCCGGGTAATGCTGCAGGGCCGCGTTAACGCCGTTGTTCTCAAGCGTTCTCACGGTCTCCTGAACTTTTTGCAGGAGCTCGGCCATCTGGCGTTGCCTGCTATCCCCATTCGACGCTGAACCTTCCATTATGATGAGTTTTTTATGGCAGAACGGCGACGGCTTCACTGCCGTAAGGCGATTCAACAGGGCAAAGTTATCCCTGCTGAGTGACGGGCTGGCGCTGTAATAGATATGAAAGAAGGATGACGACAGCCAGGAGTCCAAAACGAACAGGCCGCCATAAGAATGTCCCCATACCCCGCGCCGTTCGGGGTTGATGGTTATTCCTTGTTCCACCTGCGGCGCGATATGTCTCTCCAGTAGCTGGCGGAACGCTGGCCCGCCGCCGGTTTTACGATGAAAACGCGGGTTATTTTCACTGCCTTCGCGATCGATTCCCGGCGCCGGCGTATAGTCATAAGCTCTGCCGTTAAGATCAAACGGCAGGTTAGTCTGATAGCCAATCGCCACAATCACCGGCGGCGAGTGGTCTGCCAGCTGTTTGAGCAGCGTCTCCGGCAGTCTGTCCATCACTGCGTTGCCGTCCAGCATATATAAGACAGGATAACCCGATGGCGGGGCGGCTTTATTGGGGATAGCGGTCCATACCCGGTAATGTCTCGCGCCATCGGCAGATTGAAAGTCATTGACCCTAAAATGGTAATATCCCGAACCTTTATCAGCAATATTCGGCCCTAATGGCTGCATATCCGGCTGCGCATAACTCAGCGCGCTAAAACAAAAACTCACTAAAAATAGCGCCATGCGATAGCGCTTGTTGTGGTACTGGCGACCATACATCGGATGTTATTCCTTTTTGGCAGGTGAAGTTTTATCGGGGCAGTAGACGTAATCCGTCAATCAGAGCGCCGCGCCACCAGGCATAATCGTGACCGCCGGTGTACACGCTGTAATGGCTTTCAACGCCGGCGGCGCGCAATTTTTCATGCAACTGTTTGACCTGCGGGACCGTCGAACCTTCCAGCGATCCCACGCACAGATGCGTACGTACGGCTGGCGAGGGCGCGGATAACACATGTTCGCTGACCCATGAGCGCTCTTCTGCGCTGAAATGGTCCGGGCGGTTGCGGTTGTCCGGCGTCCACCACATTGAGGGGGAGTGGCTCAGCACCAGGCCGAAGCTCTCTGGCGCGTGGCGGGCAGCCATCAGCGCGGTCACGCCGCCGAGGCTTTGCCCAGCCAGCACCGTTTGTGTACGGTCCGCCCACTGTCGTTCCGGGTATTTGGCGCGAAGGGTTGGCAGCAGGCGTTCGGCAATGTCGAGCACCAGCTCGCGGCGACCGCCGAGGATTGCGACGCGTTCACCCGCGTTGATGTTATCAACGCCGAGTACGGCCACCGGCGCGATGCGTCCGCTGCGGATGGCGGCGTCAATGGCGGCGCTTACCCCAAGATGGTCGAACCAGATCTCGCCATCCGTGAGTACCAGTAAGCCCAGCGGTTGTACGACAGGAACGTCAGGAAGATACAGCCGCACACGGCGACGTTGTCCGGCAAGCCGATGTTCTGAGGTGAAAAGCTGCCCGGCGTAAGCGCGACAGCCTGACCACTCCTCCTGTGCCGGGGCATGATCCAACGCCAGAACAGACTCCTGCGTATTACCCCGAACATTTATTCCCGGCGTGCTGTTCAGCGGGTCCGCCTTCCCGACAAGGGAGGCGAAACGGCTTCCAAGCTGCAACACCGTCTCGTCCGGGGTTTCCGGTGGTATTTCGACCATCGTATAGGAACCGCAGTAGGACGCCGGTAAGCGAAGCGTCAGATGCCAGATATCCGTTGTGGGCAGTTGCGTCATCATACCTTTCGCCACGTTATCTTTATCGGTGACACGGTTCAGGCGAACATAAACCCCCCGCAGAGGAGAGGCGGCACGCCACAGGAAGGTGACTTCCCGTTCATCGTCTGCGCCGTTAATGGCTGTCACCAGCGGCAGCGCGAACGAGTTTGCTTCTCGCCAGAAGTGAGAAGCGTCAACCTGGCTTCCGGCGGCGAGTTGGCGGCGAAGGCGCGTAGCGGTCTGTATAGCGACAGGAGCGACGGGCGGGCTCAGTCTCATTCTTTGTATTCCATCTCATTTATATTTCGGTCAGTATCAATAGCTAAAGCGGCTGTTACAGGAACAGCCGCTTGCGGGCTTTCTTTTGCGTAAATCGTGGCGATAAAAACTATCCCATAACCTCTTCTTGCGTATCGCGTGTCTGGCCGATGCTGTCCCGCCACAGACGAGCATACAGGCCATGAGCCGCTATCAACTGCTCATGGCTGCCATATTCAGCGATACATCCTTTATCGATTACGACAATCACATCGCAGCGGCGAGCGGTGGTCAGCCGGTGCGCGACGATAAGCGCGATGCGTTTTTCGGTATGCGTCACTCCGGTAAGCGAGGTTATTAAGCGCTCCTCGGCGCTGCGGTCGATACGCGCTGTCGCCTCGTCGAGCAGCAGAATGTGCGCCTGCGCCAGTTGGGCGCGGGCGAGGGCAATCAACTGACGCTGGCCCGCGGACAGATCCGTGCCGCCGTTATTGACCGGAGTACGAAACCCCAGCGGCAGATGTTGCACAGTTTCAAAGAGTCCCGCCTGTCGCGCCGCGATCTCCACCTCCGTGTCGCTGCTGTCTGGCCGCGAATAGCGGATATTTTCGGCAATATCGCAGCTAAATAATGCGACATCCTGAGTGACCAGCCCCGTCTGGCGACGATAATCACTAAGCGACGCGGCATCAATTACGCGCTCACCGACACGGATTTGCCCGCTGCCGGGAGAGTAGAGCCCGGCCAGCAGCTTGATCAGCGTCGATTTGCCAGCGCCGCTACGTCCGACCACCGCGACTACCGTTCCTGGCGGAATGATGAGCGAAAGATTATCAAGCACAGGTTGCGTTTTTTCGGGATAGCGGAATGTCAATGCCTCCAGACGTAGCGCGCCGCCAGCGCCAGGTGTTATGGAGGACGGTTCAATATTCTCCGTTTCCTCAGTCGCCAATAGCGCATTGATATGTTTGCCGCTGGCGGTCGCCTGCTGCCAGGAATCAACAATGCCTGACAACTGCTGTACCGGGCCATAAAATTGTCCCAGTAGCAGGAAGAACGCCGCCAGTATCCCGGGCGTCATTTCGCCTCCGGCGACCCGGCTCGCCCCGATTAAAAGCACGGCGGCATAGGCGGCCTCGGTGCAGAAGGTCAGGAACGGAAAATAGACAGCAAGGTATTTTTGCGCCCGCACGCGGGTGGCGCGGAAGTTGTCTGATAACGCCCGTAGCCTGGCGGCTTCCTGCTTCTGTTGACCGTGTGACTGCACTACCCGCATACCGGAGACCTTTTCCTGAAGCGTACTGTTCACCTTACCAATTTCCAGCCGTGCCTGAGCGTAGGCAGGCGAGCTCAAACGGCGGTAAATCCACGTCGCCAGCACCACTACAGGCACGGCGCTTAATGCCGTTAATGCAAGAATGGGGTCAAGCCAGAACATTGCCGCGGCGATAGCGACCATCGTCACGATGCTGGTGGCCGCGCTGGCAAGACCGTTTTGCAGAAATCGGGCGAGTGAATCAACGTCGACGGTCATGCGAGTAAGACGCGAGTCGATGTGCTTCTCGTGCCAGGGAAGACTCAGGCGTAGCAGGTGGCTGAAGCTGCGTAAGCGTACCGTATGCTGTACCGACTCTGCCGCGCGGGCGGCGAAGATCGTTTGCAGCGCATAGCAGCACCAACCAATCGCCACCAGACACAGCGCGAGCAGAGCGCATATGCCAATAGTCGACATATCCCCTGCGGCAACGCCTGAGTCAATACCGCGCTGCAAAAGCACCAGCACGCCAACGCCTGCGGCGGAATCAAGCGCGATAAGCAGGGCGGCGATGACGAACATCCAGGCTACTGGCGTCAGCAGCGATGAGACTTGACGCCCGTGGCCTGCCAGCGCCATCTGTACGGCGCGTTCCGGAACGCGCGTCATTCGGTCGACAAAACCTTTTCCAGCGGGTGTCTGGCGCTCATGCGCGTCGTCGGATTTTACCGCCTGCGTTGTTGGCCATAGCTCACGTTGTTCCGCCGGGGCGAGGGCGAGAAAATCCCCCTCGCCGCTCATCAGCGAGCGAAACGTCGGACACCTTGCATCCAGCTCCGCCTGGGTACCGATATCCACGACGCGGCCTTTATCCAGTACGACGATCCGATCGGCTAACTGCAGTGTTGAACGGCGGCGTGCAATCACCAGCAGCATATGCTCATTATCGGCATAACGACCAAGAGCCGTATTAATTTCCGCTTCAGTACCGGCATCGACCGCCGAGGTGGTGTCATCGAGAATCAGCAGTTCCGGCGCGGTAATCAGTGCCCGGGCTAGCGCAATACGCTGGCGTTGGCCGCCGGAGAGGTTGCTTCCGCGTTCGGTCAGTCGGGTGTTGAACCCCTGCGGTAGCGCATTGATGAACCCGCTGGCGCCTGCGGCATCGGCGGCGCGTCGAATGTCGTCCTGAGTCGCTTGCGGGTGCCCATAGGCGATGTTTTCCGCCACCGTACCGGCAAACAGAAACGCGTCTTCAAAAACTACGCCAACGCGACGACGAAGCGCCGTCAGTTTCAGGTCGCGAATATTCTGTTGGCCCGCAGTGGTGTTGAGCCACACCCCGCCGGAGGTAGGATCGTAAAAGCGCGCCAGCAACATCAGCAATGTTGATTTTCCGGAGCCGGAGGCGCCAACCACTGCCACGGTTTCACCGGCGTGAATGGAAAACGAGATCTCATTGAGGATACGGTTACCGTTGTCGTAGTGGAAACTCATCTTCTCCACGTCCAGCCCGATAATCTGACCTTCAACCGACTCAGTACCGTCTTCCATGCGAGAACGCGTGTCGATAAGCGCGAAGACGCGCTCTACCGACGCCTGTGTGCGCTGTGCGATAACCAAAAACGATGCCAGTACGCGGGTAGGGCCGGTCAGCATAGCGAGAAAACTCGCGAACGCAACGAAGGTTCCCAGATCGATGCGCCCATTCATTACCGACCAGCCGCCATAGCACAGCAGGACGATTTGCCCTATCACCGGTAGCGCCAGCATGGTTGCGCCCGGCATCGCCTGCGAGATAGCGGCGCCGATGCGTACCCGCACCATCTGCCGCGACTGACCATCGAGCCAACGCGTTTCGCGCAACTCCGCCACGCAGGACTTCACCACTGAGATCTGTTCCAATACTTCGCGCATATGCTCCGTCATGTGCGCCAGCCGGTCTGAGGCAAGCCCCGTTTGCGCGAAAACACGGCGACGGGCGCGCAGGGCGGTAATAGCAAGGGCGGCCAGTACGCAAATCACGATAAGCGTCATGGATGGCGACATCCATAGCATCACCGCGATACCGGCCACATAGTAAGTGAGCACCGCCAGCGGCACCGGACACATCTGTAGCAAGGTGTGTACCTGTTGAAGATCGCTGTTGGTACGCGAAATGACCTGCCCGGTACGCAAGGCGTCCTGGCCTGCGCCGTCCAGTTTCTGAATACTGTCGAACGCACGGCTACGTAACGTATGCTGAACCCACAGCGAGAGTTCCCCGGCATAGCCGCGGCGCACGTAATTCCCGATAAAATCAAAAAGGGCAATTAACAGCAGGCCGCAGGCAAGTAACGGCAGGTGGGTTGTATCGCCTGCTATCGCGTCATTGACGGCCTGACGCGTTATTAGCGGCGTCAGCGCAGCCAGTAAAATGGTCGATACTGATGCTACGATGACAATGATGCTCAGTGTTTTACGTTCCCAACACACGCGGGCAAGGCGAACTATCCAGGCACGAGCGGGCATGGGGGAATGAGTCGCGGGCATTAAGCCTCCTTATCGGTGAAAGATGAGATATGGCGACACACGCTGGGTTCAGCCGCCATATTGTCATTGCGCTGCCGCGGTTAGCCGTGTTGCAGCATGGCGATCAGTTTTTTTGCCACCTCGGTCGGGCAAGGCTGGGCCGCCATTTCCGCCGCGACCTCCTGCGACGCCTCGCGAAGCGCGCGATTACCGAGGAAGGTATTGATCATGCTGCTCGTAAGCCCGCTCTTACCGGGAATAATGCCGCATCCGCGCTCGACCACGGCGCGGGCATTGACGGGTCTGTCGGCACCCTGGCCAAAGACTATCTGCGGAATGCCGGCATGCAGCGCCGTCAGGGTGTTGCCTGCGCCGCCATGGTGGATAAAACCGTCGGCGCCGTTAAGGAAAACGCCCATCGGAAGCCAGTCGACCAGACGGACATTCGGCGGCAGTGAACGTAAATCCGAGCGGGCGTTTGCCGGAAGATGCAGGATGATTTCGGCATCTACTTCGCCGGCAGAATCCATTACCCAGGAAATCAGATCCAGGCCATCCACCATCGGTTTGACGGTGCCGAGGCTGACCAGAAGACGCTTGCGATCAGGTGTACGTTCCCACCATTCTTCCCAGACGGCGCCGCCGTTATACGGGACGTATTGCATGGAGATAACCGGCTCTCCGTCATTTTGCAGTATGCTCATGCTGGGCGGTGTGACGTCTATCCACGCCAGATCTCTTGGTGGCGCGCTGACCCCATGGCGGCGGTAGGCGTTAGAAAGTGATTTCGTCACGCCTTTGATGTGCCAGGGCGTATGACCGAAGCCGACGGTTTGCATCACTACCGGAATGTCATACTTAGCGGCAATCAGTGGTCCAACGACCCCAAGGGGAGGGTAGACGATGAGATCTGGTCGCCACTGCCCGGCGAACGCGACCAGCGGGTCAGTCATCTCTTCGCTGAAGAATGAGAAGTTCCCCATTTTTGTTCCAATGTTATTTTCTTTTCGTAATGCCTCCTGACGGCGATAACCCGCTTCCGAATCGAAACCAGGCGCAGCGTCAAATACCACCAACCCAGCTTCTGCTGCTTTCTGTGCAAATTTTCCACCGCTTGCAATCAGCACTTCATGGCCATTAACACGAAACGCTTGCGCCAGGGACAGCACAGGGTATAGCAGTCCATACAGTGGTGGACCGACAAACAGAATACGCATGAGAAATCCTCTCTCTCCACGTCATAAATCGAACAAGTCGTTAATGAGAATGATAATAATTACCAATATCATTTGAAAAATGCAATAACAAATACGACCCTTGATCATGTGATGATTTTTTGCGTAAAAATCGGGAAAGAGGAGAGCGTTAAGCGGTGAAGTTTGGTTTCAGGCTTATTTACGCGCGTATGGTCGCAAAGGCAAAGCGCCAGGATTGGGGGAACTGGATTCGCATACCAGACGCCCGTGGATTATTAATGATAACTTCGTAAATAACCTTTCAGACAATGAGGTAAACGTACCGACAACAAGGTAACGGGAAACGTAGGGAATAGTATTGATAACACGTTGCGGGGCAATTTACTGGTGTCCGGCGGCAGATCGTGTTCTGTGCAGACTTTCCGGCGTTAAATCCCGTATCACCTGCGAGCCTGGACTATTTCTGTGGTATCAACTCTGTAGTAATTTTGTCACCTTCGTCTTCATTAACCAATGAAACCAGCTTTAACGTCACCGTTCGAATGTTGCGAACGAACAGCTCCTTATGCGGAATATCGTCACCGCTCTGCGATTTTTATAGCGCATCAGCCACACGATTTATTGATTCTTGAAAACCAAGGTTTTTGATAAAGCAATCCTCCATGAGAAAAGCGACTAAAATTCTTCCTTATCTGATGTAAAGGAGAAAATCATGGCTACTATTGGGTATATTCGGGTGTCAACAATTGACCAAAATATCGATTTACAGCGTAATGCGCTTACTAGTGCAAATTGTGACCGCATTTTTGAGGACCGTATCAGTGGCAAGATTGCAAACCGCCCCGGCCTGAAACGAGCGTTAAAGTATGTAAATAAAGGCGATACTCTTGTCGTCTGGAAATTAGACAGACTGGGCCGCAGCGTGAAAAACCTGGTGGCGTTAATATCTGAATTACATGAACGTGGAGCTCACTTCCATTCTTTAACCGATAGTATTGATACCAGTAGCGCGATGGGGCGATTCTTTTTTCATGTAATGTCAGCACTGGCCGAGATGGAGCGAGAATTAATTGTCGAGCGAACCCTTGCCGGACTGGCTGCCGCCAGAGCGCAAGGACGACTGGGAGGGCGCCCTCGGGCGATCAATAGACATGAACAGGAACAGATTAGCCGGCTATTAGAGAAAGGCCATCCTCGGCAGCAATTAGCTATTATTTTTGGTATTGGCGTATCTACCTTATACAGATATTTTCCGGCAAGCCGCATAAAAAAATGAATGAATTAAAATAAAAATTACAACAGGATGGATATAACATTTTTGTAATACAGGCGTATGGCATAAATAAACCGAAAGGGTATACGAAAAAGACAGCATCTAATTAAAAAGAGAAAAAAATTCAACGCATTAACATATATAGTGTAGCGCGCTCACGATAAGGCCTGTGTTACATCCAGCTATAGACGATATCGCTCAAAACACTAGCAGACACTGCGTTCACATAGAAAGGCTTTTTAATCAAAACGTTAGGTGTAAGCAATTACAGACGGAAAAAGTAGTAAAGTTTATGCCTCAAGTGTCGATAACCTGGATGACACAGGTAAGCCTGGCATAACATTGGTTATCAAAAACCTTCCAAAAGGAAAATTTTATGGCACAAGTAATCAACACTAACAGTCTGTCGCTGCTGACCCAGAATAACCTGAACAAATCCCAGTCCGCACTGGGCACCGCTATCGAGCGTCTGTCTTCTGGTCTGCGTATCAACAGCGCGAAAGACGATGCGGCAGGTCAGGCGATTGCTAACCGTTTCACCGCGAACATCAAAGGTCTGACTCAGGCTTCCCGTAACGCTAACGACGGTATCTCCATTGCGCAGACCACTGAAGGCGCGCTGAACGAAATCAACAACAACCTGCAGCGTGTGCGTGAACTGGCGGTTCAGTCTGCTAACAGCACCAACTCCCAGTCTGACCTCGACTCCATCCAGGCTGAAATCACCCAGCGCCTGAACGAAATCGACCGTGTATCCGGCCAGACTCAGTTCAACGGCGTGAAAGTCCTGGCGCAGGACAACACCCTGACCATCCAGGTTGGCGCCAACGACGGTGAAACTATCGATATCGATCTGAAGCAGATCAACTCTCAGACCCTGGGTCTGGATTCACTGAACGTGCAGAAAGCGTATGATGTGAAAGATACAGCAGTAACAACGAAAGCTTATGCCGATAATGGTACTACACTGGATGCCTCAGGCCTTGATGATGCGGCCATCAAAGCGGCCATTGGTGGTACGACTGGTACGGCTGCTGTAACGGGTGGTACAGTTAAATTTGACGCAGATAATAATAAGTACTTTGTTACTATTGGTGGCTTTACTGGTGCTGATGCCGCCAAAAATGGCGATTATGAAGTTAACGTTGCTACTGACGGTAAAGTTACACTTGCTGCGGGTGCAACTAAAACCACAATGCCTGCTGGTGCGGCAACTAAAACAGAAGTACAGGAGTTAAAAGATACACCAGCAGTTGTTTCAGCAGATGCTAAGAATGCCTTAATTGCTGGCGGCGTTGACGCTACCGATGCTAATGGCGCTGAGTTGGTCAAAATGTCTTATACCGATAAAAATGGTAAGACAATTGAAGGCGGTTATGCGCTTAAAGCTGGCGATAAGTATTACGCCGCAGATTACGATGAAGCGACAGGAGCAATTAAAGCTAAAACCACAAGTTATACTGCTGCTGACGGCACTACCAAAACAGCGGCTAACCAACTGGGTGGCGTAGACGGTAAAACCGAAGTCGTTACTATCGACGGTAAAACCTACAATGCCAGCAAAGCCGCTGGTCATGATTTCAAAGCACAACCAGAGCTGGCGGAAGCAGCCGCTAAAACCACCGAAAACCCGCTGCAGAAAATTGATGCCGCGCTGGCGCAGGTGGATGCGCTGCGCTCTGATCTGGGTGCGGTACAAAACCGTTTCAACTCTGCTATCACCAACCTGGGCAATACCGTAAACAACCTGTCTGAAGCGCGTAGCCGTATCGAAGATTCCGACTACGCGACCGAAGTTTCCAACATGTCTCGCGCGCAGATCTTGCAGCAGGCCGGTACTTCCGTTCTGGCGCAGGCTAACCAGGTCCCGCAGAACGTGCTGTCTCTGTTACGTTAATTTATTTCGTTTTATTCAGCCCCGTGAATTCGGGGCTTTTTCATTCAGCATAGATGAATATATCTTTATGGAAAGTATGGCTGTAAATGATATTTCCTACGGGCGAGAGGCTGAAATATGGCCGCGGGATTATTCTATGCTTGCTCGTCGAGTTCAATTTCTACGTTTTAATGATATCCCTGTTCGATTGGTGAGTAATAATGCCCGGATAATCACAGGCTACATTGCGAAGTTTAATCCGAGGGAAAATTTGATTCTGGCTTCGGATAAACCTAAAGGAAATAAGCGCATTGAAGTTAAATTAGAGTCTCTGGCAATTCTTGAAGAATTATCAGGTAATGACGCTTTTAATCTTTCACTGGTGCCGGCTGACGAATTTAATCTTCAGCAATATACTCCATCAAGAAGAGATTATTTCTCGATTTGCAATAAGTGCTATAAACAGGGAGTCGGTATCAAAATCTATATGAAGTATGGACAGGTTTTGACTGGCAAAACGACAGGCGTAAATGCGTGTCAGGTTGGTGTGAGGACATCCAATGGCAATCATATGCAAGTTATGTTTGACTGGGTGAGCAGGATCACGTCTTCGGACTACGCTGAATAACGCCTACGGTAATAAAAAATTCCGTGAGAAAATATTGCTCCTGGAGGAACAGAGACCATTCGACAGCGCATAGATAGTTTCGCCGCTGCTCGTGCCACTACGGCCAGGACGCTTAAAGCAGCTGACAGAAAAGAATTGATCATTAAAGCTTCGCAAAGAAGGTCTGCTGAATCTTCGCAAATCTATGGATACCGTAGCCCAACATCCTGGCGTCTCACGGGCAACTGCTTATCTTTATGCTCGACAGTCTGACTGCGAGCTTTGCCCCAGCCAGGCAGGACTCTCAGTGAGTGTTCTATTTTCTTTGACTCTCGTATTCCAATTCTTTCGGGAGTTATTGGTGAGACTTTTGGCGTTTTGCCCTGTCACCCATTGCGTCATTTGACGTCAATGCCCGTGAGGCTCTCTGCAATTCTCACCAGGCGGCAATAGATGTAAAAAAGCCCGCAGAGCTTGTGCTGTGCGGGCTTAGTGAACTTCATTGAGCTGGCGGAGTCTGAATAATTCACGTAATCATCTGTTATTAGGTGACTTTAACCAATTCAACTTTCATTGGTATACCTAAGCGTATACCAATGGCAATTTGTTGCAGCGCTTCCTGCGGTTAAGTGAACCTGTTTTTGGATAGATCACATCAAGAAAAAAACTTTTTTTTAGAAAAACTGTTCACACTATTCACTAGGTATTTTTATTTTTAATATTCAGTAGCTTAATCGGTGAATGGTTGGTGAACAGTGAACACTCTACTGTTCACTTTTGCCGTTTTGCAGGTAAAAAAAGACCGGCGATTGCCGGTCAGGGTAGGTTATTTCGTTATGGGGTCATCACATTTCGGCAGCCAGTCGGCGTTGCTTTCTTCCCTGAGCGCCAGATTGGTCTGTATGCCCTGATTTTTCCGGCGCTTCTCATAACTCAGCCCGTACTCTTTCAGCATGGCAGGCAGCCCCTTGCCGAACATGGTGAGGCTCAGGGTATTCCTGTAGCCGTGAGCTTCCATATACGCCAGATAGGCATGATACAGATACAGGCGCGGCTGGCGCGGAATGATGTTGGCATTGCCGATATACATACCCTCAGGTTCCGGCAGGGCTTCCAGATAGCCGCAAAAATCAAATGTCGGGTCGGCATCACGTTTAATACTGAGCGCCTCGTCGGAGTTCTGCTGTGACTGGAGCAGAGCACGGGCAGTCATCGGGTCGCTGAACTTCTGCATTAGCTGGCGAACAATCACCGCCAGCTCACGGGCGATTTTACTCTTAAGCTGCGGGTCACGTTCCTCCGGGGCAATCTGTTCCGGGAAATGCAGTATCACCCGGCGACGGGAAACACCGCCGCTGCGGTCGGTAAAACGCATCGGGTTATTGTTCACGGCCAGAATCACCGCCGGAATATGGGTGGAGTACGCATCCTTGTATTTCGGGTCGACCGATACCGCATCACCGCCGGTGATGGCCTTAAGTCCTGCACCGTCACCGCTCCATTTTTCCTGGTCAGGCAGGCGTATCAGTGAAAAGCCAATCAGCGCCGCGCGCTCACGTGGTGATTCCAGCGTTTCGATGGTAGCCGACGTGGCGTTATCTTCCCCGGCAAGCATGGTCGCAATTTCGGCCAGAATACTTTTTCCGCTCCCGCCGGGGCCGGTGACTTCGAGAAAGAGCTGCCAGTCGTAACGGTTCGCTAGAACCATAAACAGCGCAGCCAGAATCACGTCGCATTTTTCCGGTTTGCCACCGGCAGCGCGGTCAAGCCAGCGCCAGAAATGAGGGGCGTGGGTTTCCAGCGTTTCGCCCTCCACCGGCGGGGTGAAATCAACATCACATAGCGTGCGCAGCCAGTGTGATTTATGGTGCGGGCTGAATGTTCCGGTGGCGGTATCGAGTACGCCATTGCGAAAGCCAATCAGACGCCGTGCCGGGGTGTCCTGCTGCGGAATAATCAGTTTCAGGGTCTCCACCACTGAGGCAATTTTCCCCGACGAGAACGGCGCGCGCAGACGCTGGAACAACCCGGCCACATCGCGGGCAAAATCCGACGGGGGAATGATTTTCCATATCCCGGCCTCATAGCGGGACAGGAGCTGGCCGTTCGCGTCCACGGCCAGCGCTTCGCCGTAATGTTCATGCACCCGCATTGCCTTTTCACTGGTGCTCATGGCGGTAAATTCCGCCTCGCTCATGGTAATGAAAGGGCTGTCAGCCGGTGGCCGGATGGCGTCATAAATTGCTTTCCTTGTCGCCTCTTCGCCTTTCTGGACAAACGCATCATTCCAGTCGCCGAACACCGGCGGCAGGGCGACAACGCCCTCACAGGCGTCTGCGGCCGCAGCGGCTTTGTTCTGGCCATCGCCGTTAAGGTCACGGTCGGCGGCGAGCACAATCTGACAGGCCGGGTGTTTCTGACGGGCAAGGCTCGCCAGAGAAAGGAGGTTCACGGAGGACAGCGCCACCATGACAGTTTCCCCGGTCAGGTGATGCACGGTGAGCGCGGTCGCATAGCCCTCCGCAATCCACAGACGTTTTCCTGCCTGTTTCTGCCCCCCGATGATATGGCATGTACCTTTTACCGCTCCGCCTTTCAGGCTGCGTTTGAGACCGTCAGAATTGATAAGCTGAAGGTTAACCAGTGCGCCGGTATCATCATGCAGCGGGACAACCACATCACCGGCGCGGAACGTCACGCCGCCGGTTTTATGCATGACTGTCAGTACCGGACATTCCCGGTCGGGGAAACCCTTGCGGGTGAGGTAGGCGTTGCCGCTGGCCGGTCGGGTTTTCTCCATGAGCCTGACGGCCAGCGCGGCCGCTGCTTTGCGGTCAGCCTCCGCTCCGGCCTCTGCGGCCGCAATCACTTCCGGGGCAACCGGCGGCAGGTTGCCGGTCACGACGTTCACCTTCCCGGCAGCTTCTGACGGAGTCACGCCAAACACTTTCTCTACCAGCTTAAGTCCGTCACCCGCGCCGCACTGGTTGCAGAACCATGTCCCGCGCCCCTGTTTATCGTCAAAGCGAAAGCGGTCGGAGCCGCCGCATACCGGGCAGGACTGATGGCGGTTTTTAATCACATTCACACCCAGCGCAGGGAGAATGCGCGGCCAGTGACCGCACGCCTGTTTTACCGTTTCTGTTACGTTCATTTTCATGGTTATTTTCTCCCTCAGCGCAGTACCGGTGCGGTGATATGACGGGCGCAGAGTTCATCCATTACGGCCAGCCCGAGAAAGGACAGCGACGGCGCGGCCTTGAGTGGTCCGGCTTCCATTAAATCTTCCAGTAATGCACAGGCAATCTGACGGCCTTTCTCCTCGCCGTGCTGGCGCAGGTAGAAGCCCTCCAGCTCGGCGGCAATGGCGCTTTCCAGCGCGTCGAGGGTGAGTTGCGGGTAGCGGTGCTGGCGTTCGCACAGGGTCAGCCAGGCACACGCCACTGCGCGACGATACAGCGCGGCGCGTAATACGGGCGGTAATGGCTTTTTCATACGTTACCCTCCCCGGTCAGCCAGTGCTGATTGCAGCGCTCTACCACGCCGTCGAGCTGGGCGGTCATGAGGTAAATCACGGAGGTGAGTTGTAACTGCTGCGCCGGGTTACGCCTAACGGTCGCGCAGTCCTGCACCTGCATCAGCTCATTGACAAGCTGGCCGACGTTGCGTATGTGCTCAAGGCATTCGAGGTCACGGGCGGTAATGGTGGTATGTTTCATGCTCGCACCTCCGCAACCGGCAGACGACCAGCGAACGAGAGGACGTAATCGCGAACGAGGGAAAGACGTGCGGCCTGTTCATCACCGGCAACGGTGCGAAGCATACAGATACGGGGTTTACGGTCTGCGCGACGAACAGCGGCAAACACAAAGACAAACTGCGGATATGACGGGGTGAGGATCGTAGCCATAAGGGCAACCTCCGTTAGATAGCAGGTTATGCTACCACCGGAGTTTCCACGCTCAGTGGTGGTAGCCCAGACGGGGGTGGAAATACCGGCTCTAACGGATACCGGCCCGACCGAAGTCGGCCCCGCCTGAGCCACCATTACTCGATAGCTGCAAAGGTCATGAAACCATTGCGCAAGTAACAGGTGCACGAGGGCATAGACACAAAAAAAGACGCATGGCGCGTCAGGTGTCGCCGTTAGATTACTCGGGTTTCCACGCCCGGCTGCCGATTTTGCGACAGCGGGAAAACTATACCTGGAAACGATAAAAAGAAGCAAGCCAGAAAAAGGGGCTGTTTGCTGAATGGTCATCATCATGCGTCATAACCCCGGTTGCGTTCGGCAATGCGGTCAGTCATCCATGCCGTGATTTCAGACTGCGCCCACGCCACGTTTTTTCCGCCGAGGGAGATTTGTTTCGGGAAGGCTTCCCGGCTGATGAGGTCGTAAATGGTCGAGCGGGACAGACCGCACAGATGCATCACTTCGGGCAGACGAATAAAACGCTCATGAACGGTATCAGAAACCGGCATCAGCGGCGCGGCAGGGGCAGAAGACGGGGAAGAAAAAGCGGTGTGCATCGGGCTACCTCACAAAGTCCATACAGTGCCGGTCGTGTCCGTCCGGCTTCGGGTAGCTCTCTATTTTGTGAATATTTTTACGCAGGGCAACAAGTCATTTTGTAGTGGTACACCACACAACAGAGCGATTTTTGAACAATGGCAAACGCTGGCAAACAGATGCAAATCAATGCATTACATTGCAGTAACTTTAAGTACTTTCACTTATATATTTCCTCACAATTAATCGGAAAAAAGACTAAATCCTACAACCCAGGCAAAAAGCAAAAGGTGAACAGTAGTGAACAGTCGGTGAACAGTTATACCCTCAACTGTTCACACTTTATCTTGCTGTATTACTTATCTTTTTCTTTTCAGTGAACAGTAGTGAATAGTTATAAGTAAAAAAACAAACGGTGAGTAAGGTTTTCCTGAGACCTTTCTCTGGCAAGCCGGGTTTTAAGGTCTGTTTGTGCCATTTTTGCCACAACGGCAATGAATCGTGTTGTTGTGTCTGGCGCGGCAGAATCTCCTCAGATTGAAACGAAGAGGAGACCCGACATGACTCAGACCGCTGTTATTCCCGACTACCTTAAACCTGCAATGGAACGCCTTGAGACTGCCCGCTCGGCGCATCTCGCCAATGCCAGCCGTATGGATGAAACCACGACGGCCATCAGCCAGGTGCAAACGCAAAAAAATGAACTGGAGCAGGAAAACGGCAATGATTCCGGCGCATGGCGCGCCGCCTTTCGTGCCGGTGGTGCTGTCATTACCGACGAGCTGAAACAACGCCATCTGGCGCGCGTGGCACGGCGGGAACTGGCGCAGGGATGTGACAGCATGAACGAGGTACTGTCTTTTGAGCTGGACAGGCTCAAAGGAGCCTGTGACCGCACGGCCAGAGCATACCGTCAGGCACATCACGGCGTCCTCAGTCAGTATGCAGAGCATGAACTTGATGCAGCCCTACGTGAAAGCTGCGGTGCCCTCATCAGAGCAATGAAACTCAACATACTGGTTCTGAATAATCCGCTTGCTAATACGACCGGGCATCAGGGATATATCGAACCGGAAAAAGTTGTAATGCAGCAGGTGAAAGCGTGGCTTGAACAGGCCGTAAAGGGCTGCAATATCCGTCTGACCGATGAACCGGTGCTGTTTAAAACAGGGCTGTCGGCTTCCACACTGCCGCATATGGAACATGACGTTGCGACCACGCCCGGTCAGCGAAAAGTCTGGCAGGAAAAAATGCGGGAACGTGAAGCTGACCTGAAGGTTCGGGGGTTATTGTCATGATGCGCTGCCCTTTCTGCCGCACAGCGGCACACGTTCGCACCAGCCGCTATATGTCTGAGAGCGTCAAAGAGAGTTACCTGCAGTGCCAGAATGTGCACTGCTCGGCGACATTCAAAACGCATGAGTCCATCTTTGAAGTGATACGTTCGCCGGTCGTCGATGAGAAACCCGCGCCGGTGCCGACAGCCCCCGTGGCACCCCGTCTGGTAAAAGGCTGCTACAGCTCGCCGTTCCGCCATTAATCAGGAGAGACAACCCGTGACCACTCTGACCTTACAGCAGGCCTATGACACCTGTCAGACGAACAAAACCGCGTGGCTGAACCGTAAAACCGAACTGGCCGCCGCAATGCAGGAATATCAGGAATTATTGCTGGATGACAATGTATCAGGCTCCCGCAGATTACAGATGCTGCGTGACCTGATTGACGTAAAAAAATGGGAAGTTAATCAGGCCGCCGGTCGCTACATCTTCTCGCATGAGGAGGTGCAGCGCATCAGCATCCGTAACCGGCTGCATGATTTTATGCAGCAGAACGGCGCAGAGCTGGTCGCCGCACTGGCACCGGAGCTGATGGGGATTAAAAACCAGCCCGCGATGATAAAAAATCGCGCGCTTGACCGTTCAGTCTCTTACCTGAGAGAAGCTCTTTCCGTCTGGCTGACCGCTGGAAATGACATTAATTATTCTGCACAGGATAAAGATATTTTAACGGCCATCGGATACAGGCCTGACGCGCCTTCGCGGGATGATAATCGTGAAAAATTCACCCCTGCACAGAACCTGATTTACACCCGCCGACGTGCAGAACTGGCCGCACGGTAGCACGCAAAAAAATCCGCGAAAATTCCGCTATTTTTCCCGAAAAAAGCCATGCATTCATAAGGTGCATGGTTTTGCATGCAAATCCCCGTATTTTATTTCCCCCACCTCGGCAGTACCGGCGCGGCCTGAGTCGGTTCATGCACCTGCATTAAAAGTGACCTCTTAAGCGGGCAGGCGTGGCGGGGAGAGCATTGCGCGCCAATGATGTGAAACGATTATAATTTTTTGGTTATATCAATTGATAAAGCAAGCACATCAATTTTTTCTCCTTAAGCCTACATGGCTACACAGCGTGTTCATGAGAAAGATAGAGGCCATGGGTGGCTCTATGTTGAATGAGATCATGTTAACGAGAATGATCAATACTTGTTCATTTACTCTTCTTAAGTTGCTATCCTAATAGTATGAATTTGTTGTAACTTTAAATCTGTCAAGCTTGAAATGGAGTTCCAAATGATAGCATCATTACTTGCTAACGAATACGTAAGTGCCTTTGGATATATTGTTGGGGTGATCTCTGGATGTATAGCAATATATCAGACTACACAAGTAACCAAGAAGAATAATGAGATAAAACAACTTAATGTCACAATAAAAGATCTAAATTCCCAGATTATAAATATTACAACTAATAGAAACAATATTAATCAAGGGGAACGTTCTCAGTATTTTCAAGATAATAATGGTCCTGTGAATATTGATAATCGGGGGTAGTTATGACTTCTGGCGTTAATTTTAAGGATAATACTGGACCTGTACATATAATTAACCAGCCGCGAGTGTTAAGAGCCAGTGTTATTGGTAAGCTGATTGAGATTATTTCCAATCCAGTTGGTGGCGAGCAAAGTTTAAACAGAAAAGCATCAAATATTGATGTTAAAATCTCATTCAATGATCTTAAAAGAAACAGATGGGTAGCCGAACTTTATAAAGAAGATGCTCTGTTAGTTGATGAATCTATAAAAACACTTGATACTATAATTTTAAATGGTAGTGTCAAATTAAAAAGACAGTTTAGAGGCTATTATAATACTGCATTGGGGTTATATGGTCTTTATGAGAAGCCATTTAACATTGAAGTCATCAGGAAAAACTCAGATAATATTATCGATAATGTTATTAGATCTGCTCAAGAAACGGTTAGTTCGTGCTCTAATTTAGACGCAGAGTTTTTACAAGAAGACATTGATTATGGCATTCGTATGATTGTGAGCTATTCAATTATCGAATGCATAGTGCTGGAGAATCCAAATGATTACAATTGATACGGATCCAAAAGCAAATCCTGTATATATTGGAAGTGTGGTGCTTAGAATCTTTCAAAGTAATGATTCGATGATAATTGAAATATCTCGACTGTATGATTTAGTAAATTCTGTCTTCGAATTATCGTTTGATCTTTTTCTTTACTCATTAGATTGGCTTTTCATAATCGGCGCAATTGAGTTAGATGGAAATGGTGGAATAGCATATGCGGCTCAATAAACTTATTATTTTAAAAAATAACACTCTTGTTAGGGAAGTGACTTTTAAAGACGGTCTGAACCTAATTATAAATAAAAGAACCTCAGGTAAGGATAGTGGCAATAGTGTAGGTAAATCCACATTATCACGTGTTTTGGATTATTTATTTATGTCATCAGGTCATGATATTTATCATGATGCGGAATTTGGAAAAGATATACCTGAAATTGTATCATTAATAAATGATAATGTTTTAAAGTTCACATTAGATTTTAATACAGTAGAAAATAAAAAAGCAGTTGTTTCCCGTATAATATCTACCGATGATAAAAATTCAAAATATTTTTTAAATGATGTTGAAATAGATAAAAAACAATATTCTGAGTTTATAGCTCAAGCAGTGTTTGGATTGACTACAGATAAGCCATCGTTGAGAAATGTTTCGCATAAGTTTATCAGAAATACGAATGATAAAATGCAGAAAACGCTTAATTTCTTACATGGGAATACAACTCCTGATGTCTACGATTTATTATACTTATTTTTGTTTGGATTCAATGGCCTACCTCTTATAAAGAAAAAAGGGGAATTTAATAAAGAGATAAAAAAACAAAAGGCATATCTTGCCGCATATAGGAATCCAAATAGAGAGACAGTTTTAGCAAAAATGATTAAGCCTCTGAAGAAAGAAATTGCGGAGGCGGAAAGAAATATTAAGAACTTCGATTTTAAAGATAGTCATGATGAAAGCTTAAAAAAACTTTCAGAAATACAGAAGATGATTAGTGATTACTCTTTGAGTTATGCCTCTTTAAATATGCGAGTAAGAAATATTGAAGAGTCGATCTTGTCCTTGAAGAACAATATCACGCAACTTGTAGAAAATGATTTAATGGAAATCTATAGTTCGGCAGGGGTTTATTTTAATGGGGAGCTTAAAAGATCTTACGAAGAAATGGTATTGTTCCATAATGATGTTATTAAGAATAAAATTAATTTCTTAGAATCTGAATTATTAAAGAAAAAAGAAGAGATAGAAAGTATAAATGAAAAAATTAATGGTTTTCATGAGCAAGAGTCATCTTTATTTAGAACAATCAAAGAGCCTGAAACATTAAAGTCTATAAATCAATTATTCAATAAGCTAACTGAGTTACGCGAAAATCTTGCTAGCATAGAGTCTAATCTTACGCGTATTAATGATACAAATGCCTTAATAAAATCTCTTGAAGATAGTCGAGAGAAATTACTTTTAGAAATAGAGTTGGCCGTTCAAGGTTTGGAAAAGAACATTGAGGTTTTCAATGAGTTCTTTGGTGATCTTACAAAGGAAATTTATGGTGAAAGATATATTTTTGATCTTTCCTTTGATGTTGATAAAGGCAGGTGCAATTTTGATATATCATGCGTTACGCCAAACAGCAATGGTGGTAAGAAGAAAGGTGAAATAACTGCATTTGATTTGGCTTATATTAAGTTTGTTGATAAGGTTAAATTAAAGAGAGCAACTTTTGTTATTCATGATAGTATTGAAGATGTCGATGTAAATCAAATTAGAGATATATTCTTTGAAGCAAATAATATAAATGGTCAATATATTGTATCAATATTGAGTGATAAATTCTCAGAAGATACTGACTTGAAAATGATGATGAATAACTCGATCCTTGAGTTATCTTCGACAAATAAGTTCTTTAAAGTATAGTTATTAAAGGTTTGTTTGATAAACAAACCTTCCCCACCATGCCATAAGTTCTATTCTTTTATTCAGGTACGTTGAGCGGTTATAAGCTCTTCGTACTTCATTTTTATCACTATGTGCTAGGGCTGCTTCGATAACATCAGCATTAAAGCCTGATTCATTTAAAGCTGTGCTTGCGATAGAGCGCAGCCCATGTGCAACAAGCCTACCTCCGTAACCAATCCGTTTTAAAGCGGCATTAGCAGTTTGGCTATTCATGGACTGCTTGGGATCATTCCTGCTGGGAAAAACATGTTCTCGGTGAGCGCTGATTGGCTTCATCACATCCAGTATACCTAACGCCTGTGGCGATAAAGGAACAATGTGCTCACGCTTGGCCTTCATCCTTTCAGCCGGAATGGTCCAGAGCTTTTTATCGAGATCGATCTCTGCCCATCGTGCGCCTGAAGCCTCTGAAGGGCGAACGAGCGTCAGGAGTTGCCACTCAATAAGACAGCGAGTCGGAACAGATAGATTTGACATGACTAGCGAACGCATCAGCTTAGGCAATTCTTCTGGTCGTAACGTCGGCATGTTTTGCTTTTTGGGTTTCTCAAAAGCCATACCAATACCTGACGCGGGGTTGGCATCAATCAAGCCAGTGTTAACCGCATAAATCATTATTTCGTTGATACGCTGTACCAGTCTACGAACTGTCTCCAGCGCCCCACGTGCTTTGATCGGTTCAAGGGCTTCAACCAGTGTTCGGGCTTTGATTTGCTGGACAGGGGTCTCCCCGATAGCTGGGAATACGTCTTTTTCCAGTGAACGCCATATATCTTTAGCGTAATCAGGGGTAACGCTTTTGCTTTTGAGCTGGAACCAGTTAGCGGCGACCGTCGAAAAAATACTGTCCAGAGCGATTTGCTGCTGTTCCTCTGCAACTTCAGCTTGAATTTGCGGGTCGATTCCGTTGGCTAATAGGGCAAGGTAATCTGCTCTTAACCCTCGGGCATCAGCAAGAGAAAGGGCAGGAAAAGCACCAAGTCCCATCATAGTCCGCTGTTTTGTTGCTGGGCGTTGATAGCGAAAGCGCCAGAGTTTCTTGCCGCTAGTTTTCATTATCAGGAAAAGCCCATCACCATCATGCAGCGTTAGATCCTTCTCTAACGCTTTCGCGCGCAGAACTTCGGTGTTGGTTAGGGGGCGAGTTGTCCGTGCCACTGTGGCCGCTCCTTCATGAATTGGTATACGCTTTTAGGTATACATCCTACCGTATACCAAAACGTATACCAATAAACACTGGATTTAGCCGGATGTTCTCGGACAACGACAGACACAAAAAAGCCCGCAGGGCTTGTGCTGTGCGGGCTTTCTGTACTTCACCGGACGTATCCGGATCATGATTTGGTGGAGCTGGCGGGAGTTGAACCCGCGTCCGAAATTCCTACATCCTCGGTACTACATGCTTAGTCAGTCTTTACATTCGCCTGGCACCTGCGGACGGACACGCCACTACCAGACTAGCCTGATTCGTTTTAACGCTTCAACCCCAGGCAGGGCATCCGCGCGATCTCTTTTGGGTTTGACCTCTCTTGATCCCCGTCCTAAGAGCGGAGGCTAGGGAGAGAGGGCTCTAAGCAGGTTATTAAGCTGCTAAAGCGTAGGTTTCGTCGTTTGCGACTATTTTTTTGCGGCTTTTTACGAGGCCAACCGCCCCTCGGCATGCACCTTGGGTTTCGCAAATCCCGTCGAATCCAGAATCAGCCCCAATGTGTAAGGTAAGTATAACAGACTTGTGACACGCGTGACCAGCCCCCGTATCTTCTTATCTTCAACGATTTACCGCTCGCGCAGTGCTTCTTTCGCGCGATTAAACGGTTTGATTAAATAGTCGACAATGGTTTTTTCACCGGTTTTGATATCCACCGTGGCGATCATGCCTGGAACAATCGAAAAACGGCGTCCTGATTTATTTTGTAGATAGTCCTGGTGGGTGCGGATAAACACGCGATAGTAGAAAATTTCCGGTTTCACTTTATCCTGAATGGTGTCCGGTGAAATGGTCTCCACCACGCCGTCAAGCCCGCCGTAAATGGCGTAATCATAAGCGGTAATTTTAACCAATGCGCGTTGGCCGGGATGAATAAAGGCGATATCACGCGGCGAAAGGCGGGTTTCAATCAGCAGACGATCGTCTACCGGCACTATCTCCATCATCTCGCCGTTAGGCGGGATCACGCCGCCAATCGTCGTGACCTGGATATTTTTAACAATGCCGCGTACCGGCGAACGCACGGTGAGGCGGGTGACGGAATCCTCGCGTCCTTTTAAAATGGCGGAGAGCATATCGACTTCAGCGTTCGCTTTCGATAACGCTTCGCGTGCCTGCACATAATATTGTGAGCGCAGATCGGTAATTTTTAAGCCTAAATCGCTTTTTTGTCGTTGCAGGCGTAGCACTTCAACATGACTGGCCGCGCCGCTTTTCTCCAGACGCTGGGTAATGGCCAGCTCTTTATTAACCGACGCCAGCGCATCCCGTAGCTCGGCTTCGGTATCGGCCAGTTGCGCGCGGCGGCTTTTATAGAGACGCGTCTCTGCGGCAATCAGATCCGGCCAGCCGTTCAGCTCAGCGGGGAAGGCGAGAGGTAAGTCGTTGACTTCCGCGGTTAACCGTGCGCTGGAGGCGAGTGAAGCGCGATATTTTGCCGCACTTTCACCCACATTGGACGCCAGACGCGTCGGATCAAGCCGGGCGACAATCTGGTTAGCCTGAACTCTGTCGCCTTCCCGCACCGTCAACTGCGCCAGAATGCCGCCATCCAGCGACTGCAGAACCTGTTCGCGTGAACTGGGGATCACTTTCCCGTTACCGGTGGAAACCTCATCCAGTCGGCCAAACCACGCCCAGATGCCGAAAATGAGAAATAACAGTGAGCAGATCAGAACAATACGACCCGCGCCGGAAAACGCCCGTTCACGCTGAATATCGGGATCGTCCATCGCGGCATCATGCTGATTGATTTTCATTTTTCCACTCCCGACGGTGACTTTGCATCCGATCCGCGTTAAGCGCCTGCGCTTTTGGCGCATCCATCACCAGTTGTCCTTCTTTCAGGACAACGACACGCTCAACCAGCTCCAGTATTGGTACCCGGTGCGTCGCGACGACCAGGGTTCGATTGCCAAGCCACTGATGTAACCGCTGAATAAACTCTCGTTCCGTATGCTCGTCCAGCGAGGCGCTGGGTTCGTCAAGTAGCACAATATTGGGGGAGCGCAGCAGCATTCTCGCCAGCAACAGGGACTGACGCTGCCCGCCGGACAGGCCGTTACCACCCTCCATAATGGGATGATCCAACCCTTTTGCCAGCCGCCTGACGAAGACGGCGCCGCCGCTGACTTCGAGCGCGTCAAAAATCTGTTCATCGTTGGCGTGCGGCGCGCCGAGCGTCAGGTTCTCTCGTAGGGTGCCGAAGAAAAGCCGCGCGTTCTGGCTAAGAAAGCCGATGTTGCGGCGTAAATCCGCCATATCGATGTGCGACAAGCTGAGATTATCAAGCCGGGCATCTCCCTGAATCATCTCCAGGCCGCCCGCCATCGCCTGTAAAAGTGTGGATTTACCCGCACCGTTACGCCCCAGTATCGCAATCCGCTCGCCTGGCATGATCTCCAGACGCACGAGGCGCAGCGGTATGCGTTGATCGTCGTTATGGTAACGAAACTGAGCGTTTTCAAAGAGGTAATGCCCGTGGAGGATGTCGCGGTGTATCAGGCTATCGTCATGCTGTGTCTCGGTGGGCAGTTGCATAATGTTGTCGAGACCCATCTTCGCCGCTTTCACCTGCTGCCAGCGCGCCAGCACGCCGCACAGGTTAGCCATTGGCGCGATCATCCGCGAGCCGAGCATCGACGCGGCGACCACGGCGCCGGTAGTCATACTGCCTTCAATAACCATCGGCGCGCCGAACATAATCACTGCGGCATACACCAGACTTTGTACCGACATCCCCCAACTGATAAGCCCTTGCGTGAGTTTGCGGGTGCGTAGACCCGACTCGCCGGTAATACGGATATAGCTATTCCATTGCTGAAGAAAGCGGTTCTCCGCCTGCATCAGTTTAATATCTTCCAGCCCCTGAACGCTTTCGACCAAGACTGCATTGCGTAGCGTCGCTTCGTGGGCGGCCTGGTTGGCGAGGACAGCCAGTTTTTTTTGCAGTGCGACGCCCGGCAGGATCATCAGCAGAGCCGCCACGGGCGCTATCCATGCCAGCGGTGGGGCAATAATCGCCAGGACTATCATAAACAGGAAAAAGAAAGGCAGATCGACAATGGTCGCCAGCGTTGAAGAGGTAATCATCTCGCGGATCTGCTCCAGTTCGCGTAACTGCGAGATAAAACTGCCTGTGGAACGGGGAATAGCGCTGTTGCGCAGCCTTAACGCATGACCGAATACCCGATCGGAAATGCGCATATCGGCGCGTTTACCGAGCACGTCCATAATGTGCGTACGCGCTTCACGCAGCAGAAAACCGAACAGCACCGCTACCAGCACGCCGAAGGAGAGAACGTACAGGGTAGGATATGACTGAGCGGGGATCACCCGATCGTAAACCTGCATAGAGAACACAATCCCGGCCAGCGACAGCACGTTAATCAGAAAGGCGGCGACCATTACCGGTAAATAAGGGCGAATATCCTGCAGAACCAGCTCGCGCATCCAGTCAGGTTTAAAGCGGGAGATATAGCGGTCGACGCGGCTATCCTTGAGCGCCGATAGCGGGCGTAGCGCGGCAACATAGAGGATCTCCGGCAATAACTCGCTGAGCGTCAGGCGGTTACGCTGACCCTCTTCTTCAATCACAAAAACGTCTACCGCATCTTCGCCATTAACATGTTCGATGACCAATAACTGCCCGCCCCGGAGCTCGACAACCAACGGCAATCGCCACTGACTAAATGCCGTTTTGTCTATGTCCGGCGCATGAAAGGATAAACCCGCCTGCCGCGCGAGCTGCGTTAAGGCGGTCGTTCTGCTTTTACCCCTAAACCACGGGGCGTTGGCCTGAATTGAACCGGGAGAACAGGCAACGCGATAATGACCGGCGACATGGCTGATGGCCTGCGCCCATTGGCTTAGCGCGCGCTCACTGAGTACCTCTTCTACATCGGGGGCGGCGCGGGTCATGGCTGGATCTCCACGGATTGAATGCTGCGATGATTTAACGCGAACGCCTGACGAAGCGCGCCGGTGTTATACAGACAGTTCAGTTGCAACTGATGCAACTGGCTTTCCGTTTGCAGTTCGGCAAAACGCGCCTGGTAAACTTCCTGCTCCGCATTAAGCACGTCGAGCAGCGGGCGGGAACCGAGGTCAAGGTATTGTTGCTGATACAGTTCGCGCGTGCGTTCGCTAAGCTGCTGTTGCCGACGAAGGATTTGTAACGCGCTGGCAAGACTCATTGCCTGGCTGCGCGCCTCTATCAGTTTCTGGCGGACATCAAGCCGGGTGCGCTGAATGGTCGACTGAGCCGCGTCTACCGCATGGCTGGCGGCGTTGCGTCGGGCAGTCAGCCCTCCGCCCTGATAAAGCGGCATCTCAACTTTTACCCAGGTGGAATACTGGGTTTTATCCAGCACTTCATGACTGGGATATTTATCATTAAGATAATGTTGTACAGAAGGTTCGAGCGAAATCGTCGGCGTCATTTGCGCGCTGGCATAGTCCAGATTCGCCCGCGCAACGTTGGCCTGCGCCCAGGCGGCCAGTACCGCGGGCACCAGTCGATCGTCGGGAGTCGCCGTCTCACAGCTGCGAGCGAGTTTCGCCGGGAAGTCATTATTGATTCCGTTAAGCGAATTCCAGCCCAGCCAGCTCATCAGTGAGGCTTTCGCACTATCGAGATTGGCCTGATACTGCGCCAGTTGCGAGCGGGCGGATTCGATTCTGGCTTCGGTTTGCACTACGTCAGATAGCGACGTAGCGCCTTCATCGCTGCGCTGCCGGATAAGTTTACCGATGCCGTCCAGCGCGACGAGCTGTTCTTCCGCCGCTTCTACCATTTGCTGCCAGCTCTGCGTTTGTACAATGGCGTTGGCGGTTTCGTGCGCGACGGTATCAATACTGAGCAACACATTGGCCTGTTGCTGTGCTGCGCCTGCGGTTTCGGCGCGAACCTGGCTTGCCACTTTGCCGAAGTCATAAAGCATTTGCGATACCGACAGCACTAGCGAGGGGCTATACCCGTGATCGGTGTAGGTATTGCTGTACCCATTGTTCACGCCAGCGCTGACTTGCGGATAATATTTCGATTTGGCGACCTCTATTTGTTCATTCTGTGCGAGCAGTTTGCCGACGGCTTCGCGAATAGAAGGATGCCAGTTAACGGCGCGATTGACCGCGTCATTGAGCGTCAGGTTGCCCGGCGCGGCGGCGCTGAGCGGCAACTCAGCGGCGGAGCCATCCAGCGAAGGAAGCATCTGGTCCGTTGCTAATCCTTCGGATGTAATCATTGGCGGCGCTTCTGCGCCCCGGGGCTGGTGATGAAACAAAGCAAATGCCAGTACGATGGCGACAGGCGCGACTCTTCCCATAGTTTATCCCTTTTAAATATCACCGCTTGTTGCCCCGAACGTCGTGGCGTTCGGGGCTTTTTTATCAACCGCCGGTTATCAGGTGGTTGTTCTGCAACAGATCATTTAGCGTGAGCTGCACATTCTCCAGAGTGACAAGGTCGGTTGATTTAAACGCGCTGCCGGCGCCGTCGCGATCGACGGATATCACCGTATTGGCGCCGCTGGTATGAACCTGAACAAAGTTACCCAGCGTCGCCGCCTGGTGATCCCAGCCGGTCAGCAGTTCGTGGATATCGATCTTGTCGCCCTGCGCGGTAGAGAAGTTTTGCCAGCGATCGACGCCGTTGCCGCCGGTCGCGTCCGCGCCGTTTAACAGATGGTAAATCAGCGTATCGCCATAGGCGGAGCCGATGAGAACATCGTTTTGGTTGGTACTGACGATTTGTGGCGCCATATCAATGGTCAATGTGGCGCTATCCGTATGACCCATCTTGTCATCCAGTTGATAGGTAAAGACCTCTTTACTGGTGATGGACGACATCGCGACGCCATTATTCAGGGTGTAGGTGTAAGCGCCATCGAGGTTAATTTGCAATGTGCCGTAATGTCCCTGAATCGTGGCGCTGGTGGTATTCGCCGCGGCGTCCAGCGTGGCGGCGCTGCCGTTATACCCGCTAATGCTCAGGCGGGTATTCACCGTATTAAGCTGATCCATCGCCCCCGCCGCATCGCTGCCGTCAAAAATATTGCCGAGAACGGTATGCGTTCCGGACGTTTCAAAATTATCCAGATCGACGGTGGTGCCGATGACGCGTGGCGTGATTGTCGCCGCCCCGGCCAGGGTATTGGTGCCGGTGAAGTTAAGCGTGTACGTTCCGGCATCCAGCTCCAGGCCGCTCAGGTTAACGGTCACCGTCGCGCTGCCCAGCGTGATATTCGCCACCGGAACGGTTCCGTTGCGTATGACGGTCCCGTTCTCCTGAATGGCCCAGCTAATATTCAGATTGCCCAGCGTAATGAGCGTGGAGACATCAAAAACCAGTGACGCGCCTTTAAGTACGGTGCCCGTTGCAACGTCAAAGGTGCCGCTCCCGCTGCCCGATTTGCCGAGTAGCCCCCAACTGGCGCTGCCGACGCTGGAGTCCAGCCAGGCAGCGGTATCCTGAAGCGTGGCGACGCTAAGGGTATCGCTGACATCATTAATCGCATCCAGCGCCCTGGCGGTTGGCGTGATATTGAGCGAGGCCGTATCGGTATCGCCGTTTGGCGCTTTGACCGTATAGATAAAGCTGTCCGGCGTTTTAATGCTGTCGGCGCCGACGCCGTTCTTCAGCGTGTAGGTATAGTTGCCTCTTGCGTCAATGATGAGCGAGCCATACAGCCCGTTTACCTCCGTCGTGCCGGTCGCCGCAATCGCCACGCCGTTTACTTCAGTGAGGAGGGCGCCCGTAGGGGCGACATCATTGGTCAGTACGTTGCCGGTGGTGTTGGCGGTGATACTGTCAACGGCATAGGTGTGGTCCAGGGAAATCGCCAACGTATAGCCAGTGAGGACGCTAATGCCGCTGGCGGTATTCAGCACGAACAGGTATTCGCCGCCAGGCAACGTCAGGGTCAGCGGCTGGGACTGTCCGGCTAACAGCAGGGTGTTAATCCAGCCCTTTTCCACCCGGAACTGCTCATATTGCTGAATGGCATCGTTGAAGCGATAAACGTACAGATCGAACGTGGAAACCAGTGAGACGCCGCCGACGGTTCCCTGTAACGTCATGGTTCGCGTAGCGCCTTCTTCAACGTTAAAGATGATCGGATTAGTCATATCATCAAGCAGATTCGCGTTCAGTACATTACCAAGTCCGACGCTTAATACCGTGACGCCGCTTTGTGTCGAGGGACCGTTGTTGACGTAGCTAACGTGAGTATCAAAGACCAGAGAGGCGTTATTGTCTGTCGCTATCACACTGCCCGGTACAGGCGCGGGACCCAAATTAATAACCAGTTGCGCGGCGCTGCTACCGACGCCATTCTGGGTGATGGTGTAGGTGAAGCTCTCTTTATGTCCGTATCCCGCCGTGGGCTTAGTCAGCGTGTAGGTGTAACTGCCATCCTGATTAATGTGCAGCGTGCCGTATTGTCCCTGGATATCCACGCCACCCGCGCCGACCGGCGTACTGACGCCGTTGGCGTTGGTGATGGCGGTGACCGTGGTGCCCGTCGGCGCGGTATCATCAGCCATGACGTTGCCGGTACTGATGGTTGGCCCGCTAATAATACCTGCGCTGGTCTGGTGTACATCGACATCCAGGCTGGTATATGACCCGGTGGCGAGCAGACTGGTATTATAAGTGAGTACCCGGTACTGGCCTTCGCCCAGTCCGCTCAGGTTCAGGGTAACGCCGCTCCCGGTCAGGGTAAGCAAATTCGCGAAGTCGCCAACGGCGGTGTTGACGATCGTCGTCCAGGCGCCGAGGCTGGTGTCGTAGCGCTGTACCACAATCTCCTGAGTACTGAGCAGTGAAAGCACGATTCCCGTTGCGGCGGCATCGATGGTGACGTCGCCCGTACCACCTTCAGCAATGGTGAACTCAACCTGAGCGGTATCGTTACCCAAAACCGAGGCGACATTGCCAAGCGCGCCAACCAGCAGCAGGCCGTAATCCGAATAGCTTTGCGTGCTGGTGACGGCGGTAGAGGTCAGATCAAGGCTGGTGATGTTATCCCTTGCCGCCAGCGGCAGAACCGGCGCGGTAATGCCTAACGTGCCAGAGGCGTTACCCGCAGCGTCAGTCGCCGTCACGTTAATGAGTTGACCTTCAATTTGTTTTGTCGGCAAGGTGAGAGACCATGCGCCGTTGCTGCCGGCGGTGGTGGTGAGCGTCACGCCGCCCGCCAGCGTGACGGTTACGGTGCTGTTTGCCTCTGCCTGTCCGGAAAGTGAACCGCCATCGGCGCTGAGCGTACCTGACGGCGTACCGGGCGCCAGCGTATCGACAATCACCGTCGCGGCGGTGGAGACGCTGCCTGTACCGTTGGCGTTAGTCGCGGTGGCGGTGAAGGCGTGGCTGCCTTCGGTCAAATTGCCTGTCGGGGTAAAGCTCCAGTTTCCGCTGGCGTTCGCCGTGGTGGTGCCGAGCAGCGCCCCGTTGTTATAAATGCTCACCGTGGCGCCCGCCTGAGCGGTACCATTCAATGTGGGTTGTGCGTCATTAGTGACCTGGCCGTTGGCGATAGCGCCGGTATAAATACCCACATCATCTACTACGTTGGTGATGATCGGTGCTTCCGGCACACGCGTATCGGGCGCGGTAAATCCGGCGGCAATGCCTGTGTTGCCTGCTTTATCCTGGGCAAATGCCAGTAGCGGCTGACCATTGGTCTGCGCGGGCGTGAGTGTGGCGGTGAAGCTGCCTGTACCGTCGGCGGTGGCGGTTCCCAGTACCACACCAGTCTCAGAGGTAATCGTCACTGTACTGCCTGCTTCCGCGGTGCCCGTCACGCGATTACCGGTAGCATTGATGACCAGGTTGCCGGGCGCGCCGGGCGCAATGGTATCCACGATAATCGTTGTCGATGGCGAAGCGGCGCTAACGTTGCCAGCCGCATCGGCGGCGCTAACGCTATAGGCGTGACTTCCCTGGCCGAGCGCGGAGGTTGGCGTCCAGCTCCAGTTGCCGCTGGCATTGGCGTTCACGGTCGCGACCAGCGCGCCATTATCGAAGATGCTTACCGCGCTGTTGGCTTCCGCAGTACCGTTGAGCGTCGGCTGTGTGTCGTTGGTCGATTGTCCATTGCCAATGGCGCCGGTATTGTTCGGGACATCATCAACGATGCTGGTTATAAGCGGAACCGTTGGCGCAAGGGTATCGACCACGATAGTAAAACCGCTGGTGGCCGGGCTAACGTTGCCTGCCGGGTCGGTGGCGGTCACTGTTAATGTGCGCGTACCGTCGTTTAACCCTGTCGTCGGCGTGAAGCTCCACGCGCCGCCCGCGTTAGCCGAGGTGACGCCAAGCAGAGTGTTGCCATCATAGATACTGACCACGCTGCCCGCTTCGGCAGTGCCGTTCAGCGTGGGGCGGTTATCATTGGTTATCTGACCATTAGCGAGATTTCCTGTGACCCAGCCCGCGACGTCATCCACTACGGACGTCAGGATCGGCGTTTGCGGCGCGGTGGTATCGACCGTCAGGGTGAAAGCCGTACTGTTCGGGCTGCTGTTTCCTGCGGCATCGGTGGCGACGGCGGTGATGACGTGCGTTCCGCTTGCCAGCGTTGAGGTGGAGACGCTCCACGCGCCGTCAGGCTGAGCCGTTGTCGTGCCAATGACCGTACCATTTTCATAGAGTGTGATCGTGGCGCCGGCTTCTGCGGTGCCGCTGAAGGTTGGCGTAGGATCGTTGGTATTTTGGCCGTTCGCGATCGTGCCGAGGCCTGGCGCCTGATCGTCACTGACTGATGTGATTACTGGCGTCAGCGGCGGCGTGGTATCGACGACGAAATTAACGCTGTCTGAAACGGGGCTGGCGTTGCCTGCGGCATCAACGGCAATGACGGTGATTACATGGTTGCCCGTCGCCAGCGAGGCGTCGGGCGTGTAGCGCCAGCTACTGCTATTGTCGGCGGGAATTTCAGCCAGCAGCGTGCCGTTATCGTAGAGACGAATAGCTGTGTTGGCTTCACGGGTGCCGCTAATGACAGGGCGCGCCTCGTCTGTGATCTGTCCTGAACTCAGATTGCCGGTAATGGGGCCCGTACCGTCGTAGACCGTATCAATAACAGGCGCGGCGGGAGCCGTGGTATCAATAGTAAACGAGCGTATTTCGGACGCGGCGCTGGTATTGCCTGCCGCATCGGTTGCTGTCGCCGTCAGGTTCCAGACGCCCGCGCCCAGCGAGGTAGACGGTGTAAAGCTCCAGCTACCGTTGGCCTGAACTTGCGCCGTGCCGACCAGCGCGCTGCCATTATAAATCGAGATGGTTGTACCCGCCTCACCGGTACCCGAGAGTGTTGGTCGGGTTTCGTTCGTCGAGCCGCCGTTGGGGACGATGCCCGTTACCGGCGCCGTATTGTCTGCCACGCTGGCGATAACCGGCGCGGCGGGCGGTGTGGCGTCAATCGTCAGCACAAATCCGCTGGACACCGCGCTGCTATTACCCGCCGGATCGGTGGCGCTAAGGGTGAACGTGTGGCTACCGTTTGCAAGCGGCGTCTGCGGCGTGAAACTCCACGTGCCGTCGCTATTCACCGTCGTGGTACCGATGGACGCGGAATTACCGTCAAGATAGACATTAATCGTCGCGCCTGCCTCTCCGCGCCCGTTCAGGGTGGGCGTCGCATCGTTCGTTAGCTGCCCGCTAACCAGGTTACCGGTAATACCGGGCTGGTCATCCACGACGGAGGTGAGAACCGGGATCGCCGGAGGCGTAATATCGACCACGATCGTCCACGGCGCGGAGACCGCGCTGGTATTGCCCGCCGGATCGGTAGCGCTAACCGTCAGATTATGGCTTCCCTCTGACAAATTGCGGGGCACCGGGAAGGTCCAGCTACCGTTTTCGCCTACCTGAGCCGTGCCAAGCGGCGTACCGTTATCAAAAATGGTGATTGTCGCGCCAGGTTCGCCAGTTCCGTTCAGTATTGGCTGCCGATCGTCGGTGGATTGCCCCGGTAACACCGGAACGGTCGGTTGGTTGTTATCGTCAATCACGGACGTGATAACCGGCACATCTGGCGCCTGCGCGTCAATGTTCAGCGTAAAGCCGTCCGAAGGCTGGCCGCTATTGCCGGCGGGATCGGTCGCTACGGCGGTAAAGATGTGCGCGTTGCTCTCCAGCGGCGCGTTCGGGGTGAAGCGCCAGTTGCCGCTTTGATCTACCGTGGCGGAACCGATTTCTACGCCGTTATCCAGAATGCGGATCGTGGCGCCTGCTTCTCCCGTTCCGTTGAGCGTCGGGCGTGAATCATTGGTGAGCGCGCCGTTATCCAGCGTACCGGTCATGCCGGGGACATCATCCGTTGCGCTGGTAATAACCGGTTGCGCCGGCGCGCTAAGATCGACAGTGATCCCGACCGGTGCGGACAGGCCGCCCGGGCCATTCGCATTGGTTGCCTGGACGGTGAAGTAATGTGTGCTTTCGCTTAATGGCGTCGTGATCTCAAAGATCCAGTTCCCGCTGGCGTCAACGGTGGCAAAGCCTGCCGAATCGCCATTAATGAAAACTTCAACGGTAGAGCCGATATCCGTGGTGCCGCGCAGCGTCGGCGTGGTGTCGTCCGTGGCGCCGCCCGCCGCAATATTCCCCTGTACGCTCCCGACATCATCTTCAATCGCCGTGATGGCCGGGACGGCGGGCAGACCGCTGTCGGAAGCGGGAAAATTCGTAGCCGGGCCGTTATTCCCCGCGCGATCGATAGCAATTGCCGTCAGCGTACCGCCATCGGTTTGCGCCGGACTGAGCGTAACGACGAATTCACCGGTGCCATTAGCGACAGCGCTGCCGACCAGGGTGCCATCGGCATGATGAATTTCAACGGTAGCGTAAGGATCGGCAAGTCCGGCCACGCGCGTGCCATCGTCGTCCACCGTCTGGACTGTTGGCGCGGGCGGGGCGGTGATATCCACGGTAATGGTGATCGGCTGGGTTTGCGCCGTGGTATTTCCAGCATCGTCAGTCGCGCTGAAGGTTAGCGCATGGCTGGCTTCTGACAATTCGGGCGTATTGAATGTCCAGGTTCCGTCGGTGACGAGCGCCGTCCCGATTGCCACGCCATTGTCGTAAATCGTGACGGTGCTGCCGTTTTCGCCGCTGCCGTTGATAGTCAGCGTCCGATCGTTAGTAAAGGCGCCATCGGTTAATGGCCCGGTCACTGGCGCAACATCGTCAAGGATTTCATTGACGACGGGCGGCTGCAACGGAACGGTGTCGACGGTAAAGGTAAAGCTGTTCGATACGCCGCTGCTGTTTCCGGCGGCATCGGCGGCAATGGCGGTCAGGGTGTAGACGCCATCCGGCAACGCGCTGGTCACCGCTAGCGTCCAGGTGCCGGTCTCATCGACGGTGACTACGCCTAAAACGCTGCTGCCGTTATAGAGCGTAATAATGCTGCCGATGTCGCCAGTGCCGTGAATGACCGGTGTATTGTCGTCAGTGGTTGCGCCGCTGACAATAGTATCCTGGACTTCGCCGACGTTATCTTCGGCAAAAGTGATAACTGGATTGGCGGGCGCAGTGGTGTCTAGCGTAAAAGTGACTGAGGCGGAAGGCGGACTGATATTGCCCGCTATATCGGTTTCCGTGACGGTAATGGTATAGGTTTCTGGCGTCAGTGCCGCAGGCGTAAAGTTCCAGCTACCGTTATCGCCTACCGTTGTGCGACCAATTTCACTGCCATTATTGTAGAGAATAATCGTGCTGCCGATCTCTCCCGTGCCGCTGAAGGTCGGTGTGGCATCGTTCGTTGCGCCATTATTGCCGATGTTGCCGATAACCGGCGTGACGTTATCGCTGATTAGCGGCGCGTCAGGCTGCGCTGGAGGCTGGGTATCAAGGGTAACGGAGAAAACGCTGGAGGTGGGGCTACTATTGCCTGCGGCATCCGTGGCGGTGGCCGTCAGGATGTTTAATCCTTCGCTCAGATTACGGGTTAGCGGATAGGTCCAGCTACCCTGTGGATTGACCTGGACGGTAGCCAGTTCTACGCCGTTATTGTACAGGGTGATGATGGCGCCGGGTTCGCCGGTGCCGCTGAGGGTCGGCATACGCTGATTGGTAATACTGCCGTTTGCCAGTAGCACCTCGCCTTCTCCGCCGGTGATGGCGGCTGACACGATCTGCGGCGCATCCGGCGCCTGGGTATCGACGCGCAGGGTAAAGCTGAGGGATTCGGGACTTTCGTTCCCCGCCGGATCGTTGGCGCGAGCGGTCAGAAGGTGGTCGCCGTCGCCCAGCGCGGCAGGCGGCGTAAACTGCCAGCGCCCGTCCGTGCCGACCAGCGCCTGACCTATGGCATTGCCGTTATCGTAAAGGATGATTGTGTCGCCTGCGGTGCCGCTACCGCTCAACCGGGGCTGGGATTCCTGGGTAATCTGATTGGTATCAATCGTATTTCCGTCGCCGTCAGCTACGCCGATAACGCCGGGGGCGGCAGGGGCCTGGGTATCAATGGTAATCGTAAAATCGGTCGAAAAAGGCGTGGTGTTGCCGTTACTGTCGCTGGCCGTCACAGTAAAGGTGTAGGTGTCGTCCGCCAGTGGCGAGGTCGTGGTGTAGGCGTAGCTCCAGACGCCGGAATTACCGACGATAATATCTGCTATCCGGGCGCCATTCTGATACAGGTGTACTGTGGAACCCGGTTCACCTGTACCGTTAATCGTTGGCGTGCTGTCGTTAGTGAGCCCCAGATGCGCGACGCTACCGAGAATACCCGGCGCATCATCTGTAATGAAGGTGATTACCGGTTGCTGCGGCGATTGCGTATCGACCACCAGGTCGAATGACTCGGCCGGACTGGCATTGCCTTTAGCGTCGGTTGCGATTACGGTCAGTCGATGCGCGCCTTCACCTAAATTTTGCGACGGCGTAAACGTCCAGGCGCCGTTGGGCTGTAGCGTGGCGAGTCCCAGCGAAACACCGTTATCAAAAATTTCGACACGCGCGCCAGCCTCCGCCGTACCGCTAAGGGTGGGGCGGTTGTCATTGGTGGTTTGTCCGTTAACCAGCGGCCCGGTGAAGCTTTCAACATCGTCCAGCACCTGAGTGATAATGGGCTTATCCGGGGCGGTGATATCGGGCGCTTGCGCTGTAGTTGGCGGGCTGACATTGTTGGCGCTGTCGGTGGCGGTGACGGTAACCTGTTCGCCGTTGGTCTGTGCGGGGACGAGGGGAAGGGTAAAATGACCTTCGCCATCTGCTTTGCCGCTGCCAAGCGGCTTGCCGTCCGGCGTGGCGATCGTGATGGCGCTACCCGGTTCGGCGGTGCCGCTGATACTGGTGCCATCCTCACTAATTACCACGTTTTTTGGCATTTCCGGCGCGGTACTGTCCGGCGCGATAACCGTCGCGGCGGCGCTTTCGTTTTTCGCGACATCGGTGGCGGTAGCGATAAGCGCCTGGCCGTTAGTCTGCGCCGTATTCAGCGGAACGATAAATTGTCCGTTGCCATTAGCGACGGCGCTGCCAAGTACGGTGTTGCTACTGTCGCGGATAGTGACCGTTGCCCCGGCTTCCGCCTGACCGCTTACGGACAGACCGTCGGTCGCCACGATAAGACCGTCCGGTGCCGCAGGCGCAGTTTTATCCGGCGCGTTCAGCGTTTCTACCGGACCGCTATTCGCGGCTTTATCGGTAACGCTAATGCTTAATGTTTCGCCGTTAATTTTCGCCGGGCTAATACCTATTGAGAAGGTACCGTCGTCGCCTGCCGTTCCACTCCCGAGCGTATTTCCCAGGCTGTCTTTGATAACCACAGTACTGCCAGCTTCCGTAGTGCCGGTGAGTCTGTCGCCGACGTCGCTAACCGCCAGGCCTTCCAGCACCGGCGGCTGCGTGTCGATATCAATGGTAAAGGAGACGGACTGCCCGCTGGTGCCGCGATCGTTGGTCGCGGTAGCGGTAAAGACATGGTCGCCATCGGCAAGCGCCAGCGAGGGGGTAAAGCTCCATTTGCCGTCAGCGTCAGCGACAATGGGCGGAAAGGTCGGTACAGGAAAGCCATTATCGTTAATCGATATCGTACTGCCTGGTTCAGCAGTACCGCTGAGGGTTGGGCGGTTATCATCTGTGGCATCGCCATTTTTCAGTAGCCCGGTAACGGCGCCAGCGTCATCCGTCACGGTAAGGATAGTCGGCTGGGCAGGATACTGTGAATCAGAAGCGGTAAACTCCGTGGCGGGGCCGATGTTACCGACGGCGTCCTGAATACGCGCTTCCAGACGCTCGCCGTGGGTCTGAGCCGGATTCAGCGTGATGCTGAAGTGGTTATTTTCTCCGGTAATCGTGGAGCCCAGGTAATTTCCCGCCGGGTCATAGATCGACACGGTACTGCCAGCTTCAGCGGTGCCGCTAACGGTTGTGCCGTCTTTCGCAACATTATCAATGATAGCGGCGTCAGGCGGTGTGGTGTCCACAATGATAGTAGGCGTTGTCGTCACGCGGCTCGTGTTTCCGGCTTTGTCGCTTTGTTCGACGGTAAAGGTATGTTCGCCATCGCTTAACGGCGTAGTCGGCGTAAAGGTCCAGCGTCCATTTTCGTCTACGGTAGCGCTGCCGATAACGGTTGAACCCTCTTTAATCGTGATGGTATTGCCTGCCTCTCCCTGCCCGGAAAATAGCGGTTTTGCCTCGTCAGTCCGGTCATTATTCTGTAGCGGCCCGGTGAGCAAACCGGTGTTATCGGCAATCAGTTCAACGCGTGGGGCATCGGGGCTGAGTGTGTCGATAGTCAGCGTAAAGCGGGCTGATTCGCTACTTTCGCCTTTAACGTTAGTCGCAATGGCGGTGAAATGATTTTCCCCATCCGCTAGCGCGCTGGTAATGGCAAAACGCCAGTTTCCGCTGGTATCAACCGTTGTTGAGCCTATTTCCTGACCATTGGCGTAAATATGGATGACTGTGCCTGCGCTGCCGGTGCCCTCCAGAGTGGGGGTACTGTCGTTCGTAAACTGATTATTGCTCAGCGTGCCGGTGAGGGGAGCGGCATCATCGATAGCGGCGGTGATAACCGGTGTATCGGGGAGAGGAATGTTGGGCGCATCAATGGTTGCGGATGGGCCGGTATTGCCGGCATCGTCAGTCGCGGTCACGGTAAGTTGTTCGCCGCTAATCTGTGGCGCTGTCAGATCAATACTAAATTTACCGTCGCTATCCGCTTTGCCCTCGCCAACGACGTTACCTGAGGGATCTTTGATGGTAATGATACTGCCCGCTTCGGCCTCGCCGCTCACCGTTTTTCCGTCCGCTGAAATCAATAATTCGCCGGGAGCGAGAGGCGGGGTAGTATCTACAGGATTACTGCTACCTGGAGTATTGCCGTTGGGGGTACTGCCGCCGGGATTGCTGTTATCAGGGGGATTACCGTCAGGATTGGTGTTATCGGGGGGCGGATTATCGCCATCCGAATGATGGTGGGAATCGCCGCCGCCGGAAGACGCGATAGCGGCAATACCGCCAGCCGCCACCGCACCAGCCAGTACCCACGGCCAAACGGCGCCGCCTGCTTCATGGGAAACGCCGGAAGTGACCAGCAGCTCATTAATATCAGCGATTTGTTCAAAATGTAGCCCGGCTTGCGGATTTTCTACCCACCATAACGTGCCATCGTTTTCTGCCAGTACTAACTGGCTTGCGCCCAGATCGTTGGTAACGTAAAAGTTTTTAATCGTGATCGTTTCGCCGGAATGGAGCCTCACCACCAGATCCTGATTAATGCGCGTAAGTTGACTAATTTCCTCCCGGGCCACTGATAATTTAACAATTGACGGGGCGTTAAGAGTGACCGCTGAGGATTCCACAGTGGTGGAGACGCCAGTCAATTTCGAAACCACGGCGAGTAGACGCATAAATTAGCTCCTGATGGATTTGCTCTGTGTATTAATTAACGGGCACGACGTTCAGGGCAAAATGCGTAGACGAGCCTTCCCGTTCATCGTGAGAGATGAATTTCCGTCGCCATATTCTTTTTTATGAGCGTAGGTGAAGGTCTGGTTTTCTCGCCGAATAACCCTTTGTTTTTTGTGCCTGACTAGTGCTTTCGTATTAGATGATATAGTCAGAAAAAAATCTTTCTGCAAATTAAGATCTATTGATAAAGGTGTTAGTGCGTCTGAAATATAACGAAGTTTGTGTTAAGGAGAGGTGGGGTAGGCTAACAACGCATGATGGTTTTTTATTTATCTTTATGTTTTATAATGAGTTTTAATTTAATCTTCTTTTTCTTTTTTAACATAAAAACAATACCTTTTGTGAAGGTATTCAGCAATATTAAATTTTATAAAAATCATTTGAAGTATTGTGTTATTAGGCTATAAAAATTTTTTAAACAAAGAATATATTCTTGTTGTGGTATTTATTGCTATTGATAAGCGTCAGACACAGAGAATATATTTTCGAGGCATGCATGAGATATGAACATTGACCAGCTTCATACTGAGAAGCTGGTCACAAAAAATGTCTATTATCGGCCTGCATTTTTCATAATGCGTGCTTTATCCAGTTGCCACTCACGTTCTTTAAGATCGGAACGTTTATCATGTTGTTTTTTACCTTTCGCCACGCCGATCTTCACTTTGCACCAGGCATTTTTCCAGTACAGAGAAAGCGCGACGACAGTATAACCTTCACGATTAATACGGCCATACAGTGAATCAAGCTCACGCTGATTTAACAACAGTTTGCGGGTTCGGGTTGGGTCGCATACGACATGTGTCGAGGCGACCGCCATCGGCGTAAAGTTTGCGCCAAACAGCCAGGCCTCGCCATCTTTGAGGATAACGTAACTGTCGCCGATATTGGCTTTTCCTGCGCGCAGAGATTTTACTTCCCAGCCTTGCAGGGCGAGACCAGCCTCGAACTCTTCTTCGATAAAGTATTCGTGCCGGGCGCGCTTATTCAGCGCGATGGTGGCTGAGCCCGGTTTATGTGCTTTTTTCTTCGTCATAAGTGTCGTGAATTCATAGGTAATCTGATATCGAAAACACCCCATTACGTCCTGATGAGGTGCAAAAATCTATCTTAGCATGAGTTGGGCTATGCACGCACAATTAAGGCATGACGGTTGGGGACAGCATTTTTTTTACTCGCTGATAAGTGGTATTATTTACACGATTTATGTTGATGGGAATTGCTATGCCTCAGATTAGTCGGACTGCTTTAGTCCCCTACAGTGCGGAACAGATGTATCAGTTAGTGAATGACGTGCAATCGTATCCCCAGTTTTTGCCTGGGTGTGTTGGTAGTCGCGTCCTGGAGTCATCGCCAGCACAGATGACGGCGGCTGTTGACGTGTCGAAGGCGGGTATCAGCAAGACGTTTACGACGCGTAATCAGCTAACGCGTAACCAGAGTATTCTGATGCATCTGGTGGATGGCCCCTTTAAAAAGCTGATCGGCGGCTGGAAATTTACCCCGCTCAGCCCCGAGGCGTGCCGCATTGAGTTTCAGCTTGATTTTGAGTTTACCAATAAACTCATTGAGCTGGCGTTTGGTCGTATATTCAAAGAGTTAGCGTCCAACATGGTGCAGGCGTTTACGGTTCGCGCCAAAGAGGTTTACCGTGCCGGATAAACTTGTGGTTGAAGTGGCTTATGCGCTGCCGGAAAAGCAGTATTTGCAGCGCGTAACGCTGGAGGAGGGCGCGACGGTCGAAGAGGCGATTCGCGCTTCCGGCTTGCTGGAATTGCGCACGGATATCGATCTGGCGAAAAATAAAGTAGGTATCTACAGTCGTCCGGTAAAACTCACCGATACGGTGCAGGATGGCGATCGGGTTGAAATTTACCGTCCCTTAATCGCCGATCCAAAAGCATTACGCCGCCAGCGTGCCGAAAAATCGGCTGGCAGATAATTAGCCTCTTTTGCCGGATAACGGTGTGAAAGCCGTACCACACCTGAAGCACAGGCGTGCCTGTAAGCCAGATAAACGTAGCGCCATCAGGCAAATTCGTACCAAATGGCGGGGGAGAGGTTTGCAGGCCTGATGAACGTAACCTCATCAGGCGGTATCACAAAATTACTTCGTCAACGCCGGTTTGTTATCAATATTGGTTAACACGCCGCTGCTGTTAAAGGTGAGCGTCAGAGTCTGCTGCGTCACGTTCTCATGTCCTGGCTGCTGGCGGAAGACATAAAACCAGGTGTTCGTACCAAAAGGATCGGTCATCATCGGCGTGCCTAAAGCATACGCAACCTGTTGTTGCGTCATACCAACACGCACTTTGGCGACATCCGTAGGTGTAAGATAGTTCCCCTGATTGATGTCAGGTCGGTAAACCACTCGCTCCAGAGTGGAACAGCCTGCGGTCAACATCAGGAGTACTGCTGCGGCAGCAGTCAGCGTTTTACAGCGCATAGTGATTGGGTTCCTTTTCGGGCCTGAGCAGTACGTGGCTCATATTAATATGCCGATGATAATAGACCTTTCATCACTTTAAAACCTTTTGCTGTCGGGTCTTACGGCGTTTTTGTTGTGAACTCAGACCTTCGGGAGATAAAAAAGTTTACGCCGCCAGCAGTTCTTTTGCGTTTGCCAGCGTATTACGCGTAACTTCACTTCCTCCCAACAGGCGGGCCAGTTCCTGTAAACGCGCACGTTTATCCAACGGTTGCATATGGGTTTCGGTCATTGCCCCGTCTGTTTCTTTACTGACAAAGAAGTGCTGGTGACCGCACCCGGCTACCTGTGGCAGGTGAGTGACGCACATCACCTGAGTGGATTCGCCAAGCTGACGCAGGAGTTTACCGACCACGGCGGCGGTTGGGCCGCTGATGCCAACATCGACCTCGTCAAAAATTAGCGCCGGCGTTTCCATTTTGCGCGCGGTAATCACCTGAATAGCCAGCGCAATGCGCGACAGTTCACCGCCAGACGCGACTTTAGCGATAGGCTGCAGCGGCTGACCCGGGTTTGTCGTCACTTTAAACTCCACGCGATCGGCGCCGTCGTTGCTCAGATGATGCTCATCAAATTTCACGTCGATAGTAAACAGACCGTGCGGCATCGAAAGTAAATGCATACTTTCAGTGATCAACTGCCCCAGCTCCTGGGCGTAAAACTGACGCTGTTGATGCAGCGCTTGCGCCGTTTCCAGCGCTTGTTGGTGATGCTTATTAACCGCCAGCGTTAGCGTTTCCAGCGAATCGGCCTGATCGTCGAGCTGCTGCTGTTCTTCGAGCAGTGACTGATAAAGCTGCGGCAGCGCTTCCGGGCTGACATGATGTTTTCGCGCCAGCGAAATTTGTTTAGCGATGCGCTGTTCAAGTTCAAACAGGCGATTGGGGTCTAAATCCAGACGCTCGCAATAGTGGCGTAATTCATCGCTGGCTTCGGTGAGTTGGATAGTGGCTTCTTCCAGCATATCCAGGATGCCGGAAAGCTTGCTGTCCATACCTACCAGCTCGCTAACCAGTTGTTTTGCGCTATATAACTGGCTTTGCAGGTTAACGTCTTCGCCGTCCGCGAGTAGCGCCAGAGCGTTCTGGCTGGTCGTAAGCAACTGCCCGCTGTTGGCCAGCCGTTTGTACTCTTCGTCAATTTGCTCGAATTCGCCGGCCTGCGGATTAAAGTCGTTCAACTCTTTTAACTGATATTGCAGCAGTTCCGCGCGCGCGGCGCGTTCCTGGCTTTGTTGCTGGTGATGGGCGAGATCGCGGCAGCTTTGATGCCATAATTGGTAGCGAGCAGCCATCTGCTGCGCTAAAGCGGCTTCGTTGGCATAGCTATCCAGCAGCGATTTTTGCTGTTCGGGTTTGGTAAGCTGCTGGTGCGCATGTTGGCCGTGAATTTGAATCAGCAACTGACCGAGCTCGCGCAATTGAGACAGGGGCACAGCGGTGCCGTTAATAAAGCCCCGTGAGCGGCCATCGCTGCTGATAACGCGGCGAAGTAAGCATTCGCGCCCTTCTTCAAGCTGGTTTTCTTCCAGCCAGCGCAATGCCGCAGGCGTGTCTTTCAGCGCAAAGCGGGCACACAAATCGGCACGGGTCGCTCCGGTACGGACCATATCGGCCTCAGCGCGACCGCCCAGACACAGACCCAGGGCATCAATCGCAATAGATTTACCCGCGCCGGTTTCACCAGTAATGACGGTCATTCCGCTCTGAAAATCGATCTCAAGCTCACGAACGATAGCAAAATTGCTGATGGTCAGTTGCGCCAACATAGCTGTTTTCCTGTATGAAAAACCATGACTGTAATTAAATACAGTATAAACTGGTTTTTTATACAGTAAAGAGGCTAACGTAAAATTAGAATAATTTTTTTGACCAGCCGAGTTTTGTGCTTAATGTATTGAAATAGCTATAGTCTTTGGGATGTATCAGGTTGAGATGGTAGTCGCAGCGGCGAATCAGCACATCTTCTCCTTCCTGAATAGGCAGCGCTATCTGACTGTCGCAGCTAATTTCCAGATCGCTACGGCGATGCGAAAAACGCAGACGAATCGTGCTACTGCTGTTAATGACTAACGGGCGCGCCGACAAGGTATGCGGGAACATCGGCACCAGGGTGATGGCATCCAGTGAAGGGGTCAGAATAGGGCCGCCTGCGGAGAGTGAATAGGCGGTGGAGCCGGTCGGCGTAGAAATGATTAGACCATCAGACCGCTGTGAAAAAGCGAAGGTTTCATCAATATAAACCTCGAATTCGATCATATGCGCCACTTTTCCCGGATGCAGCACCACTTCATTAATGGCTGTGCTGATACGCTTCTGGCGCTCCTGTTGGCAGACCTGCGCTTCCAGCAGAAAACGTTTTTCGGAGATATAGCGTCCTTCCAGCACATCAGATAATTGTTGCAGGGCGTTGTCCGGATCGAGATCGGTCAGGAAGCCAAGATTACCGCGGTTAATGCCAATCACATTGATGTCATAACGCGCCAGCGTACGCGCTGCGCCAAGCATATTGCCGTCGCCGCCCACGACTACCGCCAGATCCGCCTGTTGACCAATTTCCGCCAGCGTGCCGGTTGGCACATTTTTTAGCTGTAATTCGTGGGCGATTTGTTGCTCCACAATGACCTCATAACCCTGAGCGCATAGCCAACGGTAGAGCATTTCATGTGTCGTGAGTGCGGTGGGATGACGCGGATGCCCCACAATGCCGATACACTTGAAATGATTATTCATTTTTCTGAGGTCCTTGTAGCGAAGATTGATGACAATGTGAGTACTTCCCTTGAAACCCTGAATCTGATCCCCATAATAAGCGAAGTTAGCGAGATGAATGCGAAAAAAAACGCGGAGAAATTCATGAGTAGTAAAGAACAGAAAACGCCTGAGGGGCAAGCCCCGGAAGAAATTATCATGGATCAGCACGAAGAGGTTGAGGCAGTTGAACCAAACGATTCTGCTGAGCAGGTGGATCCGCGCGATGAAAAAATTGCGAATCTGGAAGTTCAGCTTGCCGAAGCCCAGACTCGCGAACGCGACACCGTGTTGCGTATCAAAGCGGAAATGGAAAACCTGCGCCGTCGTACTGAACAGGATATCGAAAAAGCGCATAAATTCGCTCTCGAGAAGTTCGTCAACGAATTGCTGCCGGTAATCGATAGCCTGGATCGCGCGCTGGAAGTCGCAGACAAAGCCAATCCGGATATGGCGGCAATGGTCGAAGGGATTGAGCTGACGCTGAAGTCTATGCTGGATGTGGTGCGTAAGTTCGGCGTGGAAGTGATTGCTGAGACCAACGTGCCGCTGGACCCGAACGTGCATCAGGCGATTGCGATGGTGGAGTCGGAAGAGGTTCCGGCAGGCAATGTGCTGGGTATTATGCAGAAAGGCTATACGCTGAACGGTCGTACCATTCGCGCGGCGATGGTGACTGTAGCGAAGGCGAAGTAAAAGTCTGATGGCCGATGTAAAGTCGGCCATTTTTTTAGCTTAAAAAATCCTGCACTTCCAGCCACGGCGTGTTGAAATCCTCTATTTTTTTATATTCGCTCATTGGCAGAACGACCACATTATAGGTGTCAGATCCTTCATTCAGATCAAAAATCTGGAAGCCCCTCTTATTGAGTTCGGTCTGGATGCGTTCAAAGATCTCGTCAAGGTAACGGTCCCCGGCTTCACAGACATCGGAGATTTCATCCTCTTGGGTTATTTCGACAAGAAGATTTCTTAATTCCTCAGAATCCGTCAGGTTTTTTGTGAGTTCATAAAAGCGATCTGCGGCAAAATTAGCCAGTTCGCCTTCTTCATCTTCACCTTTCCAGTCAACGAGGTGAATAAATCCTTCGCCGCGTAGAACTTGTAAAAATGCCTGTGCCAGCTCGTTATTTCCGAGATCGCCACCGCTACAATCCAGGACGTCCTGCAACCCATATTCGTCTTCATCTTCGTCTTCAAAGATTTCAGGTTGCGTCGAAAGTTGAGAGAAAATAGTGGGCCATAAGGTTGGGTTGTGTGATAAAAAAACGTTGGCGACGACGTTGAGGTCGTCTGCAAAATTCTTATCCCATTCAATTACATAATCTTCTGACATAACATCAATATCCTTTCTGAATGCCTGAAAAGACATTATTGCATTGTTAAGTAAATGGCAGGAATTGATGGAATCTTAAAAGACGGCGATAAAAAAGGCGAACCGGAGTTCGCCATTGTGTTACTCCGCCACACTCTCGCGCAGCGGTTTTACCGGTACAACCTTTACCTGCTTAATCATATTTTCCTGTACATCGAGAATATCTATATCGTACTGCTCAATGCGCACGCGCGTGCCAGCAACCGGAATTTCCTCCAGCGCCTCCAGAATCACCCCGTTGACGGTGCGCGCGTCATCTTCCGGCAGGTGCCAGTTAAACGCTTTATTGATTTCCCGGACGTTGGCGGTACCGTCAATAATGACCGAACCGTCGTTTTGCGGCGTGACCTCTTCCGCCAGTGTCGGCGACATCGATGTGGTGAAGTCGCCAACGATCTCCTCGAGAATATCTTCAACGGTGACCAGCCCCTGGATATCGCCATACTCATTGACGACCAGTCCGACTTTCTTTTTATTGCGCTGAAATTTAATCAGTTGCGTACTGAGCGGCGTACCTTCCGGGACGTAATAGATTTCATCGGCGGCGCGCAGCATCATCTCTTTGGTGAACTCTTTTTTCTCGGCCATTAACCGCCAGGCTTCACGCACGCGCAGCATACTGATGGCGTCATCCAGCGAATCGCGATAGAGCACAATGCGTCCGTGCGGCGAGTGGGTAAGCTGCCGCTCGATAGATTTCCAGTCGTCATTGATATCGATCCCGATAATTTCATTACGCGGCACCATGATGTCATCCACGCTGACCTTTTCCAGGTCGAGAACCGACAGCAGCATATCCTGATTGCGGCGAGAGATTTGCGAACGGGATTCATGCACGATAGTGCGTAATTCCTCTTTGCTTAACGACCCGCTAACCACGATGTCCGTTTTAATTCCCATCAGACGCATCAGCAGGCGGGTGATGGTGTTAAGTAACCACACCAGCGGCATCATCAGTATCTGTAACGGCGCCAGCAGGAAGCTGCTGGGATAGGCCACTTTTTCCGGATAGAGCGCGGCGATAGTCTTGGGCAGGACTTCGGCAAAAACTAACACGACAAACGTCAGTACCCCGGTGGCGATAGCCACGCCAGCGTCGCCGTAAAGCCGCATACCCACAATCGTGCCGAGCGCCGAGGCAAGAATGTTGACCAGGTTATTGCCGATCAGCACCAGGCTTATCAGTCGATCGGGTTTACGCAATAATTTTTCTACCCGTTTTGCCGAGCGATTACCTTGCTTCGCCATATGGCGTAAACGGTAACGGTTTAGCGTCATCATTCCAGTTTCGGAACCGGAAAAATAGGCCGAGATGACCACCATGATGATTAATATGATAATCAGCGTGGTGGTGGAGATGTGTTCCAGGGGAAACTCCTTTAAAAGCTTAGCTTACAAATTGCTGTAATATGCGGCTACCAAAATAGGCCAGCGTCAGAATACCCGCGCCTGCGACGTTAAACCACACGACCCGACGACCCCGCCAGCCTTCATGGTAATGCCCCCACAGCAGAACGATATAGACAAACCATGCCACGATAGAGAGCACGGCTTTATCAATATTTTCAGTACTGAACAGGTTATGCATGTAAAACAGGCCGGTACACAGAGTAAGGGTCAGCAGTACGACGCCAATCTGCGTGATATGAAACATTTTGCGCTCAATGCTCATCAATGGCGGCATTTCATTACTAAACGCCAGCTTTTTGTTCTTCAACTGATAGTCGATCCACGCTAGTTGTAGCGCATACAGCGCGGCGATTATCAGCGTCGCGTAAGAGAAAAGCGACAGACCGATGTGCACCATCATGCCTAGGGTCGCTTCCAGATGCGTAATATATTCATTAGGCATAAACGTGGCGAAGGCCAGGTTAATCAGCGCAAAAGCATAGACTATGGGCAGAAGTAGCCAGCCGCGATTACGCGACGCGACAATGGTCATCACCGTGCAGATCATCAGACTGACCAGCGAACCGACATTCAGCAGGCTCAGGTTTTGTCCACTGTCGCCGCCGGGCAGAATACGCGATTCCAGCGCGACAGCATGGCACACCAGCGCGATGACCGCAGAAAGAATAGCCATACGCCGCCAGCCGCTGTTTTTTTGCAACAGTCCGGGAACGATCAGCGCGAGGCTGAAGGAGTAGGCGACAAGGGCAAGTAAAGCAAAAACGGGCATAGTTGTGTCGACAGTTGACCAGTGAGAAAGAGAAGCAGTATAGCGTTACGTGACCGCAGCTCCAACCGTTGCATAACAACAAAGACGGCTTCATGGTATACTGTGGCGAAATTCTGTAACTGTGTCGCTGCGGCGACCAACCGTTTCCACCCCAGGCGAGAGACAATGTTTGATAATTTAACCGATCGTTTGTCGCGCACGCTGCGCAATATCAGTGGCCGTGGGCGCCTTACTGAAGACAACGTTAAAGAGACGCTGCGCGAAGTGCGCATGGCGCTGCTGGAGGCTGACGTTGCGCTGCCGGTAGTGCGTGAGTTCATCAATCGCGTAAAAGAGAAAGCGGTTGGTCATGAAGTTAACAAGAGCCTGACCCCAGGGCAGGAGTTCGTCAAGATTGTCCGTAGCGAACTGGTTGCGGCGATGGGCGAAGAGAACCAGACGCTGAATTTAGCTGCGCAGCCGCCAGCCGTAGTATTGATGGCGGGTCTGCAGGGGGCGGGTAAAACCACCAGCGTCGGTAAGTTGGGTAAATTCTTGCGCGAGAAGCACAAGAAGAAAGTGCTGGTCGTCTCTGCCGACGTCTATCGCCCGGCGGCGATCAAACAGCTCGAAACGCTGGCTGAGCAGGTTGGCGTGGATTTCTTCCCGTCTGATGTTGGCCAGAAACCGGTTGATATCGTCAACGCCGCGCTGAAAGAAGCGAAGCTCAAATTCTACGACGTGCTGCTGGTGGATACCGCCGGTCGTCTGCACGTTGACGAAGCGATGATGGACGAAATCAAACAGGTCCACGCTTCTATCAAGCCAGTAGAAACGCTGTTTGTCGTTGATGCGATGACCGGTCAGGATGCGGCGAATACCGCAAAAGCCTTTAACGAAGCGCTGCCGTTAACCGGCGTGGTGCTGACCAAAGTTGATGGTGATGCGCGTGGCGGTGCGGCGCTCTCTATTCGTCATATCACCGGTAAGCCGATTAAATTTCTCGGTGTCGGCGAGAAAACCGACGCGCTGGAGCCGTTCCACCCGGATCGTATCGCCTCGCGTATTCTCGGCATGGGCGACGTGCTGTCGCTGATCGAAGATATCGAAAGCAAAGTTGACCGCGCACAGGCTGAAAAGCTGGCGACTAAACTGAAGAAAGGCGACGGCTTCGACCTGAACGACTTCCTGGAACAGCTCAAACAGATGAAAAACATGGGCGGTATGGCCAGTCTGATGGGCAAACTGCCAGGCATGGGGCAGATTCCGGACAACGTTAAATCGCAGATGGATGACAAGGTGCTGGTGCGTATGGAGGCGATCATCAATTCGATGACGCTGAAAGAACGCGCGAAGCCGGAAATCATCAAAGGTTCCCGCAAGCGTCGTATCGCGCAGGGCTGTGGGATGCAGGTGCAGGACGTTAACCGCCTTCTGAAACAGTTCGACGACATGCAGCGCATGATGAAGAAGATGAAGAAGGGCGGGATGGCGAAGATGATGCGGAGTATGAAGGGGATGATGCCGCCAGGCTTCCCGGGTAGATAAATATATCGGGCTACCTTATTTGCCATTTTGACGCCGGAGTGTGCTCGACAAAACACGATAGTGTTTTGAACGCCCTTTAGGGCGGCCCGAAGGGCGAGCGGAGCGAGTAAATGCTCACGTACTGCGTGTACGCTCCGCTTTCTGCGCGCACGCCGACGCCAAACTGGCTGCAACGGTCACGCCCTGGAATTAAGCTTCATCACATGTTGATTGCTTTTTTCCCAGAAATCAGTAAAATTTTCGGGCTTTTAATATGACGCCGGGCTCCGTTCCTCGATGGGGCCCGGTTGTTTTATTCACACAAGAGGATGTTATGGTAACTATTCGTTTAGCTCGTCACGGCGCTAAAAAGCGTCCGTTCTACCAGGTTGTTGTCACCGACAGCCGTAATGCACGCAACGGTCGCTTCATTGAGCGCGTTGGTTTCTTCAACCCAATCGCTAGCGAAAAAGAAGAAGGCACCCGCCTGGATCTGGATCGCATCGCTCACTGGGTTGGCCAGGGCGCAACCATTTCCGATCGCGTTGCGGCGCTGATCAAAGAAGTAAAAAAAGCAGCTTAATCTGTCACGGTGGTCATGATGAGCAAGCAACTCGCCGCACAAGTACCCGCTGAACCGGTTGTACTGGGGAAAATGGGTTCTTCATACGGTATCCGTGGTTGGCTCAGAGTGTTTTCCTCCACTGAAGACGCCGAAAGCATTTTTGACTATCAGCCCTGGTTTATCCAGAAGGCGGGTCAGTGGCAGCAGGTACAGCTGGAAAGCTGGAAGCACCACAATCAGGATCTGATCATCAAGCTGAAAGGCGTTGACGATCGAGATGCCGCGAATCTTCTGACAAATTGCGAAATTGTCGTGGATTCCTCGCAACTTCCTGCGCTTGAGGAGGGAGACTACTACTGGAAAGACCTGATGGGCTGCCAGGTAGTCACCGCTGAAGGCTACGATCTCGGTAAAGTTATCGACATGATGGAAACCGGGTCGAATGACGTTCTCGTCATTAAGGCGAACCTGAAAGATGCATTTGGTATCAAGGAACGACTAGTACCGTTCCTCGATGGGCAGGTTATCAAGAAAGTCGATCTCGCTACTCGTACTATCGAAGTAGACTGGGATCCTGGTTTTTAAACCACCGAATAAACGGTAATAAATGGCGTTATGGGGATTGGCTTGTGTTTATTGGCATCGTTAGCCTGTTTCCTGAAATGTTCCGCGCAATTACCGATTACGGGGTAACTGGCCGGGCAGTAAAAAATGGCCTGCTGAACATCCAGAGCTGGAGTCCTCGCGACTTCACGCATGACCGGCACCGTACCGTGGACGATCGTCCTTACGGCGGCGGACCAGGGATGTTAATGATGGTGCAACCCTTGCGGGACGCCATTCACGCAGCAAAAGCCGCGGCAGGTGAAGGCGCTAAAGTGATTTATCTGTCGCCTCAGGGACGCAAGCTTGATCAAGCGGGCGTTAGCGAGCTGGCCACGAATCAGAAGCTTATTCTGGTGTGTGGTCGCTACGAAGGCGTAGATGAGCGCGTAATTCAGACCGAAATTGACGAAGAATGGTCAATTGGCGATTACGTTCTCAGCGGTGGCGAACTACCGGCAATGACGCTGATTGACTCCGTCGCCCGGTTTATACCGGGGGTTCTGGGGCATGAGGCATCAGCAATCGAAGATTCGTTTGCTGATGGGTTGCTGGATTGTCCGCACTATACGCGCCCTGAAGTGTTAGAGGGGATGGAAGTACCGCCAGTATTGCTGTCGGGAAACCATGCCGAGATACGTCGCTGGCGTTTGAAACAGTCGCTGGGCCGAACCTGGCTTAGAAGACCTGAACTTCTGGAAAACCTGGCTCTGACTGAAGAGCAAGCAAGGTTGCTGGCGGAGTTCAAAACAGAACACGCACAACAGCAGCATAAACATGATGGGATGGCATAGGCCCCCGAATATCAGTTTACCCAGGATAAGAGATTAAATTATGAGCAACATTATTAAGCAACTTGAACAAGAGCAGATGAAGCAGAACGTACCTTCCTTCCGTCCGGGCGATACCGTGGAAGTGAAAGTATGGGTTGTTGAAGGTACCAAGAAACGTCTGCAGGCATTCGAGGGCGTGGTTATCGCTATTCGTAACCGCGGTCTGCACTCTGCATTCACTGTTCGTAAAATTTCCAACGGCGAAGGCGTTGAGCGTGTCTTCCAGACTCACTCTCCGGTAGTTGACAGCATTGCTGTTAAACGTCGTGGTGCTGTTCGTAAAGCTAAACTGTACTACCTGCGTGAGCGTACTGGTAAAGCGGCTCGTATCAAAGAGCGTCTTAACTAAGAACGCGCTTTCGCAACATCCGAAAGCTTGTAGAAAAGAAGGGGCTGGCATTACGCTGGCCCCTTTTTTATGGGGTTGCTCCACGCCATAGACGGTTGCATGATTAGTCTGGGTCAGTGGTCTCAACGCTGAGTCAGAAACGGCCAGGCCCGTTCCTTAGTTTAGCGAGCGTTCCGCACGCCGGTGTTTAGCCTGATACATATTTCGATCGGCCAGTTCTTGTAGTTTTTCGGCAGTGGCATGTTCCCATGTCAGCGCAAAGCCAATACTCAGGGTCATCGTTATTCGCTGGCCGTTATGCAGTTCAAAAGGTCGATTAAACGCCTGGGATAGCGCTGCGCAAATACGTTGTACTTCATATTCCGAATGTACATCGTAAAGCACCATCGCAAATTCATCGCCGCCGAGTCGGTAAGTCTGATAACGGCTACCACCGAATTCCGCTAATCTTTTGGCAACCTCTATAAGTACGCGGTCGCCTGCCGCATGTCCCCAGGTATCATTAATATATTTAAAGTTATCGCCATCCAGAAATAACAATGCCGAACTGCTACGAGCGGAATTGTCCTTCATCAGCGCGTTAATACAGCTGCGAAATGCCGCGCGATTGGCAAGCCCCGTCAGCGGATCGTGCAATGCGGTACGTAGTAACTGGGCATTTTTAGCCTGAAGCCGTAGCTGCCATTCTTCCATCTCATCCAGAAGGCTATTGAAATCCTGCGCAAACAGGTGAAATTCCGCAATACGCTCATCAGGTACCCGGCGTGAAAAATTTCGGTTAGTGCGAACGTCGTGTACAACTTCAGTAATATTTTGCAGCGCATCCACAACGCCATTGTGCAAATAACGCGTGAGCAGCAGGGCAATGCCGGATGCCAGCAGAATACATCCTGTCAGCACTGCCAGCGATAGCCAGATAAAATGACCAATAAGGCTGTCGCGGGCGACAAGCCGTACTTCGCCGATGGCCCTGCCGTTGTGCCAGACGGGTTGCGATACCGGCAATGGAAAAAGCCAGTGGCTAATTAAGCCGATGAGCTTATCGTCTGCGGCTCGCGCATCATAGCGCCATGAGGCGATAGTACGGCCATTTTTATCGCGGACCTCCGCCGCTGAAAATTGTCCCTGGCGTCCCAGTGTGGCGAGCGTTTCCGCTGCGGCCGCGTTATCGGAAAATACCAGTGCCGCTTCAAGGCTATGGGCCATTGTGGCGGCGGTCAAATCGAGATTTTTTTGCGCATACTGTTTGAGCGTAAGGACAGACGCAACGCAAATTAATAGCCAGATCAATGTCATTGTAAGCAGCACGCTGATTATACTAATCCGCCGTAGTGTGCGTTTAAATGTTGGTCTGGACAGAGAAAATTCCTTATTCATGCTTTTGATTCCGTGCAAGCATTAATACTTCTGGATTCACTCTCACGCCGCTATGCGAGAGGGAGTCCAGGTTGACGGAAAATTTGACTTCATCATTGTTAATGATCAGACAAAATGCGCTGCCAATAATACATTCGGTATTTTGCTCGGCAATTAATAACAAGGCATTAACTGGATAATGACGCGTTAACTCCACCTGATAAGCTGGCGATTCATTGCCAAAGTAAAAACCATCACAGCGGGCGCTCAGGGCTTCCTGTGTGGTACGGATGACAAGCGGTTGATAAGGGAAAGCCCAGTCAGCCTCTTCGCTAAGTACCCTGACAAAACGCGCAGATGAAAATATGCATAGCCTTGGCGGCCCGGATAACGCCGGCCAGTGTGTATAACTGACGATACCGGAGACGATGGCGCGTACGGATTTCTCTTCTTCCGTGACGCGTTGAGCATACAGAGGCAAGCTTGCTAATAATAGCGATAACAGAAGGATAAATCGGTGAGAAAAACGCATTAACAAGTCCCCACCATCTTCAGTCGTAAAGCATTAAAATACATCCGTGATTGTTTGTAGCAAAATAACATTATTTTGCCATATCGTCATTATGTCTTATTGATAATATGAATAATTTAAGCGATATCCCTGATATTAAATTCTTGTGATAATGGTATTAATCACCCTATATCAGAAAGTAAAATTATGCGTGCGGAGAAAAAATAATCAAAAAATGGCGAGCATCGCTCATTTTACCGCTTTTCTGAGGCTGGGAATAAAATCATCCACTTGCAGTGTAAAGTTTTTGATACGAAATGAAGGGTTTTAATCGACCATCACGCAAAGTGTAAAGTTTATTTTACGTAATATGGATTGAAATCTTTACTTTTTGTGGTATGGTTTAAACATCCTCGTGGAGGATCAACTATCGCAAACAAGAAAAGACAGGATCGCCATCATGCAAAAAGACGCGCTGAATAACGTACGTATCACCGATGAACAGGTATTAATGACGCCGGAGCAGCTTAAAGCGGCCTTTCCCTTGAGTCTGGCGCAGGAAGCGCAGATAGCGCAGTCCCGGGGAATCATTTCTGACATTATTGCCGGGCGCGATCCGCGTCTGTTGGTGGTATGCGGTCCTTGTTCTATTCACGATCCTGAAACCGCTCTGGAATATGCCCGTCGATTTAAAGCCCTTGCCGCAGAGGTCAGCGATAGCCTCTATCTGGTAATGCGCGTCTATTTTGAAAAGCCGCGGACTACCGTCGGCTGGAAAGGGCTGATTAACGATCCTCACATGGATGGCTCATTTGATGTGGAAGCCGGGTTGAAAATAGCGCGTCAGCTACTGGTGGAACTGGTGAATATGGGGTTGCCATTGGCGACCGAAGCGTTGGATCCGAACAGCCCGCAATACCTGGGCGATCTGTTTAGCTGGTCGGCGATAGGCGCGCGCACAACCGAATCGCAAACCCACCGCGAAATGGCGTCTGGTCTTTCTATGCCGGTCGGCTTTAAAAACGGCACGGATGGCAGCCTGGCGACAGCGATTAACGCCATGCGCGCCGCTGCGCAACCTCATCGTTTTGTTGGCATTAACCAGGCCGGCCAGGTTGCGTTATTGCAAACCCAGGGAAATCCGCATGGCCATGTGATTCTGCGTGGCGGCAAAGCGCCAAACTATAGCCCGGCAGATGTCGCTCAGTGTGAAAAAGAGATGGAACAGGCGGGACTACGTCCTTCGCTGATGGTAGATTGCAGTCATGGTAACTCCAATAAAGATTATCGCCGCCAGCCAGCCGTTGCCGAATCTGTGGTTGCGCAGATTAAAGATGGCAATCGTTCAATCATTGGCTTAATGATTGAAAGTAATATTCATGAGGGTAATCAGTCTTCCGAGCAGCCGCGCAGCGAAATGAAGTATGGCGTTTCCGTCACCGATGCTTGTATTAGCTGGGAGATGACCGATGCCCTGTTACGTGAAATTCATAAAGATTTGAGCGGCCAGCTGGCGGTGCGCGTCGCATAAGAGGTTGTTATGGTTGCTGAATTGACCGCGTTACGCGATCAAATAGATAATGTCGATAAAGCGTTGTTGAATTTACTGGCTAAGCGCCTGGAACTGGTTGCCAAAGTCGGCGAGGTGAAAAGCCGTTTTGGCCTGCCTATTTACGTGCCGGAGCGTGAGGCCTCTATGCTGGCTTCACGACGGGCGGAAGCAGAAGCGATCGGTGTCCCGCCCGATCTCATTGAAGATGTCCTGCGCCGGGTAATGCGTGAATCTTACTCCAGCGAAAATGATAAGGGGTTCAAAACGCTTTGTCCTTCTCTGCGTCCGGTCGTCATTGTGGGCGGCGGCGGACAGATGGGGCGTCTGTTTGAAAAAATGCTCACGCTGTCGGGCTATCAGGTCCGTATTCTGGAACAACAGGACTGGCCGCGCGCCAGGGACATTGTCGCCGATGCCGGAATGGTGATCGTCAGCGTGCCGATTCATGTTACTGAACAGGTCATAGCGCAACTGCCGCCCCTGCCGTCCGACTGTATTCTGGTCGATCTGGCATCGGTGAAAAGCGGTCCGTTGCAGGCAATGTTGGCGGCCCATGATGGCCCCGTGTTGGGCTTGCATCCGATGTTTGGTCCGGACAGCGGGAGCCTGGCGAAGCAGGTGGTGGTCTGGTGTGATGGGCGTCAACCGGAAGCGTATCAGTGGTTCCTTGAGCAAATCCAGGTGTGGGGCGCGCGGTTGCATCGAATTAGCGCTGTCGAGCACGATCAGAACATGGCTTTTATCCAGGCGTTGCGCCACTTTGCTACCTTCGCTTATGGGCTGCATCTGGCGGAAGAGAACGTCCAGCTTGAGCAGCTTCTGGCGCTATCATCGCCGATTTATCGACTGGAGCTGGCGATGGTCGGGCGTCTGTTCGCCCAGGACCCGCAGCTGTATGCGGACATTATTATGTCGTCGGAGCGCAATCTGGCGCTTATCAAGCGTTACTATAAACGTTTTGGCGATGCGATCGGGTTACTGGAACAGGGTGATAAGCAGGCTTTTATCGACAGTTTTCGCAAAGTTGAACACTGGTTTGGCGATTATGCCAGACGCTTCCAGAATGAAAGCCGTGTGTTATTGCGTCAGGCGAATGACAGCCGACCATAATGATGACATCTATACTAAAAGCCAGCTTTGCTGGCTTTTTTCGTTTAAGGAACCGTTATGACTACGCCGCACGTTTTATTTGATTATGTCGGACATCTACCAGAATGCCCCACATGGAGCGAGGATGAAAGCGCGCTGTATTGGACCGATATCCTGGAACAGGAGATCCATCGTTACCATCCGGCGAGCGGGACGCATAGCGTGCTGGCGTTTCCGGAAGAGGTGGGCTGTTTTGCCTTGCGTGAGCAGGGCGGATTTATTGTGGCCATGCGTCATGCTATCTGGCTGGCCGATAAAAATGGATTATTGCAGCGTAAGGTTTGCGACAATCCCTCTAATACGAAACTGGCGCGTTTCAACGATGGCGGCACTGATGGCGATGGACGTTTTTATGCCGGAACGTTCTGGGCGCCAGGTGACTATAATGGCGCGTTGCTGATGCGGATCGATCATGACCTGACGGCAAAAGTGATCCAGTGCGATATCCAGGGACACAACGGCCTGGCGTTCAGCCCGAATAACCAGTGGATGTATACCTCCGATACGCCGAATGGCGTGATATACCGCACGTTACTTGATAAGCATGGCGAACCGGGCAAGCGTGAACTTTTTCGCCATTTTGGCGAAGGAGAAGGACTTCCCGACGGCGCGGCGATGGATAGCGAAGGGTGCTACTGGAGCGCGATGTTTGACGGCTGGCGCGTGGCGCGTTTCTCACCGCAAGGAGAGCAGCTGGAAGAGTACCGGTTGCCGGTACGTTGTCCGACGATGGTTTGCTTTGGCGGCGCAGACATGAAAACGCTGTTTATTACAACTACCAGAGAAAATATGTCTGCTCAGGAAGTGGCGGATTATCCGCTCTCCGGCGCCATCTTCACCCTGCAGGTAGCCGTCGCAGGGATGAAGAAAAGCCGTTTTATTGAACGTCAGGCAGGTTCTACCGGCACGACGTTTTCGCTGGGATAGCAGCCAAGCACTTTCATTGAGCGCGTGATCTCGCCCAGCTCTTTTAGCGCGCTTTGCATTACCTGCGACTCCAGGTTCGCCTGAATATCGAGATAAAACATCTCTTCCCACGGATTGCCGTGAATGGGGCGCGACTCCAGTTTCGTCATGATGAGATTGTGGTTACGCAGCACCAGCAGCGCTTCGACCAGCGCGCCAGCTTGCTGCCCGGTGGCGATTAACAGAGTGGTTTTTGCCGGAACCTGATCGGAAACGTTGATAGCTTTGCGCGCCAGTACCAGAAAGCGGGTGATATTTTGCGTCTGGTTTGCGGCGATGCGTTCCAGCACCTGTAATCCGTGCAACATGCCACCTGCCTCGCTGCCGAGCGCCGCGACGCGCGGAGAGTTCGCCTGCGCGACTTTTTCCATCGCTGCCGACGTACTCTCGGTATAGTCGATTTTCCAGTGCGGATAGCGGCTCAAAAATTTACTGCACTGCTGAAACGGCTGCGGATGGCTGTACACCGTTTCGATGGTATTCAGATCCGTAGCGCCGGAAACCAGCACGCAGTGATCGATAGTGACGGTCATCTCACCGACAATTGACAGACTGGTGTGTTGCAATAAGTCGTACACATCGTTGATAGCGCCGGAGCTGGTGTTCTCTATCGGAACCACGGCGTAATCGGCCTGGCCGGTTTCGACCTGATGAAAAATATCGGCGAATTTTGCGCAGCCGCTCTCAATAAATTGCTCAAAATGGCGTGCAGCATACTGGCGCGCCGCGAGATGAGAATAGGAGCCTTTCGGCCCAAGAAACGCAATACGTGCCGAATGAGGGTGAGTATTATTCAGATGTTGTTGCAGCAGCGCCTGCTGAGTAAGCACGGAGTCTTCAATGATAAGCTGGAACAGACGGGTAATGTAGTGTGCGTCGAGATGGTGGGCTTTACCGAGATGGATGAGTCTGTCCAGCAGCGCGCGTTCACGATCGATATCCCGAACCGGACGATGCGACAGTAGTTTTGCTTGTCCCACTTCAATCGCCAGCGCGCGTCGTTTTGCCAGTAAGGCCAGTAACTCTTCGTCTAAAGCGCTGATTTTATCTCGCAGCGCCAGTAATGGGTTTTCCGATGTCATAGTGTTGCCTTTTTTGTTATCAATAAAAAAGGCCTCCCGGTGGGGGAGGCCTTCTTGTTCGTCTTCGCATTCTTTATCACATGACGAAACGCCTCCCGGTCAGGGGAAGATAAAAAAGAATGCGAAGAAAAACCGGGTTAGCTTCATAACTGTTTCCTTTGTGTACGTAAGTACAGTACCCGTACTGTTTTAATCCTGTCAACAAAAAACGCGCCCGAAGGCGCGTTGGCGATACACTCAATGTAAGGGACTACTCTTCTTCTGCTTCGACGAAGCTGGCATCTTTCACCGATGCGGTGGCACGACGGGCTTCGCCTTTGTGCTGCACTTTATTGAGCTGCCGTTCCAGCTTGTTGATCAATTCATTAATAGCGGTGTACATATCTTCGTGTTTTGCGCTGGCGACCAGATGTCCGTTCGGTGTATTAATGGTGGCGTCAGCAATAAAGCCCTGTGGCTCTTTAGACAGAATGATATGAGGATTAATCAGGTGAGTTTGCCATTTTTCCAGTTTGGCGAGACGGTCTGCGACATGTTGGCGAATTGCCGGAGTAATTTCCATTTGTTTACTGGTAATGTTCATTGTCATAAATTTTACCTCTTGTCTTTCCCGTCTTGGTGATTCCAGCATACCGTTCTTAATGTCAAAATGTGTGATGTAAATCACATTATTTTGTCACTTTTTGTCAAGGCGAACTTTTTGTGAGGCATCGCAGGAAGAAGCGATCTTTTACTTGAGGAATGGCTGAAAGCAGGCCATATTTGACTGGATGCGTTGCAGTGAAATCATTTCTGTTGCATCAGATATCGAATAAAAAAACGGCAGCCGGAAGGCTGCCGTTTTGCTTGTTGGTATTGCTTCAGGTGTTTTTGCTGTTAGCGGCAATAATTTTCGCGACTTTGTCAGCCTGCGCATTCAGCTGCATCTGACGATAGGCGTTTTCCATCAGCGGCAACGCATCGCGCGTGGCCTGCGTATCAGGATAATTGCGTAGCATACCTTCTACCCGGTTTACGACCGCAACCCATGCGCCGCGCGCGGTATAGTACTCTGCGACGGAATATTCATATTTCGCCAGACGGTCTTTCAGGAATACCAGACGCTTAGTGGCGTCGGTGGTGTACTGGCTATTAGGATAGCTGCGTACCAGTTTCGAAAAGTCATTGAACGCCGCCCGCGCATGTTGCGGATCGCGATCGCTGCGATCGACGCCAAAGAAACCCTGCAGCGCGCTATCATCCAGCGCCATGTTCGTCAGGCCGCGCATATACATGACATAGTCAATATTAGGGTGCGTTGGATTAAGACGCATAAAACGATCGATGGCGGCCTGCGCTAGCGGCAAATCGGCGTTTTTGTAATAGGCGTAGATAAGATCCAACTGCACCTGCTGAGAATACGGTCCGAATGGATAACGATTATCTAACGCTTCCAATTGCGTTATTGCCTGTTTCCAGTTACCGTCCTGCAGCTTTTGCTGAGCAGTCGCGTAGATTTCATTCGGCGGATTATCGGGCACCTCTTCCTTTGAACCCGAGCAACCCGCCAGAAACAGGCTCAACGTGGCTGCTGCCACCAGATATTTCATGCGCGTCATGACGTTTTGACTTTCCTCAAAATGTTTTACGGGAGATTCTCTGTTCCTGCTCCCGGTTAAGACCAGCTACAATAGCACACTATATTAAACGGCAAAGCCGTAAAACCCAACGTTAAACGAAGAAGCTGTATATGGCACAACGAGTACAACTCACCGCAACGGTCTCCGAAAACCAACTCGGTCAACGCTTAGATCAGGCTTTGGCCGAAATGTTCCCGGATTATTCACGTTCGCGTATAAAAGAATGGATTTTGAATCAGCGCGTGTTGGTCAATGGTCAACTTTGCGATAAGCCAAAAGAAAAAGTGTTAGGCGGCGAGCGGGTGGCTATTGATGCGGAGATCGACGAAGAGATTCGTTTTGAAGCGCAGGATATCCCGTTAGATATTGTTTATGAAGATGACGATATTCTGGTTATCAACAAACCACGCGATCTGGTGGTACATCCTGGCGCGGGTAACCCGGACGGTACGGTACTGAACGCGTTGCTACATTATTATCCGCCGATTGCGGATGTTCCGCGCGCGGGCATTGTGCATCGTCTGGATAAGGACACGACGGGGCTGATGGTGGTGGCCAAAACCGTTCCGGCGCAAACGCGCCTGGTGGAGTCTTTGCAGCTGCGCGAGATCACCCGCGAATATGAAGCGGTCGCGATCGGACATATGACGGCGGGAGGAACGGTGAATGAACCCATCAGTCGTCACCCGACCAAACGTACCCATATGTCGGTGCATCCCATGGGCAAACCGGCGGTGACCCACTACCGCATTATGGAACATTTCCGTGTGCATACGCGTCTTAGGTTGCGTCTGGAGACCGGGCGTACGCACCAGATCCGCGTGCATATGGCGCATATTACGCATCCGTTAGTGGGCGATCAGGTATATGGCGGGCGTCCACGTCCACCGAAAGGCGCATCGGAAGAATTTATTTCCACGCTGCGTAAGTTTGACCGCCAGGCGCTGCATGCAACGATGCTGCGTCTCTACCATCCTGTATCGGGTATCGAAATGGAGTGGCACGCGCCGATTCCACAAGATATGGTGGACCTTATCGATGCGATGCGCGCCGATTTTGAAGATCATAAAGATGATGTGGACTGGTTATGAATGCACTGATTGTCCCGCAGTGGCCGCTGCCGAAAGGCGTCGCAGCCTGTAGTTCTACCCGTATTGGCGGGGTGAGTTTACCGCCTTACGACTCGCTGAATCTGGGCGCGCATTGCGGCGATAACCCGGAGCATGTTGAAGAGAACCGCAAGCGTCTGTTTGCGGCGGGCAATCTGCCTTCGAAACCTGTCTGGCTTGAACAGGTTCACGGTAAAAATGTGTTGAGGCTTACCGGAGAACCTTATGCCTCCAAACGTGCGGATGCGTCTTACAGCAATACGCCAGGAACCGTCTGCGCGGTAATGACGGCAGACTGCCTGCCTGTGCTATTCTGTAACCGTGAGGGAACAGAAGTGGCGGCGGCTCATGCGGGCTGGCGCGGATTATGTGAAGGCGTACTGGAGGAAACTGTCACCTGCTTTGCTGACAAACCAGAAAATATCATCGCCTGGTTAGGTCCGGCGATCGGCCCGACCGCGTTTGAAGTGGGGCCGGAAGTGCGTGACGCATTTTTAGCAAAAGATGCGCAAGCCGATAGCGCATTTTTGCCGCACGGGGAAAAATTTCTGGCGGATATTTATCAGCTTGCACGCCAACGTCTGGCGAATACCGGCGTTGAACATGTCTATGGCGGGGATCGCTGCACCTTTAGCGAAAGTGAGACTTTCTTCTCTTATCGTCGCGACAAGACGACAGGTCGTATGGCAAGTTTTATTTGGCTGATATAACCTAAAGAATCAAGACGATCCGGTACGGGTAACTTTCTTTTCACATAATTCAGGTCATTCACCTTGAATAATTGAGGGATGACCTCATTTAATCTCCAGTAGCAATTTTGACCTGTTATGGGAGGAGTTATGCGTCTGGATCGTCTTACTAACAAATTCCAGCTTGCTCTTGCCGATGCCCAGTCGCTCGCGCTGGGGCACGACAACCAATTCATCGAACCTCTTCATTTAATGAGCGCCTTGCTGAACCAGGAAGGGGGATCGATACGTCCTTTATTAACCTCCGCCGGCATTAATGCTGGCCAGTTGCGCACCGCTATCGATCAGGCGCTGAGCCGTTTACCGCAGGTGGAAGGCACCGGCGGCGACGTACAGCCTTCTTCGGAACTGGTACGCGTACTGAACCTTTGCGACAAGCTGGCGCAAAAACGGGGGGACAATTTTATTTCGTCAGAGCTGTTTGTTCTGGCGGCGCTTGAGTCTCGCGGCACGTTAACCGATCTGCTGAAATCAGCCGGTGCGACCACGGCCAATATCACTCAGGCAATTGAACAGATGCGCGGAGGTGAAAGCGTGAACGATCAAGGGGCTGAAGACCAACGTCAGGCCTTGAAAAAATATACCGTCGATCTGACCGAGCGGGCTGAACAAGGTAAGCTTGACCCGGTAATTGGTCGTGATGAAGAAATTCGCCGTACCATTCAGGTATTGCAACGTCGTACTAAAAACAACCCGGTGTTAATCGGTGAGCCAGGCGTAGGTAAAACCGCCATTGTTGAAGGGCTGGCGCAACGTATTATTAATGGTGAAGTACCGGAAGGCCTGAAAGGCCGTCGCGTGCTGGCGCTGGATATGGGCGCGCTGGTGGCGGGGGCGAAATATCGCGGCGAATTTGAAGAGCGTCTGAAAGGCGTGCTGAACGATCTGGCGAAACAGGAAGGCAACGTCATCCTGTTTATTGACGAGCTGCACACGATGGTTGGCGCAGGTAAGGCTGATGGCGCCATGGACGCCGGGAATATGCTGAAACCGGCGCTGGCGCGTGGTGAACTGCACTGTGTGGGCGCCACCACGCTGGATGAATACCGTCAGTACATTGAAAAAGACGCGGCGCTGGAACGTCGTTTTCAAAAAGTGTTTGTCGCAGAACCTTCAGTGGAAGACACCATCGCTATTCTGCGTGGCCTGAAAGAACGTTACGAGCTGCACCACCATGTGCAGATCACTGACCCGGCGATTGTGGCGGCGGCAACATTATCTCACCGCTATATCGCCGACCGTCAGTTGCCGGATAAAGCTATCGACCTCATCGATGAAGCGGCATCCAGCATTCGTATGCAGATTGACTCTAAGCCGGAGGAGCTGGACAGACTCGACCGCCGGATTATTCAGCTCAAACTGGAACAGCAGGCGTTGATGAAAGAGTCTGACGAGGCGAGTAAAAAACGTCTCGATATGCTCAACGAAGAACTGGACGATAAAGAGCGTCAGTACTCTGAGCTGGAAGAAGAGTGGAAAGCGGAAAAAGCATCGCTTTCTGGGACGCAAACTATTAAAGCGGAGCTGGAGCAGGCGAAGATCGCCATCGAGCAGGCGCGTCGCGTTGGCGACCTGGCGCGAATGTCTGAACTGCAGTACGGCAAAATTCCGGAGCTGGAAAAACAGCTGGAAGCCGCGACCCAGTCGGAAGGTAAAACCATGCGTCTGTTACGTAACAAAGTAACGGATGCGGAAATTGCCGAAGTGCTGGCGCGCTGGACCGGTATTCCGGTTGCCAGAATGCTGGAAGGCGAACGTGAAAAACTGTTGCGTATGGAACAAGAGTTACACAGCCGTGTGATCGGGCAGAATGAAGCCGTTGAAGCAGTATCGAACGCCATACGTCGTAGCCGTGCTGGGCTGTCCGATCCGAACCGTCCGATTGGTTCCTTCCTGTTCCTGGGGCCGACGGGGGTCGGTAAAACCGAACTGTGTAAAGCGCTGGCTAACTTTATGTTCGACAGCGACGACGCGATGGTGCGTATCGACATGTCTGAGTTTATGGAGAAACACTCCGTGTCTCGTTTGGTCGGGGCGCCTCCGGGATATGTCGGCTATGAAGAAGGCGGTTATTTGACGGAAGCGGTGCGCCGTCGCCCTTATTCCGTCATCTTGTTGGATGAAGTGGAAAAAGCGCATCCGGATGTATTCAACATTCTGTTGCAGGTGCTGGACGACGGTCGACTGACTGACGGGCAGGGGAGAACGGTCGACTTCCGTAATACGGTGGTCATTATGACTTCTAACCTCGGTTCCGATCTCATTCAGGAGCGCTTTGGCGAACTGGATTACGGTCGAATGAAAGAGATGGTGCTGGGTGTGGTTAGCCAAAACTTCCGTCCGGAATTTATCAACCGTATTGATGAAGTTGTGGTATTCCATCCGTTAGGTGAACAACACATCGCTTCTATTGCTCAGATCCAGCTGCAGCGTCTGTACAAACGTCTGGAAGAACGTGGTTATGAAATCCATATCTCCGACGAGGCGCTGAAACTGTTGAGCGCCAACGGTTACGATCCGGTCTACGGGGCGCGTCCGTTAAAACGTGCTATTCAACAGCAGATCGAAAACCCACTGGCGCAGCAAATCCTGTCTGGTGAACTGGTTCCTGGCAAAGTGATTCGCCTTGAAGCCAATGATGATCGTATTGTGGCAGTGCAGTAAGTCACAAATTTGAATAAAACGGGCCCTGACGGGCTCGTTTTTGTTTAAAAACCAGGCGAAAATAGGCTTTTGGTTCAAATGTTGTTTGAAAAGTGAACGGTTGAGCTTTTTTTTGCATTTAGGTCTTGTCAGGCTCTAATAACTCCCTATAATGCGCCACCACTGACACGGAACAACGGTATACAGGCCGCCGGGTCAGAAAGGCTTCGTTAAGAAGTCTGTGAGGAAAGCGAAAATAAAGGCTTGACTCAAAAAGAGGAAAGCGTAATATACGCCACCTCGCAACGGTGAGCGAAAGCCGCGTTGCACTGCTCTTTAACAATTTATCAGACAATCTGTGTGGGCACTCGAAGATACGGATTCTTAACGTCCTAGGACGAAAAATGAATACCAAGTCTCAAGAGTGAACACGTAATTCATTACGAAGTTTAATTCTTTGAGCATCAAACTTTTAAATTGAAGAGTTTGATCATGGCTCAGATTGAACGCTGGCGGCAGGCCTAACACATGCAAGTCGAACGGTAACAGGAAGCAGCTTGCTGCTTCGCTGACGAGTGGCGGAC